>JAJDWB010000014.1 GCA_022825855.1 Dehalococcoidia bacterium
CGGAGGGCGCTGCCAGCCGCCGAGGTCGGTTTCGAGGGCGGCGGCGAGTGCGAGGGTGATGTCCTCGCGCCAGGGTCGGGCGAGGACCTGGACGCCGATGGGCAGGCCGTCGGCGGACTCGCCGCAGCGCAGGGCCGTGCCCGGCCAACCGGCGATGTTGTAAGGACCGGTGTAGAACATGGTGCGCAGCTCTCTGCTGTAGGTCTGTCCGTGTTCGGGTGCCGGGCGGGCGGCGACCGGAGCGATGACGGCGTCGTAGGGCTGGATGAACTGCAGCATCTCGCTGCGGAACCGATCCTGGTGTTCCAGCGATTCGGTAAAGACATCGGTGTCAGTCGGTTCAATCCGGTCGAAGCCTTTCTTGAGGAACTCCGATTCTTCGGTGGTGCCCCACCTGTCGAGGATGCGCTTGACCCATGCGCGGCCGTCGCCGCCGCCGACGCGCGGCCAGAGATCCACATACTCGGCCAACGCGGAAGGCGTGTCGCGCTCGACCGATGAGACGCGCTCGGCCAGCGCGGTCAGGGCGGCGTCGAGCACGGCTCGGGTGTCGTCGTCCGGTTCGAGGTAACCGTCAACGTCGGCGTACCAGGCGATGTTGAGACTGCTGAGGTCGACATCGGCCGGGTCTCTGAGGGGAACCGGATGCACGAACGGGTCGATGCCGTCGGGACCGGAGATGATCGGCAGGGTCAGGGCGAGGTCCTTGACGTAGCGGCACATGGGACCGATGGTGGTCCAGGACTCGAGCGCGCCCATGTCCCAGGGCACGATGTGTCCCGTGCGCGGGACGCGGCCGGCGGTCGGCTTGATGCCGCAGATGCCGCTGAAGTGCGAAGGCAGGCGGATGCTGCCGCCGGTGTCGCTGCCGAGGTCGAGCGGCGAACCGCCGGCCGAGACGATCGCGGCCGCGCCGCCGCTCGATCCGCCCGGCGTGCGGTTGGTATCGAAGGGGTTGCTGGTCCGGCCGTAAACCAGGTTGTCGGTCTCGCCCGAGAGCGTCAACTCGGGGGTGTTGGTCTTGCCCATCAGGATCGCGCCGGCGGCCCGCAGCCGCGCCGCCACGGTCGAATCGGCCTCCGGCACGTAGTCTTTGCGGCCCAAGGTGCCTCCAGTGGTGACTACGCCCTCAGTGTCGTGGGAGTCCTTGAGCGTAATCGGCACGCCGTGCAGCGGTCCGAGTTCGTCGCCGCGCGCAACGGCGGCGTCGGCTGCGGCTGCTTCCTCGCGGGCGCGTTCGGCGCAGAGCCGCACGACGGCGTTGAGGGCCGGGTTGACTTCATCGATCCGCGACAGGTGCGCCTCGAGCAGCTCGGAGGCCGAGATCTCGCGCTCGCGGACGGCGCGAGCCATTTCGCATAGGGAAGAAAAGGTATCGACCATGGGGCGCACTCCCGGCATTGGCCGCGAGGCGCCGGTACGCCTCAGCGGCCGGTGAACTGGGCGGGACGCTTTTCGGCGAAGGCGGTGGTGCCTTCGCGCGCGTCCTCGGTGACCATGATTTCAGAGTAGAGCTGCGATTCCAACGCCATGCCGTCGGCGAATCCGGATTGCAGCAGCATGCCCTCGTAGGCGGCGCGCTTGGTGGCGCGGACCGCGAGCGGTGCGTTGGCGGCAATCTCTTCGGCCCACTCGCGAGCCGTGGGCAGCAAGTCGTCGGGCGAGGTGACGGCATTGGCCAGGCCGATGCGGTGGGCCTCGTGGGCGTCGAGGTGGTTGGCGCGGAGGAGGAGTTCGAGGGCCTTGCCGAAGGGGACGTAGCGGGCGAGCCGCTGGACCTGTCCGCCGCCGGGCAGCAGACCGCGGCGAGGCGCCATCGAGCCGATCCGCGCGGTCTCGCTCATGATTCGCAGGTCGCAGGAGAGCGCCAGTGCGAATCCGCCGGCCAGGCACCAGCCGTTGACGGCGGCGATGACCGGCTTCCAGGTCTGGTCCGGGCCCCAGGAAGAGAGGCCGGCCGCGTTGGACGGCTCGGCCCGGAGGCGGGAATCGCGGGAGGAGCGATCGGCCGAGCGGGCGGCGCGATCGATTTCGTCGCTGTGGGCGTCGGGGCGGACGAGGTCGCGTCCGGCGCAGAAGGCGCGTCCGGCGCCGGTGATGATGGCCACGTGGAGCGCGTCGTTGCGGTCGAACTCGGACCAGAATTGGTCCAGTTGACGCGACATCTCGGGATTGATCGCGTTCAGGCGCTCAGGTCGATCGAGCGTGATGGTGGCGATCTTGCCGTCGGTCTCGATGCGTACGGTCATATCGATCAGCCGCCGGCCACGGCGGGCACGATCGAGACTTCGTCGCCCTGGCTGAGTGCGGTGTGCAGGCCGTCGAGGAAGCGGACGTCTTCGCCGTTGACGAAGAGGTTGACGAACCGACGGATTTCGCCGTCCTCGTCGACGATGCGCTCGCCGATGCCGGGGAACTGGCGCTCAAGGTCGAGGACGAGATGCTGCAGGGTCTGGCCGGCGGCGTCGACCACGTCCTGGTCGGAGGTCAGCGAGCGGAGGGGAGTGGGGATGCGCACAGAGACGCTCATCGAGGGAGCTCGTTTCATTCGGAGTCAGGCAGTTGTTCTAGAGATTAGCGCGGAGCGGCGGCGGGTTCTGCGCCGTCGATTGCAGTCGGATCGGTCGAGCGCGCGACTGATGACGGTCGCGGCGGGGAAGCGAGTTGGACTTACTCGTCGGGTTGGTCCGCTTCCCAGAGAACGCGGCAGGGGCCGCAGACGAGGGCGGAGATGACTTCGCGTCCGCCTTCGCCGTCGAGTTCGAGCGTTTCGTATTCGATTTCGGCCTCGACGCCGCAGTCGGGGCAGAGCGGTCGCAGGACGTAGTCGAAGTCTCCGGACGTGACCGAGCTGCGATGCACGAGCGTGTCGATATCGACCCACTCGTCGAACGGGACGGCGCGAACGGCGAAGCTGGCCAGGTCGGCACCGAGGTCGGCGGTCATGCCGGCGTCGGTGGGGTCTGCGGGGGTGCGTCCGCCGCTGCGTGTGCTCATGAGCGCAGTCTACGATCAACGCGCTCGGTTATCGGCGGGCGTACATGGAGCGGAGTGCGGAGTCGGTGTCGTCGTCGCTCCAGCTCTCGCGTCCGCCGCTGCGGCGTCCGGTGAAGAGGTCGGAGTTGTTGACACGCTTGTCCTCGGGGATCGAATTGTAGAACTCACGTCGCGAGTGACAACGTCCGCAGTAGCCAACGGAGTTCGCACCGTGAGGCGAGTCGATGACCCATACGTGTACGCAGTCGTGAGGGGCGGCGAGGCCCGGGGCTACGGCTGTAACCATGGCAGTACTCCGAGGAGTTCGGCCCGCCGCCAGCGGTCCTGCGCGGATCGTACTTGACGTATGAGTGCCGTGCATCGCTTACGTTCGTGGATTTGTTTAACTATGTCAACGCTGTGCAAATGTTCTCGTTATGTCATCCAACCGTACAATTGTGCTGTGGTGTTGGTTAACTGTTGAAGTGTGTATGCAGGTAACTATTCCGTTGCAGCCGAAGCGTCAAACGATTGCTCGCGCGGCGCCGAGTGCGGCAGGCGGCTGCTTCGATTACTCGGCCATCGATTGCAAGTAGTCGAGCGCGCCCTCGGGGTGGGCGTTGAAGTCGCGCGGGGCGTCGACGATATGGCGCACGATGCCGTCCTCGTCGATCACGTAGGTCATCCGCGCGGAGATGCCGCGCTCCTCGTTGAGGATGCCCCAGGCGTTGGCGGTCTTGCCCCAGGGGAAGTCGCCGAGCAGGGGGAACTCGAGTCCTAACTCAATGGCGTAGGCGCCATTGGCAAAGGGAGAGTCGACGGAAATGCCCAGCACCTGGGCGCCCGCTTCCTGGAACTCGGAGTGGAGCTCCTGGAAGCGGCTGAGTTCGTTGGTTCAACCGCCGGTGAAGGCGAGCACGTACCAGGCGACGACGACCTTTTGGCCGCGGTAGTCGGAGAGCGTGTGTTCTTTACGGTCGCCATCCATCAAGGTGAAGTCGGGCGCCGGTTGGCCGATTTCTACTGCCATTGAAGGTCCTACTCTCGCGCGGCGCGCGGGAACGCCGGCTGGTGATCCGAAGGATCCATTGGGGCTCATCCTAGCTGCTCGGTATACTTCGCCCATGGCCAACGGCGCGGAGCACGATCTGGGTGTGGCGGAGGTGCTTGAGGCGGAGGCCATCGGCCCGCCCGGGCAGCGTCGTTTTCGGCTGCGCGTGATTGCCGGAGAGCAGACGGCGTCGATCTGGTGCGAGAAGACACAAGTGAGCGCGCTCTCGGAGGCGGTTGAGCAGGTGCTGGCGCGGCATGGGCCGAGCGGGCAGGGGCGTCGGCCTGCTTCGCGCCCGCTGGAGCCGTTCCCGGATCGGCCGACGCACGAGTTTCTTGCCGGGCAGATCGCGCTCGGGTACAACGAGGACGCCGACCTGATCACGTTATTCGCGACCGACGTGGAACAGGGCGGTATGAATCCGCAACCGACCGTACGCGTCGATCTCAATCGCCAGGTCGCAAGGCTGTTCACGGTGCAGGCCGAGGAGACCGTCGCGGGCGGGCGGCCGACCTGTCCGCTGTGCAAACAACCGCTCGAAGGATCGGAACATCTCTGTCCGCGCACGAATGGCCACGCGGCAGACGCGCTGGCCGAAATCGGACCACCCGAGTTCTAGGCTCGGAGGATTCCGTTGTCGGTCTATGAAGGTGCAGGCGTTCGAGACAACCGGGACTGGCTGACGGCGCGGCCGGCGCCGCAGCACTCGGCGCTGCTCCGGACCGTGGCCCGCGTCGCGGCAGGATTGCCGCCGCAGCGTCCGCGGCTGTGGACCGTACAGTTCTTCTTCTCGCTGTTCGGCACCGCGTCGTTCTTCGCCTGCTTCTTCTACCTGACCACGACGTTGCCGCGGGAGATGACCGACCTGGGATTCAGCCTGCTCGAAGTGGGGCTGGTGGTCGGCGGATACGCGGCGATTCCCATCTTCCTGCGGCCGTTTGTCGGTCGCTGGAGCGACGGCGGCCACCGGATTCGACAGATGCGGTTCGCGCTGCTGGCATTCGCGGCGTCGTTCCTGCTGATGATCTTCACCGACAATCTCTGGGCGCTGTTTGCTCTGCGCTGCGTGCAGGGTGTGGGCATGGCGGCTTATCCGACATCGGCCGGATCGCTCGTGGCCGAGATCGTGCCTCCGGTGCGGCGCGGCGAAGGTCTGGGGTTCTTTGGCCTGTCGACCAGCTTTTCGCAGACGCTGGCGCCGCTGGGCGGGGCCGGAGTCGCCGCCCTGGCCGGATTCGAGGGCGTGCTGGTCCTGGGGGCGGCGACCGCCATGCTGTCCTTGCTGATCACGGTGTTCCAGCGCGAGCCGCCGGCGCATCCCGCCGGTCGCCCGCCGGTCTCGCTGAAGTCGCTGATTCCGGCGCGCGCGGTCTTTCCGATGCTGGTCTTCCTCAGCGTCACCCTGGGCTTCTCGGTAGCGGCCGCCTTCCTTGAGCCGCTGGCCGATCAGCCGCACCGCAACCTGGGCACGGTGGCGCTGTTCTTCATGTTCTCCGGGGTCGGCGCAATGATTTCGCGGCCGCTGGCCGGACGCACATCGGATCGAGTCGGACGCGTGCCGGTGATCATTCCCGGATTGATCGCGACCTGTGCGGGAATGGCGCTGGTTGCGATGTCGGAGACGGCGCCGATGCTGTGGGTCGCGGGCATCATGACCGGCGTCGGTATGGGCGGCGCGCATACGGGGCTGCTGGCGCTGGCCGTGGACCGGGTGTCGGACACGCAGCGCGGCGGGGCGACGGCCACGTTCCAGCTCGCCTGGGACGTGGGCGGCTTCGCTTCGTTTCTGATAGCCGTTGTGGGCGCGTTCTTCTCGGTCGAGATGATCTTCTGGGTGGCCGCGCTGGGCGCGCTGGTAGCCCTGGCCGGGTTACTGCTCGGACGGGTGATGGGTTGGACACGGGCCGGACCGCCCGCGATGGAACCGATGCCGGCGGGAGCCACGGCCGGAGGCGGGTGATGCCGGATGGCGTCCTGGACACGTCCGCCGGACCTGAATGAGCTGCAGGAACTTCAGCTCCAGGGGCAGCGCCGGGCACCCGGCTATCGCCGCTGGCAACTGGCCGCGTTCCTGGGCGGCGTCCTCGTGGTGGTCGTGCTGGGCCTGGCCGCCGGCGTGTTCGACTCCGGACCCACCGACCTCGACGTGAGCACCGCCTACCGCGAGAGCTTCGATCGTGCGGCTGCGGAGGCACGGACCTACTGGGCGGATGAGTTTGAGGACCAATGGTGGCAAGGCTATGCCGAGGGTCGCGCGGAGGGCGCGACCGAGGCCACGCAGATTGCGCAGAGCGTGCAGCGCGAATTCAGTTGGGGCAACGGCTACGCGGCGGGATTGCGCTCGGACGAGATCAGCGTGGATGGGCGCTATCGCGAGGGCTGGACGGAGGGTTACGTGGCCGGCTGGGCCGCCGTTGCGGGCGAGCAGCAGGTCCCGCCGATCGTTCCCGCTCCTCCCGAACCGGGTGTCACCGAGCCTGTTGCCTGGTGGGAAGGCGAGGCAGGGCCATGAGGGTCAGACTCGCGCTGGAACTGGCGCTGCTCTTCACCGCCGGCGGGCTGCTCATGGCCGCTCTGGGAGGCGCGACATCGATCTTCGACCGGGGACCGTCCGAGCTGGACGTGAGCGAGGCGCGGCAGCGGGGACGCGAGGAGGCGACCTCGGAGATCGATCTGGGCAAGCAGGCGGATGCCGAGACACAGCGTCAACTGGGATTTGAGCGCGGTCTGGAGACAGCCGAGTGGCTGTCGCTGGATCTGTTGCCCAATCCCGACAGCTGGTTCGCCGGGGTGCTGGCCGGCCGCGCGCGGCTCGAGGAGCTGGCCGAGCAGGCCTATCAGTCCGGACTTGCGCAGGGCGAGTCGCGGGGCCGCACTGAGGCGGCGGCGTCCATGCGCCGGGATGAGTCGGCGGAGTGAGGCTGCCGTGACTTGAATCGAACTCCGTTGGACCGGGCCTAGCCGTCCGGGGTGCGCTGGCCCCATTCGTTCCAGTGGACGACCTGCTCCAGGGGGACACGGGGCGCAGGTTTGAAGCTCTCGCCGGTGAAGCACGCCATCGGGAAGAGCACTGCCTGGGTGACGTCAGGGGGAATGCCGAGCAGGTCTCGCGAGAGCGACTCGTCGCGCAGATGGAGGGTGGTCCAGGCCATGCCGATGCCGCGAGCGCGAGCGGCCAGCATGAAGGACCAGGCGCCGGGCAGGATCGAGCCGTAGGTGGCCGCCTGGGCCATCGGTCCGAGGTCCTCGACGCGCCCGTTGATGCAGGCGATCAGCAGTGCCGGGCAGCGGTACATCTCATTGGCCAGGTACGTAGCCGAGCGAGTCACGCCATCGGCGGCTGCGGCGCGCGAGTCGCCCTGGGGCCAACGCGGGCCCTCGTCCGCTCGAGCCTGAGCGAGCTCCATGAAGCTGTCCCGGTAGATCGACGCGATGCCGGCAATCTTCTCGGGATCGTTGATCACGAGCCACTGCCACTGCTGCGAGTTGGACGCCGT
Organism: Dehalococcoidia bacterium; assembly: GCA_022825855.1. GTDB lineage: Bacteria > Chloroflexota > Dehalococcoidia > Bin125 > Bin125 > Bin125. Next base: position 7,525 of record JAJDWB010000014.1, read on the forward strand.
TGGGGCCTGCAGCGCGATGTCCAGGCACTCGTTGATCACGTCCGGCTCGATTGGACGGTCGAAGTCGAGGCGCAGGCGGACGGAGCGTGTGGTGGTGAGGATGTGGTCGGCGTCATAGGTGGGCATGAGGTGAGATCTTTCCGTAGCCGAGCGCTATCTGAGCTGGCCGCTGCGGCGGATGCGGATCCGCTCGGGTGCGGTCTTGCCATAGCGTCGCACAAGTCCGGCCATGACGTTGCCGGGACCCAAGGTGATGTAGCGGCGGACGCCGGCCTGGTAGAGCGTCTCCAGCACGGAGAGCCATTCGACCGGCCGCACGTACTGCGCCCGCAGTTCTTCGCGCAGGCCGGCGGCGTCGGAGACGATCTGTCCCGAGCGGTTGCCGACGATCGGCGTGAACTGGTCGACGATCGGCAGCGCGTTGATCAGCGCGCGGTTGGCCCGGTCGGACGGCTGAAAGGAGGGGGTGTGGAACGCTCCGGCGACGCGCAGCGGCACGGCCTGGCAGTCGTGACGGGGGGCATGGTTCTGGGCCCGCTCGATCGCGGGGAAGGAGCCGCCGACCACGGTCTGATCGAGCGCGTTGTGATTGGCCAGCGCCGCGCCCGACTCATTGGCGATCGCTTCGGCCGCCGGGCGTCCGGCGCCGACGAGCGCCAGCAGTCCGCCGGGCGACTCGACGCAATCGCGATCGAGGTTGCGCCCGCACTCCCAGGCAAAGCGCAGGGTCGACTCCAGATCGACTGCGCCTGAGAGGGCGATGGCCGAGTTGAGGCCGCTGGAGTGTCCGGTGACGAATCGCAACGGACCGACCGCCTGCGACACTTGTGCGTACTCCGCAACCGCCCAGGCGACCAGGTACGGCTGCAGCAGGGAGGGCGTGCGCAGCGCGATCTCGTCCTCGGGATCGGGACTGAGGCCGAGCTGCCAGAGGTCGCAGCCAACGATCGAAGAGGCGATCTCGAAGGCTCGTTGACCGGCGGGCGGCAGGTCGTCGAACCGCTCCGCGAGATCGGTGACGCCGCCGGCGCGCTGCGCGCCTTGACCCGGACAGATGAGGACGGCGTCCGAAGTGGAAGTCACGGATTCAGCGTACGCGTCGGCACGGACGAATCATGGTTGACGGCCTGCGCTGCATCGGGCGCGCTGGTGGCATTACTTGTGGTGATCGGGGCCCATGTCGGTGAGCTCGATGATGTTGCCGTCCGGGTCTTTGCAGAAGGCGGCCCAGATGCCGTCGTTCTCGCGCTGGTTGGGCTCAACCATGATGGCGACGCCTTCGGAGCGCAACCGCTCGACCTCGCTGAGGAAGTCGTCGGTAGGGATGTAGAGGGCGAAGTGCGGACCGATGCCCTCGACATCGGACTCCAGCTTGCGCTCCATCAGGTGAAGCTGCAGCGCGCCGACCTCGTACCAGGCTCCGGGGAAGCCGAAGTCGGGCCGGTCGATCTCTCCCAATCCGAGCTGATCTCCGTAGAAGCGCCGCGAGGACTCCACGTTGGACACGCAGATGGCGACGTGACTGTATCCGGCGACTGCTGGCATGAGGGTCTCCTTTGGTTTCCCGCGGATCGCGTGGATCCATGCGAATCACTGTAATTTGGGTGCGATGATACAGACAATGGACGGCCTTGACAGCAAGTCGGAGCCGGCGCGGAGAGGCGGGGGCTGATGTCGGAGTTGCGATGGGAGCCGCCGCCCAGCGGCGATGGCGGTCAACGCGCGGTGGTACCGGAGCCAAATCCCGGCGGGGGCGGTCCGAGCCGGGGATCGATCGTGCTGTTGATCTTCGTGATGATCGGCGCGGCGTTCGCGCTCGGCGTGGGCGTGATGCGGGTGATTGACGCAAGCGACGACTACGGGCAGATCCTGCGCAGTTCGCGGGACGGCTCCGGTCCCGTCGGCATCCCGGCGGCTGTGCAGCCGGACGACCAACGGGACGAGGACGGAGATGCGGTCGCGGTTCCGGGCGGGCGCGAGTCGCGCTTTGCGCTGCTGGACGAGATCGTCGAGGTGCTGGATCGCGACTTCGTCGAGCCGGCCAAGTTCGAGTCGCTCGACATGCGGCTGGCGGCGATTAATGGCATCCTCGACGCGCTCGACGACGAGCACACGGTGTTCATCGACGCCGAACGTTACCGGCTCGCCAGCGAGGACATCGGCGGTTCGTTCGAAGGCATCGGGGCGACCGTCAACATGGTCGACGGCGCGATCATCATCGTGCGTCCCTTCAACGGTTCGCCGGCCGAGCAGTCAGGCATCCGGCCGGGCGACATCATTCTCGAAGTGGACGGCGAGTCGACCGAAGGCTGGAGCCTGGAGCAGGCCGTGGCCGTGATTCGCGGTCCTCGCGGCACGGACGTTGAATTGCTGGTGCGCCACTCGGACGGCGAGGAAGAACTGATCGTCGTGACGCGCGACCGGATCGTGGTGCCCAGCGTCGAATCGCTGCCGATCACCGACCGCTCCGGCCAACCGGTCGCCGATATCGGCTACATCCTGATTTCACAGTTCACCGAGGACACGCGCTCGGATCTGATCGATCTGCTCGACGCGGCGCGGAACGCCGGTCTGGGCAAGCTGATCATCGATCTGCGCGGCAATCCGGGCGGGCTGCTGCGGGCGACGGTCGACACGACCGGCGAGTTCATGGACGAAGGGATTATCCTGCGCCAGATCGACCGCGAGGGCGAGGAAGAGATCTTCCGCGACGGGGCCGGGGGCGCAGGGCTCGACCTGGAGCTCGTGCTGCTGATCAACGAGGGCAGCGCCTCGGGCGCGGAAGTGATGGCCGCCGCGTTGCGCGACCAGGGTCGCGCCGTGTTGATCGGCACGACCACGACGGGCAAAGGGACGGTCAACATACCCCGTCAGCTCTCCGACGGCAGCGTGCTCTATGTCAGCATCGCGCGCTACCTGACGCCGGGCAGCGAGCCGGTGGAGGGCGTCGGCGTCGCGCCGGATATCGAGATCGCGATTCCCGACACAGGATTCGAGGCCGGGCAGGACATCCAGCTCTTCGTCGCAATCGAGTACTTGCGCGGAGAGTACGATCCCTCGGCGGGCACCGACGCCGGTACCGACTCGGATATCGACGTGGTCACTGAGGACGAAGAGGACGGTGAAACGGCGGAATCCGCGGACGAAGATTCGGAGTAATCTACCGATCGTTCGCGTGTGAACAGCGAACAAGGAAGCACAGACAGGCGGGAGCAGGTGCCATGACGACCAACGCCGACGGCTGGGCGCGACCGGAATTGATCTGCGAGACCGACTGGTTGGCCGAGCACATCGATGACGACGACGTGGTCGTGCTCGATTGCGATTTGCTCGATGCCTACCTCCGCCTGCACATTCCTGGCGCGGTCTGGTCGCTGTCGCGCTATTGGAAGACCGATCCGCGCGACGACTCGCAGATTTACGGAATGTCCGATCCGGAGCAGTGGGCGCAATTGGTCGGCCGGCTGGGCATCACGCCGGAGACGACGGTCGTGGGATACGACGGCTCGGGTTCGCTGTACGCGGCGCGGACGTGGTGGACATTCGACCGGTTCGGTCACACCAACTTCAAGATCCTGCATGGCGGACTGGACAAGTGGTACGCGGAAGGCCGGCCGCTGTCGCGCCAGAACCTGCGCCCACGGGCGGTTGAGTATCCCGTGCCGGCAGCCCCGCACGACGACTCGATCTGCCGGCTCGACGATATCCCCGGCGCGATCGGGGACGATAACCACGTGTTCTGGGACGTGCGCTCGGACGGGGAATGGACGGGCGCCAACAGGCGCGGCACGCAGCGGGGCGGGCGGATTCCCGGCGCGGTGCATCTGGAGTGGCTGGACACGCTCGAGGATCCGGTGCGGACGCTGAAGCCGCCGGCCGAGTTGCGGGCGATGCTGGCCGAGCTGGGGATCACGCCCGACAAGACGGTGACGACCTATTGACAGGGCGGCATCCGTGCGGCGCACGGATACTGGCTGCTGCAGCTACTGGGCTACAATCGGAGCCGCAACTACGACGCGTCCTGGCACGAGTACGGCAACGCGCTCGATCACCAGATCGAGACGCCGGCGGACTAGCCCTCGAGGACGGCGGCCAGCGCCGCCTCGACCTCTTCAAATGGCGCGAATGCCTCGAACCGGCCGACGATGACGCCGTCTGCGTTGACGATGAAGGTCCACTCGTCAGTGTGGAGACCCCATTCCTCGAGGATCGGCGTCTCGATCGGCTCTTCGCCGAACCGGACCTGTTCGGGGTTCTCGTAGAGGTCGACGTGGATGTAGTTGGCCTGGTCGCCAAAAGCGCTGCGAACCTCGGAAAGGACCTCGGCCTGGGGTCCGCAGAAGGCGTTGGTGCAGAACCCGGGCGAGGCGAAGACGACGACGAAGGGCTTGCTTGCCTCGACCGCGTCCGCGAGTGAGATCAGGTAGAGGCCCGGATCGGGCGTTTCGCCGGTGGAGAGGTCGGCGATGTTGCCGACATCGGTCAAGGTCCGGCTGGCAGAGGCGGGCGCGGCGTCGCCGATGGACGGCGCCGAAGTGGCTTCGGGGATGTCGATGGCAATGCCAATGTCGTCGAACCCGTCGGCAGAGGGGATGTGCAGAATCAGGTTCCAGCGGCCGACGGTTGAGAAGTCGACTGACGTGACATGGAAGCCGCGAATGCCGTCGGGAAAGCGCGAGAAGCGAGCGATGACTTCGTGAGTGTCGCCGGGCGATTGATCGGCCAAGACGGTGACTCTCATGGCCGGGGTCTCGACCAGACCCTCCGGTCCCTCGATCACGACCGAAACCCGGTGCACGCCCGGTGACAGGTCGGGCGTGCCCAGTGAGATGGTGTAGCCGCGGTCGGTGACGTAGACCGGGTAGCCGGAGTCGGCCAGCAACTGCAAGCGCGGGCTGAGGTCGTCATAGGCGGCCTCTTCGACGATGGCGACCGACATGCCGGCTTGCATGCCGCCCATGCCGTCGTCCTGCTGTTCCTGCTGTTGCTGCGCCGACTGCTGTTCGGCTGGAGCGTCCTGCGCCGGCTGAGCTGCTTCCGCCTGTTGCTGATCGGCGCTTGAGGATCCGACCCTTCCGATGGTGCCGGCACTTGATTGCGACCGATCCTGGTCGGACGAAACGCTTGACTGCAGGTCGGCCGCCCGCTCGTCTGCCGCCTGCGGCTGCGCCTGTTGCTGCTGTGCCTGGTCCTCGCTGGTGGATGTGCAGGCCGAGAGCGCCGCGAGTGACGCTGCTGCCAGCACGGCCACCGCCAGGGCCTGGCGTCCTATCGGCCTTCGAATCGTGAAACTCATGGACACCCTCGCTCGTGTTTCTGTTCGTTGTGACCGCTACTCACCGCCGACGTACGAGCCGAAGGTGAAGGCGAAAATGCGGAACTGGTCGGAGTTGGAGCTCAGTTTCAGTTCACCCTCCCGGAAGTCCTCGAAGAAGAGCAACCGGTAGAGGTCGTTCTGGTTGACGCGGATGTAGGAACGTCCTTGGTCATCCCAGCGAACGTGAGCCCCCGCCTCGTCGGGTTCGAGCCAGCGACCATCGAGTTCGACGAAGACGTCGTAGGCGGAGCCGTCGTCAGCGACGGTGAGCACCACATTGGCCGTCCGGCCTCGCACGACGAGTGCGATGTAGTCCTCAAGCCCTTTCGTCTCGCGGGCGTGGACGATGTATTCCTGCTCGCTGGTCCAGAGCCCGTGCAGATACCAGAGGTTGTGCTGGCGCTGGCTCGTAGGAATGTCCATGTAGGTCGTGGGGACGCCGGGACCGGAGAGGAAGTAGGCATCCTGTCCGGCGTATGGTCCGCCACCGCCGTTATTGCGTCGCCAGCCGGCGTAGAGCTCGCGCGTCTGGCGCGGAGTGCCTCCCTCCCGGGTAGGCACGGCGACATCGACGCCGAACGGAATTCCGGAGATGTCCTTGCCCAACGCGGTGAGCGCCTCGCGGATCGCGTGTTCCGTCTCTTCATAGTCGCCTTCGCCGATGTGGTCGTAGCGGATGCCCATGGGCGAGCCGTCGTCGGTCGGACCGATCAGGTACTTACGCGGCCAGAAGCGGCGCGCTCCCTGGAAGGTTCGGAAGCTCTCGTGTTGATTGTCGATGGCGACCAGGTATTCGATCCCGTGTTCGTCGATGGCGGCGCCGACGTTCTCGATGCGCTCCTCGAACTCGAACTCAGGCGAATGGATGCCGATGATCACGAGGCCGTGGTCGCGGTACTTGGCGTCCCAGGCCGTGAGGAAAGGCAAGGTGCGCACGCAGTTGATGCAGGTGTAGGTCCAGAAGTCGACCAGGACGACATTGCCCTTGGCCAGTTCCAGCGCGATCGTGGTCTCCTCGCCATTCAACCAGCCGTTGATGCCGACCAGGTCGGTGACCGTGGCCTGTGCGGCGATCTCCGCTGCGCGCAGGCGCAACCGTTCCCGTTCGCCAGGCTCGTCGGGCTGCTGTGCCTCCTGTTCCAGCTCTGCTTGCTGCTCTGGCTGTGGATCTTCAGCCACGGCCTGCTGTTGAGCAGGCGGTTCGGCCTGCTCTTCCTGATCAAGAAGCTCGGCCTGCTCCGGCTGAGGGTCGGGCTGCCCTTGCTGCTGCGTTTCGGCGGCTTGCCGCTGTTCGCTCTGAGGCTCTTCCGCCTGATTCGTGGCCGCCGCCGTTTGTTGAGCCTGGTCGTCCTGCGCGGGCTGCGAGGTTGAGCCGGCGCTGCTCGCCGCGGCGCTCTCAGATGGCTGCGGCTGCGCCGCTGTTTCGACCTGCTCTTGTTGCGGCGTTGCTTCTTGCGACTGATCCTCATCGGTGGCGCAGGCCGCAGCGAGCGCTACCAGCAGGACGACGACGGCGATGCCCAGCGGGGCGAGACGGGAGTGCTTCATGGCATCGAGCGTACAGCGGATCGCGGCCGATTCAGCGCGGCGACGGGCAAGTTCGTGCGGTTCGATCAGCCCAGTGCGGGCGCTACACCGACCCGTTGGCCCAGGCAGTGATCAGCGTGTGCGCGATCGCCATTGGACCTGGCAGTGACAGGGCGCCTTCGGGCAGCCCGGGTTGGCCGAGCTGGGCTGCGGGTTGCCGGAGCGAGTGCTCAATCTCGCTGCGACTGAACCAGCGCACGTCGTCCATCTCCCACTCGTCGTAGTTGATCTCGGAGCTGCCCGCGTCGGCATGACAGCCGATCATCAGTGAGGAAGGGAACGGCCAGGGTTGCGAGGAGTGGTAACGCACGTTGACGGCGTGGATGCCCGACTCCTCGGCAACCTCACGGCGGACGGCGTCCTCAATCGATTCCCCGTGGTCGATGAACCCGGCCAGGGCCGAGAACATGCCCGGCGGCCAGGACGCCTGACGGCCGAGCAGGCAGCAGTCGCGTTCGGGATCGATGACGACCGTGATCACGACCGGGTCGGTGCGGGGAAAATGCTCCGCCGGACAGGTCGTGCACTTGCGGAAAATCCCGCCCTGCACGTGGCGGGTGGGATCTCCGCAGACCGCGCAGAACCGGTGCCGCTGATGCCAGTCGAGGAAGGCGCGGGCCTGTGCGGCGATACCGGCGTCGTCGGCGTCGAGCACGGGCGCCGCGGCGCGCAAGTCCATGAAGCTGGCATCGTCGGGCAGCGCGAACCGATCCGGCGCCGCGGCCGCGTCGATCGCGAACCGGGCGACGCCGTCGCTGGTGCCGAGCAAGAGCGGCGGGTAGCGCTCGACATCGGCGTCCTCGGGCAACCGCGACCAGGCAAGCCGCATGCCTCCGCCCTCGCTGCGCATGGGAAACGTGAGGTCGCGCAGGGGCAGGAAGACAGCGGCCGGGTTGTCGAGCTGCTCGGTGACCCAGGACTCGTCCCGGCGGCGGGCCGCCTCGCGGTCGAGCGGGTTGCCGGAAAAGGTGTTGCGAAACTCTGGCATCGATTCAGGCCGTATGTGTGTCCGCGGTGTGGTCGAACTGGGTGGCAGCAGGCGAGCGCGGCAGGCCGGGCATCGTCATGATCTCGCCGGAGATGATCACGACAAAGCCCGCGCCGGCCGAGGGACGGACATCGCGCACCGTGAACTCGTGATCGGCCGGACGTCCCAGCCGAATGGGATCGTCGGACAGGGAATACTGCGTCTTGGCGATGCAGACCGGCCAGTCTTCCTGTCCCAGGCGCCGCGCGCGGCGCAGGGTCAGTTCGGCCAGGCGCGCGAAGGAGACCGATCCCGCGCCGTAGACCCGGCGAGCCACCGTCTCGATCTTCTCGCGCAGCGGCTGATCGGGCTCATAGAGACGCGTGAACTGCGGCCGCTCGCCGGCGAGCGCTTCCTGCACCTGGGCGGCCAGATCGAGACAGGCTTCGCCGCCGCCGCCGTATGGATCGGCGACGGCCGCCCGCACGCCGCGCCGGCGGCAGTGGGCCAGCACGGCATCCAACTCGGCCTGCGTGTCTGAGGGGAAGCGGTTGACGGCGACGATTGGGATCACGCCGTGGGTGGTTACGTTGTCGATATGTGCGTCCAGGTTGGGCAGACCCGCTTCCAGTGCTTCCAGGTCCTCGACTTCGAGGTCGCGCGCCGGACGGCCGCCGTGGCGCTTGATTGCACGCGCCGTGGCCACGATCACGGCCGACTGAGGCTCGAATTCGCCGATGCGCGAGACCACGTTGAAGAACTTCTCCGCGCCCAGGTCGGAGCCGAAACCAGCCTCGGTCACGGTGATCTCGGCCGTCGCCAACGAGGCTCGGGTGGCAGCGATCGAATTACAGCCCAGCGCGATGTTGGCGAACGGCCCGCCGTGCACGAAGGCTGGTCCACCCTCTCCGGTCTGAGCAAGATTGGGGCGAATCGCATCGTTGAGCAGCACCGTCATGGCGCCGTCGACCTCGAGTTCGCGGCAGGTCACGGGCTGGATCGGGGTCTGTCCGGTGTAGCCGACAATTGCATCGCCCAATCTGCGGTGCAGATCGTCAAGGTCGCTGGCCACCGAGAGGATCGCCATCACTTCCGAGGCCGGAGTGATGTCGAAGGACTCCTGGCGCACGACCCCGTCGGAGGTGCCGCCCATGCCGATCACCGCGCCGCGCAAGGCGCGGTCGTTCATGTCCAGGCAACGCCTCCAGGTGATCCGGCGCGGGTCCAGAGCGAGCGCGTTGCCGTGAAACAGCGAGTTGTCGATCGCCGCGGCGAGCAGGTTGTTGGCGGCCGTAACGGCGTGTAGATCGCCGGTGAAGTGCAGGTTGATGTCGTCGCCGGGCAGCACCTGCGACCGGCCGCCGCCGGTGCCGCCGCCCTTGATCCCGAAGACCGGGCCCATCGAGGGCTCGCGCAGCGCCACGGCGGCGTTGGCGCCGGATTGGCGCAACGCCTGGGTCAGTCCGATCGCGGTCGTGGTCTTGCCTTCGCCCGCAGTGGTCGGGGTCATGCCGGTGACCAACACGAGGTCGCCCTGGGGCCGCTCGGTCAGGCGGGCGAGCGCCTCTGCGCTCAGCTTGGCCTTGTAGCGGCCGTAAAGATCGAGGTCGTCCGCCGCCAGTCCCAGCTCCGCTGCCACGTCAACAATCGGCCGCATCACGTCCCTCTCGGCTGGAATCGTCCTGTGCAGGTCCGACACGCAGGGTAGCGCAGCGCAGAGTGGCGCCGAACGGCGCGACCGAATGCCGTGCTCAGTTCTCGACCGTGACCTTGACGTCGGTCACTTTGCGCGAGTTGACGATCAGGGCGATGTTGAAGTCGCCGTCGTCGTTGATCTGCATGGGAATCGCGGCGACTTTCCAGGGCGGATCGACGCCCTCGAATCGGAAGTCGCGCAGCTCAAAGAACTCTCTTGAACCGATGTCGTATTCGACGCGCACGACGATATGGTCTGCGTCGACCGGCTCATTCATCTCCAGCCGCAGCCAGAACCGCTCGTCGAGCTTGAGCGGCCGCTCGACCGGGGTCAGCACAGCCTTGTCCTCGGCCGCCTCGTCGATGTGCAGCGCCGCCTCTCCCGATCCTCCAACACCGGAGAAAATGCCGCCGCCGGACGGATTGCAGCCAGCGCTGAGCCACAAGGCGGCGCCGAGCGCGGCCAGCGCGAGCCAGGGCAGCGAGCGTGTTACGTCAAGCATCGATGCCAGAGTAGTCTGTGTCCCGACAGCGGTCCTTAGCCACCTGCTGTTGATTCTGCCAGGAAAGCAATCGCCGATGACGACATCCCAGGACGCGCCGGCGCTCAGCATTCGAGGTCTCTACAAGGTGTTCGCCGACCCGGGGGATCACGGCCTCGAGCTCTCGCGATCGGGCCGCAGCAAGGACGAGGTGCAGGAGGAGACCGGCGCGGTGGTGGGGTTGCGCGACATCAGCATCGACATCGCGCAGGGCGAATTGTTCGTCGTCATGGGACTCTCCGGCTGCGGCAAGTCGACGTTGGTGCGCTGCATCAACCGATTGATCGAGCCGTCGGCAGGAGAAGTCTGGCTGGACGACCGCGAAATCACCGCGATGTCGGACGAGGATCTGCGCGAGGCGCGGCGTCGGGATCTGGCGATGGTGTTCCAGCACTTCGGACTGATGCCGCACCGCACGGTGATGGACAACGTGGCGCTGCCGCTCGAGATCGGCGGCGTCGCGCGGCAGGAGCGGCGCGAGCGCGCCGGCGGCGCGCTGGAGTTGGTCGGACTGGGAGACTGGACCGCGTCGATGCCGAATCAGCTCTCCGGCGGCATGAAGCAGCGCGTCGGTCTGGCCCGCGGGCTGGCGATGGAGACGCCGATCCTGCTGATGGACGAACCGTTTTCGGCGCTCGACCCTGTCATCCGCCGCGATCTGCAGGACGAACTGCTTGCGTTGCAGGAGTCGGTTCAGAAGACGATCGTCTTCATCACGCACGACCTGAACGAGGCCGTGCGGGTGGGCGACCGGATCGCGATCATGCGCGACGGAGAGATCGTGCAACTCGGCGCGCCCAACGACGTGGTGCTGAATCCCGCTGATGCCTTCGTCCGCGAGTTCACTCAGGACGTGCGCCTGCACGGGATGGTCACCGCGGCGTCGATCATGGACAGCAGCGCCGAGGCGATGGCCGGGCCGACGGAGCAGCGCTATGTGGTGCGCGAGGATGCCGTACTGGACGACCTGGTGCCGGCCGGGCTGTCGGCGACGCAGCCGCTGCAGGTGGTGGATGACTCTGGCGAACTGGTGGGAGTGATCCCGTTACAGCGGTTGGCCCGGGCGATGGTCTCTGACGAGGCCGCCGCGGCGATCGCGGCGGAATAGGAAGCGCTCGCATGGGCCAGCCGTCACCAAAGACTCCGTTGCTGCCATTGGTCTGGTTGTGGAGACTGATTGCCTCGCCGAGAGCGGGACAACCGCTCCCCGAGCGGTGGTATGTGCGGCCGTTGGCAGTGTTGGGGATCATGCTCAGTTTCTTGATTGCCTACGCCGTCGGCAGCGAGGACGTGCCCATCGACGTCGGCCGCGATGTCGGCAACGCGCTCGATGATGCCGTCGATTGGTTGACGACCAACGTCTCATGGTTCTTTCAGAGCATCAAGGACGTCATGACCTGGTTCCTGGTCAGCCTGGAGGACATGCTGCTCTGGTTCCCGTGGCCGGCGTTCATCGCCATGACGGGCGTGATCTGCCTGCTGATGGTGAGCTGGCGGATGGCCTTCGGCTCGGTGGCCGCACTGTTGGTGTTGGCCGTCTTCGGGCTCTGGCCGGCGACGATGGAGACTGTCGCTCTGATCATCGTGACCGTCACGCTGTCCATTGCGATTGCGGTGCCGATGGGCATTTGGGCGTCGCAGAGCGACCGCCTCGACGTCTTTCTGCGGCCGATCCTCGACGCTATGCAGACGATGCCTTCGTTCGTCTACCTCGTGCCCGTCGTTGCCTTTCTTGGGTTGGGTAATGTCTCGGGCGTGTTGGCATCGCTCATCTTTGCCGTGCCGCCGGCGGTGCGTCTGACCAACCTTGGCATTCGCCAGTTGCCGGCCGAGACGTTGGAAGCCGCCGAGTCGTTCGGGGCGACGCAGCGCCAGATGTTGCTCAAGGTCAAAATTCCACTCGCCATTCCAACCATCATGGCCGGCGTGAACCAAACCACACTGATGGCGCTGTCGATGGTCGCTATCGCCTCACTGATCGGCGCCGGCGGACTCGGCCTCAAGGTCTATCAGGGTCTGGGCCGAATCGAACCGGGAAATGCCTTCATCGCTGGATTGGGCATCGTCTTCCTGGCGATCATCATGGATCGCGTGACGCAAGCGCTGACGCGTCGCCAACAGGAAGCCGTCAGCGGCGACTGAGCGAACGAAGAGAGGAACGCGCCTTGGAACGGTTCACCCAGAGGGCCAGTCGCCTGCGGATCCTTCCGACGTTGTTGATCGCTGTGTTTTGCTGGGTGCTCGCAGGCTTCGCGCTTGCGGACCCCGATCTGTCGCCCAATGCCTTCCTCGGCGGAGCCAAGGCCCTGTTTGTCCTCATGGCAATTTCAATGACCCTGTGGGCCTTCTATCGCGTCACCCGAGCCCGTCGCACTCAAGACTGATTCGCTAATCCCGTTCCCGGTTCGATCTTGAAGTGATCCGCCTCGGTGTTGTCTCAGCGCAAGTGCGCCGACCGTGTCTGATAGGTTGAGCACAGCACAACGGCGTCGACTTGGCGCTGAGCGAGACATCGAGGTGATGAGTGCGTTTGATGGGAACGAATCGGTTGCAGCGCGCGGGATTTGCCGTCGTGGCGTTGGTCGCGGCAGTCGCGATCCTGGGTGCTGCTTGTTCGTCGGACGACGAGCAGCAGCAAGCAGTCGCAGAACAGCAGCAGCAGGATCAGCAACAGGCCGCAGAGACGGTCCAGCCCGAGCAACAGCAACAGCAGGCCATGCAAGCGGAGCAGCCGCAACAAGAGCAGCAGGCCGTTGCCGCCGCCCAGCAGCAAGCTGAGCAGGAAGAGCAGGCCGCCCAGGAGCAGAGCCAGCAGCAACAGCAACAACAGGCCATGCAAGCGGAGTCGAAGGAGCCGATTGTCTTCTCCGACCTGAACTGGCTCTCTGCTGAAGTACAAACCCGCGTGGTCTCCTACATCGTTGAGCACGGCTACGGCTACCCGACCGAGCTGATCGCCGGCGACACCGTCTCGCTCTGGGCGGGCCTGACCAACAACGACACCCACGTCACGCTCGAGATTTGGCCAGCGCAGCAGCCCTGGATCGACGAACTCGATGAAGGCGTAATCGAACTGCTTGGCGACAGCCTGGACGAGAACTGGGAAGGCTGGGTCATTCCGCAGTACGTCAAGGACGAAAACCCGGGGCTTGTCTCAGTGTTCGACTTGCCTGACTACCAGGAACTGTTCGTGACCGCCGACTCGCGCGGCAAGGCCCGCTTCGTGGGCTGCATCGCCGGCTGGGCTTGCGAACTGGTGAACCTCAACAAGGTTGCCGCTTATGACCTCGAAGATGTCGTTGACGTGGTTGACCCCGGCAGCGGCGCGGCGCTGTTCGCCGATCTCGAAGGCGCCTACGCTCGCGGCGATAACTGGCTGGGCTACATCTGGGGTCCGACCAAGCCAACCGCAACGCTCGACCTCTACCGGCTGGAAGAGCCCGAGTGGACCGAGGAATGCTGGAACGGCGACCAGGGCTGCGCCTACCCGTCTTCCGAAGTGCGAATCGCGGTCAACACGAGCCTGCTCGATCGAGCGCCCGACGTGATCGAATTCCTCCGCGCCTGGGACTACAGCGCCGCGGAACAGATCGACACCGAGATCTGGATGGGCGATAACGACGAAACGCCCGACGCCGGCGCTATCTGGTACCTCCAGAACCACCAGGACGCCTGGATGGCCCGCGTGCCTGCCGACGTGGCCGAGCGGGTGCTCGCAGCGCTGGCCGAGGAGGGCTAGCGGCCGCGGCCCCATAACAGCCAATAGCCGGCGGCGGTCGACACCAGTCCGACCGCCGCCAGCGGCGGCCACCAGGGCCGCAGCTCGGCGAACAGCGGCGGATGCGCCAGCACCGCCGCGCCCGAGCCCAGCGCGACCAGCAATCCCGCCGCCGCCAGCGCACCCAGGATTCGCAGCATCCAGACTGCGGCCCGCGCAGAGCCGAACTCGCGGCCGGGCCATGGCCGCCGCCCGACGACAGTTCTGATCGCGCTCACGGTCGGTCTCATCGCCGGCATGCTATTCGCTCTCGCCCGGCCTAAGCTCAAGGCATGGCCAAGAAACAGCAGTCCCGCCGAGCCGGCGCCGAGTCCAACGGCTCGAAGGCAAACGACCGCGTACTCGCGCGCAATCGCCGCGCGCTGCACCAGTACGAGATCCTGCGCAGCTTTGAGGCCGGACTCAGCCTGACCGGCTCGGAAATCAAGAGCGCGCGCCAGGGCCGGGTCTCGATCCAGGAGGCCTACTGCCGTCCGCGCGAGGGCGAGATGTTCCTGGTCGGGGCGCACTTCGCGCGCTACGAACCGTCCGGCCCGGCCAACCACGAACCCACCCGCGACCGACGGCTGCTGCTGCACAAGCGCGAGATCCGCCAGCTTGAGCAGGCCTTCGCCGAACGCGGACTGACGCTCGTGCCCCTGCGCCTCTACCTGAGCCGGGGCAGGGCCAAGCTCGAGATTGGCGTCGGGCGTGGACGCCGCGTGCACGAGAAGCGCGACCGAATCGCCGAGCGTGACGCCCAGCGCCGGATCGAGCAGGCGCTGCGGCGCTGACTGGCTCGCGACTGTACAGCTCTGAACACACGTCCCGTCGTTGGCGTCAGAGCAGCCGATGGCCGCTACGGCAAGCGCCCGGCTTGATACGCTGGGTCCGACTCCGGCGCGCGTCGGAGGGAACCACTGCTGGGGACGAAAGGGTTCGACAGCGGTTGATGATTCGTTGCTGCGTGCCGAGCTGGCGTTGCTCGTGAAACCGCGCCAACACTCCCTAACTGGCGAATCCAGGGAACTCGCCCTCGCCGCCTAACCGCGGTGACGTCGCTCCTCACCCGCTGCCGGGTCGGAGGGGATGCGGCGCCGACACATCCGGCTGCTCGCTGCGAACTGTGGGAGCGCGGCGCTAAGACCAGTCCCACTCACCCATTGGTAACGGTAGGCTCCCGCGCCGGCCATCGGGGACACCTCAAGCGAGAGCTACGCGCGTAGAGGCAGCGGGCCACGGCCGTCTGGACGGGGAGTTCGATTCTCCCCCGTCTCCACCAATCAATCACCACCCCGGTCCGGGCAGACACGACCAGATAGCGACCGCCGCGTCTGCGAGACCGCGGCGGGCACCCCACTCGGTTCCGCCGCCGCGGGGCGAATTGTACGAGTTTGTGAACTAACCGGCGGAATCTGCCAGTGCGGCGCCTGGCCGTGTTGTACGATGCTCTGAACTGACCCGGCAGGCTTCTTGTCGGGCGTAGAGTCACCGGCGGGACGGTCCCGCATTGGAGGTTCACATGAGCGAGCGAAACTATTGGCAGAGGATGCGCCGTCGCCGCATGTCGCGCCGTGCGCTGTTGGGGGCGTCTGCCCGCGCGGGCGTCGGCGCTGCCGGCCTGGCCCTGGTGGGCTGCGGCGATGACGACGACGATCAGCAGGCCGCAGCGCAGGTTCAGCAACAGGACCAGCAGCAACAGCAGGCGATGCAGCAGCAGGCCCAGCAGCAGCAACAGCAGCAGGCCATGGAGCAGCAGGCCGATCAGGCTGATCAGCAGGAAGCGGCCGCGCAACAGCAACAGCAGCAGCAAGCTGCGGTAGCTCAGCCTGAGGCGGCCGGGTTCAACATGGGCGGTATCTGGGAGACGACCTACGTCGGTCTCTCCTCGGCCAACCCGCCGACCCTGGACCCGATGGCCAACCTGACCTACTTGGCCCAGATTCCCTCCGGCTATCACTACAGCCGGCTGCTCAAGTACATCCGCGGCGGCGAAGGCGTTGACCCGCTGAACTACGGCCAGTACGAGGGCGACGCGGCGGTTGGTCTGCCCGAGATTCCCGACCAGACCACCTATATCTATACGATCCGCGACGACATGCGCTGGCACGATGTTGACCCGCTCAACGGCCGCCAGCTCACCGTCGACGACATCCTCTACACGCAGGACCGATTCCTCTCGTTGTCCGACTCGAACGGCAACGCGCAGTCCTGGGCGGGCGTCGTCAACTCCTTTGAGGGCGTGGAGAACAGCCAGATCCGGATCGGCCTGCACCAGCCCTATGCGCCGTTCCTCAACTTCTCCGCCTCGCCCTCGCACCTCTGGATCATTCCCCGAGAGATCGTCGAGGACGGCACGGTTGAGCAGCGACCGGTCGGTTCCGGCGCCTGGATCTTCGACACCTACGAGCCCGATGTGCGCGTCGTCTGGCGCCGCAACCCGGACTGGTACGAGCCGGAGATCAACGGAGCCAAGCCGCCTTTCGCGGACGGCATCCAGGCGTCGCTGGTCGGCGACCCCAACGTGATCATCCCCAACCTCGCTGCCGGGAACCTTGACCTCTCGCTGCTCGCGCCGTCGATTTACGGCCGGCTGCTCGAGGAAGTACCCGACGCGAACTACCGCTTCAACCAGAGCACGGTGCCCAACGGCTTCGCCTTCAACTACCAGATCGAGCCGTGGAACGACGTCCGCATGCGCCAGGCCCTGTCGCTGGCGCTCGACCGCCAGGCGATCCTGGAAGCGGTCGACGACACCAAGCAGGGCGCCTGGCAGACCTGCCTGTCGCCGCTGGCCCCGTTCTACCTCGACCCGCGCGACAAGGAAGCGTTCGGCGAGAACGTTGAGTACTTCCACAAGGACCTGCAGCGGGCGCACGAGCTGATGGACGCCGCCGGTTACCCGGACGGCATCGATGTGGTTGTGCACGGCAACTCCGACCGCTACGGCGTCGGCTGGGTGAACTACATGGAGACGGTGATGCTCTCGGCCGCCGAGCTGGGCATCCGCTACACCTTCCAGTTCACCGAGTACGCGGCCTACATCGCGACCGTCTTCCGCGGCGACTTCGACGAGGGCATCCTGCTTGGGCCGTTCATCGTCCCGGTCGAGCCCGACGACATCCTGTTCACGGTCTACCACCCCGACAGCGGTCGCCACAACTGGGGCGACGGCCCCGGCGACCCGGCCTCGGACCAGACGTTCGTCGACATGCTCAACGCCCAGCGGGCCGAGGTCGACGCGGAGGCGCGGCTGGATCTGATCCACGACATTCAGCGCTACGCCGCCGAGAAGCTCTACATCATCCCCACGCCTCGCGGCGCGTCGGTGTACGGCTTCAACCCCAATGTCCGCCACCTGGACCTCGACAACATCTGGCACAAGGCCGGTTACGGCTGGGGCACCGAGTTCATGCCCTACCTGTGGGACGCCGAGGCCTAATCGCGGGCCGACTCGTCCAGCCAGAGAGCTCACGAGTACCGGGGTCGCAGCCCTTCGCTGCGGCCCCGGCGCTCTACCCACCGCTACACGACTGCACCAGAACCGCGCTAGGTTCCCCAGATGCGCAACTACTTCATCCGGCGCCTGCTGCTGCTGATCCCGACCATTGTCGGGATCACGATCGTGGTCGTCGGACTCGTCCGGCTCTTGCCCGGCGACGCCGTGGATGCGTTCGCCGATGAGTACCGAGGCACAGAAGAGGACATTGAGCGGGTCAAGGCTGAACTACGGGCTGAACTCGGACTCGACAAGAGCTTCCCCGAGCAGTGGGCTGACTGGTTCTGGAACCTGCTCCAGGGCGACCTCGGCTACTCCTTCCACGGGCGTGAGCGGACCGTCTGGCAGGACATTCGCGAGCGTATTCCGGTCACCTTTGAGCTGGGCATCCTGGCGATGATCGTCGGACTGGTCGTGGCCATGCCGGTCGGCATTTACTCGGCCGTGCGCCAGGACACCACCGGCGACTATCTCGCCCGCGGCGCGGCGATTCTGTTTCTTGCCGTACCGTCGTTCTGGTTGGCAATCCTGATTATCTCGATCATCTTCCCCAGGCTCGGGTTACCGCCATTACCGATCGTCTACCAATCGCCGACCGAAGACCTGATCGAGAACCTCAGGCAGATGTACGTGCCGGCGATCGTGCTGGGCGTCTCCCTGGCCGGGCCGGTGATGCGCCTGACCCGCGCGCAGATGCTTGAGGTGCTGCGCCAGGATTACATCCGTACGGCGCGGGCCAAGGGCCTGCGCGAGCAGTCGGTGATCAACGGACACGCCCTGCGCAACGCGTTGATCCCGGTGATCACGCTGATCGGACTGCAGGTCGGCATCGTCATCGGCGGCTCAGTGATCATGGAGTCCATCTTCGTGCTTCCCGGTATGGGCAAGCGGATGCTGGTAGCGTTGCAGGCGCGGGACACGCCCGTCGTGCTGGGCATCATGTTCTGCATCGCCATCGTCGTGGTCGCCGCCAACCTGATTGTCGACGTGACCTACTCGATGGTCGACCCGCGGATTCGATACCAATGACCGCGGCTGCGGCGCAGGATGACCTAGGGTGGCGCACGGGCCGCCTCGGAAGAGGCCGAGACGGGGATGCCTTGGGGCGCCGATTCGATGAAGACTCTCAATGGGCAGGCGGTTTCTCGTGACTGAGCAAACGATCGTCGAGGCCGTTGATTTGGATGAGGGCATCTCGTTCTCGGCGCGCGACGTCTGGGAGCGCCTGGTCGACCAATCGCTGGGCAGCCCCTTGGGATTTATCACCGGCATCGCGGCAGGCATCTTCGCGGCCTCGATCGGGTTTTTGATCGGTACCGTGGTGATGCCGGTCTGGCTCTGGCGGCGGCGCAAGTTCATGGGCGTCTTGGGTGCCCTGATCCTGCTCGCGTCCGTGCTGGTCGCCCTGCTCGCTCCCGTGATTCAGCCGACCCACGTCGAGAACTTCCCCAATCCGCCCTACGTCAAGGGATCGCTGTCGGCCGAGGATCGCTTCCAGGCGCCCTCTGCCGATCACGTCTTCGGCACCGATCGCAAGGGCCAGGACGTCGTCACGCGGATCATCTACGGCTCCGAGGTGACCGTTCTGGTTGGACTGGGCACGGTGATCATGACGGCCGTGCTGGCCACGGTGCTGGGCATCTTGTCCGGCTTCTTTGCCGGCGAGTCCTTAACCTGGACGGTGCGCGCGCCCAATGGGCTGGCGGCGATGAGCCGCCAACTGCGGCAGCCGGGATCGGGCGGTCTGGCCGCCCGCGGGGTCGGGCTCGTCGGTCTGCTTCTGGTGGTGACCTATTCGGCCGCGTGGCTGGTGCTGATCACCGCGATGCGCGCGGTCGATACCGTGATCCGGCTGGCGGGCGAGCTCGCCGCGCTGCCGTTCAATATCGTGACCACGGCGCAGCGGGTGTTCGGCAGCCGCTCGGCCAACGCCTCCGGCGGGCTGGGCGAACAGATCGGGGAGGCGACCGACTCGCCGCTCGGCCGGCGGCGCGAGGAACTGACCGGAGGCATGGCCCCGATCTCGATCCCGCTGCCCAACGTCGATATCGCGCTGCAGCGTGTGATCGACGTCTGGATCGCCTTCCCGGCCATTTTCCTGATTCTCGCCATCGTCGCCATCTTCGGCTCAGGCGGCACCGGCTTCTTCGGTCTCGGCCGCGGGCCCGACTTCGGTCCCCAGGCCTCGAACTCGGCCGAGTGGCTGTGGGAGGTCTTCCCCAACACGACCGTGGTGATCGTCACCCTGTCGATCGTGCTGGCCGCCGGTAACACCCGCGTGATTCGCGGGGCCGTGCTCGGGATCAAAGCCGAGCAGTATGTCGAGGCGGCGCGCGCCGTTGGCTCGCCCAGTTCGCGGATCATGGCCGCCCACATCCTGCCCAACGTCGTCCCCGTCGTGATCATCCTCGCCTCGCTCAACCTGGGCATCGCCGTGCTGGCCGAGGCCGCAATCTCCTTCCTCGGCTACGGCATCGCCCCGCCCTATCCCACCTGGGGCCGCGATCTCGGAGGTCTGACGCTGACCGACGCGCCTCAAGCCTGGTGGATCGCGGTGTTCCCCGGTGTGGCGATCACCGTCTCGGTGTTCGGCTTCAACATGATGGGCGACGCCCTGCGCGACATCCTCGATCCACGCCTGCGCGGCACCTGAGCTCGGCTCCGACCGGTTCCGAAGCGCGCGAAGCCGCCCTTGAGGGCGGCTTCAATCGTATGTCTTCAGCGATGCCGACTGGTCGACTAGTCCACGTCCGTCGCCCGCGCCGGTGTCCGGCTGGCTAGGTGCGGCGGAACTGGCGCCAGACCTCGTCGGCCGAGATCTCGACCAGGGTCGGCCGGCCGTGGGGACAGGTGTGCGGCTGCCGGCAACCCTCGAGGTCGCGCAGCAGGGCGCTCATGGCGGGCGGATCGAGCACCGCGCCGCGCCGCACCGAGCCGTGGCAGGCGGCCGAGGCGGCGGCCCGGTCGAAGCGCGCCGGCTCGTCCGGTCCGGGGGCGAGGTCGGCCAGCACGCCGCGCACCAGCCGCTCGGCGTCGACCGTACCCAGCGCCGCCGGCAGGGCCCGCAGGCGCAGCGTGCGCTCGCCGAACAGGTCGGCCTCGAACCCCAGCGCGCACAGCCGCTCGCCCGCCTGCGACCAATGCGCCGCCTCGGCTGAGTCCAGGTTGAGCAGCAACGGCTGGAGCAGCGGCTGCGAGCCGTCGACGCCCCGGTCTTCGCGCGCCAGCAGGCGCTCGTAGAGCACCCGTTCGTGCGCGCCGTGCTGGTCGACCAGGACCAGGCCCGCAGGACCCTCGGCAATGATGAAGGTGCGGTGCAGCTGCCCGACCATGCGCAAGGGCGGCAGCGCAGCAGACTCGGGCCGCGGCTCAAGGCCGGCCGGCGTCCAGCTGTCCAGCCGGGGCTCGGCCACGGCGGCCGCGCGCGGCGCGCCGG
>JAJDWB010000006.1 GCA_022825855.1 Dehalococcoidia bacterium
CTCGAAAACGCCACGTTCTCGCTCGTCAGCGCCAGCGTCTTCGTGATCGCCGCCGTCAGCGTCGTCTTGCCGTGATCCACGTGGCCAATCGTGCCCACGTTCACGTGCGGCTTCGTCCGTTCGTATACCTGTCGCGCCATCGTCGTGTCCTCCTGGTGACTGCCCGGGAAAGGCTGTCGGCCTGTGTCTGCCGATCGCGGCGGATGGAGCCCGCATCCAGACTTGAACTGGAGACCTCGTTCTTACCAAGAACGCGCTCTACCGACTGAGCTATGCGGGCCCGAATCTGTGGCGATGCTCCGCTCCGGCTGGCGGCGTCGGCGATTGCGCCAACGCCAGAACCGCCAACGGCATCACTGTCTGCCGCGGCGGCCGCTCGTCAATTCTGGTGCCGGGGGCAGGATTCGAACCTGCGAAGCCTTTCGGCGCCGGTTTTACAGACCGGTGGTATTAGCCACTCACCCACCCCGACACTCTTCACATCTTAGCCCTACCCGGACCGCCTCACACCCGCACCCGCCGCCCCGCTCCCCGGCTCATCTGTTCACCAGCACGCAAACTGCCCGGATTTCGGTGGAGCCCAAGGGGGGATTCGAACCCCCAACCTGCCGATTACAAATCGGCTGCGCTGCCAATTGCGCCACCTGGGCACTCCTCGATCCTAAGGCCAAAGCCGCGCCCCGGCGGTTTCTTGCACTTGACGACACAAACCCAATCCCTATCCTCGCAGGTGCGTTCATCTCTCCATTCAAACGCTACGTAAGGGATGCTCATGACTCGCATCATGATTGCCATGCTCGCCACCGCCTTCATGATTGGCGTTGCGGGCCTGGCCGCCACCCAGTCCGTTGCCGCACAGCCGGGCGGACCGCCCGTCTGCCTGTCGCTCGCCCCGGGCGAGCACGAGATCTCCGCTCCGGCTCAAGACCGCGAAGGTGAGGTCATCTTCCGCGTCACCGTCGCCGATGGCGGCGTCGTCACCGAGTTCGTCGAGCCCGGCGGCCAGTCGATCCCGCCCGTCGCTCTGATCGACATCTTCACCGGAGCAGACGCCTACCCCTTGCCCGACGGCGTCGCGATCGTCGAGTGCGAGGCCGGCGACAGCATGATGGAAGACGAAGCCGCAGGCGAACTCTGCCTCAACCTCGAACCCGGCAGCTACGAAGAGTCCGTCAGCGCGGGCGGACAGACCTACAACATCACGATCAACGTCGGTGAAGGCAACCGCCTGACCAGCGTCGAAGTCCTCGGCACCTCCTACGCACCTGCCGATGCCCTCGATCTGCTCGAACAGTTCGGTGCCGCCATCCCACCCCACATCCAGATCCTGCCCTGTGAACCGGCAGCGACCGGTACCGGTCTGCCCTACACCGGCAGCGGCGGACTCGCCGACTCCGGCAGCCTCGGCGGCCTCTGGGCCGGACTGGCCACGCTGACCGTGCTCGCCGTCGCCATCGCCGCCGCCGTCCAGGGCCGACGCGTCGTCGTCCGCAACCGGCGCGACCGCTAACCGACCGGATCGCTAGAAGCGCAGCGCGCTTTCAACCAGCGGATCGGCGCCGGGCTCCTCCTCAGCCTGCTCAGGCTCGGGCAGGACCCGGCGCCATCGCGTGCCGTCGCGCGTATCTTCCAGCGCCACACCCAGGTCGCCCAGCCGATCCCGCACCGAGTCGGCCAGCTCGTACTGCTTCGCCCCGCGCAGTTCCTCCCGGATCGTCACCAGCAGATCAATGAACGGCTCCACGCCCGACTCCGATGACGCAGCCACACCGGTAAAGCCCAGCCCCAGCACGCCGCCCAGCTCCACCAGCGCTTCGCGCGCCAGACCCGCCGGATGCCCCGCCGCCCGCGCCCGGTTGATCTCTCGCGCCAGGTCGAACAGCACCGCCAACGCCTGCGGCGTGTTCAGATCGTCCTCCAGCGCCGAGATGAACGTCTCCCGCGCCTCCGCCGGATCGAACTCGCCGTCGCCGTCCACCAGCGGCAGCGTCGCCGCCGTCCGCAGACGCTCCGCCCCACGCGCCGCCGACGTCAGCGACTCCTCCGAATACGTCAACGGCGAGCGGTAGTGCCCGCCCAGCACGAACATCCGCAACCCGTCCGCCCCATACCGATCCAGCCCCGCCCGCAACGCCACGATCTTCCCCGTCGACTTCGACATCTTCTCCCCGCCCACCTGCATCATCGCGTTGTGCATCCAGTGACGCACGAACGGATCCTTGGCCGAGAAGCCCTCCGACTGCGCGATCTCGTTCTCGTGATGCGGAAAGATCAAGTCCATCCCGCCGCCGTGCAGATCGATCTGCTCGCCCAGGTAGCGGATCGACATCGCCGAGCACTCGATGTGCCAGCCCGGACGCCCCGGACCCCACGGACTCTCCCACTGCGGCTCGCCCGGCTTCGCGCCCTTCCACAGCGTGAAGTCCATCGGGTGCTCTTTCTCGACGCCGATGTCCGTCGGCTCCGCCGAGATCATGTCCTCCAGCGTCCGGCCCGAGAGCTTCCCGTAGCCGGGCATCTCGCGCACCCGGAAGTACACGTCGCCGCCCGCCGGATAGGCCATCCCCTTCTCGATCAGACCGCCAATCAGGTCCAGCATCTGCGGAATCTCTTCGGTCGCCCGAGGGTGCACATCCGCCGGCGCGATGCCCAACTCCCGCCACTCGCCCATGAACGACGAAATCTGCCGCTCCGCCAGCTCCGAGACCGTGATCCCCTCCTGCGCCGCCCGCGCGATCAGTTTGTCGTCGACATCGGTGAAGTTGTACACCAGCCGCACCCGCCGCCCGCGCCACTCGAGGAACCGCCGCAGCGTGTCGAAAATGATGATCGACATCGCGTGGCCCAGGTGCGCGTCGTCGTACGGCGTGATCCCGCAGACGTACATCGAGATCGGATCGTCCAGCGGCTCAAACGCCTGCTTCCGACGTGTCAGCGTGTTGTACAGCTCCACAGACCAACCCCCAAACGCAATCAAATCAAGGTGCGGCTTATCAAGCAAAGCCTAGACAACCCCCCGTTCCGGTCCCCTCTCCCTCTGGAGACCTGCGCGTAAGTGTGGTTTGGTGGGCGGCGCGGGTGTGGGGCGCGACGACGCGACTTGCCGGTCCGGCGGTTGGGTGAGCGGATGGGGTGTCGCGGCGGCGGCGGCGGCCGGGCGGCGCGACG
>JAJDWB010000001.1 GCA_022825855.1 Dehalococcoidia bacterium
GCGGGGACTGCCCGCTCCGGCCTCGGGCAGGGCCGCGCGGGGACTGCCCGCCGCGGTCCATCGCGGCTCCGGGCTCATCCCCGCGCTCGGCGCGCCCGGCGGCCGGTAGACTCGCGCGCCGACCCGCGGCGGAGAGAGGTAGCGCCCCTGGGAGAGCGCGTCGCGGATCGCGCGCTGGACCAGCGCGAAGGCGAGCCCGGGTTCGCGCAGCTTGACCTCGGTCTTGGCCGGGTGGATGTTCACGTCGACCGCCTCCGGCGGCACGGTCAGGCGGACCAGACAGAGCGGGAACGAGCCCGGAGGCAGCCAATCGCGGTAGGCTTCCTGCACGGCGTAAGCCAGGCGGCGGTCCTGCACCGGCCGCCCGTTGACGAACAGCCTGAGGCCGTCGCGCGTGCGGCGCGCGTCCTCGACCGCGCCGGCCAGTCCGTCCAGAGCGACCGCGCCGCGTTCGGAGCTCGACTTCAGCCTGAACGCCCCCTGGGCGGCGCGCTCGGTGAAGACCGAGGCGGCCGCCGCGCGCAGCTGCGATTCCATGTCGGCGCCCGAGGCCTCGTGCTCGAGCGGCGCGCGGCCGTCCAGGGCCAGCCGCAGCGAGGCCTCGGGCCGGGCCAGCACGGCGTCCGAGGCGACCCGCAGCAGCGCCGCGCGCTCGGACCTCGGTCCGGCCAGAAAGGCGCGGCGGGCGGGTTGATTGGCGAACAGATCGTCCAACTCGACCGTCGTGCCCACCGCCCGCGCCGCCGGACGCACCTCGCCCGCGGCGCCGTCCTCGAACTCGATCGCCGCCGCCCGTTGCGAGCCGGCCGCGCGGCTGACCATCCGCAGCCGCCCGGCCGCCGCCGCCATGGCCGGCAGCGCTTCGCCGCGAAAGCCGTAGCTGCCCAGCCGCGCCAGGTCCTCGACCCGCTCCAGCTTCGAGGTCGCGTGGCGGCGGAAGGCGAGCGCCATCTGGTCTCGGGCGATGCCGCGCCCGTCGTCGTGCACACAGATCCGCTCCCGGCCCGCCCCCGAGATATCGACCCCGATCCGGCCCGCGCCGGCGTCGGCCGCGTTTTCGATCAGCTCCTTGAGCGCCGCCGCGGGCCGCTCGACCACCTCGCCCGCCGCGATCTGCGCCGCGACCGGATCGCTCAGTTCGCGGATCGGCCGCGGCTGGGTGCGTGCCGCGTTCATGATCCCGCCTCCGCCATCTGGCCCAACGCCGCCCGACCCGTGGCCGGCTCCGCGCCGCGCTCCCCGGCCGTCCGCTCGCGCAACTCGGTGTGCGCCTGATCGCACAGGGCATAGAGCGCCGAAATCGCCTCCAGCGGGGTCAACCCGTCCACGTCCAGGTCGGCCAGATCGCGCACGATCGGATGCAGCGGCGGCGGCATCAGCGTCAGCTGCGGCCCCGCCGGCGGCCCCGCCGGCAGCCCCGACGGCAGCTTGGCTGCGGACGCTGGACCGGCCGCGGCCGTCCGCTCCGGGCGCCCGGCCCGTTGTTCCTGTTCATAGCGCTCGAGCAGCAGCGCCGCCCGCTCGACCACGCGCTCGGGCAGCCCGGCCTGGCGCGCGACCTGGACCCCGTAGGAGCGATCGGCCGCGCCGGGAGCAACGCGGTAGGGAAAGATCAGCTCGCCCGCCGCCGTCTCCTCGACCTGGACCGCGGCGTTCTCGACCCTGCTCAGCTCGCCCGCGAGCGCGGTCAACTCGTGGAAGTGGGTGGCGAACAGCGTCCGCGGGCCGCGCTCGCCGCGACCGGCCAGCTCCTCCGCCACCGCCCGCGCGATCGCCATCCCGTCCCAGGTCGAGGTACCGCGGCCGATCTCGTCGAGCAGGACCAGCGAGCGCTCCGTCGCCCCATGCAGCAGGCGCGCCGTCTCCAGCATCTCGACCATGAACGTCGAGCGGCCCCGGGCCAGCTCGTCGTGCGCCCCGACCCGCGCGAAGATGCGGTCGATCAGGCCGACCCGGGCCCGCGCGGCGGGCACGAACGCGCCCGCCTGGGCCAGCACCGCGATCAGCGCCGCCTGGCGCAGGTAGGTCGACTTGCCGGCCATGTTGGGACCGGTGACCAGCATCAGCTGCGGCGCGCGCCGGCCGTCCGCGGCGAGGCGCGCGTCGTTGGGCACGAATCCGCCCTGGGCGGCGCGCGCCTCGACGATCGGGTGACGGCCGGACTCGATCACGAGTTCTGCCGAGTGATCGAGTTCCGGTCTGGTCCAGGCGCGCTCGGCCGCGACCGCGGCCAGGGCGCAGGCCGCGTCCAGCCGCGCCGCGGCGCCCGCCTGCAGGCGGACGGCGCCGGCTTCGCCCAGCAGGGCTGCGCGCAGCCGCTCGACCGCGGCCCGCTCGGCTTCGGCCAGTTCCTCCTCCGCCTGCTCGAGCTCCGCCGCCACGGCGCGCAGGCGCGGTTCGGTGAAGCGTTCCCGGTCGCGCAGCGACTGCCGCCGCTCCCAGCTCTCGGGCGCGCGCGCGGCCTGTCCCCGGCTCAGCTCGATCTGGTAGCCGAAGGTGCGGTGATAGCCGATCGTCGCCCCGGCGATGCCCGATTCCTCGCGCAGCGTCGCCTCGAGCGCCGCCAGCCGTTCGCGGCAGCGGTCGGCCCGGGCGCGCGCGCGGTCGACGTCGGCGTCCACGCCCGCGCAGACGACGCCGCGTCCGAACTCGGCCGGCGGTTGCTCGGGCAGGGCCTCGAGCAGCCGCCGCGCCGCCTCCGGCGCCGGCCCCAGCGAGGCCGCCAGCCGGCCCAGCGCCGCCTCGGGCGCGCTGGGATGATTGGTGCGCGTCGCCTCTGCCGGTGCGGCTGTCTCGTCCGCCCGTGCGTCTCCGGTCTCGGGCGCGCTCTCGACGATCAGCCGCCCCAGGCGCTCCGCCTCGATCAGTCCGGCCCCCAGCGCGCGCAATTCGGCCGGCGCCGCCAGCGCCGAGGCGGTGCGGCCCAGCAGCCGCTCCGGGTCGCCGACGCCGCGCAGCCCCGAGGTCAGGGCCCGCCTGAGCGCCGGACGCTCATAGAGCGCCTCGACCCGGTCCAGCCGCCGGCCAATCCGTTCGAGGTCGAGCAGCGGCGCCGCCAGCGCCGCCCGCAGCCAGCGCCGGCCGGGCGCCGTGGCGCAGCGATCGAGCGAGCCCATCAGCGTCTCCCCCGCTCCTCCGTCCGCCTCGACGATGCCCAGGGCGCGCCCCGTGGCCCGGTCCCAGCCCAGCCGCGAGGCCGCGTCCAGCCAGACCGGCGGGGCGAGGTGCCGCAGCCCGGGCCCGGCCTGCGGCGCAGCCCCGCCCTCCGCCGTGCCGGCGTCTGCCTCGGGCAGGGCTCGGCGCAGGTAGGCCAACAACGCTCCCAGCGCCCGCAGCGCCGCAGCGTTCGGCTCCAGCCCGAACGCCTCGGCCGGCGCCGCGAACTGACGCGCCACGGCCCGCCGCGCCCGCTCGCTGCCGAACTCGTGCGCCGGCCGGAGGGTCAGCGCCGGCGCCCCCGGCTCGGCGGCCCGACCGAGCCCGGCGGCCGTCTCCTCGTCCGAATCGGCCAGGATCAACTCGCGCGCGCCCAGCCCGGCCAGTTGATCCGCCGCCCGCTCCCACAGGGCCGGCGCTCCCGCCTCGGCGTCTTCGGCCTCGGCTGGCAGTTCGACCAGATGGCAGGACCCGGTCGTGATGTCGGCCGCGGCGATGCCCAGCCGCAGGCCGCCGCGGCCGCGCTCGACCCAGAGGGCGGCGCAGGCCGACGCCTCGCCCGCCTCCAGCAGGGCCGGCTCCAGCGCCGTGCCCGGCGAGACCACGCGGACGACACCGCGGCGGACCAGTTGGCGCGAGGCCGAGGGACGCTCGAGCTGCTCGCAGATCGCCACCCGGTGGCCGCGGCCAACCAGCCGGGCCAGGTGGCCCTCGACCGAGCGCACCGGTACCCCGGCCAGGGGCGATCGCAGCCCGCCGCCCATCGGCTTCGAGGTCAGCGCGATGTCCAGCTCCGAGGCGACCAGCTTGGCATCCTCGTCGAACGTCTCGTAGAAGTCGCCCAAACGGAAGAACAGGATCGCGTCGGGATAGCGCGCCTTAAGCTCCAGATACTGGCGTCTGACCGGTGTCACCCTGCCCATGCCCATAGCCTCAGACTACACGATACCGTGTACGCGCACAAGCGCGAACCGTTGATCGGTACAGGCAGGTTATCAATATCAGGGCCTGGGCGCGACGATTCGCAGCCTGATCCGTGGGCAGAGCCGGCGATCTGTGGACAACGGCGCCGATCGCGCGAACGGGTCAGCGCCCGGCCGAGGGCGCTCAAACGACCGAGAGCGTGGCCAGGAAGCGGTCCTCGACCCGGATCGCCTCGGGCGCGATCTCGCGGCAGACGTCGCAGTGGATGCAGGCCGGCTGGTCGATCCGCCACTCGCCGGGGTCTTCGGCGGGTGCGTCCGAGTCCTCGTCGGCCGCCGCCTCGTCTCTCTCGGCCGTCGGCGCGCGCTGGATGCAGGCCGTGGGACAGAGCGCGGCCGCCTGCTCGAGACGCGGGTCGGACGGGTCGGCGATCAGATAGCGGGTCAGGCCGGGCGCGACCCGGGCCGGATCGCGTTTCTCGGCGATGTGCGTGTCCAGTTCGTCGCGGAAGTAGTTGACCAGCCCGCGCACGGCGTAGGGCGTGAACTGGCCGTGCAGGCAGTTGGCGTTCTGCAGGGTCTGGTCGATCACCCCGATCCGCTCCAGGTCCTCCGCCCGGCCGTCGCCGTGCATGATCCGCTCCAGCACTTCGACCAGCCGCTGCGAGCCGCCGTGGCAGGTCGTGCAGCGGCCGCAGGATTCGTCCTCGCAGAACTCGGAGAAGTACTTGGTCAGGTCGACCGCCGATGCGCGCTCGTCGAACAGGATCAGCCCGCCCGAGCCCAACAGCACGCCGCGCTCGGTGAAGGGCGGACGCTCAAGCCGCAGCCCCAGATCGTCGGCCGAGAGCAGGCCGCCCAGCGGGCCGCCGGGCTGGATGCCCTTGGGCGCGTAGCCCTCGGGCGGACCGCCGCCGCAGCCCAGTAGCAGTTCGTCCATGCCCATGCCGAAGGGCACCTCGAGGATGCCGGGGCGCGCCAGCGCGCCAGAGATCGAGAACATCTTGGTGCCCGGGTCCGATTCGGTGCCGTGCTCGCGGTACCAGTTGGCGCCGTGCTGCACGATCAAGGGCACGTTGGCGTAGGTTTCGGTGTTGTTCACATTCGAGGGTTCGGAGAAGACGCCCTTCTGGGCGGGGAAGGGCGGGCGAATCTTGGGCATCCCGCGGATGCCCTCGACCGAGGCGATCAGGCCGGTCTCCTCGCCGCAGACGTAGGAGCCCGCGCCGCGCGTCACTTCCAGATCGAAGCTGAAGTCGGTGCCCAGAATCCCGTCGCCCAGCAGACCGCGCTCGCGCGCCTGCTCGATCGCCAGCTCCATCCGCGCGATCGAGAGCGGATATTCGTCGCGGATGTAGATGAATCCGTAGTCCGAGCCGGTCGCCTTGCCGGCGATCGCCATGCCCTCGATCACCAGATGCGGGTCGGATTCCATCAGCACGCGGTTGACGAAGGCGCCCGGATCGCCCTCGTCGGCGTTGCAGACCAGGTACTTGGTCGGTCCGGGCGCGCCCAGCAAGAACTTCCACTTCTGCCCGGCGGGAAAGCCGCCGCCGCCGCGGCCGCCGACGCCGGCGGCCAGGACCAGGTCGCAGATCGCCATCGGCTCCATCCCGATCGCCCGGTCCAGCGCCTCGTAGGCGCCCTCGGCGATCGCCTCGTCCAGCGACTCCGGATCGATTACGCCCATCACCCGCATCAGGCGCCGCTGCTGGGGCGCCCAGAAGGGATGCTCGGCCAGCGCGGGCACACCGGCCGCCGGCGTGCGCGCGCCGATCAGCCAGGGCTCGGCCTCCTCGGCCGGATTGCCGCCCAGCGCGGCCCGCAGGAACTCGGCGGCGTCCTCGGGCCGGACCGGTCCGTAGACCACGGCTCCCCCGCCCATCGTGGCGGGGCGCTCGATCTCGACCACCGGCTCCAGCCAGGAGAGTCCCAGCGTGCCCACGCGGATCAGCTCGGCGTCGTGCTCGGCCGCCAGCGGTTCCAGCGCTTCCCAGAGCCGGTCGGCTTCGGCCGCGATCGAGGAAGTCGACAGGTCGACCCGGACCAGCGGCCGCTGGGGCGCGCGGCGCGGGGCGGCGCTCAGCTCGGCGGCTTCGCGCAGTTCGTCGTAGGCGCTGCTCATCGGCCCGTCCCCTCCGCTGCCTCGTCGGCGGCCTCAGGCGCATGCGCCGCCCCGTAGACCTGTTCGGCCTCGACGAACGTGGCCGGCGCGATCTTGATCGGCCGCTCGGGCCAGTCGATCGGATCCTCGCCCGCCTTCAGCCGGCGGGCCAGCTTGACCGAGTCGACCATCGTCAGCGGGCCGACCACGCGGCCGTTGACCCAGACCATCGGCGCCCGTTCGCAAGTGCCGTTGCACTGGCCCAGCCAGAGCCCCAGTTCGTCGTCCTCGGTGTTCTCGCCCAGCCGGCAGCCGAACTCGGCCTCGAAAATGCGGCGGATTCTGTCACCGCCGACGACCCGGCAGGAAGGACCCGAGCACCAGGTCACCAGGGTGTCGGGCGGGGGCGAATGGCGGAACTCGGCGTAGAACGTGGCCGGTCCGTAGACCTGGGCTTCGGTGACCCGCAGGTGACGCGCGATCAGGCGGATCGCGTCGCGGGAGATCCAGCCCAACTCCTCCTGCGCCAGATGCAGGGCGCGCAGCATCTCGCCCTGCTGGCGCGGCAGCTGCTCAAGCAGACCGGCAAAGCGTTCCATCCCTGCTCCCGTCGCTCTGGCGCACTGCTCGCATGCTATCCGCGCGTCCAATTGGGAACAAGTTGCGAACAAGTTGGGAACAAGCGGCCTGCCGCCGAGCGAGGTCAGGCGTTGTAGTGCAGGCGCAGGCCGGGACGCGGCCACTCGCACGAGATCAGCCGGCCCGTGGTCGAGAGCGTGATGTAGGCGGTGCGCAGCTCCGGCCCGCCGAAACAGATGTTGGTCGTCAGCGGGTCGTCGCCCACGGCGACGTGCTCGACCGCGCCGGTGGACGGGTCGATCACGGTGACGCCGCCCGGTCCGATCGTGGCCACGCAGACGTTGCCCGATTCCTCCAGCGCGAGCGAGTCGAAGAGCGTGTAGCCGCCGGCGTTGGCGACGAACGATTGGAAGCCCGCAGCCGCGTTGTCCTGGGCGAGCACGCCGGGTTCGGCGATCTCCCAGCCGAACAGCCGCCCGGTGGGCGTCTCGGCGATATAGACGTGGCTGTCGCCCGGGGCCAGGCCGACGCCGTTGGCGCCGCCCGGGATCGGGAAGACGGCGCGCGAGATGTGATTGCCGTCGGTCGTCGCGTAGTAGAGCGCGCCCAGGTCGCGGTCGAACTCGCGGTTCTTGCCCAGGTCGGAGAACCAGAAGCCGCCGGCGGCGTCGAAGACGATATCGTTCGGGCCCTTGAGCGGAGTCCCGTCGCACTCGGTGTAGACGGTCTCGACCGCGCCGGTCTCGATGTTGACGCGCTGGATCGAGCCGGTGGTGTAGTCCCGCGCCTGTCCTGAGGGCAGCAGGCGGCCGCCGGCGCGGCTCCATTCGAAGCCGCCGTTGTTCGTGATCCAGACATGCCCGTCGGGGCCCACGGCGGCGCCGTTGGGTCCGCCGCCGGTCTCGGCCACGACCTCGACCCGGCCCTCCGTCGTGACGCGCGAGAGCGTGCCGCGCGCGATCTCGGTGAGGATGACCGAGCCGTCGTCCATGGCGATCGGGCCCTCGGGAAACTCCAGCCCCGAGGCCAGCTCGACGAAATCCATTACGGTCTGCTTTCCAGAAGTCGGTACGTCAGGGCCGATCCTAACCGCTCTCGGCGGGCGGCGTCTGCAGGTAGTAGGTGCGGCGCTCGCGCGGGCCGATGATGTGATCGATGCAGAGAGCGAGCTGCGCCTGCTCGGGCATGCGCAGCACGACCTGAGGATTGGTGCGCAGGAGCGGCTCGAGCGCGCCTTGCGGCTGGACCTGGCTGACCTCGACCGCGTAGGTGTCGGCCGGCAGCGAGGCCGGGCGCGGTCTGACTACCGCGCGGGCCAGGAGCGCGCCCGACGGCGTCAGGATGGTGCAGGCGACCGCTCGCGGCGCGGCCTCGGCCGGCGCCGCGTGGGCGTGTCGTTCGTCGATGCCGGCGGCGTCGCGCTCGGCCAACCAGGGAACCGGCGCCGCCGCGGGCGCCGCAGATGTCGTGACCATCAAACCCTCTGTCCAGGAGGACCGCCCGTCCAACCGCCAATACTGCTTTAGCAAGGTTTCGCTCGTTCCGTCAAGTCGGCGGGCGCCTTGTATCCTGCCTGCTGAACCAACTGCTTCCGGAAAGGACCCAGAGTCATGGGTAATCGACTTGCAGGACGCGTCGCGATCGTGACCGGCGCGGGACGGGGGATCGGGCGCGGACACGCGCTGCTGCTGGCCTCCGAGGGCGCGCGCGTCGTGGTCAACGACTACGGCGGCTCGCAGGGCGGCGAGCTGGACGGCGAGGCGGGACCGGCCGACGAGGTCGTGAACGCGATCAAGGACGCCGGCGGCGACGCGGTGGCCAACTACGACTCGGTCGCCGAGATGGACGCGGGCGAGCGCATGGTGCAGCAGGCGCTGGACGCCTTCGGCCGGCTCGACATCCTGATCAACAACGCCGGCATCCTGCGCGACCGGATGGTCTTCAACATGACCGAAGAGGAGTGGGACGTCGTCGTCGACGTGCACCTCAAGGGTCACTTCACGGTGACCAAGTTCGCCGCCCAGGTCTTCCGCCAGCAGCGCTCGGGGCGGATCGTCAACACGTCGTCCGAGTCGGGGCTGGGCAACATGGGCCAGGCCAACTACGCGGCGGCCAAGGAGGGCATCGTCGGGCTGACCCGGACGCTGGCCCGCGACCTGGGCCGCTACGGTGTGACCGCCAACGCGATCCGGCCGCGGGCCGGCACGCGGCTGACCCTGACCGAGGAGCTGGCCGAGGCCCAGCGCCGGGCGCGCGAGGCGGGCCTGGCCGCCGGAGACGCGGGCGACATCGACTTCGGCGCCGACCGCGAGGCGATGATGGCGCCGGAGAACGTCTCGCCGTTCACGGTCTGGCTGTGCACCGACGCGGCGGCCAACATCAACGGGCGCGATTTCCTCGTCTGGGGCAACGAGGTGGGCATGTACTCGCTGCCCACGGTCGAGGCGGCGGTCTTCGCCGCGGGCACCGGCTTCACGCTGGACGAGCTTGACCGCGTCGCGGCCCAGTCCTACCTGGGCTCGCAGAAGAATCCCTGGCCGGCACAGGCCCCGCGTTAGGCCGGCACCGGCTCGCGCCAGGCCGACGCAGGCTTGCGCCGGGTCTGCCAGACCCCACTGCTGAAGGAACCACCGATGGCTATTCTCGCGCACGAACAGATCGAATTCGCCGCCAACGGCGGCAGCGCCACGGGCTACCTCGCCAGCCCCGCCGAGGGCGGACCCTATCCCGGGGTCGTGGTGATCCAGGAATGGTGGGGGCTGAACCCCAACATCTGCGACATCGCCAACCGGATCGCGGCCGAAGGCTACGTGGCGCTCGCGCCCGACCTCTTCCACGGCTCGGTGACGGCAGAGCCGGACGAGGCGCAGAAACTGATGATGTCGCTGCAGGAGCCCAACGCGCTGGTCGACATGTCGGGCGCAGTGTCCGCGCTGCAGGCGCGGGACGAGGTGCGCTCGGACCGGATCGGCGTGACCGGCTTCTGCCTCGGCGGGGGGATGTCGCTGCTGCTGGCGATGAACAATCCCGCCGTTGTTGCGGCGGCGCCGTTCTACGGCGTGCCGGGCGCGGGCATGGGCGACGCCGGCCAGATCCAGGGCGCCGTGATGGGCTTCTACGCCGGGCACGACGACTGGATCACGTCCGAGGTCGTGGCGGGCATCCAGTCGGCGCTGGACGGGGCCGGGGTGCGCCACGAGATCCACATGTACCCGGACTCGCACCACGGCTTCTTCAACGACACCAGCCCGGACGTGCACGACCCCGACGCCGCGGCCGACGCCTGGGAGAAACTCAAGGCCTTCTTCGCGGCCGAGCTGCAGGGTTAGCCGACTTCGGGCCCGTTCAGGGATCGCCTGATTGCCGGCTCGCCGGCCGCCCAAACGGCCGCGATCGGGCCGGGGGTGCAATTTTCGCGGCGAACTGCGGCGGAATGGCGCTGTTTTGCGGTGTTTTGCTGGCGAACGGCGCTGCATGATGTCAGATTTGGTCAGATCCGGTCAGATTTTGTCTGGTTGAGGTCAGATCCGGGTGAGATTCGTCGGCGCGAGGGTGGGCCGGGTCGGGGAATGTCGGGTGAGTTGACGGGCTTCATGACAGGTTCCTGAGTTGCTGGTCTCGGTTGGTGATCCTCTATTGTAATCGTACGCACGTTCGATGGCGCGGACGTGGTGTGTCGGGGGCGACGGAGGTACGGAGACGGCGAACGCCCCCTCGATCGAGGGGGCGCTTCGGTCGTGCGTCCGCTGATTGGGGCGTTAGAGCTCGAGCATGCCGGATTCGGCCTCGGCCTCGTCTTCGGACTCCTTGTCCGCGCCGAGGCCGACGCCGATGTAGACGAAGCCGCCGGCGGCGAGACCGATGAACAGGCCGGCGCCGATGATGATCCAGAGCAGCCAGGCGTCGAAGCCGCCGTCGGCCGAGGAGAGGTGCTGGTTGCCCGCGCCGAGGTTGATCATGATCGCGTGGACGACGATGGCGAGGATGTTGCCGACGATCAGTCCGGGCGCGAGCAGCGCCAACTGGATCGGGATCGGCGCGTCCTTGAGCCACTGCGGCATCATGAAGGAAGGAACCAGAGGAGGCATCGCGTCAATCCCTACTCGCTGTCGCTCGTTGCTCGCTCGAACTGTCCACAGTATCGCCCGACTCTCCGCTTTCGTCTAGCCGCCTGATCGAATTGGCCGGATCGGCGGCCGCGATAGCGCACAACGCGTATTCGCGGATACGATAATCCGCATGTCAACCAGACCCCCCGGCGCGACGCGCCTGCTTCCCCTGCGCCGGCGGCGGCTGTCCCGCCGCAGTCTGCTGGCCGCTTCCGCGCGCGCCGGTGTCGGCGCGGCCGGTCTGGCGCTGGTCGGCTGCTCGGACGACGAAGACCAGGCGCAGGCGCTGGCGCAGCAGGACGAGCCGCCGGAACCGCCGCAAGCGCAGTCCGCTCCAGCAGAGTCTCAGCAGGCGCAACAGGCGCAACAGGTCCAGCAGAGCGAGGATTCGCAGCCGGACGCGCAGGCGGTCCAGGCTGAGGCGGCGAGCGGACCGCAGTCGGGCGGGGTGATCCGGCTGTGGCTGGCGACCGAGCGGCACGACCGCTGGGACCCGCACCGATCGCGGTTCCGCTACACGCGGGCGATGCACAGCCTGATGTACAACCGGCTGATCCGGCCGGCGTCGGTCGCCAGCGGCGAGCTGGAGGCGGACCTGGCATCGCTGCCGGAGATGCCGGACGAGACGACCTACGTGTTCCGCATCGATCCGGCGGCCGTGTTCTGGGACTCGGAACCGACCGGTGGCCGCGCGGTGACCGCCGAGGACGCGCGCTGGAACATCCAGCGGCAGCGCGACGCGCTGGACGCGGGCGGCCTGCCCGATCCGCACTTTTTCCGCCGCAGCGTCTACGACCGCACGGCGAGCGTCGAGGCGACGTCGGACGAGACGCTGACGCTGACCACGCCGCGGCCCGACGCGACCTACCTGGCCTCGGTACACGGCTCGCCGTTTGCCTGGATCACGAGTCCGGAAGCGGCCGAGCTGCACGGCGACGCCTGGCGCGACGACCCGTCCGACGTGTTTCTGAACAGCGGCACGGGGCCGTACACGCCGCTGCTCTACAACGGCTTCGAGCTGACCCTGGCCCGTTCCGGCAACTGGTGGCGCGGCGATTCCGCTTACGCGGACGGGGTCACGTTCACCTCGGGCGATCCCAACAACATCGTCAGCCTCTACGACGCGGCGGCGTTCGACGCGGCCGGTTTCCCCTTGACCAACGAGACGGTGGAGTCGCTGCGCGAGCGGTATCCCGAGCATCCCGGGTTCGAGCGCCCGCTCGACGCGGGCGTGGAACTGCTGGCGCCGCTGAGCGCGGACCCCGAATCGCCCCTGTCCGATCCGCGCGTGCTGCGGGCGGCCTCGATCGCGATCGATCGGCCGGCGCTGGTCGAGCGGCTCTACGCCGGGCACGGGCGGCCGAGCGGTCCGGCGCCCTGGTTCCTCGACGGCTGGAGCCTGTCGGACTCGCTGCTGGCGGGATTCCCCGCCTACCGCGGCGATCGGGAGGCCGATCTGGCCGAGAGCGGGCAGCTCGTCTCGGCCGCCGGCGGCGCGGGCGCCGTGGGCGCGATGACGCTGGTCGTCGCCGACCTGTTCGAGGGCTTCTTCGCCGGATCGGGCGAGGCGGTGCGGGCGATGATCGCCGAGGCGACGGGACTCGAGGTCGAGCGCGAGCTGCGTCCGTTCGCCGAGGCGATCGACCAGTTGCGCGGCGGCGAGCGTTTCCTCTTCCTGGGCTGGGGCGCGGCGCCGCAGCAGGCCGATCCGACCGATCAGTGGGCCGAGAGTTTGCACTCGGCCGGCGTCCGGCACTGGAGCGACGACACCGACGCCGAGATCGACGGGCTGATCGAGCAGATGCAGACGACCTTCAACCGCGCGGCGCGGCAGGACCTGGCGCACCAGTTGCAGGAGCGTCTGCTGGGCGGCGACGCGCACCAGTGGCGGGTCAAGCTGGTCAACGGAATCCAGTTGGGCATCCACCAGCCCTGGTTCCAGCCCGACCGGAGGCTGTTCGAGTACGCCTGGTCGACCGAGCGGGTCGCCACGTCGTGGCTCGACACGGGCCACGAGTCCTACCCGTCAGGCCGGGAGCTGCCGGAGCCGGAGGCAGAGGCCGACGCGGGCGGCTAGATCAGGCCCAGCGGCGGCGGTGCTCGCGCTCGAACTCGAGGATGCGGCGGTAGACGCGGACCATTTCCCGATCGCGCGCCAGCGGTTCCTGCGGCGGCTTGATCACTGCGCCGCCCAGGGCCTCGACGATCTCGCGGTGGTCGTCGATGATGAAGTCGGGCACGATGTCGGTGAACAGGTGCAGCCGCTGGCGGTACTGGAAGATCGGCTTGCCCATGATCCCGGCGAGCAGCGGCCAGAGGTCGTGCTTGTCGGCGACCTCGCGGCGGGCGCCGTAGCCGGACCACATGTAGACGTGGTGTCCGCGCTCCTGCAGCCGCTCTAGCACCTCGCGGGCGTAGGGGCGCAGGTGCAGGTTCCAGGAGACGAGGCAGCCGTCGACGTCGAAGAAGATGTTGAGCGGGCGCACGAACGTTAGCCTAGCGCCAGATGTCACATGCAGCGCGGACCTTGCAGTCGTGGTGCCGGCACCTGAACCAGGCCGAGCCCGGCCGCCACTTCCGGATGAAGAGCGGTCGGGAGTGCTGGCGCTGCGCGTTCCGCAACCGGGGCATGCTGCGCCGGTCGGCGCTGACGTCGGCGGTGGTGGGGACGATCCTGGTGGCGATCAACCAGGGCACGGTGATCGTCGGCGGGGATGGGTCGGCCGAGTTGGCCTGGAAGATTCCCCTGACCTACTGCGTGCCGTTCCTGGTGGCGAGTTGGGGTGCGTTGGGCAATGCCTATGTGCACTGACGCTTGAAACCGCGTTGCTGACAGCCGGTTTGACGCTCATTTGGCGCGCTTGGCCTCGGAGAGGGAACGATAATGGTTACGCACGAAGAGATGCTAGAGAGTTTCACGGAGGAAGAGCGACGGGAGATTGATCGACTCTCGCAACTGTTACGTCTCGAACTGGAGTCGCTGGACAATTTCCGACGCGCGATTGAGCAAACCCAGGCCAGCATCGGCGAGCGGCTGGGCGTGAACCGCGAGGATCTCTCCCACCTCGAGCAGCCCAGCGATCTGCTGCTCTCTACCCTGAGCCGCTACGTCGCCGAGTGCGGCGGCAAGCTCAACATCGTGGTTGAGTACCCGGATCGGGCGCCGATTGCGTTGACGGATATTCGCGTGTTCGAGGACGAGTACCACGATCCCGACGACGCCGATTTCGAACTCTCGTCGCTGTCAGCCGATT
The DNA here is from genome assembly GCA_022825855.1 of Dehalococcoidia bacterium. GTDB lineage: Bacteria > Chloroflexota > Dehalococcoidia > Bin125 > Bin125 > Bin125. The sequence continues at coordinate 14,126 of JAJDWB010000001.1, forward strand.
GGGATGCGCCCCCTGATGGCAAGCCCGTGAAGGACGATTCCCAAACCGCTGCCTAGCGCGGCAGGCCGAGGCCTCGGGTGGCGATGATGTTGCGCATGATCTCGGAGGTGCCGGCGGCGATCGTGAGCGGGACGGCGTTGAGGTACTCGTCGGGCAGGCGGCCGTGGAGCGGGGCGTGGTCCTGCTCGCCGGAGAGGCCGCCGGCGAGGCCGAACATATTGATCATGCCGGCCAGGCGCTGATTGATCATCGTGCCGTAGAGCTTCGACATCGATGCCTCGTGGTTGGGCACCAGGCCCTGCGACTGCATCCAGGCGACGCGGTAGGCGAGCCAGCGGCCGACGGTGAACTCGATCTGCAGGTCGGCCAGCTTGTGCCGGATGCGCGAGTCCTCGTCCGGTCGGGTGCCGTCGGGCCGGGGCTGGCTGGCGAGCTCGGTCAGCTCGCCCAGCAGACGCACGCCGGAGACGACGCGGGAGATGCCGGAGCGCTCGAAATCGAGCGTGGTCGTGGCGACGTACCAGCCGCGGTTCTCCTCGCCGACCATGTTGGAGGCGGGCACGCGGACGTCCTCGAAAAAGACCTCGTTGAAGTGGTGACGGTTGGCCATGTTGACCAGCGGCCGGACGGTGATGCCGGGGGTCTTCATGTCGAGCAGGAAGAAGGAGATGCCGCGGTGCTTGGGCGCGTCGGGCTCGGTGCGGGCGAGCATGAAGATGTAGTCGGCGTGCTGCGCGCCCGAGGTCCAGATCTTCTGACCGTTGATGATGTAGTCGTCGCCGTCGCGCTGGGCGCGGGTCTGCAGCGAGGCGAGGTCGGAGCCGGAGCCGGGCTCGGAGAATCCCTGGCACCACTGGATGTCGGCCGAGCGGATGCGGGGCAGGAAGAACTCCTTCTGCTCGTCCGAGCCGTACATGATGATCGTCGGTCCGACGCGGTCGACGCCCTGGTTGTAGGTCGGGGCGCGGTGATGGGCCATGGTCTCGTTGAACATGGCCTGTCGGATCGGTCCGGCGCCGGCGCCGCCGTGCTCGACCGGCCAGCCCAGCGTCAGCCAGCCGCGCTCGGCCAGCGCCTTGTGGAAGCCGCGAGTGAACTCCCAGCGCTCGCGGTTGGCGGCGCCGTCCTCGGCCGGCCCCTCGGAGAGGTCGGCCCAGCCGGGCGGCAACTGCTGGCCGAGGAAGTCCAGCACCTCCTCGCGAAAGGCCACATCCTCCGCCGAGAATTTGAAGTCCATGATCGTGCTCCCGCCGCGATTGGTCCGTTCGGTCAGATTAACAGAGGGCCGGCGGTTCGCCACTAGACTCTCTCTCATGCCTGACAGAGCGGGACCGCTTGGCGATGTGCGGGTGATCGACCTGACCGACGACCGCGGGGTCTATGCGGGGAAGCTGCTAGGGGACCTGGGCGCGGAGGTGATCCGGGTCGAGCCCGAGAGCGGGGATCCGCTGCGAGAGCGCGGGCCGATGCATGGCAACGGGGCGTCGTTGTGGCACGCGTTCTTCGCCAGTTCGCGCCAGTTCGCGAGCGGCGATGCGGATGTTGCGGCGGCGCTGACCGGGTCCGCCGACATCGTGCTGGATTGCGAGCGGCTGGCGGATGCGGAGGCGCTGCTGGCGGCCAATCCGGCGCTGGTGGTCGTCGACGTGACGTCGTTCGGTCGTTCGGGTCCGTGGCGCGACTTCCTGGCGCCGGGCCTGGTCGCGGAGGCGCTGGGCGGGGTGGCGGCGACTTCGGGCGACACGGACACGCCGCCACTCAAGCTATACGGCGACCAGTACGCCTTTGTCGCAGGCGTCTATGCCGCGATCGGCGCGTTGGCTGCATTGCGGCATGCGCGCGAGACGGGCGAGGGCCAGATTGTCCGGCTGAGCGTGCACGAGGCGCTCTGCACGATCCTCGAGCACGTCTTGATGTGGGCCTGGTACCACGAGCATGTGCCATTCGCCGACGGTCCGGTGCTGCCGCGCCAGGGCTCCCTCCACTGGTCCAGCGCCTACGTCGTCATGCAGGCGATTGGCGGCTCGATCATGATCACGCCGACGCCGGACTTCTCGAGGCAGGTCGCCTGGCTGGTCGAGGAGGGCACGGGGCTGGAGCTGCTGGACGAGCGCTTCAGCGATCCGGCCAACGTGGCCGAGATGATCACGCTGACGATGCAGACGCTGCGCGCGTGGGTTGCGGGCAAGGAGGTCGAGTCGTTTTTCCACGAGGCGCAGGCGCGGCATCATCCCTACGGCTGGGTGATGACGACAGCGGAGGTGGCGGGCAACCCGCAGCTTGAGGCGCGCGACTGGTGGGCCGAGTATGCAGTCGGCGACGCGACGGCTCGCGGTCCCGGAGCGCCGTATCACTTCTCGGAGACTCCGTGGCGGATTGGCGGGGGTGCAAGGGTGGAAGCGACGGAACCCCCTCAGTCCCTTCGGGACAGCTCCCCCCTGGAAGGGGGCAGCGATCACGAGGCTGCGGGGCCGTTGGCAAGGGTTCGGGTGCTCGACTTCACGCATGTGCTGGCGGGGCCGTTTGCGACGCGGGTGCTGGGCGACATGGGCGCGGACGTGGTCAAGGTGATGTCGGAGACGCGCGTCTCGCTGGCGGGCGGGCCGGACAGTCCGTATCACACGATGTGGAACCGCAACAAGCGGGTCTTCCAGCTCGACCTGAGCCGTCCCGAGGCTCGGGAGATTGCGCGCAAGCTGGCGCTGGAGGCGGATGTCGTGATTGACAACTTCTCGGTCGGCGTGCTCGATCGCTGGGGTCTGGGCTACGAGTCGATCCGTCCGGAGAATCCCGGCGTGGTCTACATCGGCATGTCGGGGATGGGCGTCTCGGGTCCGTGGTCCAACTACGTGACCTACGCGCCGACCGTGCACGCACTGGCCGGGCTGACCTACCTGACCGGCGTGCCGGGCCGCAACGACATCGGGATCGGCTTCAGCTACAACGACCACATGGCCGGGCTGCACGGCGCGGTCGCGATCCTGGCGGCGCTGGAGGCGCGGCGGACGACGGGCGTGGGCCAGCAGATCGACATGAGCCAGTTCGAGGTCGGCGTCTCGTTCTCCGGCCCGGCGCTGCTCGACTTCTTCGCCAACGGGGTCGCCGCAGAACCGGTCGGCAACGACCCGCCCTGGGAAGCGTGGACGCCGCACGGGGTCTATCCCTGCCGGGGGGACGACGAATGGTGCGCCATCGCGGTCGTCAACGATCATCAGTGGCGGGCGTTATGTCGCTTGATGGACGCCGACGATTGGCTCGCAGATTCATTCCTGGACAACAGCGAAGGCCGGCGGGAGCGGCGAGCGCAGATCGATGCGCGGATCGGCGAGTGGACGCGAACTCAGGATCGGTACGAGCTGATGGCTCGCTGCCAGGCGGCGGGCGTGCCGGCCGGAGTCGTGCAGACGGGGTTCGACCTGACCGAGCGCGATCCGCAGCTCGCGCACTCGGGGATGTTCTTCGACTTCGGCGATCCGCATCCCATGCTCGGCCCGCTCAAGGGCGATCGCTTGCCGCTGCAGTTCGAGCGCACCCCGGCCACGGTCTACCGCCGCTCCGAGGTCTTCGGCGAGTCGAACAAGTCGGTCGCGTCGGACTGGCTGGGGATGTCGGCAGAGGAGGTCGAGCGCCTGGAGTCAGACGGGGTGATTGAGTGATTCGGGCAGTCGGGCGCCGCTCCATGCCGCTGGGCCGGGGGGCGACTTCCTCTCGCTACCTGACCACCGAGTAGTCGATCTCCTTCGACGTGATGACCTCGATCAGCGCCGCCTGGCCGTCTTCGGTGGCCCGGATGCCTCGCTTGAAGGCTTCCTTAAGGTCGGCGGGGGATTCGACGCGCTCTCCGTAGCCTCCGAAGGCCTTGGCCATGTCGGCGTAGTGGCCGGAGATGTCGGTGGCGCGGTACTTCTCGGTCGCGGTCTTCATGATCGGCAGCTCGATCGCCATCGAGAAGTTGTTGAGCAGCACGCTGAGGATGGGGATGTTCTCGCGCACCGCGGTCTCGAAGTCCATGCCGGTCATGCCGATCGCGGCGTCGCCCCAGACGTTGAGGCAGGTCTTCTCGGGACTGGCGACCTTGGCGCCCATGGCGTAGCCGAGGCCGGTGCCCAACTGCGTGGTCTTGCCCCAGCCGATGTAGCTGAGCGGGGTGGTCGAGTTCCAGAAGGGCGACATCTGGTCGCGCGGCGAACCGGCGTCGTGGGTGGCGACGACGTTGTCAATGCCGACCGTCTCGTCAAGCGTTGCGTGCAGGTCGCGCAGGGCGCGGTAGGGATTGATCGGCGCGTCGTCGGAGTCGGTCTTGTGCGCCCAGTCCCGGCGCCATGCGCCGTTGGTCTCGGCGATTTTGGCGGCGACGGCGTCGGCGCGGCCGCGCGGGCCGGAGATCAGTTCGCGGACCTCGGCGATGATCGCCTCGAGCACGAGCCCGGCGTCGCCGACGACGCCTTCCGAGATCTCGACCTCGTTGTTGAAGTCCTCGGGGTCGAGCGTCGAGTGGATGTAGTACGGACCCCTGGGCATCTGCAGGCCGAAGCCGGTCTTGGCGAAGGAGCAGCCGATGCCGAAGATCACGTCGGCGTCGCGGATGAACTCATGCACGGCGCGCGGGTAGGCGCGGCCGCCGGAGCCGAGCGAGAGCGGATGCGTCTCGGGGAACGCGCTCTTGCCCTGCAGCGAGGTCGTGACCGGCGATTCGAGCAGTTCGGCGAGTTCGCGGAGCTGGTCCCAGGCGCGGGCATAGTGGACGCCCTGGCCGGCGTAGATCACGGGCCGCTCGGCGTTGACCAGCGTCTGGGCGGCCTTGCGCGCGTCGGCCGGGTCGGGACCGGAGCGGTAGGCGGGCGTGGGAGTGTAGTCGAGCGGCTCGGCGATCTCGGCGCCCCAGAGGTCGCCGGGGATTTCCAGCACGACCGGCCGCTGGCGGCCGTTCTTGGCGTGGGTGAAGGCGCGGCGGACGGCGTTGGCGAGGTCGTTGGCATCGGTCAACTGCTCGGTCCACTTGCTCACGTGCTGGAAGTTGACCAGTCCGGAGAAGTTGGGCGCGACGTTGGTCTGAGCGCGGGCGTAGCCGCCGGGGATGGCGACCATCGGCGCCGACTCGGACCAGGCCTGGGCGAGCCCGCCGAAGGAGTTCTCGGAGCCGGGGCCGTTCTGGGTCAGGTAGACCGCCACCCGGTCGCCCGAGTTCATGCGGGCGAAGGCGTCGGCGATGTGGATGCCGGTGCGCTCCTGGCGCACGATGATCGTGCGGATATCGGCCTCGGCGGCGGCCTCGAAGATCGGGTTGACGGGGTAGCCGACGACGAAGTCGACGCCTTCCCGCTTGAGCATTTCAGCGATGGCGTTTGCGGTTCTCATGGTTGGGTCTCCCTGGCAGTCTGGCTAGTCGGAGTGTACGGGAGGCTTGCGGCCGGCCCAGGGCTGGGCGGCCTCGAGCTGTGCCCCCAGCCTGATCAGGGTCGCCTCGTCGGCGTAGGGCGCGACGAACTGCGTCCCGACCGGCAGGCCCGCTTCGCTCCAGTAGAGCGGCATCGAGGCCGCGGGGTTGCCGGAGGCGTTGAACAGCGAGGTGAAGCCCACCGTGCGCTGGACATCCACGCCCTGCGCCGCCAGATCCTCCCGATCCAGCGACAGCCGGCCCAGCGGCAGCGGCGTCGTCGCCATCGTCGGAGTCAGCATCACGTCGTAGCCGGGACCGTCGACGCCGGCGAACCAGCGTCCGACGTAGCGGCCGATCGCGTGGACGGCGCGGGTCGCGGCGATGTACTCGGTCGCGGTCGGCATCTCACCCGAGATCATGCGCCAGGTCAGTGGCTCCATGTCCTCGGGATTGGGCGTCCGGCCCAGTTCCGCCGCCTTCTGGTCGAAGGCCAGCTTGGTCGAGGGTCGGACGATGTCGAAGAGCGGGTTGCGCACTTCCTCGGGGATGTTGAGCACGGCGTCCTCGACTTCGTGGCCGAGCGAGCGCAGCAGTTCGGCCGAGTGCTCGGCGGCGGCGATGCACTCGCCGTCGATCTCGCACTCGTTGAACGGCTGCACGATCATCCCGATCCGCAGCTTGCCCGGATCGCGCCCGACCTCGTCCGCCCAGGGACGCTCGGGCGGCGGCGCATAGTAGGGCGCGCCGATGTCGGGTCCGGCGGTGGCGTCGAGCAGCACGGCGGAGTCGCGGACCGAGCGGGAGACGACGTGCACGGTCGACATGCCCGCCCAGCCCTCGCCGACGTCGGGTCCGGCCGGCGTTCGCGCGCGCGTCGGCTTGAGACCGAAGAGTCCGTTGCAGGTTGCGGGAATGCGGATCGAGCCGCCGCCGTCGGAGGCGTTGGCGACGGGGATGACGCCCGCGGCCACGGCGGCGGCCGCGCCGCCCGAGGATCCGCCGGCGGTGTGCTCGAGGTTCCACGGATTGCGCGTCTTGCCGTGCAGTTGCGACTCGGTGGTCGAGGTGATGCCCATCTCCGGCGAGGTGGTCCGCCCGAAGATCGAGAGGCCGGCCGCCTTGTAGCGGATCACCATCTCCGAGTCGTGATCGGGAATCGTGTCGGCGAAGACCTTGGAGCCGCTGGAGATCGGCTGTCCGGCGTAGAGCGTGCCCAGGTCCTTGAGCAGGAACGGCACGCCGTGCATCGGACCTTCGGGCAGCCCGCGCAGCGCGTTCTCGCGGGCGTGGTCGTACCAGGGGTAGACGACCGCGTTGATCTGCGGATTGACGCGCTCGGCGCGCTCGATCGCTTCGTCGAGCAGCTCGATTGCCGACACTTCGCCGTCGGCCACCATGCGCGCCAGTTCGACGCCGTCGAGGTCCGAGTATCCCTGAATCGCCATTGTTCCGTCCTCTCCTAAGCTGCTACACATGCTACGCACCGACGGACGCGGGCCCCGCGAGTTACGTCCACTGAGCTTCGAACTCGACGTGCAGCGCCACGCCGACGGCTCGTGCATCGTCTCGCTGGGCGAGACGCAGGTGCTCTGCGCGGTCACGGTCGAGGAGCAGGTGCCGCGCTGGATGCGCGGCTCGGGACGCGGCTGGCTGACGGCCGAGTACAACATGCTGCCTGCCAGCACGAACACGCGATCGGGCCGCGAGCGGGTGCTCGGGGCGGGTCGGACCAAGGAGATCCAGCGGCTGATCGGGCGCAGTCTCAGGGCCGCCGTCGATCTCGACGCGCTGGGCGAGCGGACCTTCAACATCGATTGTGACGTGCTCAACGCCGACGGCGGCACGCGCACGGCGGCCGTGACGGGCGCCTTTGTGGCGGTGTCGCGGGCGGTCGGCGGGCTGGCCTACGAGCGTTCGCCTATCCGTGCGGCCGTAGCCGCGGTCAGCGTCGGCCTCCGCGAGGGACAGGTGCTGGTCGATCTCAACTACGAGGAAGACTCGAGCGCCGACGTCGACTGCAACATCGTCGGTCTGGCCAACGGCGGACTGGTCGAGGTGCAGGGCACGGCCGAGGGCGAGTCGTTCACGCCGGATCAGCTCGGCGAGATGGTCGCGGCAGCGCGCTCGGCGCTGGAAGAGATGTTCGCGGCGCAGAGGTCCGCTGCGGGAGCCTAGAAGTAGTCGGCGTAGAGGCCGAGGTGGCTGCCGCCGATCAAGAGGACGTGTCCGGGACCGTATTCCTCGTCGGCCTGCTGACCGGGGAAGTTGCTCATCACCCGGAATCCGCCCGGGGAGGCTTCCTGCCCGTAGGCGGCGACATCCGCACCAACCTGCCCGACATCCTGCCACATCGACCATTGCGATACCGGCTCCCTGGGCACGGCGAGCAGCGCCATCCTGGGCAGCGATCGATGCGGCGAGGAGAAGCCGACCGAGACGGTCACCTGCCAGAGGTTCGAGCGTCCCGCCTCGAGCGTGGGCAGCGCGTCGTAGAAGACGGTCGAGTCGGTCTCGTGGACGACGCTGCAGCCGTTGCCGGTCACGGCCTCGAGCCACGGCACGCCGGTCGGCGCCCAGCGCGAGCGGTCGAGCTCCTTGGCCGCGTGGACCTGGAGGTGGGCGTGCGGCTGCGACTGCTCGCCCATCGCGCCGAAGTTGCAGAACACGCGGAAGCCCGACGGAGCGCGCTCGGGATTGCGATCCTGCAGCCAGGCGACCGCCTGCTCGCCGTGGTCGCGGGCCGTCGCCCCGACCTCGCCCAGGTCGGTCCAGAGCTCGTACTGCTGGCAGTGGAACGGAGTGGCGCAGTCCGTGTGCCAGCCGGGAATCACGAGCGAGGTCAGGTCGAAGAACAGGAACTGGTTCTCGAATACGAACACGTCCGGGCGCGAGTCGCACCAGGGCACGGACGGATCGCCGCGCCGGGAATCGATGAAGCGACGCTCGCCGTCGCGAAAGAAGAGCGCCGACTCCGTTCCCTCCGCGATTCCGCAGAAGACGCAGAATCGCGAGGGTCGCTGGCCCGGCTTGTTCGGCATGCGCCTCAGCGTCGCACCAATCTCCCGCCTGCGCAAACGGGTGAGATACGATCTGGGCAGTCCGTCGAGTCGAGCCTTACCGCCCGCGGGCGCGGACTCGCCAGGAGCACGACGAGGACTCCCACTCATGGTCAACGTGCAGCCGTTCCGAGGTCTCCGCTACGACCCCGACATGGTTGGCGACTGGGGCGCGGTGCTGGGTCCGCCCTACGACATCGTCGACGCCGATCAGACGGCGCAGCTCAAGGCGTCCAGTCGCTACCAGATCGCGCACATCGAGACGGCGGCCGGCGACGACATCGCCTCGGCGGCGCGAACGCTGGGAGACTGGCGCGCATCCGGGGCGGTCGTGCAGGACGCGGCCCCGTCCTTCTACTTGCACGAGCACGTCTTCGGCGACGGATCCCAGCGGCGAGTGCGAAGAGCGATCTTCGGTGCGGTCGAGCTGACGCCCTGGGGCGAGGGCGTGATGGCCCACGAACGCACGATGCCCGGACCCAAGGCCACGCGCACGGCGCTGCGCTCGGTCGTGGGCGCGGATGTCTCGCCGCTGATGGCATTCGTCCCCGATGCCGAGGGCGCGCTGTCGGAGCTGATCGAGATTGCCGCGCAATTGCCGACGCTCTACGAAGGCACGGATCCGACCGGCGATACACACACGCTGCGCCGGATCGACGGGGCGAACACCGTCTCGCGGATTGCCGACGCCTTCGCCAACGACACGATCTACATGGCCGATGGGCATCACCGCTACGAGTCGGCGCTCGACGCGATCGACGAACGGCCCGGATCGCGCCGGGTGCTGATGGGCATTGTCTGCCAGTCGGATCCGGCGCTGGTCGTCGGAGCCACCCACCGCATCATTCACGGCCGGATACCGGCCAGCCTGGTCGCCCAACTGGGTCGCGGCTTTCGCGTCGACGAGGCCGATCCGGCGGCGCTGGCCGACGCCTTGCCCGAGGGCAGCCCGGATATCGGACTGATCACGCGGGACGGCGCCTGGACGCTGCAGCCCACAGAGGCGGGGCGGCGGTCGATGCCCGACGACGTGCCCGACGCCTGGCGCAACCTGGCCCCGGCCGTCCTCCAGCACCTGATCCTGGAGCCGCTGCTGGGGATCGACGCCGCCGCGCTGGCCGGCGGCGAGGCCGTGACCTACACGCACCATCTCGGCGAACTCGTGCAGGCGGTGTCGGACGGCAGCGCCGGCGCCGGATTCGTCCTGCCCGCGCCCACACTGCAGGATGTGATCGACACTGCCGACGCCGGCTCGTTCATGCCGCAGAAAAGCACCTACTTCGTGCCCAAGCTGCCGACCGGGCTGGTGCTGCATCCACTGGACTGAAGACGGAACGGGCGGCCGCCGGGGCCGCTGTTACATCTGCGCCTGCGACACGTCCTCCACGCCGTCGATCGAGCTCAACACGACGACTTCCTCGGGTGACAGGGCTCGCGAGATCGTGAGCGCCATCAGCGACATGCCGCCCGGATTCTCCAGGCTGAAGCCGACGTCCATGGCCGCGATGTTGACATCGAGGTCGCCCAGCGCCATGCCCACCTTGCCCACCCGTCCGGGCCGGTCCTCGTTGCGCAGCACGAGCAGGTGCAGGTGATCCTGCGCTCGTCCCGGCCGGTGCATCGACGCGGCGATGTGGACGTGGAAGCCGTTGATCTCGACCACTGCCGCGCGGCTGTGCTCCAGCGTGCCCATCAGCGAAGTCGCGCCCGAGGATGTGCGCAGCTCCACGGTGATCGTCGAGGTGTAGGGTTCCGCGTCGGGCGTCTTGCGTTCGGAGATGCGCCAGCCCCGGTGGGCGATCACGTTGTTGATGTTGACCAGGTTGACGTGCTCGTCCGAGATCGGCGCGAGCAGTCCGGCGACGACGGAGGCCTTGAGCGGCGTCACGTCGTAATTGGCGACCTCGCCGCGGTAGTGGATCACGATGTCGCGCCACTGGCCGCTGGCGAGTTGGGTCGCCAGCCGGCCGCACATCTCGGCGACCGACAGATACGGCCCCACGGCCTCCAGCGATTCCGGATCGATCATCGGCGCGTTGACCGCCGCCTGCGATGGTTGTCCGGCGAGCACCTTGAGCGTCTCGGTCGCGATGTCGACCGCGACCCGCTCTTGCGCCTCCTGCGTCGACGCGCCGAGGTGCGGCGTGGCCAGCACGAGCGGATGCTGGACGAGCGGGTTCTCCTGCGCCGGCTCGGAGGCGAACACGTCCAGCGCCGCGCCGCTCAGCCTGCCCGAGTCCAGCGCCTCAAGCAGCGCCGACTCGTCCACCAGGCGGCCGCGCGCCGTGTTGACCAGCAGCGCGCCCGGCTTGATTGCCGACAGTTCCTCCGCGCCCAGCAGCGGCGGCGCATCGGGCGATGCCGAGGAGTGCAGGGTCACGACGTCCGACTGCGCCAGCAGCTCGGCCAGCGGCGCGAGTTCCGCTCCGACGCTGCGGGCGCGCTCCTCGGAGACGAACGGATCGAAGGCGATCGTGCGCATCTCCATCGCCTGCAGGCGCCGCGCGACGGCTGCGCCCACCAGTCCCAGGCCGACGATGCCGGCCGTCTTGCCGCGCAGCTCGGCCCCGATGAACGCGGATCGATTCCACTCGCCCGAGCGCAGCGACGCATTGGCGGCGGCCAGGTGACGCGACAGCGAGAGCAGCAGGCCGATCGCCAGTTCGGCCGCGGAGACCGTGTTGCCGCCGGCCGCGTTGAGCACGATGATCCCGCGCTCGGAGGCCGCATCGAGGTCGATGTTGTCGACGCCCGCGCCGGCCCGGCCGATCACGCGCAGGTTCGGCGCCGACGCAATCAAATCCCGATCGACCTGCGTCCCGCTGCGCACGATCAATCCCTGGCAATCGGCAATCGCTTCCGTCAACTCTGTCCGCGACAGGCCCGTCCGCGCGTCCACCTCCGCCGCCGCGCGCAGAATCGACAACCCCTCCTCGGCGAGCGATTCACTGACCAGGATTCGTGCGGTCATGGTGCGTGCCAGTGCTCCCTCGTTGGGAGTGGCCCCGAGTCTGTCGCGGGGCAGAGCGTGCAGCCTGACTAGCCGTCGATCCCCGGGATCACCGCGCCCTCGGCCGGCGCGAATCCCTCCGCCACCAGCGCCTGTTGCAGCGCGGCGAAGCAGGCGCTGAACTCGGCCTCGTCCAGGTAGCCGAGGTGGCCGATCCGCCAGATCGACGCGGCCAGCTTGCCCTGGCCGCCGGCGATCACCACGTCGTGCTCCTCGCGCAGACGCCGGGTCACGGCGGCGCCGGTCATGCCCTCGGGCACCTGGACCGCCGTGACCGTGTCCGAGGCGTAGCGCTCCTCGGCCAGCAACTTCAGGCCCAGCGCCCGGGCCGCCGACCGCGTCCACGAGGCAAAGCGGTGATGGCGCGCGAAGATCGCCTCCGGACCCTCGTCGATCAGCATCGGCAGCGCCGCGTCCATCGCGTACATCGTCGGCAGCGACGGCGTCCAGGGCGGTTGCCCGCGTTCGGCGTAGTCGTGGTGGGTGGTCAGATCGAAGTAGAAGCTCGGCATCGTCGATCGCTCCGCCGCCCGCCAGCCGCGCTCCGACAGCGCCGCCATCGCGATCCCGGGCGGCGACAGCCAGCCCTTCTGCGACGCCGTCACGACCGCATCCAGCCCCCAGTCGTCCATCCGCATCTCGATCGAGCCCAGCGACGAGACCGCGTCGACGACGATCAACGGATCCGCGACCTCGCGGACCGCCGCGGCAATCTCGCCGATCGGATTGGTCACGCCGGTCGAGGTTTCGTTGTGCGTGATCAGCAGCGCGTCGTACTCGTCCTGCTGGATCAGTTCGGCGACTAGCTCCGGCGTCGCCGCCTCGCCCCACTCGATCTGCGAACGGGTCACGTCCGCCCCGTAACGCTCGGCAATCGTGCCGAAGCGATCGCCGAACGAGCCGACGGTCACACAGAGCGCCTTGTCGCCCGGCGACATCGTGTTCACGATCGCCGCCTCCATCGCGCCGGTTCCCGAAGCCGAGATGATCAGGATCTCCTGATCGGTGCCGAAGAAGGGCTGGATCCCGCTGGTCAGACGCTCCAGCAGCTCGGCGAACTCGGGACCGCGATGATTGATCATCTCCCCGCTCGCCGCCGCCAGCACCTCGGGCGGGCACGGCGTGGGACCGGGAATTCTCAGATTCGTTGTCATACTGCTCAAGAACCGTTCTTTAGCATGAAGACATGCGCCGGACCGTCCGGCGCCTGGTTGCCAATCGGTCGAAGCGTATCAGCGCCGCTGGTGCTGCGGACTCGCGAATGTCGAACACTGCTCACCAGCCAACGGATCGCGCCGCGCGGCTGCGGGCCTTGCCCAGCGTCGACCGCGTGCTCGCCCAGGCGCCCCTCGCCGACGCGCTGGATCGCCTCCCCCGCGCCGACGTGACCGACGCCGTCCGCCAGGCGATCGAGGATGCCCGCACCGCGCTGATCGCCGATCGAGACGCCCCGATCGACGCCGCCGAGCTGGCCCGGCTCGCCGCCGGCTCGTTGACCACGCTGCTGCGTCCCTCGCTGCGGGCCGTGATCAACGCCACCGGCGTCGTGATTCACACCAACCTCGGACGCGCGCCGGTCTCCGAGGCTGCAGAGCTCGCCATGTCCCGCGCGGCGAGCGGATACTCCAACCTCGAGTACGAGCTGGACGCCGGCTCGCGCGGCTCGCGCTCGGACCACCTCGAGTCGCTGCTCCACGCCGTCAGCGGCGCGGAGGCCGGCATCGCCGTCAACAACAACGCCGCCGCGCTCTACTTCGCGCTCAACGCCCACGGCGCCGCCCACGCGCCGGTCAACGAAGTCATCGTCTCGCGCGGACAGGCCGTCGAGATCGGCGGCGGATTCCGCATCCCCGATGTGCTGCGCCAATCCGGCGCGCGGCTCGTCGAGGTCGGCGCGACCAACCGCACCCGCGCTCGCGACTACGCCAACGCCGTCTCCGAGCGGACCGCCGCCATCCTGCGCGTACATTCCTCCAACTTCCGCATGGTCGGCTTCACCGAGGAGCCCTCGGTCGCCGAGCTGCGCCAGGTCGCCGACGAAGCCGGCGTCCTGCTGATCGACGACGTCGGCAGCGGTTGCCTGCTCGATACCCGGCAGTTCGGACTCAGCTACGAGCCGCGCCCCCAGGACAGCGTCGCCGCCGGCGCCGACCTCGTGTTGTTCAGCGGCGACAAGCTGCTCGGCGGACCCCAGGCCGGACTGATCGTCGGCACACGCGAGTCGATCGATCCGCTCCGCCGCCATCCCTTGATGCGCGCGCTGCGTCTCGACAAGGCAGCCATCGCCGGACTCGCCGCCACGCTGCACCACTACGTCGGCGGCGAAGCGGTCGAGGAAGTCCCGATCTGGCGCATGATCGCAGCCGAGGCCGAAGACCTGCACGCACGCGCCGGCAGTTGGCGCAACGCGCTCGGCGCGGGCGAGCTTGAGCCCGGCGAATCGCCGATCGGCGGCGGCTCCCTGCCCGGCGAGACCCGGCCGACCTGCGTCTGGAGCCTCGCGCACCCGCACCCATCCGAGGCCGCGCGCCAGCTTCGGCTCAATGATCCGCCGATCGTCGCCCGGGTCGAACGCGATCGGCTCGTCCTCGACCCGCGCACCGTCCTGTCCGGCCAGGATGCCGACGTGATCGACGCGCTGCGCGCGGTGATCGGAGTGGCGTCTTGATCGTCCTCGGCGCCGTCCTGCCGCATCCGCCGGTGTTGCTCGCGGAGATCGGACAGGGACGCGAACGCCAGGCGCAGGCGACGCTGGACGCCTACGCGACGGTCGCAAGCCGACTGCGCCAGCTCGGCGTCACGCGCCTGCTGATCATTTCCACCCACGGGATCGTTACGCTCAACCGGTTTCACATCCTCAACCGCCCGCTCCGCGGCAATCTCGCCCGATTCGACGCGCCCGAGGTTCAGTTCCAGCGCGAGCTCGATGCGCCGCTTACTGAGGCCCTGTTCGAGTCCGCCCAATCAGCCGACGTCCCGCTCGCCCGCGCCAACGGCTGGGAAGAGTCCGACCACTCGCTAGGCGTCCCGCTGACGCTGCTCGCCGACGCCGTCCCCGAACGCATCGCCGTGGTCAGCATGAGCTTCCGCCCGCCCGAGGATCATCTCCGCTTCGGCCGCGCCATGGCCGGCGCTCTGGCCGCGATCGACGAGCCCACAGCCGTGATCGCCTCCGGCGATGCCGTGCACACGCTCTCCGACGCCTCCGCCTACGGCCAGCACCCGCGCGCGGCAGAGGTCCAGCAACAGGTCGAGTCCGCGCTGCTGGCCTGGGACCCCGAGCCGCTCTGCGAGATCGACGAGCACCTGCGCCGCCAGGTCGACGAGTCGATCATTTCGCCCACGTTGATCCTGATGGGCGCGTTGCACGGCCAGGAGGCGATTCCGCATATCCTTGCCTCAGAGCATCCTTGGGGCGTCGGTTATGTCACGTCCCTGATTGAACTCAGCTAGGACCAACCACCGTGGACGCCAGGAGCATCGCCGTCCTCGAGTTCCCCAAGATCATCGACCGGCTGGCCGGACTCTGCGGCAGCCCCGGTGGACGCGAGCTGGCGCGCTCGCTCGAACCCAGCACCGACGCCGAAGAGGTCCGCCGCCGGCTCGCCGCCACCGCCGAGGCGCGCAAACTGGCCTCACTCAAGCCCAACTATCACCTCGGTCAGGCGCCCGACATCGGCGCGAACCTGCTCGCAGCCTCCCGTGCCGCCATCCTGCCCGCCTCCGACATCCTCGAGGTCGCGATCCTCTTGCGCACCGCGCGCCACGCCAGGAACCAGATCGCGCCGCTCGCCCGCGAATTGCCGCAACTCGCCCGGCTCGCCCAGCGGATCGCCGACTTCTCGCCGCTGATCCGCGAGATCGAATCCACCATCGACGAGCGCGGCGAGGTACCCGACGACGCCTCACCCGCCCTCGCCGAGGCTCGGGCGCTGGTGCGCACGATGCAGGAGCGGCTCGAGCGGCAGCTCGAACGCACGCTGCGCCACGCCGTCTCCGAGGGCATCGCACAGGAGTCGCTGATCACCGAGCGTGACGGCCGCTATGTGATTCCGATCAAGGCGGAACTGCGCAGCGCGCTGCCCAGCGTCGTCCACGACGTCTCCGCCTCCGGCGCGACGCTGTTCGTCGAGCCGCTGGCGGTGGTCGAGCTCGGCAACCGGCTGCGCGAGGCGCGGCGCGAGGAGGAGCGCGAGGTCGAGCGCATCCTGCGCGCGCTCTGCCGCGAGATCGGCGAGGAGGCCGGAGCAATCCGCGCCGCGACCCGCTGCCTCTCCGCCATCGACCTCGCTCAGGCCAAGGCCCGGCTCGCTGCCGAGCTCGACGCCCCGCTGCCCGCCGACGACGACCGGCTCAACTGGATCTCGGACGAATCGACCGACCTGATCCTGCATTCCGCCCGCCATCCGCTGCTCACAGGCGAGGTCGTGCCGATCTCGGCCACGCTCAACGCCGACGCCCGCTGCGTCCTGATCACCGGTCCCAACACGGGCGGCAAGACGGTGGCGCTCAAAACCGTCGGGCTGCTCTGCCTGATGGCCCAGGCCGGACTGCCGATCCCGGCCGAACTCGGCACCCGGCTGCCGATCCTCCAGGACATCTTCGCCGACATCGGCGACGAACAGTCGATCGAGCAATCGCTCTCCACCTTCTCCGCGCACATGACCAACATCGTGCGGATCATCAACGCCGCCGGACCGCGCACGCTGGTGCTGCTGGACGAGCTGGGCGCGGGCACCGATCCGTCCGAGGGCGCGGCTCTGGCCCGCTCGCTGCTGGAGGAATTCCTCGAACTCGATTGCATGCTGGTCGCCACGACCCACCACGGTGAACTCAAGGTCTTCGCCCACGCGGCCGAAGGCATCGTCAACGCCTCGGCCGAGTTCGACACCCAGACCCTGCGGCCCACCTACCGCATCATCATGGGTACCCCGGGCCGCTCCAACGCGCTCGCCATCGCCCGCCGGCTGGGCATGCCCGATCGCATCCTCGACCGCGCCCGCGAGGGCGAGACGACCGAGGCCGCCACGCTCGAACACCTGCTCGCCGAGCTCCAGCACGAGCGCGACGAGTTCGCCGGCCAGGTCCGCGCCGAGCGCGTCGCGCGCGAGGAAGCGGAAGAAATCCGCACCAACCTGGCCGAGCGGCGCGAGGCGATCGAGGCGGAGCGCGACGCCGTGCTCGCCCGCACCGAGCGCGCCATGGAGGACGAGCTGGCCCAGTTCCGGCGCTCGCTGCGCGCCTCGCTCAAGGAGCTCGAACGGCGCCAGTCGCGCGAGCGGGCCGAGGAGCTGGCCGAGCAGCGAGCCGAACAGGGCCGCGAGCGTCTGCAGCGAGTCCGCCGCGAGCGCGCCAACCAGCGCCGCCGCCGCGTCGAACGCAAGCCCGAGGAGTCATCGTTCGACCCGGACAGCCTGGGCAGCGGCGATTTCATCTACCTGCGCGGACTGCCCGAGCCGGGCGAAGTGCTGACGCCGGTCGAGGACGGCGCGCTGGAAGTGCAGCTTGGCTCGCTGCGTACGCGCGTCCGGGTCGAGCAGATCGAACGACTCGCGCCCGCCGGCGCGCCCGAGCGGGAGTCCGAGCGCCCGCTGCGAGGCATGGGCGCCACGGTCGGCAACATGCCCCGGCCGCCCGTCGATCCGGGATCGAAGATCGATCTGCGCGGTCAGGTCACCGACGACGCGCTGCCCATGGTCGATTCCTTCCTCGATGTCGCCTACCGCGCCGGACAGACCCGGCTCGAGGTCGTGCACGGCAAGGGCACCGGCGCGCTGCGCCGCGCCGTCCGCGACCTGCTCCGGCGGCACCCGCTGGTCACCAGCTTCGAGAGCGCCGAGCCCAAGCAGGGCGGCGACGGCGTCACTATCGTCACGCTGGTCGGATAGCAGGGTCGACATGGTCCTCCGACGCATCGCCGAAGCCATCGACCGGCGCCCCAACACGGGACGCGTCCGGCGCAGCATCCTCCAGCTCGCCGCCGACGACTTCGTCAAGCAGTTGCCCCAGCGCAAGGGACGCTCCGGCAACTGGGGCGTCAGCGGCTGGGACGTCTCCAACCTCGCCCATCCCGCCTTCTGGAGCATGGCCCTGCTCAGCCAGCGCCGCCAGCGCTTCGCCATGACCCTGATCGGTCAGGTCTACGTCGATCAGGCCGCCGTCCAGCCCTACGTGCAGGAGAAACGCGCCACCGAGCAGGTGCTGGACAGCCTCGACGGGATCGAAGCCGACTCGCTCGTCGGTTTCGTCGACGCCGCCGTGATGCTGTTCCAGCCGCCCAACTCCAGCGGCGCCCCGCTCGTGCCGGCCGACCAGGCGGCCGAGATTCTGCGGCTCGCCCTGCTGCGCGGCGCGATGGTCGGCGAGTTGCGGCCCGACGATGTGCGCTCCGCATGGAGCGGCGCCCATCCCGACCAGGTCGAGCAGCACGGACCCGAGGTCGCCTGGAAGAAGGCACAGGGCCGAGCCGAGATGCTGCTCGAAGGCTGGTCCCAGTCGCGCCGATCCCAGGGCCGTCGCATTATCTAGGTAACGTTCGCGCTCCCCCGCCGCCGCCGCTTCACGCTACTCTATATAGAACGCCTGTACATACGCCAAAGGAGCACGCCATGAACCCTCGACGCCGAACCCTCGCCATCCAGGCCCACAGCCTCCACTGCCGCGGACTCACCCACCGGCAAATCGGCGAACGGATGAACCGCTCCCCCTCCACCGTCGGCGGATACCTCAAGGATTTCCACGACCATCGCGACGAGATCATCCAGTCCCTCGCCGCCGACCAACTCGCCCATTCCCTCGCCGGACTCGCCACCGAGGATCCGGATCTCCACCAGCAGCACATCAACGCCGCCCGCGAACTCCGCCTCCAGACCGACACCCTCGACCGCGTCGTCGACCGCAGGCAGCGCCGCGACCGCCGAGTCCAGGAAGAGGAGATCCACGACGCCCTCCGCAACATCGAGGCCTACGGAGACCTCGCCCTGGCTCTGGGCGAACACAGCCCCTGGAACGACCCGCACACCATCACCCACTTCATCGAAACCGGCGAGCTGCTCGAAGAGCCGGATCCGCCGGACAGCGCTCCCGCCGTCTCCCCGCAAGCTCCGTCCGACGCCCCCGGTCAGATCCCGCTCCAGACCGAACACCGACCCGCCGGGATCGCACCAGCGACACCGGAATTCGAACACAACCGATCAAAACCGATCAAAACCGATCGCGTTCCGGCCGCTTCATCAGCGAATCAGGCCAATTCCGCCATGTGGCGCCGAGAATCCGCGAAACAACACCGAACAACCGCCGCAGCTAACCTCGGGCCATGACGACCCGAAGCAGTGGCATGAGAGGCATGTTCGACGACGCCGGCGTCGTCGACCCCGCCGCGCCCCTGGCCGCGCGCATGCGTCCGCGCAGTCTCGACGAGATCGTCGGCCAGCAGCAGCTCGTCGCTCCCGGCGCGCCCTTGCGCCGCGCGATCGAGGCCGACGCGCCACCCTCCTGCATCCTCTGGGGACCGCCCGGATGCGGCAAGACGACCATCGCCCAGGTCATCGCCCGCGAGTCCCGGGCGCAGTTCACCCAGCTCTCGGCCGTCTCCAGCGGCGTCGCCGACCTGCGTAAGGTGATCGCCGCCGCCGAGGCCGGACGCCGCGACGGCCTCGCGCGAACGCTGCTCTTCATCGACGAAATCCACCGCTTCAACAAGGCCCAGCAGGACGCCGTCCTGCACGCCGTCGAGGACGGCACGATCACCCTGATCGGCGCAACCACCGAGAATCCCTCCTTCGAAGTCATCGCACCGCTGCTCAGCCGCACCCGCGTCTTCAAGCTCGAGCCGCTGGACGCGACAGAAATCCGCCGCCTGCTGCAGCGGGCCATCGCGGACCCCGACCGCGGTCTGGGCCGGAGTCCGCCCGCGATCGACGAACCCGCGCTCGACGCCATCGCCAACATCGCCGGCGGCGACGCCCGCGTGGCGCTCAACACGCTGCAGGCCGCCGTCGACAACTGCACCGGGCAGAACCGGACCATCGGCGTCGACGACGTGTCCGAGGTCGCTCAGCGCGCCCTGCCCTACGACAAGGGCGGCGACGCGCACTTCGACACGATCAGCGCCTTCATCAAGTCGGTCCGCGGCTCCGATCCCGACGCCGCCGTCTACTGGCTCGCGCGGATGCTCGAAGCAGGCGAGGACCCGATGTTCGTCGCGCGGCGAATCGTCATCCTCGCCGCCGAGGACATCGGCCTGGCCGACCCGCAGGCGCTCTCGGTCGCCGTCGCCGCGCAGCAGGCGACGCACCTGATCGGCATGCCCGAGTGCACGCTCGTGCTCTCCGAGGCCGCCATCTATCTCGCCCGCGCGCCCAAGAGCAACTCCGCGATGCAGGCCTACTCGGCCGCCGTGAGCGCGGTCCGCGAGTCCGGCGCATTGCCCGTCCCGCTCCACCTGCGCAACGCCGCGACCGGACTCACGGCCGCGCACGGCTACGGCAAGGACTATCAGTACGCGCACGACTACGAGGGCGGCGTCGCCCCCGACCAGCAGCACCTGCCCGACGAACTCTCCGGCGCCGCTTTCTACCGGGCATCCGAGCGGGACGTGCAGCCGTGAAGCCACGACAGCGATTCGACGAACTCGGAATGCCCGCCGTCGAGGCGGTCGCGGCGCTGTTCGGTACCGAACCCGTCCGCCAGGACTGGAATCTGCCCGACGACGATATCGGCGTCTGGGAAGTGCTCTACCGCGCCGAGACCGGCAACATCCGCATCCTGCTCTGGCCCGCCATCGCCCGGATCGACGTCACCGTCGGACCTCACATGTGGGTCGTCAAGGGCGTGCGCGAGGTCGAGGTCATCGACGAACTGGAGTGCATCGCCCGCTTCGGCGAGGACGGGGTACTGACCGTCGCGCGTAACGGCCAGGTGATCCTGACTTCGCCGTAGGAGGCCAGCGCATGGATAAACGATTAAGTCGCCCCCCGCGCAGGCGGGGGCCGCGTGACCGGATACGAGCTCGCTGGCCCCGCCTTCGCGGGGCCGACTCAAGCATGGTTGCTCGCGCAAATCTCCCTTGAGTCAACTGGGCTCGGGAATCGGCAACCCGCGCAGTCGGGCCAGGTCGTCCAGGAACCGGCCCAGCATCGTCGCCGTCGCGCCGAAGATCCGGTGTCCCTCGTACCAGTACTCGCGCATGTGGAAGACCTGGCCGTCGCGCTCGCGCCGCTCGAACGCCACGTTGGACGCATCCAGCAGGTGCGACAGCGACGGCGTGATGATCTCCCCCACCTCGATCGCCAGCGGGCGGAAGGGGTACGGAGCGCGGTCGATCAGACCCACATACGGCGTGACGTGGAAGTCGGACATCGTCCGGTAGTGCGACTGCTCGCCCAGGATGTCCACGTGTTCCGGCCGCAGCCCGACCTCTTCGTCGGCCTCCCGCAGCGCCGCCGCCATCGGATGTTCGTCCGCCGAGTCCAGCGCGCCCCCGGGGAACGAGATCTCGCCCTTGTGATGCTCCACTTCGTGCGAGCGCACCGTCAGCACCACCTCCGGGTCGTCGTAGGGCAGCAGGGCGATCAACACCGCCGCCCGCCAGCGGCCAATGTCCTCGGGCAGCTTCTGGATGTCATGGCTGGCCGCGGCCGAACGGACATCGGCGATCGCTCCGGCCTCGTGTTCCCGGTCCACATAGTCAGGCATCGATGTCCACCATCCCGGCTCGCCCGCATCAACGCGAGCGCCTCGGTCGTCGCCGCCCAGCCTACGTCACCGACCAGCGCCGCCCGAGTCGTGAGCGCTGAGCTAGCCTGCCCGGACGATGGCAGGACGGGAGTGAGTCAAGCCGTGGCCTCGTCTCCGGGCATCCAACACAGGCCAATCGGCGCGCACCTGGTCGGCAGCGTGCCCCTCGCCGACAGCGAGTCGGTCTTCCGAGCGGCGGCGACAAGCCTGGGCAGCCGCCTGCGCCGGATCCCCGACGGCGAGACCGGCATCCGCACCAACTGGATTCAGTGGCAATGGCCGCTGCTCGCCCAGGTCGATCAACTGCAGACCGCCGATGAGGCGCCGGGACCCTGGGGTCCGCGATTCCAACTGCGGCCCGGGTCCGTGATCACGGCATCCGATTTGCCCGACACCGGCTACCGCGACGCCGCCCTGGAATCATGGCAGGTCTTCTCTCGGCTCAAGCAGGAAGGCGTGATCGCGTCTGCTGCCCGCTTCCAGGTCTGCCTGCCGACCCCGCTCGCCGTCACCCACATCCGCATCGTGCCCGCCGACCAGGCCGCAGTCGAAGACGCCTACGAGCACAAGCTGCTGGAAGAGCTCGACGGGATCATCGACGCCGTCCCGGCCGAGGAACTCGCGGTCCAGTGGGACACGGCCGTCGAGTTCGCCCTGCTCGAGGGTCTGCTCGACACCTTCGTCGCCGAGCCCGAATCGGACATCCTCGAGCGCCTGGTTCGGCTCGGAGATCACGTGCCTTCCGGTGTGGAAATGGGCTACCACCTCTGCTACGGCGATGTCGAGCACCAGCACTTCGTCCAGCCCGCCGACACCGGAAAGCTGGTCGCCATCGCCAACGGCGTCGCGGCCGGCCTGAACCGACCGCTCAACTGGATCCACATGCCGGTTCCGCGAGACCGCAGCGACGATGCCTACTTCGAGCCGCTTCGCGAGCTGCGCCTGCACCCTCGGACGGAGCTGTATCTCGGCCTCGTGCACATCACCGACGGTGTCGACGGGGCGAACGCCCGGATCGAGGCTGCGCGCCGAGCCGTCAATGAGTTCGGCGTCGCGACAGAGTGCGGTCTCGGCCGGCGGCCGCCCGAGACCATTCCCGCGCTGCTGGATCTGCACGCCGATGTGGCCGCGCTGATGAGTTGACGCCATTCTGCAGCGGGTCAAGGACGAGGGCATCGCCTACATCACCGACTAGCGCCGCTCTCGTCATAGCCCTGATCGCGCTCGCGCTTGAAGGCTGCCCAGCCCTGCTCCTCGCGGACGCGCTGGCGGTCCGATCCGACCGCGTCGTCGGCCTCCATCAGCTCGCGCAGCGCGTCGTGGTCGCGATAGCCGACAGCGTCGATCAGACCCATCTGCTCGTAGACCAAGTTGACGAGCCGTTTGTTCAGGCGCACCACCGACGGCGGCAAGGACGCCAGCTTGCGCGCCATCTCGTCCGCCGCCTGGTCAAGCTGATCGTCCGGCACGACGCGATTGACCAGGCCCATCCGCAGCGCGTCCTGCGCGCCCACGACCTCGCCCAGCAGCAGCACTTCCTTGGCCTGCTTCTGGCCGACCAGGAAGGGCGTGATCAGGACGGGGACGCCGAAGCCGTGGCGGATCTGGATCTCACCGAGCTTCGCGTTGTCCGAGGCCACGGTCAGGTCGCAGACGCCGGCCAACTCGCAACCCTGACCGACCGCGTGTCCGCGCACGGCGGCAATCACCGGCTTGGCGAACGACCAGATGCGCATCATCACGTCGATCGAGCTGGGAGCGGGATCGTCGTCGGGATAGAGCGACGACCAGAGGTCGCCGCCGGCGGAGAAGGCCCGTCCCGCGCCGGTCAGGATCACGGCGCGTACGTCGTCGTCCGACTCGGCGCGATCCAGCGCCTGGTCGAGCAGGCGGGTCACGTTCTTGTTGATCGCGTTCAGCACGATCGGCCGGTTGAGCGTGATCCGGGCCACGCCCCCGGCTGCCTCATAGCGCACGTCGTCGGGCGACGGCGGCGGGATAGCGATGCCGTCCGGGGTCCGCTTCCAAGCGCTCGTGTCGGGTTCGGTGGTCATTGACGTTCCTACTCCTGCTCGGGATAGAGCACGACGCGGACCCAGCGATCCGTCGGCAGGATGCGTCCGGCGGCGGCGACCACCTGGTCGAGCGTCAGCGCATCGACCCGCTCCTCGTAGTTGGTGATCAAGTCGAACGACTCACCGCGGATCAGCACGGTCTCGATCTGACTTACCCAGTAACTGTTCTCTCGCAGGTCTTCCGCGTAGGCGACACGCAGTTGCTCCTTGACCGTGTCGAGGTAGCTCTGCTCGCCGCCGTCGCGGATCCAGTCCAGCTCGATTTCGATTTCGCCCAGCAGCTCCTCGACGCGATCCGGATCGCTGCCAAAGATAATCGCCGCCTGGTACTCGGAGTCCGGTATTGAACTCAATCTGCCCCAGACCGAGATGCTGTAGGTGCCGCCCAACGCCTCGCGAATCCGTTCGCGCAGACGGGTTCCCAACATCTCTCCCGCGACCTCGACTGCTAGCGCTTCTTCACGGCTCCAGACGCTCTCGCCTTCGAAGACCCAGACCGTGTTGCTGCGTTGCTCGATGCCGCTGTACACGGCCTCATCGATCACTCCCGGCGGCGGGTCGACGTGGTGGTCGACCCACTCTTCGAGCCGGCCGGTCGTCGGCAGGCTGGCAAGGTACGTCTCGCTCAGCGTTCGCAGCTGATCCCAGTCAAACGCGCCAACGAACACGAACCGTGCATCGCCAAGGTCGGCAAAGCGGTCGGCGTAGACCGCCTCCGCTCGTTCCATGTTCAGTTCGTCAACCACCTCGAGGCTGAACGGCCGTCCTCTCAGGTGACCCTGGCTGAGCAGCGAGTTGACCCGGTCGAACAGCACGGCATCCGGCTGGGTCGGACGCAGCTCCGCGGAGCTGCGCAGCCGCTCCTCGAAGGTTGAGTAGAAGTCCGGATCCAGTCGGGCCGCGGTCGCGTACAGGTGGATGAGCTGGAACATCACTTCAAGGTCCTGCGGCGACGCCTCGCCGCGCAGTCCCTCGATCAGTTCATTGATGTATGGAGTCACGCTCGCTCGCACGCCGGCCAGTAGCCGGTCCAGCGCGACGCTGTCGTGCTCGCCGACTCCGCTGCCCTGGATCAGGTCGTCTGCGTAGAGGGCAGACACGTAGTCCTCGTCCGAGACCAGCGACGTGCCTCCCGGACTGAAGGCGGTGAATCGCACTTCGTCGTCCTTGAAGTCGGTCTGCTTGGCGACCACGATGATGCCGTTCGACAGCGTCCACTGGACCGCGTCAATCGATTCGATCTGCATTTCGTCCACGATGCGGCCGGCTGTAGGAATCGATGCGATCAGCGGCTCGTCGCTGGATTCGTCGGCGTAGGGCTCAACGACCATCGAGCCGGCGTCGACAAGCTGTGCGCTCAATACCGCTTCGAGCGCTTCGCCGCCGGTCGGGTCGATGCCCTCCGGTCCCAGCACCAGCAGCACGCTGTTGCGAACCTCGGTCCAGGCCCGCGCGACCGCATTGACATCGGCCAGCGACACCTGCGGCAGCAGGGCGCGGGTGAGGTCCCACTGCGCCTCGATGCCCGTTGCAGGGGCGCCGCTGAGGAAGTGCGAGCGGTACGAAATCGCAATCTGCGAGGAATCGATCTGCTCGCGATTGGTGTACTGGCGTTCGACCCCGCTGAGCAGGTTGATCTTCTCGCGTTCCAGCTCCGAGGCGGTGAACCCGTGCTGTCCGGCGCGCTGGATTTCCTCCAGCATGGCCGTGACGCCGCGCTCGACGCCTTCCTGGGTTGTGGCAACGGCAAACTGTTCAATATCCAGCGTCAGGACGAACGGCGAGTATCCGGCGAATGAGCCCAGGTAGGGCGGATCGGCCTCCTGGCCGCGCTCGAACAGCCGGGCATTGAGCATGGCAAAGGCGAGTCCGCTGGTCAGGCTGCGCTGCAACGCAGCCACATCGCGACCCCGTTCGGGCGACAGTTTGCGCACGAGCACGATCTGCGTGTAGGGCGCTTCAGGATCGGTGAACACGTCGACCTGCGGCTGCTCGTTGCCGGGAACGTCAAACAGCGGCCGCTCCACGGCTTCGGCCACGGCCGCCCGTTCCTGGTTCGCTTCGCCCTCGGGCGGCGGCGCGAAGTGCCGCCTGATCCTCGACTCCATCTCCGCGACCTCGAAGTCGCCCACGGCGACCACGGCCATCAGGCTCGGCCGGTACCAGCGCTCGTAGAAGGCGCGCAGTTCTTCGGCCGGCGCGGTTTCGAGTACTTCGAGCAACCCGATCGGATCGCGCTCGGCGTACTGAGACGAGCCGAAGAGCAGCGGGTAGAGATTGCTGTAGAAGCGGGAATCGAATCCCTGGAACAGGCGGCGCTCCTCGATCACCACGCCGCGTTCCAGCTCCACTTCCTCTGGATCAAACGCGATGGCATAGGCCCAGTCGCTGAGAATATGGAAGGTGGTCTCCATGATCTCGGCGTCGTCGGTCGGCACTTCGAGGAAGTAGACCGTCTCGTCCAGTCCGGTGTAGGCGTTCAGGTGCGCGCCGAAGTCGCTGCCGATCGACTCCAGGTACTCGACGATTTCCTGCTTCTCGAAGCGCTCCGTGCCGTTGAACGCCATGTGCTCGACAAAGTGGGCGAGCCCGCGTTGCTGTTCTTCCTCCAACACCGACCCGGCGCGGACCACGAGTGACAGATGCGCTCGACCCTGCGGCTCCGAGTTCTGGCGAATGTAGTAGGTCAATCCATTGCTCAGCGTTCCGACCGTGACGTCGGGATCGAACGGCAGCGGATCGTCAGGATCGAATACGGGCAGTTCCGGCTCGGCATCTTCCTCCGACTCTTCCGCTTCGACCTCTGCTGCAGCATCTTCTTGCTCTGCTTGTTCGGCATCAGGCTCAGGCGGCTGCTCGTCCCCTGCCGCTTGCTCCGCTTGCTCTGCCGCCGCCTGCCCGTCTTGCTGAGGCTGTTCGATCGCCGCAGTTTGATCTGCCTGTTCTGGCTGCTCGGCCTGCTGCGTGACCGCCTGAGTTGGGCGCTCCGACGGCGGAGCATCGTTCGAGCAGCCGACGACGGCGACGAACAGTAGCAACCCCAGAAGGAACGAAACAGACAACTTGATCCGAGCCCTCACTGCGCTGCCCTTTCCTTGCCGGTGGCCGCGCCGCGCCACGGGCGCGCACCCGCCACAGTGTCCGCGTTCGGTTCACTACACGCTGTTCACCAGTAGCCGCTATGTGTAGCGCAGCGCAGGCGCGGCACAAGTGCCCGCGCCACGCATGACAGGACGGGCGAGGCGGGCGCTAGGACAGCGTGAAGCCCTCGTAACCGTTGGCGGCGACCTCCTCCAGCCGCTCGCGATAGCGTGGTGCGCCGCCCGGATAGATCATGTAGCGCTGGTGGTCGTGCTTGCCGTGGCCGTCGACGTTGGAGTTGTAGCCGGTGAACCAGCTCTTGACCTTGCTCATCAACTGGAACTGGTACATCTCCTGCACGTGCTGCCGCCAGGCTGATTCCGCATCCGCGTTCGCTTCGATCCGCCGGTAGCCATGATCGCGCATGTAGCAGAGCAGGTCGGAAATCCAGTCGACTGCCGTCTCGATGCCGCGCGGGTAGTTGGTCGAGACCGAGCCGCCCTGCGGCCCGCTCAGCATCAGCAGGTTTGGGAACCCTGAGGTCTGCATGCCCAGCAGCGTGTCCGGACTCTCCGCCCACTTCTCGCGCAGCGCCAGCCCGTCCGAGCCGGTCATGTTGATCCGGTCGAACGCGCCCGTGATCGCGTCGAAGCCGGTCGCGTAGATGATCAGATCGAACTCGTAGTCCTGCTCCGACGTCTTCAGCCCCGTGGGCGTAATCCGCTCGATCGGCGTCTCGTTGATGTCGATCAGCCGGACGTTCTCGCGGTTGTAGGCCTCGTAGTAACGAGTCTCCAGCGGGACACGTCGGGTGCCGAATCCGTGATCTTTGGGAATCAGCTGCTCGGCCGTGACTGGATCATGGACGCGCGAGCGGATCTTGTCTGCGATGAACTCCGAGTACTCGGCGTTCGCCTCGGGATTGATGCCCACATCGATGAAGTTGCCCATCCAGACACTGAAGCCGCGCGCCGCGTAGATCTTCTCCCACAGATCGAGCCGCTCTTCGCGCGGTACGTCACGCATCTTGCGCGGATCGGGACTGTGCAGGAATCCGCCGGCGTTGCGGCGGCAGATCTCGAAGATCTCGTCGTACGACGACTTGATGTCCGCCAGATCTGCCGGATCAATCTCGTCATTGTGCAGCGGGGCGCACCAGTTTGGCCGCCGCTGGAACACGGTTAGCTCGCCGACCTTGTCCGCGATCTCCGAGATCACCTGGACGCCCGTCGCGCCGGTGCCGATCACGGCCACGCGCTTGCCCGTCAGCTCGACCGGATCGTGCGGCCAGTAGTAAGTGTGCCAGGCGTCGCCCTCAAAACTGTCGCGTCCCGGAATCCTCGGCAATGTCGCCGCAGACAGCATCCCGATTGCGGTCAGCAGAAAGCGGCCCGTGAACTCGCGACCGTCCTCCAGTCGCACCCGCCAGAAACAACCGCCCTCGTCGAACGTCGCGGCCTCGACCTTGCAGCCGAACTGCATGTGCTGGCGCAGGTCGAACTTGTCGACGACATGATTCAGGTAACGCAGCGTCTCGGCTTGACCGGCGAAGTGCTCGCTCCAGTCCCACTCGTCCAGCAGCTCCTTGGAGAAGGAGTATCCGTAGGTGTAGCTCTCCGAGTCGAACCGCGCGCCGGGATAGCGATTCCAGTACCAGGTGCCGCCCGGTCCGTCAGCCGCCTCGAGCACAGTCGCACTCATGCCCAACTCCTGCAGCCGGTAGATCTGGTAGATCCCGGCCACTCCCGCGCCGATCACGACGGCGTCGTATTGCGGCTCTAGCGATTCAGTCATCTCACGCTCCTTCAATCCAGTTCGGCCGTTTGCCCCGATGCATCAATCGGCGGCCGCAAGCGGCTCGTTGGTAGCCGGACTGACCTCAAACGGACCGTTCAGGTCCAACTCTGCCCCCATTTCGCGCACTGCCGGCAGCACCTCTTCGCCCATCAATCGCAGACTGCGCATCGCGTCGGCGTGATCCATCGAGCCGTCGCCGTCCCAGAAGATGATTGCCCCCGGACGCAGTTCTTCCAGCACGTGGCGGATCTTGGGCAGCACGGTTGAAGGCGTGCCGTGGATAATGCTCAGCTTGTCGACCTGCTCCTGGAAGGTGCCTCGATAGTCGCGAGGTTCCGCCGGCTGGGCTGCGCCCGTCAGCGCCTGCCGACGCTCAGTGCGTCCCCTCGACGCGGCGATTGCCCGGATCTGGGAGGTGGGCAGCACCTCAGTCCGGGAGGTCAGGCCCGGCAGCGACTGCAGGAAGGGCCGGACCTGGCCCTGATTGCCCTCGAGGAACGGGTTGCTGGGACCCTGCAGGTACTTGCGAGCGGTGTCCTCGGCCAGTTCGTCGGTCTCGTCCACGTGGACCTTGAACAGATAAGCCGTGTGCTGCGTGCCGGCCTCATAGCCGGCCTCGCGGGCACAGTTTCGGTAGTAGTCGAACGACTGCTTGGTCGGCTCGATGTCGGTCGCCAGCATCACATAGGGATAGCGCCGCTCGGCCGCCCACTTGACCGTGTTACGGCTCATCACACCGGGAATCCAGATCGGCGGATGCGGATCCGAGTATGGCCGCGCCCACGGGTTGACGTAGCGGTACTGGTAGTGCTCGCCTTCCCAGCGGAACGGTCCGGGCGTGGTCCAGGCCTTGACGATGAAATCGTGGGCCTCCTGGTAGCGCTCCCAGTTGAACGGCGAGGCCGAGTTGTGCGCCACCGATTCGCGGCCGGTCCCTCGCACCCAGCCGCTGACCAGCCGTCCTCGCGAGATCATGTCGATCTCGGCCAACTCTTCCGCCAGCCAAAGCGGATCGTCCCAGATCGGCAGCACATTGCCCAGCAGAACGATCTTAGCCTTGCTCGTGATGCGTGCGAGAATCGCCGCTTCGACGTTCATCACACCGCCCATGCAGAAGGGCGTCGAGTGATGCTCGTTGAGCATCAGGCCGTCGAAGCCCATCTCCTCGGCGTAGATCTTTTCGTCCAGATAACGGTTGTACAGCTCTGCCCCGATGCGGGGGTCGTAGCTGCCGTTGCTCAGATCGAGGTCCTGGATATCTCGACCGGCCGCTCCGAAGTAGCCGGAGTTGGGGTCCTGGTAAGGCCGCTCGGTGAAGTAGCCGATGAACATGTCACGCCTCCAGGGAGCTGAGCCCGGCTGCACCCGCCACGCAGGCTGTGAACGCAGTCTAGGAGCCGGACGATTCTGCGGTGTCGGCTGGCCGCGATTGCAGTGGACTAGGATCGTCTATTGGCAGGAGGCGCATCCAATGCAGTTCCGGCAGCACCAGAAGGAAGCGATCGCTCGGGGAGAGCAAACGCTCACGTTCCGCCGCTGGCGCCGGCCGCAAGCCAAAGTCGGCGGACGCTACCGCGTCGGATCGCATGTGATCGAGGTCGCGTCGGTCCGGCAGGTTCAGCCTTCTGAGATCTCAGTCGCGGACGCCCGCGCCGCCGGCCACGACTCACCGAAAGCCACGCTCGACGCGGTGCGCGCCAACCAGCGCGTGTCGGGCGATCCCGATGCGCCGCTCTATCGGATCGAGTTCCGATCGCTTGGCGAGCAGGCCGATCCACGTGCCGTGCTGGCCGCGGACGACTCCCTGCAATCGGAGGAGATTGTTGAACTGACGGCGCGGCTGGGCAAGATGGACGCCCGCTCGCAGCACGGTCCCTGGACACAGCTCACGCTGGAAGCGATTGCCGAGGCGCCAGGTCGCCGCGCCGCCGAGTTGGCCGCGGCTCAGTCGCGCGAGACGAAGAGATTCAAGGCCGACGTGCGCAAGCTCAAGGCGCTCGGCCTGACAATCAGCCTCGAAGTCGGCTACCGGTTGTCGCCCCGCGGCCGAGTAGTGCTTGACGCGTTGCGAAAGCCTACGACTGCCGAGCCGCCGCGATCTCGCGCGCCGCGCTGACTACACCGGGAAGCGCGGCCGTCAATTCCCGCTGATTCAGCGACTCGGCTACACCCGGATATCCGGCTCGCTCGATCATCGGTCCCAGACGACCACGCTCGAAGCAGTTCAGGGTCCAGTCGAGCGCGTCGCCGGCGGCGGTCAGGTCGAGCATCAGGCGCTCGTCGTCGGCCTGCGGTCCGTAGTGGTAATGGGGCGCGACGCGGAAGCAGTCGAACCTCAGCAGTTCCGTGTCCTGTCCGTCAACCTCGGCGCGCACTTCGATGCAGAGTCCTTCATCGCCTGCGATGTCGTCGCGGTAGTGCATCGCAAACGCGATGGAGCCGGCGTCGACTCGTCCCTGATTCTCACTCATGATCCGTCTCCTGGGCCTGTTGGCAGGCCAACTGTTGGCCCGGCGGTTCGCCGGGGAGGCCAAGCTAGCACAGCAGAATCGGCAGCGACCTGCCGAGCCGACGCGCAGCGTTTGCCGATCACTTCCCTATTCTGTGACAACAGCCCGGAGGACGGATACGGAGAGACGGCGCCATGATCGACTTGCAGGACGAATTCAACGACGACGTGCTCGTGCTCAACCCCACCGGCCGCATCGACGGCGCCAACGCCAAGGAGTACGAACAGTCCCTGCTCGATCGGATCAAGGAGGGACACTCCAAAATCCTGCTCGACTGCGGGAGCGTGAACTACATTTCTTCGGCCGGATTGCGCGTCTTGCTGATGGCTTCCCGCCGAGCCGGAGAGTCGGCCGGTCAACTGGTCCTCTGCGCCGTGCAAGACCAGGTGCGAGACGTGTTCCGCTTCTCCGGCTTCGAGGAGATCATTTCGATCCACGGCGACCGCGAGGCTGCCCTCGAGTCGTTTTAGGGCGAACTCGGATCGGCGGTCAGGCCCTCGTGTCTGACACCGCACCGACAGCGCCGGGCGGTCCCGCCGCTGCGATACAATCTGCGCCGACGGGAACCGCCCATGACGAACGCCCTGCTCGATGGATACTCAGACGACGGCGCGGTCTACGACGAGATGTTCGACGACGCGGGCGCGTTTCGCGACGACTACCGAGAACTGGGTGAACAGCTCGCCCGCTGGTCGTTGGACGACCATCTGCAGCGCGAGGAGCGCGCCGACCTCGCCCTGCTCAGCGCCGGGATCACCTTCAACGTCTACTCGGAGGAAGAGGGCACCGAGCGGATCTTTCCCTTTTCGCTGATTCCACGGATCGTCGGTGCGCAGGAGTGGGCCCGGATCGAGGCCGGCCTCACACAACGACTGCAGGCGCTCAACCTGTTCCTGCTCGACATCTACGGCTCGCGGCGGATCATCAAGGAACACGTGGTTCCTGAAGAGATCGTGCTCAGCTCGCCCGGGTTCCAGCCCGAGATGAAGGGCTTCCGGCCCCCGCTCGACATCTACGCACACATCGCCGGCTGCGACCTCGTCCGCGACGAGCAGCAGGGCATGGTCGTCCTGGAGGACAATCTGCGCACGCCGTCGGGCGTCTCCTACGTCCTGGAGAACCGCGCCGTGATGCTGCGCGTCGTGCCGGATCTGTTTCCCCGCTGGGGCGTGCGCGCTGTCGCTGACTATCCCAATCAACTCATGTCGATGCTGCTTTCCGTGCGTCCTTCCGACAGCAACGATCCGCCGCGCGCCGTGCTGCTCACCCCCGGTCTGTACAACTCCGCCTACTTCGAGCACTCGTTCCTCAGCAACCAGATGGGCATCCCGCTGGTCGAAGGCTCCGACCTGACTGTGGGCGACGATGATGTTGTGTATCTCCGTTCGACCACAGGGCTCGAGCGCGTTGATGTGATCTACCGGCGGATCGACGACGATTTCCTCGATCCCGAGGTCTACCGCACGGACTCAATGCTCGGCGTGCCCGGACTGATGCGCGCCTACCGCCGGGGACACGTGACGCTGGTCAACGCGCCCGGCGCCGGCGTCGCCGATGACAAGGTGGTCTATCGATGGGTGCCGGAGATCATTCGTTTCTACCTGGACGAAGATCCGATCCTGCCCAATGTCGAGACCTTCTCAGCGCTCATTGATTCGGAGTTGGATCACATACGCGCCCATGCACGCGATCTCGTGATCAAGCCGGCCAACGCCTCGGGCGGTTACGGCGTCCTGATCGGCGCGCAGGCCTCTGAGTCGGAGTTGGAAGACACGCTGGCCCAGGTCGAGGCCGAGCCGCGCAACTGGATTGCTCAACCGCTGCTCGAGTTCAGCACGATCCCCACCTTCGACGACGACCTGCTCAAGCCGCGTCGATCCGACCTGCGCCCCTTCGTGCTCTCGGGACAGGACACCTGGGTGATTCCCGGCGGCCTGACTCGCGTCGCCCTGCGGGAGGGCTCCTATGTCGTGAACTCCTCACAGGGCGGCGGCAGCAAGGACACCTGGGTGCTAAACGAGGAGCCCGACTGATGCTCAGCCGCGTGGCAGAGAACCTGTTCTGGCTTGGGCGCTACCTGGAGCGCGCCGAGAACATCGCCCGTATGGCGCGGGTCGAGCACGAGGTATCGCTCGAAAGCGGGCAGGAGATCTGGCACAGCCTGGTCAGCACCACTGCGTCCAATCAGCTCTTCTGGAACAACCTGGCCGAGTCGCCCGATCTGACCCACTCGGAGTTTTTGATTTTCTCCATGGACAATCCGGCCTCGCTGCGCTCAACCCTGGTCCGCGCGAGAGAGTTGGCCCGCGGCCTGCGCGAGCACATCTCGCGCGAGGTCTGGGAAGAGATCAACGCCCTCTATCTCTATCTCGCCCTGCGCAAGCAGTACATCGCCAGCGACATCCACGAGTTCTGCACCGAGACTCAGCGGCGCACCCAGACGATCCTCGGTCTATACGACAACACGGTGCTGCGCGACGAGGGTCGCGAGTGGTTCCGCTGCGGCATGTATCTCGAGCGCGCCGACATGACCAGCCGGATCATCGACGCCAAGTATCACATCCTGCTGCCCGGCGGCGATTCGATCGGCGGCCCCTTCGATCGCTTCCAATGGATGGCTGTGCTGCGCTCTGCCTCGGCGCGCGAGGCGTACCGCCGAATGGGCAACAACGAGGTCGACGGCCTCCTGGTCGCCGAGCTGTTGGTCTTCTCGCAGGAATTCCCGCGCAGCCTCGCGTTCTGCGTGCAGGCGCTCCTGCGTCACTTCCAGCAAGCCACGGTCCTCACCCCGCGGCGGCGCCGCGCCGCGGCCGAACGAGGCGTCACGTTGCTGCACCTGGACATCGGTGCCCGGGACATGGAGCAGCTAATCGAGGACGGCCTGCACGAGTTCATCGACTTCTTTCAGCAGCGCCTGATCGATATCGATCGAGCGATCACCGACGACATCTTCCGCGCGGAACCCGGCGCCGGCCAGAGTCAGCGCATGGCGACGATGGACAGCGGCTGACATGACCTACTGCCTGGGTATCAAGTGCCGCGAGGGCCTCGTCGCGATCGCGGACACACGGATCACGAGCGGATCCGAAGTTTCGACCGCCAAGAAGATCGCCGTG
The DNA here is from genome assembly GCA_022825855.1 of Dehalococcoidia bacterium. Lineage (GTDB taxonomy): Bacteria > Chloroflexota > Dehalococcoidia > Bin125 > Bin125 > Bin125. The sequence continues at coordinate 47,889 of JAJDWB010000001.1, forward strand.
CACCGGGGCGACGGGCATACGATGTTTGTGCTGACCAGCGGTCTGCGCTCTGTCCGTGACAAGGCCATCACCTACTTCGAGGAACGCCTGCGCCGCAACGAGCACGAGCTCACCCGCTCCTACCAGGCCGTCAACGCCCTGGCCGAAGAGATGCGGCGCGTCTACGACGAGGACAACGACTGGCTGCTTAAGGCCGGATTGCACTTCGACCTGCACTGCATCGTCGGCAGCCAGATGACCGAGGACGACGCGCCTCACCTCTATCTGCTCTATCCGCAGGGCAACTGGGTCGAGGTCTCGCAGGGCACGCCCTACCTGATCATCGGCGAGACCCGCTTCGGCAAGCCGATCCTCGATCGCGCGCTGCGCTACGACGCCTCGCTCGAAGAGGCGCTGCGACTGGGAGTCCTCTCCTTCAACTCAACCGAGGCCAGCTCCGCCGATGTCGGTCCACCCGTGGATGCCATCGTCTACCCGGCTGATTCGTTCGCCGCCAGCGAGCACCGGTTCGACGCCAATGAACTGGCGCCAATTGCGCAGTTCTGGCAGAACGCCATCGAGGACGCCGTCAACCGCTCGGCAATTCCGTTCGCCCAACTCGCTCGCTCCATCGGGCTCGATCCCGCCGACTAGCCATCAACTCCCAATCAGCGCCGCGCCCGCGCAGGACTGGCACTCGCTCAGCCGATGCCGAGCACGCTGAAGTTGCCGTCCACGATCAGCCGAATCGAGACATATAGTCCCACCATCGGGATCAGAATCCAGATCGAGTTCGGCAAGACCATGAACACGTAGAAGTCGCGCCCGCCAACGCGGTCTCGCTTCCCGCCGACAAAGAAGCTGACCAGGTAGAGCGAGGACATGTAGACCCACTGCCAGAAGAGCATCGTGGCGAGGATGCCGACCGCGATGGCAGGCAGTAGCCCTCCGGTCATGGTCACGTAGAGAATCAGGGTCGTTACCGGCGTAGCGAAGCCGTTGGCGATATCGACGTTGAAGCCATACGTGTTGCGATTTGTGTATGCCGAATCAAACACCGAGTAGGCCGCCCAAACGTCTGCCCAGAGCCTTGGCGAGCAGGCCTGCCGCAAGGGCACCCTGGTGGTTAGGAAGGCGACGGCCGGTGTGCGACCAGTGGCATCTCCCCACTCGCGCCAACGCTCACCGGAGGCCTTGATCTCGTCGATGCGGAAGTACAGGCACATCTCCCAGTAGCAAATCATGAGATTGATCGAGAAAAACAGGCTGAGCAGGATGTAGAAAAAGCTTGGCCCGCCGTGCAAGGCGGAGTGGACGGCGATGCCCGGCACCCACAGGGCCACGATCGCAATCGCGGCCAACAGGCCCGTCGGCGCCGACCAGCGGCCAGCCGGCTGACCCGGCTCCCAGGCTGCCCGATAGGAGTGGTCAGCACCCGTGCTTGCCATCAGTGACGTCCCCTACTGACCAATGCCGTCCCGCTCGCCGCCATGGAAGCAGCAGATTCGAGCGACTACGATGCCGACCGCATCCAGAGAAAGTCCGGCCGATGTGCAGGATAGCGACGCTCGCTTTCCACGCAGCGCTCGCCGTGTCCGGCCGACACGTGACGGGCTGGTGTCGAGATCACGAATCGACGCCATCACCTGTGCCGCTGTCGCTTGCATGTTCTGCAATCTTGCGTGTCTGAGAGGCGCAGATTAACGTTGGACTCGTACTCAATGTCCGCTGCCTGATACGCAGTGTGGGAACTCCATGGACTCAGACTCACCCTCAAGTCCCTCCGGCACATCGGCGCCGCCCGTGTTTCTCACGGGAGCAGCAGGCCATGTAGGGGCGAACCTCGTGCGCAGATTGCTCGATGACGACATACGAGTCCGAGTGTTGTTGCGTCCCGAGGACAACAACGAAGCCCTTGAAGGGCTTGACGTTGAACGTGTCTACGGCGACCTTCGCGACCTCGACGCCATGCGGCAAGCCGTGGCAGGCTGCCACGGCGTCTACCACGTCGCCGCGCTCGTCTCGACTATCGACGGTGACGATGCCCACCGCCGTGACGTGTTCGAGTCCAACGTGCTGGGCACCCGCAATGTGCTGCAGGCTGCGCGCGAGTCCGACGCCGGCAAGGTCGTCGTGACCGGCTCCTTCAGCGCCGTTGGATACGATCTTGACGACACGTCCGCGCCGGCCCGGGAGTCGATGCCGTTCTATCCAATGGAACGCACGATGCCCTACGAACGCAGCAAGGCGATGGTCGAGAGCGAGTGCTGGCACGCGGCCGCGACCGGCCAGGAAGTGGTCATCGCCACCTGCTGCGCTGTGCTGGGCGGCAACGACTTCTTGCCATCGAGGGTGGGTCGCACGCTGTGCGACTTCGCCAACCGCAAGCTGCACGCATATGTCGATGGCGGATTCGAATTCGTGGCCGCCAACGACATCGTCCAGGGACATCGACTCTGCATGGAGCGCGGACGTTCGGGGGAAAAGTACATCTTCAGCACCCAGTTCCAGACGATCTCCGACCTCCTCGACCACTTCCAGGAGATCACCGGCGTCCAACGTCCCCGCCGGCAGATTCCGCTGGGGTTGATGCTCCCACTCGCGGAGGTCTCCAGCCATCTCCTCAGCAGGCTCTATCCGAGCTATCCGCAACGCTTCACGCCCGGCGCGATTCGCCTGTTGCAGCTGCGGCGCCACGCCGACACCAGCAAGGCGAGAGAAGAACTCGGATTCCAACCATCGACCATCCGCGCCGCCTTGGAGGACGCTTACGCGTTTCACTTTGAGCGGGGTGCGATCACGAACACCCGCGCCAAGCGCCCGGAACGGGCCGTCGCAACGCAGGCTTAAACATGGCAAACTGGATAGCGAACGCGAGCAAGGGAAGTTGCTTGACATGACTGTCGACACGGACGCGCCGCCGACCGCACCTCCCGCGTTCGGAAGCGCCGATAACCTGCGCCAGCGGGCGCGATCGGTGGGCATGAACCCGGACTACTGGTACGCCGTCGAGGAAGTACGCAATGTCGACCCCGGCTCTGTGACCGAGGTCGTCTTCTGGAAGCAGTCCATCGCCCTCTACCGCTCCGAGGACGGCTCCTTCCACGCAATGGAGAATCGCTGCCTGCACCGCCAGATCAAGCTGTCACTGGGCGAGGTCGAGGGTTGCCGGCTGGTCTGCGGTTACCACGGCTGGGAGTACGACGAAGACGGCCAGGTCGCCGAGATCCCCGACCTGTTCGGGCGCAAGCAGGCCCCGCGACTCTCGGTGCGCACGTATCCCGTGCAGGTCCGCTACGGTCTGGTCTGGATCTTCCCCGGAGATCCGGCCCTGACCGACGAGCGGAAGATCCCTGAGATTCCGGAACTCGAAGGCCCGGGACGATGGGCCTGCGTTCCGCTGACCTTCGATCTCTCGGCTCACCACTCGATCATCATCGACAACGTCAGCGACTTCTCTCACGCTTACCTCCACCGCCAGTACCGGCCTTTCGACGGCGCCACGCTCACCCGACACGAGACCATTGGCGACAACGTGCACCTCGCCTACGAGACGCGAGTCGGTCGGGGCCGCATCTCCGGGCTGTTCGTCGATCACGAGCGGCTCAACACCAATCACATGGAACTCTGCTACGAGTATCCGTATCAGCGCTCAGACACCGACGGCGAGATCAAGCACTGGCTGTTCGTGCTGCCGATCGACGAGCGGACAACGCGCACCTTCTTCCTCTTCTACTTCCGCTCGCTCAAGATCCCCATGCTGCCGGTCCGGATTCCCCGCTGGGCGATGACCACGGTCCTGCGACTCGCCAACCGGATGTTGATCGGTCCGCTGCTCTCGCAGGACCGCTGGGCAGTTGAAGCTGAGCAGACCGGCTACGAGCACAACTGGAACGCCGCACCGATCGAAGTCAATCCGGTCGTGCGTTCCTTCCAGCAGGTAACCGTCCGCAAGTGGCAGGAGCACCTCGACCAAGAAGAGGCAGCCGCGAAAGCGATCGATGCCTGAACAACTCTCCGAATGGACGAGTTTCTCTGGCGGCCAGTTGCTTGAGGCGGCGGCGATCTTCTTGGCGTTCGTCGGCGTTCTGTTGCTGGGGTCGAAGTGGCTGCCCGGTCGTCGCGAGGGGAGCGGCCCCGATCTCGACGGCGCGACCCGTACCTACACGCTGAACGGGCTCCCGCTACTGCTGGTCGCCATGCTCGTGGCCGTGCTCGGCGACGTGTTCGGAGCGTTTTCGCTGTCCGTGCTGCACACCCACTTTGCCGAGTTGTTCGTGGTAGCCAACATCTTCGCCTTCGCGCTGACGGCGGTGTTGTACCTGCAAGGATCTCGCAGCGGAGTCGAGTCGCCGGGATTCTGGCGAGGCCTGTTCTTCGGCCGGGTGTCCAACCCCAGTTGGTTGGGCGTCGACGTCAAACTGTTCAGCTACCGTCCGTCCCTGATCGCGCTGGCGCTGTTCAACGTATCGTTTGCCGCGGTGCAGTACGACACGTATGGCGAGCTGTCGTTACAGATGATCCTCTACCAAGTGTTCACGTTCGTTTACGTCCTGAACTACTTCCAATTTGAGTACGGCATGATCTACACGTGGGACATCGTCTCCGAGCGCTTTGGCTGGATGCTGGCCTGGGGAGACTACGTGCTGGTGCCGTTCTTCTATTGCCTGTCGGGCTGGTGGGTCTTGCACGAGACAGACTCCTTCCCCGGCTGGGCCGCAGCGCTGATTTGCTTGCTGTTTGTCGTGGGATTCTGCATGTTTCGCGGCGCCAACGAACAGAAGCACCGCTTCAAGCAGAACCCGCAGGTGTCAATCTGGAGGCGGACGGCCGAGACGCTGGACGGTCGGTTGCTGGTATCGGGGTTCTGGGGCGTGGGGCGTCACTTGAACTACACGGGCGAGATTTGCGTGTACTTCGCGTTCGCCCTGACGACCGCGTTCGCGTCCTGGATTCCGTTCGCCCTGCCCGTCTGGCTGGCTGCGCTGTTATGGCATCGCGCCAGGCGCGACGACCGACGTTGCCGGACCAAGTACGGCGAACTCTGGGAACGTTACACCGAGCGCGTGCCGCACGCTCTGATTCCCGGCGTCTACTAGACTGACCGCCTGAGCACGCCCAAGAGGACACACATGGTCCAACTGCGCAGCAAGTTGACTTCTTCACCGGAGCAGCGTTCGATACCGGAACTGGACGGTGGAGCGCCGCTGATCGGTCACCTGCTGGATTTCCAACGCGATCCGGTGGCGATGCTGAGTCGCGGCAGGCGCCAGTTGGGCGAGCTGTTCCAGTTCCGGCTCGGACCGCGACCGTTCGTGCTCTTCAGCGGGCCCGAGGCGCACGACGCCTACTTCAGCGCTCCGGAGGATCAACTCAACGCGAAGGCGGTCTACCAGTTCACGGTGCCAATCTTCGGTCGCGGCGTGGCCTACGATGTCGCTCCCCAAATCATGGCCGAACAGCTCGGTTTTCTCTACCCGGCGCTCCGGGAAGCGGCGATGCAGCGGTTCGCCCGGATCATGTTCGAGGAAGTCTCGCTCTTCGCCGACTCGCTCGGAGAAGAGGGCGAGTTCGATCTTCCCGCTGCCATGAACGAATTGACCGTCAACATTGCCAGTCGTTGCCTGATTGGACAGGAAGTTCGGGACCAGGTCGACTCCGGGTTCGCCGATGCTTATCACGATCTGCAGAAGGGCATCAACACCCTGGGATTCTTCTTTCCTCGGCTGCCGACCCCCGCGCATCGCAGCCGCGATCGGGCGCGCAGACAGGTGGCAGATATCTTCGGCCAGGTGATGGCGGCTCGCCGCCGTTCAGGAACACATCACGACGACTTCATGCGGTCGCTCATGGACGCCAGCTACTCCGACGGCCGCGCGCTGAGTGATGAAGAAGTGACCGGGATCCTCTTGACCGTGTTGTTTGCAGGCCAGCACACCAGCGCTGTGCTCGCCACCTGGACCGGGCTGGAGCTGATGAGAACGCCGGATTACGTAGAACGGGTGAGGGATGAGTCCCACGCCATCTACGGCGAGTCCGGGTTAATGAGCCTCGAGGGCCTCAAGCAACAAGTGACCATCGAACACGCGGTGCGGGAGTGCGAGCGGCTCCACCCGCCATTGATCATGTTGATCCGCAAGGTGCTGCAGCCGATGCCCTACGGCGATTATGTCGTGCCCGCCGGCACCCTGGCCATGGTATCGCCCGCGGTGGCTCACCGGCTGCCCGAGCTGTTCGCCGATCCGGACCGATTCAATCCGGATCGCTTCGCGCCTCCTGCCCGCGAGGACAAGCAGCACCACTACTCCCTGATCGGGTTCGGCGGCGGCGCGCATCGCTGTATGGGCAAACACTTCGCCGAGACGCAGATCCAGGCGATCTGGACCGTGTTGCTCGACCGTTTCGACTTCAGTCTCGCGACCGGGTTCCCGAGTCCCAACTACGGGAGTTGGGTGACCGGACCCCAGACGCCCTGCCGAGTGCGCTACCGGCGCCGCTCGCAGGAAAGCGCCTTCCGGTGACAGACAGGACCGGCAACCACTATGACGTGGCCGTCGTCGGCGCCGGTCCCGTGGGCAGCGTGTGCGCGATTGCTCACGCCCGGCGCGGCTATCGGGTCGCCCTGTTCGAGGCGAATCCTTCGGCTTCCAACCGGCTGGCCGGCGAGTGGTTGCACCCGCCGGCCGCGCGAATCTTGAGTGACCTCGGGATCTCGGCGGAGACCCAGGACCAGAGCACGGCCGGAGAGGGATTCGCCGTGTTTCCGGAGGACGGCCGCGAACCGATCGCGCTGCCCTATGCGAGCGGCTCCCGCGCCCTGGTCTGCGAGCATTCGGCGCTCGTCTCGAGTCTGCGTGAGGCCGCCGGGAACGAGCCCGGCGTCGAACTCAGGATGCACGCCCGCGTCGACGCCGTCGAAGACGGCCAACTGACGTACTCCCAGAACGGCACTAGCGAAACCGTGACAGCCGAGAGGATTGTTGGCGCCGACGGCCGCTCCTCCGTCGTCCGCCGTTCGCTGGGTCTGACCGCCGGCGCCATGACCTGCTCGCGGATGATTGGGCTCACGCTTGAGGGGGCGAGCCTGCCTCTGGAAGGCTACGGCCACGTGATCAGCGGTGCGCCCGGTCCGATGCTCATCTATCGACTGGGCGATGATCGAATCCGGGCCGTGGTTGACATCCCCTTGCACTACGCGCCTCGAGACTGGAAGGGTCTGCTGTCGGACTCGTACGCCCGATGGATGCCGGAGCAACTACGGCATGCATTCCTCGACGCCTGGTCGGACGAGCGCGTGCACGCCGCCGCCAATGTCGTCAATCCGCGCGTAACCTATGGCACCTCGCAGCGAGTGCTGATCGGCGACGCCGCCGGACACTACCACCCGCTGACTGCTACGGGACTCACGCTCGGACTCGGAGACGCCGTCGCGCTGGCCGGCAGCGAAGACTTTCGCGATTTTCGCAACCAACGATTCGATGCCACGCGAGTGCCGGAGTTGCTGGCTATGGGCTTGTACGAAGCGTTCGCCGATCATCGTGCGGAAGCGGCGGCGCTCCGACAGGCGATGTACGGGCGCTGGCGAAGGAGCGGCGCCGTCCGCGCCCGGACGATGCGGCTCCTCGCCTGCGAGGACACGTCGGTCGGCAGCCTCAGCCGCGAGTTCTCGACGACGGTGGCCTGGGCGCTCAAGACCACGGTCCCTCGAACCGTCAATCCGGCCGCCTGGCGACAGTTCTTCGGCGTTGCTCGAGGCATGGGAAATCGATTCGGCTGGCTCATGCAGGCAGGCTGGCATCTGCACAGCGTCCGACGAGCCGAGGGCAGCCAACCCGAACGAGCCACCGAGACCCTGGCCCACGCGTTTCTGACCTCGATGCCGTCGCTGTCCTCGCGATCCGCCGAGCCGCGCCAGGTCGAGACCGAGTCGCCCGATGCGCACTCCGCAGTCCAGCGGGCCGCGGCGCGCCTGGTCGACCTCCAGGCCGAGGACGGCGGTTGGGAAGGCGAGATGGTCTGGTGCCCCATGATCACGGCCCAGTGGGTGCTGCTGCACCACATCATCGGCCGTCCGATCGAGCCCGGACGACGAGAGAGACTGCTGCGTTACTTCGAGCACGCCCGGCTGCCCGAAGGAGTCTGGGGCTTGCACGATCACGGGGCGCCGCACCTGTTCGTGACCACCCTCGTCTACGTCGCTTCCCGGCTGCTGGGCGTCGAACACGGCGATCCACTGATTGCTCCGGCGCGCCGGTTCCTGCAGCAGGAAGGCACGCTCGGCATTCCGAGCTGGGGCAAGTTCTGGCTGGCGCTGCTCAATCTCTACGACTGGTCGGGACTGCATCCCGTGCTGCCCGAGCTCTGGAGCCTGCCTCGCCGACTGCCGCTGCATCCCTCGAACTGGTACTGTCACACGCGGCTGATCTACATGGCTATGGCCTCGATCTACCCGCGCCGTTTCCAGGTTCCCGTCACACCGATCATCGCGTCGCTGCGCGAGGAGCTCTTTCCGCAGGGATTCGAGAGCATCGACTTTCCCGCCCAGCGCGATCACTTGAGGGAAGCCGATCTCTTCGCACGACCGACATCGCTGTTGCGCATGGGCTATCGAGGCGCGCAACTGGTTGAGCGTTTCCACGACCAGGGCCTGCGCGCCCGCTCGATGGACGCGCTGATTAGGCAGATCAAGTGGGAACTGAACACCACCGACCACACGAGCATCTCCCCGGTCAGCGGCCTGCTCAACATCCTGGCGTTGTGGCTGCACGATCCCAATGACCCCGACTTCCGGCGAGGGCTGGAGCAGGTTGACCTCTGGTTCTGGGAAGACGACGAAACCGGCGCTCGCATGACGGGCGCCAGGAGCGCCTCCTGGGACACCGGATTCGCGCTGCAGGCGCTCGCGGCTGCCCGCGGGGTCGACGGCGTGGCTGAGTCGCTCGAGCGCGGAAGCGGCTACCTCCGGAATCAGCAGATCGTGACCAGTTTCCCCGGTTACCGCGAGGCCTTCCGCAACGACCCCAAGGGCGGCTGGTGTTTCGCCGCGCGATGGCACGGTTGGCCGGTGACGGACTGCACGGCAGAAGCAGTGCTGGGGCTGGTCGCTGCCGGACCTGGCGCTGTGGGCGCGCAGGCTCTGCGCGACGCGGTCGGCTTCATGCTGCGCGGACAAAATCGGGACGGCGGATTCGGCAGCTATGAGAGCCAGCGGTCTCGGATCGAGCTCGAACGAGTCAATCCCGCCGAGATGTTCGGCGAATCGATGACCGAGCACTCCTACGTCGAGTGCACGGCATCCTGTCTCGCGGCCCTCGCCGCCTGCCGGGACCACTCACCGGAAGTCATCGATCGGACCGCGGCGACCGCCATGTCGCACGCCGACGCCTGGTTACGCCGGAACCAGGGGGCGGACGGATCGTGGCGCGGCGTCTGGGGGGTCCAGTACATCTACGGCACCTTCTTCGGCATCCGCGGACTCGTCGCCGGCGGGGCTCGACCCAACGATCCGGCGCTGCGATCCGCCTGCCAGTGGCTGGTCGACCGACAGCGCGAGGACGGAGGCTGGGGCGAGCACCACAGCGGCTGCCTGAGCGGAGAGTATGTGCCCCATGACGAGAGCCAGATCATCCAGACCGCGTGGGCTCTGATCGCGCTGCTCGAAGCAGGCGACTCGAATTGGGCCGCGATTACCCGCGGTGTGAACTTCCTGATCGACTCCCAGACCCAGGATGGTTCCTGGCCCAGGCAGGACATGGCCGGCGTGTTCTTCCGCACGGCCTTGCTCGACTACGTGCTCTATCGCCAGTACTTCCCGCTGCACGCGCTGGCGTTGTACGAGCAGCGCCGCCGCTCGCGCGGCGCCTGATCCCCGCTTCCGTCAGTCGTCGGACCCGCCGGGTTTGATCGCCAGGTAGTAGAACATCGGTGTAAAGACGCCCGTCTCCCCGCCTTCGACCAGCGCGTCCGCGCCTGCATTGAGAACGCTGCTGATCTCTCTCGCGCCCTCGGGCACAATCCGCAATCCCTCGCCGATGCGCAGAGCCAGATTCGTCAGTGCCCGGCCGATCGGCGTCCGCGGCACGCTCGCCAGGCTCAGATCGCGGCCTTGCAACGCCCGATACCAGGGCGTCTCAGGATCCGCCTCGGGAGCCAGATCGCGCACTTCCACCAGTTCGAATCCGGCCTCGATCAGCGCTTCGCTGACCTCCGACGTGTGCGAGATATCTGGCAGGCCGTTGCCCTTCATCACCCGCTGCTTGATCCGCATGTGCTCAGCGTTCGCCGAGTCGAACGCGTCGGTCAGACACCATTCGTAGCCCGCGAACTTGCCGCCCGGACGCAGGACGCGGAAGATCTCGCGAAACACCGCCGTTTTGTCCGGCGCGTGCGGTGTGGCTTCGATGTTGAACGCGGCGTCGAACGACTCGTCGCCCTCCGGCACTTGCATGTAGTCGCCGTGGATGAACCGGCACTGTGTCTGGACATCCCTCGTGTGACGCTTCGCTCGCTCGATCTGGTACTCGTTCAGGTTGATGCCGACGAAGCTCGCGCCCGTGTGACGGGCCAGATTCGCCATCGGCCCACCGACGCCGCAGCCCACGTCCAGCACCTGCATGTCCGAAGTCAGGTCCAGCCGCTCGGCCAGAAACAGCTCGTGCCTCAGGATCGCGTCGCCGAAGCTCTCGCCCCGGCGTCGAGGCGCGAAGTGGAACGAACGGCCCCAGCCGAACTCGTAGAAGTCGGTCGCCAGGTTGTAGTAATGATTGACGACGGAGTGGTAGCGGTCCTTGCGCTCCTCAACGCTGCCGTCAAACAGCTCCGCATAGTCGTCAACAACCGGTTTGACCTCGTCGGGATCGAGATCGCCAACCGAACGTCCGCTCGAACGCCGAGCAAACAGCCGGCTCACTGGTGGCCCCTGACAATGAGCGTCGACCCGCAGAGGAGACCGGAACCCGGCTCGTGCTCTCGATGGCTCCGCTGCGCCACTTGCCCGCTCACTTCCTCAGCCCGAACGCCGTCGGCTCCGGATGGTACCCATGTTAATCCACGAAGGCCGAAGCATGCTCATGGTCTCTTCCCGCGCGGTAGTGTCGTTCCCTTCAGATACAGTGGCTTGAGCAGCAATGGAGCATGATGGAATCCCAAGAAGCCGAAACCACATCAGGCAACTCGGCGCCGCCGGTGTTTCTCACAGGCGCAGCCGGACATGTAGGCGCCAACCTCGTGCGCAGACTGCTCCACGACGGCGTGCGTGTTCGCGTGTTGCTCAGACACGAGGACAACAACGCGGCCCTCGAGGGGCTTGATGTCGAGCGCGTCTATGGCGACATTCGAGATCTGGACGCCACCAGGCAGGCCGTCGCGGGATGTCACGGCGTCTATCACTGCGCAGCCCTCGTTTCGACGGTCAGCGGGACGCGCGCCCATCGCCGGGACATCTTCGATAGCAATGTGCTCGGCACGCGCCACGTACTCCAGGCCGCCCGGGAGGCAGACGCGGGGCGGGTTGTCGTGACCGGCTCAATCAGCGCAATTGGCTATGACCTGGACGATCCGTCGGCTCCCGCCGACGAGTCCATGCCGTTCTACCCAATGGAGAGCAAAACGCCGTACGAACACAGCAAGGCATTTGTCGAGAAGGAGTGTTGGCACGCCGCGGCCGCCGGTCAGGACGTCGTCGTCGCCACGTCCTGCGCCGTGGTCGGTGGTTACGACTTCTTTCCCTCGCGAATGGGCCAGACGCTATGCGACTTCGCCAATCGCAAGCTTCACGCCTACATCGAAGGAGGATTTGAGTGGGTAGCCGCTCAGGATCTCGCGCAGGGGCATCTGCTGTGTATGGAACACGGACGCACGGGCCAGCGCTACATCTTCAGCACCGAGTTCCTGACGATCTCCCAGTTGCTGGACCTGTTTGAGGAAGTTTCGGGCGTGCGCCGACCTCGGCTGCGGATACCCATTCGCCCAATGCAGGCCATCGCGCCAATCTCCAGCTATGCGCTTGGCCGGCTGCAGCCGAACTACGAACAGCGACTCACTCCCTACTCGGTGCGCGTCCTTGGGCAGCGTCGCCGTACCGACATCAGCAAGGCGAGAGAGGAGCTGGGCTATCAGCCGACATCGGTTCGGGCCGCGATTCATGATGCCTATGCGTTTCACTATCAGCGCAACGCGATCACCAACTCGCGAGCCAATCGCCCTCTGGAATCGTCGGCCGGTTAGCGGGCAGCCGAGAGGGCGAGGGCGCGACCGCCGAGTCGGAAACAGGCGCCTTGCACGCCGAATGCACACGTCCGTGCGGCGACTATCCTGAAGTGTGGCAAGTTGAGACTCCACGCGGAGTCAAGTTCCGGCGAGATGCACCTATGATCACCGCCACACCGGACCCCAGCACCCACACCAAGACCCTCAGTTTGACTGAGGATCTGATCCTGATGTTGCTCAACGAAGAGAGCGGGTTCTTCTATCAGGTACCGGGCTGGGCTCTGAGTTGCACGATCTCCGGCGCGGCTATTGCCCAGCTTTCACTCTTGTCCCGGCTTCACTCCGACTCCGATTCGCTGATCTTGTTGGATGATTCGAAGACCGGCGACCCCGCCCTGGATCCGGTTCTGGAGGAAATCGCCAGCGAATCCGAGCAACACAACGTCCAGTACTGGGTCGAACGGCTGGCCCCGCACGCGGAGTCGATCATCGACCGGCGGCTGGAACACCTCGTCGAGAAACGAATCCTCAGACACCACGCCGGTGAGTTCTGGACTCTCGCTCCAAACACGGGGCAACTCGACGAGTACATGGTCTCCCGCGAAGGATCCGTCGTCGATTTCGTCCGAACCCGCATCAGCCGCGTCATCTTCGAGAACGAGATTCCCGACCCGCGAGACATGATCATCATCAGCCTCGTCAATGCCTGTGGCGTCTTCGGCTACATCTTCGAACTCGATGAACAGTCGCGCGCCAGGATCGAGTTCATCAGCAACCTCGACGAGATCGGCCGCTCGATCGCGACCGCGGTGACGCAGAGCGTCGCCTCCCCGCTGCTGCAGCATCCGCCCCTGACCAAGCGTGTGCCCAAGGCGCCCCTGCGTCACTTGCTGTTCAACCGCCACATGCGCGAAGGCAACCTGCCGGCGCTGTTCGCCGACCTCGCCGCCAGGCACGGTCCGGTCTTCGAAATCACCCCGCCGTTCCAGAAGGAGCGAACGATCTATCTCGCCGGTCCCGAGACCAACCAATGGGCGCACAAGCATGGACGCATGTACTTCCGCGCCAAGGAGTACTTCCAGAAGCTCGAGGAAATCTACGGCGTCTCGCGCTCAATCCACTCGATGGACGGCGCCGATCACTTCCGCTACCGCAAGGCCATGTCGCCGTCGTACTCCCGCGAGGCCTTGACGGATCGCCTCGACGAAGTGCAGCGCAATGCGCACGCACACATGGCCAACTGGCAGGTTGGCGAAGACCTCACCGCCTGCACCAACATGCGGGAGCTGATGAACACGCAGATCTCGCCGCTGCTGATCAGCACCGAAACCCAGGACATCATCAACGAGGTGATCGACTACAAGGTTCGAGCCCTCAACGTGGGCCTGCTCAAGGTCTTGCCGGACCTCATGCTGAAGACACCGAAGATACGCCGAAACGCCAGGACCGTTGCGGAGCTGATCGCCCGCGTCCAGCGCACCCATACGCCTGCCCAACGGCTTGGCAAACCGCGGGATGTGGCCGATGGTTATCTCGGTCTCAACGCAAGCGACCCGCAGTTCTTGCCGGAGTCCGACTTGGGCGTGCCGCTCGGCACCATGCTCATGGCCAGCATGTACCTCGGTGACCAGCTCGGCTTCGCCCTCTATGCGTTGGTGACCCACCCGGAACTGTATGAGCGGGTGACGGCCGAAGCGGACGCTCTGTTTGCCGACGGCAACGTTGACGGCGAAGCCATCCGCCCCGACAAGATCGACGTCACCCATCGTGTGTTGATGGAAACGCTGCGCATGTACCCCATCGTCGCGATGGCAATGAAGCACATCATGAACACCTGCGTGGTTGAGGGCTTCGAGCTACCGGTCGGTGCGCGCGTGGTCGTGGCCTCGACGGCGACCCACTACATGGAGGACATCTTCCCCGATCCGTGGACCTTCGACATTGACCGCTACCTGCCTCCCCGAGACGAACATCTCAGCACGGCCTACGCCCCCTACGGTCTGGGGACTCACGCTTGCATGGGCTTCCGCTGGTCCGAGGTGCAGTTGGCGCTCAACCTGCTCATGCTGGCGCACTACTTCAAATTCGAGTTGGGCGCCGAACCGCCCAAGCGGCTGATCAATTCGTTCCCCTCGCAGTCGCCCAGCAACAAGATCCTGTTCCGGATCGTCGAACAGCGTCACGAGTTCCGGACCTGAGCCCGGAGCGGAGCCGCCAGCACTGGCTCAGCGCTCCCCGCCGTCGTCGAGCGCCAGATCAAGTTCGTCCCAGGATCGCTCCAGCGACGAACGCAGCCGCATGTTCTGATACGCACCCCAGATCGTCATCGCCGGCGGCACCAGAATCGTCGAGACGATCAGCGCGTAGCCGATCGTGATCGCAACGGTGATGCCGAATTGTTGCGTCGCCAGGGTTGGCGCGAAGGCCAGCACGCCGAGACCGAGGGCCGTGGTCAGCGCTGAACCCAGCAGGGCCGAGCCGGTGGTCGCCAGGGTGCGGATCGCTGCCGCCTCGGGATTGCGGGAACGCGAGAACTCCTCGCGGTAGCGGTGAATGACGTGGATCGTGTAGTCCACGCCGATGCCGATCGACAGCGCCGTGATGATCGACGTGGTCAACGTGTAGGGAATGCCAACCAGCGCCATCGTGCCCAGCACCCAGATCAGCACCAGCACAATCGGTCCGACCGCAACCAGGGCGAGCGCGGGCTGCCGCAGCGTGGTCCAGTAGAAGATCATCAAGATGGCAAGCGCCACGACGATCGTCGCGACGATTGACTCGGTCTGACGGCTCGTGATCTCGTCGGTCACGGCGACCGAGATGATGCCATCGGAGGTCGCGGTGATGGCATCGTCGTCACCCTGCCAGATCTCTTCCAGATCGCTCTGGACGTGCCTGACCTTGTCGGCGTCGAGTCCGTAGGCCGGGAACTGGACCAGGATCCGGTCCGGCCCCGACGGGTCGTTGATCAGATAGTTCTCGATCTGAGGGTGACGTTGCTCGAGCCGATCGAGGAAGGTCTGCATCTGCTCCGGGACGAGCTGCAGTCCGGCCGTCGCTTCCTCGTACAGCGCCGCGAGCTCGGCGTCGTATCGATCGCCGGGTTCGCCGCTGTCGTCAACCCAGTCGCTGGCCAGCAGTTCAAACGAGTTCTCGATCGGCCCGGCCGCCGCGGCCGGACGCCGCTGTTCGTCCTCGAAGACGAACCGCATGTCCTGCAGATTGAGCAGGGTTCGCGTGTCGGTCGCCTCGGCATCGATCAGGATGCTGATGATCTCAGTCGTGCCGCCGAAGGCGGACTCCAGCGTGTTCAGGTCGGCAAGCGCGTCGCCGCCGGTCGGCAGCACGTCGTGAATGGTGAACCTCGCCTCGATGTCGGTGGACGCGACGCCGAAGACGATCGAGATCGCCCCGATCACTGCGATGTACGGCAGCGGACGACGAGTCACGGAGCTGCCCAGCGAGGCTGCCAACGATCTGATCCCGGGAATCGCATCGGCAACCAGTCTCGGCGGCTTCAGCGAGCCGCGCGCCTCTCGGCGTCGATCGAGAATGGCGCGCGCAGCCGGAATCAGGGTCAGCATCACGATCAGGCTCATGCCGATTCCGAGACCCGACACGATGCCGAAATCGGCGATCGCGGGAATCGGCGACAGCAGTTGGGCGAACAGGCTGCCGATGGTCGTCACTGCCGCCAGACTCAGCGGAACCATGACGATGCGCATGCTCGCCCGCAGCGCGTCGATCACCGGCCGCTCGCCGGCCCGCTGCTCGCGATAGTGCGACAGCGCCTGCACGGCATAGTCGACGGTGAGGCCGATCACGATGATCGGGATCATCACCGAGATGCCGCTCGGCCGCCCGGTGATTCCCAGGCCGTTCGGCCCCAGCCAGCCTTCCAGTCCGACCAGCCAGATCAGCGAAACCACGAGTCCGAACAACGTCAGCAAGAGGTCCGAGATCGAGCGCAGGAAGAGCAGCAACAACGCCGCGATCAGCAACAGCGCGATGCCGATCAGCGGCAACGTGCCGGTCCGGTTGGCCTCGGTGTACTCCTCCTCGATCACCGCCGGCGAGACCGTGCTGACACGCAGCGGACCGTCCTGCGCGGCGGCCAACTCGTCAATCCTGAGTTCGGCCGCCACCGAGCGCTCGTCGTCCGTGTCCCGCAGGCGCAGCGTGGTCACGGAGACGGTGGTTCCGTCCTCGTCCGTCCCCACGATCGCGTCCAGGACCGCGCGAATCTCCGGCGCCGAGCCGGCCTGATCGATCTCCGCCTGCGAGACGGCGCTCAGGTCGTCCACCTGCAGCGCCGACCCGATCAACGTGGCCGGCGTGATCGCCTGGTGACCGCTGACCACCAGGTCGGCCACGGCGGGATCGCCGAGCACCTGGTCGGTCAGCGCGTCCATCTGCGCCAGGGCCTCCGGGGTCAGGACGTCGCCGCGGAAGATCAGCGTCGAGGAGATGATCCCGCCCGACTCGCCGAACTGCTCGTTGATGTCCTCCATCGCCTGCGCGATCGGGCTGTCTGTGGGCAGAAAGCCGTCCGTCTCGTCAATCTCCGCGCGCTGCGACGCCCCGGCGGCCAGCACCACGGTGATGATCAGGATGACTGCCAGCGTGACAAACGGCCGAACCGTGATCAGCCAGCTCAGTCTGTCGAGATATCTGCTCATTTCCGCGCAATGTAGAGCACCACAGAGCAGCGAACCATCAGCCCCAACGCATCACGACCCCCAAACCGCCTCCGACCTGCCGGCCCCTTCGTCGCTGCAAAAGCTCGAGAACTCCGTCAATTTGCGAGCATTTCCTGCTCTGGACTGGGAATTCGTGAGCCGGTTGTTCGATTTTGTTCGATTCTGTTCGATTTTGTACGATTCTGTGCGGCTTTTGGACGGAGAAGGACGGAGTTTGTGCGGGCAGGGACGCGTCTGGATGGGCACTGTCGACTGAGTCGTTCCGGTTCATGAAATGCTTCCAGGCTGTCGTCGTCAGCGGGACCACGCCCCATTCTACCCGCACACACGTTCGTTCGCCACCGCTCAGTGTGTCAGGCAGGACACTCGCCACGCGGTCAGCAAGCGGCTTTGGCATGGCGTGGATGCATTACATGTCATGGGTACAGAACCCTTTCGCCTGTCCTCGTGTTGATCACGTATGCGGACGCCGCCAGTTGTTCGACGATGGCCGCCGGCGACTTGTCCGCAAGGCAGTCGTACACGCAGCCCGAGTAGTGACTGCGCTCCAGCTCGAAGGCAGACGCCTCTCAAGACGTCGGCTCCGGTTCATACACTGTGCCGGCTTCGAGCTGCTCAAACAGCGCCTCGGTTTCGGCAATTGTTCTCGGCGTCACGCCAGAACCTTCGTCGATCGGGAGTATCTCAGTCTCCGAGTATTCACCGCTGCGGACATTCAGCAGGGTTGATGAGCCGCTCGCTTCATCAATCAGATCCACTCCGAGAAAGTCCGGATCGTTATCGAAACTGTCGCCGATCCCGCCGACCACGGTGCGCCCGTGGATCAGGTTCATCCCCTTCGGCACCGTGACCGTGAAGTCGCCAAGGCGGTACTTGTTTCCCTCCGTCAACCGCTGCCAGATGCCCGGTTTCGGGATGCCATCGGATCCAAACACGAATGTGCGGACCTTCTCAATATTCGATGGATTGCTCGAGTACGAACCAACAGTCGCACGCAACTGGAAGTAAAGGATGATGTCTTCGCCGAGTCCGGTCATCGTATGGTTTCCGGATTTCCCAAAGGTAGCCGGAAGCGTTAGCCACGGACTCCAACCATCGAAAGAGCGCTCCATTCGGTACTGCCAATCAGTCGCCAGCCGAGGCGGTGAGACCCTCCCCAACTCGACTGTGCCAGGCGTCAAACCGGGCGAGACCTTCAAGATCGGTGGAGGGATCGCGCATGCGCCCAGGGCGATCAGGCTGAGATCATGATCCGGGACTGACAACAACTCGGGTGGGATGCACTCCTCGAATCTGTTCCCGGCCAGATGCAGGAGATCCAGGCCGACAAGGTTTGCCAGGGAGCTCGGAATCTGCCCCGCCAAGCGGTTGCCATTCAGGCGGAGCTCGGTCAAGGCATCGAGATTGCCCACCCAGCCCGATATCTCGCCGGCGAGGCCGCGCGCCGTCAAATCAAGGCCCGTGACACGCGAGGGCGTGCCCGAAACCGTGACGCCTTCCCAGTCGGCGGCGCTCGTGCCCACACTCCAGTTCAGCGGCGGGCTGGCACGCAGCTCGCCGCTGAGCGCCAGCAGGACGTCGCGATCCGCCTGCAGCCCCGGGTTCTCCCGAGGCAGGAGGAGCCGAAGATCGCCATACCGGTAGGCCCCGGTCGACGACACGCCATCAGTGAGCGGCAAGGGAATCTTGCCGAGCGTCAGCCAGTCGAGAACCCGGGGACACGCCCCGCAGGCCTCGGCAAAGACGCGCTGCGGTGCAGTCAACGACTGCCAGACGCGCAGGCCGACCCCAGCCGCGGCGAAGTCGCCGTAACGAATGTGCTCTCCTGCATCGGCGTGAGCGCCGGAATCGATTCTGGACTGGCCGTGGAAGTCCAGCCTCTTCGTAACAAACCCGCGCCACCTGCCGTCGTCCTCCCGCGAACTCACCCACAGCTCGCTTGAGTTCGTCACCCGCTGCCAGACCCGAAGCTGGATGATAACCGAGTCGTCTCTCGCCTCCGAGTCCTCGTCTGGCATCTGTCCTACAACAGTCGATAGACCCAGCGCGACCAACACCGCGGCCACCGCGACGCCTAGTCCGACTCCGGCAACCCTTGCTCGACTCATGATCCACCACCCGTGCATTGCGATCCTGCGAGTCGACAGACCTTGTTCATGGCCATCTCCACGTGTAGCCGGTCTCCTGAGTGATTGCGGTGTTGAGCCACATCGAGGCAGCAAAGCGCTCGATTCGCGCCGCCGGTGACGGCACCCACCAGTTGCAGTCGTACACGCAACCGGCGTAGTGGCTGCGTTCTATCTCACCCGGCCAATAGATGCTGATGAACACCCAGATATCGTCCCCGTACAGTTCCGGCGCGCGATGGTCGAGGTAGTGAAGGGACCATCCCGTTGCCGCGCATGGTTCGAAGACGCTCTGTTCGGACCCGTCGGACTCACAATCTTCGAAGTCCCACAGTTTGCCGTGGACCGAAGCGTTGTCGGGAACGTCGAAGACCAATCCGCCCCCCGATCTGATCAGGAAGTAGGTCCCGACTGCAAAGGACGACAGGTGATCAACCATCCCGGCGTAGCGATGCCATGGCGGCTCTTGCCCAGAGTCCGGGCAGGTCGGAATTCTCTCCGGCTCCACGTCGAATCCGGGAACCGCTCTCAGTCGCGGAGGCACACAGCCAATCAGCGAAGTGCCGGAGAGTCGCACGTCCTCCAGGTTCGTCAACAGCTGCAGCTTGGAGGGAATCCATCCGCTCAGCCATTCATTGTCATCGAGCCGCAACACTCGCAGAGCATCCAAGTCGCCGAGGTACCCCCAGATCTCTCCGGTCAATCCGCGATTTGAGAGCTTCAACTCCGTGACTCGAGGCGGCGAGCCTGAGACTGTCACGCCCTCCCACTCGGAGATTGGCGTGCCCGCCTGCCAGTCGAGCGGCGGTTCTGCCGCGAAGACATCCCTGAGAGCGAGCAAGTACTCCCGGTCCCTGTTCAATTGAAGGTTGCCTCGAGGAATCGCGATCCGCAAATCTCCGTAGCGGAACTGACCGTCGTCGCTGAAACCGTCGTCCAGCGGAAGTGGCGTCATTCCCAACGGACGCCAGGAGACAGCTACTGCCCCTATGTCGCAAGTCGACGCGCACGCTCGAACGAAGATGCGCTCCGGTTCGACCAGGCGCTGATGCACGCGCAATTCGACGCCGGCGATGGCGACGCTGGCATAGGGGTGTTTCGAGATTGGGGCGTAGCCGGCAGACGGACCGTCTAGCTGCAGCGGACTCCGGGGCAAACTCGCGCTGTCGTCGCCTACGACCTGCGCCCGCAAGGAGAGCGACGTGGGCTCATCCACATCCTGCCACAGACGGAGGTCGATGATGACCGTGTCTACTTCGACTGGGTCCGTCTGAGACTGCTCTTCTTCCGACCCGCGGCCGTCTTCGTTCCGGTCCTGCGCTGCCTCAGACCCCTGCGCATGGGACGCCACTGTCACGCCCGGATCGGTCTCTGCTTGTTCGGCATGCTGGATGTCAGGTTCGGAGCATGCAGTTGCAATGGCGGCGACTGCGAGGAAGGACCAGAGACAGAGAACAGCTCTGAGCCTCATGATCCACCATTCCCCCAAGAGTCGATTCCTTGCGTTTGGCTCTCCCTTTGATTATCTGTGGAACCCCGTGTGTTGGGTGTGTCGATTTTGAGCAGTTTGCATGCAATACTTGTGTAAACGCCAAAATTGAGTCACAATACGCGCAGGTCCGCGTCGTCAGTCGCGTTCGCGACCCCGAAACGGCTTCACTCGACTCGCGCAGGAAGGGCCAGAGCCTTGACCACCGAAGCAGAGCTACGCAGCGAAAACACAGCATTGCGCCAGCGTCTGTCCAGGCTCAGCGAGGCCGGCCTGCGCATCACCGAGGACCTCGAGCTCGAAACCGTCCTGCGCGAAGTCCTCGAATCGGCCCGCGCGCTGACCGGCGCCGAAAAGGGCGGCGTGATCACACTCGACGACTCGGGACAGGTAGGCGACTTCTACAGCTCAGGGATCAGCGACGAGGCGCACCAACTGTTCACCGAGTTGCCCCACGGGCTGGACCTCTTCAATCACCTCAGCCTGATCGCCGAGCCGATCCGGCTGGCCGACTTCACCGCCCACACCGCCGAGCTCGGTCTGCCGGCGCTGGAACCGCCCCTGGGTCCCTTGGGCAGCTTCCTCAGCGCGCCCTTGCGCCATCGCGGCCGGACGGTCGGCCATGTCTACCTGTCCGACAAGGAGGGCGGCAGCGAGTTCACGCCGGTCGACGAGGAAACGCTGGTCCTGTTCGCCTCGCAGGCGGCCATGGCGATCGCCAACGCCCGCCGATTGCAGGACGAACGCCGCGCGCGAACCGACCTCGAGGCGCTGATCGACACCTCGCCCGTCGGCGTCGTGCTCTTCGACGCCCGGACCGGGATGCCGCTCTCGATGAATCTCGAGACGCGCCGCATCTTCGACCGTCTGCGCGAGCCCGAACAGACGCCCGAGCAGTTGTTGGAGGTGCTCACCATCCGCCGCGCCGACGGCCGCGAGTTCAGCCTCGGCGAGTACACCATGGCCCAGGCGTTGAGCTCAGCCCAGACCATCCGCGCAGAAGAGATCCTCTTGCAAGCGCCGGACGGCCGCCAGTTCACCGCGGTCGTCAACGCCACCCCGATCGACTCCGCCGAAGACGGCGTCGAATCGGTCGTCGTCACGCTCCAGGACATCGCCGCCCGGGAAGACCTGGAGCGGATGCGGTCCGAGTTCCTCGCCATGGTCAGCCATGAGCTGCGCGGCCCCTTGAGTTCGATCAAGGGTTCCGCCGCCACGCTCACCGGGTCCGGCGCCAATCTCGATCCGGCGGCCACGGCCCAGTTCCACCGAATCATCGAGGAGCAGGCCGATTACATGCACGATCTGATCACGGATCTGCTCGATGTCGCCCGGATCGAGGCGGGCGCGCTCACGGTGGCTCCCCAGCCCACCGATGTCGGCGATCTGTTCGAGCGCGCCAGGAGCGCGTTCCTGAGCACTCCGGAGAGCAACGCCATTTCCATCGATATGCCGCTCGACCTGCCCTGGGTCATGGCCGATCGGCAGCGCATCGCGCAGGTGCTGGGCAACCTGCTCACCAACGCCTCGCGGCATTCCTCGCTGGAATCCACGATCACACTGAGCGCGACCGAAACCGGCGTCCAGGTCGAATTCTGCGTCAGCGACGACGGCGTCGGCATCGCCGCCGATCAGTTGCCCTTCCTGTTCCGCAAGTTCTCGCGCGGCGATCGCGACGGCGCGGGCGGACGCCTGCGCGAGGCCGGTCTCGGGCTCGCCATCTGCAAGGGCATCATCGAGGCGCACGGAGGGCGGATCTGGGCCGAGAGCGACGGGATCGGGCTGGGAGCGCAGTTCCGCTTCACCCTGCCCGCCGCCGACGCCGCCGGCCACGCGATACTGCCCGAAGCCGTGCCGGCCATTGAACGACCGGGAATCGAAGGGGGCAAGCGGCTGCGCATCCTCGTCGTGGACGACGATCCGATGACCCTGCGCACCGTCCGCGACGCGCTGGCCAAGGCAGGCTACGAACCGATCCTCACCGGCGACCCGAACGCGGTCTCGCGACTGATTTCCGAGCGCCGGCCCCACCTGGTCGTGCTCGATTTGATGCTGCCCGAGATCGACGGCATCGAGCTGATGGAGCGGGTCGCCGCACTCTCCGAGCTGCCCGTGATCTTCCTCTCCGCCTACGGCGGCGAGCGCCGGGTCACGCGGGCGCTCGAGATGGGCGCCGACGACTACATCGTCAAGCCGTTCTCGCCGACCGAACTCGTGGCCCGGATTCAGACGGTCCTGCGCCGCTGGACGGCCGTAGGCACGGCCGAGCCGACCGAGCCCTACGTGCACGAGGACCTGCGGATCGATTACGCCGAGCGCCGCGTCTGGTTCCACGGAGACCCGCTGAAGCTGACCGACCTTGAGTACCGCATGCTCTTCGAGCTCTCCTCCAACGCCGGACGCGTCCTCCCGCACAGCGAACTGCTGCAGCGAGTCTGGGGGCGTGCCCACTCCGGTCGTCCCGGAGCCGTGCGCACCGTGATCAAACAACTCCGGCGCAAGCTGGAGGAAAACGCGGACAGCCCCGTCTACGTCTTCAACGAGCCCCGGGTCGGCTATCGCATGGCCAAGCCGACCCTGATCGACCTCCCCGACGTGCCCGAACCGCCCGAAGAGCCGGACCTGACCGAGCTTTCCGACCCTATCGAGCAGCTCGACGAACCTCAGCAAGTCGAGTCGGTCGAGACGGAGTCCGACTAGCCGGACGACTCGCGCTGCACTGAGTCATCCCTTGATGCAGGGGACTCACGATGTGCACACGCTTGGGCGTGCAATACTCATGCCACTGAACAGCCCGAGCGTATCGGCCTTATGCTCGTCCCATGCCCACAACCTGCCACGAGTGCGGGGACGAGTACGACGGCGATGGCGACTGTCCCAGTTGCGACGCATCGCCGCCCGTAGACGAAGCGGATGACCCCGCTGGCAGCCCGCCGGCGGAGGACTCGACCGAACAACTCCGAGCGATGCTCCGCGCCCACTCGGCCGAGATCGCTGAGCTGTCCACGCGGCTCGACCGCTTGGAGCGCGCCTCCAATCTGAGACCCGAGCGCCCGCCCAGCAGTCCGGCGCCGCCTCCTCCGCCTTCCGACCCACGCGAGATGCCGCGTCGGACCAGAAGCGATCCGCCCGCCCAACCGGCGCCGCCGCAAGAAGCTCCATCGGCAGAATCCAGGCCGCGAGAGGTGCTCCCGGTCGCGAGATACCTGGAACGTTTCTCCGAGCAGCCCTCAGCCGAGACAGCCCGGACCGCCGAGGCTGCGGCCCCACCAAGGCTCCCGCCGCCCACTCCGCCGCGAGTCCGCACGCCGCGCGAGCCCGCCGCCCGACGCTGGGAATGGCTGCTGGGCGGCAACTGGTTGGCCCGAGTCGGCGTCGTCGCCCTGACCCTCGGCGTCGCATTTTTCATCAGCCTGGCTATCGATCGCGGCTGGTTGGGCGAGACCGAGCGCGTCATCCTCGGCCTGCTGCTCGGCTCCGCCATGATCGGCGCGGGCGAGCGCTAC
This sequence comes from Dehalococcoidia bacterium, assembly GCA_022825855.1. GTDB lineage: Bacteria > Chloroflexota > Dehalococcoidia > Bin125 > Bin125 > Bin125. The sequence goes on from JAJDWB010000001.1 coordinate 71,896, forward strand.
CGCACCCAGTACGGCGTCTGGGCCCAGGCTGTCGCGGGCGGCGGACTGGCCATCCTCTACCTGTCGGTCTGGGGTGGATTCGCCCTGTACGAGCTGATCGGGCCTTTGCTCGCTTTCGGACTGTTCATCCTGATCACTGCCGGCGGCGTGATGCAGGCGCTGCGTCACGACTCCGTCGGACTGGCGGCGCTGGCGATCTTCGGCGGATTCGCCACGCCGCTGTTGCTGCGGACCAATCTGCCCGACGAACCGCTGCTGATCGCCTACGTCCTGCTGCTCGACATCGGCGTGCTCGCATTGGCCGGATACCGCAACTGGCGCTGGTTCACGCTGATGGCGTACGTCGGATCACTGGTTCTCTTCGCCTTCTGGATATCGCAGCTCGACCCATCGCTCGGACTCGCGCAGACCGGCATCTCCGCGATCTTTGTCGTCTTCGCCGCCGCCGCGGTCGCCTTCCATGTCCTGCGACGGCAGCCGGCGGGATTCGTCGATCTGCTGCTCTTCACGACCAACGGCGTCGCCTATCTGCTGATCAGCTACTCGCTGATGTATGACGACCTGCGCCAGTGGATGGGCGGATTCACCGCGCTGCTGGCAATCTTCCATGCCCTGCTGCTGATCGGCTTCCGCCTGAGATCCGAGTCGCCGCGGACGCTGGTTCCCTATGCGGCGGCGCTGACGGTGGCCTTTGCGGCGCTCGCGGTGCCGGTCCAGTTGAACGGCGCCTGGGTGACCGTGGCCTGGGGCGTCGAAGCGCTGGTCCTGGTTGCGATCTCGTTCCGACCGCGCATGCCCGAGCTGCGCTGGTTCGGCGCGCTGGTCTTCATCGTCGCCGCCGTCTGGTTGCTGGCACTGGATACGCCCGACGCGCTCGGCGAAGACCTCTCGCTCTTCATCAACTGGCCGATGCTGAGCTACGCCTCCGCGATGGTGCTGCCTGCGGCTGCGGCATGGATCCTGCGGCGCCGGCTCGACGAGCTGGAACAGTGGGAACGACCCGCGGTCGCTGCGTTCGCCGTTGCCGCTGCGGCGATCGCCGCAGTGGCGATTCCCGTACAACTCGACGGCGTCTGGATCACCATTGCCTGGAACCTCGAACTGCTTGCCCTGGTGGCGATTTCCTTCCCGCTCCGAGTCCGCGAGCTGCGCTGGTTCGGCTACCTGTTGTTCGCCGCGTCCGCCGGCTGGCTGGCAAACGACACGCCCGGTTACCTCGACCGCGACCTCTCGCTCTTGATCAACTGGCCGATGCTGAGCTATGCCTCCGCAATCGTGCTGCCTGCGGCTGCCGCATGGATCCTGCGCCGCCGGCTCGACGAGCTGGAACAGTGGGAACGACCCGCGGTCGCGGGCTTCGCCGTCGCCGCCGCAGTGATCGCCGCGGTCGCGATACCGGTGCAGCTTGACGGCGTCTGGATCACTATTGCCTGGAACCTCGAACTGCTTGCCCTGGTGGCGATTTCCTTCCCGCTCCGAGTCCGCGAGCTGCGCTGGTTCGGCTACCTGTTGTTCGCCGCGTCCGCCGGCTGGCTGGCAAACGACACACCGGATTATCTCGACCGCGACCTCTCGCTCTTGATCAACTGGCCGATGCTCAGCTACGCCTCCGCGATTGTGCTGCCCGCGATTGCCGCCTGGATCGTCGAGCGACGCCGGGAGACGCTGGAGACGCTCGAGCGGGCCGCCGTGCCCGGGCTGGCCGTGGCGGCTGCGTTCTTCACTGCGGTCGCTATCCCGGTCCAGTTTGACGGCGTCTGGATCGGCGTGGCCTGGAGCGTTGAGGCGCTGGCGCTGGTTGCGATCTCGTTCCCGGTGCGGCTGCCGCAGCTTCGCTGGTTCGGATTCCTCGTCTTCGGCGCCGCATCGGTGCGGCTGTTTGCGTTCGACACGCCCGAGCTGCTCGATCGCGACTTCGAGCCCTTCCTCAACTTCACGATGCTTGCCTACGGCGCGGCCCTGCTGTCCGCTGCTGCGACCGGGGTGATCCTGCTCCGACGGCGGGACTCGCTGGAAGTCGAGGACGAACTCGCGGCGCTTGTCTATCCCGTCTGGGCGGCGCTGTTTGCGGTGATTGCCATCCCCGTGCAGGTCGGCGGCATCTGGGTCTCCGTCGGCTGGGCCGGGGAGGCGCTGATCCTGCTTGCGCTGGCGACCAGGTTCCGACTCGACACGCTGCGCTGGTTCAGCTACGTCGTGCTCGGCGCGATGCTGGTCCGGCTGGCCGCCTTCGACACGGGCGACGTGGACCTGGCGGAGTACTGGCCCGTCGTCAACTGGCGCTTCCTCGCCTTCGCGATCGGCATCGGCGTGCTCTACGCGGGGCAGTGGATTGTGACCAGGTTCGGGGTCGACTCGGAGCATCCCTGGGCCGAGGACGAGGCGAGCGGGACGCCGCGGGCGCTGTTCGGACTGGCGACGCTGACCACGCTCTGGATCCTCTCCGCCGAGGTCTTCGCCTCCGCCGACAGCGCGCTCTTCGACCTCACTTCCAACGCCAGCGAGAACGTCTCGATTCTGGGACTAACGCTGGTCTGGGGGGTCTACGGCGCGCTGCTGATGCTGGCCGGGGTGCTGCGACGCTGGCGCTGGGTGCGGGTTGCGGGGCTGGCGCTGCTGGTCGTGGCGGTGGTGAAGCTGTTTGCCTACGACTCGCAGGCGCTGGAACAGATCTACCGGGTGATCGCCTTCATTGCGCTCGGCGCGATCCTGATTGCCGGCGGACTGCTCTACCAGAGATACCGGCACGCCGTTCGGGGTTTCCTCTCCGCCGATTCGGGCTAACGCAGGCGCGGGGAAAAATTCGGGGCGTTGCGGGTGGGAAGTGCGGGTTTTGTGGTGTGGGCGGGCCCGTTTTGCCAGGGGATGTCAGATTTGGTCAGATCCTGTCGGGTTTTGGGTGAGTGAGGTCAGATATGGGTGAGCCATGTCGAGCCAGGTCGGGTGATGCTGAGTGATGTTGGCTGGTCATGAAGGGCTCCTGGATCTCTGTCGCCGATCGTGTTCGCCGATCGGGTACGACGATTGTATCCGAACGGGCATTCCAAGTACAGCGGGTGCGAACGCCGACTCAGCCGACTCAGTAGTCCTCGGCCCAGGTGGGGCTGAGCAGGGCGAGGGAGAGGTAGAAGGCGCCGGCGGTGGACTGGACGTGGGCGCCGATGCCGTAGACCTCGAGCTGGCGGCGGCCGGCGTCGAGGCTGATCGACATGCCGACCGATTCGATCCGCGAGACCTCGATCTCGCCGATCCGCAACTGCGCGTAGGCGCGCTCGATCAAGCCCGCGAACTGCTCGAAGTGCGGGTCGCCGGGGGCGACGACGCCGCTCTCGACCCAGATGAAGTAGTTGGCCGCGCCGTCCTGCGGATGCGTCACCTCCGGCTCCGCCAGCTCCAGCAGGTCGTGGACCAGCTCCAGTTGGATCCAGTCGCGCTGGGCGAGGACGTCCTCCAGCGTCGTGCCGCCGAAGCCGTGCGCCTCCGGCGTCGACGGCGACCAGACCGGCTCTCCGTCGGCGTCCGGCTCGCTGACCTGGAAGCCGTCCCGATCCCAGCGCAGCCCGCCGCGCTCTCTCAGGGCCAGACCGCTCTCTCCGTGAGGCTCCCACTCGGAGATCGTGCGCTCGAGGCTGTCCGCCGAGCGGCGCTCGTTCAGCCTCGGTCGGTACTCGCCGTCCGCGCCTTCGCTGGCCAACTGGATCTCCAGCGTCCAGGAGTCGTCGACCTGCTCGGACTGCCAGCGACGGGCCAGCTCGACCAGTCGCTCGGGGGCGCTGGCGCGCTGGCGCAACTCTTCGATCAGGTCCGCGAACTGCTCGCCTTCGACCAGCGGCTGCGGACGGGGCAGATCGACCGGCGCGTTCCAGCCGGTCAGCACGATCCGGCGCGAGGCCCAGTTGACGCCGCCGTCGCGGTTGCGCGAGGCCGCCTCGAACTCGCTCAGCAGGGGCGCGCCGCTGTCGCGGCTGATCGCGATGCGCACCGCGCGGAACAACACCTGCTCGCGGTCGTAGTCGTCGGGATAGTAGCCCTCGAAGGGCAGCAGCGACTCGATCACCCAGTCGCAGGTGAGCAGCCAGACCGGCTCGCCCTCGAGCTCGGCCTCGACGATCCCGTCCGCCTCGAGCAGCGCGCAACCCAGTTGGTCCCGCAGCCGCTCCAGGGGGGTGAGCCTGCCCGCCTGCATATAGTTGTCCAGGCGGCTGGGCCGGACTCCGAGCCACTGCTGGATCGCGCCGTCGTCGTAATCGTGCGGATAGTGCCAGGGCGAGCCGCCCCAGCCGCCGAGACCGCTGACCGTCCCGTAGACCCGCCCGTCGTAGAGGTACTCCTGCATCTGCATCGTTGCGTCCGGCTCGGCCAGCGGCAGACCGGTCTGAAGCTGGAACCAGGGCGAGTAGTCGCCCCGGCTGAGCGAGGCCAGCGGATCGATCCGCACGGTCGTCTCCAGGCCGAGCTGGGTGCAACTGCCGCTCCAGACGGCGACCAGACTGGAGGCCAGGGTGAGCGTCTCGAGCCGCGCGTACCAGCCGGCCATCGCCTCCTCAGCCGCCGCGATCAGCGCCTCGCGCTCTTCCCAGCCCTCGGGCAGCTCGAACTCCCCGTCCTCGCTCTCCTCTGAATTGTCGGAGTCCTCGGCGTCGTCCTGCGGCGCGAGGTCGGCCAGCCGCGACGCCTCCGCCGCCAGATCGTGCTCGCGGCAATCCGGCAGTTGCGCCAGCCGCGCCGGCAGGCCGATCCCCGGCTCCGCTTCCGCTTGGGACTGTGGATGCGCCTGCGACTGCGACTGTGATTGCTGCTGCGATTGCTGCTCCGACTCCTGCGCTACCTCCTGCTGCTGGACCGCGTCCTGCCGGACCTCTTGCTGGACGGACTCCGACTCCTGCTCAACCTCAACCGACGGCTGCGGTTGCGCCGCGACCGCCTGCTCGGGCGACTCCTCGCCGCTGCAGCCGGCCGCGATCAGCGCCAGCGAGACCAGCCCGGCCAGCGTGCCCAGAAGCGTGCGCATGAACCCCCCGGATCGCCGTCTCGCACGAGAACTTGCAGCGACCATAGCGCCAATCCCGCGATTATTCCTCGATTACTGCAAACTACACGGATATTGCATACGGATTCGTCCGAAATTACACCACACATTTGCATGAAATGCGCGACACTGTGCTACGCGACGCAGGTCGTGGTCTTGCTTCCGCCCGACACGGCCTGCGCCGCTGATCGTCCCACTTCCGTTTCGGAACGAGAGGTTGCCCGATGAGCTATCTCCCACACTCCCGCCGTCTGCTGAGCGGCAGGCGCAAACTTGCCCTGCGCGGCAGCACGCGCAAAACCATGTTGCTGGGCCTGGCGCTGCTGCTGGCGGGGTTCGCCGCCGTGCAGACGATCTCGGCCGGCCGCGCCGACTTCGCGGCGCTGGGCCAGACGACCGTCTCCGACGCCGGCGCGTCGGTGACGATCGACGCTGCCGCGCTGCCCGGCATTCCCGCGGCCAGCGTCGAGGCGGTCGAGCTCACGGCCACGCGGCTCGACGCAACCGAGTCGCCCAAACTGCCCGCCGCCGAGGCGCGCTACGAGGTGCTGCCCGAGGCGGTCTACCGGCTCGACCTGAGCGCCCACCTGCGCGACGACCTGCAGCCCGCCGCGCTGGGCTCGCTGGCCCACGAGGCCGGCATCTGCCTGGCGCGTCCGCAGACCGCCTGGAATCCGGTGCTGGTGCAGCACGACGGCCGCCGCTGGCAGGCGCTGACCCCGACCGTCTCGGCGGCCGAGCGCGGCGCCGACGTCGAGGTCTGCGCGCTGAGCCGCGAGATCGGCGTCGTGGCGGTGGCCAACGCCGACCGGCTGCGCACCCATCTGGAGGTCGGCGAGAGCGGCAAGTTCGGCCGCTGGACGGCCGAGTACACGGTGCGCGCCTCGGAACTGCTGGCCGAACTGCCCGGCGTCAGCGCGCTGACGCTCTGGAACGGCTCGCGCTGGCTGCTCTACAGCGAGCTGGCCGCCGAAGCCGCGTTCGTGCTCGACTTCACGATCATCCCCGGCGACCTGATCTGGATGGACAGCGAACTCCAGGACACGACGCTGCCGGCGCCGGCGAACCTGCGCGCCGCCAACGTCGCGAGCGGGATGCTCTTCCTGCGCTGGATTGCCGACCCCCACGCCGGGGACTACCAGTTCTCCTGGACCTCAGAGCAGGGCGACGAGGGCTCAATCGAGATCGAAGCCGGCTCAGACCCCGCGCTGCTTATCAGCGGACTGGTCGACAACCGCGAGTACACCTTCAAGCTGATCGCCGAGAGCGCCACAGCCGGGTTCGGCGACAGCGAGACCGCTACGGTCGTCGCCACGCCGCTCGCCGTGCTGTCCGCGCTGACGGCCGCTCACTTGGGCACGCCAGGCGATTGTGCCGCCTTAGTCACTTACGACGACTATGAGTACAACGACCGAGACCAGGTAATCAGAACATTCCAACGCGAGGGCCAGATCTACGAGCGCACCCACATGGATCGGTACTACGACGCTGACGCCGACCAGTGTTTCTTGACCCCTCAGGCGATTCGGGACCGGCAAGCACAGTACGGCACCGACTACACCGGGACCGTTACCCCCGGCGGCCAAGCCGGCACGTCCAACCAGGGCGCCGTCGGCACGCCCGCCTACGGCGACGGCACCAAGGGCAGTCCCGACCCGATCGACCCGGTCACGCTGGCGGCATTCCAGACGGCGTTCAGGCGAGCGAATCTCTGCGCCACTGCCACCGATGTCAATCTGTGCATCGCCAGTGGCGGCGCGAAGGGCAAGTGAGGTCAAGCGACCGCAGAAGGCCCTCACCCTAACCCTCTCCCTCGGGGAGAGGGGATCGGAGGCCGCCTCTTCTTACTCCCTCTCCCTCTGGAGACCTGCGCGTAAGTGTGGTTTGGTGGGCGGCGCGGGTGTGGGGCGCGACGACGCGACTTGCCGGTCCGGCGGTTGGGTGAGCGGATGGGGTGTCGCGGCGGCGGCGGCGGCCGGGCGGCGCGACG
>JAJDWB010000022.1 GCA_022825855.1 Dehalococcoidia bacterium
TGATCAACGACAATTATTTTTGCCGGTTGCCGCGGCGGCGATCGGCCCGTCGCGGGGGTACCCGCGAGACGTGTGACACTGCCCGTTTTCCTCACGGAGGACGGGTTGGTCACGGATGCGCAGGTTCGGCGATTGCGCGAGAAGCGGATGGCAAGCAAGACGTTGGCAGCGGCCGCCGCGGCGGCTGGGATGAGCGAGCGGGGGGCGCGCAAGTGGCAGAGTGGGCCGTTGCCGTCGACGGCGAAGGCGCCGCGGTGGTGGCGCACACGGGAGGACTCGTTCGCCGACGTGTGGCAGTCGGAGGTCGTGCCGCAGCTGGTGGCCGACACCGACGGCCGGCTGCAAGTGCTGACGGTGTTCAAGGCGCTGTGCCGCCGGTACCCGGGCCGCTTTCAGCCGGGGCAGCTGCGGACCCTGCAGCGGCGGATCCGGGAGTGGCGGGTGCAGTACGGTCCCGACCGCGAGGTGTACTTCGAGCAGGTTCCGGTCCCGGGTCGGGAGGCGGCGTTCGACTTCACCGACCTGAGCGACCTGGGGGTGACGCTTCGGGGCGTGGCGTTCCCGCACCTGCTGTTCGAGTGGGTGCTGAGCTACAGCCGGTGGACGTATGTGGAGCTGGCGCTGAGCGAGACGTTCGAGGCGCTGGTGTCGGGCCTGCAGGGCGCGCTGTGGACGCTGGGGGCGGTGCCGGCGGTGCTTCGTCACGACAACCTGTCGGCGGCGACGCACGAGTTGCGGCGCAGCGGCGGTCGTCAGTTGACGGCACGGTTCCGGCAGGTGCTGGACCACTACGACCTGCTCTCGTCGCGGATCCAGCCGGGGAAACCGCACGAGAACGGGGTGGCCGAGCAGGCGCACTTCCGGACGGCGACGGCCATCGAGCAGGCGTTGCTGTTGCGGGGGGAGAGGGACTTCGTCGACGAGGCGGCGTATCTGCGCTTCGTGCGTGCGGTGGTCGACGAGGAGCGGAATGCACCGGCGGCGGCTCGGCTGGCCGAGGAGCGTCCGTATCTGCGGCCGTTGCCGTCGGGTCGGGTTCCGGAGTACACGACGTTCCAGTGCCGGGTGCGGAAGTGGAGCACGATTCGGGTCGGCGGCCGGGTCTACTCGGTGCCGTCGCGGTTGATCGGTCACACGGTCGAGGCGCGCCAGCATCCGTCGACGGTGGAGGTCCTCTACGGCGGCCGGGTGCTGTGCACGATGCCGCGGCTGCGGGGTTCGGCGGAGCACCGCATCGACTACCGCCACATCATCGGGAGCCTGGTCCGGAAGCCGGGGGCGTTCGCACGGTACCGCTTCCGGGAGGAGCTGTTCCCGTCGCTCGTGTTCCGGGCGGCGTATGACGCACTCGGCCGGACGCATGGCGAGCGGGCCGACGTCGAGTACGTGCGCCTGTTGCACTTGGCGGCGACGACCAGCGAGCGGCGGGTCGAGGCGACGCTGCGCGCACGTCTCGACGCCGGCGGTCCCTGCGACTACGCCGCCGTTCAGGCCCGGGTTCGTCCGCCGGTTCCGACCATCCCCGTGGTCCACATTCCCCGCCCGGATCTCGCGCAGTACGACGCGCTGATCGCCGGAGGTCTGCACGGATGACGCCGCTGAGCACGCAGTTGACATCGCTGCTGACGCAGTTCGGGCTGACGACGGCGGCCGAGGAGCTCGTGCCGCGGCTGACGCAGGCGGGCCACTCCGAGGCGATGCAGGTGCTGGTCGAGGTATTCGAGGCGGAGGCCGAAGCGCGCCGTCAGCGCCGGGTCACGCGGTTGCGTCGGGCGTCTCGGTTGCCGCCGGGCAAGACGTTCGAGACGCTCGACACCGGGAGGTTCCCGGCAAAGGTCACGCAGCAGCTGGAGACGCTGGCCACCGGGTCGTTCCTCGAAACGGCGACCAACGTGCTCGCGTTTGGCCTGCCGGGCGTGGGCAAGAGCCACGCGCTCTGCGCCGTCGGGCACGCGTTGGTCGAGGCCGGCCACAGCGTGTTGTGCGCCCCAGCTTACGCCCTGGTGCAGGAGCTGCTCGGCGCGAAACGCGACCTCGACCTGCCCCGCGCCCTCCGCAAGCTCGACCTCTTTGAGGCGATTCTGCTCGATGACCTGGGCTACGTTCAGCAGAGCCCCGACGAGGCCGAGGTGCTGTTCACGCTTCTGGCCGAGCGCTACGAGCGCCGCTCGGTGATGGTGACGAGCAACCTGATGTTCAGCCAGTGGGACCGGATCTTCCGCGACCAGATGGCCACGGCCGCGGCGATCGACCGCTTGGTCCACCACGCGGTCGTGATCGAGTTCGACGTCCCGAGCTATCGAACGGACCGGTCGCGCCGCAAATCACCGCCGGCGCCTGCCCCCCGCGGCCGTGCTCCCGGTCCGCTGCTGCCCCGGGCCCGCCGACGGTCGACCTCGTGACCGTCTCGCCGATCCCGGGTGCCGAGTCTCCTTTCCCCGGTCCGTTACGTAACGGTGTGGAGTAGTCGTGGCGTTGACGAACGCGGAGCGGCAGGCGCGTTACCGGGAGCGGCGGCAGGCCGGCGAGGCCCGGCTCCGGTACCACCGGCCAGCGGATCGGAGGTCGCGGCCACAGCAGTGGAACGACGCGGTCCAGATGCTCCTGGCGCTGCAGGACCAGTACCGGGCGTGGCGGGACGCGTTGCCGGAATCCCTCGCCGGGTCCGCGACCTCGGCGTTGCTCGAGGAGGTCTGCGAGCTGGACCTGTCGGTACTGGAGGCTGTCGAGTTGCCCAGGGGCTTCGGGCGCGACGGCTAGACCACCGGTGACAGCTTCCGGTTGGCGCCCTGAAGCGTAGCCGGGCGCCGGTATC
>JAJDWB010000002.1 GCA_022825855.1 Dehalococcoidia bacterium
ACATCCCCGTGGCGCCGACCGTGTTGCCGCTCCTGGCGCGCGGCGCCTGAGCATGACGATCATCTAGCAGTCCCCCGTACACACATCTCAGGAGTTGACATGAGCTATCAGCAGTCCGCCGCTGAGTACGAAGTCGTGATCCAGCGCAACCGACGCGTCCCCATGCGCGACGGGATCGACCTGGCCACGGACATCTATCTGCCCGCGCAAGACGGCGTCGCCGTGGCTGGTCCCTGGCCGACCGTGTTGACGCGCACACCGTACGACAAGCTCGGTTTCGCCGCTGACGCCGAATGGTGGGCGCAGCGTGGCTACGCTCGCGTGATTCAGGACGTGCGCGGACGCTTTGCCTCCGAGGGCGACTTCTATCTGCTCAAGAACGAGGCCGAGGACGGCTACGACACGATCGAGTGGCTGGCTGACCAACCCTGGTCGGACGGACAGGTGGGCACGGTTGGGACGTCCTACATGGGCTGGGTGCAGTCAGCCGCGGCGGCGCTCAATCCACCGCATCTGTCGGCGATGTGGGTCAATCAGGGGGCGTTTAACGGACTCACTTCGTCGCTGCGACAGGGCGGCGCGCTCGAGCTGCGTTGGCTCGCCTGGGCCTTCTGGAACGCGCCGGTCAGTCCCGAGGCTGTCCGCAATCCGACGCTCTACGCTGCGCTCGATCAGGCCGCCGTCGACCTGCGCGGCTACCTCAACCGGTTGCCGTGGCGCGAAGGCGATACGCCGCTCTCTCAGACCCAGGACTACGAACGCTGGGCCATCGATCTGTTCACCCAGGCGCGCGAGGACGACTGGCTCTGGCAGTTACCGTCGATGAACTTCGAACGGTTCATTGGTCAGACCGCCGATGTGCCCAGCGTCTACTCGGGCGGCTGGTACGACAGCTACACGCGGGCGACCTGCGAGTCGTTCGTGGCCTTCTCCGAGGCGATGTCGTCGCCGCAGTACTTGCTCATGGGTCCCTGGACGCACGGCGAAGTGACGCTCGATCGGAGCTGGTCGGGCGATGTCGACTTTGGCCCGACCGCGCCCACGTCGGGCAACCTGGCGGCGAGCATCTCCGACCTGCGTCTGGAGTTCTTCGACCAGACGCTCAAGGGTCTGGACAGCGGCTGGGAGCAGCGGCCCCCGGTGACGATGTTCCTGATGGGCGGCGGTTCCGGCGGCCAGTTGCCCTCGGGCCGGATGGACCACGGCGGCGAATGGCGCGAAGCCTCGCAGTGGCCGCCGGCGGACGCGGCGGCGGCAGAGATGTTCCTGCAGCCGGGCGGCGGGCTGACGACGGAGCCGGCAGGCGAGGACGGCGGTTCCTCGACCTACCTGTTCGACCCGGCGAATCCGGTGCCCACGATCTCGGCGAACGTGTCGTCGCTGCGCGAGTTTGCGCCCGAAGACCCGACGCTCAGACAGCAGATCTGGCCGCCCACCCAGCGCTCGCGCGAGCTGATCATGCCGGGTGGCGCCGACCAGCGCACGCGGCCCGACGTGATGGGCGCCGAGCCGCCCTATCTGCGCACCGCGACCCGGCCGGATGTGCTCTCCTTCCGCACGGAGCTGTTGGCGGAAGATGTGCAGGTGACCGGACCGATCACGGTGCGGCTGTTCGTCTCGAGCGACGCGCCCGACACCGACTTCACCGCGGCGCTGCTGGATTGCTACCCCGCCAACGCCGACTATCCCGAGGGCTACCACCTGCGGATTTCGGACAGCATCAAGCGGCTGCGCTTCCGCAACGGCTTCGACCGCGAGGAGTTCGTCTCGCCGGGAGAGGTGGTCGAGGTGACGATCGAGCTGTACCCGACGGCCAACGTGTTCAAGGCCGGTCACCGTATCGGGGTCGAGATCAGCAGCAGCAACTACCCCAGGTTCGACGTCAACCCGAACACGGGCGAGCCGATCGGCCGCCAGACGCACACGCGCACGGCCCTCAACACGGTCCACCACAGCGCGGAGCGCGCCTCCCGCCTGGAACTGTCGGTGGTGGCCGGCTGAGCGGGAGCTAGTCCTCGCCGCGGATCTGGCGCTGTTGGCGCTTGCTGAAGCCGGACAGGATTCGCTCGTAGGAGTCGACGATCAGCTCTTCTAGCTCGTCGTCGGGCAGATCCGACTCGAGCGTGATCGCGACCCAGTGGGACTTGTTCAGGTAGCTGGGGAGCCGGACGGCCTCGTACTGCTGATGCAGGGCGGGAACGATGGCGGGGTCGCACTTGATTGAGATCGCGTGCGGTTTGCCCTCGGTGGTGCCGCCTCCGACGAAGCAGAAGATCTTGCCGCCCTTGCCGTCGGCGTTGCGATTGCCCAGCTTGTAGACCAGATCGTCTTCGCCCCAGGGCGAGTCGGGCCAGGCGCCGGGCAGCGATTCGCAGAGGTCGGCGACGTCGTTGCGGTCCATGCCTAGGCCTCGGCGGCGGTCAGGTTTTCGAGGAATTCGGTGTTGGACTTGGTCTTGGCCAGGCGGTCGAGCAAACGCTCGGTCGGCTCGGTGGCGCCGCCGCCGGAGCCGGCGAGCACGGACATCATCCGGCGCAGCAGCCAGACGCGCTGCAGTTCCTCGCCCGAGAGCAGCAGTTCCTCGCGCCGGGTGGAAGAGGCGGCGATATCGATCGAGGGGTAGATGCGTCGCTCGGCCAGCTTGCGATCGAGGCGGACCTCCCAGTTGCCGGTGCCCTTGAACTCCTCAAAGACGACGTCGTCGAGGCGAGAGCCGGTGTCGACGAGGCAGGTCGAGATGATTGTCAGCGAGCCGCCCTCCTCGGCCTTGCGGGCCGAGCCGAAGAAGCGCTTGGGCGGGTAGAGGGCGACCGGGTCGATGCCGCCGGAGAGGGTGCGGCCGGTGGAAGGCATCTCGAGGTTGTAGGCGCGGGTCAGGCGGGTGATCGAGTCGAGCAAGATGACCACGTCGCGGCCCATCTCCATGAGGCGCTTGGCGCGCTCGAGTCCGAGTTCGGCGACGCGGGTGTGTTCCTCGACCGGCTCGTCGAAGGTGGAGGCGATCACCTCGCCGCGCACGGAGCGCTTCATCTCGGTGACCTCTTCGGGCCGTTCGCCGATCAGCACGACCATGAGATGGACTTCGGGATGATTGACCGCGATGCCGTTGGCGATCGACTGGAGCAGCATCGTCTTGCCGGCCTTGGGCGGGCTGACGATCAGACCGCGCTGACCGCGGCCCATGGGCGCGACCAGGTCGATCACGCGGCCGGAGAGCTCGGCCGGATCCTCGGTCTCGAGGTCGAAACGCTGGTGGGGGAAGACGGCGGTGAGATTCTCGAAGTTGGGTCGCGCCGCGGCTTCGGCGGCGCTGAATCCGTTGACCAGGTCAACGCGCGAGAGGCCGTAGTACTTCTCGCCCTGCTTGGGCGGACGGACCGAGCCGATCACGTAGTCGCCGGTGCGCAGGCCGGAGCGACGGATCAGATTCTGCGAGACGTAGACGTCGGTGGGGGCGGGCAGCAGGGATTCGCCGCGCAGAAATCCGTAGGAGTCGTCGACCACTTCGAGCACGCCGCCGGAGAGGATGTGGCCCTCGGCCTCGGACTGCGCCTGGAGCAGGCGCAGGACGATGTCCTGCTTCTTCAGGCCGGAGAGTCCGGCGACGTTCATCTCCTTGGCCTGGGCGAGAAGTTCCTCGCGGGTCAGGTGCTCAAGATCGGGAATACTCAGAGTCGTCATCGGCTACCTCGGGTGCGGAGCGTGCTGCGTGCTGGGGGCTGGATCGGGTCTCGGTCTACAAATCTGCAGTTGTGCGTGGCTGCGGGTGCGCGGACGGACGGGGTCTGTCGGCAGTCCAGGTCTGATCCGGGCTTCGCGCTCGACGGCGCCGTGTCTATTGCCTGGCGCGGTGCGCGGAAGCCGTGTTCAACGGGGACAGTTCCAATCCTAGCCCTGCGCGGCGCGCAAAGGCAATAGTCGCGTGAGACAGTTGACCAACCGCGCCCGCAACGAATCGGGCGCGGAAGCTCGCTTCGCTCAGGAAACCGGCTGCGCCTCGGCCTGCGCGCCGAGTCGAGCCTGGGCCTCGTGCCAGTCGTCGAGGAAGGCCTGGATGCCTTTGTCGGTGAGCGGATGCTGCTGCATCTGCTCGAGCACGGGGAAGGGGATCGTGGCGATGTGCGCGCCGACGCGCGCGGCTGCGGCCGTGTGGTCGGTGTGGCGCAACGAGGCAGCGATGACCTTGGCGGGCAGGTTGAAGCGGTCCAGCAGCTCGACGGTGTCGGCGACGAGCTGGATGCCGTCCTCGTCGATGTCGTCCAGCCGGCCGACGAAGGGCGAGACATAGGCCGCGCCGGCGCGGGCGGCGAGCAGGGCCTGGTTGAGCGAGAAAATCAGCGTCGTATTGATCCGGATGCCCTCCTGGGAGAGCGCCTTGATCGCGGCCAGCCCGGGACCGTCGATCGGAATCTTGACCACGACACTGGAGTGCCAGCTCGCCAGCTCGCGCGCTTCCTCGATCAATTCAGCCGTGGTGCGGGTGACGCACTCGGCCGAGATCGGTCCGTCGACCATGTCGGCGATGCGCAGGATGCGCTCACGGTAGTCGAGGGCGCGGTCGCCCTCGTGCGCGACGGCGCGGGAATGGAGCGAGGGATTGGTCGTGATTCCGTCGCAGACGCCCCAGTCGACGGCCTGCTGGATTTCGTCGAGTCGGGCGGTGTCGAGGAAGATCTGCATGTCCGGTTCCTTTGCCTTGACTATGGCTGCAAGGTAACGAGCGCCACCTGAACGGGCAGCATGACGGCCATGAGCACGGCGAAGACGAGCGGCCCGCGATCGTTCAGGGCGTCGGTCAGCTCGTCGGAAATCTCGCCGGTCTTGCGGGCCTGGAGCGAGAGCAGGCGGACGCGGCGGACGCCGGCGAACATACCGGGCACGAGCACGAAGAGCGAGACCAGGTAGAGAATCTCGACGGCCAGCAGCCAGCCGGTCTCTATCGGGTCGACGGCGTCGGCGCGGATGCCCCAGAGCGCGCCGAGGACGCCGGTGGCGATGATCCCGGGCAACAGCATGCGCGTGTGGGCGCGGTCGGCGGAGCGGAAGAGGACATCGCGCTCGACCGCGTCCTCGGTCTGCCAGGCGCGGGTCAGAGCCAGCGTCAGAGCGGCGACGCCGCCGGCATATGCGAGCGCGGCCACGGCCGTAAGGAAGCGGAAGATGTCGTCTTCACTCATGGGCGCGCCCGATCGATGCCGCGGCGAGAGCCGCGCGATGGGCGGGCTGAGACAAAAGACGGGGCACCTGTCGCGAGGGGGCGATGTTCCGCTGTTCGGCGAGAATTTTTTTCGGCAGGGGTTGAGCGGCGGATTTCCAGTGTTTTACGGGGGATCGCGCGATCCGGGGGTGCGAAAAAGAACAATTTTGACCGGCTGTTGCCAGGTTTTGGCGGGTCAATGCGGCGTTCGCGTTGTTCGATTTTGTTCGATTGTGTTCGATTGTGTGCGGAAACGGATGAGTTTTGTGCGGTTGGGAACGGGGAACAGCGGGGATGTGCGGTGGTGTCCGGGGTCGAAGTTGGCATTGGCGTTGGGTGTGTCTCGCTCGTCGGAGCGGCTGAGAGGCGATTGGCGGTTCGCTTCAGTTTAGCGTACTGATGTTCTGTGGCGGGAGCGAGAGTGTCGTGGTTTCCACTTCTGGCGCGGGGGGAGGCATTGGCGCGTTGCTGCGAGCGGGAGGGCCCTCACCCTAACCCTCTCCCTCGGGGAGAGGGGATTTAAGGTTGGTGGCGCCGGCGGGGTGGCGGAGGGCGGTTTCGGACTCGGCGAGGACGGAGTCGATGAAGCCGAGGAAGAGCGGATGGCCGCGCTCGGGGCGGGACTTGAGCTCGGGGTGGAACTGGGAGCCCATCATGAAGGGATGGTCGTGGACTTCGGCGATCTCCACCAGCGCGCCGTCGCGGGAGGTGCCGCTGGCGACGAGGCCGGCGCGCTCGAAGCGATCGCGGTAGGCGGGATTGAACTCCCAGCGGTGGCGGTGGCGCTCGTGGGCGAGTTCGGACTCGTAGAGCTCGCGCGCGCGGGTTTCGGGATGGAGCTGGCAGGTGTACATGCCGAGCCGCATGGTGCCGCCCTTGTCGCTGACCTCTCGCTGTTCGTCAAGCAGGGCAATGACGGGCGCGCCGGTCTGCTCGTCAGCCTCGGTCGTGTTGGCGTCGGGCAGGTCGAGGCGCTCCCGTGCGAAGGCGATGACCATGTTCTGCATCCCGCGGCAGAGTCCGAGATAGGGAATCCGCTGCTCGAGCGCGAAGCGGGCGACGCCGACCTCGCCCTCGATCCCGCGTTCGCCGAAGCCGCCGGGGACGATCACGCCGTCGACATCGGCGAGCGCGGCGGCGATCTGCGGCTCGTCCGCCTCGTCCAGGTCGTCCGACTGGATCCAGGTGATGTCGACGCTGGCGCGGCGCTGGGCGGCGGCATGGATCAAGGCCTCCTTGACCGAGAGATAGGCGTCGCGCAGCTCGACGTACTTGCCCACGATGGCGACGCGGCAGACGCGCTCGGTGCGGTCGAGCCGGTCGGTCCAGTCGGTCCAGTCGCGAATCGAGCGGCCGGGCACGCATGGGCCGGGAGCCAGGCCGAGGCGTTCGAGCGTGAGATCGGTCAGTCCCGCCTGTTCGAGGATGGACGGCACCTGGTAGATCGAGCGCGCGGTCTCGAGGGTCATCACGGCTTCGGCGGGGACGTCGCAGAACAGGGCGAGCTTGTCGGTGATCGACTCGTCGGCGGGGATGTCGGTGCGCGAGATGATCACGTCGGGCTGGATGCCCATGCTGCGCAGGGTGCGGACCGAGTGCTGGGTCGGCTTGGTCTTGAGCTCGTTGGTCGCCTTGAGGTGGAAGAGGGGCGTGACGTGGATGGCCAGGGTGCCGTTGCGCGGCTCCTCGTAGCGCATCTGGCGGATCGCTTCGAGGAAGGCCTGGCCCTCGATGTCGCCGACCGTCCCGCCGACCTCGACGATCAGCACATCGACGCCCGACGCGCGGGCCAGGCCGCGGACGCGTTCCTTGACCAGGTCGGTGACGTGGGGGACGGTCTGGATCGTGCCGCCCAGGTAGTCACCGCGGCGCTCGCGCTCGATCACCGCGGCCGAGATCTGGCCCATCGTGACGGACGAGGCGGCGGTCAGGTTCTGGTCGAGGAAGCGCTCGTAGTGGCCGAGATCGAGATCGGTTTCGGCGCCGTCGTCGGTGACGTAGACCTCGCCGTGCTGGTACGGCGACATCGTGCCCGGATCGACGTTGAGGTAGGGGTCGAGCTTCTGAACGGTGACGGAGAGTCCGCGGGATTGGAGCAATCGTCCCAACGAGGCGGTGGTGATGCCCTTGCCGACGGAGGAGATGACACCGCCGGTGATGAAGATGTACCTCGGTGACGGGTCGTCGCTGCTCACAGTCTCGCTGATCCACCTTGCAAGTTGACGAGCAGGTCGACCTCGTCGCCGTCGTTGAGCGGATCGTCGGCGTGGGCCTGAACGGAGTTGATCACGACCGCGATCGCTTCCTGGTCCTGCTGGGAGAACTCTTCGGCTTCGAGGATGTGCTGGGCGGTGATGCCGTCGAACCAGTCGACCGAGAGGCTGGATTGTTTGGATTTGGAGAGCGGCACAAGCGTCATGAAGAGTTTGACATTGATGGCCATCACGGTCTCCGTCGCTGGTTGGTTGGGAGTGTATCAATGGGCGGCGTCGAGCAGGTCGGCCGCTTCGTGCAGCATGTGGACGGCCGTGTGGCGGACGCCGGGGTGGTTGGGCTGTCCGCCCATCGGGTAGGGGAACAGCGTGGCATAGCGGGAGAGCGTGACGGCCATCTCCCGGCTGACGGCGCTGAAGCGGGGATGGGGATGCTCGCGCCAGAAGGCTGCGGCCTCGCCCCAGTTGGCGGCGAGGGCCTGGACCTCGTGGGCGTGGCGCTGCGGGTCGAGCGACTGGTCGCTGCCGTAGACCTCGACGCGGCGGCCCAGGCCGGCGCGCGCCAGCGGGGCGTGCTCGGCCAGCGCGGCTGCCGCAGCGCGACGCAGCACATCGGGATCGGGATCGGCGGCGCGACGGGCGCTGACAACGATCAGCGGATCGACGTTCTTGAACTCCGACTCGGACAGCCAGGGCGAGACCTGCTCGGTCATCGGTCCCTCGCGCCGCCACGCGCGGCGGGCGTCGTCCACACCGACGATCAGGCCGAAGGTGGGGCCGAACGCCGAGACGCCGACGCCGTAGACCGTGGCGGGACGATCGGCGCGGAGCTCGTTGCGGATCCGCCGCCGGGTCAGGAAGCGCTGCACTCGATTCGGGCCGGCTACGTCGATGACTTGCGCGGCGACGCCCAACGCGGAGAGGCCGCCCCGGAGCGAGTCCGGCAGGCCGGCGTCCTCAGGCGGACGGTAGCTGATCCCGGTGGCGGCTCCGATCACGTAGCTCGGTTGAGCGGCGCCGATGCGGTTGAGATGACCGACCAGGCTGCCGAGCAGCGGCGTCCAGTGGTACTCGTAGCGCGCGTCGACGAATGCCTGCACCGTGGGCCCTTACTCGCAAGGCTTGAGCATACGGAAGCGCGGGTATGCTGAGACAGCCCATGCCGAACGCCTCTAGCAGTCAGCCCGCCGTCGAACCGACCATCGACGTGCTCGCCAACGGCCTGCGCGTCGTCGTGACGGCGATTCCGCACTCGCAGGCGGCGGTGCTGGCGGCGTACGTCGGCGTGGGATCACGCGACGAGGCGCGCGAGACGCTGGGGCTGTCGCACTATCTCGAGCACATGTTGTTCAAGGGCACCGAGTCGCGGCCGGAGCCGACGGCGATCTCGGCCGCAATCGAGGGCGCGGGCGGATCCCTGAACGCGTTCACCTCGCGGGAGCTGACCTGCTACTGGAACCGCGTGCCGTTCGACCGGCTGCCGCTGGCGATGGACGTGCTGGCCGACTCGGTGCGGCATTCCCTGCTGGCCGAGTCGGAGATTGAGCGCGAGCGGACCGTGATCTGCTCCGAGATTCGCCGCGCACACGACCAGCCGGGACAGCGCGTGTCGCAACTGCTGACCCAGGCGACGTACGGCGAACAGCCGCTGGGCTGGGAGATCGCGGGCGACCTCGAGTCGGTCGGAGCGGTGACGCGCGAGCATCTGGCCGAGCACATCGAGACGTTCTACCGGCCGTCCAACATCGTGCTCTCGGTCGCCGGCAATGTCGAGCGGGAGCAGGTCGTCGAGCTGGCCGAGCGCCACTGGGGCGAGGGCTGGTCCGAACGCGCGGCGGAGGCTGCGCCCTCGCGGCCGTCGGCGCGGGATGCGATGTCAGAGGACCTGGCGCAGATCGAGGTTCGCGAACTTGAGCAGTGCAGTCTCGCGCTGGCGCTGCGCTCGATTCACCGGCTGGATCCTGATCGCTATGCGATGACGCTGATGAACGAGGTGCTGGGCGGCGGGATGAGTTCCCGACTGTTTACCGAGATTCGTGAGAAGCGGGGATTGGCCTACTCGGTCGGCTCGCATCCGACGGCCTTCGCCGACGCCGGCCATCTGTCGATCATGGCCGGCGTGACGGCGGAACACGTGCTGGAGACCGTCGACGTCGCCCTGGACGAGTTGCGCAAGCTGAGCGCGGAACCGGTCCAGGCCGAGGAGCTGGCGCGGGTGCGCGAGCACGCCGTGGGCTCGTTCCGGTTGGGACTGGACGCGGCGGCGAGCTGGTGCCACCGAGCCGGCGGGATGCTGCTCTCGAACGGATTCATCGAGCCGGTCGAGGAGACGATCGCCGGATACGAGGCGGTCACGACCGCCGACATCCAGCGCGTCGCCCGGCGAGTGGTGCGCGAAGACAATCTCGCCGGCGCCGTCGTCGGTCCCTTCGAGCGCCAGGATGAACTGCTCGAGCGGATCGCCCGTTTCAGCCCCAACTGACGATTGCAGGATGGATCGCCGCCATGGATGACGTCCGCGCGCTCCTCGCCGTGCTGCCCGACGCGCCGCTGCCGAGCGAGGCCGAGGTCGAGCAGGCCGACGCGCTGATCGTCGTGTTCCCCCAGGACAAGAGCACATACGAGGCCGCCTCCGAGCGTGTCTCGGCCGCGATCCAGCTCGGTCCGCCGGTCTATGTCGTGATTCCGCCGATCGATTCCGGGCTGGCGCATACATACCTCCAGTCGGCACTGCAGCCCGGCGTGTACGGCGTCGCCGTGCAGACGGCGGCCAGCGTCGATCAGCTTCGCTACCTCGAGGGCGTGTTGGAGGAGCTGGAGATCCGCGCCGGCATCCGTCCCGGACTCACCGCGATGGCGGTGGGATTCCACGACCCGCGCTCGATCGACATCATGTCCGACGCGCTCTCGGCGATGCGCGACTCCGCCGACCGGATGACCTGGATCGCCTTCGACCATGTCGAACTGGCCGCCTCGCTGGGCGTGCCGCCCGACAGTCCCACGGTCGCGGCCGCCGCCGCGCGAGTGGTGCTGACCGCGGCCGCATTCGATCTGCCCGTGGTCTACGGCTCGCCGCCCGACGCCGAGTACGCGGCGTCGCTCGGCTTCCGCGGTTGCGCCACCGGCGATCCGGCGGACCTGGCCGGGCTCCAGGCAGTCTTCACGCGGCCGGAACCGGAGCAAGACGAGCAGGAGGAGGAATCGTAGTGGCAGCCACCGTAATGCGATCGATGTTGTCGGTGCCGGGGATTCGCGAGCGCTTCATCGAGAAAGCGCGCGAGGCCGAGGCGGACGTGCTCTGCTTCGACCTCGAGGACTCCGTCGCCTGGGACGACAAGCCGGCGGCGCGGGCCCTGCTCTGCCGCGTCCTGCCCGACTTCCCCAAGCGCGGACGGCAGGTGTTCGTCCGCACCAACGGTTACGACACCGGATTGATCGAGCAGGAGCTGCACGCGATTACGCAGCCCTGGCTGGACGGCGTCAGCGTCTCCAAGATCGAGTGCGCCCGCGACATCCAGCGGATCGACGACTACCTCACCCTGCTCGAACGCGCGCGCGGCCTGCCCGACGGCCAGGTCAAGCTGGCCGCCTGGATCGAGAACGCGCACGCGGTCGCCAACGCCTATGAGATCTGCGCCGCCTCCCAGCGGCTGGTCGGCATCTGCGTCGGCGGCGAGGACTACGCGGTCAGCATCGGCGTCCGCCGGACCAAGGGCGGCGCCGAGCTGGAGCTGGCCCGCCGCGCCTCGGTCAATGCCGCGCATGCAGCCGGCATCGTCCCGCTCGACACACCCTGGACCGACATCCGCGATCCCGAGGGATACGAAGACGAACTGCGGCGGATGAAGGAGATCGGCTTCCAGGGCAAGTTCTGTATCCACCCCGATCAGCTCGGTCCGGCCAATCGCATGTTCACGCCGCCGGCCGAGGACGTCGACTGGGCCCGACGCGTCGTCGACGCCTACCAGGACGGCGTCGAGCACAACCTCGGCGCGGTCGCCCTCGACGGCCAGATGATCGACAAGCCCGTCCTCGAGCAGGCCGAGAATGTCCTCGCCTGGTCGGAGCAGATCGCCGCAATGGAGTCGGCTCGCTAGAGCGCGCCCTGGGGTTGGCGGCCGAGACGGAACGCGCCGGTTCGCTCATAGGCGCTGTCGGCGACGTAGATGTGCTGGCTGGCGACAATGATGTCGCGGAAGATTCGCTGCAGCGGGCTCTCGCGGAAGGCAGCCGCGCCGCCGCCGTGATGATGGCAGAAGCGCACCACGTCGACGCAGGCGTCGGTCACCCAGGCGACCATTGCCCGAATGCGAGCGTCGCGGGCGGGAGTGGTCGGCTCGCCGGCCTCGCGCCAGGCCATCGCCTCATCCAGCGTCGAGAGCGCATAGGCTCGCGCCGCCTCGTAGCGACTCGACATCTCGCCGAAGTCGCGCTGGAACGCGCCGCGATCGGCGACCGAGCCGCCCTGTCCGAAGCGGGTCCGATTGCCCAGCTCGCCGTTGAGTAGCTCCAGGGCGCGCCGCGCCGAACCCAGCGCGATGCCCGTGTGGCCGGGGCTGAGGAACGTGATCGTCGGGTTCTCGAACCACGGCCCGCCGCGCTCGGAGTGCGCGCCGCCGAACGGAGTCGTCCACTCCGGCTGGACGACGACGTCGTGCGCCTGGTAGTGGCAGCTACCGGTCCCTTCGAGGCCCATCACGTGCCAACTGTCCTCCACCACCAGCCGCGACTGCTCAACGACCGAGCCGACGATCGGCGGCAGCCCGTCTTCCGGGCCGGGTCGCGAGCCGTCCTCTTTGACCACGACCGAGTTGGCCAGCACCCAACCGCAATGGCGGATCCCGCTGGCAAAGGACCAGCGGCCGTTCAGCCGGAACGTCCCGTCGGGCAAGGCCGTCGCGATCCCTTCCGGATTGGCCGTGCCGGCGACGCGCGGAAAGCCGTTGCCGAAGACGGCGTCGAGACCGATCCCGTCGCGCAGGTGCGATCCGGCCAGGCCCGGCGTCTCCGCCTGGATCATCGCCACCCAGCCGCTGGAGACATCGACCGAGGCGAGCTGTTCGAACGCCTCGACCTGCGTGGCGGGGTGTACATCGAATCCGCCGATCTCTCTGGGCGAGGCCATGGCGAAGAATCCGGCGCCCTCCAGCGCAGTCACCGACTCCGGGGCCAGCGTCCTCGCGGCGGCGGACGCGTCGGCGTACTCGGCCAGCGTGGGACCCACGCCCTCCGCCCGCTCAATCCAGTCGGATCGTTCACGCTGCCGTTCAGGGCTGGTGCGGCTCATGATCGTTCTCGGAGTCCTGTTCGCCGCTCGCTCAATGCGGCATTCGTCAGGCTTGACCGTCGCCAGATCCATTGGCTCCGTTGGCCTGATTGCGGATCACCGAGCGGCGGTGCAGTTGTTCGGCGAACGGATCGACGATCAGGCCCAGAGACTCCAGCAGCGTCAGCCCGATAATCGGGTCCTCCCCGTCCTCGCCGACGATGACGCGACTGGGCGCAGAATCACCCATCAGCTCAAACTCTGCGCTGGCGACTAGTCGTCTCTGGCTCGATCCATCGAACAGATAGACCGTGGTGGCAGCGCGCGGCATGATGCCGATTGAGAGCAGCGCCGACTGCGGTACAACGCAACTCACCGCCCCGGTATCGACCAGGAATCTGGCCTCCCAGACCCGTTCGGGTTCGGCGGGATTGATGACCTTAGCCGGCACATAGGTTGCGCCCATCGGCGTGTCCTCCAGGAGTTGCGTCAATTGCGCCACGGTGTCGGGATTGGGAGCGATTCGCAGCATGAGTGCATCCTTCCCATCGTCAACGGGAATTCCAGACTACCGATTACAACCCGGGCCGCACCGGGATGCCGAGCTGGTGCTGACCGCGGCGGATGTAGGCCGACTGCGTCTGGATCACGTGCTGGCTGACCGTTTGGATGTCGCGCAGCAGCCGCGCCAGCACGTTGTCGCTGTAGACCGCCGGTCCGCCGGCGTGCTCGTGGACCGTGCGCACCACGTCCTCGGCCGCCTGGTGCGCCCAGCGCAGCGCCGCGCGGGCGCGGTCGTCCATCCGCACGGCGGCGTCCAGCGAGTCGACCGGCGTGTTCAGCAGTTCGTCGAACAGATGGTGACCGTAGCCCTCCATCGCCTCCACCAGCGCGACGCAGCGTCCCAGATCGCCCTGGAAGTGCTGCTGCTCCGAGATCGAGGCTCGCTGCCCCGTGCGCGTGTGCGCCGTGGCCTGGGCCGTGATCTCCTCGACGGCGCGTTTGGCCACGCCGAGCGGGAATCCATAGCCGGCGGCGGTGAGAAACGTCACGGTCGGGCGGGCCAGCCAGCCGTCGCCGCGCAGGGGTGGACGCTCGAAGCCGGCCAGGCACATCTCGTCGGGCACGAAGACCTGCTCATAGCGGTAATGCGTCGAGCCCGTACCGCGCATCCCCATCGTGTGCCAGTTGTCCTCGACCAGGACATCCGTCTTCGGCGCCGCGGCGCACAGCAACGGCGGCGGTTTGCCCGGTTCCGGTTCCTGTCCGGTGATCCGCGACATCGAGAGCACGTAGTCCGAGTGGTGAATGCCCGAGGCCCAGCCCCAGCGTCCCGTCACCATCCAGCCGCCCTCGACCTGCTCGGCCTCGCCCTCCGGCGCGATCGAGCCGCTGGTCACCGGCCAGCGTTGGTCGGCGTCGGCGAAGATTCGCTCGACCGCGCTGTCGGGCAGGCGCGAGGCGAGCCAGGCCGACTCATGCGCGCCGATCAGGGCGCACCAGCCGGCGGAGGAATCGTGCGCGGTGATGTCGGCGATCACCTGCGTCTGCACTCGGGGATGCGCGTTGATCCCGCCCAGCTCCTCGGGCGAGCAGAGCTGGAAGGCGTCGACGCTGCGCAGCGCGGCCTCGGTCGCGGGCGAGAGTCGGCGCAACTCCTCGTTGGTCTGGGATTCCGCGCGCAGCGTGTCGCCGATCGCGGCAATCCGCTCGCGCCACTCGGCTCGCTGCTCCGCCAATGTGCTGGTCATCGATCCCCTCGCTCCGCTGGCTGCGTCTAGGGTACGCGCGGCGCTCAGATCCACGGCCCCACTTCCAGCCCCAGCCGGTGCCGGCCCAGACGGACGTAGGCGCTGTCTCCGGGCATGACGTGCTGCGACGAGGTCTGAATGTCGCGCAGCAGCCGCTGGATCAGGCTGGACTCGAACACGTCGGCGCCGCCCATGTGATCGTGGACGGTCCGCACGATCCGTTCGGTCGTCTGGTTGCACCAGCGATAGGCGGAGCGGGCTTGGTCGCCCAAGCGGACCGTCTGCGCCTCCGATTCAATCGGCGCGTCGTGGAGCAGTTCGCACAGGTGACGGCCATAGCCCTCGATCGCCTCGAGCATGGCCTGCGCCTCGCCGATGTCGTGCTGGACCCGCTCGCGATCGCCGATCGACCCTCGATAGGCGCGACGTTGACCCGCCGGCGCGTGGGCCGCAAACTCCTCCAGCGCCCGGCGGGCGATGCCCAGGCTGGTCGCGTACATCGCCGGGACGAGGAAGATTGGGTTGGGCCGCGTGACGAAGCCCTCGCCGCGCAGCGGCGGCAACTCAAGATTCTCCAGCTTCATCTCCTGCCGCACGAAGAGCTCGTCGAAGCGGTAGTGCGCCGAGCCCGTGCCGCGCATACCCAGCGTGTGCCAGGTGTCCTCGATCTCGACATCCTCGCGTCGCGCGGCGACGGTCAGCGTCGGTCGCGGCTGGCCCGGCTCGGGCTCGTCGCCGGTCAGGAAACTCTGGATCAGGACGTAGTCGGCCGTATGAATGCCGGACGCCCAGGCCGAGCGCGCATTGACGATCCAGCCGCCCTCAACCGGACGCGCCTCGCCGACGGGGGCCAGTCCGCCCGCAGCTACCGGAAGGCGCCAATCGCTCCGGTTCGGATTGAAGATCCGCCGGGCCGTGTCCTCCGGCAGCCGCGTGGCGAGCCAGGCCGACTCCTGGCAGCCGTTCATCAAGTTCCAGCCCGTCGAGGGATCGGCCGCCGAGACGGCCGCGACCGTCTCAAGCTGCGCCACCGGATGCAGGTCGGAGCCGCCCAGCTCGACCGGCGTGCAGATCCCGAAGGCGTCGATCCCGTGCAGGGCCTCCATCGTCGCCGCCGACAGGTGCCGCAGTTGGTCGTTGCGGTCGGCTTCGGCGCGAACGATGGCGTCGATCGACTCGGCCCGCTCACGCCACTCGCGGCGTTGCTCCGACAATCCGCTCAGCGTCATAATCCCCTCGCCCGGTTCGGAACGCACAGCCTACGGGGATTCGCTCGCTCAACTCACTGCCGGCGAGCCGGACCTGCCACCGTCGTCCCCGACACACGGCAACCGCGCCGACGAACATGGGTGCGAATACAATGGTGATGCCCGTCAACGACCGAAGCCCCGGGAGCGACTCATGAACCCCGCCAACCCTTCCAACACCAGCCGACCTCACTCAACCTGGCCCAACCCCTCTCACCCTGAGCTGACCTCATCCCGACATAATCTGACCTGATCTGACCAAGTCTGACCAAATCTGACATCAACAATCATGAATCTCCAGCCCGCAACAGTAATCCCCCGCAATCCGCCCGCGGTGCCCCTCGAATTCCCCCCGCGCCGCCCGGATCGTCGACCGCGGCGGCGCCGGGCCGACAGTCTGGGAGGCGGTCATAGACTGACCGCAGCGAACGGTTCGGCAGGAGGTTGAGCATGGCCGGTGTGTCCGATGTCCGGGAGATCATTGCCGGAGACGGCGAGACGGGCGTGGAGATCACGCGCAACGTGCGCCGCTGGGTCGACGAGCAGGTCATCCCCAACGCGACCGAGCTCGAGCACTCGGGCGAGTTCCCGGCCAAGATCCACGCCGACATGTGCGATATGGGCGTCTTCGGGATCACCTTCCCCGAGTCCCACGGCGGGCTGGGGCTCTCGTTCGAGACCTACTCCGCCGTGATCGAGGAGATCTCGCGCGGCTGGATGGGTCTGGCCGGGATCATCAACACCAACGTGATCGACGGCTGGATCATCGACGAACACGGCACGCAGGATCAGAAGGACCGCTTCCTGCCCGGCCTCGCCTCCGGCGAGAAGCAGGGTTGCTTCACGATCACCGAGCCCAACGCCGGCTCCGACGCTCAGGCGATCCGCACCACGGCCTCGCGCGACGGCGACGATTACATCCTCAACGGCAACAAGCTGTTCGTGACCAACGGCGACCGCGGCGACGTGTACCTCGCCATGACCAAGACCGATCCGTCGGCGCAGCCCCGCCACCGAGGCATCTCCGCCTTCCTCGTCGAGCAGGACACGCCCGGATTCTCCGTGGCGCGGACAATCGACAAGCTGGGCTACAAGGGCCCCGAGACGGCGGAGCTGTTCCTGGAGGATGCCCGCGTGCCGGCCGACAACCTGCTCGGCGGCTCGGAAGGCCGCGGCTTCCAGCAGATGATCTCGGGTCTGGAGATCGGGCGGATCAACGTCGCCTCGCGCGCGACCGGCGTGGCGCAGGCAGCCTTCGACGCGGCGATCGTGTACGCGCAGCAGCGCGAGACGATGGGTCAGCAGATTGCCCAGCACCAGGCGATCCAGCTCAAGCTGGCCGAGATGGCGACCAATATTCGCGCCGCCCGCCTGCTCACCCGCGACGCCGCGCGCAAGAAGGACTCGGGCCAGCGCTCTGACCTCGACGTCGGCATGGCCAAGCTGTTCGCGACCGAGGTCGCGCTCGAATGCACGCTCGAGTCGATGCGCGTGCACGGCGGCGTCGGCTACACCAAGGAGTTGCCGGTCGAGCGCTACTACCGCGACGCGCCGCTGATGGCCGTCGCCGAGGGCACCAACGAGATCCAGCGCATCGTGATCGCGCGCCGCCTGCTCGAGCTGTACGCGGTCGAGTAACAATGGTTCAGCTCTCCCCCGCTACGCAGGGGGAGATATCCCGAAGGGGCAGAGGGGAGCGACTATGCCGACCAAGGAACTGTACGGACGCTACCTCGACGAGTTCGAGGTCGGCGAGGTGATCGAGCACTGGCCCGCCCGCACGGTGACCGAGGCCGATGACTTGATGTTCTGCATGCTGACGATGAATCATCATCCGCTGCATACGAACAAGCAGTTCGCCGAAGACACGCAGTTCGGCCAGCGCGTCGTTTCGGGCCCCTTCGTCTACTCGCTCATCTTCGGGATGACGGTGCCCACCGTCTCGGGCAAGGCGATCGCCAATCTCGCCACCTCGGACCTGCGTCACACCGCCCCCGTCTTCCACGGAGACACGCTCCAGGCCCGCACCGAGGTGCTGGAAGTCCGCGAGAGCAAGAGCCAGCCCGACCGAGGCATCGTCACCGTCCACACCACCGCCGCCAATCAGGACGGCACCGAGGTGTTGTCGTTCCATCGAGCCGTGATGATCCCGAAGCGCCCGGAGTGAGTCAGTCGGAGGTGATCAGATACTCCCGCACGACGCCACGCTCCGTCGAGTTGGAGTTGATGTTCCGGCGAGCCTGAACGTGAGTCAGGTCGAAACACTCGCCCTGGTAGATGGCCGCCACATTCGGGTGACCCGAGTTGGAAAGCACCACAGACGAACCTCGTTGTACAAGGCGTGCGGCCGCCGCGGCAAGCCGCTCTTGATCTGCCATACCGAAGTCCTTGGCTGTGTATGAGGTGAAGTACGACGTTTCGCTGACCGGCACGTAGGGCGGATCGAAGTAGACGAAGTCGCCTTCGGCAGCCGGCGCCGGTGCCGCGGCGAAGTCGGCCACCGAGAGTTCGACTCCCTTCAGCGCTTCCGAGACGGCGCGCAAATTGTCTTCGTCGCAGATGGTCGGGTTCTTGTAGCGACCGTGCGGGACATTGAATCGTCCCTTGCTGTTGACTCGATAGAGACCGTTGTAGCAAGTCTTGTTGAGGAAGATCAGGTTGGCCGCGCCGCCCAGATCGCAGGTCAGCCGCTTCCCGCGGATCGTGTAGTAGTACTCGGCGCGATCGTCGGCCGCACGATACTTGCGCTGATGCACCTGAAGTGCCCGGACCAGGCCGTCGACGTTGTCTCGGACCTGTGTGTATGCGTTGATCAGTTCCCGGTTGCTGTCGGAGAGGACGGCCCGTGCGAAGCGGCCTTCTGCCTGCAGCGCGAAAAAGAGGGCGCCGCCGCCCAGGAACGGCTCGTAGTACGTGCCGATCCGCTCTGGCGCGGCATCGAGCAACTGCGGCAGCAACGCCGTCTTGCCTCCAGCCCACTTGAGAAACGGTTTGGCCATCTCAACCACTCCCGTTGCGCACTGCGTTGACGGCCTGCTCAATCGCGGCGTCTATTCGTTTGACCAACAGGTCCGCCTTGTTCGCGTACAGGTCTCGCGTCCAATCGATCCGCCAGCGCTGGTCCAGCTTCAGTTGACGCTCGGCGATCGCCTCCGCGACCTCGTCCTCGTCCTCGATCGTCACGTCTCCGTTCGGTCGGATCAGGGCGTCGAGCAACAGGTCGTGGAACTCGATCCGCTCGCCGTCGAAGATCACCTGGTCTACGGTGTCCAGCCGATAGATGCGCAGCGAGCCGTCAGGCCGGTGCAGGCGGTAGGCGCTGTAGGGCTTACCCGGCCACCACACGCCCCAACTGGTGAATCCACCGGCTCCCGGATAACGGCTGATCGCACGCGGATCCTGGTCGGCGACCCAGCGGCCGACGACCAACTCGGGCGTCACCAGCCATCGTTCCAGCGGGAACTCGAGGATCCGACCATTCAGCGCGACCTTGCGCTCAATCAGTCGTTCCGTGGGCGCGGGCGGCAGGTCGAGGCAGCCGGCGGACTCGCTCATGCGGGCAGGGTACCGCCAGCGAGACAGGACACGAACCGGACGCCAACCGGCGGCAAGCCGGCGCGGTCGGCGTGCTACGCTTGCCTGCGGATCGCGGTGGCCTGACATTTCACCGTTCAACAGTCGCGGCGCTCGCAGGACGACCTGCGAGGCCGAAAT
The DNA here is from genome assembly GCA_022825855.1 of Dehalococcoidia bacterium. Lineage (GTDB taxonomy): Bacteria > Chloroflexota > Dehalococcoidia > Bin125 > Bin125 > Bin125. The sequence goes on from JAJDWB010000002.1 coordinate 19,389, forward strand.
CGGAGTGCGCGGACATGCCGGCAGTGGTGGCCATCGGCGGACAGTGGGGAGACGAGGGCAAGGGCCGAGTGGTCGATCTGCTCGCGCGTCATGCCTCGATCGTGGTGCGCTACTCGGCCGGCAACAACGCCGGCCACACCATCGTCAACGACAAGGGCAAGTTCGCCCTGCACCTGATTCCGGCCGGCATCTTCTACCCCGACAAGACGGCGATCATCGGCAACGGACTGGTGATCGACCCGCAGGCGTTAATCGACGAGATCACGATGCTGGAAACGCGCGGCGTCAGTACCGAGCGGCTCAGAGTGTCCGACCGCGCCCACCTCGTCATGCCCTGGCATCCGATCATCGACCAGCAGGAAGAACAGTTCCGCGGCAAGGCAGCCGTCGGGACGACCGGCAAAGGCGTCGGCCCGGCGTTCTCCGACAAGGTCGGTCGCTGGGGGATTCGCATGTCGGAGCTGGCCGACGCCGAAGGCTTCATGTCCCGCCTGCGGCTGGTGCTGGACTTCAAGAACGAGATGCTGACCCGGCTCTACGGCGTCGAGCCGCTTGATTTCGACCATGTCTACGAGACCTACCGCGAACACTGGGCGCGGCTCGCGCCCTACGTGACCGATACCTCGCTGATCTGCCACGAGGCGCTGCGGCGCGGCGACCGCATCCTGCTCGAAGGCGCGCAGGGCTCGCTGCTCGACCTCGACGCCGGCACCTACGACTACGTCACCTCCTCCGTGCCGACCTCGATGGCCGGCGGCGCGGCCGTCGGCGCAGGCATCGCGCCCCGCGACATCGACCGCGTGGTCGGCGTCTACAAGGCCTACCAGACACGCGTCGGCAACGGCCCAATGCCGACCGAGCTGTTCGGCCGCGAGGGCGACCGCCTGCGCGACGCCGGCCAGGAATACGGCACGACCACCGGCCGCCCGCGGCGCTGCGGCTGGTTCGATTCCGTCGCCGGTCGCTACACCATCCGGCTCAACGGCTGTCACAGCATCTCGCTGACCCGGCTGGACGTGCTCGACCGCTTTGAAATGCTCAAGGTCTGCGTCGCCTACAGCATCAACGGACGCCGGGTGGACGAGTTCCCCAGCTCGCGCCTGGCTCTGGAAGCGGCCGAGCCGATCTACGAGGAGCTTCCGGGTTGGGAAGCGGACACTAGCGACTGCCGCCGGTTCGACGACCTGCCGGCCAACGCGCAGCGCTACGTGCGCCGGATCGAAGAGTTGATCGGAGCTCCGGCGGCGCTGGTCAGCGTCGGTCCGGAGCGCGACCAGGCGATTATCGTGGATCCGATCCTGTGACGAGCCTCACCCCTTCCCTCTGGGTGAGGGAGCGGGGATCGGAGTTGAGTGATGTCGGAAACGGTCATCTCGATTCTCGTCTGGCTGCACGTGATCGGCGTCGCAATCTGGCTGGGCGGACAGATCGTCACCGCGGCCTGCGTGATTCCCGCTCTGCGTGCCGTCGGCGATCGCACGGTCTGGCTCGACGCGCTTGAGGGCTTCACCAGGCGCTTCGGACGCGTGGGCATCGCGGCGATGGTGGTCATCGTGATCACCGGCGGCGCGATGATCGATCCGCGTCTCGACCAGGTGGAGAACTTCGGCTCCGACCTCTACGCAGCGCGCTGGGGATACATCTTCGTGATCAAGATGGCCCTCTGGGCGGTGATGATCGGCCTGATCGGACTGCACCAGTTCGTCTTCGGACCGCGGCAGCTCGAACTCGCCCGGCAGACCGCCGACGCGGATGAGGACACGCCCGAGTTGCGCCGCGTGCGCACGATCACCATCGCCCTCTCGATCTCCGGGCTGCTGATGACCCTGCTCGTCGCCGGCGCAGGTGCGTTCCTCGGCAATCACAACTTCTCGATGCTGCCGTCCTGATGCCGAAGACTCGAATTCGCGGCAGCGTCACGACGCTCGCAGTCCTGCTTGTCGCCATGACCGCGCTCGCCGGCGCACAGTTTCCTACGCCTCAGGCCTTGGCCCAGGAGACGGCGCTGCGGGTCAACGTGGCGATCTGGATCTCTGACCAGGGAACCGCCGAACTCTGCGTCGACCTTCGCGATCGGGCGATGCGCGAGACGCGGCAGTGTCCCGAGCGCCGCCAACTCACCATCGCCCGAGCCCCCGAGGGCCGCTGGCTACGCTCGGGCGACCTGCAGATCGGCCCCGAGGTCTCGATCTATGCCCGGGCCAACCTCAGCGAGGGACGATTGCGCTACGGGCTGGGCGTGCGGACCGAAGGCGTTGCCCGAGGACTGCGCGCCGCCGACTGGAGCATCGACCTGGACACGACGGCCGTCAACCAGTGGATCACCAGCTCGATGGTCACGGTGCGCCTGCCCGCCGCGCCACATCCCGAACTCTGGCCGCCGGAGAGCGGCATCGTTCCCGGCGCCCACCGACTCGAGGAGGGCAAACCCGCCCCCGACTTCCTGCTGCCAGCGCTGGGCGAGGACGAAGACACGTTGGTCTCGCTCTCGAGCGCTCGCAGCGGCGGCGAGCGGCTCACCCTGATTGTCTTCTGGTCCTCGTGGGCGCCGTTCGTCGATGAGACGCTGAGCGTGCTCGCGGAACTCGCCGCGCGCGAGGACGACGTCTTCGTCATCGGCGTCAACGTCTACGAGGTCGAGCAGGACACGGCCGAGGACTTCATCGAGCGTCACGGAACGCTCCTGCTGCACCTGGTCGATGAGAGCGGCTCGGTCGCGCGGCACTACCGCGTGGACGGCCTGCCCGAGATTTTCGTGATCGACGCCGAGGGCGTCTACCGCGGTGTGATCCGCGGCGCCGCGCCGCTGACCCGGATTCTCGGCGTGATCACTGGCGTCGAGTGAGATTCCCGCGGCATGCAGGCAGATCGGTCGGATAGCCTGCGCACTGACACACACGCCGCGGCGCCGACCAGGAGAAGCACCATGACCGAGTACGAAGACATCCTCTACGAAACCAAGGGCCGGCTGGGGATCGTCACGCTCAATCGTCCGGAAAAGATGAACGCCCTCAGCCACCGGCTGCGAGCGGAGCTGTTCGACGCGCTCAAGGTCGCCGAGGCCGACGAGGGCGTTCACGTGGTCATCATCCGCGGTGCGGGCCGCACGTTCTCCGCCGGCTACGACATCACGCCGGTGCCCAATCTCTCCGAGTCGGATTACCTCGACTATCGCTCTGGCCTGCCCTCGGTCGGACCGATCCATCCCGGCCAGGGACAGTGGCCGCAGCACCTGCTCTCCGGCTACTGGCAGATCTGGGAGTTGACCAAGCCCGTGATCGCGCAGGTCCACGGCTACGCGCTGGCCGGCGGTTCCGAGCTGGCCTCGATGTGCGACTTGATGTTCGTCGCCGAGGACGCGATTATCGGCTACCCGCCGGTCCGCGCGATGACCACCGTCGACATCCTCTACCACCCCTGGCACATGGGCATGCGCAAGGCGCGCGAGCTGCTCTACACCGGCGACTCGGTGACCGGGCTCGAAGCGGTCGAGCTGGGCTGGGCCAACAAGGCCTTCCCCGTCGACCAGCTCGCCGAGGAGACCGAGAAGATGGGCGAGCGGATCGCCAACATCGCCCCCGACATGATCCAGATGTCCAAGCGCGGACTCAATCGCGCCTACGAAGTGATGGGCTTCCGCACCGCGCTGCAGGTGGGGGCCGACATTCAGGCGTTGTCTACCTACCGCCCCTCGGCCGGCGATTTCGGCCGCATCGCCCGGGAGAAGGGCCTCAAGGCCGCCCTCGACTGGCGCGACGGGCCGTTCCAGGATTACGGCGCCGCCAAGTCGCGACCGTCCGCTCCCGGCAGCTAGGGTGAACGGCCATCTGCCGATTCCACCTAACCAGATGCTGCGGTAGGATGTCTCGGAGTCGTGCGCGCGCATCCGATTGGGCTCAGCGTGCGGCGAAGCGAAGCAGCGAGATGAAGTAGAGATCTATGCCCAGTCGCACCGGGATTCCTCAGTCGTTCGGCATCATCATGGTGTTCGCCCTGCTGACCGCGGGCATCGTGGCGCTGGTCGGGTTCGCCATTCACAAGGGCGCCGACCGCAATGTCGTCGAGGCCAAGGCGATCTCCGAGTTGGCCGGCGTCGAAGGCTGGGAGACCGGACTCTTCTGCATCGAGGAGGGCAAAGAAGACCACCCCTCGCTCTCGCTGACCGAACGACCGCCGGAGACTTGCGCCGAGGCCGAGCCGCTGCCGATTGAAAACCTGAGCGACGACGAGTGGGGCGGCGAAGACGCGGTCCGCGCGGGCGCCAACGCGCTGCGCGGCGCCGAGCTCTATGTTGCCAACGGCTGCCAGGTCTGCCACGGCGAAGTCGGCGAGGGTCTGGTCGGCCCCACGATTGCGCAAACCGGATTGGACATCCAGGGCGTGATCGCGCAGTACCGCCAGCCGCGCGGCATCATGCAGGAGTTCCCGGCCGAAGATGTCTCGGTTGAGGACATCGCCGATATCTGGACCTGGCTGCAATCCTTGCCCGCCGTCGATCCGCTCGTCGACCCAAACAACGACGCGCTGGGTCACGAGAGCTACGGGCAGTGGGCGCAGTAACCCGCTCCTGATCCTGACGACCCCTATCCTCGGTGGCGGACGGGAGGTCTGCCATGGGAAGTCATGCGACGCCGACGGCGGCGTACTGGTCATTCTTCGAGCGCTTCAACGCGAAAGATCCGGACGGCTGGGCGGGCGCGATGTCGTATCCGCACGTCCGCGTCTCGGCCGCGCCGCCTCGCGCACAGCGCGCACAACCCGGCGCGCGGACGGCGTCCGGCGTCTATCCGACTCCCCGCGACTACGCCGCGATGGCGGCCGACGCCGGCTGGCAGCGGTTCGAGGTCACCGGCTGGGTGCGGACGCAGGGCGTCACGCCGCGCGTGGTCCACACCTCCGAATCCAAGGTGCATCTGGCCGGTGGCTGGACCCGCTACCGCGCCGACGACTCGGAGATTCTGACCAACCGCGTGCTCTACGTGATGACGCGGACCGACGAAGGCTGGGGCATCCAGGCGCGCTTCGGCGTCGACGGGTTCCGCAGCGGCGCGGACCGCAGCACGGAGTCCGAAGCCGCGCTCGACGCGCTGGCGCGGCTTATGCAGACGCTCGAACCGGGCGATGTCGAGCCCTGGCTTGACTGCTTCCACTATCCGCTCACCCTGATCGGCGGGCCGGGAGAGGTCAACACGATGGACGATGCCGCCGCGATGCGCGCCGCCTACGGGGATTGGGCCGGACAGGCGCTGCCGATCCGCTACAGCGCCGAGGTGCTCGCCGCCGGGGACAGCGGTGTCACGCTGGCGCAGTCGATCACGCGCGGCGACGAGTCATTCCAGCAGGCGTTCCTGGTCGCGCAGCGAGACGGCGAGTGGAAGATCCTCGCCGTTTCGGCGGTGAGATAACCGCCGCCGGCCGAGGAAGGGCACACTCATGGGTGCGTATCGGTCAGCCGAGGCGGCCTACTGGGCCTTCTTCACCACCTACAACGATCGCTCCCCCTCAGGCCGCGCCGGGGCGATGAGCTATCCGCACGTCCGCGTCGCCGCCGGTCGCGACGAGCCCATCGTGACCAATACTGCCGCCGAGTACGAGCAGCTCGACAACTGGTCGGCCGTCGAGCAACAGGGCTGGGCCTGGACGCAGCCGATCACCCCGCGCGTAATGCATCGCTCGCCCGACAAGGTGCACTTCGCCGGGGGCTGGACCCGCTTCCGCGCCGACGGCTCGGAGATCAGCCGTAACCGTCTGCTCTACATCGCCACGGAGATGGACGACGGCTGGGGCACTCAGGGCGCGTTTGGCGTCGAAGGCTGCCTGACCGGCGAGGCTGCTCGCGAGTCCAACCAAGCCGCGCTGGCGCTCGTCGAGCGGATGATGACCACGCTGGCAGCCGGCGAGGTCGATGCCTGGCTGGATTGCTTCCACTACCCAAACGTCATCGTCTTCGCGCCGGGACAGATCGAGTACTACGAAACGCGTGAAGAAGTGGATCAGGCGTATCGACCGTTTGTCAGCACGCCGACGCCGATCTCGCACGACACACGGATCACGTCCACGGGTCCGAGGGCTGCGCTGGTTGAACAATCGATCACGCAGGGCGGCGTCTACTTCGAGCAGTGCTTCCTGGTTGTCGAGCGCGAAGGCGTCTGGGCTGCATCGGCCGTCTCGGCTGTACGGCCCTACGGTTAGGAAGCGGCCTGTGGGGCGCTACGAGTCTCCCGAGGCGGCCTACTTCGCCTTTCTCGACACGTTCAATGCACGCGACGCCGCCGGCTGGGCGGGCGTCAACTCCTGGCCGCACGCTCGAGTCTCCGCGGCGGCGGCCGACAGTTCGGTCCACTGGCGGCCGCCGACTCGCGTGTTCGCCGACGCCGAGGAGTATCTCGCCGAACCGCTCTGGGCCGAGCTCGAAGCGACCGGCTGGGCGCGAAGCGCCTCGCTGCCGCCGACCGTCGTACAGGCGTCGGACGTCAAAGTGCACCTCGCCGGCGGCTGGACCCGCTTCGATGCCAGTGACGCGGCGATGGCCGCCAACCGCGTCGTCTATGTGATGACCAGGACCGACGAGGGCTGGGGCATCCAGGCCCAGCTCAAGACAGACAGCTTCGCCGACGGCGTCGACTTCTCCGCGCAGCAGCTAGCAGCCGTTGACGCGGTCGAGTCGGCGCTCGGGCTGCTCGACGCCGGGGAGATCGACGCCTACTGTGAGGCACTGATCTACCCGTTCACGCTCGTCGGTCCGCCGGGTGTGATCATCGTGATCGAGTCCGCCGCCGAGATGGCCGCGGCGATGCGCAGCGTGGGCGACGACCGGCTCGACGCCGCGCCCGGCTCCTCGCAGATCGTCAACTGTGGAGCCAGCGGCGCAAACGTCAGCATCCGGGTCGAACGGGACGGCGCAGCGCAGAACGCGCTGGCTCTGGTCGGCTTGCGCGAGAACCAGTGGCGGATGCTGGCGATGTCGGGGATCTGACGACGGGCAGGGTCAATCGCCCTCGAGCGCGCCGCGCAGGCGTGGATCGAGCACGTCGCGCAGGCCGTCGCCGATGATGTTCAGGCTCCAGACCAACAGCGCGATGCAGGCCCCGGGGAAGACCCACAACCACCAGCCGCTGCCGGTGATGATCACCTGGCGGCCCTCCGAGACCATCCCGCCCCAGGTCGGTTCGGGCGGGCGGATGCCCAGACCGAGGAAAGACAACCCGGCCTCGGCGATGATCGCGAAACCCGCGCCCAGCGAGACCTGCACGATCACCGGCTGGAAGCTGTTGGGCAGCACGTAGCGCATCATGATCCGCAGGTTGCTGGCGCCGATCGTCTGACCGGCCAGGACATAATCCTGTTCGCGCACAGAGAGCGCCATTGCGCGCGCAATCCTCGCCACCCAGGGAATATTGGCGATCCCGACCGCGACGATGATATTGATAATGTCCCGGCCCAGCACCGAGACCAGCGCCAGCGCGAGGATCAGGCCGGGGAAGGCGAGCACGGCATCCATCAAGCGCATCAACGCTTCGTCGACCACGCCGCGGGCATAGCCGGCGGCGATGCCGATCGGCAGACCGAAGATCGCGCCGAACAGTGAAGCGCCGAAGCCCACGGCCAGCGCCGCCCTGGTCGCGTGGAGCACGCGGGAGAACGTGTCGCGGCCAATCTTGTCGGTGCCGAAGGGATGATCGGCGTTGGGCGACTGCCAGGAGACGTAGAGACCGTCCTCGTCGGTCGCCTGTTCCTCGAAGCCGGGCAGCGGGAAGACGTCAACGAAGATGGCGATGATCCCGAAGACGACCAGGATGAACAGCGCCGGACGCACCAGTCGGACGCGCAGGAAGCGGCGCATGAAAATGCGCAACGGCTCGAGCCGGCTCGCCTCGTCCGGAACCGGGTAACCCCCCGCGGTGGTTTCCGCTGCCGCCTGCTCAGCCATAGCGGATCCTCGGATCCAGGATGCCGTAGGAGATGTCGGTCAGCAGGTTGGCAATCACGATCGCGATCGCGATCACCAGGATCATCGCCTGAACGATCAGCAGGTCACGCTGCAGCGCCGCCTGCACCAGCCAGCGACCCATGCCGGGGATGTTGAAGATCTGCTCCACGATCACGGCTCCGGCGAAGACGCGGGCCAGGAGCAGACCGACGATCGTGACCACCGGCAACAGTCCGTTGCGCAGGGCGTGCAGGGCAATCACGCGCCGCTCGCGCAGACCTTTTGCCCGCGCGGTGCGCACATAATCCTGGCGCATCACTTCCAGCATCGAGGAACGCGTCTGCCTCGCCACGATCGCCGAGAGCACCCAGCCCACCACCAGCGTGGGCATGATCAACGATCTGACCGAGGCCGCCGGGTCGTCCCAGATGCGAGCAAAGCCGGCCGCCGGCAAGACGTCCCAGGTCACGACGAAGAGCAGGATCAGGATCAAACCGGTCAGGTAGTCGGGAATCGCGACGCCACCGACTGACAACATCGTCACCAGACGGTCGGCAAGCGAATTCGGCTTAATCGCCGAAAGCACGCCGGCCGGGATCCCGATCAGCATCCCCACAATGATCGTCGCAAAGCCCACATGCAGCGTGTTTTGCAAGCGCTGAATGAGCTCCGAGCCGATCGAGCGGTTGGTCAGCACCGAGCTGCCGAAGTCGCCCGAACTGACGATGTCGCCGATCCACTTGCCGAATTGCTCCGGCACCGACTTGTTCAGTCCGAGCTGTTCCTCGACCTGGGCGCGGCGTTCCGGCGATATCGCCTCGCCCTCGCCCGAGAGCGCCGCTACTGGGTCCCCCGGCAGGATGCGGAAGATCGCGAACGACGCGATCGCGACCAGGATGACCACCACGATCGATTGCAGAACCCGGACCGTAATGTACGTCCACATGGCGGCGTGTTAGATCGCTCCCTGCATCATCTGCGTGGATCCCGCTCTGCGCGGGAGAGGAAGGCGCTGGGTCCAACCGCTCTCCCCTCCCCTCACAGCGAGGCGAAGGGAGAGCGGTCTGAGAGTGACGGCGTGCGGCCGGCTAGACCTCGTCGCTGTACAGCCAGCGGCTCTGCCACTTGCCTTCGCCGTTGAAGAGCGTCTCCTCGGCGTTCTTGATCGGGTTGCGCACGCCCGTGAAGTTGACCCCGTAGAGCATCGTGTAGAAGTGACCTTCGCCGACGATGATGTCGTTCACACGGCCGTAGATCTCACGCCGCTCTTCGACATCGAAGGTCGAGCGACCGTCGGAGACGAGCTGGTCGAGATCGGGGTGAATCGGGCTCTCCTGATCCTGCGGTCCGGTCGGGTTGTAGACGCCGCTCTTGGTGTAGGCCAGCGACGCGATCCAGTCGGGCTCCGGGTAGCGCGACCACCCGGTCAGCGTCATGTGGTACTCGCTGTTCTCGAAGAAGGCCGGGATGAACTCGACCAACTCCAGCGGTTCGAAGTTGACGTCGATGCCCAGGACTTCCTTGATCTGGTTGGCGTAGACCTGGCTGGCGTCGATCTTGACCTGGTTGACGTAGGTCGTCAGCGAAATGCCGCCCTCGGCATTGATCGCGTCCACGTCGACGCCCGACTGCGCCAGCAGCTCTTGTGCCCGCTCGCGCCGGTCGGCGATCGCCGGGTAGGCGACCTGCGGGTTGCTGGGCACTTCGCTGTAGGCCAGGGTGCCGTTCGGCCACTGGCCGCCCAGCGCCTGGATCATCAGGTCGTTGTGCACCGCGTTGTTGACCGCTTCGGGGTGAACGGCGTGCATGATCGCCAGCCGCAGGCTCATGTTGTCCAGCGGCGGCTTCTTCGAGTTGAAGACCAGGATCTCCGAGACGAACGCGCCCTCCATCGTCACCAGGCGCCAGTCGGGATGCTCCTCGACCTGGTCGTTGAACTGCGGCTCGGGGATGAACATCGTGTCCAGGTCCCCTGCGAGTCCGGTCGCGATCAGGGTCGAGTTTTCGGTGATGATGTTGTACTTCATCTCCTCGAAGTAGGGCAGCTGGCTGCCCGTCTGCGAGCCGGGCTCAGGCCCGCGCATCCAGTGATTGGGGTTGCGTTTGCCCAGCACGTGCGACTGGTCGACCCACTCGACGAACGAGTACGGGCCCGTACCGACCGGATTGAGGCCGTACTCGTCGCCCAGTTCGTCCGCCGTCGGCACGTGGATCATGGCCCCGGCCCGGTCGCCGAGCAGGTGCATGACCGCCGCCGACGGTTCCGTGAGCAGGTACGTCGCCGTCCGCTCGTCTGGCGTCTCGACCGTGTGCACGACCTCGAAGTTCGCCTTCGGTGTCGAGGCCGGGTGCCCGGTCACGCGCTCCAGGTTGAGCCGCACGTCCTCCGACGAGAACGCGTCGCCGTTGTGGAAGGTCACACCATCGCGCAGCGAGAAGATGATCGTCGTGTTGTCGGGGAACTCCCAGGCCTCGGCCAGCGATACATCGGTGCGCTGCACGTTCTGCGTGTCGTGCATCACCAGGTAGTCGTAGAACGGCTGGAAATAGTAGGCGTCGGTACCAGATGTACCGGTGTGCGGGTCGATGCCGGTCGTGTTCAAGTGCAAGCCGGCGTTCCAGACCGAGGCGATCGCCGGACCGGCCGACTGCGCCTGCGCGACGGCCGCCTGCTGCTGTTGCTGCTGAGCGTCCGCCTGTTGCTCCTGCTGCTCCGCCTGCTGCTCGGCCGCCTGTTGCTGCTGTTCGGCCTGTTGCTGAACCTGCGCGGCGCCCTGATCGTCGTCATCATCGTCGCCGCAGCCGACCAATGCCAGACCGGCCGCGCCCACGCCGGCGCGCGCCGAGGCTCGCAACAGCGAACGCCTCGACATCCTGCTCCGCTTCATCCGGGTCCAATAGTTACGGGTCGCCATCCTGCAGTCCTTTCCGTCGGCGCTCGCTCACTCGCTGGTGTAGCTCCGTCGGCACTCGCCGGTCGGCGCTCCGCGAGGTACGCCACAGTTGGGGCAGGCTAACACCTCCCAGTCGGGTGCGAGGGATGCCGGGTGTCCGGTGTCCCAGTTAGTCGGCGGCCGAGGAGAATGCGATCGGACCGTTCGCGATCGACGACAGGCTGGCGACCAGCTCCACCCGCCCCGCGTTCGATTCGAACTCGGCCGTCGTCACCTGGCTCTCGATCCGCCCGTCGTCGCCGATGATCGTGATGATCGTCGAGAAGTGCTCGATCGAGTCGATCGTCACGCCCGCGGCCAGCAGCTCGGCCGTTTCCGCCAGCAGCAGATCGGCAATCGCTTCGAAGTGGTCGTCGCCCGGCAGGCGCGGACCGCTCTCGATCACCAGCTCATAGACGGCGGGGCCGCCGCCTTCGATCGTCCGCGTCACCCAGGAGAGGTCCAGCAGATCGGCGTACTCCTGCAGGTTGACCCGGTCGGGATTGGCCAGGAACTCATCCACCGTCAGGCTGGAAAAACCGAGCAGGGCCGGACTGGACGGTTCCCAGACCGGCGCACCGGCCGCATCGGCCGAGCTCGTCCAGATCCCGTCGCGACTCCAGAGCAGGCGGAAGACGCTGGAGCCGTCGATCACGACCTCGGTCTCGAACGCACCCTGCGACCGCGAGCTGCGCAGCACCGTGCTGGCCAGCCGCGACTCGCCGTCGATCACGGCCTGCGCCACGAACTGCAGGTGCAGCTCGTCGACAACGGCCAGCCAGCTCTCCGCCCGGCCGATCAACTGTTCGGCGCTCAGCAACTCGCCCGAACCCGCCGCTCCCTCGCTGCCGGCGCTGCTGCCCGAGTCGGCCGCGGCGTCGCCATTGGTCGGCAGGCCCAGCTCCGTGGCGTCGACCAACGGCTCCGGCGTCGGAAACTCGACCGGCTCGTTCCAGCTTCGCAGCGTCGAGACCGAGTTGACGTAGGACGCGACCTCTTCCTCGTCGTCGCCGTCGGAGGCGGTCAGGCCCAGCGGATCCGTGATCGTCGCGTTCGTCTCGACCAACAGCGGCGCCCCGCTCGAGCGGCTGATCGCCATGCGCATGTGCAGGGTCTCGATCCCGGAGTCGGCCAGCTCGATGCCCTCCTCGCGCAGCATCTGCGCGACCGAGGCGCTCACCTGCTCCACGTCGATCTGACAGTCGACCAGCCAGACGTCCTCGCCGTTGTGCTGGCTGTAGGTCACGACCCCGCCGACGGCTTCGACGCAGCCGATCGTCTGCCCGAATCCGGACGGGTCGGCAATCGCGGTCGCATCGCTGCCCAGCAGCGCGGTGATGCTCTCCAGCGCTTCATCGAAGTTCTCGCTCAAGTCGACCCAGCCGCCGAGACCGGGCATCGACAGGAACCCGCCCGAGTCGTCGATCAGCACCTGGAGCAACACCGGCGTCTCCGGCTGCTCCCCGTCCGGCTCCGCCAGCGCCTGCACCGCCCCGAACAGTCCCGACGCGTCCAGCGTCGTCAGCACGGTGAACGGCTCAGCCCGGTAGGTGCCCACCGCGTCAACCTGCGCCGCCAGACCGAGCAGGTCGAACTCGATCGCCACGTCCACCACCATCGTCTGCAGATCAGCCGTCCAGGCGTCCAGGGCGGCAATCGCCTCGGCCAGCAGCGGGTCGTCGGATTGCGGCTGCGCGTCGGCTGTCGCCTGTGCGTCATCCTGCTCGCCTTCGGCCGACTCTGCCGCCGACGGCTGCGTCTGCTCCGACTGGCGCGCCACCGCGTCTCGCTCTGCCTGCCCCGCCTCCGCTGGCTCGGACTGGCTCTGCTGCGGTTCCGCCTGCGTGGCCTCCTCGTCGCCGTTGCAGCCAAGCAACACACCCGCCAACGCAATCAGCCCCGCGGCCGCCAACGCCAAGTACACGCGCATCGCCGTACCTCCCGATTGCGATTCACTGTATCGCGGGAAAGCCGCTTGTCGATCCGCTTCCAGGCGGCAGATCCTGGGGTCGCCCGAGCTGAACTGAGGGCTAGCCGGGCGACAGCGCCAGGGCGCGCACTTCGCCGAATTCGCGCTCCAGCTTGCGCCAGGAAACGCCGCCGTCCTGGCTCAGGTAGATGTAGCCGTGCAGCGTCGCCGCCGCGATCGTGTCGGGCATATCGGGGTGGCTGGCCAGCCAGTAGAACATCGAGTTAGGCGGGTACGACAGCTCGCACGGCGTCCAGCTCGCGCCGCCGTCGGTGGAGCGCTGGATCACGCCGGTCTCGCCCGGGCTCGTGTCGCCGCCGGCCACGAAGATCGTGTTCGGGTCGTCGTGCTTAACCAGCATCCCGCGGCTGTAGACGCGCAGCGTTTCCTCGCGCAGCGCGGCAAACTCGTGCTGCTGCCACGACTCGCCCTCGTCGTCCGAGCGCGCCACGCCGAACGGGCTGGTCGCATACATCACGGCGCCCTCGGGCCCGACCGCACGCCCCATGTGATGCACGTCCTCCTGAAAGAACTCGGTGCCAATCGGGTTGCCGCGCGACCATGTGTCGCCGCCGTCCAGCGACTTGTGCACTCCATCGACCTCGACCCCGGCATAGACGCGACGCGAGTCGAGTGGATCGATCACCACTGACGTCGTGCGTGGTGTTCCGGCCCGGCCGTCATGCCGGATATCGATCGCCAGGTCTTCCCACGTCGCGCCGCCGTCGCGAGACCGCCGCAAGCCAGGATGTCCGCCGGCGAATATCGTGTCCGGATTCGACGAGTCAATCGTGATCGACCAGATCTGCTCGCCGCCCTCGTAGCCTGGCACGACCTGCCAACTCTCGCCGCTGTCCTCGGAGGCGAGCAGTGCATGGTCTGCGCCGGCCAACAACCGCTCCGGGTTGTCAGGGAAGACGGCGATCGAGCGCACGGCGGCCTCAACCTGTCCGCGGCCCATCTGCCACGTCAGCCCGCCGTCGAGCGAGCGGAACGGCCCCTGCCCCATGGTCCCGACATGGATCGTGATCTGCTCCGGCATGTCGCCCTCCTTAGCTTCAAGCGAAGTCAGGGTAGGCGGTCCGGGGGAGCTGCTCTGCGTGGTGCCTCTCGCGCTACGGCATGTACGGATAGGGCGACGGCCCGAGCTGGGTCTTCAGGATCGCCTGCGCGTCCTCGACAAAGTCGCAGAGCAGCGGGCGCGTGTCGGCCGGATCGATGATGTCCTGACCGGTCGCCTCCGCCGTGCGGAAGGGTGAAGCCAGATCCTGCAGGCGCTGCTCGATCTCCGCCCGCTTCTCCTCGGGATCGTCCGACTCGTCGATCTCGCGCCGGTAGGCGGCCAGCGCGCCGCCTTCGATATGCATCGAACCCCAGCGGCCCGAGGGCCAGGCCCAGCGCTGGAACATCCCCGTCGGCCGGTGCTGGCACTGCCCCGCGACACCGAACAGGCGGCCCATCACGACCGTCGCCCAGGGCATCCGCGACTGGCAGGTGGCGATCACCAGCCGCGCCCCGGCTCGCTCGATGCCCAGCTTCTCCGACTCGACGCCGACCATGAAGCCGGGTTCATCGGCGAACGAGATCAGCGGCAGGTGGAATGTGTCGCAGAGTTGGATCAGCCGGATCACCTTGCTCCCGCCCTTAACGTCGGTCGAGCCGCCCTCGTGCATCGGGTTGTTCGCCATCACACCGACCGGGTAGCCGTTGATCCGCGCCAGGCCCGTGATCCGCGAGCGCCCGTAGAAGGGTGCAATCTCGAAGAACGAGCCCTTGTCCACACACCAGTTGATCGCCCGGTGCCCGTCGTAGGCGCGCCGCCGGTCGCGCGGCACCAGACGCCGCAGTCGCTCCTCACGGCGGTTGGTGTCGTCGGTGGGCTCGGTGCGTTCGGGCATCTCGTAGACGCTTTGCGGCAGGTAGCTGAGGAACTGCCGGATCTGGCGGAAGGCGTCCTCCTCGTCCTCAGCCAGGTTGTCGACCGATCCGGACTGGTAGACGTGGATCCGCTCGTCGCCGAGGTCCTCCTTGGTCACGTCGTAGCCCAACGCCGCCTTGACCACCGGCGGCCCGCCGGGGAAGAGCTGCGAGATGCCCTTGACCATGATCGTGAAGTGAGCCATGCAGGCATTGACCGCCGGCAAGCCTGCGACCGAACCCATCACCGCCGAGACGACCGGCACCTCGCGCAGCAGGTCGGTATCGACGGTCGACCACATGTTGCCGTCGGGCAGATAGGTGCGGCCCAACGTCTCGAAGCCGCGCACCGATCCGCCTGCCGCGTCGAGCAGCCGCACGTAGGGCACGCGCCACTCGAGCGCGCGCTGGTTCGATCGCTTCTCCGATCCCAGCCCGTCCGATCCGTCGCCGCCACCCGAGCCGCCGCGTACCGTGAAGTCGCCCGCCGAGACGATCAGCTTGCGCCCGTTGACCTTGCCGAAGCCCTCGATCGCGCCCTTCGGCGTGAAGGCGACCAACTCGCCCGCTTCGTCATACTCGGGCCGCCCGACCAGGGACATGAACTCCTGCAGCGTGCCGGGATCGAGCAAGCCGTCGACTCGCTCGTTGACCAGCAGCTTCCCCCGCCGCCGCTGCCGAGCCACGCCCTCCGGCCCGCCCCGAGCCTGGGCCAGTTCTTTCCGCCTCGAAATCTCCGCAATCTCGCGTTCCCACGTCATTCGGCCTGCTCCGTCCATTACTACGCTGAGCGCAGGCTACGTTGCCGCATGTGCGGCGCAGAAGCGAACTCGCGGTCGGGTGGAACGCAGAGACCTCATGAAGGTGTTGAACACCTGGAGCGAGTGACAGCACGCCTCCTGCATGCGGCTCTTGGTTCAGCGCGCCGCGGCGATCGCCAGTTGGGCGCGTTCCTGGAGGTCGAGTTGCGGTGACCACTCAGCGTCGATCCGGGTGCGGATCATCGTCGCCTTGACTGCCGACGCGAACTCCTGCAGTGCGAGCTGTTGCAACGACTCGCTCAGCGTCTGCTCCGGGTCCTGCGCCAGACGCCTGGCCCGCGTCCACCAGGCCTGTTGCATCGTCTCGTCCGACGCCTGCATCAGGATCTCCTCGGTCACCGCGCGGTGTCGCACCAGCGCGTAGAGCACCTGCACCGGCGTCTGCGGCGGATCGAGTTGGGCCGGCGGCAGGTCTTCGGGCCAGATCAGGCCGGCCTCGGCGCTGCAGGATTCGAGCGCGCAGTCGGCGAGCGAGCCGAGCGGCGTCGCCTGGTGCAACTGCGCCTCGGTCGCGCCCGCCAGCGCCGTCGTCAGCACGCGCCGCGTCAGCAGCAGCGCGTAGCCCCAGGCTTCAGCCGCGTCCGACTTCATCCGAGAATCAGATCAGGTCCTGGCCGCCCGCGACTTCGAGCGCCGAGCGGATCGTGGCCTGGATCTCCTCGTCCGGCTCAACCAGCGGCGCGCGCAGCGGACCGGCGTTGAAGCCGATGTCGTTCAGCGCCCACTTGACCGGAGCCGGGTTGCCGATCAGGAACAGCGCCTTGACCAGCGGCGCCAGCTTGACCTGCAACCGCCCCGCCTCGGCCGTGTCGCCGCGCTCCCAGGCGTCGTACATCGCCTTGATCTGTCCGCCGACCAGGTGCGACAGCACCGACACCGCGCCGTAGCCGCCCATCGCCAGGAGAGCGAGGTTGTCGCCGTCGTTGCCGCTCCAGATGCGGAACGCTTTGGGAGCCGTGCGGATGATCTCGGCGATCTGCTCCAGGTCGCCCGACGCCTCCTTGACCCCAACGATGTTGGCGCAATCTTCGGCCAGCCGCACCGTCGTCTGCGCGGACATGTTCAGTCCCGTCCGGCCGGGCACGTTGTAGAGCATGATTGGCGTTTCGGGCACGGCGTCGGCGACGGCCTTGAAGTGCTGGTACAGACCTTCCTGCGACGGCTTGTTGTAGTAGGGCACCACCTGCAGGAGCCCGTCGATGTCAAGCTCCGCCGCCTGCTCCGAGGCCTCGACCGCGGTTGCGGTGCTGTTCGATCCGGTCCCCGCGATCAACGTGCCGCCTGCATCGTGCACGACCGGCGCGAGCTCGCGGAACAGCACCCGCTCCTCTTCGTGGGTTAGGGTCGGCGACTCGCCGGTCGTGCCGGCCACGACGACGCCGTCGGAGCCCGACTTCAACAGAGCCGCCGCCAGGTGCTGTGCCTGCTCGATATCGATGCCGCCGGCCTCGGTCATCGGCGTCACCATCGCGGTGTAGAGGCGTCCCCAGTGCGGGGCGTCATTCGGCTCGGTCATGATTCGGGCTTTCCGTCTGTCGCAGTCTGACCATCAAGGCTACTAGGTCGGAGAAGCCGATTCGCCGACATCGTGCGCTGTCTTCAGGCGTCGCAACCGCTACAGGCAACCGTCGTCGAGCATCCACTCGACCATCTGGATGATGTTCAGCGCCGCGCCCTTGCGCAGGTTGTCGGCCACCACCCACCAGGCGAGCCCGTTGGGGTTGGTCACGTCGACGCGGGCCCGGCCGACCAAGGTGTCGTCGATCCCGTCCGCGTCGAGCGGCGTCGGCCACTCGCCTGCGGCCCGCCCGTCGATCACGCTCAGCCCTGGCTGAGCAGCCCAGCGGACATGCGCCTCATCCGGCGTGATCGGCCGGTCGAAATCGGCGTGGACCGCGATCGCGTGCGCGCGCTCGGTCGGTA
This sequence comes from Dehalococcoidia bacterium, assembly GCA_022825855.1. Lineage (GTDB taxonomy): Bacteria > Chloroflexota > Dehalococcoidia > Bin125 > Bin125 > Bin125. The sequence goes on from JAJDWB010000002.1 coordinate 36,882, forward strand.
TGCGGACGCAGGTCGCGGAGAGCGGCAACTCGGGCTGATGCAGAATCTTGCGCGACTCGACCAGCATCTTCCACTCTTCCTTGGTGTAGCCATCCTCAAGGAATACGTCGACCTGCGGCAGCGCATTGTTGGCGATCTGCTTGGGATACTCGTTGAACTGGTCCGCGCCAATCTCGCTGCCGTCCACGATGGCCGCGTTCTGCTCGCGCAACTCAGTCACCGCCGCACCGCCCGAACCGGAAGTCGCCTGGTAGGTATCGGCGATCACGCGGGTCACCAAGCGGTCCGTGATCAAGGGATGCAGCGACAGTACCAGCGGCACCGTGGTGCAGTTCGGAGTCGCGATGATCCCGTTGTGTTGGCGCAGATCTTCGGGATTGACCTCGGGTACGACCAGCGGTACGCCCTCTTGCTGACGGAAGGCGGAGGAGTCGTCGAACGCCACCGCGCCCTTCCCGGCCGCGACCGGGCAGAGTTCTTTCGACGCGGCCGTCGATGCGGAGATGAAGGCGACATCCGCGCCATCGAAGGCATCGTGCGTCGTTTCGTGGACGATGTGCGTCTGACCGCGGAAGCTGAGTTCGCGCCCCTCGGAGCGCTTCGTCGCGAGCAGGCGCAGTTCGCCCACTGGGAACTCCCGCTCCTCCATGCACCTGAGGAATTCCGCGCCGACCACGCCGGTCGCGCCGACGAGGGCAACGGTCAGTTCACGTCCCACGGTTTCACTCCCTGTTGCTGTCTGTATTCGTGGTCTGTCTGCGGGGTCGAGTCAGTCGGTTCGCAGACCGAGCAGGCGATCCAGCCCGATCACGAGCCGATCCAGCTCCGGCGCGGCGCGCACGGCGCGCAGGATCTCGGGGATGAACGATGCGCGGCTCATCGAGTCGTGACGTATCGTCAGCGTTTCGTCGTTACCGCCGAAGACGATCACCTGGTGGGCGACCAGCCCGGGCAGGCGCACCGAATGCAGCGAGGCCCCGCCCAGTTCGGCGCCGCGTGAGTCGAAGCCCTCGACATTGTGGCGCTCCGCCTCGCGCCGAGTGAAGTCCTGTCCGCGCGCTGCGCGCATCGACTGCGCCGTCGCCACCGCGGTGCCGGAGGGCGCGTCGACCTTTCCGTCGTGGTGTTGCTCGATGATCTCGACCGAGTCGAAGAGCGGTGCGGCGACGTTGGCGAGATGCATCATCAGCACCGCGCCCAGCGCGAAGTTGGCCGCAATCACGCCGCCCAGGCCAGCCTCGTTGACGCGCCGTTCGGCGTCCGCGATCACCTCATCCGAGAGACCGCTGGTCCCGATCACCGGTCGCACGCCGGCCTCGACGGCGGCGGGAATCAGCCGCACCGTCCACTCGGCGTTGGAAAAGTCAATCACGACATCCGGCGACCACTCGCGCAGCGAATCGAGCGAGTTGCCGAGCGGGATCTGCCGGCCCGCAATCTCGACCGAGCCGGCGCCGGAGAGTCCGTCCAGCGCGCCGACCAGCTCCAGATCGTCGGCCGCTTCAACGGCGGCCATGATCTGGCGGCCCATGTTGCCGGCGCCGCTCATCACGATGCGAGTCACGACTCACCTACTGCACTAGCCGCCAGTCCCCGGCTCGCTTAGCGGCTGGGCGCACCGAAGTCGCTGCGCGGCGGAGGCGGGGGCGGAGGCGGGCCGTCCGACTCGGGCTGTCCGCGGCGAATGTTGACCCGCGAGAGGATGCCCCCGCGGCGGCGCGGCGCGATGTTGGAGTCGGGCTGCCGCTCCTCCTGCTCGCCGCCGCCGCTCGGAGCGTTGTCGGACCTCGGCGGCGAATCTTGCTGGTTGGATGGACCGGACTGGTTCGAACCGCCCGATCCCTGTTGTCCGGTGTTGCGGCGACGCCGTCGGCGCCTTCGGCGGGGCGCGCCGTCTCGCGGCGGCGCCACGGCGGCCGAACCGTCGTCACCGGCCTCGGCTGGAGGATCGGTCGGAGCCTCCGGCTGCGCGGCAACCGACTCGGCGGCCGCGTCCGGCTGCGCGTCTGCAGGCGGCGACTCAAGCTCGGTAACCGGGGCAAGCTCTGCGGCCGGCTCTGCCTCGTCCATCTCCGGTTCTGGCTCTCGCGCCACTCGTGGACGCCGCTGACGCGGCTCGCGAGCCTCGCGAGGCTCCCTCGGTTCTCTGGGTTCTCGAGCCTCGCGGCGCGGCGGCCGATCCTCCCGGCTGCGCCGATCACGCGGCTCTCTCGGCTCGCGCGGACCGGAGTCCGCGTCGCCATTGAGCAGCGCCTTGCGCGACGCGTTGACGCGGCCGAGGTTGTCGACCTCGATCACGATGATCTGCATCTCGTCGCCGACGCTGACCACGTCTTCGACCTTGTCAACGCGGTAGTCAGCGAGCTCGGAGATATGCACCAACGCGTCCTTGCCCGGCACCATCTCGACGAATGCGCCGAAGGGCAGGATGCGGACGACCTTGCCGGTGTAGATCTGGCCCGGCTCGATATCACGAGTCATCGCCGAAATGCGCTCGAACGCCGCCTCTCCCGAGGCCTGGTCAACGGCGGTGATGAACACCGCGCCGTCGTCCTCGACCGAGATGTCGGCGCCTGTGTCGTCCTGCAGCGCGCGGATGTTGCGCCCGCCGGGTCCGATCAGTTGACCAATCTTGTCCTGCGGCACATCGATTCGCAGGATGCGCGGCGCGTGCGGCGACATCTGCTCGCGCGGGGCGGCGATGCACTCGGTCATCACGTCCATGATTTCGAGCCTCGCGTCGCGCGCCTGCTCAAGCGCCCGGCTGAGGATCTCCAGGTCAATGCCCTTGACCTTCATGTCCATCTGCAGCGCCGTCACCCCCTCGCGGGAGCCGGCGACCTTGAAGTCCATGTCGCCGAGGTGGTCTTCCATGCCAACGATGTCGGTCAGAATGGCGACCTCGTCCGCTTCCTTGATCAGGCCCATCGCGATACCCGCGATCGGCGTCTTGATCGGCACGCCAGCGTCCATCATCGAGAGCACTCCGGCGCAGACCGAGGCCATCGAGGTCGAGCCGTTTGAGGCCAACACTTCGGAGACGATCCGGATCGTGTAGGGGAACTCTTCGAACGGCGGCAGGATCGCCGCCATCGCGCGCTCGCCCAGCATGCCGTGGCCGATGCTGCGCCGCGAGGGATTGCCGACCCGACCGGTCTCGCCGGTCGAGAAGGGCGGGAAGTTGTAGTGGTGCATGAAGCGCTTCGAGTCCTCGGGAGTGAGGTCGTCGAGCCGCTGGGCCATGCCCGAGCCAGCCAGCGTCGTAATGCTCAGCACCTGCGTCTCGCCGCGCTGGAACAGGCCGGAGCCGTGCGTGCGCGGGACCAGGTCCACCTCGGCCGACAGAGCCCGCACCTCAGTCAGGCCGCGGCCGTCGGGCCGCACGCCGTCGTCGAGGATGCCGCGCCGGACGATCTGCTTCTCCATCGCGTCGAAGGCGTCGCGGTACGCGTCCGCGTCGGCTTCCTCGTCGAGCGACTCAAGCAACGCCGCCTTGACCGCCGCCCGGCGCCGATCGCGGTCGGCCTTGTCCTCAGCCTCGCGCAGCGCCGATCGCAGGTCGTCGCCCCCGCGCGCCTCGACGTCGGCAAGAACCTCGGCGTCCACCGACTCCGACGTGTATTCGCGCTTGACACGCTGAACCTCTGAAGCCAGTGCCTCCTGCATCTCGCAGATTGCGGTGATCGCCTCCTGGCCCAGGGCCAGTGCCTCAACCAGCAGCGCCTCCGGCACTTCGCCGGCCTCGGCCTCGACCATCGTGATCGCGTCCTTGGTGCCGGCGACGACGAGGTTGAGGTCCGACTCCTCGAGCTGGGCGAAGGTCGGCTGCAGCACCAGCTCGTCCTCGACGTGGCCGATCCGCACCGATGCCACCGGCCCGTCGAAGGGAATGTCGGAGACGCAGAGCGCCGCCGAGGCGGCAATCGTGCCCAGCGTGTCCGGCGGGTTCTCCATGTCGACCGAGAGGATCGTGATGATCAACTGCGTGTCGTCGTTGTAGCCCTTGGGAAACAGGGGGCGGATCGGTCGGTCGGTCAGACGCGCCGAGAGCACGGCAGTCGTGGTCGGCCGGCCCTCGCGGCGGAAGAACGAGCCGGGAATCCGGCCGGCCGCGTAGAGTCGCTCCTCGAACTCCACCGAGAGCGGGAAGAAGTCGATCCCGGGCCGCGGCTTCGACGCCGTGGCGGTGCCCAGCATCATCGTGTCGCCGTAGCGCACGGTGACCGCGCCGCCAGCCTGACTGGCCAGCTTACCGGTCTCGATCGAAAGTGTGCGTCCGGCAATCTCGTGCTGGACGGTTCTGGTCGTGATTTCCATGTGTGGGTTGGTTCCTGTGCTTTCTTCTGGCGTCCGGCGTTTCGGCGCCGGCTCGGTTCACGCCTGCTTCAACATCGAGGGTCGGCGGTCGTCGCGGTACCTTCACCGCCGCGACGGGGCGCGGCCCCTAATGATCGTCGTCCGCCTGCGGCGTATCGGGCGGACTCGCGGTACTAGCGGCGCAGTCCCAGCTCGTTGACGAGCGTCGAGTAGCGGTTGACGTCCTCGCGGTTGAGATAGCGAAGCTGGCGGCGGCGTTGCCCGACCAGCTTCATCAGCGCCCGACGCGTGTGGTAGTCGTGCCTGTGTTCGCGCAGATGATCGGTCAACCGCGAGATTCGCTGCGTCAGTTGCGCAATCTGCACTTCGGGGGACCCGGTGTCCTGCTCGTGCTGCCCGAAGCGGGCCACGATGGCTGACTTCTCTTCCTTGCTCAGCATGTCTACTCCGCGCCATAGGGCGAGTTGGGCGCGACGGGATTGCCGGGGTACGTAATTCGGTGTGCCTGTGTTGGCGTCAAATCGGCGGCTCTCCAAGCCGTCCGTCCCCCGCCGCTGCGTTGCCGGTACCGTCTCGTTGCCTAGACGTTACCAGACGCACAGTCGCCGGCGTTCGAACCGGGTGGCGTATGCGACACTGCACGCCATGACGGCCCTGATGCGACACCCAATCATGATCGTCCGCGCGCGGCTCGACCCCACCGTGCTGGACCAGTTCGAGGACTGGCATCGGCAAACCCACTTGCCTCACGTGCTGGAGATTCCCGGGATCGTGTCCGCCTTCCGCGTGCGCGCCGTCGACCCGATCGCCGGCGCTCACCTGATGGGCTACACGTTCGAGGACGAAACCGTCGTCCAGGCCGCTTTGTCCTCCGAGCAGGCCCAGGTCGCGCGCCGCGACTGGGACCACTGGGCCGACCAGGTCTACGAACTCTCCGTAGAGATCTACGCGCCCCTCGCCCCGCTGCCCATCTTCCAACACCAAAACTAGCGCGGGCCTGATCGATCAGGAACGCTTACAGGTCCAGCGCGACCTCGTCCTTGATCGCCGTCTTGCCCTCGGGCAGGGTGAAGAAGTTGCAGAAGCAGGTGCCTTCGAAGTCGACCAGCCCGTTGAGCACCGGCTCGCAGACACAGATCGTGTCGTCGTTGTTGGCCGGCTGGCAGGGGCAGTAGAACTTGCCGAAGCGCAGACGCATGCTGACGAAGTCCTCGATCGTCTGGTCGGCGTTCATCAGGACGTAACCGCGCTCTTCGCAGAACTGATCGGCGAGCTCGGTCATCTCCGCGCGGTACTGGTCGCGCAGCGCACGTTCCTCTTCTTCGGGCAGGTCGGTCAGGCGTTCAAACTCTGCCATCGTTCGGTCGCTTCCTTGCTGTGTCGCTGTCTTGAGTCTAGGCGGAGGCCTCGGCGCGGGCTGCCGCGAAGCGGACCAGCGATCGCACCGGCACGCCGCTCGCGCCCTTGACCTGAGTACCGCGCGTCTTCGCGGCGTCGTCGGTGCCGGCCATGTCCAGGTGAGCCCAGGGCGTGTCCCCGGCGAAGCGGGCCAGGAACTTGGCCGCCGTGATCGCGCCCGCCAGACGGCCGCCCGTGTTCTTCACATCCGCGACCTGGCTGCGAATCTGCTCGTCGTACTCATCGAACATCGGCAACTGCCAGAACTTCTCCCCGGCGCGTTTGCCTGCCTCGATCACCTCGGCCGCCAGGCCGTCGTCGTTGGCCATCACGCCGGTGGCGACATCGCCCAGGGCGACCGCCACCGCGCCGGTCAGCGTCGCCACGTCGATCAGCGGCGAGAGGCCCAGGTGATTCGCATAGGAGAGCGCGTCGGCCAGCACGAGGCGACCTTCCGCGTCGGTGTTGATCACCTCAATGGTCGCGCCGTTCATCGCGGTCAGCAGGTCGCCCGGCTTGATCGCATTGCCGCCGGGCATGTTCTCCGTGCACGGCGCGAGCGCGGTCACGTTGATTGGCAGCTTGAGATCGGCGATCGCGCCCATCGAGGCGACGACCGCTGCCGCGCCCGACATGTCCTGCTTCATCGCCTCCATGTTCGCCGCCGGCTTGATCGAGATGCCGCCCGTATCGAAGGTGATGCCTTTGCCGCAGTAGCCCAGTCCCGGTTCGTCGGCGCCGCCGCGGTGACGCAGGATCAGGAACTTGGCCGGTTGGTGCGAGCCCTTGGCCACGCCCAGGAACGAGCCCATGCCCAGCTCGGCTGCCGCCGCCTCGTCCATAATCTCGATCTCGACGCCGTGCTCGCCGGCCCACGCCTCCGCGCGGCCGGCCAGTTCGGTCGGAGTCAGCAGGTTGGAGGGCTCGTTGGCCAGGTCGCGGGCGAAGTTGGCTGCGCCAGCGAGCGAGCGACCCTCGGCGATGCCGGCCTCGGCCGCCGCCACGTCGTCGGAGTGCAGCGAGACCCGCGTGAGGTCGTTGGGCGTCTGCTTCGGCGTGCGGTGCCGGTCGAAGCGATACAGCCCCAGATCCAGGCCCTCGGCGATCGCGCCGGCAATCTCCGCCATACCCAGATCGCACTGCTCGCCGTCCACCTCGATCGCGAGCGTGCCCGTGGAGAGCGAACGCGCCTTGCGCGCGCCGGTGGCGGCGGCGTTGCGATACTCGTCCAACCCCAGTTGTTCGGCAGGGCCGAGACCGGCGATCACGACGCGCGGTGCGGTCGTCTTGCCGAAGGTGTGAATCACGACGGTTTGATTGACGGCACCGGTCAACTCGCCCGCTTCGACCAGCGGCGTCAAGCCGCCGTCGAGTGCGTCGTTCAGCCGCCGCAGCGCGCCGCGTTCCAGGAGGTCGTCGTCCTTGGTCGCGAAGATCAGCAGGTGATCGGCGTCGGCCTCGAGCGCGGGCTGACCGCTGACGTGGATGTCCATGTCCGTCTCTCAAAACTAGGCGAGCAGGTCGCGTGGCAATCCCGATCATCCTAACGATCCGCCCCAATACCGTGGCCGAATGCGGGATTTCCTACGCGAACTGGCGGCCGTCGCCGTGGCTGCACTGGTCTACTACGTCGTCCGCGGCGCCGTCTCCGACCGCGCAGACGAGGCGTTTCAGCGCGCTCGCGACATCCTCGAGCTCGAGGTCCGGCTGCGGCTCGACTGGGAAACCGCGATCCACGAGGCCATCGTCGGCTCCGATCTGCTCATCGACATCGCCAACGGCGCCTACTTCTGGGGCCACATGCCGCTGTTGATCGTCTTCGCCGTCTGGCTCTGGCGTGCCGACCGGCGCGTCTGGCGGCTGTTCCGCAACGCCCTCCTGATCTCGGCTGCCGCCGGGATGGTCTCCTACTACCTGTTCCCCACCGCGCCGCCCCGGCTGATGCCCGAACTGGGCTACATCGACACGCTCGCCTTGCGCGCCGCGCCCGCCTACCAGGCGCAGGAAGTCGGCCTGTTCGTCAATCCCTACGCCGCCCTGCCCTCGCTGCATGTGGGCTGGGCGCTGCTGGCCGGGATCGCGCTCTGGTGCGTCGTGCCGCGCCGCAGCGTCAGGCTGCTGGCGATCGCGATCCCCCTCTCCCAGTGTTGGGCGGTGGTGGCGACGGCCAACCACTGGATGCTCGACGCCGTCGCGGGACTCGCCGTCTGCGCCGCGGCCTGGCTGATCGCCGTCTCGCTGACCAGGATGACTAAGCTGACCTCGACCCGACTGCCTCGATTCGGAAGGACCCCAAGATGATGATCGTGACCACGCCCGAAGTCCCCAATCGCGAGATCCACGAGGTCCTGGGCATCGTCAGCGCCAACAGCGTCCGTTCGCGCAACGTGGGCCGGGACATCATCGCCGGCGTCAAGGGCATGATCGGCGGCGAAGTCCACACCTACACCCGGCTGATGACCGAGACCCGCGAGCAGGTCCTGGAGAAGCTTGAAGCCGCCGCCCAGGCCAGAGGAGCCGACGCCGTCGTCGGCGCCCGCATGATGACCTCCGATATCGGCCAGAACATGGCCGAGGTCTACATGTACGGCACCGCGGTCAAGCTGAAGTAGGCGCAACCATCGAGCCCTCCAGGGCTGGGGAAGCGTTACCCCTGACGCGACGGCCAACGAGGATGCGACTTCAGGCGCACCAGTATCGCGACACCGACGTCGTACTTGTGTAGCAGCGGCAGACGCTCTGCCTCACCCAAGGCGTCGAGCAGCACGACGCGATTGGTGTCGACCTGGAAGCCGGCGTCGGGCTGGGTCACGTCGTTGGCGGCGATCAAGGCGAGGCCCTTCTTCTCAATCTTCGCCCGCGCGTTCTCGATCAGGTCGTCGGTCTCGGCAGCGAAACCCACCTTGAGCAGGTGCGGCGCATCGATCGACGCAATCACGTCAGGATTCTCGACCAGCTCCAGCGTCATCCCGGCTTGCTCGGCGTCTTGTTTCTTCAGCTTCGACTCGGCCGCCTCGGCCGGGCGATAGTCGGCCACCGCGGCGGCCATCACCAGCGCGTCCGCGCCGCGCGCCGCATTCTGGATTGCTTCCTGCATCTCCAGCGCCGTGCCGACCGAGCGCACAACGATGCCGTAGCTGCCCGACGGCGGCGGTTGGGTCGTGATCAGCGTCACCGCCGCTCCCTGATCGCGGGCCGCCTCGGCCACGGCGACGCCCATCTTGCCACTCGAGTGGTTGCCCACGTAGCGCACCGGATCGATCGGCTCCCGCGTGCCGCCGGCGGTCACGATGATGTGCCGCCCGCGCAACTCGCCGACCGTGCGGCCGATCGCCGAACGCACCGCCGCAGCCAGTTCGACCGGCTCAATCAGCCGTCCCAAACCGGTGCCGCCCGAGGCCAGGCGGCCAATCGCGGGCCCGGCAATGAACGCCCCCCGGGCCTTGAGCAGCTCCAGGTTCGCCTGCACCGAGGGCTGGGCGTACATCACGGAGTCCATCGCCGGCGCGACGACCAGCGGCGCGCTCGTGGCCAGCGCGGTCAGGGTGACCGGATTGTCGCCGAGGCCCTGTGCGAGCTTGGCGATCGTCGTCGCCGAGGCCGGCGCGACCAGCATTGCGTCGGCCCGCCGCCCCATCGCCACGTGCTGCTCGGCCGGCGCGGCCGGATCCCAGAGGTCGGCTGCGACCTCGCCCTGCACCAGCGAGCGAAACGTGAGCGGCGGAATGAAGCGGGCCGCCGACGGCGTCAGCGCGACATCCACGATCGCCCCAGCATCCTCCAGCCGGCGCGCCGCCTCAACGCTCTTGTAGGCGGAGATCGAGCCCGTCACCCCCAACGTCACCCGGCGGCCGCGCAGCGGCAGGGGTATTGGAGCGGCCTGGGCCGCGCTCACGGCGTGCCCTCGGCGTTGTAGTAGTACAGCTCGCGCAGGCCCCACAGAATCAAGTCCTCGTCGACCACGTCGAGAATCTGCGTCTCTTCCGCGATCCGCGGAGCCCAGCCGCCTGTCGCCACGACCCTGGCGTCGCCGAGCTCCTGCCGGAAGCGCGCGATGATCCCCTCCACCAGTCCCACGTAGCCGAACAGGATCCCGCTCTGCAGTGCCGTCTCCGTGCGCGTGCCGATCGCGGTCGGCGGCCGCTCCAGGTCGATCCGCGCCAGCCGGCTGGCGCGGTCGAACAGCGCGTCCGTGGAAATGCCGATGCCCGGCGAGATCGCCCCGCCGACATAGATGCCGTGCTCGTTGATCGCGTCGAACACCGTGGCCGTGCCGAAGTCCACCACGATCAGGGGCGGCGGTCCGTAGCGCGAGACCGCCGCCACCGCGTCGACGATCCGGTCGGCGCCCAACTCCTCGGTGTGTTCGATCGCGACCCGCACCGGCTTGCGCATGTGCGGCGAGACCAGCAGCGGTTCCGTGCGCAGGAATCGGCGGCAGACCTCCTGAAAGACCGGCGCCAGCGCTGGCACCACCGAGGAGATGATCGCGCCGTCGATCTGTTCGATGCGGATGCCCTCGTAGCGCAGTAGCGAGGCGACGAAGATGCCGTACTCGTCGGACAATCGATCGTGGTGGGTCGCCAACCGCCAGGTATGGACAATTTTACGATCGTTAAACACGCCGATCTGGAGCGTGGTGTTGCCAATGTCAATCGCGATCAGCACGTGTCGCCGCCCTCACCGACCGTTCGCGCGCCCCGGTGCGCCGCAGCGCGTGCGCAGCCGAGACGAATGTCAGCTCCGTAATCCCGTGCATTCTAGGCGTCCGCCTGCGCCGGGCCCCAACTCGTCGACCCGCTACGGTCGGCGCCCTCGATCAGACGATCTCGGCAACAGTCAAGCGTTGCCGCTGGCCCGCGTGGACGGATTGGGGAACGTGTGGATTGTCTATCTGGTACGCGGTCGGTTCGCGGCGATTTCCTGGCGGGCTGTTGTCACTCAAGGCGGCGGTTAGTATGTTCCGTCAAGCGACCCTTCCGACAGCGGCGTTCCTGGTCGTTCCCCGCTAGAGCGCGCGTCCCGAGAGTGGCGCGTTGCCATAAGGAGACTCGAACGGCATGGTCACCCGATCCGCTCGCTCCTTCAACGATCCCCACTCCGATCCGCGCGCAATCTGGCAGCGAGCGCTGGAACTGCTTCGCAACTCCCTGGGTCGCGACACGTTCGAGACCTGGTTCTCGGAAACACATGCCATCGAGATCCGCGGCGGCGTCCTGCATGTCGGCGTCCCCACCGTGTTCAAGCTCGAGACCTTGCGCGGCAGCTACTACCCGCACCTCGCCTCCGCCGTCCGCGACGCCGCCGGACGCAGCATGGAGATTGAACTGCGCGTCGCTCCCCGCCCGGAGCCGGTCACACCGGCGCTGAATCTGCCCCCCGGCCCGGCCGAAGAGGCCGAACGCGGCCAGCCGATCCAGCCCGCCCGCAGCCGGCCCTCGGTCCTTGCCCAGGCGACCTTCGACCGCTTCGTCGAGGGCGCCTCCAACCAGATCGCCGTGACCGCCGCTCGGCGCGTCGCCTTTCACCCGGGCGAGGACACCAATCCCCTCTTCATCTACGCCAACTCCGGGCTGGGCAAGACCCACCTGCTGCACGCCATCGCCCATGTCACGATGCAGCGCCACTACACGGTCCTGGTCGACACCGAGTCCTACGTGCGCCAGTTCGTCAATAGCGTCGGCGCCGGCGAGCGCGCCGCTTTCCAGGAGAAGTACGAGTCGGCCGAAGTCCTGATCGTCGACGACGTGCAGAAGCTGGGCGGCAAGGTCCAGACCCAGGACGAGTTCTACAACGTCTTCAACGCGCTACATCAGCGCGACCGGCAGATCGTGATCGCCTCGGACATGCCGCCGCGCCTGCTCACCGGCCTCGGCGAGCGCCTGGTCACTCGTTTCGAGGGCGGCCTCGTCGTCGAGATCAATCCGCCCGACCTCGAACTCCGCATCGCCATCCTGCAGCGCACGCTGGACAACTGGAAGATGCAGATCGACGACGGCACGCTGCTGATGATCGCCGAGCGCGGCGGCACCAACGTCCGCGCGCTGCTCGGCGCGCTCCAGCGCGTGCGCATGTACTCCGAGATGGACCGCTCCCCGCCCACACCGGCGATCGTCATGAAAGCCCTCGCGGGACACGCCCCCGACGAGATGCGCAAGGCCAAGCCGACCGTCGCCGAACTGATCGCCGCCGCGGCCGACCTCACCGGCGTCGCCCCCGAGCTCTTCACCTCACCGCGCAAGGATCGCCGAACCGCCCGCGCACGCCAGATCGTCATGTACCTCGCCTGCCGCCACACCGACCTCTCGCTGCACGCCATCGGCGAGGCGCTCGGCGGCCGCGACCACTCGACCGTGCTCCACGGGCGCGACAAGGTCGAGAGCATGCTCGCCCAGTCGGGCGACGCCGAGTCCCAGTGGTGGCTCCAGCAGATCTCCGAGATCCGCTCCCGCTTGCACCTCTAAGCCGATACTCACCGCCAAGCCACCTGCCGCTCGCACCGTGTCGTCTGGCGCGCGCTTCGTCCACGCCCCGTCCACCAACCGTCCAGCCGCACGGCCCGCCGCTCCACGACCGACTAACGACCGCATATCGCGGATCACGCGCCGGCGTTCGCGCTTGACGGTTTCTTCCCCAACACCCAGACGACAGACAACAACGTCAGCAGATATCCCATAGCCGAGATCCATACCCAGTTCCTTGATCCGGAGCGCACGCCGAACGTGTGGATAAACTCGATTCATGATCGACGCGGTTGAAATCGACGTGGAAGCGGGATCCGGCGGCCGCGGGGCCGTGTCCTTCCGGCGCGAGAAGTTTGTGCCGCGCGGCGGACCGGACGGCGGTCGCGGCGGTCGCGGCGGCGATGTCGTCGTGGTCGCCAACAGCCAGCTCAACACGCTCAGGCGCTACCGGCGGCAGCGGCGCTTCCGCGCCGAGCCCGGCGCCAACGGCGGCACCAACCAGCGTCGCGGACGCAGCGGCGCGACGCTGGCGCTCGAACTGCCCGTTGGCACGATCGTTAGCCATCTGGCTCCGGGCGAACCCGAGCAATTGGTCGACCTGGAGGCTCATGGCCAGTCGCTCGTCGTCGCCTGGGGCGGCCGCGGCGGTCACGGCAACATGTACTTCCGCAGTTCCACCAACCAGACCCCGCGCGTCGCCCAGCGAGGCGAGACGGGCGAGCGCCGGCGGCTCAAGCTGGAACTGCGCGTGATCGCCGACGTGGGCATCGTCGGCCTGCCCAACGCCGGCAAGTCGTCGCTGCTGCGTTATCTCAGCGCCGCCCGGCCACGCGTGGCCGACTATCCATTCACCACGCTCGAGCCGCACCTCGGCGTCGTCTCCGTCGGCTGGCAGGAGTTCGTCATGGCCGATCTGCCCGGCCTGATCGAGGGGGCGGCCGAGGGCGCGGGCCTGGGCCACGACTTCCTCCGCCACACCTCGCGCACCCGGCTGCTCGTGCACCTGATCGACGGCTCGCTCGACGATCCCCGCGCTGCGAAGGCGATGGTCGACCGTGAACTGGCCGGCTACTCGGCCGAACTCGCATCGCGACCGCAGATCGTGGTGATCAACAAGGCCGATCTGGAGGAGGTCGACGTGCTGCGCGACGAGATCGCCAGCGCCTTCGCCGACCTCGAGCGACCGCCCTTGTTCTGCTCCGCCGCCACCGGCGAAGGCACCGAGGCGGTCGTCCAGGCCTGCGCCGCCGCGATCGCGGATCTGCGCGAGCAGGAGCCGCCGCTCGAAGCGCCCGTCCCGGTCGTCCGGCCCCGGCAGGACGGACGCCGCTTCGAGGTCGAGGAGATGTCTTCCGGCGTCTTCGCTGTGCGCGGCTCCTCGGTCGAGCGCTTCGTCGCCATGATGGAGCTTGACAACGATGAGGCGCTGGCCGAGACCTACCGCTGGCTCGACCGCCGCGGGGTCGCATCCGCGCTACAGCGCGCCGGCTGTACGCCCGGCGACGTCGTCCGCATCGGCCGGTCCGCGATCCGTTGGGAGTGGGAGCGCTAGCGGCCGTGGCGGGACGTATGGAACTCCCGGACCTGCAGTTCGAGCCGCACGAGCGCGTCGGCGCACTGGGCGGCACCTTCGATCCGCTCCATCGCGCCCACCTGCATCTCGCCGACGCCGCCGCTCAGGCCCTCGAACTCGACCGGCTGATCCTGATTCCGGCCGGCGATCCCTGGCGCAAGCATGACCGCAGCGTCACCCCGGCCGCGCACCGGCTGGCCATGACGATTGAGGCCGTCCGCGCCCGCCGCGGCGGACTCGAGGTCTCCGATATCGAAGTCCGGCGGGAGGGGCCGACCTACACGCTCGACACGGTGCGGGAACTCAGGGATCGCGGCGCGAAGCAACTCTGGTGGATCATGGGCGCCGACGCCGTGCTCGACCTCCCGCACTGGCACAAGCCGAACGAAATCCTCACCTCCGCACGGATCGCGGCTGCCGTCCGGCCCGGCGCGGAGCTTGAACGCCGCCAGCTCGACCGCATCGTGCCCGGGCTCGGCCGCTGGCTCGACTGGGTGCCGATGCAGCCGATCGACCTCTCCGCCTCCGACATCCGCGACCGCATCCGCCGCGGCGACGACGTGTCCGGCGACGTCCCCCTGGCCGTGCTCGAGTACGCCCGCGAACACGGGCTGTACGGGTAGGTTCGGCCTATCCTCGACCGGTGTTCTCGGGCGTGTAGTGCTCCTTGCGCACCAGCACCGTCAACCTCGGACCGGGCGGGAACAGGAAGGGACGCAGGGGCAACGTCTGCACCCAGGCGAAGCCGGCGTCGTAGGCGAGCTGGCCAAGTTGCCCGAACGTGCGCAGCACCGGCTCGCGGCCGTTGCGGCGCAGGGCCAGCGACCAGCCCGCGTTGACCGCGTCCGATCTGGAGGCCGCAATCTCCCACATCACCGCCACCCCGTTGTGCGCCAGCACCCGCCAGATCTCCTCCAGCACGCGCAGGGCATAGGCGTCATCCCAGCCGCGCAGTTGATGCGGCAGGACCGCGAAGTCGACGCTGCCCTCGTCCAACGGCAGGCGATGGGCCTCGGCCTGGACGGTGTCCACGCCGGGCGCCGGCGCCGGCGGCCGTGCGTCGGTCAGGACCGCAAGCGGGACCGGCTCCAGGTCGGCCGTATCGGCGATCAGCGCCGCCAGACCGGGCGCGTCGGGGCCCAGCACCAGCAAGCGCTCGACCGGCGCCATCGCCGTCAGCGCGACGAGCTGCGCCGCCGCCGAGTCCTCCAGCGCCAGGCGTGGCTGCCCGCGCCACCAGCGAGTCAGCGCCGGGGGCATCCGGACCAGGGGACGCGCGTCCCGGGGCATCGGCTCAGACGTCGATCCGGGCGAGGTCGGCATGCTGCTCGATGAAGTGGCGGCGCTTGGCCGGATCGTCGCCCATCAGCTTGACGAACAGGTCGTCGGCCGCGTGCTCGTCGGCGATCGCGACCGACCACAGCACCCGCGCCGCGGGGTCCATCGTCGTCTCCCAGAGCTGGTCGGCGTTCATCTCGCCCAGACCCTTGTAGCGCTGCACCGAGACCTTCTTCTGGCCCTCGCTCTGCTTCTCCATGAACGATTCCAGCTCGGCGTCCGAGTAGAGCCATTCCGCCTTCTGGCGGCCGGCCTGCACCCGGTACAGCGGCGGCTGGGCGATGTAGAGCTTGCCGTCGTCGATCAGATCGCGCATGTGACGGAAGAAGAAGGTCAGCAGCAGCGTGCGGATATGCGCGCCGTCCGAGTCGGCGTCGGTCATGATCACGACCTTGTGGTAGCGCAGCCTGGCCAGGTCGAAGTCCTCGCCGATGCCGGTGCCCAGCGCCGTGATCAGCGTGCGGTAGGCCTCGTGTCCCAGCAGCTTGTCCAGCCGGGCCCGCTCGACGTTCAGCACCTTGCCGCGCAACGGCAGGATCGCCTGCGTGCGCCGGTCGCGACCCTGCTTGGCCGAGCCGCCCGCCGAGTCGCCCTCGACGATGAAGAGTTCCGACAAGGCCGGGTCGCGTTCCGAGCAGTCGGCCAGCTTGCCGGGCAGCGATGCGCCTTCCAGCGCGCCCTTGCGCTGCACGATTGCGCGCGCCTTGCGCGCCGCCTCGCGCGCCCGTGCCGTGGTCAGGCACTTCTCCACGATCCGCCGGCCCTCGCGCTGCTGGCCGTCCAGGTACTCGGCCAGCGCCTCGGCCGTGGCCGACTCGACCAGACCCTTGATCTCCGGATTGCCCAGCTTCGTCTTGGTCTGTCCCTCGAATTGCGGCTCGCCCAGCTTGACCGAGATCACCGCGGTCAGTCCCTCGCGGGTGTCCTCGCCGGTGATGTTCGGGTCCTTGTCGCCGAGCTGCTTGTTGCGGCGGGCAAAGTCGTTGATCGCCCGCGTCACCGCCGAGCGGAAGCCGGTCAGGTGCGAGCCGCCCTCGTGCGTATTGATCGTGTTCGCAAAGGCGTAGACCGAGTCGTGGAAGTCGGCGTTGTACTGGATCGCCACTTCGACCACGACCGGCGAGCCGTTGCCCGAGACCTCGCGGTCGAGATGGAACGGCAGCGGCTGCAGCACCTCGCGGTCGCGGTTGAGGAAGCGCACGTAGGACTGGATGCCGCCCTCGAAGTAGAAGTTCTTCTCCTCGGCCGGCTCCGACTCGACGCCCTCGGTCAGGGTTCGCTCGTCGCGGAAGCAGATCCAGAGACCCTTGTTCAGGTACGCGATCTCGCGGAAGCGCTGGGCCAGCGTGTGGAAGTCGTACTCGAGCTGGTCGATCACCTCGTCGTCGGCAATCCAGCGGACCATCGTCCCGGTCGGCGGCGCCGCGTCCCTGGTCAGCTTCTTGCGCTTGAGTTCGCCGGTCGGCACTCCCCTGACGTAGCTCTGCGTGTGGGAGCGGCCGTCGCGCCGCACTTCGACTTCGAGTTGCGACGACAGCGCGTTGACCACCGACGCGCCGACCCCGTGCAGTCCGCCCGAGACTTTGTATCCGCCGCCGCCGAACTTGCCGCCGGCGTGCAGCACGGTCAGCACCGTCTCCAGCGCCGAACGGCCGGTCTTGGCGTGTTTGTCGGTCGGGATCCCGCGGCCGTCGTCGCGCACCTGGACCCAGCCGCCGGGTTGCAGCGCGATATCGATGCGCGTGGCATGCCCGGCCATCGCCTCGTCGACCGAGTTGTCGACGATCTCATAGACCAGGTGATGCAGGCCCGCCTGACCGGTCGAGCCGATGTACATGCCCGGCCGCCGGCGCACGGCCTCAATGCCCTCGAGGACATCGATATCGGAGGCGTCATAACTCTCGGAGCCGTTCGGAGAAGGCTGCTCGGAGGCAGCCGGTTCGGCAGGCTCGGGGGCAGCGGCCGAGGGCGGCGGCGTGTCTTCGTTCACGCGATCGGTCTGTGGCTCAAGCGGCAACTCGGGCTGGGCAGCATCCTGCTGTGTCGTCAAGGCCATGTCCTGACAGGGAGAGGCGCGCCGCTCAAAACGCAGTCAACGCAAGGGCGCCGGGGCGGTAGGCTGACTATGTCCACATTACCACCGCTGCGGCGTAGGCGACACCAGGATTTACGCGATTTACGCGGTGAAACACAGGGGATACACGGGAAGCACGAGGCCGCAATGACCAGTTGGCGAGAGCGGCTCCGGCTGGTCAATCCGTCCGTCGCCCGCGACGCCGCGCTGCACGGACTGCCCGACCGGATCGACGATCTCTCGCCCGTCGCCGTGGTCCGCAACGGGATCAACGACACCTCCGGTCGGGTCTGGGCCCAGGTCCGTTCCGAGCTCGTCTTCCGCTCCGAGTTCGAGCCTGCGCTGGACGGACTCTCCGGCTTCTCCCACCTCTTCGTGATCGGCTGGATGGGTGACGTAACGGACGAGGGCCGGGCGCTGCTCAAGCTGCATCCCTCGGGCGCCGGCGACACGCCCGAGGTCGGCGTCTTCGCGACCCGCACGGCGCACCGGCCCAACCCGATCTCGATCTCGATCTGCCCGCTCGAATCCGTCGACGGCCGGGTTGCCAAGGTGATCGGCCTCGATCTCGTCAACGGCACCCCGATCCTGGACGTCAAGCCCTACGTCACTTTCTACGACTCCTTCGACGCCACCATCCCGGGATGGGCGGAGTAGCCCGCCCGTGCCCCGGATTCGCAGCAACATCGTCGCCGTCTACATCGTGCGGCCCGCCGACTCAGCCGACTCAGGCGTCGAGCTGTTGATGCTGCAGCGCCCCCGCGGACACCGGTTCGCCGACTCCTGGCAGACCGTCGGCGGACACATCGAGGAGCGGCGCGGCGAGACTGCCTGGCAGGCCGCCCTGCGCGAACTGGATGAGGAGACCGGGCTCGAGGTCGAGCAGTGGTACCGCATCGACCGGCCCGAGATCTTCTACAACCCCGAGAACGACAGCATCTACCTCGTGCCGGCCTTTGTGGCCGTTGCCGCGCCGGAGGCCGAACCGGTGCTCTCGGAAGAGCACCAGGCCTACCGCTGGCAAGCTCCGCAGGCCGCCGCCGCCAGTGTCGACTGGGCGGCCATGCGCGACTCGATCCTGCTGGTCGGCGAGGCATTGGCCGATCCCCGACACCCGGCACTCGGTTTGACGCCATTCGATCCAGAGGACCTTGGCCACGGCTGATTCCGCCCCCGTGTCCCCTGTTCAAGCCAGGGGCAGGCAAGCACGGGGCAGGCTCCGTGCCGCCTATTCAAGCCAGGGGCAGGCTGCGCGGGGCCCCCGCCTTCGCGGGGGCGACTAGTTTGGGGCGCTTCCGAAGCGCTGAAAAAAACTGCGGGAGGGCCCTCACCCTAACCCTCTCCCTCGGGGAGAGGGGATCGGAAGGCTCTTGGCCCCGGTGAGGGGGACGGGGATTAGGGAGGTTCGTCCTCGTCGGGGTTGGAGGATTCGTCGTCTTCTTCGTCCTGCTCGGCTTCCGCTTCGGCGTTTGCTTCGGCTTCGAGCCTGCGTTTGGCTTCGGCGCGTTCCATGGCCATCAGGCGGTCGATCTGTTCGTCGCTCATCAGGCAGACGAGGACATCGGGGTCGTCGAAGTCGGGCAGCGGCGGCTCCGGGATGCCGTTGGGCTGTTGGCCGCGGGGGAAGAGGTCGAGCATGCGGCAGAGGGAGTCGAGGGCGCGGACCTGGACGTAGCCGCGTTCCTCGGGATTGTTGGCGATCGCCCAGTAGCGGTCGTGGATCTGTTGGCGGGTGGCCTGTGCGTCGGTGCTCATGGGTTGTCCTTTCAATGAACATGCGTTTGTGATTGATGGTATGTGAACGAGAGTTCTGATGTTGTGTCGTGGTTGGCGGATGCGGGGAATGGGCACTGCGAGACTGCCCATCTCCGGCAGCCGTGCGACGATACGGCCATGACTTCGATTGGACTGATCGGCTTCGAGCGCTCGGGCAAGACGACGCTCTTCAACGCGATCACCGGCGCCGCGCGCCCGACCGGCTTCGCCGTTCACCAGGAGCCGCACGAGGGCGTCGTGCCGGCGCCCGACGCGCGCCTCAACCGCCTCTCGCAGCTCTACCAGCCGAAGAAGACCACGCCCGCCGTGCTCGACGTGATCGACTTCCCCGGCGCCGGGTTCTCGGGAGCGCTCGGCGGCGGCAACGAGCCGCCCTCTTCCCGGCTGCTGGACCAGCTCGCCCAGCTCGACGCCCTCGTCCACGTCGTCCGCGCTTTCGACAACGACGCCGTCCCCCATCCGGCCGAACGGGTCGACCCCGAAGGCG
Source organism: Dehalococcoidia bacterium (assembly GCA_022825855.1). GTDB lineage: Bacteria > Chloroflexota > Dehalococcoidia > Bin125 > Bin125 > Bin125. The sequence continues at coordinate 56,309 of JAJDWB010000002.1, forward strand.
ACATCGAGGCGATGCAGCTCGAACTGACCTTCGCCGACCTTGCCCTGATCGAGAAACGGCTGCAACGCATCGCCCTGGAAACCAAGTCGATGAAGGCAGCCGAACGGGTCGCCGCCGACCGCGAGGTCGACCTGCTCCGCCGCCTGCAATCACACCTCGGCGACGGCGGCACGCTGCTCGACGCGCCGATCTCCGAGCTCGAGCGCGCCGACATCCGCCACTACCGCTTTCTCACCGAGCGGCCGATGCTGACGATCTGCAACGTCGACGAAGAGTCTGCGTCAGCGGGCGGCGCCGAAGGCATCGCGCTCTCCGCCCGGCTGGAGGAAGAACTGCGCGACTTCGAGGAGGACGAGGCCGCCGCCTACCGCGAGGAACTCGGCGTCGGCGCGGGCGCGGTCGAGACGGCGTTGCAGGAGACCTTCCGGCTGCTCGGCCTGCGCACGTTCTTCACCGTCGGCCCCGACGAGTGCCGGGCCTGGACGACCCGGGCCCACGACACCGCGCCGCAGGCGGCGGGACGGATCCACACCGATATGGAGCGCGGCTTCATCCGCGCCGAAGTCGTGCGCTGGGACGACCTGCTGGATTGCGGCGCCGCCGTCGGCGCGTCCGGCGCCGAAGCCGAGGCCAAGAAGCGAGCCCTCTCCCGCACCGAGGGCAAGGACTATCAGGTCAACGACGGAGACGTCCTGCACATCCTCTTCAACGTCTGACCGGATCAATCGGGACGTATCCTCTAGCCATGGCAGATTCCGCCGACTCCGCCGAGATCGCCCGCGCGCTGCTGACCGCCGCCCGTGAGGGGCCGGCCGTCGCCTCCTGCACGGTGATGGGCGCGACGGCCGGCGTCGAGGTCTCGCTGGGCGCGAAGATGCTGGTCTACGAGGATCGGACTCTGGGCGGGATCGGCGGCGGCCCACTTGAGGCGGGCGTTGCCGAATTCGGGCGCGGGGCGCTGCCCAAACACCTCGTCCAGACCTGCGCCTTTTCTCCGGACGGCAACCTGATCGAGGGCCGCCGAGCGATTGAGGCCGCCGACGCCATCGTCGAGATCCTCGTCGAGGTCGTCGAGCCCGCCTCGACCTTGCTCGTCGTTGGCGGCGGGCACGTGGGCCTCGCCGTCGGTCAACTCGGCGCGATGCTGGGCATGGAGGTCGCGATCATCGACGACCGCGAGGAGTATGCCAGTCCCGAGCGCTTCCCCTATGAGGCCCAGGTCATCTGCGGCGACTTCGCCGAGGAACTCGAACGCTTCCCAATCACGGCGAACACCTACATCGTGCTCGTCTCGCGCGGCCACAAGGTCGACGAGCTCGCCCTGCGCACGGTGGCCGAGCGAGGGGCCGGCTACGTGGGCATGATCGGCTCCAAGCGGCGCACCAGAACCGTGCTCCAGCACCTGGCCGAAGCGGGCGTCGATCGCGACGAACTCGACCGGGTCTTCACGCCGATCGGCCTCGATATCGGCGCGGAAACGCCGGAAGAGATCGCCGTGTCGGTGCTCGGAGAGATCATCCTCGTGCGTCGCGGCGGCGGCGCGCAGCCGATGTCCGAGCACGGCCGATTTCTGGCCTCCCAGCGCCGCTAGACTGACATGTGAAGCGAAGCAGAGGAACGATATGCCGCACGACGAGGTCTATGAAGCAATGTCCGACGCATTCGACGGCGGCGCGCCCGTCGCGCTGGCCACCGTGGCGCAGACTCTGGGTTCGACCCCGCGCAAGACCGGCGCGAAGATGCTCGTCCGCGAAGACGGCAGCTTCGTCGGCACGATCGGCGGCGGCTGCGGCGAGGCCGAGGTCTGGCAGGAAGCGATGGATGCGCTCGACGACGGCGAGGCGCGCATGGTCACCGTCGACCTGACCGAGCCGGTCGACGGAGAAGACAAGATCTGCGGCGGCATCATGCGCATCTTCGTTGAACGGCTTGAGTCCTGAGCCGGCAAGGCTGGAGACCTCCGTGCCTGACACCGCTGTCAATCCAACGCATGGGGTCGAGTTCACACTGCCCGACGATCCGCGGGTCACACCGCTGGTTCGCCGGTTGTCGACCGAATACTGGGAAATCGTTCGCAGCCGCGCCATACGCAGCGGCGTGCCGATCGTCGCTGCGTGGATGGACATCTACGTCGATCGGGAAGGCGCCACCCTCTTTTTCGTTGCGGTGCACTGCGATCTGACACAGCAGGAGTCGCGGAAGTTCAAGCATGGCCTGGGCTCGGCGACTCAAGCGTGGTTCGAGGGCTTGACTTCTGCCGAACGTGAAGTCGCGGCGTTGATTCCGTTCACTGTTGTCGGGTTGAAACGCGACGTCGCGCAGGTCAATGGCACTTGATCCCGCTGATCTGGTCAGCCTGGCTGATCGGCTGCTCGCTGAGTCCGGGGGTGACGAGGCCGCTTGTCGCACCGCCATTAGTCGGATGTACTACGCCTGTCACCTGTCCGCTCGAGACCAGCGCTTTGGCCTTGATGCCGGCGCCGCTCCCGGGCAGCGTCCCTCGCATCGCGCCGTCATCCGTGAAGTCCAGGCGCAGACTGGCGTCGACGCCGCGCGTGACCTGGAAGACCTGAAGCGCATGCGCGAGGTTGCCGACTATGTGCGCGACCTGGAGCACCCCGAGGTCCGCGCCGTGTTTGCTCGGCAAGGGGTCTCGGACTGGTCAGCGTTGGCCGATGTGGCGGCTGCTCTGACGCGCGACCTGCTGCCCCTGTTGCAGGCCATCCCCGCTGCGACCGCGGGGGACGCATAACCGGTCGACCTCCCAGTCAGCCAAAGGCTGGTAAGCTAACTCGCAGCCGCCCGTACCGGGCCTTGCTGGTGTTGCTCCGCCGGCGAGGAAGACCGAGGCGACGCACCGCAGCCAGCGAGCGGCGCGCGTTGAGCGCCGGCGGCACAGCAGGAGTTCGGTATGGCACTGATCGGATTTGGCCCTGTCGAAGCAATCGTGGTCGTCATCGTCGTCCTCGTCGTCTTCGGCGCCGGACGCCTCGCCGGCGTCGGCAAGGCGCTCGGCACCGGCCTGCGCGAGTTCCGCGAGGAAGCCCGCACTCCCGGCGGGGATGAAGGCGACGACGAGGCCTCGGACGAAGTTACCATCAGCTCCGATTCGTCCGACGACGACAAGCCGTCGTCATCCTCCTGACGCCGAGACGCTGACGCCCAACCATTGCCCCGACCCCGCAAGATTCACGCCGTTGCCCTGGACCTGTGGGGCACGTTGATCGTTGACGCGCCCGGCGGCGGGCGACGCCGTATGCGGCGGCGCGAGCGACTGCTGCGCGAGGCCTACGAGCGCGCCGGCGCCGGCCCCAACGCCGCCGAGGCCGTGCCTCTGGCGATCCGTGACGCCATCGATCAACTGGTCGTCGCACACCAGTCCAACATCGACCTCTCCGGCGAGGACCGGCTGAACGCTGTGCGGGGCTCGATGCTGCGGCAATGCCCAGACACCGTCGAGAGCGAAGAACTGCTCGCCGTGCTCGAAGAGGCGGTGTTCGAGAGTGCTCGCTGGGAACCGCCCGACGTCATCCCCGGCGTCGAGACCGAGCTCGACTGCCTCAAGCAGCGCGGGCTCGAGCTCGCCGTCGTCTCGAACACCGGTCTGGCGCCCGGCCGCCGCGTCGAGCGCGCCCTGGTCGAGCGCGGTTTCGACCGCTGGATCGACCATTGGATCTGGTCCGACGATGTGCTGAGCTGGAAACCGGGCCGCGCCATCTTCGAGGCCGCGCTCCGCGAGCTCGGTTGTGACGCCGACCAGTCCGCGTTCGTCGGCGACACGCCTGAGGCCGACATCCTCGGTTCCCGCCACGCCGGATTCGCCGCCTCCGTCCAGGTGGGAGACAAGACGGATTCCGCCATCCAGCCCGATATCCAGCTTTCCACGCTCGCCGGTCTCACCGACGCCCTGGAAGCCGGCGGATTCCTTTCCGCATAACCCTCCCGCGTCGCCGGCAACGCACGAGCGGCCGCGATGCGACCGCCGCGCTTCCAGGTACATATGCTGGAGACATGCGATTCGGATTTTTCGGCGGCAACGGCATCAAGGTCGGCCAGGTGCTCGGCATCCCGATCCGGCTCGATCTGTCATTTTTTCTCGTCTTCGCGCTGCTCGTGTTCGTCATCGCCACCCAGATCCTGCCCGAAGACCTGGACGGACTCGGCGGCGCCGAGCGCTGGCTCTACGGTCTCGCGGGCGGCGTCGTCTACTTCCTCTCACTGCTCATCCACGAGCTCGCCCACTCGCTCATGGCGCGCCGCTACGGCATGGAAGTCTCCTCGATCACGCTGTTTTTCTTCGGCGGCGTATCGTTGATCCGCGAGGATTCACAGCGGCCGGGCCAGGAGTTCTGGATCGCCATCGTGGGACCGCTCGCCTCGGTCGCGCTCGGCGTCCTGTTCCTGTTGATCGCGGCCGTGGCGCTGACCCCCGACACCACGATCCACCACATGATCCTCGTGCTCGGTATCGTCAACTGCTTCCTCGCCGGATTCAACATGCTGCCCGGCTTCCCGCTCGACGGCGGCCGGGTGCTGCGCTCGCTGGTCTGGCGGATCACCGGCTCGCGTCACCGCGCCACGCGATCCTCGGCCAGGGTCGGACAAATCCTGGGCGCGATCATGATCATCTACGGCATCGGAGGGATCGTCACCGACGTCGCCTTCTTCGACGCCGGACTCAACTCGCTCTGGGTCGCCTTGATCGGATTCCTGCTGATGACCCAGGCCGCCCAGGGCGTCAAGGCGGCGGAGCTGGAGCAGGACCTGGCCGGATTGCGCGTCGGCGAACTCATGCTGCAACCGCCCGTCGCCCGGACCGCGGAGGCCGAACTGCCCATCAACATCCTCGTTCCCTCCCGCGCGCAACTCAACCAGCAGGACGTCTTCATCATCACCGAGGGCGGCGTCGCGATCGGCATCGCCTCGGCCGTGCAGATCATCCTGCTCGACGACGAGCGCTACCAGAGCGACCGCCTGCGCGACATCATGCTCGACGCCAACCAGGTGCAGCCGCTGGGCCCGGACGCCCGCGCCGACGAGGCCCTGCGCCGTCTGCAGCGCGAGCGCACTTTCGTGCTGCCCGTCGTCGAGCGCGGCCGGCTCCTTGGGGTCGTCGGACTCGAGCAGATTCTCAAAGCCCTCGGCCAGGGGCCTTCCCCGCGCCTTGACCCCAGCTCGGGCGCCTGAACCGAGCAGCGCTGCAGGCGACGCAAGCGATACAGTCGATCTTGTGACCGCGCTGCGACTCTCCGCCGCCATCCTTGCCGGCAAGTCGACCCGGCTCGCCATGCGATCGCTGGGCTCCGGCGGCACGGCCCTGCCCGGACTCGTCACGGAGCGAGTCGATCCCGGCGCCGTCTCCGCGCTGGCTGGCCGGCTCTCCGCCACCGCCCTGATCACCGGCACCAACGGCAAGACCACGACCGCCGCGATGCTCGCCCGCATCCTCCGTGCCGACGGCCGCCAGGTGATTCATAACCGCTCGGGTTCCAACCTCATGCGCGGCGTCACCGCCGCGCTCGTCGAGGCCGCCAATCCGCTCGGCTCGCTGCCTCGTGAGGCGACCGCCGTTCTTGAGGCCGACGAGGCCGCGGTCCCCCGGATCGCAGCCGCCGCGCCGCCATCCGTCGCCGTCTTCACCAACCTGATGCGCGACCAGCTCGACCGCTACGGCGAGATCGAGTCCATCGCCCTGCGCTGGGCCGACGCGCTTCGGGACTTTCCGGCGGACGCCACCCTGGCGCTCAACGTCGACGATCCGCTGATTGCGTCGCTCGAGGCGCGTTGGTCCGGCGACTGTCTGCGCTTCGGCATCGAGGACGCCGATATCCCGCCCGCGCCCGAAGGCGAGATCATGGACGCGGTCTGGGACCCCGAGACCCAGGACGACTTCCGCTACAGCCGGCGCTACTTCGCCCAGCTCGGCCGCTGGCATACCGACGCCGGCGCCCAACGGCCAACCCCGCAGGTCGCCGCCGACCGAATCCTCCCGGGCGAGGACGGGATCGAATTCAGCCTGCGTCTGCCCCAGGGCGAGCGCGCGCTGAGCTTGCCCGCCGAGGGTCTCTACAGCGTCTACAACGCTCTCGCCGCGGCCGCGGCCGCCTCCGCCCTCGATGTCCCGCCCGAGACCATCTGCCGCGCCCTCGAGTCGCACGAGGCCGCCTTTGGGCGGCAGGAGGACCTGCTTGTGGGCGGCCGCCGGGTCCGCGTCCTGCTGGGCAAGAATCCCTCCGGTCTGAATCAGGCTCTGCGCACTCTGCAACGACCGGGCGAACGCCACCACCTGCTTGTCCTGCTCAACGACGGCATCGCCGACGGCGAAGACATCTCCTGGATCTGGGACGTGGACTGGGAGTCCCAGGCGCCGCACTGCCGGACGTTGTGCGTCGGCGGCCATCGCGCCGCGGACATGGCCCTGCGACTGGAGTACGCCGGCTTTCCGCCGCCCGAGGCCGAACCGGCCAGAGACATCGGCAACGCCCTGGCCGACGCGCTGCGCAGCCTGCCCGAGCAAGAGCGGCTGGTCGTCCTGCCCACCTACACGGCGATGCTCGATGTGCGCCGCCGGCTCGGCGGCATGGGCGCCTCGCGACTCTGGGATGTGGCCTGATGTCCTCCGACACGACTGCCGACCGCCAACTCAACATCGCCGTGCTCTATCCGGAGCTGCTCAACCTCTACGGCGACCGAGGCAACGCCCGCGCCCTCGAGCGCCGCTGCCAGGCTCGCGGTATCGACGCCTCCGTCACGCCGGTCGACATCGGCGACGACTGGTCGCCCGGCGACACCGACATCGTCCTTGTCGGCGGCGGACAGGATCGCGAGCAACGCCGCGTCCAGGCCGACCTCCAACAGCGCGGCGCGGAGCTGCGGGAGTACGTCGACGACGACGGCGTCGTGCTTGCCGTCTGCGGCGGCTTCCAGTTGTTCGGACACCAGTACCGAGGCTGGGACGGCGAGATCATGGAGGGCATCGGCGTCTTCGACGCCGTCGCCGCGCATCCGGGCCCGGCGATCCAGCGCTGCGTCGGCAATGTCGTCGCGATCTGGGAGGGCGAGACCGTGGTCGGCTTCGAAAACCACGGCGGGCGCACCTATCTCAACGAGGGGCAGGAGGCGTTTGCCGACGTCGTCAGCGGTTTCGGCAACAACGGCGGCGACGGGCTCGAAGGGGCGCGGGCCGGCAACGCCTTCGGCACCTACCTGCATGGCGCGGTCCTGCCCAAGAACCCGCGCCTCGCCGATCGGCTGATCGCCCTCGCCCTCGAGCGGCGCTACGGATCCGACGCCCCCGAACTCAGCCGGCTCGACGACCGCGCCGCGCTCCGCGCCCACGCCGAAGCGTTGCACGCCGCATTCTCGCCCGGCGAGTCCGCCCTGGGCCGCCGCTTCGCATAACCTAGAGTTCCAACACAGGCACCTGGATTCAAGGAACCGATATGGCCGCGACCAGCACGTTGACCCGCACCGCACCCGACATCTCCTGCGAACACTGCGTCAACGCGATCACCGGCGCGCTCACCGCCATCAACGGCGTATCCAGCGTTTCCGTGGACGTCGAGGGCAAGCGAGTGGACGTCAGCTACGACGCCGACTCCGCTTCGGCCGACCAGATCGATGCCGCGTTGGAGGAGGAAGGCTATCCCCCGCTCCGATAGCCCCTGGACGCCGCAGGGCGCCGGCAATGGACTCCCGCCTCCCCGCGGCGTGCGACGACGCTCCTACTCCGACGATCAGGGCGGATGGCTGATCGGACCGACCTGGCTCTACATCTCGCTGGCCGTCGCCATCTTTGTCGCCGCCGCCGCTCTGGCCATCGTCCGCGCGTCCGGCTCCAACGACGACGCATCCCAGGCCGCTGCCCAGCCTCAGCCCGGCGCGCAGGAGAGCTCCGTCACCCAGGTCGCGACCCAAGCGCCGCAGGCCGGGCAGCAGACCGCGGACCCCGATCAGGCGCAACAGGCCGCCGCAGTCGAGCCGCAGGACCAGCAGCAGGATGCGACGGTCCAGCCGGGTCCGCAGCAGGCCGAGTCAACCACCGACGCCGATCACCCGCTGCGCGGCTTCCGCCTGCCGATCGCCGGCGCCTGCGTCAGCCAGCACGAGGGCCATCTGCCCGGCGCCGATCGCGCCTACCGCAACCACGGGGTGCACGAAGGTCTCGACTTCTACCAGTGGGCCTCCTGCACCACCGTTGACGAGCTCACGCCGATCCTCGCCGCCAAGGCTGGCGTCGTGATTCGCGCCGACCTCGACTACGTCGACATCACGCCCGCCGACTGGGCCCGCTTCGAAGCCGCCAACTGGGAGGGCGAGGCGATCCTCGACGAACTCCGCGGCCGCCAGGTCTGGATCGACCACGGCCGCGGGGTTGTCACCCGCTACGCGCACCTCTCCGCGATCGCCCAGGGCATCGGCGTCGGCGTCGAAGTCGAGCCGGGCCAGATCATCGGCTACCCCGGCGAATCCGGCCAGCGCGAGGTCTACACCGACGAGAACGACGTGCACTTGCACTTCGAGATCCGCATCGCCGACGGCTGGCTTGGACAGGGCGAGACTCCCCAGCAGAGCCGCCAACGCTACCTCGACGCCTTCGGCCTCTCCGGCAACTAACGCTCGCTCACATCGTTCACGATCCCCAGCGACTCACGCGGTTGTGCAGTCTGTCAACCTCGACACAGCACAAGAACTACACGCAACACGAGCCGTGATCACATACGAAGAGTACGGCGGTTGCTGTATCACTCACTAGTGAGCGCATGGAAGCAACGCAATCAGACGCAGTTGACTCTGGTGGATGACGCTGCTGCCCAGGGCTTGAAGCAGGACTGGCGCGACCAGTCTCGTAGGAGGCCTTAACCATGGCACAGAAGCCACAGCTCGATCCAGTGTCTACTCGCATCATCTACCGCTTTGGCTGGCTCACGCTTTCACTGATCATGATTCTGACCGCCTATGGAGTAGGCATGGCCCTGGCAGACACGGGCGCCGAACCGCGCTCTCAAGGCATCACGTCGCCATCAATCTTGCAGATCGCCGTGCTGCTGATCCTCCCGGTCGTCCTCCTGGCGGCTTGGTGTTGGCACAAGCAGCATGAGCGGATCGCGGCGCTTCGCGAGTCTAACCTTGGTCCCTGGCTGCCGCTGCTCCTGACGGGGTCGGTCGTGGCGCCGCTCCTGATCGTCTCGCTGTTCGCAGGGATGTGGGAGGCGGCGACGGGAACGAGTGTCCAGAGGTCAGATCTCGGCCTCGACATTCAGAGTTGGTTGTTCTTCGCATCCGTGGCGGCCGTCCTGGTGTTCTGGTCACCGTTCTTTCCGCGACTCATCGCAACGTTGGTTGGAATGGCAGCGGGCGCTGGCCTGTTCCTCCTCCTTGGCCTCGTCTTCTTTGAGTCGTTCCTCACGGAGCCTCGGATACCCGAGGAGTACAAGTCGCTCGGCTTTGACCTGAGCGTGCTCAGCGGCGTCTCCGGGGCAGCCACGTTGCTGGGATTGACGCTGCTCAGCAGAGACAAGTGGTCGGTAATCTGGCTGCTGCTCGGTCTCGGGATATGCGCGTTGCCCTGGCTGACCTGGCCGCTGCTGATCCTATCCATGCCAGCGTTTGTGCTCGGGCTGCTCGCGCTGGTGCTTACCGACAGGATTCGCCTTCGCGCGCATCCGCTGGCATGCGCCGCCGTCAGCGCGCTGCTCGCCGCGGGTCTCTCGGCCTTCGGTGCGGCGATCGGCAGCGCCTGGACCGTCAGCACCTGAGCTGCATCCAATAGGACTTGGGACTCGTTCTGCCGCACAGTGCGGGCGCGACCTCCGCATTCGTGCTTTGCTCGGGCGTGCGATCTTTCGGTCGCTTCACAGCATTGGAGCTGCATCCAGAAGCCGACAGAGGGGGACACGAACAACACGGCACTCGCTGTATCGAACGCTGGAAGAGCTACAGGAATCGTGCCGCGACCTGACGGGCGCCCGCTACGTCTCCCGGCCCGGAAGGTAGGGCGAGTCTGACTCGGCCTGCGATTGGGAGCTGGGGAAATCCTCCAGCCCCAGCGATCTCGCGGGCAGGAGTTCTCGCTTGAGCGAGCGGATCTCTTCGGCCAGCGACCTCACGTCGGCACGCAGCGCTTCCAGCGCCGACTGCACGTCCTCCTGTTGATCGTCCAGCGCGTCAAAGCGCCGATGCATGTCGGCCAGCGACACCTGGATCCTGGCGGCCAGGTCCTGTTGCTCGGCGGAACGATGCTCGCTCATGGACGCTCGCCGTTCAGCAGCCGCGCAGCATGACGCCGGCTGCCGCAGCCAGCAGCAACATGACGACAATCGGGAGAAGCTGGGTCATGGCATTCCAACGTCCGGCCGCGTGCGCAACAGCCGCGCCGGCTGCGCAGGCTTGAGGAGCGTGTGTTCGTCAGTTGCGCTGCAGGAATCGAAGGTGGACCCAGGACCAGGACGGGCCGGGACCCTGGGCGAAGACCCAGCCGTTGCAGCGGCCGACGCCCTCGCGCAGCACGGTCAACGACCGGCCTTCCGACCAGCCGCTGCGGCTGAGCCGTGCGTCGCTGCGGCAATCGGAGCGCAGCGCCACGCCCTGACCGGCGGTGTTGACCACGACGGCGCTGGTCATGTCGCTGGCGGCGATCGCGAACGGTTGCGCCGTTCCGCTTTCGTCGACGTAGCGCGAGTGGACCCAGGACTCCACCCCGTCGGGGCCCTGCGCGTACAGCCAGTCCGCGCAACGGCCTGTGCCGTCGCGCCGGATGTTGATCGCGTCGCCTTCGAGCCAGCCGAAGCGGGTCGTGATGCCGGCGTCCACACGGCAGTCGTCGCGGTGGAACACGCCGACCAGGCCGGTGTTGACGATTACGCCCAAACGCACGGCCGACTTCTGCTCGGCCGACGCCGTCTCATCCGTCTCGCCTGACTCCTCTGCTCCGGTGGACTCCTGCGGCTGTTCGGTCTCGGGCTCGGCCGGATCGTCCGACTCGGCGGCAGGCTGTTCGGTCTGCGCCTCGGCGTCCTGGGTGCGAACCCGCGCGATCAGCGGCGTGGCCGCGGGCAAACCCTCGGTGAACAGCGAGCGGAAGGCGCCGTTGCGGATCTCCGAGCGGCCGAACTCGTAGCTGACCAGGCCGTGCTCGTCGAAGGCGTAGAAGGTCTGGACGTTGTGGCGCAGCCCGCAGACGGCCAGCTCGCTGACGCTGCCGCCGGCGAAGACCACCAGGTTGTCGCCCACAGCCGGCGCCCGGTCGAAGCAGTTTTCTCCGCTCCAATCGAGCGGCGCGGTCGCGGCGTCGGACGACGCCGCGTCGGCAGCGACCCAGAGCGGCGTCATGGCCGGCACGGTGTCCGCGAACTGTCCGGTGAAGGCGCGATTGACCAGCTCCGGCGCCAGCGGACCGAAGGCCCGGTAGCGGCCGCCCTCAAGCGTCCAGGCCGCCTCGACGCCGCGGCGCTGCAGGCAGGCGCTCAGTTGCTCCGCGCTGCCGCCGCCAAACAGGACCAGGCTGAAGCCGCGGTGCAGCGCGCCGCGCAGACAGTCTGCCGCGGTCTCGACCAGGACCACCGTCTTCGGCTGCTCGTCCGACTCCGCCTCGTCGACGGTCTCGACGGTCTCGGCTTCCTCTTCCTCCGACTCCGTCGCCGCGCCGATGCCGATGGCGAACGGCGAGAACTCCGTCGTCTCGGCGCAGAGCAGGGTGACGCCCTCGATCTCCACGATCTGAGAGCCGGACAGCGGGGTCCAGCCGCTGGGGTCGTCGAAGTGCAGCAGCGACAGCGGGGATGCTCCCGCCTGTTCGAGAGTCTCGTCACTGAGCGGCAAGCAGACCGTCGCCTGCTCAGCCAGCAGCGTGATTGGTTGACCGCCGCTGCCGCGCAGCGTGATGGTGACGATGGGCTGACTGCCCGCAATGGGGATGTCCTGCGGCGCGGCGTCGGCGATCTGCTGATCTGTCTCGGTCTCAAACGACAACGCCTGGAGCTGGTTGATCGCATCGTCGCTGGCGGAGATGACCAATCGCACGCCGATGCTGCCCTCGTCGGTCGTGACGACGACACTCAGCAACCGACCGTTGATCGTCAGCCGCACGTTGCCCTGGCCCGCCGCGACCACGGTCAGCGTCAACTCGCCCGGCGTCTCGGCGCGGATCGTGACCGGCACGATCTGCGGCTGACCGCGGCCAGCGCTGCCGGTAGAGCCGGTCGTCGTGCCAGCACTGCCGGTAGAGCCGGTCGTCGTGCCAGTCTGAGTGCCCCGCGTCGGCGGCGTCAGTTCGTCGCCGCGCTGTCCGCGCAGACCGATCAGGCTCGGGTATTCGTCACCATCCGTGTCTTCATCATCGAAGTCCCAGATGGTTGTCGACCAGCCGCTGTAGATGCCGGTATTGGTAGTCGGTGACTGCAGTTGCGCCGTCGTCTTGCCCAGGTCGGCGTCGACATCGCCCTGGCCCGCGCCGTTGCTCCGGCCCGACGTCTCGGTGTCCCAGTAGGAGGCGCTGATCGGTCCGCCCGACTGCCGGCCGATGAGGCCGCCCACGTGCGGGAACCCGTCCCGCTCCGCCACCGCACCGGTGGCGTAGCTGTTGGTGATGTGCCCGCCGCCGCTGTTGTCGCCCACCAATCCTCCGGAGAGGCTGTGGCCCGTCACGCTGCTGGTCGCGTAGGCGTTGCTTACCGTGCCCGCATTCCGTCCCACGAGGCCGCCCAGCAGCGACGGGGTCGCCCGATCGGATCCCTCCGTGACCGTGACGCCTGCCACGGCCGCCGCCGAGTAGCTGGCCGTAACCAGGCCGCTGTTGGCGCCCACCAGGCCGCCCACGACCGCGTTGCCGGTCACCGAGCCCGTGGCGAAGGCCTGCTCGACCGTCCCGGCATTCTGGCCGACCAGCGCGCCGACCGTCGAACGGCCCGTCACGCTCGCGTCGACGAGGCCGATGTTGCTCACCTTGCCGCCGCTGCCCAGCGCCCCGAACAGGCCGACGAACTGCCGGTCCGCCTTGCTGATGCGCAGTCCGAAGATGGCGTTGCCGTTGCCCTCGAACACGGCGGTGAAGGCGTCCGGCTCGTCCGCGGGCTCCACGTCGCCGCCGATCGGCGTCCAGTTGCCCGAGAGCGTGAGATCCTTCGACAGCTCGTAGCCCGTGCACGTCGTGCCCGACGGACAGGCCGAGCCGCCCGCCGACGCAAGCGGACTGAACCCGTCGTCGTTCTCACGGTCGTCAACCCGGCCGTCGCCGTCCAGGTCGTAGCGCACCGCGTTGAGCTGCGCCTGCGTCGTGATCTCGATCAGACCGTCGCCGTCGGCGTCGCGGTTGACCATGACTTCTTGAACCAGGCTGCGCCGCGCCTCGGCGCCGTCCAGCAGCACGACCACCTCATAGCGGTAGGTCGGACCACTGTTCACCGTGTCGTCGTCGTAGAACGGCTGGCTCAGACCACTCGCAATCTCCGCGTCGTTGCGCAGGACCTGGTACGTGATCGTCGCACGGTCGGGCCAGACATCGACGATCTCGGTCCAGCCCAGATTGACCTCGCTCAGGTCCGCCGACGGCGCAGCCTGCGTGATGGTCGGCCACTCGCGCAACTGCACGCCGAACTCCTGCCACGTCGCCGTCTGGTCGGCGTCGCGGGTCGAGTCGACCTTCAGCGCCGGGAACTGCAACTCGGAGCCGAAGTCCCACGTGGCGGCGGACCAATTCGAGTAGATGCCGCCCGCGCCGGAGCGCAGCTCCGCGCCCGTCTTGCCGACGACGTTGGACACGTCCGTCATGTCGCCCCGAGTTCCGGCCGTGACATCCGAGTTCTGAACGACGTCGGTGTCGTAGTAGCTGTGCTCGACTGTCGGCGTGTTGTTCCCGACCCAGCCGACGACGCCCGCCTCGCTCGCGCTGCCGTGCGAGTTCGTGATCTTGACACTGGCGTAGCCTCGGCGCAGGTGGGACGAGCCGCCGTCGATCCGACCGATCAGCCCGCCGACGTTGACGCCGGCGCCGCTGACCGAGCCGACCGCGTAGATGTCGGACACCTGGCCATGGTTCCAGCCGATCACCGCGCCGACTTCGCGCGTGCCCTTGACCGAGCCGGTCACGTAGCTGGTCACGACGTTGCCGTGACTTGTGCCCACCAGCGCGCCGACTTCTGCGCCAGCGTTGACGATGTTGACGTTCAAGAGGCCGAGGTTGCTGATCACCACGAACTGCGAGGTCGCGCCGAACAGGCCGACATCGCTCTCGCCGGCGCGATCGATGTAGAGGTTCGAGATCGAGTGGCCGTTGCCCTCGAAGAAGTTCGAGTTGTAGGGAGTCGTCCCATCGCCGATCGGGTCCCAACCGTCGCCGCCGTTCCAGTAGGCGTCGCCCGCGTCGGCCCTGCCGTTGCCGTTGGTGTCGAAGTCGAGGTCGGCGAACAACTCATAGCCCTCGCACGTGGTCCCAGTCGGGCAGACCACACCGTTCTCCGGGTTGCTGAAGGCCGCGCTGTACGCAGCCTCGTCGCCCTGCGCGACCTGTCCGTTGCCGTCGAGGTCGTAACGCACGGCATTCAGTTGTTCAATCGTGTGAATCTCGATCAGACCGTCGCCGTCCGAGTCGTAGGTCGTCGTCTCGTCGTCCGACACGTTGACCGTGACCGTCTGATCGCCCACGTCATCGAACTCGTCCGAGCTGCTCGCGTCGACGACCGAGGCCGTGATCGTGACCGTCTCGCTGACCGGGTTGTTGTCCTGCCGCGCCCGCACCGTGACCGTCCGCGCGTCGTCCCAGTTGCCGGCGCTGAACGTCACCGACGACGGCGAGACCGTCACCGAGTCGGTGTTGTCGCTGACCAGCGAAATCCGCACGCTGCCCCGAGCCGGCGCCGCCGTCAGCTCGACTGTGAATGTGCCGGACTCGCCCTCGTCGACGTCGAGGCTGCTCTCGCTGAGCGTGAAGCCGGCCCGATCGTTGTCGCTGACGCTCACGTCGAGCGTGGCGCTGGGCGCGCTGCGGTACTCCGACGCGCTGCGTCCGCCGACCACGCTGTGCGTGATCGTCCCGTGGTCGTCGACCGCGTCGTCGTCCTGCTCGCCGGTCACCCTGACCGTCTGCGTCGTCCCCCAGTTGTCGCTGGTGAAGGTCAGCTCGTTCCGGTCGACCGTGACGCCGCTGGTCGAGCTGGGGCTGACCCGCACGACCACATCGGCGCTCGGCGCGACGTTGAGCACGACCGTGTACTCCTGCGTCCCGCCCTCGTTGATCGGACTGAGTTCGGTCAGCGTGATGCCCGGCGTGTCGTTGTCCTCGATCGTCAGCCGCAAGTTCGAGATCTCCCCGGCGGCGTGGTTGTTGGTCGCCGTCGCGCTGACGTCAATCCGCTCATCCAGGCTGTCGTCGTCCTCGGCTGCCGCGATGTCGACCGAGCCCGAGCTTGTCAGTGAGCCGGCGGGAATCGTCAGCGTCGTGCCGGTTTGCCTGAAGTCGCCCGCCTCGGCCGTATCCGGCGGCTGGCCCGGAGCAAACGCCGACGACACCGTGATCGTCGTCGCCGCGCTCGACGGCCGGTTCATCGTCGCCGTCACCGTCGCCGAGTTGTTCGGCCCCGAACTCTCGGTAATCGTCGTCCGCGACAGCGCCAGCGTGATCTCCGGCGTCGGATCGTCGTCCGTGATCATCAGTTGGATCGGATCGGCGGGATGGACGTTGTCATCGGGGTTCGTCAACGTCACGGCAACATCGACCGACTGGGTCGGCTCGTCCGTCTGGTCCTGGTGCGCGCGCAGGGTGAACGACGTCGTTGACTGCGTTGCGGGAATCGTGCGGCTGGCCGGTGAAACGGTGTAGGCGTTGTTGGCGTTGACGCTGACCGTGGTTGCGCCAGCCCGCGTCACGCCCTCCGAGTCGGTCAGGGTGACGGTCAGCGTGATCGTCCGGCCCTCGCCAACCGACTCGTCGCCGCTCAGGCTGAGTTCCGTCGTGATCGGCGGACTGTCGTTGTCGTTGATCGCAATCGTCGCCTCATTGACGGTGAAGCCGGTCGCGTCGCCTGTGACTCGCGCCGTCTCGCCGCCGTCGAAGTCGATGTCGTCGACCGCCGTGATCTGGAACGTCGTCGTGCCAGTGTTGCCGTTCGCGGGGATCGTCAACGAGATGGTGCCCGAGCCCAGCGTGAAGTCTTGAGGAATGCTTGCGATGCTGTTGCCATTGCCGCCGCCCACGACCGAGATTGCGACCGTCGTATCCGCATCCAGCGCCTTGCCGCCGACCCAGGCGCCGGTCACCGTGACCGTCTTCTGAGTCGTGTCGTCCTCGCTGATCGACGCCGTATCGACGCCGAGTTGGATCGTGGTCGGACGCGGATCGTCGTCCTCAATCTTCCCAACCGTATGACCATCGGGGTCGAACCCATTACCCAGCATGGCTCGCTGGACATTGCTGAACGTCAGAACGATCAGCTCTTCCTGCTCATGAGTGATATCGCCGTTGACCGTGACGGGGATCGTCTTGATCGTCTCATTGGCCGCGAACGTGAGCGTGCCGCCGCTAATCGGTGCGTGGTCCGAGGAGTCCGCCGTGCTGGCGGTCGCATTGTGCACGTAATCGACCGTGACCGTGCGCGGGTTGGCTGGCAACGACACCATGAAGGTCAGCGTCTTCGTGCCGCTGTCACCCTCCGAGATGCTCGGCAGCGGGTCGATCGACAGCAGCGGATCGTCGTCGTCGGTGATCGTTACCGTGGCGCACTCGGGGGTGTTCGCCAGCGACACGCCCGCTGGCGCATTGCCGGGCAGCGAAATGCAGACCTGGAACGTCTCGTCCAGCTCGGTCAGCGAGTCATCAAGCGCTTCGACCGTGACCGTCTTGGTCGACTGGCCAGCAGTGAATGTCAGTGTGCCCGAGTTGGCGCCGAAGTCGCCCGACGAAGCCTGGTTCGGCACGGTCCGCGTCTGCCAGGCAATGTTGATCGGCACACCGGTCGGCGCAGCAGGAGACAGCGTCACGGTGAGCGAGACGCTGCTGTTCTCTGCAACCGTCGCCGTATCCGTGATCGACGCGACGCGCGGCTCGTAGGAGCGGACCGTCACATCGTCGATTGTCACCCCGTCATACGCGTCGGCACTGCTGCCGGCGTTGACGGCGTGCGAGATCATGTGATTTTCGTCGTTGTCGTCGTTATCACTGTCAGCGGTGACAGTGACAGTCTGCTCGACATCCCACTTATCCGTGGCGCCAGAGGGAGTGAAAGTCAACGTGCTCGGCGAGACAGTGATGCCGCTCGGAGCCGTGATATCGATCACCACGTTGCTCGTCGGCTCTGCATCGAGCACCACCGTGTAGGAGGCACTCCCGTGGCCCTCGGCGACGTTGATCGTGGTTGGCGAAACCGTCACGCCGGGCGTCTCGTCGTCAGTGATCGTCAGCGTCGCCATGCCAGTCAGCGTCTGGCCGAAGGCCGTCGCCGTCGCGGTGAACGTCACCGTCTCGTCGCCCTCGGCAGCGATGTCGTTGACTGGACTGAACGCCTGCGTCCTCATGGCGCTGCGGTCTCCGATGGGAATCGTGACGGTCAGACCGCTGATCGCGGTGAAGTCCGTCGATTGGGCGGTGGCGCCCGTGACCGTAAACGAGACCGGCGTGTTTGAAGGCAGCAGACCGCTGCCGGATGGCGACAGCTCCGCCTTGACGACCACGCTCTGTGATCCGCCGCTCACCGCCTCAGACACCGTATCTGGCGTCAGTGTCACCGTGATCCCGGTCGGCGCACTGTCGTTGTCGGCGATCGTGACGGTGCCGACGGCATTGTTGAGGTTGGCGTTGTTGTTGCCAGTGAGATCGACCCGCGTGACGTTGATGCTGATCGTTTCGGCGGTCGTGCCCTCGTACAGGTTGTCGTTGACGGCGCGGATGTCGACCGTGAACTCCCGATCACCGGCCGTCATGGTGTGAGTCTTGTTGCCTACCTCAGACCGAGAAGCCTCAGTGATATCAGCGGCTGAGGCCGTGCTGTAGCTGATGGTGTAGGTGATGACCGCCGTCTCACCGGCCACCAACGCGCGGTTGAGTGAGAGGGTGAATCCGCCGACGTTGGCGTTGTCCTCGGACAGGTTCTCGCGCGTAATCGACGCCACCGACAGCGCCGACAGCGGCGTCTCCGACTTCTGCATCGACGCCGCGCTGGGCTCCGACTCATCCCTGGTAGCGATGACCTGCACGTCGTACTCCGTGCTTGGGTCAAGGCCGGGAATCGTGTACGTCGTCGTGCTGCCGCTCGCAATCACGTGGCGGCGGTCGGTGTCGCTGTACGCCTGAGTCCCCGACTTCCACTGCACGATGTAGCCGCCGGCGTTCGTGGACTCGTCCCAGTCCACCGTGATCCTGTCGACGCCCGCCGTCAGTTGCACGTTCTGCGGCACGCCCGCCGCCTCGGCCACGTTGGTGAACGTGATCGTGACGGTGATCGTGTCCATTTCATCGAACGGGTCGGTCGCGGTGACGACGACGGTGTACGTGGCCTTGTCCTCGCGGTCGTAATGCCGACCGCCGATCGTCTTGATCTGACCGTTGTTGTCGATCGTGAACGAGCTCGCGTCGGTCCCGCTCAGCGCGTAGGTCAGCGTGTCGCCGTTGCCGTCCGACGCCGTCACCGCCACATTCACGTTCCGACCGCCGCTCGGTTCATTCGTCCCCGCCGGCGTCTCCGTGATCGTCCGCGTCGCCGTGTTGGTTGCGAACGCCGGAGCCTGGTTAGAGTCCGGCTGTCCGAAGCTGGAGTCGCTCCAGGTCGGCCCGCCCTCGTCGTTCTTGGCCCCAACCCGCACGTCATAGTTGACGCCCGGCATCAGCCCCGTAATCGTCGTCATCGTCCCCGTGCCCGCGAACGTCCAGTCGGACCACCCCGTCTCACTCTGGACCTTGTACTGCACGTCGTAGTCCGAGACATCCGGCCTGCCCGTCGTATCCGGCGCCGACCACGACACATCCAGCGACGTATGACCCATCATCGACGCCGCCGACACCGTCGGCGCGCCCGGCGCAGGCGGCGGCTCGGCGACATCGTCGACCGTGATCTCAACGACCCGCGTGTTGCTCCCGCCCTGACCGTCCGACGCCCGCACCGTCACCGAGTACGCCGACTTCGCCTCATGGTCATACGTGATCGACTTCGTCGAAATCTGCCCCGTCCCGCCGTCAATCTCGAAGGACCCCGGATCCGTCCCCTCGAGCGTGTACGTGACCGTCCCGCCGTCCGAGTCCGTCGCACTCACCGGCGCGCCAATGTCCACCCCGCCGGCCTCGTTCTCGTTGAACGAGATCGCCATCGGCGCAGTCCCATCAAACTGCGGCGGCATGTTCGCCGCCCGCGTGACGACAATCGTGTAGTCCTCAGAGTTGCCGAGCTGCGATGTGACGCGGACCGTGATCGTGGTCGAACCCTGCGCAAGCGTGATCGCGCCCGTTTGTACGTTGCTACCGACAAGAATCTGCACGCTCGCATTAGGCTCGGCGGCGGTTGCCGTCACCGTGATCGAACTCATGCCGAAGTTCACCATGACGGTGTAACTGGTCGTCCCCGCGCTGAACCCCGGCGACAGCGAACCCACCGACACCGTCAACGCCGACAGATCGTTGTTGTCCGACAGCGGCGTCGCCGACATCGAGCCCGAAACCACACTGTCCAGGTTGCTGCCCGACCCGATGCTCTGCATCGTCACATTGCACGACGTGCCGTTGGTCAGACCCATAATCGTGTAGGGACTCCCATCCTCCCGGTGCGATCCTGTGGTCCCACCGCAATCCCAGGCAATCTCATACGTCGTCGCATCCGACACCGGTTCCCAGGTAACTTTGATGCTCGCGTCGCTCCTGGCCAGCGTGAAGCTCGGCGCCGCCAACTGCGTGTCATCGTCCGTAACGCTGACCGTCACCGACTCCGACTCACCATCAAACTCGTTGGCGCTCTGCGCGTTGTTGACGGAGTTGGTGATCGTCACCGTCGCGTCATCAGTGTTGCCGTCTTGAACCGCGGTGACAGTGACAGTCTGGGCGGTTTCCCAGTTGCCGGTGCTGAACGTCAACGACGACTTGTTGACCGTCGCCGCAGCATTGTTGCTGCTCACGTTGACCACCACATTCGAAGTCGGCTGAGCCGTCAACTTCACCGTGTACGTACTCGTCGCCCCCTCGGTAACCGACAAGGTGTTCGTGCTGAGTTCGATCTCGGCCTCATCGTCATCCTGGGCAGTCAATGTCCTCGTTTGCGCCGCGACGCCGTCATACTCGCTGTCCAGCGTGTTGTCCCGGTCAATGGCGAACGTAATAGTGACCAACTCATCGACCGCGTTGTCATCGCTGACCGGCAGGGCCTTGACGGTCTGCGCGTCGTTCCAATTGCCGGTCGTAAAGGTCAGTTCGCTCGGCGAGACGGTAACCGCGTTGGCGTTACTGCTGCTCACGTCAACAACCACAGTGTCCGAGGGCTGCGTGTTCAGCTTCACTGTGTACAGATCCCGGCCGGCAGGATTCTGCTCGAACACGTTGCTCCCACTCGATGTCACAGTGAGCCCCACCATGTCATCATCAGTAATCCCCAACGTCACATTCGCCGGCCCGCTAATCCCCTCACTATTCGTCGCACTACCACTCACCGTCACCGACTCATCCGTGCTGTCGTCGTCCTGATTCGCCGCAATCGTCACCGACCCCGTACTCGACAACTGACCCGCAGGAATCGTCAACTGCGTCCCGTTCAGCGTGAAGTCGCTCGCGGCCGTCCCCGACCCCGCCGTCGCCGACACCGTGACCGTCGTCACCCCCTCCGACGCGCGGTTCAGCGTCGCCGTCACCGTCGACGACTGACCCTCCGTCACCGGATCCGGCGACAGCGCCAGCGTCACCGTCGGGTCCGCGTCGTCGTCCGTCACCTCCACCGACACCGGCGCCGCGCTCACCCCGCCGTAGTCGCCGCCCGACACGCTGTGCGTAATCGTCGTCGCCCGCTTCTCGCCCGCGTTGTCCACGTCGTCGTTGACGCCCGTAATCGTGACCGTCTGCGCCTCCTCCCAGTTGTCCGACTCGAAGACCAGCGGACCGGACACAGTGGCGATGCTCGTGTCGCCGCTCATCGGCGTGATCGTGACGTCCCCGCCGCTCGGCTGGCTCTCCAGCCGAATCGTGTACGTCGCCGTCCCGCCGTTCTCCCCGACCGTCCGCGACGCCGCGTTGATCGTCACCCCGCGCTCGTCGACCGGCGCAACCACGTCCGTGCTGACCTCATTCGAAGCCGCGCCCGCCGGCGTCACCCCGTTCAGCGCCCGCACCTGGAAGTGGTACGTGCCGCCCTCGAGATTCTCGAGTATGAGCCCAGGACTGCTGCTACCTGTGCTCGCCCAGGAGGCGCTGCTCAGCCCGCCCGACGTGGCCGCACTCCGGACCTCGTAGCCGGTAATCGTTGCCGCCGAACCATCCAGCATCCCTGCAGTCGGCGGAGTCCAGGTCAGCTCCACTTCGCCTTCCTCGGCCGTCAGCGTCAAGTCCGTCACCTGCCCCGCCGACGTGTCGTCGTCGGTGATCGTCAGCACGGCGCGTGCGGTATGCGCGGGATCGAGAGCGTCGTTATCGTTCATCACCTTGATGAACGCCGCCGTGATGTTCAGCCGTTCGTCCGACTCATCCAGCGCGTCCTGGACGATCGTGACCGGGATCGTTGGACGGCACTGGTTGACCGCCCACTCGGTCGTTCCACAAGTTGCTGCGCTGGCCGTGAACTTGCCGCCCGACTCAGTGACGTACTGGCGCGCCGTGAAGTCATCCGTCCGAGTCGCCGTCGTCGCACCCTGCGCGAGTCCGACCAGGTCGGTCACCAACCCGATCTCCTGACCGTCCACCGACGCGCCATTGAACGTGATCAGCACCTCGACATTGACCGTCCCCGCGCTCTCGGCGACCGCCGGATTCGTAATCGCGATGCTGCTCACACCAGTCGCTTCCATCACCGGCGGAGCAAGCGTCACGTCAATCGTCGCCGACCCGCCGAAGGGCGTGAACACGCCGCCGAAGACCAGCCCGTCCACAACCTTGACCGTCACGCTGTAACTCGCCTGGTCGTACGTGACGCCGCTCTTCTTCTGAATCTGACCGCTGGTCGCGACAATCTGGAACTGGCCCGCGTCCGCGCCCTGCAGCGAGTAACGCAGCACATCGACGCTGTCCGTGTCGGTCGCCGCGACCGGATCGCCGATGTTGTTGCCGTCCCCGATTTCGCGAGTCACCGGAGCAGTTTCCGTGAAGCTTGGTTGGGCGTTGACGATCTGTCCGTTCTGGTTGAAGCGGCGCAGCGTCCAGGCGCTGTTTCCAATCGCGTTGTAAACCCGCGCCCGCACCAGCGAGTTACCTGACTCCGCGAAGTTGAAGTCGGGAATCGTGTGTCCGTCGTACAGCGTGGAGCAGTTGAGTTGGTGGTGCAGCTCGCGCCATTGGATGTTCGAGTCGTTGTTCGAGTGCTGGAAGTCGCCCCGCCGGCAAGCGAGGATCGGGCTGCCGCCGTCGTTGGACGGATTGTTGATGTCGAACCAGACCGAACCGCCCGAGTTGCTCACCGACAGGCCAGGAGGATTCGGCACTGTCGCCGCGATCGCAATCGGCGACCAGCCGCTCTCGCCGTGCGCGTTGACGGCCCGCACCCGGAACTCGTACGCCGTCATCGCCAGACCCGGAATGCTGCCGGTCGCCGACGTTCCAGTCGCTGAGTCGCGCGTCCAGCCTGAACCCCGGTACCGTTTGTACTCCCAGTCGTAGCTCGTGATCGCGCTGCCGCCGTCGTGCGGCGCGTTCCACGTCAGCGTGAACCCGTCGCCCGAGCCGCGCGACACGCTCGGCCTCGCCGGCGCCGCAGGCGCCGACGTCGAGGCCATTCCGCTTGCCGCAGTGGTCCACGCGCTCTGCCCCGCGCCGGTCTGAGACCTCACTTGCACGTCATAGGACTCGCCGCCCAGCAAGCCGGGCAGCTTGGTGCTGGGGCCTGAGACGGTTCCGGCAGGGTTCGTGTAACTGCTCGCGGAACTGAGCTTCCAGCGCACGTTGTACTTGAGCACCGATATGTCTGGCGTCGCTCCGTCGATCACTCCGCGGTTCGTCGGTGGCGTCCACGACAGGTCAAGCTGTCCCCGCTTGTCCCCTGGCGTTGTCGTGGTCAGCCCCGTCGGCGCGCCCGGCCTCGTGTCGTCGTCGATCACGTAGAAATCGACCGAGCGCCGGTCGTCGTTGTTGCTGCTCACCCAGAAGTTCCGACCCTGTGCCGAGGTGACAAACCCGAACCACGCCTGCGACCGCTCGTCCTGCTCGTCGATCTGGTCCTGCGTCACCGTGACCACAATGCTGCGCCGGCACTGGGTCGGATTCGCGTCCCAGTAGCTCGCGCCGCAGTTGTTTCTGTTCAGCGTGAAGCCGCCGTTGTTGATCCCCGACAGCGCCGCCGTCAGGTCGTTCGCGTTGCCCGCGTCCGAGCTGATGTTGAGGTAGGCGCTGACCGCCGTCGATTCGCCCGTCGTCGGCTGGCGGCTCAGCGTCGCGACCAGGTTGATCCTGATCTGGCCCGCGCTCTCCTGCACGTTCGCCCGGCTGTTGCTGTTCGCCAGCGCCACGCCGGCGGTCGTGTCCCGCTCCCACTTCAGGCCGGTAATCGTCAGATCCGTCAGTTCCGCCGTCGTCGCCGACTTCGTCCCCCACTCGCCGGTCCGGTGGTCGGTCAGCGCCCGCACGCGGAAGTCGTAGCCCGTGTTGGGCGACAGGTCGGAGACCGCAACATGCCTGGTCGTCACATTCGCGACCGAGCTCCAGCTCCCACTGTCATCTTCGGTTTTCAGCCGCCACTGGTAGTCGTAGCTCTTGATCGGCGTTCCGGCCGAGGGCGCAGTCCAGCGGAACGTGATCCGCCCCGGCTCGAGGTCGTTGCCGCTGGGCGTGGTAACGCTCGGCGCGCCCGGGTGCCTGGAGACCTTGATTGGCGAAGTCCACGGCCCATCGCCGACGCCGTTGACGGCGCGGATGCGGAACTCATAGTCGCTGCCAAAGTCGACCGAGATGTCCACCTGTCGGGCGCTGCCGCCGCCGCTTACAGCCTGCACCTGATCCTGTCCGCCCTGTCTGGGCCAGTTGTTGCCCGGAACAATCCGCAGTTGGTACTCGTAGCGGGTAATGGCGGAGCCGTGATTGTGCGAGGGCGGGTTCCAGGTCAGCCGTACTCGCGTCCGTGACAGACCAGAGACGCGCTCGCCGCCTTCCGCCTCAAAGTCGCGCGGCGTGGTCGGCTTGTCCGCGCTGGTCCTCACAGCCGCGCTGCTCTTCCACGCGTTACAGCCCTCGGTCCCGTCGGCAGCGTTACAGCCGCGCACCCACAGCCAGTACTGCGTGTTCGGGGTCAAGGTGTTGAACGTCTTCGTCTTGTTCGTCCCGTTGTTGGTGCCGGCGTTGTTCGGTGTGCTGCCCTTCGACCCGCTGCGCAGCACGTACCAGTAGCCGCTCGCGGTCCCTTCGTGCGCCCAGGTAAACGTGATTGTCCTGGGACCGACATTGGAAGCTGTGATGTCGCCAATTGGATGCGACGGACTCTGGACCTTGGTCCTGGCCGACACCGTGCCCGACCAGGCGCTGCAATCCGTGCCGATACAGGCCCGGACCTGCATCTCGTAGGTGATGCCGCTGGAGAGCGCCGTAACAGCGATGCGTCTCCGATTGTTGTCTATGTTCGCCGGGAACAAGTCGCCGCTGTTCGGCGTGGTCCAATTCGTCTCAGTGCTGCGCTTGTACCGAACCTCGTAGGAAGCTTCGGTGGTTCCGACGCGCACCCGATCGAAGCGGATGTCCAGCCGCGTCGGCTGCGTGATCGGATTGATCGACACGTTGCCCGGCGTCACGACATGGTTGGCGCTGGCACGCTCACCTGTCCCGTCCAGCGCGACCACCGCGCCGAACACCATCAGCACCAGTAGCAGTAATGCGGCCGGAGCGCGCATCAAGCTCCCCCCCCCCCCCCGCGAGGAGGGAGTGGGACCGCGAACGCCCGCCGCCGACGCTGTGCTGCATACTGACCTCGTCCACTAGCTCCGGGCATGCGCGTGCGCACGCCAGGACACAGGAAGTGCTTCACACTTCTCTAGCAACAGGTCTGTGTGTCTCGTGTGGGAAAATTCGCGATTCCGTATGCAATATCCGTAGAAAAATAATCAGCCCAACAAACTGTCAACTACAACACACTTGCCCTCCGGTCCCCTCTCCCCGAGGGAGAGGGTTAGGGTGAGGGCCCTCCAATTCCCAGATACACTCAGAACAACAGTGCCAACCACCCGAAAGACAACCCCATGAATGCCCAAACCCGCCCGAACGCTCCCGAACAAACCCGAACACGTTCGGCTGAAGAAACCTGAAAAAACCTGAAAAAACCTGAAACTCCAAATCCCGCGATCCCCAGTAAAACACTGGAGATCCGCCCCGTTTTCCGAGGATCCACCCCCGAAAAAAAATTCCCCCCAAAACCTGAAACCCCAAAATCCCCTCTCCCCGAGGGAGAGGGCTAGGGTGAGGGCCCTCCCGCTCCACTACTCTCTCCCCCCGCAGAGCGGGGGGAGATGTCACGGAGTGACAGAGGGGGGTCCGCCCGCGCACACACGAACACAGACCCTCCGGTCCCCTCTCCCCGAGGGAGAGGGTTAGGGTGAGGGCCCTGCTATCGACAGTGAAGAGAGGAAAGAGAGGAGAAAGAAGTGGTGGAGATAGGGGGACTCGAACCCCCGACCTCGTCGTTGCGAACGACGCGCTCTCCCAGCTGAGCTATATCCCCACGCTGGTCCCGGACGGATTCAGCCTACAGCCGTCCCGCGCCGCCGTTCAATCACTCCGGCGGCAGCAACCCATCGGGCAAGTCGACCCGCATCACCCCGGCCGAGGGATCGATCTCGACCACCACGTCGCGCACCGCCGGAATCAGCAGGTCGCGCTCGGCGCCGCGATCGACGATGTAGACGTCGTTGGCGCCCGTTTGCAGCACCTCCCGCACCGCGCCCAGCTCGCGCCCGTCCACGCCGACCACCCGCAGCCCCTCGATCTCGTCCAGGTACCAGAACCCGTCCTCCGCCCGCGGCCGCTCGTCCTCGGGCACCTCGATCAGCTCGCCCCGCAGCGCCTCCGCCGCCTCGCGGTCGCCGACGCCCTCGATGAACAGGTAGACCCGGTCCTTCTGCCAGTTGACCCGCGCCACCCGCCGCGCCGCGCCGGCGATGAACACCCGCGCGCCCGGTTCGAACCGTTCGGGAAAGTCGGTCAGCGGCAGCGCCTTCAGCTCGCCTTGCAGCCCGCGCGGCCGCTCAATCACGCCCACCGCGCGGTAGCCGTCGCGCGGCATCCGCTCCTCGGGTTGCGATCGTCCCAGCCGCAGCGCCATGTCCCGGATCAGCAGATTGGGTCAGCGGATGTCGAGCGAGGTGTCCACCGCGCGCGCGTGCCCGCCGACCGAGAGCAGCGTCCGCAGCGCCATCGCCAGCCGCCCCTCGCGTCCGATAATCCGCCCCATATCGTCCTCGTGCACGTGCAGCCGGACCGCCACGTGGTCGCCGTCCTGCGTGCGCTCCACGCGCACCGCGTCCGGCTCGTCCACCATCCACTTGGCGACGTATTCGATGAAGTCTTCCATTGGCTCGCTACTCGTCGTCCGCCGTCGCGGCGGCTGCCGCAGCCGCTGCGGCCTTCTTCGCCTCGGCCCGCTTGCTGCGCGGCTTCGGCTGGAACGGCTCGATCAGCCCCTCCCTGGCCAGGAATCGGTGCACCGTCTCGGTCGGCTGCGCGCCGTGCGAGAGCCAGTGGGTGATCCGCTCGGCGTCGACCTCGAAGGTCGCCGGGTCGGTCAGCGGGTCGTAGTGACCCACGCGCTCCACGAATCGGCCGTCGCGCGCGTTGCGCGAATCCTGCACCACCACTCGATAGAAAGGTCGCCCCTTGCGCCCGTGTCGGGCCAGTCGAATCTTCAGCATCTGTCTCGCTTTGCCTGCCTGCGTTGGGTCCGTATCGATGTCAGCCTAGCGCCGAACCCGATTCCGCGCTGTCCCCCACGTCACGCAGGCGGACAGAACGGCGATCTAGCGCCGCCCCGCTCCCGCGCCGGGCAGCGACGGCATCCGCCCCGAGGCCAGGTCCTTCATGATTCCCTTGGCTTGCTTGAACTGGTTCAGGAGCTGGTTCACTTCCTGCGGCGTGGTCCCGCTGCCGCTGGCAATCCGCCGCCGCCGCGAGCCGTTGATCATGTCCGGCTTGTGCCGCTCCTCCGGCGTCATCGAGGACACGATCGCCTCGAAGTGGCGGAAGAAGTCGTCGTCGATCTCGTCGACGTCGATCTGGCTCTTGATCGAGCTCAGGCCCGGCACCATGCTCACGATCTGCGAGATCGGGCCCATCTGGCGGACCTTGCCGATCTGCTCGATAAAGTCCTCCAGGTCGAATTCGCCGTCCTGCAGGCGCCGCCGCCAGACCTTGGCGTCCTGCTCGCCGAACTCCTGCTCGGCGCGTTCCACGAGTGTGGACATGTCGCCGCGCCCGAGGATGCGTCCGGCCAGGCGGTCGGGATGGAACTGCTCCAGCGCGTCGGGACGCTCGCCGATGCCGAGGAACTTGATCGGCGCGCCGGTCACGGCGCGGATCGAGAGCGCCGCCCCGCCGCGCGCGTCGCCGTCCATCTTGGACAGCACGACGCCCGTGATTCCCACCGCCTCGTCGAAGGCCGAGGCCGCGTTGACGGCGTCCTGACCCGACATCGCATCGGCGACCAGCAGCACCTCGGTCGGCGAGAAGCGGTCGCGCAGCTCGGTGATCTCGCCCATCAACTCCTCGTCGATATGCAGCCGTCCGGCCGTGTCCACGATCACCGTGCCGGCCCCGATCTGGTCGGCGCGCGCCAGGCCCTGCTCGACGATCCTGAGCGGCTTCTCGTCCGTGCCCAGTTCGAAGACTTCGATGTCGAGCTGCCGGCCCAGCGCCTGGAGCTGGTCGATCGCCGCCGGCCGGTAGACATCGGCCGCGATCAACAGCGGTCGCTCGCCGGCCTTGCGCGCGCGCAGGGCCAGCTTGGCCGAGGTCGTCGTCTTGCCCGAGCCCTGCAGCCCCACCATCAGGATGATCGTCGGGCCCTGCGAGGCGTGGGTCAGGCTGGGCGACTCCGTGCCCAGCAGCGCGACCAGTTCCTCGTTGACGATCTCGACGACGCGGTTGAGCGGCGTCGGCGACTTCATCACCTCGTCCGTGCTGGCCCGTCCGCGCACCGCCTTGATGTAGTCGCGAGCGACCTTGTAGTTGACGTCCGCCTCGAGCAGCGCCAGTCGTACCTCGCGCAGCGCCGCCTCCAGGTCCTTCTCCGTGATCGAGCCGCGCCGGCCCAGCGTGACGAACACGTCCTGCAACTTGCCGCTCAGCGCATCGAACATCGCCATCGGGCGGAGCTCCCTCAATCAGTTCGTGACTCTGGGTCCCACCTTAGCTAGGAGAGACCGGCCTCGGCCATGCGCACGCAGAGGTCGCCGACGCGCACGCTGTAGCCCCACTCGTTGTCGTACCAGCTCACGACCTTGACCTGCGTGCCCTCGAGCACCATCGTCGACATCGCGTCAATGATCGACGACGAGGGCGAGCCCTTGAAGTCGCTGCTGACCAGCGGCTCGGTCTCGTACTCGAGGATGCCGAAGAGGGACGACTCGCGCTCGGTCGCCGCCTTCTCGAAGGCCGCGTTGACTTCCTCCGCCGTCGTCTCGCGCTCGGCGTCGATCACCAGGTCGACGACGGAGACCGTGCTGGTCGGCACGCGGTAGGCCATGCCGTTCAGCTTGCCGTTCAGATGCGGCAGCACCAGCCCGACCGCCTTGGCCGCGCCGGTCGTCGTGGGAATGATGTTCATCGCCGCCGCGCGAGCCCGGCGCAGGTCGCTGTGGACCGTGTCGAGGATCGCCTGGTCGTTCGTGTAGGCGTGGATCGTGGACATGATCCCGCTCTTGATCCCGACGGTATCGTCGAGCACCTTGGCCATCGGCGCCAGGCAGTTCGTGGTGCAGGAGGCGTTCGAGATCACGTGATGCGAGGCGGGATCGTAGGCGTCGTCGTTGACGCCGAGTACAATCGTCAGATCCTCGTTCTTCGCCGGCGCCGAGATCACGACCTTCGACGGGCCGTGATTGAGGTGCCCGCGGGCCCGCTCCGCGTCGGTGAAGATGCCGGTGCTTTCGACGACGATCTCGACTCCGTGGTCGCCCCAGGGGATCTGGCCCGGGTCGCGCTCGGAGATCACGGCGATCCGACGGCCGTCGATGACCAGGTCGCCGTCGACCACGTCGACCTCGCCCGGGTAGCGGCCGTAGTTGGTGTCGTACTTGAACAGGTGCGCGTTGGTCTCCGAGTCGGTCAGGTCGTTGATTGCGACGACTTCGAGGTTGTCGCCGTGGAAGTCGAGCATGCCCTTGAGCACCTGCCGGCCGATCCGGCCGAAGCCGTTGATGCCAATCTTCGTGGTCACGGAAGTCTCCTGAATGATGGCGCAGTGAATGCGCGGTGCGCTGCCTTGCCCGCAGGGTCGCAGAGCGGCGCGATGCGCTCAAGCCTGTGCGCAGGTCCCATCAGGCGGCGGCCACGCGTACGCTGCCCGATCCGTCCTCGCCGCTGGCCGGCTGCGCGTGCTGCGCCGGGTAGAACTGGGCGCAGTAGGCGCGGTACTTCGAGATCTCTCCGTCGGAGCGGCAGAGGCGGGGCCGGTGGCGATGCTGTTTGCGGCTCCAGATGGTGACGTCCTGCTGGACGTCGCGCTGCTGCAGGTAGTTGAGGAAGCGGTTGAGCAGCGTGGTGCGCCGGCGGCGGGGGATGATGTTCAGCGGCCAGGCGATGCTGCGCGGCAGCGTCAGCTCGCGAACCTGCGAGGCGATGGCGAGGTCGATCTGCTCGCCGTCCAGGGGCGTGGCCAGGATCCACATGCGGGAGTCGAGGCCGAGGTTGTGTTCGCGGATTTCGACGTAGGAGAAGCCCAGCCCGTAGACGGAGGCGGCGGCGGTGACGTCGAGCGAGGCGTAGGGCAGGGGGCCGAGCCTGCGGTCGGACTTGAAGCGGAAGCGGCTGTGCAGGGCGGCGCCGTCGATCTCGATCGGCTCGGCCTGGGCGACGCTGCCGTAGCCGTGGACGTAGCGCAGATGGGCGATATCGACGGCGTTCTCGGTGGTTTCCTGGGGATGGCCGGGGAAGCGCAGGGTGCGGATGTCGATCTCGCACCAGCCCTGCTGCTCGAGGTTCTGGGCGGGGATGTGCCATTGCGGCGGGCGGCCGTCGAGGCCCCACCAGGCGAAGACCATGCCGAGGACTTCGCGGGTGTCGAAGACGCGCAGGGCGGCCGAGCGGGGGGCGGGAGCGTAGGGCGTGGCGACGCACTGGCCGGTGGTGTCGAACTCGAAGCCGTGGAAGGGGCAGACGAGTCGGCCGTCGCAGATGGCGCCGCCGCCGTCGGGGCCGAGGTAGGCGCCGAGGTGGGGGCAGTAGGACTCGGCGACGCAGGGGCGGCCCTGGTCGTCGGCCCAGGCGACGACGTCGAGGCCCATCCACTGCCTGGCGATGAGGCCGCGGCGGGCCAGCTCGCGCCGGCTGGCGACGAAGTACCAGCCTTCCGGGAAGGGAGGCAGCCTGGAACCGGTTGGAGCCGTATCCGCTGGAGCTGGCACGGTATGCACTCCGAAGGCCCTTGACGCCCACATGGTACGCCGATTGGCTCGGGGAGTTTGCGTATTCGGGCACAGCGAAGCCGGGGTCGGCGGCCCCGTGGGAGAGAAAAAAACGAGCGGAAGCTGGGGGGTGATGGGGATTACAGGGGGTCGTCGTCTTCCTCGGGTGGTTCGTCTTCGGTCGGAGGGGCCCCCGCCTGCGCGGGGGCGACTTTGAGTTGCGCGGGGTCGGCACCCGCCTTCGCGGGGGAACCCTCACCCCAGCCCTCTCCCAGGGGGAGAGGGGGCCGGAGGGAGTCGGCGCGGTCGTGGAGGTCTCGGAGGAGGTGGCGGGCGACGTCGTAGGGGTCGGTGGTGTGGTAGAGGCGGTTGTTGCGGGCGGCGTTGGGGTTGGGCGGGAACATCTCGCGGACGAGGGCCTTGAGGGCTTTGAGTTGCTTGTAGGCGGGGATGTCGCTGTTGGCGGTTCGCCAGAGTCGGTCGATGTGGGCTCGGTAGTGGTAGGGGTTGGGCACGGGGGGCTCCTCTGTTGCGGGATGTACGTATGTTCTGATGATAGCGGGATTTGGTGGGATTGGGGGGATTGCGCCGGGACTGGATCGAGGCGATCCAGGGTGATTGGCCGGTGGTTTGGCGCGTGATTGAAAGTGATCGTCAGGGCTGGGCTGGAGACCGTGTGTCGGGGTGGGCAGAACTGTCGAGTTTTATCGGCTGCAGGTGTTGAGGTTCGTCCGGATGGGTCCAGGTGAGTTCGGGTGTTGGGTCAGGTCATCTGCGGGCGTCCTCCTTCCTGTTCGGTTGTTGAATCCGGACACGGGTTCCAAAAGGGTGTCCATGCCTTTAGCTGCTCACTTTAGTTCCAGCTTTGGGCACAGTTGGTCATATGGAAAAGGATATGTTGCGTCGGCGGTCCCTGGCTCCAGAAGTCCAAACGGAGACGCAACCGCAGTCCGACTCACAAACCTTCCACAACTGCTATCAAGCCAGCACATGCGACCCGCACATCCTGCTCAACTGACGTTTCGTTCATTCAACCATTACTTGCGGTATATGCATGCGCTCCGCGGAAGGAAAGTCAGCGCGGTGCGGTGTTGCCCAGACGCTCAACGACCTCCTCCTTCAGCATCTTTGCGACCTCATCCAGCAGGTCGTCTAAGTACTCGATCGAACTGACTTCTCTCGCAGTCGGCGCTAGATCAACAGCAAGGTGGGCCTTTCGCAGGGGAACATCCTCTGCGTTTACGTGCAAGTGCGGTCGCCTAGGGTATTCGATATCGTCAGTTTCATCGCCAGCGTGTGGTTGCCAGTGAAACAGGACAATCTCGCCTCGCCCTTGATCGTATGCGGGCTCCCTCAGCAAGTGGAAATGGACCCGTTCAAACTCCCACATGCCTTCTGCGCGGTCCAGCGGGAGCCACTGTTCCGAATAGTGGCAACGAATGTCTTCTGCTACCGAAGGGAAAGTCCACTCCCGAACGTTATGCGACGATGGTATGCCGTGCTTCACGCCAATGGCGAGGGTCCGGTAGCGTGTTTTCGGATCTACTCCCAAGGTCAAACCCGACAGAGGACGTAGTCGCTCCCTAATGGCACCTGGGCGGACTTGAGTAAGGGTCTCCACGTCAGACACAATGCTAGTGGTGGCGGGCTCGGGATTACCGTGTGTCATTTCCTTGGTCTAACCAAGTCAACATGTTCATCTGACAATCGGTACACAACGTCAAGGAGAAGATCATCTAACTCCAATTCTGCAGATAGGGTATCGACACTTGAGTCGAGTATGATGGCCTTCACTGACTCCACTATCACCCGCATGTGTTCGCCCGGCAAATCAATAGGGTTTGGCACCGGTATCCGTTTCAAGAGAGAGACGGAGAGTTCGTTGAAACCGCGGGCGAACTTTCTTGCGTTCTGATCAATGAACCAAGCCGAGACGCTCGAATTTAAGATGGCGGCCATGTAGAGCATGAGGTCTTCGTCGCTATCGGCATGTCGCGTTCGAATGAATGGTGCATGGCTTGGCACCCATGAACCCAATAGATCCACGGCAAAGCGGGGCAGCAGGAACACCCTTGGTGCGACAATTTTGGGATTCAACACCTCTTCGGGACGACGCATGCGCGTAGGAAGCCACCAGTCGTTCTGCCCAGTGTGGGCACTTCTAGACACAAGGAGCTCCCGATGCTCGGACAGACGCCGCCATGTTTCCGGAAAATCGGTGGCTAACTCCTCTTGGCCGGGAACTCGTCCATCGAAGTAGGGGTAGAAGACGTATTGGTCGGGGCTAGTCGGTACGGTGAAGCGTTGAACAGTCCGATCTCTTAGTAGGGGCCGATAGACACGCTGCTCACCGTTCGGCAGGTCCGCCGAGTTGATCACAAAGGCTGGGTTGGCCCCGGAAATCACGCCTTGCCTTACTATTGCAAAGTCGTCAAGGATCTGGAGAGATTCCAGGGCGCGCATCAACTCTGATTCTTCGGGGCCGCGCACTGTCCATGTTGGTGCATCTAGCGCATCTTGCGTTTGGCGGTGTACGACATAGGACGGTGTGCGTCGTCTCGTGCCGTCAAGTACATCCTTTAGTGCATCTGGCACATCGGCTTCGCAGCGCACGAGGTCGAGTGGTGGTGGGGCCGGAAGAGTCCCTGACTTCTTTTGCACGATCAGTAGCGCTACATAAACCTGTGCGTCGAAGACGCGGACTGCGGACAAATCGACCAGCAGCCGAATCCAAGCCTGATCGCGAATCCAGGTTCGCATTTTGCGCAAGTTGTCCGAAGTCAAAAGCGGATGTGGGATTACGAAGAACCCGAACCCGCCAGGGCGCAGTGCGGCAATCGATAAGGCAAGAAATGCGAGATAGGAGTCTGCCTTTCCCTTCACAGCGAAGCCAACGTGGTGCAGGATTGCCTCTCGTAGCGCCGTCTTCTGATTCTCCGTGCGAAGAAACGGTGGATTGGCCATGATTGAGGCGTAGTCGCCCGCAAAGGGCCGTTCGATGTCTAACGAATCGCGGGCTTCAACTTGGACCGCGCCTGGCAACTTGCCGGTGGCCGTTAGGTACAGCAATGCCAGCGACAGCCGAGCTGCGGCGGCGGCATTGCTGTCAACGTCGAATCCCTTAAGCGAGGACAGGATGTCGCTCGGCTCGAGCGGAGATCCCATCGAAGCGTTCGTCCTGAGTTTCTCCTCCATTACAGCCCGCAAGAAGACGCCTGAGCCACAAGCAGGGTCGGATACAGTAGACGTGAGGAAGCGATGCGGGCCACTCTGCAGGCTCAAGTAGCGAGCGAAGAAAGTAGCTATATATGGTGGCGTATAGATGCTGCCCAACAGTTTGTTGATGGTCAGCCTGTCGGAACGAGGAAACATGGAAAGCTGGACGGAATCTTCGTTCTGCAGCAGGGCGACATATCGTTCGTAAATCTTGCTGAGCGCGTGCTCTGAAATGATAGAGAAATCGTACTCGTATGGAATCGCACTGTGACCGTAGAATGCGTCGACAAGCTTGGAGCGTGTGGTCACGGGGAGCGTGTCGAAAGTCCGAAGAGCGCTTTGATCAATGAGCTCAGGCTGTTCCTGTCCAAGCCGCCCTAGGAGTGATTGGTTGATTGCCCGACTTAGCGGTGTGGTTGATGATGTCACTGTTTCTCGCAGAGTGGGAGCTGAAGGGCTTGTATCAGCCCGCTCATAGTGGTCTTCTACGGCTCGGGTAAGGATCAGTGCATTCATGAGGCTTGAAATTGCAGGCGTCGTGGTGGATGAGCCAAGTTCTAGGGCGAGGATGTCACGCCATGTGGAGATGGTGTCAAGTAAGAGGTCGTCCAAGGCGGGGAAGGCGGGTGATGGCGTGTTCTTTGTTTCGGCGTCGAAGGCAGAGCGATGGAGGGGTGAGTAGTCGTGGGGGCCAAATGTTGCTATGTTTATTGAAGCCGGTGAGGACTGGCGGTTGTAATAGTAATGGACGGAATCAGTGTCGATGAACAGGTGCCAGTCTATCAGGCTGTTGAAGGACAGCGCGAGAGTGTCCCGCTGGCGATCTTCGGTAACTTGTCC
The DNA here is from genome assembly GCA_022825855.1 of Dehalococcoidia bacterium. Lineage (GTDB taxonomy): Bacteria > Chloroflexota > Dehalococcoidia > Bin125 > Bin125 > Bin125. Next base: position 91,064 of record JAJDWB010000002.1, read on the forward strand.
AGTCTGAATGCTGGCAGGAAAGAAGGAAAGTGCGGCTGCGTGTTCGATGCCGTCTTCCATGATGAGGGTGGTGGCAGGTAAAGCTGATGGGGCGTCCAGTAGGTTTCCGGGTTGCCAGCCAAACTGTCGGGCGAAGGAGTCAGCGAATCCCTTCCTGTTGTCCCAGGACGTGGACGGATCAGAGAGCCGATTGAGCAGGTCAGGTGTTGAAGTCATTCAGGGTCTCTCGGTGGCGACGGCATCTGACAGGTGTTAGTCACCATATCGCAGATGGGGGGCTTTCGGCTGCGGCGAGATGCGTCGGACACTCAGACAATGCCTGGAGCCCGGTTGGCGCTGGTCCTCTTGGATGATTCGCCGAGCGAGTTGGCTGCAGCAATGTGCATCCGAACCAAAGAGTCGGGATGGGTTCGAGAAGGTTGTGACGCTTAGAATGGCTAAGGATTGGGGGGCTCGGACCCAAGCGGCGGGTCTGCAAGTCGATGTGTCTCTTCACGACGTCTGACACCTGTGCCGTGGGCTGTGACTAACCCTGGTGGGCCCTCTGGGACTCGAACCCAGGACTTTCGGACCAAAAGCTCGCTGCCCTGGCCTACTGGGCTACGGGCGCAGAGCTGGTATATGCGGGGGGGAGGCACCGAGCGGGTCCCGGCACAGAGGCCGGGACGGGAGGCGGAAGGCGGGAGGGCCCTCACCCTAACCCTCTCCCTCGGGGAGAGGGGACCGGAGGCTGTCACCCTCGAGTCTCCTGTTATGGCGAGGGGCCGGCAAGCATGGGGCAGGCTTCTCCCTCGGGGAGCGGAGACTCGCTATGTTGGACGTCGGGCAGGCGAGTGGACGTAGGTTGCGGTTGCGCCGTCGACCCGCCCTAGCGCGGGATCGTCTGTTAGCGATTCCCGCGCTGCGCCCTGCATTGCCGACGACCTCTGTTTCCGGGCCACATCTTTGACATGCCCATGGGCCACTGACCCACTGGGTGGTCGTCGTCATTCCTCGGCAAGCGTGCGTATTGCGGCAGCGGTGCGACGAGCTACGCCAGGTCGTCCAGCTTGCTGACCAGTTGCTCGACTGCGGCCATGTATCTCGCGACCGTCTCTTCGTCGAGCCATTCTTCGTAGTAGTTGGTGTGTAGCGCTCCGGCGAGTCCGAACTGGTCACGCATCTGTGCATCGTCGGCTTCAATCGCCAGGCGTCCTAGCGCCTGCCAGAGATGCCGATGACTCACGTGCGGCCAGTCGCGCGACTCCGCCGCTGCTTTGACGAGGACGGCTGCGGCGCCCCAGGCTTTCTCGGAGGCTTGCTTGAGATCGCCTTCGGCCAGGAGCGTGCGTGCGTGGTCGAGGTACTCGGCGCTCATATCGCGGTAGTGAACGACTTGCTCGGTGGTCATGGGGTCAGTGTAGTCAACAGTCGAGAGTGACGCCCATGCCCAGCCCGACGATTCCTGCCGTCTGACCTTGGCTGGCAGCCACGGGCGAGATTCCCGCGGCAGGCGCGGGAATGACGAGGTTGACGGGCGGACTAGGCCAAGTCGTCCAGCTTCCCGACTAGCCGTTCGACGTGCTGGAGGTACTCTTCGACCTCTTCGCGATTCATGGCGGCTTCGTAGAAGTTGATGTGCATGGTCTGGGCGTAGCCGAACTCGAGGCGCAGATCGGGGTCGCCGGTTTCGCCGACGAGTTGCCGCACGACGTTCCAGAGATTGCGATGCCCGTCATGCTGCAAGCCGCGCTTCTCGGCGGCTGCTTTGACCAGGACAGCGGCCGCGCCCCAGCCTTTCTCGGAGGCCTGGGTGAGGTCGCCTTCGGCCAGGTGGGCTCGCGCCTTGAGCAGATAGCCCGCACTGAGGTCTCGGTAGTGGTCCGTCTGGGCGGTCGTCATGCGGTGATTCTATCTGAAGGCCGAGATGAGCGCGGGCGCAGGAATGACGAGGTTGACGGGCGGACTAGGCGAGGTTCTTCAACTTGGCGACGAGCTGCTCAACCTCTTCGAGGTAGCCTTCGACTGACCTCTCGTCGAGCCAGTGCTCGTAGTAGTTCGTGTGCAGCGCTCCGGCGAGTCCGAACTGCCGCCGCATGTCCTGATCTTCGGTTTCGTCGGCGATCCGATGCAGGGCGCGCCACAGGTCCCGATGCCCCTGATGCTGCCAGCCGCGTGATTCCGCCGCCGCCTTGACCAACACCGACGCCGCTCCCCAGGCCTTTTCCGACGCCTGTGGCAGGTCTCCCTCAGCCAACAGCTCCCGCGCATGACGCAGATAGCTCGCGCTGAGTTCTCGGTAGTGGACGACTGGCTCAGTGGTCATGGGGTCAGCATAGTCAACGGTCGCGATGGAGGCGGGCGCTCAGCATTGGTGGGCCCTCTGGGACTCGAACCCAGGACCTTCGGATTAAAAGTCCGCTGCTCTGGCCAACTGAGCTAAGGGCCCAGGGCCAGTGTATGCGGGGATTTGGGGGTAGGGTGGCGGGTATGCGGGAACTGGCGATTTTGAGTTTTGTGACCCTGGACGGGGTGATGCAGAGTCCGACGAGCCCGGCGGAGGATGCGTCGGGCGGGTTTGCGGGCGGGGGCTGGGGGGCGGCGTACTGGTCGGAGGTGATGCCGCAGGTGTATGCCGAGGCGATGTCGGCGCCGTACGACCTGCTGCTGGGTCGGCGGACGTACGAGATTTTCGCGGGGCACTGGCCGCAGGTGGACGCGGTGGACGATCCGGTCGCGGCGCGGCTCAACGAGGGTCACAAGTACGTGGTCACGCGGTCGGCGTCGACGGCGCTGCCCTGGGGTCCAGCGACGCGGATCTCGGGCGACGTTTCAGGGGACGTCGCGGGCGAGATTGCGCGGCTAAAGGCGGGGGAGGGTCCGTTGCTGCAGGTACACGGCAGCGCGGAGCTGATCCAGACGCTGCTGCGTCATGGGTTGGTCGACGAGTTCCGCTTGTGGACGTTCCCGGTGGTCGTGGGCTCGGGCAAGCGGCTGTTCGGTGACGGGTCGGTGCCGGGCGATCTGCGGTTGGTGCGATCGGGGTCGACGGGGAATGGGGTGTTGATGTCGGTGTATCGGGGTTGAGCGCTATTGCAGCGCGCCTGAGGCGGCGAGGTTGACGATGCGCTCGTCGGAGTAGCCGAGCAGGTCGCGGAGGACGGCGTCGTTGTCGGCGCCCATCGTCGGGGCGACGGCCGGTCGAGCGGCGGGGGTGCGGTCGAAGACGATGCGCGCTCCCTCGACGACGGAGCGTCCCTGAGTTGGATGGGCGAGTTCGACGAAGTGGTTGCGGTGCTGGAGCTGCGGGTCGGCGAAGCAGGCGGCGGAGTCCTGGACGGCGTGGGCGGGGACGCCGGCGGCGATCAGGGCGGACATGGCGTCCTGGGTCGAGCGTGCGGCGGTCCAGTCTTCGAGGGTCTGGCCGTTGAGGACTGTTTCGAGCGCGGCGCGGTCGGCGTCATCGCGGCAGGCGATCGCCACCCAGCGGTCGTCGCCCTCGCAGGCGAAGACGCCGTGGGGCGACATGTCGGGGTCGGAGTTGCCGTTGGCCTGCCATTTCTCGCCGGTCAGGCGATACAACAGAAACGCGGGAGTGAGGAAGTGAATCGCCGCCTCCATCTGCGAGACGTCGATGTACTGTCCGCGTCCGGTGCGGTCGCGCTCATGCAGCGCGGCGAGCAGTGCGGCGGAGGCGAAGCGGGGCGCGACATAATCGGTGTACGCGCCGAAGGGTCCGGCGGGCGAGCGGTCGGGCCAGCCGCAGAGCGGGGTGAAGCCGGCGAAGGCGGCGGCGAGGTTGCCGAATCCGGCGAACTCGGAAAGCGGACCGTCCTGTCCCATCAGGCAGGAGGACATCATGATCGCGCGCGGATTGACCTCGTGGATGGTGTCCCAGGTCAGGTCCCAGCCGCGCATGGCGCGCGGCGTGAACGACTCGGTGACGATGTCGGCCCAGCGGACGAGGTCGAGGATCAGCTCACGTCCCTCGGGGTTGGCGGGGTCGACGGTGATCATGCGCTTGCCGGCGTTCATGTTGTGGAACATGGACGAGCCCTCGGGCTGGGTGTTCTCGTCGTCGATGAACGGTTGCAGCGTGCGTGCGGTGTCGATGCGGGTGCTCGATTCGACTCGCACGGTGCTGACGCCGAAGTCGCAGAGGGCTCGGGTTCCGGCGGGTCCGGCCATGACCCACATGAGGTCGAGCATCTTGAGGTCGGAGAGGGGCGGCAAGATCGGCGTGGCGGCGTTTGCTGTATTGAGACTCGCCGCCGGGCGAGACTCGGCGAGCACTTCGTCGGTGTGTTCGCCGAGCATCGGGGCAGGCCGCTGGTACTCGATCGGGGTCTCGGAGAGCCGGGCGAAGGGTCCGGGGAACTTGAGGGACGCGCCGCCGCGGTCGAGCTCGCGCCAGTAGGAGCGGGCGGTGAGGTGCTGGTTGTGGTCGAGGTCGTCCATGGTCGAGACGGGGACGAGCAGCAGTCGGCGTTCCTGGGCGACCTGGAAGAGTTCGGCCTTGGTCTTGTCGGCGCAGAGCGCGCCGACGACGTCGCAGCAGCGCAGGTACTCGCTGATCGGTTCCTGTCCCGAGAGGATCAGGTTGGTGTAGTTGAGCCAGTCCTTGTCGCGGGTGGCCTGGTCGCAGTAGCCCTCTTCGAGCGCGTACTGCATGAGGCGGTCGGTGAAGGGTCCGATGGCGGCGCCGAAGAGGTAGGTGATGGCGACGTGGCCGTCCTTGCAGGGCCAGAAGAGTCGGATTTCGAGGGGTCCCAGGGCTGCGCCGACGGCGGAGCGCTCGAACTGTCCGGCGTTGTTGGGTGCGGCGATGATGCCGGACTGTGTGGCCTGGGCATAGGCGGCCTGGGCGGAGACGTCGATGAACTGTCCGAGGCCGGATCGCTTGCGCTCGTGCAGGGCGGCGAGGACGCCGATGGCGGCCTCTGCGCCGGCGTGCAGCGCGGTCTGGGGCAGGTCGACCCGCAGGGGCGGGCGATCGCGGTCGCCGCTCTGGATCATGGGTCCGGCAGCAGCGGCGACGGTGAGGTCGGTCGCGGGCCAGCCAGCCTTGGGTCCGGACGAGCCGAAGGGCGTGACGGCGGCGTAGACGAGCCCGGGATTGACCTCGCGGAGGGCCTGCGGGCCGAGTCCGAGCGCGTCCATAACGCCGACGTCGGCTGACTCGATCAGGGCGTCGGCCGTGCGGACGAGGTCGAGGAAGCGGTCGCGGCCGGCATCGGACTGGAGATCGAGCACGGCGGAGCGCTTGCCGCGGGCGTAGGACTGCCAGATCAGCGAGTCTTCGATCCCGCCGGCGTTGGAGCCGTCGCTGGAGGGTCCGCGGCGGCGGGCTTGATTGCCCTGGGGCGGTTCGATCGCGATGACGTCGGCGCCGAGATCGGCGAGGATCATGCCGGCGATCAGGCCGCGGTCGTCGGTCAGGTCCAGGATTCGGTAGTCGCTGAGCATGCTTCGCCTCCATCCTCGAAGCGGTCGGTGAGGCAGAGGCTAGCGAAGTGTCGAGGTCAGTGGACGGCCCAAGGCGCAGTGAGCAGTCGTGCGGCTTCGGCCTCAACCGTGCGCTCGGACTCGATCAGGGCGGCTCGCAGATTGGCGGGCTGGGCGTTGAGCGCGGCGTGGAGGCCGGCGGCTGCGGCCTGATGCAGCGAGGTGCCGACGTTGATCTTGGCCACGCCGAGCTCTACGGCGATCGCCAGTTCGTCGTCAGTCAGGCCGCTGGCGCCGTGCAGGACGAGCGGCGCCGCGACCGCGTCGCGGATTGCTCGCAGGCGATCGACCTGGAGTCCGCCCTGCGCCGGTCCGCCGTGGGTGTTGCCGACGGCGACGGCGAGCCAATCAACGGCGGTCTCCCGGACAAAGCGCGCGGCCTGTTCGGGGTCGGTCCAGGATGCGTCGCCGATGGTGACGCCGGCCTCGTTCCCGGCGACGTGGCCGAGTTCGGCCTCGAGCGGCCTTCGCGACCATGAGGCGAGACCTTTGGCCGACTGCGCCAGGGTCAGGTGCTGATCGAACGGCAGCGTCGAGCCGTCGATCATCAGCGAGCCGAAGCCGGCGTTGATCGCTTCGGTCAGTTCGTCCAGGGTGTCGGCGTGGTCGAGATGGAGGCCGATCTCGGCCTCGGAGTCGGCGACGGCGCGTTGGACGGCCATGGCGGCAATCTGAACACCGCCGATCAGAGACAGTCCCGAGCGGTTGAACTGGATCAGGAGAGGACGCTGCGTCTGCTCGGCGGCGCGCACGACGCCGGCCACCATCTGCACGGTGGAGACGTTCGCGCCGACGATGGCGTGGCCCTGCGCCTGGGCGCGCTCGACCAGCGGCAGGGGTTCCAGGAGCGGCATGTGCGCAGTGTCCCACACGGTCTCGGGAGGCCGTGCCGACGGGCCGCGAGCGCGGCATTGGTACTCTCGGTAGGCTCGGCAGATGTTCAGCGAGCGTGGAGCGTGGGCGTGGGACAGTTCGGCGGTCATGGTGAACTGGCGACCCTCGACGACGACGCGCTCGTCACAATCTCGCTCGACGGTCGGCTCGACGCGTTCAATGTCCTGGTGCTGCGGCATCAGGGCCGGGTGCGGGCGACCTGCCGCGGCATCGTCGGCGTGTCCGAAGCCGACGACTTGATGCAAGAGGCCTTCATCAAGGCCTGGGATCGACTGAACACGTACCGGCAGCGAGGCAAGTTCCCCGCCTGGCTGGGGGTGATCGCGCGGCGGACCTGCTTCGATCATCTGCGGCAGCGGCAGCGGCGGCCGTCCACATCGCTTGACCGGCTCACGGATTTGCTCGGCGATCAGTTCGCGCCGGAGTCTCCCGAGCGCTCGTTGGACGAGCACATGCTCAACCTGGAGCTCAGCGGCACGCTGCGCGAGGCGCTCGACGCGTTGCCCGAGGATCAGCGTCGGGCGGTCTTCTACCGCGACGTGATGGACCTGGAATACCGGGAAATCGCCGACGCGACCGGCTGGTCGATGGGTACGGTGAAGTCGAGGATCAGCCGCGGGCGCTCGGCGATGCGTGAGTTTCTGCAGCAGCGGAGCGGTCAGGACGGGTCATGAGCAACATTATGAACAGCCGGGCGGGAACCATCGTGTGTGTTTGTGCGTCTAAATTCATAGGCGGGGAACGTGTGAACCGCTCCGCCTTGCTTGGACGCCGTGATGCCGGAACCGGGTTGAGGTCATGACCAACACAATTGGTCGGCTGCTGTCGAACCTGTTGGGACGCCGCGACTGGCGCGACGACGTTTCGGCGTACCTGGACGGCGAGCTGAGCGCGCGGGAGCGGGAGCGGGTCGAGGCCCGGCTGGCCCAGTCGGACGAGATGCAGGCGTATCTCGACGACCTGCGCGAGATGCGCTCGATGCTGCGCGGCTTCGCAGCCGAGCCGGCGCGGGCTCCCTTCCAGCTCACGACTGACATGCTCGAGACGAGAGTGACCACCGAGTTCCGGCCCGGTCCGCTGGAACGAGCGCTGCGGGTCTCGATGGCCACGGCCGCGATCGGCGTGGCAACGTTCAGCGCCGTCGTGATCTTCGATGCCGTCGATCGTCCCTCGGTGACCTTTACGACGACATCCGCCGGCGACGCCTCGACCAGCGTCCCGACAGCCCGGATTGTCACGCAACAGGTGCAGGCAGAGACATCGGGCGCGGAATCGGCCGGCCAGTCGGCGCAGTCCGCGCAGACGGCGGTGGCGGTTGTATCGATCGAGTCCTCGTCCGGGCAAGCGGCGCAGGACGCTGAACTACCTGTCGAAGGCGACGACTCGGGGGAGCAGGCGACGGCAGCGGCATACCGCGTCGAGGAGGAAGAGGAGGCGGAACAGGCATGGGCCGCCCAAGAGCAGGCGGAGCAAGAGCAGGCGCAGGCCGAGGAAGCGATGGAGCAGGAGGCGGACGAACAGGCCGCGGCGGCCGAGGAGGCCGACGACGAGCAGGCGGCCGAGGACCCGTCGCGGCGCGCCCTGAACGCCGGTCACGGCAGCGGCGACGCCGAGGGGCAAGAAGTCAGCGCGGCAGATGTGGTCGAGGCGCGGGACGAGCAGTCCGAACAGTCGGAGTCGTCCGAAGCGGCCGACCGTTCCGCGCAGCCCGCGGCCGCAGCCGAGCCCGCAACTGAGGACGAGGAACCAGGCGCCGCCGCCGCCGAAGCGGTCGAGTCGAGCACGGACGACAGCCAGGCGCAACCCAGCGCCGAAGCTGAGACGTCAACGCAGACGAGGACGGTAGCGACATCGGTACGGCACAGCGAATCGGAGTGGCCGCTGGAGCAGCGGCCGCAGTCCAGCAGCGTGCGGCTGGCGACGGACCCGTCCTGGGAGGCGCCGGTGCAGATTGCGCTGGCGATCGTCGCGTTCGGGTCGACGCTGGCCTGGTTCCTGCTGACCGTCATGGATCGTCGCCGGCAGACATGAGCACCCGTCCCGCGCGCGCCTCACGACTGATGGCGCGGGCCTTTGAACTGGCCCGCGCGGTCCGGGGCACGACCAGCCCCAATCCGGCAGTCGGCGCCGTGATCGCGCACGGTTCGCGGATCGTGGGCGAGGGCGCGACCCAGCCGCCGGGGATGCCCGATCCGGTATCGCAGTACGGCCGGCCGGCGCCGGACGCGGACGGCGGCGTGCCGCCGCGCGGCGGTCCGCACGCCGAAGTGATGGCGCTGCGCCAGGCGGGCGAGCTCGCCGCCGGCGCGACGTTGTACGTGACGCTCGAGCCGTGCGGGCATGTCGGGCGGACGCCTCCGTGTACGGGGGCGATCATCGAGGCGGGAGTCGCTCGCGTTGTGGCGGCGGTCGGCGATCCCGATCCGCGCGTCTCGGGGCGCGGGCTGGCGCAGCTTCGCGACGCGGGGATCGAGGTGAGCCTGGGCGACGGGGCTGCGCTGGGGGCAGCGCACTACGAGGCCTACGCGCATCATCGGCGCACGGGTCGTCCGTTCGTGACGGCCAAGTTTGCCGCCTCGCTCGACGGCCGGATCGCTTCGACGAGCGGCGACTCGCGCTGGGTCTCCGGTCCGCAGACCTTGCGCTGGGCGCACCAGAACCGCCCGCTGTTCGACGCGATGCTCGTCGGCGTGGAGACGATCATTGTCGACAACCCTCAGCTCACGGCGCGGCCCGATGATTGGCGCGGCCCGGTCCCGCAGCCGTTGCGAGTCGTGCTCGACAGCCGGGGCCGCACGCCGCTGGAGAGCCGCATCCTGCAAGGCACGGACACCTCGCCCACGCTGATCGCGGCCACGGAGGCGGCGCCTGCCGCCTGGCGCGAGGGCGTGGCCGAGCGAGGAGCCGAGGTTGCGTTGCTGCCGGCCGACGCGGATCGCGGCGGACGGGTGTCGCTGCCGGCGTTGCTGGAGTTCCTGGGCCGGGAACGCGGCGTCGTCAGCCTGTTGGTTGAGGGCGGCGGCGAGGTGCTGGGTTCGTTCTTCGATCAGCGATTGATTGACAAGGTGACCGCCGTGGTCGCGCCGATGATCATCGGCGGCGACGCGCAGACCGCCGTGCGCGGTCGCGGCGCGGAACGGATGAAGGACGCGCTGCGGCTGAACCGGGCGACAAGCGAGCAGCTCGGGTCCGACCTGTTGATCACGGGCTATCCGGTGCATCCGGAGCGCGAGCTGCAGGTGCGGGTGCGGCCGGCGGGACCGGGCGACCTGGAGCAGATCGACCTGTTGATCGCGTCGCAACTGAGTGGAGGCGCGGCCGATGGCGAGGCGCTGCTGGCCGCGGCTCGCGTGGGAAACACGGTCGTCTGGGCAGCGGTGATTCCTGCGGGGGACGGGTCGGAGAGAGAGGATGTGCTGGGCGTGGGCGCGATCGAAGTCGGGGGGCAGGAGATGTTCGAGGGACAGGCGTCGATCGTCTGTCTGGCTGTACGCGCGGATGCGCCGCAGAGCGCGGCCCAGCGATTGCGCGAGGCGTGCGAGGCCTCGGCCGCCGGCCGCGAGGCGACATGGCTGACTTGTACGCTCGACCGCGCCCCGGGCTTAAGCGACGAACAGTACAAGTCCGCCGGCTATCGCTACTACCGGCGGGATTCCGAACTGGGCGATGTACTGATCAAGCGGCTCTGAGCACTCCCGGCCATAGTGTTCGCCGGATCGTGTCGTCGAGGCGGCATCCACGATGATCTGAGACTTGCTGAGTTCGGCTGGGGCCGAATCGCGGCTGCGGGTAGCATGAAGCGCGAGACCGTCGGCGCCGTGAGCCGCGAGCGAGGGCCGAGATGTTCACCGGGATCATCGAAGAAGTGGGCGAGGTGACGCAGGCCAAGGAGGGCCTGCTGCGGATCGCGGCGCCAACGATCCTGGAGGACGCGCGGCTGGGCGACAGCATCGCGATCAACGGGGTCGACCTGACCGTCACGCTGATTGAAGGGGGCGAGTTTCTCGCCAACCTGATGCCGGAGACCTACCGCCGCTCCAACCTGGGCGAGCTGACGGCCGGAGACCGGGTCAACCTGGAGCGGTCGGTGCGTCCGATGGACCGGCTGTCGGGCCACATCGTGCGCGGCGTGGTCGAGGGACGCGGCGCGTACCGCAGCAGCCGACCCGAGGCGGAGGCGCTGGTGGTCAGCTACGACGCGCCTGAGGAGTTGCTGCGGCACATGATCGTCAAGGGACCGATCTGCATTGACGGGGTCTCGCTGACGATCATCGAGAAGGACGCCAGCGGCTTTGCTGTCTCCCTTGTTCAGTACACTCAGGAGCACACCAACCTGCTCGACCGCCGGCCGGGCGATGCCGTCAACCTGGAGACCGACATCCTGGCCCGCTACGTGGACGAGCTGCTGGAGATGAAGATCGACCAGTTGTTGGAAGAACGGCTCGCGGCGCGCGGGTCGCACGAAGGCGATGCGCGATGACCGAGTCGAACCCGACCAGCGACGCAGCAGAGGCAACAGGTGCGGCGGCTCCGGCGGAGAAGCCGCGGCGGGCGCGGCGCACCACGACGCGGCGTCGCAAGTCTCCGTTCTGCTCGGTCGAAGAGGCGATCCAGGCCTTTGCCAACGGCGAACCGCTGATCATCACCGACGACGAAGATCGGGAGAACGAGGGCGATCTGGCGCTGCCGGCGCAGTTTGTGACCGCCGAGACGATCAACTTCATGGCCGTCAACGGGCGCGGTCTGATCTGCGTGGCGATGGACGGCAAGATTCTGGATCGACTTGGGCTGAGATTGATGGTCGACCACGGCTCGAACACGGCTCCGCTGGGGACGGCGTTCACCGTTTCGGTCGAGGCACGATCAGGCGTGACGACCGGGATTTCCGCCCCGGACCGAGCGCGGACCGTGCAGGTGCTGATGGATCCGCACGCCACGGGCGAGGACCTGGTCTCTCCAGGTCACATGTTCCCGTTGCGAGCGCGCGACGGCGGGACGCTGGTGCGCGCGGGGCAGACCGAGGCGTCCGTCGACCTCTGCCGTCTGGCCGGCCTGCAGCCGGGCGCGGTGATCTGCGAGATCATGAAGCGCAACGGCGAGATGGCGCGCCTGCCCGACCTGGTGCGGTTCTCGCGGCGGCACAAGATCAAGATCGTCTCGGTTGAACAGATCATCCAGTACCGGCTGCGCACGGAGATGCTCGTCGAGCGGGTGTCGGAAGCGCGCTTGCCGACGCCGGTGGGAACCTGGCGGCTGGTCGGCTACCGGACCAAGGACCGGACCGAGGAGCACGTGGCGCTGGCGATGGGCAACGTTGAGGGCAGCGAACCGATTCTGGTGCGGGTGCACTCGCAGTGTCTGACCGGGGACGTGTTCAGTTCGCAGCGCTGCGACTGCGGCGAGCAGCTCGACATTGCCATGCGGCGGGTCGCCGAGGAGCGACGCGGGGTGATTGTCTACATGGCGCAGGAGGGACGCGGGATCGGTCTGCACAACAAGATTGCGGCGTACGCGCTGCAGGATCAGGGCATGGACACGGTTGAGGCGAACCTGGCGCTGGGCTTCTCGGCCGACCGCCGCGACTACGGCATCGGGATGCAGATCCTGCGCGATCTGGGCGTCCAGCGGATCCGGCTGATGACCAACAATCCGGCCAAGCGGCATGGTCTCGCCGGGTACGGGCTGGAAGTGGTCGAGCGGGTGCCGGTGATCGCTCCGCCCAACCCGCACAACGTGCATTACCTGTCGGTCAAGCAGGAGAAGATGGGTCACCTGTTTGACTCCGACTCACTCGATCCGACTGGTTCGGCCGATGACGGCGCCCCGCCGACGCGCCGATCGGCGATTGGCTGAAGCGAACGGGCGAGTCGATGCCGAGGATTCACGACGGGGCAGCGAATCCCGATCCGGAGCACGGCCCGGCCAGCGGCCTGCGCTTTGCCGTGGTCGTCAGCCGCTTCAACGACTTCGTCACCAGCAAGCTGCTGGACGGCTGCATCGATCATCTCGAGGAGCACGGCGCGGACACGGACGAGATCGACATCTACTGGGTGCCGGGCGCGTTCGAGATCCCGATTGCGGCGCAGAAGTGCGCGCGAACCGGCCGCTTCGACGCAGTGATTTGCCTGGGCGCGGTGATCGAGGGTGAGACCGATCACTACCGGCTGGTCGTGGACGGAGCGATGGAGGGGATCGCGCGGGTCGGATTGGACACCGGCGTGCCGGTGATCTTCGAGGTCCTGGCCACGCAGACGGTGGCGCTGGCGATGGCTCGATCCGGCGGCTCGGCCGGCAACAAGGGCGAAGAAGCAGCCCAGGCCGCGATCGAGATCGCCCGGCTGTTGCAGGCGATTGAGTGATTAAGTAGTTGCTTGCGGCGCGGCTGACTAGCTGTTAGCCAAACGTGTTGCCGCGGCTGCGGAACGTGTCGATGCCGAGGCCGTCTCGCCACTTGGCCGATTCCTGGCGGGAGAACGGATCGAGGGGGATGCCGCAGCCGTCGGCGATGCGGACCATGCGCTGGAAGTTGGCGATCGTTGCGGCGCAGTCGACCACGGCGTCGGGGCCTATCTCGGCGTTGAGCGCCTCACGCGCCTGGGCGAGATCCGCGGTGCGGCCGACGGCCGCGTCGGAGTAACGCAGCAGAGCTTCCCCGTGCTCGACGCCGCTGTCGACCTCGTTGAACACGGTGCCGTTCAGGTTCAGCGCGTCGTTGTCCTGGCTGCTCCGACCGAGCAGCATCACGTGGGAGATCGTTCAATAGAAGCACTCGTTGAGGGCTGAGACGCGGGCCGCGACCAGCTCGCGCTGGGGCCGGCTAAGCACGCGGTACGGTTCCTGTTCGGCCCCGATCTCGACCCAGCTCAGGTAGTGGGCGTCGAACAGGTCGCTGAGCCAGCGGACGCTGTCGGGATGCAGGCTCATCGCCGCGCGCACGTTGGCGGTGCGCTCGCTGCCGCCGTAGATGTCGGCTTCGGGCGCATCGAGATCCTCGGGCAGGATCGTCAACGGCCAACTCCCGTGGTCCTTCGCGCCGGCGGGACGAGTCTGCGTCGGAGCGCCGGGCAGCGGGTCGGGCAGGGGTTCCAGCTCGATCTCCAGGGCGCGGTGGAACTCGTCGATCGACCAGACGTGCACGACGACGCCGAGCAGCTCGATGTAGTGCGCGTCGGACATGCCCTCGGCGCTGATCGTCTCGTCGTACCACTCGCGGGTCACGTTGGGCAGGTCGCCGATCAGCTTGTGTACGGCGAAGGCGGCGGCGTCGGGCAACTCGGCCGGGCCCGGCCCGGGATCGGGCAGGCCGTCGACCAGCGCGGAGGCGCGGCGGCATTCGGCGGCAATGCTGATTCGCTCCGCGCCGGTCCACCATTCGCCGGGCTCGGCCAGCATCGTCCAACTGCGGCGGTGGGCGGCGGCCATGCGCTCGAGCACGGGCCAGGACGTGTCGCGGTAGGCGAACGGGGCGGTCATCGTGGTCATCGCGGGCTCCCTGCTTCAGGTCAGTCCAAGTTGCGGCTCTAGGCCGTGTTGGCGGCCGAGGCGAATGCGTGCAGGCCGAGATCGTCGCGGACGTCGTCGGTGGCGTCGCGGGTGAACTCGTCGAGGGGGATGCCGCAGCCGTCGGCGATCCGCACCATGCGCTGGAAGTTGGCGACCACGCCGGCGGCGTCGACCAGTTCCTGCGGGCCGAGTTCGGCCGCAATCCGCTCGCGCAGACCGGGCAGCGCGTCGGTCCGGCGGACGGCGGCTTCGGCGAACGCGGTCAGCAGGCTGCCGTGGGGGACGCCGGAATCGGAGCCGGGATCAACCGCGCCCTGCAGGTTGAGGCTGTCCAGGCTGCCGCTTCGCTTGCTGCTCTCACGGAGCATGCGCACGTGCGAGGCGGTTCAATAGAAGCACTCGTTGAGCGCCGAGACGCGCGCCGCGATCAGCTCGATCTGCGGTCGCGAGATGGCGCGCAGCGGGTCGGGTTGGCGCATCTCGGCGAAGGACAGGTAGTGGCCCTCGGACAGGTCGTGCAGCCAGCGCACGTTCTCGGGGATCAGCGAGAGCGCCGAGATCACGTTGGCGCCCCAGTCCAGGGGGCCGTAGAGCATCTCGTCGCCGGGGTTGAGGCCATCCTTGGGGACGATCGGCGGCCAGGAATAGCGCTGATCGGCCTGTGCCGGCCGCTCGCGGGTCGGTTCGCCTGAAGCGGACTCGGGCAACGGCTCCAGTTCGAGGCCGAGGGCGCGGTGGAACTCGTCGATCGAGAGCGCATGCACGACGACGGCGACGAGCTCGACGTAGCGGTCCTCGGTCATGCCCTCGGACGCGACGGTTTCCTCGTACCACTCGCGGCTGAGGTTGGCGTTGTCGACGACCAGCTTCTGGATTGCATAGACGGCGGCCTCGGGCAGGAGTTCGGTCGTGGGCGCGTCGAAGTCTCGCGCAGCCCGGGCGACGCGGGCGATCTCGACTCGTTCGGCGCCGGTCCACCAGCGGCCGGGGTTGGCGATGATCTCCCAGCTCTGCCGATGGGCGTCAACGGTCTTCGGTCGGATCGGCAGGTCGGTAGCGGCGTATGCGAAGGGCATCGCGAATCCCTCTCGTGGTCTCGGGCAAGGGTAGTGGCTTGCCGGTCGGCATGCGGATCGAGTCGGAAGGACCGGCGGAAGCCGCAAGCCCCTCACCCCGCCGTGGTCGACTTTGCAACCTGGACCACTCGCCGTCTGTACATAGAACTCATGTCCATATACGATGGCCCCAACAGGCTCACGTCGCAACGCAAGGAGACCCCGGATGACGCCCCGACACCACCGACAGCCAGACGCCCGTGTTCGTCCGGAATCGAACAGATCCGAACAAACGAGACCTGAAGAAACCTGAAAAAACCTGAAAAAACCTGAAAGCCCCGGCGCTCAGAACCCAGTGTTTTACGGGAGATCTGCCCTGATCCGGCCCGCGAAAAAAATTCCGCTGAAACCTGAATCCCCGCCTCCGTCTTTCTCGGCAACAGAGGGCCGGAAGGGGCGCTGCTAGCCTCCGCTTGAGCTTGACCAGGACTGAGCGGAGGACACTGTGACCTATCACGAGGTGATCTATGAGCCGGGACCGGTGGCCCGGGTGATCATGAACCGGCCCGAGTACCGCAATGCGCAGTCGCGAGTGTTGCTGGAGGAGATCGACGCCGCGTTCCAGGAGGCGGTCGACGATCCCGAGGTGCTCGTGATCGTGCTGTCGGGCAACGGTCCCGACTTCTCGGCGGGTCACGACCTGGGGTCGCCGCCGGAACTCGCCGATCGGGAGATTCGCGGCTGGGACGAGGAGTTTGTCGGCGTCTACGACCGGCAGCGGGACACGCGGATCACGAACACGATGCGCTGGCGCAACATTCCCAAGCCGACGATCGCGATGGTGCAGGGCAAGTGCATCTTCGGCGGCTGGATGGTGGCGGCCTCGATGGACCTGATTTTCGCGGCTGACGACGCGTTGTTCCTGCCCTCGCACACGCAGTATTTCTCGGCGCCCTGGGATCTGGGCGTGCGCAAGGCGAAGGAGATCCTGTTCCAGAACCGCTTCATACCGGCGCTGGAGGCGCAGGAGCTGGGCTTCGTCAACCAGGTCTATCCGGCGGACGTGCTGGAGCGGAAGACGCTGGCCTACGCGAACGAGGTGGCCGAGCGCACGCCGATGGCGCTGCGGCAGATTAAGCACTCGATCAACAACATGCAGGACGGCCAGGGCTTCACGACGCACATCAACGCCAGCTTCATGACCTACGCCGTGGGGGCGCGCTTCGGCCAGCCCGATCCGCGCATGATGAAGGGCAAGCGCCAGCTCTCGCCGGTGGCGCAGGCGCTGGCCAAGCTGAAGCCCTGGCCGCGTCCGCGACAGGACTGAGGGAGACACGGGCGGTGAGCGAGGCAGACCTGCTCGAGCATCTGCGGGTCGTCGAGTTCAGCCGCGACGCGCCCTCGGCGGCCTGCGCCCGCGAGTTCGCGCGCTGGGGCGCCGAGATCCTGAGCTTCGAGCCGCCCGATTCGCTGCTGCGGGATGCGCCGCCGGTGATCGAGCGCGACGGCGAGCAAGTCTCGCTGCTGCGGCACTCGTTGTCGATCGGCAAGACGCCCGGCAGCGGAGACTGGCGGTCGCGGCTCGCCGAGGCCGATGTGCTGGTCACCGATGCGCCGGCGGCGGAGCTGAGCGGCATCGACGAGCAGTTTCCGGCGCTGGTGGTCGTCCATTCCTCGCCGTTCGGCGCGGACGGTCTCTACGCCGACTTCCTCGCCGACGATTTGATCGTGCAGGCGCTGTCGGGATTCATGGGCACGAACGGTCTCGCCGGCCGGGAACCGCTGGCCGCGCCGGCGGCGATCATCCCGCGCGCGGTCGGCATCCTGGGCGCGGTCGCGGCGCTGGCAGCGCTGCTGGAGCGGACCCGATCGGGCCGCGGCGAGTGGATAGAGTTGTCCTCGCAGGAGGCCTGCTCGACGCTGATCATGTCGCTGCGCTCCGAGTTCTCGGGCGAGGCGTTGCCGAGGGTCGGCGGGACGCCGGGCTGGGCCGAGGTGATGCAGACGGCAGTGGGCTACATCACGCTCTCGCCGTGGTCGAAAGAGACGCTGCGCAACCTGCCGATCGCGTTCGAGGTGGAACCGCCGCCCGCGGAGTTGCTGGAGGGCGAAGCCCGCTTCGCCGAGCAGGCGCCGTCGCTGGAGTACGTGCGCCCGCTCGTGGCGTCGCGGGACGCGGAGACGATCTGGACGAAGCTGTCGGAGCTGGGCTCGGTGATGGCGATGCACCGCTCGGCGCGGCAGTTGCTGGACGATCCGCAGCTCAGAGCGATTGGATTCTTCCACGAGGAGCAGGGACTGACCGGCGCCGGGCGGGCGATGCGGGTGACGACAGTCGAGCAGGACAGGGCGCGGGCCGACCGCTTCGCGCTGCGTCCGCGTCCGGAGTCGAGCACGGGGCCGCTGGACGGCCTGCGAGTGGTCGACTTCACCCATGCCTGGCTGGGTCCGTACGCCTCGGGTCTGCTGAGCGACCTGGGCGCGGAGGTGATCAAGGTCGAGGGGCCGAAGCGTCCCGACCTCTGGCGCTACGACGCGGGCGGGCCGATGCGGGTCGCCTCGCCGGACGCCCACCCGCTCAACGTGCGGCCCAACTTCAACATGGCGAATCGCGGCAAGCGCACGATCTCGGTCGCGCTGGACACGGAGGCGGGGCGGGAGATCGCGCTCGAGCTGATCGCCCGCGCCGACGTGGTGCTGGAGAACTTCCGTCCCCGGGTGCTGCAGAATCTGCGCCTGACGCACGAGGACATGGGCGGGGTCAATCCGCACGTGGCGCTGGTCTCGTTTTCGGGATTCGGCACGGGCGGTCCGTACGACAACTTCCGCGCCAACGGCGGCACGACCGAGGGCAACGCCGGCTGGGACCTGCTCTACGGCTACGCCGGCGAAGCGCCGCTGATGCTGGGCACGATGCAGGCCGACCCGATCGTGGGCGCGCAGATGGCGGCCGCGGCGCTGGCGGCGGCGCTGGATGCGCAGCGGCGGCAGGCGGCGGTGCACGTCGAGGGGTCGATGTTCGAGTCGGCCGTGGCCTACATCGACGAGTACCTGCTGGCCGCCTCGGCGGGCGAGGAAGTGCCGGCGCGCAACGGCAACCGGGTCCCGGGCCTTGCGCCGCACGAGTGTTTCCGCTGCGCCGACGGCGTCGACGGCTCGGACGAGTGGATCGCGATTTCGGCGCGCGACGACGCGACCTGGTCGCGGCTGGCGCGGTTGGCGGAGCTGGATCGTCCCGAGTGGCGCACGGCGGCCGGGCGCAAGCAATGCGAGGCGGCGCTGGAAGAGGCGTTGAGCGAGTGGACACGCGGCTGGAACGCGCAGACGCTGCAGCATCGGTTGCAAGGGTCCGGGGTGCCGGCGGCGGCGGTGCATTCGACCCTGACGCATCTGCGCGACCCGCAACTGGCCGCGCGCGACTGGTGGCTGCATCTCACCCACCCCGACACCGGCACGCGCCAGTACCAGGGATTCCCCTGGCGGCTGCGCCGTCGGCCGGCGGGTTGCGATCGGCCCGCGCCAAGGCTGGGCGAGCACACGCTGGAGATCCTGCGCGGCACGCTTGGCTATGGGGACGAGCGCATCGAGGCGCTGCTGGCGGACGGAGTGATCGCCGGTCTGACCGAGCAGCGCGCCCCTGGCGAGCCTGCGCCGCGGCCGATCAGTCCGCGTTGAGGTGAGTTCAGAAAGCGAAGTCGTCAACGAGCCGGCAGGCTTCGGCGACCCAGTCTTCGAGTCCGACGCGGCGGCCGAGTTCGGGGCGGTCCCACTGCCAGCCAATCACGACGAGATGCCGGAGCAGCAGGAAGAGAGGCAGCCGCCGCTCCTGCTCGGGGCTGAAGGGCCGGACCTCCCGATAGCCGCCAATCAGCGACTCGTAGATGCGGTCGTAGTCGGGACGTTGGTCGAGGCGGAACAGGGCGACGGCGAGGTCGTACTGATGCCAGCCCCAGCCGGCGTCGTCGAAGTCGAAGATTTGCAGCGCGCCGTCGGGCCGGACGAGGATGTTGTGCGCGTGCAGGTCGGCGTGGATCATCGAGAAGATCCGCTCGTCGCGGCTGTAGCCGTCGAGGGTCTCCGCAATCGCCCGGCGGGCCCGGCCCAGCGTCTCGCGCTGCGGCGGGGTGAGGATCGGGATGTCCCAGAACCGACCCCAGAAGGCGTCTGGGCCGACGAAACCGGGGCGGTCGAAGGCGTGCCTGGTGAAGCCCTGGGGCGGGGTCCAGCCGGCGGCCTGGTTGTGGCAGGCGGCGATGATCCGGCCCATCTCGCGGAAGTGGGCGGCAATGCGGGATGGGTCCTGCTCGCGCTCGATGACGCTGCTCAGCAGCTCGCCCTCCAGCCACTCAACCAGGCCGACCGCTCGGCTGGACTCGCCGTCGGGCGTGGGGATCGTGGCGTATCCGGGTCCCTCCAGGGTGCGCACGCCTACGGGCACATGAATGCCTGCCTCGTTCAGCGCCTCGGTCCAGACCAGTTCCGACTCCAGCTCCTGCAGCGTGTGATAGCCGGGTCGGTGAATGCGCAGCGCGAACGCGCGGTCGTCCGGCAAGACCAGCTTGAAGACGGTGTTCTCGCTGCGCGAGACGAGCTCGACGGCGTCGGGCCTGAGTCCCCAGTGGGGCAGCGCGCGGTGGGCGATGGCGTGGAGATCGGCGTCGCTGAGATTGGTCGGGTCGGGCATCGGCTCAGACGGGCTCGCCGATGGCCGTCTCGAAGGCTTCGAGGAACATGTCGGCCTGCTCTCGCTTGAGCACCAGCGGCGGGCGGACCTTGAGCACGTTGCCGAACTCGCCGGCGCGTCCCATCAGGAATCCGGCCCGGCGGAGTCGGTTGACGATGACTTCGGCGCCGTCGGGGTCGGGCGTCTTGCTGTCCCGATCGGTGACCCATTCCATGCCGATGAAGAGGCCGTGACCGCGCACGTCGGACATGGGCTCGCAACCCTCCTGCAGGGCACGCAGGTTGTCGAGCAGGTAGCCGCCGACGTCGGCGACGCTCTGGACCAGGCGCTCGTCCTCGATCACGCTAAGCACCGCCTCGCCGACGGCGGCCTGCAGCGGACTGGAGGCGAAGGTGTTGAAGTAGCGGGTCTGGCGGCGGAACGTCTCGACCAGTTCGCGGGAGGCGACGACGCCGGCGAGGGGCAGTCCGTTGCCCATCGGTTTGCCCATGCTGACGATGTCGGGTCTGACGCCGGTGGTCTCGTAGCCCCACCAGTTGCCCGAGCGGGCGAAACCGGCCTGGACCTCGTCGCAGATGAACAGCCCGCCCGCCTCGCGGACCATGTCGGCGGCGCGCGGCATGAATCCCGGGGGGATGTCGGGCAGGCCTTCGTTGGCCAGGATCGAGCAGGCCATCATCCCGGCGAAGGGAACGCCGTCCCGGGCGAAGCCGTCGATCTCGGCCTGCAGGCGGGCGAGATACGCCTCGGTCAGCGCCTCGTCGTCGAGGCCGTCCTCGATCGGGCGGTAGCGCTGGGGCACGGGGATCGAGCGGAACTCCCGGTCGCCGTCGCTGCGCAGGCGCGAGAGCTTGCGCACCTCGGTCGAGTTGCCGTGATAGGCGGCCTGCGTGTAGATCAGTCCGCGGCCCTCGGTCGCGGCGCGGGCCATGAGGATGGCGACCTCGTTGGCCTCGGTGCCGCTGCAGGTGAAGACGGCGGTGGTGAGGTGGTCGGCGTGCACCGAGGTGAGGTGTTCGGCGTAGTCGAGGATGCCCTCGTGCAGGTAGCGGGAGTGGACGTTGAGCGTCTCGGTCTGGCGCTGCATCGCTTCGACCACGCGAGGATGGGCGTGTCCGACGCAAGGCACGTTGTTGTAGAGGTCGAGGTAGCGCCGCCCGTCGGCGTCGAAGAGCCAGACCCCTTCACCCCGCACGATGTGTACGGGCTCGTCGTAGAAGGTGGCGATGCCGGCTCCCAGCAGCCGTTCGCGGCGTGCGAGCAGGTCTTGAGTGGATGATGTGGTCATGGGCCGATTGTCAGTGTTTGCGCGCGCCTTCGCAAGCGGCGGCTCGTAGACTCGCCTGAGACATCCACGCGCCCCGCATCCCCGGATGGAGCTGCACGATGACCGACCAAACCGACCAAACCGACCAACTTGCCTACGCCACGATTGAGGAGCTGGCCTCGCGGATGATCACCGGCGAGGTCTCGCCGGTTGAGCTGACCCAGGCGCAGTTGAAGCGGATTGAGCGAGTGGACGGGCGGCTCAAGAGTTATGCGACGGTGATGGCCGAGTCGGCGCTGGCGGAGGCGCAGCGGGCCGCGGACGAGATTGCCTCGGGCGACTACCGAGGACCGCTGCACGGCATTCCGGTCGCGGTCAAGGACCTCTGCTACACGGCCGGGGTGCGCACGATGGGCGGGACGAAGGTGCTGGAGGACTTCGTCCCCGACTTCGACTCGACCGTCGTGGCTCGCTTCCAGGAGGCCGGAGCGGTGCTGCTGGGCAAGCTCAACCTGACCGAGGGGGCGATGGCGGGCTACAACCGGGCGCGGCAGGTGCCGGTCAATCCCTGGGCGGAGGACCGCTGGACGGGCGTGTCGTCGAGCGGTTCGGGCGTGGCGACGGCGGCCGGGCTTTGCTACGCGTCGCTGGGCAGCGACACGGGTGGATCGATTCGCGGGCCGTCGGCGTCCTGCGGAATTGTCGGGCTGAAGCCGACCTGGGGCCGGGTCAGCCGCTACGGCGTGCTGGACCTGGCGCAGTCGCTCGATCACGTCGGTCCGATGTGCCGTTCGACCTGGGACTGCGCGGCGGTGCTTGAGGTGATCGCGGGCAATGATCCCAACGATCCGACGACGCTGCCCGAGCCGTCGCCGGTGCTGCTCGACGACATCGGCGCCGGCATCCAGGGGATGCGGATCGGTTACGACCGGCGCTACGCGACCGAGGGCGTGAGTTCGCCGATCGCCGAAGCGGTCGCCGAGTCGGTCGAGACGCTGGCCTCGCTGGGCGCGCAGATCGTCAATGTGACGCTGCCCGACTTCGGCGCGTACATGCCGGACTGGCCGACGCTCTGCTCGGTCGAGGCGCTGTACGCGCACCTGGACCACTATCCGAGCCGGGCCGGCGACTACGGCAACTGGTTCGGCGCCTGGCTGGAGCGCGGGGCGTCGGTCGGCGCGACCGAGTATGCGGCCGCCTGCATCCGGCGCGAGGAACTGCGCGGGCTGCTGGCGCGGGCGTTCGAGGGCATCGAAATGCTGGCCTGCCCCGCGCAGGGCACGCTGCCGCACGAGGTGACCGAGGACCTGATGTACGACGACACGCCGGGCGAGTTCCAGTGGGCGCGTCTGCAATACACCGCGCCCTGGGACATGAACCGCGCGCCGACGCTGACGCTGCCCAACGGCTGGAGCGAGGAGGGTCTGCCGATCGCACTGCAACTCGTGGGTCCGCTGGGCAGCGAGGCCGCGCTCTGCCGAGCCGGCTACGCCTACGAGCAGGCAACCGACTTCATGCGCAACCCGGAGGTCTGAGTTTCGGCTCCGGGGAAGACGACAGGGCCGCCGTGTTGCAGATCTCGGCGGTGGTGCCTCAGCTCGGTTCGATCCGGTCCACCGTCCCGGGACGATCGATGTCTCGATCAAAGGAGGCCACGGCGCGGACGCCCGTGTGCTCGGCGGAGGCAACCAGGTAGGCGTCGGCGAAGTCCATGCGGTAACGCTCAAACAACTCCGCCGTCCGCACGAGCAGTTCAGGATCAAGCACGCGAATCGTTGGGTGGGTGATCACGGTCCGCAAGGCGTCGGCGACTTGCAGGCGGTCGTAGTCGTAGAAGGAGGTCAGCACGTATGCCACCTCCGCCAGGATCAGGTCCGGGAGCAGGAGGAAGTCTGCTTCCCGCATGTAGTTCCCGGCGCGCGCCGCGAGGTCGGGCGGGTCTCCCGTGAGATAGCGAATCAGGATGTTGGTGTCGACGAATGCAGTCACCGATTCGCAGCCGCCCGCGCGCGATGGGTCTCTTCGATGATCTGCTTCCAGGGCGTGTTTCGTTGCTCGACCGGCACCTCGAATGTGCCGGCAATCTCATCAAGCTGGGCAATGCGGGTGACGATCGCTTGCGCGCCGTCAACGCGAAACAGCACGGCGTCCCCCTGTCGCAGGCCAAGCGCCTCGCGAACAGCCTGTGGGATGGTGATCTGCCCCTTGCTGCTGACGCGGCCCACGGAATCCATGGCAGCCTCCTTACGGGTTGCTGCTGGTAAGGATAGCTCGTCGCGCTGAGTCATGCCGGGGAGCGAAGCGGGCTGGCGCCAGTGCACACCACGCGCATCCGGGCCATCCGCCCGTGCGGGTGCTGTTGCCTGCATTACCACGCGGCCGCACAGACGAACGTGCGTGCGCATACAATCGGTGATCATCACCAACCGCCAGCGATCCAGGAGCGCCTCATGAACCCCGCCAATCCACCCAACATCACTCGACATGACCCAACGTGGGCCAACGTGGGCCAACGTGGCTCACCGAAATCTGACCTCACTCACCCAAAATCCGACAGGATCTGACCAAATCTGACATCCCCCAGCATGAATTCCCAGCCCACAGCGCCGCAAACCAGCATTTCTGCCGAAATGTTCGCGTGTTTTCCCCTGTCGGCCCGATCATCGCCCGATCGACGGCCGGCAACGCAGGGACGAAAGGATGGTGAAGAGGCCCTAGCCTGCGGAGCGGACGAGGAGGGACGAGATGGAAGCACTGCAACCCATGGCGGCGTCAATCGCCGAACTGCTGCGCGAGCGGGGGGAGACGGTCGCGATCTGCGAGACGACTGCGGGCGGGATGGTCTCGGCGGCGCTGCTCTCGATTCCCGGCGCCTCGCGCTACTACCGCGGCGCGGTAGTGACCTACACGCTGGTGGCGCGGACCGAGTTCCTGGGCATCGACCTCGACGACTATCCCGGCGTCCGATCGAGCAGCGAGCCCTACGCGAAGATCATCGCGGAGACGATCCGCGAACGGCTGGGCGCGACCTGGGGCATCGGCGAGACCGGCGCCGCCGGACCGGGCGGCAACGTCTACGGCGACGCCTCGGGCCACACCTGCATCGCCATCGCGGGACCGAGCGAATACGTCGAGACGCTGGAGACGGGCATCGAGGATCGGGAAGAGAACATGTGGCTCTTCACCAGGCGAACGCTTGAAGTGTTCGAATCGGTGCTGCGCGAGGCGGGCTGACGGCGACGCAGTTGCCTAGCCGAACTGCTCGTAGATCTCCCAGGCGATCATGGCCACGCTCGATCCGAGCCAGAGCAAGACGACGATCCAGAACATCCAGGGGTTCTCATCGCGGCTGATCGGCTGGACGAGGTAGGTCACGCCGCTGAACAGGCTGGGCACCGACCAGGTCAGGAAGAGCAGGCCCCAGAGCCACTCGAAGTCCAGGACGACGGCCCCGATCACGACGACCAGCGCGGCGATGGTCAGGCCTTGCGATCGTCCCGTGGTCGCGGCGCTCCCGCGGCGGTCAAAGCTCATGCTGAATCCTCCACGTACCTGGGGGGCGGTTGCTCGCCGGTCAAGCGCCAGGCGAGGTAGTTGTGAAAGTCGGCGACAACCCGTTCGAGCGGGACCAGCCGCCCGCCCCGCGAGTGTTCGGAGGCCATGCCGGCTTGGGCGCGTTCGCAGATCCAGCGGTCTTCTTCGAGGAAGGCGGTCGCGTAGCCCTGCCCGATCTTCTGCGAGACCGAGTCGAGCGGTTGCCGGGTGAGCGTGCCCTGCAGGACTCGCGAACTGGTCGGTCCGATGGGATGCACGACGATCCAGTCCCATGAGTCGAGGCCCATGACGCCGACGAAGGAGGGAGGGATCGAGACGAGGACGTAGTGATCATCGTTCGCATTGCCGCCGAACAAGCTGCTGACGAGCTTGCCCACGACTCCGTCACCGCCGTACTGGACGACCTCGCCGCCGGTCAGCGTCCAGGAGGCCGAGCCTTCGATGTAGTAGGCGCCGCGAGTCGGCGTGACCTTCTCCAGGGTCTGTTCGTGCACCTTGAACAGGTGGTAGCTCTCAATGCCGTTCTCAACGATCAGTTTCCAGTTGGCGTCCCAGACCTCCGGGCTGGCCATCGGTCCGGCGGCGGTGAACGAGGCCGGGTCGAACTCCTCCAGATGCGGCGCGATGCCGGCCAGCCGCTGGGCCAGCGGCGGCGCGTCGGGGTCGAGACAGACGAAGACGACGCCCATCCAGGTCTCGGTGCGGAAAGCGGGCAGACTGTGCTCTTCGGGATCGATCTTGAGGCCGTGCGTGTACGGCGCGCCGCGGAACGCGCCGGTGTCGGCGTAGCTCCAGGCGTGGTAGGGACAGACGATGGTCCCCTTCTCCAGACAGTCAATGCCCGGCTCGAGCATGAGCGTGCCGCGATGGCGGCAGACGTTGGAGAGCGCGCGCAGCTCGCCGTCGGCGCCGCGAACCAGCGCCAGCGGCTCTCCGCCGATATCGAGGGCGAGGTAGTCGCCGGCATTCTCAAGCGCAGCCTCGGCGCAGACTGCGATCCAGTCGCCGCGGAAGAGACGCTGCATCTCAATCGCGAAGAGCGACTCGTCGCGGTACGCGGCAAACGGGAGCGCCCGCGCCTCTTCCGGCGGGGCCATCGCCGAGCGGAGCAGGTCCAGTCCGCCGGCGTGGGTCTCGCCCAGAGTCGATTCGTCCGTGGTTGTCAACGCGTCTTCTCCCAGGAAACCGGATGGGGACGCACAGCTTAGCGCGAGCCCGGGACGAGGCCGCGCACCGTGGTCGCGATGCTGAACAGGCTCGTGCCCGCGGTCATGTAGAGGGTGGAAAAGTCGTCGCCGCCGAAGGTGAGGTTGGCGGCGTGCTCGTCCATTTCGAAGACGCCGAGGTAGGTCCCGTCTGCGGCGTGCGCCGAGACGCCGCCAGCGCCGGTGGTCCAGAGGCGTCCATCGCTGTCGACCTTCATCCCGTCGGGCGCGCCGCGGCGGTCGTCCTTGGACTGGTCGACGAACAGGACGCGGTCGCCGAGGGTGAGGTCGGCGTTGACGTCGTAGCGCCAGATCAGGCCCTCCTGCGAGTCGCCGATGTAGAGCTGAGATTCGTCGGGCGTCAGAGCGAGTCCGTTCGGGTTGGAGAAGCCGCTGGGCGCGACGCAGTGCAGCGAGCCGTCGGGGTCGATCCGGTAGACGCCCTGGAAATCGAGTTCCTGCGACTGTCCTTCCTGGCCGAAACGCGGGGTGCGTCCCGAGTCCGTCCCGTAGTTCGGGTCGGTGAAGAAGATGGCGCCAGAGGAGTGGACGACGATGTCGTTGGGGCTGTTGAGTTGCTTGCCGTCCCAGGAATCGGCGAGCGATGTCTCGCTGCCGGGCGATCCGTATGGGGCGCTGGAGACGCGGCGGCCGCCATGCTCGCAGGCGAGCAGGTTGCCGCTTGCATCCAGGGTCAGGCCGTTGGACCAGCCCGAGGGCTCGCGGTAGACGGCGGCTTCGGAGTCGCCCGGCCGCCAGATGTGCTGGCGATTGCCGGGGATGTCGCTGAACACGAGCGCTTGATCGGCAGCGATCCAGATTGGCCCTTCGATGAATCCGAATCCTCCGCAGAGGCGGGTCTCTTCGCCGATCAGCAGTGCGGAGATGCCGTTGTCGTCTTCGATTCTCACGTTCGATTCCTCATCTAGCTCTGGTTCTCAGGGATGGTAGCTGCTGAGGCAGGTCGACTGGGGAGCCGATCGGCGGCGTTCCAGATGCGGTCCATGATCGGGCGGCCGGCGGCGGACGGATCGACGAACTCGGGGCGGTATCGCCAGGGCAGATCGCGGCTGTGGGCTCGGATCAGGACCGGGCGGACGCGGTAGCCGATCAAGCGTTGACTGGTGAATCCGAGTTCCATGAGCATGCCCTGCGTCGTGGCGACCGACCAGCCCTGATCGAAGACGAAGTTGCCGAAGGAGTAGGCGGCGAGGGCGTCGTCGAACTGCTCGATCGCCTGGACCCAGTGGGGATGGTTGCCGATCAGCAGGCCGGCCCCGGCGGCCATCGCCACGCCGGCCAGGTCGCGCTGATAACGAACGGGATTGGCGGTGTACTCGACGCCCCAGTTGACGCCGACGATGACGTGATCGGCGAGTTGACGGGCGGCGGCGACGTCTGCGGCCAGGTAGTCGGCCTCGAGCGGGGCGGTGCCGGGTTGGTCGTCCTCGGCGTGATACCAGGGCGCGATGATGTCGTAGCCGAGGAAGGCGAAGCTGACCGGTCCACTGATGGTGTCGACGCTGACGACGGCGGGCGCGCGGGCGGCCTTGAGGCTCTCGCCGGCGCCGGCCGTGACCATGCCCTGGTCGTGCAGGTAGCCGAGCGTCTCGTAGAGCGCGGCAACGCCGTTGCAGCCGCCCCAGCAGTCCATCATGTGATTGCCGATGGTGAGCACGACGTCGATGCCGGCGTTGGCCATTGCCGGCGCGACGCGGTGGCTGCCGGTGAAGATCACGGTCTCGACGCAGGGCGTCAGCTCGCGATTGGCGGTCAGCGGATGCTCGAGCGGCGCGACGGTCAGGTCGGCCGCGCGCAGCGCGTCGCGGACGCCGTCGAACATGGCGTCGTAGTCGTCGAGCTGGGCGAGGACGTGGTTGGTGCAGCGCACGGGGATCAGTTCGCCGGTAACGGCCATGCCGACCGGATCGAAAGGCGGCGCGAGTGTGCCCAGGGCGAAGGCGAAGCCGGCCAGCTCAGCGATCGTGCGCGGCGCGGGCATTCGCTGCCAGAGGCTGAGAGGCGACGCGGATCCCGGGTCGCGGTAGGGGTCGTGGCCGTCGACGGTGAGGGCGAGGGCGCCCAGTTCGAGATTCCGGGGATTGACCAGGGCGAAGGCGCCGGGCGTGTCGGCGACCTGGCGCACGACGGCCTGATCAGGCAGCAACTCGACACGCAGCTCGCCCAGGGTCAGGCCCAGCGCGCGGGCGATGGGTCGGACCTGCGAGCGGGGCAGATAGACCGTGAGCGGCGTGGATGTTCCGCCCAGTTCCGACCAATCGCGGGTGCGCCCTTGCAGGATGCGGATGACGTCGCCACGGCCGATGTCGAGCACGTCGCGGCGTTGATCGGTGATTGCCGCCCAGTGTGCGGCGGCGATCCGCAGTTCTGCTTGCGGGTGTCCAATCGAGCCCTGGGGGGCGGCCTGGACGTTGGCTGAGGGATTGGGATCGCGTTGGGCGTGGAGTTCCTGGACGTTGAGCTGGAGCGCGATTGTCACGAGCGACAGGATGAGTCCGGCGGCGAACGGCAACGAGAGCGTCAAGACCGGCATCGTCGCGGCGCCACCCAATCTGCGGCGGAAGTGTCGCCGCGGTCCGAAGACACGCTGGTCACCCTATATCGATCGCCAAGCGACGAGAAATGCGAGTCGTGCCAACAGCGTTCGGAACCACTTACGGCATAGTGACCTTGGTTGGTACTTTCTGTTCATCCGATAGGTACACAATTCACTTGAGTGTGTCCAAACGCTGTACCAAGCTGCCTGAGGCCAGGCAGCGGTCACACTCCTGCAAGCCTGAAAGCCGCCGCTGTCACCTGTCGTGGCGATGGGTCTGTTCCATCGCGCGTCCCGCCGCTGACGAGGGAGAGGCGCATGCAAGGAAGCCGCCTGGACTCGCTGAGACTTCTGGCCCTGGCGGGGCTGGGCGCGCTCGTGCTGCTGTGCCTGAGTTCGGGGTTCGCGCAGGGGGAGGACGAGTCGGCGAAGCTGCCCGAGTTGCTCAATACCAGCGGCGACGATGTCTGGTCGGCGACGATGCGGGTGGGCAGCGAGGGACGGCTGTTGGGCTACGGATCCGTAGCGGACCGGTCCACCGGCTCACTGTCGAGCGATCGGTTCACCTGGCAGGGTCAGACCTTCACGGTGGGCAACGTGTTCTACAACCGTCAGGGATCCGGCAACGACGCCTGGGATGTGGTTGTGGACTTCTCGCCGGCCTTGCCGGACGGGTTCGAGTGCCTCGCGATCAGGCTGGGCGACCGGTGGCTGAATCTGTCGGACGGGCAGGGCAACCGGCGGCAATTCTTCTGGTACGGGGTCGAGCTGTCCTGGCGGGTGGGCGCGTCGGTGCCGATCGCTCTGCGCGAGTACGCCGCCGGATTCGAACCCCGCGCGATCGACGGCTGGTGGAACAACGTCGAGCAGCCGGAGCGAGGCACAGCGGGCGTCGAGTTGCTGCGCCGGGCCGGCACTTCGTTTGACTACGGGATGACCTCGCTGCCGCGTCTCGACCTGCCCGATCCGCGCACGATCAGCAACATCATGGCGGACCAGCCGGGTCCAATGCCGAACCATCTGGGCGTGACCGACATGATCTGGCAGTGGGGTCAGTTTCTCGATCACGACATCAGCCTGACTCCCGAGGCTTCGCCGCCGGAACTGCTGGCGCTCGATATCCCGCGGGGCGATCCGGTTTTCGATCCGTTCAACAGCGGTGCGCGGACGATGTCATTCAACCGCTCGACGTTCGACGCCGAGTCGGGCACGGAGGCGGACAACCCGCGAGCGCAGGTCAACACGATCACCGCATTCATCGATGCGTCGAACATCTATGGCTCCGACATCGTGCGAGTCAACCGCCTGCGAACCAATGACGGCAGCGGACGATTGCGGACCTCGCAGGGCGGCCGCTTGCTGCCCGTGAATCTCGCGGGACTGGAGATCGACAACGGCGGCCGGCCGCGTCCTGACCTGTTCTACGGCGGAGATGTTCGCGCCAACGAACAAGTGGGTCTGACGGCGATGCACACGCTGTTCGTGAGGGAGCACAATCGTCTCGCCGGCCTGATCGAGGAACAGCATCCCGAGCTGAGCGGCAACGAAATCTTCGAGCTGGCTCGCAAGATTGTCGGCGCGCAGATGCAGGTGATTACGTACCACGAATTCTTGCCCTTGTTGATCGGTCCGAACGCTAAGCCCGCGTATGCGGGCTACGACCCGGGGATCGACCCTGCGATCGCCAACGAGTTCTCGACCGCCGCCTACCGAGTCGGTCACACCATGCTCTCGCCCACGCTGATGTGTATCGAATCCTGCGGCGGCAACATCCAGATCTCGCTGGCCCGGGCATTCTTCAATCCGTCCATGGTGAGTGAGTTCGGAATCTCCGGGTTCCTGCGCGGGCTCGCGACGCAGCGCGCGCAAGAGGTCGACCGGATGCTGGTTGACGAGGTTCGCAACCTGCTGTTCGGCCCGCTCGGCAGCGTCGGCCGCGACCTCGCCGCCTTGAACATCCAACGGGGTCGCGATCACGGGATACCCAGCTACAACGTCGCTCGAGTCGCGTACGGACTGCCGGCGGCAGAGAGCTTCGCCGATGTGTCATGGGACCCGATCGTTCAAGACGGTCTTGCAGAGGCGTACAGCGACATCGATCTCCTCGATCTGTGGGTCGGCGGCCTGGCCGAAGACCATGCGCCCAACGCGATGGTCGGTGAGACGTTCCAGGCGATCATCGCCGACCAGTTTCAACGCCTGCGCGACGGCGACCGCTACTGGTTTGAGAATGACCCCTACTTCGTCGCTCATCCGGAACTGTTGGAGATCGTGAGGGCAACGCGGCTGTCGGATGTGATTCGGCGCAATACGCCGATAGGGGACGAGATTGCCGACAACGTCTTTGGCGGTCTTCCGGCGCTCGTTTCGATTCGCGCCGACTCAGCGCCGATAAGCGAAGGCGGAACAGCGAGGTTCAGACTCACACGGACGGGTGTGACTACACGGGCGCTGACGGTGGAGATTGATTATGGCGAATCGGGGGCGGCTCGACAGTTCGGCCGGGCCAGGTTCGCAATCGGCAGCAGTACGACGCAGTTCTCGGTCTCCACGGTGAACAATATCCGGCTCGAGCCGGACCTGGAGATCGAGGCGCGGATCATTGGCGGCGACGGCTACGGCACGGACGAAGCCTTCGATGTGGCGCGAATCGCCGTGCGGGATGACGACGGAATCGAGATGTCGTTGCCGCT
This sequence comes from Dehalococcoidia bacterium, assembly GCA_022825855.1. GTDB lineage: Bacteria > Chloroflexota > Dehalococcoidia > Bin125 > Bin125 > Bin125. Next base: position 121,961 of record JAJDWB010000002.1, read on the forward strand.
TGGCTTGAGCAGCTTCGAATGGACCGGCCGCCATGGCGTGTCAATCGCCGAGGTGTTACGCGGTGGCGGGCGCGGGGACATCAGCGATCGGGTGGTTGGGGTTTATCAGTGGAATGACGAACTGCAGACGTGGTTCGCCTACGTCCCCGACCCTGGCGCTCCACCAGGGGCGCGGCTGCTGGAGACGTTCGAGCGGGGCCGGACCTACTGGATCCGCACGACCGCTGCCGTGGAGTGGACGATTCCGCGGCCGATCCCGGCCGTTGATCCTCGCGGGATTGAGTCGTTGCTGGATGGGCGGTTGGGCTGAGGCTGGGTGGGCGACTACCAGAATGGGGCTCGGGGCGGGAGTCCGAGGAGCAGGCGAGCGGCGGCCGCGTAGTTGGATCGGCCGAGCACGACGTGCTGGTTCATCGCGTGCATGTCGCGCAGCCGGCGATCGAGCGTGGAGCGCTCCGTGTAGAGCGCGGCGGAGCCGGAGATCTCGTACAGCTCGCCGACGACCTTGAGGCACTCCTGGTGGACGAAGGTGATGGCGAGACGCAGGTTGGCTCGCAGCGGGTCGGAGAGGTCGCCGGTGTCGCAGACCTCTCGCCAGGCGGCGTCGGCGGCGGAGAGCGCGTAGGCGCGACAGGCGGCGATTCGGGCGGACGTCTCGCCGAGCGTGGCCTGAGTCAGCGGATCCTCGCGCAGGGCGCCGCGCACGGCGACTCGCTCGCGCGCCGTGGCCAGCACCTCGTCGTGAGCGGCGCGGGCGAGCCCCAGCGGGACGCCCAGGTGCTTGGGCAGCAGCCAGACCGGATGTCGTAGCGGATCGTCGGGCACGGACGCGGTCGGGGGCCGCGGCGGAATACTGCGTTCGTCGGGGACAAACAGGTTATGGACCTCGATATCGTGGCTGCCGGTGCCGCGCATGCCGCCGGTCTTCCAGGTATCGAGCACGGTGACTTCGTCGCGGTGTGCGACGAGACGGATGTACTGCGGTGGTTCAATGGGTTCGCCGCCGTCGGTCAGGCGGCAACTGAACTGGACCCACTCGGAGTGGGTGACTCCGCTGAGGTAGGGCCAGCGACCGCTCGCCGAGTAGCCGCCTTCGACCCGCTGCGCGGTTCCGGGCGGGAAGGCGGCGCCACAAGTGGCGACCTCGATGTCGGCGTACATCTTGCGGGCGATCTGCGGGTCGAGTTCGCGGGAGACGAACCCGCCGTCGCAACCGATCATGACGCACCAAGCGGCCGAGGCGTCGGCCCTGGCGATCTGTTCGATGAACATGATCTGGGTGACGGGATCGGCGTCGTGTCCGCCCAGCCATCGAGGCTGGATCAGGCGGAATGCGCCGACGCTCTTGAGCAGGTCGACGACGTGGTCCGGCAATTGGCGCGCCGCTTCGATCTCATCGGCGGCTTCGCGGATCTGGGGAGCGATTGAGCGGGCGGCGTCGAGCAGGGCTGCGCGCTCTTCACGCGTGGCGCCGAACGACGTACTCATGAGTCGGTGGATCCACCGTCAAGCAGGCGTGGCACGTGTCGGGCGCCGGAGCCCTACAGCTCCATCGGTTCGCCCTGGGCGACCTGCTGCGGATCGGTCTTCCAGATGTCCGAGCCGTCGACGTAGAGTTCGACGCCGTTGCCGTCGGGGTCGTTGAGGTAGAGCGACTTGGAGACGACGTGGTCGATGGTGGCGAAGACCTTGACGCCGGCGGCTTCGAGCTCGTCCCGCGCGTCACGCAACTCATCCAGCGTGTCGCCGATGCAGAAGGCGAGATGGTAGAGGCCGGGCGCCTTGGGGTCGGCGGACTCGGGGCCGTCCTCGCCGACCTCGAGCAGGGCAAGATCGTGGTAGTTGCCGAGCGTGTAGAAGGTCATCGGCATCTGCTCGTGCCGGGCAGCGAGCTTCATGCCCAGGACCTCGCCGTAGAAGTGTTCCGAGCGCTCTCGATTGCGCACCTTGATGACTGCGTGACCGAGTTCCTTGACTTTCATCGGTCTCTCCTTCGATTCCTGCGCCGCGTCTGCGCGGGTGCTTGCTGGGGTTCATTCTATGCACGCGGCATGACGCGCGTGATTTCTTATCTTGAGATTCAACCACGATGTCGGGCAGACGGCTCAGGGGGCTTGAGATGGAAGAGATTGGCTATTCGGTTGAGGGACACACGGCGTCGATCCGGCTGCTGCGTCCGGAAAAGCTGAACGCAATGACGGATGAGATGTACCAGGCGATCGGCGAGCACCTGCGCGAAGCGGACGCCGACCCGCAGGTGCGCTGCGTCGTGATCAGCGGTTCGGGCCGGGCGTTCACGTCGGGCCACGATCTGCTCGAGTTCGGCGAACGGCAGGCCTGGAAGCCGTGGGCCGGGGAGCGCTTCGACAACGGTCTGGAGACGGCCAAGCCGACTATTGCGGCGATCACCGGCTATTGCCTGGCCGGCGGACTCGAGCTGGCGCTGTTCTGCGACATCCGCATCTGCGACACCACGGCGCAGTTCGGCTGTCCCGAGCCGCGCTGGGGCATCCTGCACGGCTACGGGGCCTTGCGCACGCCGGGGCTGGTCGGTTCGTCCGACGCAATGCGTCTGCTGTTGACCGGGGAGTTCATCGACGCGGCGGAGGCGCTGCGGATCGGTCTGGTCAGCCAGGTGGTGGAGCCGGCGGCGCTGATCTCGAGAGCGAACGAGATGGCCGAGCAAATTGCGGTCAACAGTCCGCTGGCGATCCGGCTGACCAAGGAGTTGGCGCGCCGCGGCCGGGACATGTCGCTGGCCGACGGGCTGCGGCTTTACCAGGAGTACTCACGCCTCGCCTTCAGCTCGGACGACGCGCGCGAGGGCACCCGCGCCTTCGCCGAGCGCCGCGACCCGCAGTACGAGGGCTGATCGCAGTCGTCCCGGGGCGGCCTAGATCTTGGCCGCGACGCCGCCGTCGATGTTGATGATCTCGCCGGTGATGAAACGCGAGTCGTCGCAGGACAGGAAGAGGACCAGGTTGGCGACGTCGATCGAGTAGCCGGGACCTTGCACGATCTGGGCGAAGTCGAACATCTTCTCGAAGACGTGGTGACCGCCGTCGGGGTCGTTGTAGGTGCCTCGAGTGGCGCCAGGAGTGATGATCTGGCCGGGGCGGACGCAGTTGACGCGGATGTTGTCGCGGCCTCCAGCGCCGGCCATATAGCGGGTCAGCGCGTCGACGCCGGCCTTGGCCGCGTAGTAGGAGGCGGAGGCAGTGCCGAACTCGTCCTGCATGCGCGAGGAGAAACCGCGCTGCGCGGCGAGTGAGGACATGTTCACGATGGCCCCGCCGCCCTGCGCCTTGATGTGCGGCCAGACCGCCTGGCTGACGTAGAACGTGCCGGTGAGGTTGACGTTGACGACTCTGAGCCAGTCCTCGTTGGGCTCGTTTGGGAACGTGCCGGGCGCTCCACCTCCGGCGTTGTTGAAGAGCAGGTCGATCTGGCCGTAGGCATCGGCCGCCTGCTTGACGGCGGCGACAACGGAGTCGTTGTCGCCCACGTCGCATGCGATGAAGGTCGCTTCCCCGCCGGAGTCGTTGATCTCGGCGACGATCGCCTCGCCCTCCGGGACGCGACGGGCCATGAGGATGACCTTCGCGCCCTCGGACGCGAAGAGCCGGCCGGTTTCGGCCCCGATTCCGCTGTTACCCCCGGTGATGACTGCGACCTTGCCGTCCAGCTTGCCCACGCGATCCTCCAACTGCTCGACGCGCCCGACGCTGCGGATGTCGGGGCGTTGAGACGATCCTAACGACGACCCGCTTCAGTCATCCTGTGGGGGTTGCCAAAGAATCTGCCAGGCGATGCCGAAGCGGTCGGTGCAGGAGCCGAAGTAGTCGCCCCAGAACATGTCGGCCATGGGCATGTCGACCTGGCCGCCCGCTGCGAGTCCGGCGAACTTCTCGTCGGCGTCGGCCCGGCTGGCGGCGCTGAAGCTGATGGAGAAGTTGGTGCCGACGATCGGACCCGACCCGGCGGGATTGGCATCGCTGCCCATGAGCACGCTCTCGCCGATGGGCAGGGAGACGTGCATGATCAGGTCCTTCGCGGCGTCGGGTATGCCCATATCGGGAGGTCCGTCGCCGAAGGTCTGCAACTCGGAAAACTCGCCGCCGAAGACCGAGCGGTAGAACTCGAAGGCCTCGCGGCAGGTGTTCCCGAAGGTGAGGTAGGTGTTGAGAGTCATGCGGAGCTCCATCTCCTGCGGCATGTTCTGGCGACACTGTATCGGCGGGATCGGGCCTGCGGAGCTGAGCGAAGGCGGCTACCGTAGAATTCGCTGACGTGAACCGACTTGGACATGCTGATGACCGACTCCCAAGACTCTCCTGATTCTCCGATCCGCTTCGGCTGGTACATCCCCACGCACGGCGACCTGACGAACTTTGCCGATCCGGAGCAGTTCATCCCGGCATCGATGGAAATGTTCGACCGGGTCGCGCTGGCGGCGGAGGCGGCGGGATTCGAGTACGCGCTGGTGCCGGTCACGCCGACCTGCTGGGAGGCCTGGATATCGACGGCGATGATGTCGGCGCGGACGACGAAACTGAAGATGCTGGTCGCGGCGCGTCCCGGCTACATTCTGCCGACGCAGATGGCGCGGATGATCGCCGCGTTCGACCGGCTCTCAGAGGGTCGCGTCTACGTCAACCTGATCGCGGGCGGCAACGCCCGGGACCTGGCCTCGGACGGGATCACCTACAGCCACGACGAGCGCTATGAGGTGATGGACGAAGCGGTGCAGATCATGAAGGCGCTGTGGACCGCGGAGGAGCGGATCGACTGGCGCGGCAAGCACTATCAGCTCGAAGGCGCGTACGCCAATCCGAAGCCGTACCAGGATCCGTATCCGCGCTTCTACATTGGCGGCGAGTCGGATGCGGCCCGCGATGTTGGGGCGAAGCACGCAGACTGTTACCTGTTCTGGGGCGACACTCCGGAGCGGACCGCGCTCAAGGTCGCCGATGTGCGAGGCCGGGCGGAAGGCTTCGGCAAGCCGGAGATCTCGTTCGGGATGCGGCTGCAAGTCTGCGTGCGGGAGACCGAGGCCGAGGCGTGGGATGCGGCCCACAGCCTGATCGAGGGCACGACGGATCGGCAGCGCGAGGTACGCAAGACCTGGCGGGGCGACTCGCAGGCGGACAGCCGGATGTGGGAATTGACGCAGGAGTCGCGCGACAACGACTACCGGATCGCGCCGCACCTGTGGAGCGGTCTGAGCACGGTGCGCGGCGGCGCGGGACTGTCTGTCGTGGGTAATCCCGAGCAGGTTGCGGGCACGCTGCAACAGTTCATCGACATCGGCTGCACCGAGTTCTGCCTCTCGGGTTATCCGCACGACGAGGAAGCGACCCGCTTTGGCGAGTGGGTGATGCCGCTGATTCACGCACGCAATCCGAGCCCAGCAGAGACCGGCGAACCCGCGCTGGCGGTCGCCGATTGAGGAGTTGAGAGCATGTCGAGAGTGCAACTGGCGTTGAACGTGGCCGAGCTCGACTCGGCGATCGAGTTCTACACGCAGATGTTCCGCACAGAGCCGCACAAGGTGCGTGCCGGCTACGCCAGCTTCGAAGTGGCAGATCCGCCGCTGAAGCTGGTGCTGATCGAGAACTCGAACGCGGCCGCACCACTCAACCACCTGGGCGTCGAAGTTGAGACGACGGGCGAGGTGGTCTCGGAGACCCAGCGCTTCGGTCAGCTGGGCCTCGACCTAGAGGTCGAGGACGGCGTGGTCTGCTGCCACGCGGAGCAGGACAAGGTCTGGGTCTCGGATCCGTCGGGCACGCGCTGGGAGGTCTACACGATCACGGACGATCTGCCGGAAGCGACGTACGCGTCGCGGGCAGCCAATCTGATTCCGCTGACCGAGGTCGCTTCGGGGGTCGGCGCGGATGCATCGTCGGTAGAAGACTGCTGCGCGGACGGCGGGCTTTGCGTGGGTTAGGCGGGTTTTGTCGCCAGTTCGGCGGCGCGGCGGAAGATGGCGGCGAGCATGTCCTCGGTGAGGAGTCCGGTAAAGGTGTTGCGCTGGCTGGGGTGGTAGGAACAAAGCAGGGTCAAAGGTCCTGCTTGGTGTTCGAGTCCGTGAGCGAACCTGGGTCGTGGGCGTATGCCGAGTTCCCGTGCGGTGTTTTCCCAGGCGTAGGAGCCGAGGCAGACGATCACGCGCGCTTCCTTGAGCATTGTGAGTTCTCGCCTGAAGTAGTCGAGGCAGCGGTCGCGTTCATCGGTCGTGGGCTTGTTGTCGGGTGGAGCACAACGGACGACTGAGGTGATGCGCGTGGCGAGCAGGTCCAGACCGTCGTCAATGGAGGTCGACTCGGGCTGATTGGCCAGGCCGGCCAACCAGAGCGCGCGGTAGAGCCAGTCGCCCGAACGGTCGCCGGTGAACATGCGTCCGGTGCGGTTTGCGCCGTGGGCCGCGGGGGCGAGTCCGACGACCAGGATGCGGGCGTTGGCGGGTCCGAACGAGGGAACGGCGCGGCCCCAGTACTCCTGGTCGCGGAAGGCGGCGCGCTTCTCGGTTGCCGCCTGTTCGCGCCAGTGCACGAGGCGAGGGCAGCGCCGGCAGTCGGCGACGTCGCGATCGAGTTCGGCGATGTCCGCGCGGATGGGGTTGGAGTTCACGTTGCGGATTTCAAGTTTACGAACCTGCGGTGTGGCGAACCCGTGTGCCGTTACATATTGAGGGTACGAGTCCATCCACAGCAGGCGAGAGGCCATGACCGAGATTAGATCAACTCCTCCTGGCGCCCTGGCAAGAACTCTGCATCGCGGGACCCGCGCGCCCAGAAACAGATACTTCGAGCGGCTCGAGTCGCCGGTCGACTGGCGGCGGGCGCTGAGTCTGTACCGTCGGCTGCTGGCCGGCGATCTGAGCGTGTTGCGGGATGCGGCGCGGACCGAGTCGGACACGGGCCCGGCGGCGCTGGTGCTGGTCCTGGGCGTCCTGACGGCCAGCCTGGGCTCCTGGTTGTGGATGGTGATCGAGACGCACGGCACGCTCGTCGGGGATCCGGCGCTGCGCGTGCTGCTGTTGGGTACGCTGGCCACGATCGGCGGTTGGGGGCTGTGGACGGGACTGACCTGGCACGCGCTGCGATCGATTTTCCAGGTCGAGGTCGAGTTCTTGGCGCTGGCGCGCGCGCAGGCGGTGGCCGGGGGGTTCGCGATCTGGCAGTTCTTCATGATCGCCGGACCGGCGAGTTTCGCCGTCGGGCTGGTGACGACGCTGGCCGGGTTCCTGCTGGCGATCCTGGCGGTGCGTGCGTCCGCGCCCGATGCGGACGACCGAGCGGCGGTGATCAGCGTGGGGATCGGCTTCGCGGTCTACGCGCTGGCGCTCTCGCTGCTGGGCGATCTGGCCCGCGTCGGTTCGGGCATCTTCGTCCACGCCCTGGGCTAAGTGATCGTCAGTTCGACGCCGGCGTCGCAGAGGGGGCAGTCGGCGGGGTCGTAGCTGGCGACGTTGATGGCGAGGCAGGCGAAGAGGTCGAGATTGCCGAAGCTGGTGGCGCCGTTGGTCCGGTCGACCACGAGTCCGACGCCGACGGGCTGTCCTCCGGCGGCGGTGACCGCGTCGAGCGTGTCCTGGACGGATCCGCCAGTGGTGAGCACGTCGTCGACGACGAGGATGCGCTGGCCGGGCTCGACGGCGAAGCCGCGGCCGATGTAGCGGCCGCCGGTGTCGGCCCGCTCGGCGAAGTAGGCGTTGATTCCGTCGCCCAGGTGCTTGGCCGTTTCGTGCGCGAGCAGGATGCCGCCGGTGGTCGGTCCGACCACGATCTCCGGCTCCACGGGTCGGAAGTGCTCGGCGATCCGGCCGCAGAGGGCCTCGGTGACACGCGGTTTCTCGAGCAGGCGGAACTTCTCGATGTAGGTGTCGCCGTGGCGTCCCGAGGCGTACTGGAAATGACCCGTGAGAACCGCGCCGGCATCTTCGAGCATGCGCATCGCGTCGGCCTGTCCGCCGGGTGCGTCGTCGCTCATGGCACGATGTTCCCCTCGTAATCGACAGTCTGCCGGGAGATATCGCTGCTGATCCGGTCGAACGGGAACCAGCGGAACATGACTTCGCCGACGATCTGGTCCTCGTGGATGGGACCGAATGCGTGCGAGTCCTGGCTGCTGTTGCGATTGTCACCGAGCACGAAGTAATGCTCGGGCGGGATCACGGCGGGTCCCCACTGGTAGCCGGGCGGCTCGATGATGTAGTCGTGCTCGTTCAGTTCGACGCCGTTGACGAAGACGCGACCGGCGGAGACCTCGACGGTGTCGCCGGGCAGGCCGATCACGCGCTTCACGAAGTCGTGCGCGCTCTGGTAAGGCGGGCGGAAGATGATCACGGAGCCTCGATGGGGGCCGGAGAGGAGGAAGTCGCCATTGCTGCGTCCGGGCAGCAGGGCGTCGAAGGGGCCGAGGTCGACCTCCCAGTAGCCGATCTTGTTGACGAGGACGAGTTCGGAGCTGGCTAGGGTGGGCTGCATCGAGCGGCCCTCGACCTGGAAGTTCTGGACAGCTTCGCGGGCGAGGAGAAAGACGATCAGACCGAGAATCGCGGTCTCGATGATCTCCCGCAGGGCACCGTGTTGCAGGCTCATACGGTCGAGCTTATCCCGCCTTACCATGGTCGAGAGGACGCAGATTCGCGGTGTCAAGCGAGCGTTAACGGAGTCTCGGCCATGCGAGCGATTCGGCTCTCGACGGACGGTCCGATCATCCGGCCCGACATGGATGCGAGGATGGGCGCCAACATCAACGGTCCATCGCTGATCCGCGCGCCCGAGTGGCTGCCCGAACGGCTGGGCGAGTTCTATCTCTACTTCGCCGATCACAAGGGTTCGTACATCCGCCTGGCCTACGCCGATCATCTGCTCGGTCCCTGGCGGACTTACGAGCCGGGGGCGCTGCGATTGGATCAGACGCCGTTTCCCAAATCCGTCGAGGAGTTCGATCCGAAGCTGGAGCAGGCCATGCAGCAGGGCTGGGTCTATCCGCATGTGGCCTCGCCCGAGGCGGTGGTGGATCACGAGGCGAGGCAGATCCGGCTGTACTTTCACGGGCAGTTGCGCGAGGGCCCTCAAGTGTCTCGTGCGGCCACATCGAGCGACGGTATCGACTTCCGGGCGCGCGACGAGGTGCTGTCGACGAGTTACCTGCGGGTGGTCCGTCTCGATGACGTTGACGAGCCGGGCTGGTACGGGATGTCGATGCCCGGCATCCTCTACCGCTCCGACGACGGCCTGTGCGGGTTCGAGCGCGGTGCGCAATTGTTCCCGGACACGATGCGCCACTGCGCGCTGCTGCGCCGCGGCGAGACGCTGTACGTATTCTGGACGGTTGCCGGAGACGCTCCGGAGCGGATCTATGTCTCGCCGATTACGCTGGACGGCGACTGGCGCTCGTGGACGGCGGGCGAGCGGCGTGAGTTGCTGCGTCCCGTCTACGAGTGGGAGGGCGCGCAGCTGCCTATCGCGCCCAGCGTGCGCGGCTTCGCTCCCCAGCCCGTGCACGAACTGCGCGATCCGGCCGTGTTCGAGGACCGCGGCGAGACCTATCTGCTGTACACGGTGCAGGGCGAACGCGGGATCGCGATCGCCCGGCTGGATGAGTTCTGAGCACGTTCCGAGCAATCTCTGGGCAAGGCCGCGGCGACGACGTGACCCGACCGTACTATCCCGTCTTCTTCGACCTGCGCGGGCGTCCGGCGCTGGTGATCGGCGGCGGACGGCTGGCGCTGGAGAAAGTCGAGGGTCTGCTGGTGGCGGAGGCCTGCGTCAGCGTGGTAGCGCCAGAATTGAACGACGGCTTGCGCTCGCTTGTGGACGACGGTCGGATTACGCACATTGCACGTGAGTATGAGCGCGGCGACATGCGCGGGATGACGGTCGTGATGGCGGCGCGCGACGAGGCTGCGGGCAACGCGCTGCTGCTTGCAGATGCGCGGGCGCTCGGCGTGCCCTTGAACGCCGCGGACGATCCCGAGCACTGCGATTTCATCCTGCCGGCGGTGGTGCGCCAGCCGCCATTGACGCTGGCGATCTCGACCGGCGGCGGCAGCCCGGCGGTGGCTCGGCGGGTGCGGGAGGAGCTGAGCGAGTATCTGGACGCGGAGACGTCGACGATGGCCGACCTGGCGGCCGAGTTGCGCGGCGAGTTGCGCCGGCTGCATGCGTTCCGGTCGATCGGGGCGGAGGACTGGCAGTCGGCCATGGACGGTCAAGTTCGGATCCTGCTTGCCCAGCGGCGAAGGGGGCAGGCGAAGGCGCGGCTGCTCGATCGCTTGGGCGCGCCGATTCGCGGGGCGGACCCGGTCTCGTGAGCGGGAGGATGCGGCTGGGCGGTCGAAGCAGCGCGCTCTCGATGGTCCAGGCGGCGCTGGCGACCGAAGCGCTGGCGGCGCTGGAAATCGAGGTCGAGTTCGTGCCGATCCGCACCGAAGGCGACCGGGACCGAACATCGAGTCTGCGCGTGATCGGCGGTCAGGGCGTATTCGTGCGGGCGGTCGAGGAGGCGCTGATCGACAGGGAGATCGATGTAGCGGTACATTCGGCCAAGGACGTGCCGCCAGTGATCGCAGTGGAGACGTCATTGGCGGCGTACCTGCCCCGAGGCGACGTGAGGGATGCGCTCGTCAGCCGCGACGGTGCGGGTCTGGGGGAGCTGCCGGCCGGCGCGCGGGTGGGTACCGGATCGCGGCGTCGGGCGGCGCAGGCGCAGTATCTGAATCCGGAGCTGGATATTGCCGATATCCGCGGGAACGTCGATACGCGGATCGAGAAGATGCTGCAGGGCGAATACGACGCGATCATCGTCGCTGCGGCCGGCTTGGAGCGGCTGGGACGGGCGGCGTCGGAGTTGCTGCCGATCGATCTGGTCATGCCCTCGCCCGGACAGGGGGCGCTGGTCCTGCAGTGCCGGGTCGAGGATGCGGCCATGATCGGCGAGATTGATCACCGTCCGACTTCGCTGTCGGTGACCGCGGAGCGGGCCATGCTTCGCGGACTGGGGGCGGGCTGCTCGCTGCCTTTGGCAGCATTGGGCGGAGTGCGCGGCGGGGAGGTTGTGCTGGCCGGCCGGTTGCTCAGCGGAGATGGGTCGCGGCGAATCGAACTGCAACGTTCGGGCGACGATCCGGAGGCGGTCGGCGCGGAGGTCGCGGAGACGCTGATGGAACGGGGCGGGGGCGAGTTGCTTGAGCGTGAGAGCGAGTGACATGGCGGCGGGCGATGTGCGCACTGTGTTCATTGTTGGAGCGGGCCCCGGGGACCCTCGACTGGTCACGATGGCGGGCGCGGAGGCGCTGCAGAGCGCCGATGTGGTGCTGCACGACCGGCTGGTCTCGCCGGTGCTGTTGCGGCTGGCCACGGATGCGGATTTGATCGATGTGGGCAAGTCGCCGGGCGGCGAGTCGACGACGCAGGAGGAGATCATCGAGATGATGATCGACCACTCGCGCCGAGGCCGACGAGTGGTGCGGCTCAAGGGCGGCGATCCGTTCGTCTTCGGACGCGGAGGAGAGGAAGCCTCGGCGCTGGCCGCGGCGGGGATCCCGATGCAGATCGTGCCGGGTGTGTCCAGTGCGTCGGCCGCGGCATCAGCGGTCGGGATTGCGGTCACCGATCGACGGGCGGCCTCGGCAGTCACAGTCGTGACCGGTTCGGAGGGCGACGGCGGGGCGCCGCCGATCGACTGGGACGCAGTCGCCTCGGTCGGCGGGACAATCGTGGTGATGATGGGCTGGCGCAACTTCGGCGAGATCGTGGAGCGTCTGACGGACGCCGGACTCTCACCCGCGACGCCGGCCGCGGCGATCGAACAAGGCTGGACCGGGTCGCAACGGGCGGTCTTCGCGCCGCTGCAGGAGTTGCAGGAGCAGGCCGCCGGGATGCAGCCGCCGGTGACGGTCGTGATCGGGGAGACCGTGAAGCTGGCGATTCCCGAGCTGTCCTGGACGATCATGGGTCGCCGCATCCTGGTCACCCGAGCGCGGGCGCAACTGGCACCGCTGGTCGAGCGGCTGCGAGCATTCAACGCCGAGCTGATCGCATTGCCGACGATTGAGATCCTTCCGGCCGACCAGGTGCCGATCGACGAGGCTGTGGACCGTCTGGCCGAGGGCGCGTATGAGATCGTCTGCCTGACCAGCGTCAACGGGGTGCAGCAGCTCTGGCGGGCACTACGACGACACTCGCTGGACGCGCGCGTGTTTTCCGATACCCAGATTGCGGCGATCGGGTCGGAGACGGCGCGATCGCTGGACGAGCACGGGATCAGGCCCGACCTGGTTCCCGATTCGTTTACGACGGCCGCGCTGGCGGATGTGCTGACTCGGGAGGACTTGCGGGGCCAGCGGATCCTGCTGGCGCGGGCCGCGCGGGGCAATCCGCTGCTGGGCGAACGGTTGCGAGAGGCAGGGGCGGAGGTTGACGATCTGCCGCTGTACGACGTGGTGACGCCGCCTGCCGACCCCGAGGCGCTGCGCGAGCTGGAGCAGGGCGTGGATGTAGTTACCCTGACATCGCCGTCGACAGCCGAGGGGCTGGCCGAGCTGGTGAACGGGCGGATCGATTTAGACTCGCTGCAGGCGGTCTGTATCGGTCCCGTGACCGCAGAGGCGGCCGGCAAGCTGGGATTGCGGGTTGCCGGCGTTGCGGAGCGGCATACGATCGAAGGACTCGCCCAGGCGGTCGGCCGTTACCTGTCCAGTCTGCCGCCGCTCAAAGCAACACGCACGGAGGTGCCGTGAGCCGGTTTCCTGAACAAACCAGTTTGACCGCCGCGGGCGAACAGATTGCCAGCGCGCACCGCATGCGTCGGCTGCGGCGGACCGAGGGTCTGCGCCGCATGGTCCGCGAAACGCGGCTGTCGCCGACCGACTTCATTTGTCCCGTCTTCGTGACCGGCGGCCGCGACGTGCGCCAGCCGATACCGTCGATGCCCGGTCAAGCGCGCCTGTCTGTCGACCAACTCCCGCAAGAGGCGGCCGAGCTGCGTTCGCTCGACATCCCGGCGATCCTGCTCTTCGGACTGCCGCAGTCCAAGGACGCGGTGGGATCGGGCGCGTGGGACGCTGACGGGATCGTGCAGCGAGCGGTACGGGAACTCAAGGAGGCTCAGCCCGACCTGGTCGTGGTGACGGATGTCTGTCTGTGCGAATACACCGATCACGGGCATTGCGGGCTGCTTGACGACGACGGGTCGGTGCTCAACGACGAGTCGGTCGAGTTGCTGGCAGAGACAGCGGTGTCCCAGGCAGCGGCCGGAGCGGACATTATCGCGCCCTCGGACATGATGGACGGGCGAGTCGGCGTGATCCGCCGAGCGCTGGACCACGCCGGTTTCGAGGACCGGACGCTGCTGGCCTACTCGGCCAAGTTCGCTTCCGGCTTCTACGGTCCGTTCCGCGACGCGGCCGACTCGGCTCCGCAATTCGGCGACCGGCGCGGCTACCAGATGGACCCGGGCAACGGACGCGAAGCGATGCGGGCGATTGAGCGCGACCTGGCGGAAGGCGCGGACATGGTCATGGTCAAGCCGGCGCTGGCCTATCTCGACCTGGTCCGCGCGGCCCGGGAACGCTTCGACGTGCCGCTGGCGGCCTACAACGTGAGCGGCGAGTACGCGATGCTCAAAGCGGCGGTCGCGAACGGTTGGATCGACGAAGAGCGTGTCGTGCTGGAGACGCTGGCAGGCATCCGTCGCGCGGGCGCGGATCTGATCTTGACCTACCACGCCAAGGAAGCGGCGCGCTGGCTCGCGCGGCGCACCGGCTGACTCCGGTTCCGTCTGCAGATTCGACTATTCACACACAGCGCAGAGGATCGGGCATGAGCGATAGCACGAGCGAGACGCCCAGCAAGCCGACTCCCGCGACGGTGGGCGCGGAGGAGGCGGTCGGCAGCGTCCGCGCCGTCGCCTTCGATTGTTACGGCACGCTGCTTAAGCTGGAGGAGCGGGAGTTTGCCTCGCTGATTCAGCAAATGTTGCACGACCACGGCGTTGAGCACGCGAGCGGGGAAGACGTCTGGGAAGCCTGGCTGGAAGCGTCACGCGAGATGTCGCGGCGCGAGGGGCGCAATCCCGAGCGTCCGCTGGATGGTCCCGAGCCGACGTTCCGGCCCTTTTCAGAGACTTGGCCGATCTTCTTCGGCGAGGCGTTCAAGCACCACTCGGTCGAGACGATTCCTCCGGCGACGGCGTTTCAGCATCTCTGGGACGTGCTCTCGGTCGCGCCGCCGTATCCGGAGGTTGCCTCGGTGTTCGGCGAGCTGCAGGCGCGCGGCTACCGGGTCGCGATCGGCAGTAACGCCGACGACGACCATCTGGAGCACGCGCTGGAGCTGGCAGGCATCGAGGTTGAACTGGTGCTCTCCTCGGAGGAGGCGCAGTCGTACAAACCGCGTAAACCGTTCTTCGATCAGCTCTGCGCGCGGCTCGAGCTCGAGCCTTGCGAAGTGCTCTACGTCGGCGACAGCCCCTGGGCGGACGTAACCGGTGCGAACCACGCCGGGCTGCCGGTCTATTGGGTCTCGCGCTACCCCGATCCGGAGCGCGAGCAGATGATGCGAGCGACGCCCACCTGGAGCGGTCGCGACCTGACGGGCATCCTCGATGCGTTGCCGGAACAGGCTCCGGTCTGACCTGTCTCCCCGGGCCGGAATCTGCTCGGCGCCGGCATCCGTTTTCCACACGTCATCCACCGACTGTCAAGAAGTAGCGGTGAGCGACGCGCTATCAGATACAATGGCATATATCGATAAGCCAAGTGATCAATACTTGGGGAGCGACACCGGACCTCCGATCGGGAGCGGCGCCATGCGAATTCAGACATCTCAGGCAGCGTTGCAGCATGGGCTCAGCGTGGTCTCGCGGGCCGTGGCCGCGAGGCACTCGCTGGACCAGTTGCGGCATGTCCACGTGGAGGCGGACGACGACGGCGTGCGGCTGACCGCAACCGACACCGAGATCGCGATGATCTGCACGATCGACGCGGTCGTCTCCGAGCCGGGCGCGATTACGATCCCGCACCGTTTCATCAACGACCTCGTCTCGGCGCTCTCATCGTCCGAGATCACGATTGATGTCGCCGACAACTCGCTCGTTGCCCAGATTCGCGCGTCCGACGCGAACGAGTCGTCGATCAACGGGATGTCGCCGACGACGTACCCGAACATTCCCGGGATTGGCGAGGGCGACTGGATCAAGATCGTGGCGCGCGATCTGCGCGACGCGCTGCGGCACGTGGTGTTTGCGGCGGCGACCGACGACGGCCGGCCGGTATTGACCGGCGTCCACTTCCGCTTCGAGGGCGACAAGATGACCCTGGCGGCGGCGGACGGATTCCGCCTGGCGGTCTATGACATGAACGTCGCCTCGGAGTTGAGCGAGCGGCTGGAGATCACGGTGCCGGCGCGGGCGCTGATCGAACTCGAGCGGCTGCTGACCGACGACGACTCGGCGGTCGAGATGTACATCCACGCGGACCGCACCTACGTGCGCTTCCACGTCCGCGCTGTGCAGATGACCGCGCAGTTGATCCAGGGCAACTACCCGAGCTACGACCAGCTCATTCCCTCGGAGTATCAGACGCGGGCGATCCTGCCCGGCGCGGTCTTGCAGGGCGGCGTGCGATCGGCGGCGGTCTTCGCTCGTGAGTCGAGCGGGATCATCCGGTTGATTTTCAACGGCGACGCTTCGGATCAGAACATCACACTGACCGCGCGGGCGGAGGAGCTGGGCAACCACCGCGGGCGCGTCGACGCGGCGATCGAGGGCGAGAACTCGCGCATTGCCTACAACGTCCGCTATCTGCAGGACGTGCTGCAGATCGCGAGCGGGCCCTCCGCCAGCGAGATTGCGATGGAGACCAGCGGTCCCAGCAATCCGGGCGTCTTCCGTGTGGTCGGGCGCGACAACTACGTGCACGTGCTGATGCCGATGTTCGTGCAGTGGGAGGACGCCTGAGGCTGGCGGCTTCGGGTCTGGCTTGCGCCATGGCCGAATGGGAGATCCGAGCCGTCTCGCGGGATGCGGCCGGCAACATCCTCGCCTATTGCGGCGATTCGCCGTTTCGCTGGACGGTCTGGGTGCACGATCTGGTCGACGACATCGAGGGCAGCAGGCACGCCTACTACGTGACCGGTCCCCGCGGCGCGCGGGTGGAGGTCGTGGTCGAGGTGACTCGCGAGGGCAAAATCGTGCGCTCCGATCCAAAGGCGGGCGAGGATCTGGTCGTGGGGTTGCCGCGCTGCTGAGAGAGGCCTGAGGGATGACGCTCGAGGTCTCCGCTCACCGCTACGGCGCCGAAGCGGAGCGCGCGCTGGAGGCGGCGGTCGCGCAGGCCAAGGGCGCGGACGCCGGCAGCGATCCACTTGCTCCGGTGACGATCGTGGCACCGTCGTTCCAGGCCGGATTGCACATCCGGCACATGCTCGGCCGCCGCGGCCGGGGCATCGTCAACGTGCAGGTCAAGCCGCTGCCGGCGCTGCTGGAACTGATCGGCACAGGGAGGCTGGCCGACGAGGGTCGGCGGCCATTGCCCGAGGCCTATCGCAGCGAGCTGATCCGCACCGTCGCCGAGGCTGGACCGGCGCGTTTCGGCGATCTGCCGATTGAGGGGTCGGTGCTGCGCACACTGGAGCAGGCGTTTCGCGAGTTCGATGAGTGCGACGACGGTCAGCTCGACCCGATCGGCGAGGCGGGCGGCATGCCCGGCTACCTGATCGAGCGCTACCGAGCCTACCTGGCCAGAACGGAGCGTTTCTACACGACACGGGACCTGGCGCTCGCGGCGACTCAGGCCGTAAGCGATGGGTCTGCCGTGCTGCGGGACATCGGAGCGATCATTGTCTATCTGCCGGGCGACTGGACAGCGGCCCAGATCGCGTTTCTGCGAACCCTGTCCGAGCAGCAGGAAGTACAGGTCATCCTCGGCCTGACTGGCGATAGCGAGATTGTCGATCGAGACATGCTTGCACGCTGGGGCGTGGACCCCGACGCGGCCACCGCCGTTGAGCTGCCCTTCGCACAGAGAGTCGTGCAGTCGCCGGACGCTGAAGAAGAAGTGCGCGCGGCGATCCGCGCCATCGCCGAGTCGATGCTGTCCGAGACTCCAATCCCGCTGCACCGTGCGGCGATCCTGTTTCGCGAGCCTCAGCCGTACGCGAGGATCTGCGCCGAACAGCTTGACGCTGCCGGGATTGCCTGGAACGGTCCCAATGCGCTGACGCTGGGCCAGAGCATCGCCGGCCGCATTCTGGGCGGCCTGCTCAACCTGTTGGAGTCGCCGTTGCCGGACTGGCAAAGGGACGTCGCGCCGTGGTTGTCGGCCGGGCCGATCCTGAACGTGAGCGGCGATCCGGCGCCGACATCCCGCTGGAACCAGCTGTCGCGCCACGCGAACCTGCAGCGAGATCCGGCTCGCTGGCTGGACCGGCTGGACAAGTACCGAGCGGCGCGACAGGAAGACATTCGGCGGCTGCACGGATCGAGCGATGAGGAACATCCGGGCCGCCGTCCGTGGCTGGAGACGGAACTGCGGCAAATCGACGCCTTCGCCGAGTTCGTAGGCGAGTTTGTGGTTCTAATCGCTGGGATCCCGGCGCAGGGCGAGTGGTCCGGCTACGCCACCGCCCTGCGCAGCGCGTTCCTGCGGTTGCTCGGCGACCGCTCGCGTTTCGCCCGCGCGCAGGTCGGTGGAGCGGACGATCTGGAGCTCGCGCGCTGGGACGATGTCGTCTCGTTGCTCGACTCGCTTGAGGCGCTGGACGAGCTAGGTCCGACGACGCCGACGCGGACCGCCGCGGTGCTTCGCCGAGGGCTCGAACGGCAGAGCGGTCATCACGGGCGGATCGGAGAGGGCGTGTACGTCGGCGCGTTGCAGAGCGCCGCAGGAATGAGCTGGGATGTGGTCTACATGGTGGGCGCAGCCGAGCGTTCGCTGCCCAGGATTCGCGGCGAAGATCCGTTGCTTTCCGACCGGCTGCGCGAACGCGCCGCGCTGCCCATGAGCCGCGATCATCTGCGCCGCGAGCGGACGAGTTTCCTAGCAGCGATGCACGCGGGCGAGCGACGCCAGATCAGCTATCCGCGCGCCGATGTCCGCGCCCAGCAGGCGCGCCTGCCCAGCCGCTGGTTGCTGGAGTCGGCGACAAGGCTCAACGGCGATCGGCGCGTTTACGCATCCAAGATCGGCGAGGCGGCTTCCGAGGTTGTTGCTACCACGCCCTCCTTCGAGCGGGCTGTCGTCGGCGCGGCGATGTCGGCCGATCCGCATGAGTACGACTTGAGCAGCATGCGGGCGACGAATAATCCGCTCGGCCACTTCCTCGCGAGCGAGTCGCCGGCGCTGGGACGCGGCCTGGCCCAGCAGCGCTCGCGGCGATCGCACCGTCTCAGCCGCTGGGACGGGTTGATCGAGGCCGGAGCGGCCGAGGCCGCTGCGCGGCCGCACTCGGCCGGCGCGCTGCAGGACTGGGCGACCTGCCCGTACCGCTACTTCCTCGGCCGGGTGCTGCGGCTGGAGGAACGGGCCGAACTGCGCGAGGACTTGCAGATCAGTCCGGTCGACAAGGGTTCGTACGTCCACCGCATCCTCGATCGCAACTTCCGCGAGTCGGTGTCCCAGCCATCGCCCGGGGATCCTTGGCCAGAGGCGGAACGGGAACGGCTGCGGAAGATCGCCGAGGAGGAATTGAAGCAGGCCGAGGATCTGGGGTTGACCGGCAGAGACCTGCTCTGGCAGCGGGAACGGCGGAACTTGCTCGATGATCTTGAGCGGCTGTTGTCGGAGGACGAGGTTCATCGAGCCCGGCTCAAGGTTCGGCAGGAGGCGAGCGAGCTTGCCTTCGGCATGCCGGGAGACAGCCGCGAGATGCTGGAGCTGCCACTCGAAGACGGCGGTGTGCTCTTGCTACGCGGCATGATCGACCGCGTCGATCGATCGGCGGACGGACAGTTGTTGCTGGTGATCGACTACAAGACGGGCGGTGCGTACCCGTCGCAGAGGCAACTGGATGACGACCCGGTGGTGCGCGGCACGGTACTGCAGTTGCCGGTGTACTCTCACGCCCTGCGCCGGATCGATCGAGTTGACGACGCGGTTGCCGTGCGGTCGGCCTACTGGTTCATCAGCGATCGGGGCGGGTTCCAGTTCAACCAGGTGATCTGGGACGAGGAGAAGGACGAACGCTTTCGCGACACGATCAACCTGATTGCGCGGCACATCCGCCAGGGTCTGTTCCCAGCCCGGCCGGGCAGCGACAATCCTCGCTCGCGCGATAACAACTGCACCTATTGCAGCTTCGACGCGATCTGTCCCGCCGACCGGCGCTCGCGCTGGGAGCGGATGCGGGAGGCGCCCGAGTTGGCCGACTACGTCTCCCTCAGCGAAGTGACGGTGGACGAGTAGCGATGGCGACGATCATTGACCAGGGCGAACGGGATCGAATCAGCGGGCGGCTCGACGAGACGCTGTTCGTCGAGGCCGGCGCGGGCACGGGCAAGACCGAAGCGTTGGTCGGCCGGATCGTGAACCTGATTGCCTCGGGCGAGGTCGGAGCGGACCAGATCGCGGCGATCACGTTTACCGAGAAAGCAGCGGCGGAACTCAACGACCGGGTGCTGGAACGGCTCGACGAGCGGCGCGAGTCGGAGACCGATCCCGTGCTACGCGAACGCTTCGCCCGGGCCGCCGAGGACCTTGATGCGGCCGCGATCGAAACGCTGCACGCCTTCGCCGGGCGGATCCTGCGGATGCATCCGATTGAGGCCGGCTTGCCGCCCGGATACGCCGTGATCGACGAGAGCGAGGCTTCGCTCAGGTTGAGCGACCGCTGGTCGCAGTTTCTGGATGAGTTGCTCGAGGACGAGCAACTCGGCAAACACCTGCTCAGCGCGTTCGACGCCGGGATCGAACTGCGGGACCTGAAGTCAGTGGCGGAGGCGTTGCATGAGGACTGGGACCGGGCGGAGTCCGAGCGAGCCGTGCTCGACAGCGAGCCGGCCGATCCGCGGAACTTCATCGCCGAGTTCGCATCCGTAATCGAGCTACGGCATCGCTGCCTCGACCTCGAGGACAAGCTGTACCTGCGCCTCACGGACCTGATCCCGTTCTCGCAGCAGCTTCGCAAGTACCAGGACGAACCTGGCCGGCTGGTACGGCTGCTGCAGAACCCGAGGCCGTCGCTCAGGGTCCGCAACACCGGCCGAGCCGCCAACTGGCCCGGTGGCGCGCTCGCCGAGGCGCGCGGGCGCATGACGGCGCTGGAGGAACGGCGCGCACCGTTGCGGATCCAACTTGCCGCGTCCTTCCTCGCGCCGATCTACAACCGGCTGCGACAGTTCGTGATCGACTACGCCGACGAACGACGCCGGCGCGGCGAGCTGGAGTTCCAGGACCTGCTCGTACGCGCCAGCAGATTGCTGGAATCCGATCCTTCCGTCGCGGCGTCGGTTCGGCGCCGGTTCCGGCGTCTGCTGATCGACGAGTTTCAGGACAACGATCCGCTGCAGACGCGGATTGCGGACGCGATCGCCGGCGGCGAATCGGGACGGCTGTTCTTCGTCGGCGATCCGAAGCAGTCGATCTACCGTTTCCGCCGCGCCGACATCCGCCAGTTCAATGCGGTTAAGCAACGGCGTGAGGCAGGTCTGGTCCGCCTGTCGCAGAACTTCCGCTCGGCGCCGGGCGTGACCGAGTTCGTCAACGCAGTGTTCCAGCCGCTGATGCAGGAGGGCGGCAGCGAGCAGGCCGAATGGGACGACCTGCGCGCGTTCCGTCCAGCGATCGACGACGCTGAGCATCCGGTCACGGTGGTCGGCGGCGTGTACGACCTGGCGGCCAGCCGGGTGCGCAGGATCGAAGGTGAGGCGCTGGCCCGGCTGATCGCCGACATCACCGACTCGCGCTGGCCGGTCTACGACAAGAGAGTCGGAGAGACGCGGGACGCGCGCTTCGCCGACACCGCCGTGCTCGTTCCCACACGCACGGGTCTCACGCATCTGTTGCCCGCACTCGATCAGCGCGGGATTCCCTACCGGCTCGAGAGCCGCTCGCTGGTCTACCACTCGCGCGAGGTCCGCGAACTGCTGAATCTGCTGCGGGCGGTTGAGGACCCCACCGACCAGATCGCGCTGGTCGCGGCGCTCAAGTCGCCCGGCTTTGCCTGCGCCGACGACGAGCTGTATCGCTGGAAGCAGGCCGGCGGTGCATGGGACTATCGACTACCGCGTCCAGCGGCAATGCCCGCCGACAATCCGGTCGCCGAGTCGATGCGCTGGCTGAGGGAAACGGGCGAGCGCCGGTGGACGATGTCGGTCAGCGAGCTGGTGGGCCGCGTGATCCGCGAGCGGCGATTGCTTGAGCTGTCCGTGATCGAGCGTCAGCCGCGCGAGCACTGGCAGCGCTACCGATTCATGGTCGACCAGGCGCGCGCGTTCAACGATCGCGGCGGCGCCACGCTGAGCGAATTCCTGCAGTGGGCCGGACACCAGGCCGAGCAGGACGCCCGCGTGATCGAGTCGGTGGTGCCGGAGGAGGATCACGACGCCGTGCGGATCATGACGATCCACGCGGCCAAGGGGCTGGAGTTTCCGATCGTCGTCTTCGCCGGGTTCAACGTCGGCCGGCGGGCGGAAACGCCGGCGTTGCTGTGGCAGGACGACGGTCGCCCAGAGGTGCGCTTTCGCTCGGGGCTGGAGACTCCCGGTTACGGCGCGCTCCGGGAGCTGGAGACGCTGTTGGGTCAGCACGAGGATGTGCGGCGCAACTATGTCGGCGCGACCCGCGCCCGCGATCACCTGGTGGTCAGCCTGTACCGCCGTGAATCGGGCCACAGCGACGCGCACCAGATTGCCGAGGTGCTTGAATCCGGCACAGCGCGATACCGATTCCTCTCGCACGGCGAGCTTCCCGACCCTCCGATGCAGGAACTGTCTGTCGCCGAGCCGGCCCGCCCCGAGTCCCGAGAGGAACGCGCGCGCTGGATCGAGCGTCGCGAGCAGGCGGCGCAGAGACTGGCTTCGCTGCCCAGGGAGTCGGCGACCGGCGTCGCCCAGCGCGTCGGCGCCGACAGCGGCGCGCCGCGGACCAATCCCAACGAGGAACCGGACGACGACCTGCCGCCCTGGCGTCGAGGCCGGGCCGGTACCGCGATCGGACGCGCCACGCACGGCGTGCTGCAGGTGATCGATCTCGCCGGCTGGACCGAGGAGTTGGTCGACGCCGCCTGCGCCGCGCAAACGGCCGCCGAGTCGCTCAACCGGCAACAGGGCGGCGAAGTCCGCCGGCTGGTCCGCGCCGCCCTGCGCAGCGCGACGGTGCACGAGGCGATCTCGGGCAATCGCTACTGGCGCGAACTCTACGCCGCGGTCGAGATCGACGGCGTGCTGCTGGACGGGTTTGTCGACCTGCTCTACGAGACCGCCGAAGGGGAACTGGTCGTCGTCGACTACAAGACCGACGCGCTGCGCGAGGGCGAAGCGGTCGACGCCGCCGTGGCGCGCTATCGGCTGCAGACGGCGAGCTATGCGCTGATGCTGGAGCAGACACTGGGCCGCCCGGTCTCGCGCTGCGTCCTGCTCTTCCTCCATCCTGATGAGAAGCGGGAGGTGCCGAATCTGGCCGGGGCGATCGCAGAAGTGCGGGAAGCATTAGTGGAGCGAGTGTTGACAACCAAAGCGGCGCCGGCGCCGCCACGGTGAGTCCGCTCAACGGCTCGCTAGGCTCAGGCCATGGCGGCGTATCTGTTTCATGGCGAGGACCGGTTTGCGCGGCTGGAGGCGGTTGCGGCGCTGCGGCGCGAGCACGACGCCGACGGGGCGCTGGCCAACAACTCGACCGGGTTCGACGGCGCGCGGGTCTCGCTGGGCGAGCTCGGCGCGGCGACCTCGGCCGCGCCGTTCCTGGGCGGCGTGCGCTGGGTGCGCGTGGACGGGCTCTGCGCCAGGTTCGAGGGCGGACAGACGGGCCGCCGGCGTCAGCTCGGCGAGTGGGAAGACTTGCCCGACCTGCTTGAGCAGATTCCGGACTCGACGGTGCTGGTCTTCGTCGAGGATGAGTTGCGGCGCAACAGTCCGCTGCTGGAGTTGATCCGGCCGCATGCCGACGTGCGCGAGTTCGGCCGTCTGAAGCAGGACGAAGCGCTGGCCTGGTTGCGCGGCGAGGTGCGCCGCCGCGACCTGCACATGACCCGCAACGCGGCGCTGGCCCTGGTCGAGCGGGCGGGCGGCGACCGCGGCGTCCTGACCCAGGCCGTGGACAAGCTCTCGCTGTACGCCGGCGCGACCAACGTCGACGAGACGATCGTGGAGGCGATGGTGCCGGCGTCGCGCTCGTTCACGATCTTCAATCTTGTCGACGCCGTCGCTGAGCGCCGCCTGGCGGACGCCATGCAGGCGCTCGACGGGGTGCGCGCCGACGGCACCGAGGATCAACAGATCCTGAGGATGCTGGCCCGCACCTACCGCCAGGTGATCGTCGTCCGCGAGGTCATCGATCGGGGCGGATCGGACGCGGACATCCAGTCGGCGGCCGGCGTGCGGTTCGACTGGCTGGCCCGGCGCCTGCGCCGCCAGGCGCAGCGCTACACACAGCAGACGGCCGACGCCGCCCTCGCCCGCATCCTCGAAGCGGAAGTCTCGATCATCGAGTACCGGCGCGACGACGGAGGACTGCCCGAGGAGACGGCGGTCGAGCTGTTGGTCGCCGAGTTGGCCGGCGCCGGGCGCCGCTGAGTCACGGAGAGCGGGCCGCTGAACCAGCCAGGGGCCGGTCCGGCGGCGGCGCGGGTGGGATGTCAGAGCGACTCGACCGGGTTGTAGCACGCGACCCGCTGGCCGATGCGGCCGCCGACGACTTCGATCAAGTCCGGTTCCGGGTCGGTGCGGCAGACGGTCAGGGCCTTGGGACAGCGCGACATGTACGCGCAGTGCTCGCCCAGGTCCTCGTCCGTGAGATCAGGCAAGCTGCCGGGAATCTGTCGCAGCCTGGCGCGACGCCGGTCGAGGCGCGGCAAGGTGTCGAGCAAGGCCCAGGTGTAGGGATGTCTGGGCTGTCGGTAGAGCGGGATGATGTCGTCGACTTCCATCATCTTGCCCGCGTAGATGATCGCGACACGCTCGGCGATTTGGGCGACCACGCCCATGTCGTGGGTGATCAGCAGGATCGCCGTGCCCCGCTCCTCTCGCAAACGCTGCAGTTCGTAGAGGATCTGTGCCTGCACGGTGACGTCGAGCGAGGCGGTCGGTTCGTCCGCGATCAGCACTTTGGGATCGAGTGCGGTGGCGATGGCGATCATGATCCGCTGGCACATGCCGCCGGAGAGCTCGCCGGGGAAGGACTTGGAGATACGAATCGGGTCGGCCAGTTGCATCGCGTTGAGCGCTTCCAGCGCCCGTTCCCGCGCCTCCTGCTTGGTCACCTCGCGGTGCGACGTGATCACTTCCTCGACCTGCCGGCCGACCGGAAGGATGGGATTGAGGCCGGCGATCGGATCCTGGAAGATCATCGAGATCTGGTCGCCGCGGATGCGCTGCAGCTCGGCCCGGTCCATTTCGCCAATGTCTCGCCGCTCGTAGCGGATGGCGCCCGAGGTCTGCGAGGCGTTGCGCGGCAGGATGCGGAGGATGGCCAAACCCAGCGTCGTCTTGCCCGAGCCGCTCTCGCCGACCAGGGCGACGATCTCGCCGCGCTCGAGGCTGAGCGAGGCGCCGCGCACAGCGCGCACCGGCGCCTCGCGGGTGCGGTACTCGATGCTGACGTCGTCGAGGGTCAGGACTGGCGGCACGAGTTCAGTGTAGGCATGACTCGAACCCCTTCAGGGCTGCACCTGACCGGAACCCGAACAGGTCCCGGGACGAGCCCGGGACCTGGGTCTGAGGCCGGCTCGATCAGCGCGGATGCCGGATCACAGAGACGACGCGGCCCTGGATCTGCATGTTGGATTCGTTGGTGAAGATCGGCGCCATGGTCGGATTCTCGGGCTGCAGGCGCACCTGGCCCTGTTCGTAGTAGAGCCGCTTGAGCGTGCAGATGTTCTCGTCGCGCAGCCAGACGGCGGCCATCTGCCCGTTGGCGATGTTGGTCGCCTCTTCCAGGATCACGGTGTCGTTGTCGGCGATCAGGGCGTCGATCATCGAGTCGCCGCGAACGGTGAGAGCGAAGACCTGTTCCGGATCGCGGCCGGCCAGCATGTCCGAGGTGACGCTGATCCGGCTTTCGGCGTGGGCGACATCGACGCCCTCGGGCACGAGCGAGCGGGTGCCGGCCGCAATAGAGCCGAGCAACGGAACTCCGATGGAGGAGCGGCTGGACTCGATCCGGGCGGGCTCGGTCGGCTCGACGGGCTCGGTCAGCGAGATCGTCCGGGCGCGTTCGCGGTCGCGGTGGATGTGCCCTTCGCGCTCGAGAATCTTCAGGTTGTAGTCGGCGACCGAAGTGGACGAGAGATTGCAGCCCTCGACGATGTCGCGCACCGAGGGCGGGTAGCGGTGCTCGGCGAAGTACTGGCGCAGGTAGGCGAGGATGCGCTCGGGCTTGTCGGACCGAGGTCCTCGCTTGCCGCGGCGAGGCGGCTGCCCGTCCGTCTCTGCCTTGGTCTTGGTTGCTTCTGACATGGTGGGTCTCCCGTTCTGTCGGTGGCGTCACGTCTGACTGCTAGGCGCAACTGGCCACGTGTTGGATGCTCCTTCTACGTGACATAAGTAGACCATAGCATAGCCACAGAGCACGTGTGCGGAACATCAGTACTGTCTCCTGTGTAGCCAGTGTGGACCGGTACGCTGCTCCTGTCAAGTCGCCTGCGCGCCGCAGTGTTGCCTGCAACATGTGACCTGCGTGACAATTCGTAGATGTACGAACTGAACTGGACTCGCCCATGACAACGCCTCCTGAGACCGACAACAAAGTGGGCCTGGTCATCGCCGCTCATCCCGACGACGCGGACTTCGGCGCCGGCGGCACGTCGGCGCTGTGGACGACGCTCGGCTGGGAGATGCACTACCTGATGGTGACCAACGGCGCCAAGGGCTCGGCCGACCCGGAGATGACCTCCGAGCGCCTGGTGCCGATGCGAGAGGTCGAACAGCGCAACGCGGCCGAGGAGCTCGGCGTCCTGACCTGCACGTTCCTCGGCGCGGAGGACGGCGAGTTGGAGTACACACGGGAGTATCTGGGCGGGATCGTCAAGGCGATTCGCAGGCTCAAGCCGCACGCCGTCTTTACCCATTCGACCGACTACATCCACCGCCGCGCGCTGGAGGCCGACCCGTCCGATCCGCTCTCCGAGTGGCGCGGGTTCATCAACCACCGCGACCACCGCTGCACCGGCGAGATGACGCTCGACGCTGTCTATCCGACGGCCCGCGATCGGCTCAACTTCCCCGAGCATCTCGAAGAGGGCCTGGAGTGCCACAAGGTGGCCGAGCTGTTCATCTGGGGCAGCCAGCAGGCCAACTTCGACGTCGACATCACGGATGTTGTTCAGACCAAGATCCGGGCCCTGACCCGGCACGTATCGCAGTTCGGCGACCGCGGCGAGGACTTTATCGCCAACGTGGAGAAGCGCTGGAGCTCGGCTGACGGCCGCTTCTACGAGCACTTCGAGCGTGTCTCCCTGCCGGTGTTCTAGCTCCCCGGCGAGCTGCGAAGGCAGCCGTACCGATGCCGCCTGAGCCGAGATTCTGCCCCCAGTGCGCCGAGCCGCTTGCGGCGCCCACGGGCTGCGAGCGCTGCGACTGGATCAACCACGTCGATCCCAAGGTCGCGGTCGTCGTGCTGGCGACCGATGCACACGGCCGGCTGCTGTATGTGCGCAGAAACCATGAGCCAGCCATGTTCGAGTGGGCCTGGCCGTCGGGCTTCGTTGACGCCGGCGAACGGGTCGAGGACGCCGCCGTCCGCGAGGTGTGGGAAGAGACCGGGGTTGAGGTCAAGGTCGGCGGTCTGCTGGGCGTCTGGTCGGCGACCGGGGAGCAGGTCGTAGTGATCGGCTATCGCGCTCGCGCCGTCGGCGGCGGGCTCAGGCCGGGCAGCGAGGCACTGGCGGCGGCCTGGATTCCTCTGCAACCGGCTTCACGCAGACCGGCGCCGGTCTTCCCTCACGACGTCGAGATTCTGCGTTCATTCCTCGTTCCAGAGCGGTAGCCGGGCACGGCAATGGTCGCAGATGGCCGCCGCTTCGCTCTGCATCTCCCCGCCTCGAGTCACGGTCATGATCACCTGACGCAGATGATCCTCGCAAAAGCGGCAGTTGCAGCGATCGCAGCGCATGGCGTGTTGCTGCGGACAGGCAGGCTCGCTGCAACGGCCTTCCTCGTTGCGCAGTCGCGCCTCGGCCTTGAAGACGAGGTGCTCGGCCACGTCCACGCGCAGCCGCTGGCAGCGCTGCTCGACGCAGATCTCCTGGCCGTCGTCAAGGATGCTGCCGTGCTCGTCGCAGAAGCCGCGCGCGCAGTACTGGCACTGGCCGATCATCGGCCGGCGGCAGCGGCGCAGTCTGCCTCGGTGATCGCACCGGGTCGCTTTGCGATACTCGCGGATTTCCACGCCGACCGCCCGCCGAATCGATCGTCCGTCGCCACTGACGCCGGCCACTGAGACCAAGCACTGACCTGAATCAGGCTAACGCGGACGGGTCTGCGCTCGTGGTGAGGAGCGAACGGAGGGCGGCGATCGGTTGGGGTCGGAGTGTTTGGATTACAGGCGGAGCTTGCCGTGCGACGGTTGGCGGCGGCGCTGTCGGCCTTCCTCGACGGCCTGCTCGCGCTCGAGCTCGAAGACCGAAATGATGTTGTTTTCGTAGACGTATCCGCACGACAGGCAACTGGAATAGACGCTGTGCGCGTCCGATTCGACCAGCATCATGCCCGAACAGCGCGGGCATTTCGACGGAGGCGTGACGGGCATCGGTCCAACTCGCTTTCCTACTCGACCGGAGTGCGGAGAGAGATTGTGAATATCCGCACGATCGGGAGTTTGTGAAACGATGCACATTATGGGCTGGTCGTGCGGCGCTTGTCAACTTTTTCACGAGCGGACGCCGAGATTCACCCGGGCGGGCCGGACTCCCCACGACCAATCGACTGCCGCCGCGCTCCGATTGTGAACCATGACACAGAACGGTCGCATGCGCACCGGCGGATATGCTCAAGGCCAATGCGACGCACCACCGATCGCCTGTCCGTCTTCGGGCTCGCCCTGGCTATCCAGGCAGCCGCCGACTATCTGCTCGGTTCGCCGCCGGACGGTCGTCCGACCTGGCTTGCCTGGGCGCTGTCGCACACGAGGCAACTGGCCTCGCTGCCGCCCCGGCTGCGCGTCTTTGCGCCGTTCGCGGCATCAGCCGCTGCGATTCGGCTGGCGTCGCTGATCGAGCAGACGAAGCCCGGCGGCGTGTCCCGAGCCGTGTCGATCGTGATCCAGGCGCTGCTGCTGGCGGCCACCTTTGACGCGTTCCGCGGCCTGCGCGCGTCGGCGACGGCGGAGAGTCAGCTCGGCGGCGCGCCGGTGGACGACCAGGGCCGGCCAACGGCCGCGCTGGACGCCGAGCGGGTCGAGGCTGAGATCGGCCGGCTGGCCAATGCGCCCAGCGAGAGCGTGGTCGGACCGTGGGCGGCGTACGCGGCGTTCGACCTCTCGGGGGCCGTCGCCTATGCGGCGGTCGAATCGCTGGGCGGGCCGATGGCCGGCCCCGGTTCGGACGGACCGCTGGCGGCGATGCTCGATCCGGCGCGCCGGCTGGTTTCCGTGCGCCGGGCGCGGGACGCGATCGCGGCGGCGGCGACGCTGGCCGCGCGCGGGCGCTCCGACATCCAGGCGCCCGAGATTGAGGAACTGGCGCTCGGTTCGGAGACGCCGATTCCGGTGACGGCGATGTCGGTCGCGCTGGACCGCCGCGCGTCCTGGAACGGTCGCTCGGTCGGCTGGCAGCGGCCGCCGCCGGAGATCAAGGATCTCGGTCGGGCCCGCCGGCTGCACCTGAAGTCGCTGGGCGTGCTGGCGCTGACGGCGGCGGGCGTGATCGTGATCGGCGATCTGTTCCGTCCGCCCGGCGCTCGCAACGGCGACAGCGACGACTGACAGCGGCGGCACCGCTCCCACTCGTGCTCAGTCCTCGGTCACCTCGGTGACGGAGTCGCGGCGGGTGATGGCGAGGTGCGACATGGGCGAGCCGGTGTCGGCGGCGCCGTGGTAATGCTCTTCGCCGGGCGGGATGATGGCGAAGTCGCCGACCGAGATGGTGTGTTCCTCGTCGGCGGTGCCGACTTTGCCGATGCCGGAGACGACGTAGAGCATCTGCTCGGAGGAGTGCGTGTGCATCTTGGTCCGCGCGCCGGCGCCGAACTGGACGATCGCGAGATTGAAGTCCGCGTCGTCGGCGGCGTTCTGACCGCCGGTCGAGCCGGCCAGCGCCCGCACCCAGACGTTGCCGCCCGTGAAGATCGGTGCGTTCGCCTGGTTGGTCTCGCCGTCGGATGATTTGGTTACTCGCATGGTGTTGGGCCTTTCTCTGGTCTGGTTGCCCCCCTCTGCCTTCGGCATCTCCCCCCGCTCCGTGGGGGGAGAAAGGAGACTTAGCTGTTGGCGGCGATGAATGCCTGGATTCGTTGCCAGGCGTCGTTGCAGGCGTCCACGTGTTCGTCGTAGGAGCGGTCGAAGAAGCTGTGCGGGGCGCCGTCGTAGGTGATGATTTCGCGTTCGACGCCGCCGGCTCCGAGCGCGGCGTCCCACTCGGCGACGGCGTCGGCGGGGATGCTCTCGTCGGCGCCGCCCATGAGGCCGAGGATGGGGCACTCGATCTCGGAGACGGTGGCCGAGGGCGCGGGTCCGCCGTTGAGACCTTCGGCGGTGGGGCGGCCGTAGAAGCCGATTGCGCCGGCGAGTCCGTGTCCGGCGGAGGCTTGCAGCCAGCTGTTGCTGCCGCCGAAGCAGAAGCCGACGGTGAACACGGCGCGGTCGGGATCGTTGGCGCGCAGGACGGCGACGGCGGCCGCGGTGTCGGCGGCGATGCCGTCTGGCGTCGTGCTGCGCACGTGCGGCCAGAAGTCGAACTCGGCGTCGCGCTTGGAAACGCCGGCGGTGCGGCCGAAGTAGTCGATGGCGACGGCGTCGACGCCGACCTCGGCGAAACGGATGGCGAGCTCCTCGTAGAAACGGAAGAGTCCGCGCACGTCGGGGAGGACGACCATGCCGGGGCCGGTGGGCGACTCGGCGCGGGCGTGGAAGGCGGCGAACTGGACGCCGTCGGAGGCGGTCAGGGTCAGGTCGTCGACGTCGACGGCCGCGCCGGCGATCGGGGCGATCGCGGGCAGGGCTTCATATCGGTGGCACATGTGTGGTGTCCTTTCGGGCTGAACTGACCAGCGTTGCGAGGATAACCCGCTTACCCGTTGTTCGGTTCGTGAACGGATCAGATGATGCCGGCCTCGCGCAGTTCGGCGCGGGCGGCCTCGTCGAGGCCGAGCAGTTCGCCGTAGACCTGGGCGTCGTGCTCGCCGCGATTGGGCACGGGACCGGTGACGGCGGCGGGTGTGCGGGACAGTTTCCAGGGCGCGCCGGTGTAGAGCGCGCCGTCGCGCAGGGGTGCGGCGACTTCCGCGCCGAGGTCGAGGCCTGCGTAGGAGAGCGCAGCGTAGTCCTCGTCAATCAGCAGCGAGGTCGGGTCCATCAAGGGGAAGGCGGGCACGCCGCGCGCCTGGAGATCGATGCTCAGCTCCATCGCGTCGTGCTGGCGGGTCCAGCGCGAGAGCGCCTCGTCGAGCGCATCCTGATCGGCGAGCCGTCCGCGCATGGTCCGCCATTCGTCGCGTTCGAGCTGCGGCGCGAGCCGGCAGAGCGCGGACCACTCGGCGTCGGTGCGGACGACGACGGCGAGCCAGGCGTCGTCGCCGGCGGCGGGATAGACGCCGTGGGGCGCCATCGCCGAGCCGCGGTTGCCGCGCGGCTTTGAGTCGCGGCCGTTGAGCAGCCAGTCCATCAGAGGGGCGGCGGCACGCTGGAGGGTCGCTTCGCCCTGGGCGAGGTCGATGAACTGCCCGCGTCCGGTGCGTTCGCGTTGCTCGAGCGCGGCCAGCAGCGCGACGAAGGCGTGGCCGGCAGCGGTCGGGTCGAGGTCGGCCGTGTCCTCGCGGGGCTGCGGGTCGTCGGGATAGCCGAGCAGCGACTTGAGCCCGTAGAGCGCGGCGAGCGAGGGGCCGTAGGTGACGAGGTTGCGCCAGGGGCCGTCGGTCGCGCCCGAAGCGGAGAGGGCGACCATGATGATGCGCGGATTGACCTCGGCGAGGACGTCGTAGGACAGGCCCAGCGAGGGCATTACCCGGGGTGAGAAGTTCTCCAGGACCACGTCCGACTGCTCGACCAGCCTGAGGTAGAGGTCGCGCCCGCGCGGGTCGCCGAGGTGGATCGAGATCGACCGCTTGCCGCGGTCCAGACCGTGAAACGCGCGAGGGTCGTCCGGCGAGGTCGAGCCGCGGTCGCCGCCAATCGAACCGACGGGGGCTTGCTGGCCGCCGATCGAGACGCCGGATCGGCGGTGGGGCGCGCCGACCTTGATCACCTCGGCGCCGAGGTCGGCCAGGAACATGCCCAGCAACGGCCCGGCCCAGACATGGCCGTGGTCGAGGACGCGGAGTCCAGAGAGCGGAGGCATGGTTTGGGAGTCTAGGGCGTGTCGCGTCTCCTCAGGGTGGTTCGGGCGTGGCGGCGTGTTTCGCGGTTTCAGGTTTCAGGCGATTTTTTTTCTGAGAGCCGATTTCACCGGATCTCCAGCAAAACACTGGTGATCATGCGTTTGGGCTTTCAGGTTTTTTCAGGTTTCTTCAGCCTGTTTCAGGTTCTGCTTGTTCGATTTTGTTCGATTCAGGACGGGTTTCGGTCGGTTCCCGACGAGGACGTGCGGCGTCGAACGGCGTTGTGCGGAGCTGTTTTGGGTGGTTGGAAGGGTCACGGTCTGCGGCCTCTCATTGGCGGTGGGAGGTCACATTACCAGAACATGGGTGCGTTAGCGGGAAGTGGTGGGTCAACTGGTTGACGGAGGCCCTGCGAGTTGTCGGATCGCCTCAACCAAACCCGGCCGTTTAGTCGTCGCCGGCCTCGAACGTGACTTCGCCCTTCTCGATTCGCAGAACAAGGTCGGCATGATCGGCGACCCAGCGGAACGGCACGCTCTTGCGGAATCTTTGCTGGCTCGGCCTCGAGTACGGCCGCTCAGATTCCCACTCGTCAATGAAGGGAGCCACTTCGGATCCTGTCGCGACTCTCACTTCGACAAAAGCCAAGTCGTCACGATGCGAGATAAAGATGTGGCCGAACTTTCGGTCTGCGGCCATCTTCTCTCGCCACGATCTTTTGTGGTACTGATACTCGAACGCGTTGCCGTGCACTGCCGATTTCACTTCGTACTCGGCCAGATCCGGTCCACTTTGGCTCGTGCGGCCCGGATCGCGAAGGAGGATGGCTGCGAACACCTCCCAGTCTTCAGGCATGACGACTCTGGGCTTGAGGCCGCGTCGACGGAACAATCGGGCGCGACTTTGCAAAGGCCCGTACATGAAGGCATCGAAGTAGACGATCGCGGCCTCGATGTCCAGAGAATGCGACATCACGACCCTCTGTGCAGTTCTATGCCTGAGGGCGGGTACATCGCGAAGCAACCTCGTGTCGCACTCTCGACGAAGTCCGCGACTGCGGAGACATCGCCATTGACCGCGCGATCGGTCACCCGAATCACGGTCCAACCGAGGTCGCGCAGCTCGCAGTTGACTCGGCGATCTCGGTCCATGTTTCTTGCGATCTTGGTTCGCCAATACTTGGTCATCTCGGCGTAGCGCTCAGCAGTGTGTTTCTTGCCGTGCCAGAACTCGCCGTCGACGAAGATGGCGAGTTTGCGTCCGACCATGGCGATATCGGGGCGGCCCGGCGCCTTCTCGTAGTCGACGCGATAGCGGAAACCGCGTCGGTAGAGTTCCTTGCGCAGCGCCAGTTCGGGCTTAGTGTCCCTGCTCCGAATTCGGCGCATGGTCTCGGAACGAGCTTCGGGACTCAGAGTGTCGCGCCGGTTCGACATACCATCAGCCTCCGGCGGCGACGGCGTCGAGCGGCTCATTGGCGAAGCGCGTCTGAATCGGTTCGCGCTGAGAGAATTCACTGAGCAGGAAGCCAAAGGCAGCATCGACCAGCCAACGGACGGCCGGTACGCATACGGCATCTCCGAAGCCGCTCTGGGCCTGTCGGCGGCCGACCGTGATGGGGAAGTCGCCGGCACCCTGGAGTCGGGCGTACTCGAGTCCGGTGAGGGGGCGAATTCTCGGCTGTCCACTACGACAATCCACGAGGAACTGGACGCTGCTGCCGCCGTTGGCGGTTCGCAGGCATCCTGCAATGTTGTCGTTTCGGACCTCGCCGACCGTGCGGCCGTGACGCACCCGGCGGTACATGGTCGCCACGCCGTCGCGCTTGCCAAGCAGAAGCTCATTGACCCGTAGCGCGTGTCGCTCATGCATCGCACCGCAAAGGGCCTTCACCTGCTCACCTGGCCACCAAGACTCATCGTCCGGGGGAACGTACTCCAGGACCTGGCTCAGGCGTCGGCTCGCCACTTGTGGTGGTTCCGGCAGGCTGAGCTCGGCAAAAGGAACATCCCGGTGCGTGGACTGGAATGAGCGGATGGCTGCGGTTCGCAGTCGGGTCAGGTTGCCAGTCGGCGGGAGCGGGCGCTCGACCAAGTCTTCGCGAATCGCCAAGACGAACAAACGTGGCCGACTCTGTGGTGTGAACCACCTCGCATCAACAGCCACCAGATCGAGGAAGTAACCGAGTTCACCGATGCGCGCGCAGACTTCCGCGAGATCGCGACCCTGGTTCGACGTCACAAAGCCGGTGACGTTTTCCAGCAGCAGCGCCTTTGGCGGGGTTCGTTCGCTCACCAGACCTGCGGTCAAGTCAAGGAACGGCCAGATCGTTCCCGAATGCTCGCCTGCCAATCCTCGCCTGTTTCCCGCGAGAGACAGGTCGATGCAAGGGAATGACGCCGTTAGCAAATCGAGGTCGTCGGGAAGGTCTGTCAAGCGCAGGCGGTTGATGTCCTCGACCACGAGGTGATCGTCGCCGAAGCGCGCGCGGTACATCTCCGCCTTGTCTTCGGCGATGTCGTTGGCGAAGACACAGTCCCAGCCGAGAGGCTCGATTGCCTCTCGAACCAGGCCGATTCCAGAAAAGAACTCTGCGAAACTCGACATCGACCGTCCGATCAGAGCATGACAGCATAATAGCGGTTTGCACATATGTACTGTGGGCTATCGCTACGCTGCGTCGGTAGGGAGTCAAGCACTATGCGGATTACGTTTTGCGGGTCGGGGGCTGGGGGGTCGGTGAATCCTCGGCGGGGGGCTGCTTCGATCCACCTGGCTCATGGGGATGCGCGGATCCTGGTCGATACGGGACCTGGGTTCATGGAGCGGATGGTGGACTCGGGGCTGGATGCGGATGCGGTGTCGGACGTGGTCTTCTCGCACCTGCACTTCGACCACGCGATGGGCGTGGTGGAGCTGTTCACCCGCCTGATCGTTCGCCGGGGAGCGCCGGTGACGGTGTACGGACCGCGCGACACCGACACGTACATCGAGGCGGCCCTGGGATTCGCCCGGGTGAACGCGACCAGCGACTACATCCGCGGCTGGCTGGACGGAGTGAGCGTCGAGCTGACGCGTCCCGGCGACGAGCGAGAACTGCGCGGGATGCGCGTGCGCTCGGTCGAGGTGCCGCATGCGCCCTACCTCGAGTGCCTGGCGCGGCGCTTCGAGGCCGGGGGACGCTCGCTGGTCTACAGCGGCGACACGACCTACGCGCCCGAGGCGCTGGTCCCGCTGGCCGATGGGGCCGACGTGCTGGTGCACGAGGCGTACACGGAGTCGTGCCTGGCGCGGATGGCGGAGGGGCTGTCGGAGTCGGCGCGGGCGGGACTGTATCGCGGGGTGGGGGGAACGCACTCGACGGCAGAGTCGGCGGGCCGGATCGCCCGCGACGCCGGCGTGAAGACGCTGGTCCTGACCCACATCATGTCGCTGGAGCGCGACTCGGAGCTGGTCGAGGAAGCGCGGCGGGCGTTCGACGGAACGATCGTGCTCGCCGCGGACGGACTGTCACTGGAAATCTGAGGTCGCTCATGCGAGTGCGCGAGCTGACGCTGATGGTCGGCACGGGCCGGATTGCGGAGATGACCAGCTTCTACGGCACGGCGCTGGGGCTGGAGCGGGTGGCGAAGTTTCGCGATCCGGTGTTCGAGGCGGCGGGCGGATTCATCCGGTTGCTGGACCACTCGGAGATCTCGGGGCCGACGCTGGAACCGGCGCGGATGCAGATCAACCTGTTCGTCGACGACGTGGGCGCGGAGTTCGAGCGGGTGATTGCGGCCGACCCGTCGATCCGGGTGCATCGTCAACCGGAGCGGGAGTCGTGGGGCGGTCTGGTGGCGACGTTGCTGGATCCGGACGGGAACTTCGTGCAGTTGCTGGAGTTGGTGGAGTAGGCCGCGGGCTAGCGGATGTGGGCGGGGGCGTCGTCGGTGTCGGCGGCGATGATGGCCATGTCGTCGGCGTCGAGGTCGTCGAGTTCGCCCTGGCGGTAGGCGTCGTAGAGGTTGAAGAGCTCGGTCTTGTGCGGGCGCTTGCGGCCGATGGGGCAGGCTTCCCAAGCCTCGTAGTCCTCGTCGCAATAGCCGAGACGGCGCTCGCCGCACTTGGGCTGGAGCTGGCGGCCCAGCTCGGGCGCGACGCGGACGACCTCGGCCCGCATCAGCGAGACGACCTTGCGGAACTCCCACTGGGCGCGGGTGCAGAGCCGGAGGTCGGAGATGTGCAGCAGCGAGGCGAAGTTGACGGTGATCTTGAAGTTGGTGTTGGTTGCGTTGGGCAGGAGGAAGCGGGCGTCTTCGGCGGGGACGCCGGCCTCGACCATTTTCTCGTAGAGCGCGCCGGCCTGTGCGAAGAGGGCGGTCATGTCGTCGCCGAGTCCGGCGCGTTCGACCGTCCTGGGGATCGAGTAGGGGAAGGCGCCGCCCTTGTAGGTGACGTAACGCTGGCTCTGCTGCTCGAAGCTGATCCCGATGCGGTGACGCACGAACTGGTGCGAGAAGGCGCGCGAGACGCCGGAGATGCCGAACTCGAAGTGGACCTGCTCGAGCGGGGACATGTGGCCGGTGAGCAGGCGGGCCTCAACGAATTCGAGCATCTTCTCCTGGGAGATGCGTTCGTCATCGATCCGGTCGAGGACCTGCTGCGGCGTGAGCGCCGAGTAGCAGACGCGGTAGGCCATGTAGAGGGCGCGAATCGGATCCTTGGTGTGGTCGATCAGCTTGACGGAGATTGCCACGTCGGTGTGCTCGCTTGCTATGTCAACCGAAGATAGCGCAGGGCAACTCGACACTCGCGGTAGCCCCATCACGCTTTTCGATTGGGTCAGATGTGCCGGGCGGTGCTCCAGGGCTTCCAGCCGCACTTGCGCCAGATGCGCAGGGCGTAGCGGGCGTTGTAGAGCGGTCGCATCGCCAGAGCGGTGTCGAGATCCTCGCCGATTTCGTCCTCACCGAAGTACTTCCACCAGCCATTGATCTGAAAGAGGCCGTAGCTGCCGCCCGAAGGATCTTGCTCATTGATTGCGCGAGGATTCCAACGGCTCTCGTGGAACGCGATCGTGACGGCGTTGTCCAGCTCGTCCTGCGGCCAGCCGGCTGCTCGAAGGACTGCACGGAGACGCGGCTCGGCGAGGACCATCTTGTCGGCGCGTTGTCGATCGGCTGGTTGCTAGGCGAACGTCGTCTCGACCGTTGAGGAGGCGTCGAAGAAGTCCTGCAGCGTCTGGTTGAAGCGATAGAAGAGGTCGCGGCGGGTGTAGTCCTCGCCCTTGGCCAGTTCTTCCGGGCTCTCGAGGTCGATCGTGTTGAGGGTGTGATGCAGGTCGGCGTGGCCGTTGCTCTGGATGTTCTCGATCATTTCGCGCCAGCGGTCTTCGGGCATGACCAGGGTGAAGTCGAGGTCTTCGGCGTCGGCGCTGGTGGAGATGTCGGCGATTTCGGGGATTTCGTAGCCGTCGAAGACCAGCTTGATCGTGGTTTCGCCGACGTTGACGCCCATGGCGCAATCCATCATGCCGAAGTCCCGCCAGTGCGGGTCGTCCTGGACCGTGTCGCGGAGCGCCTCAAACCATTCGACGGACGGGAACTGCGGCATTGTCTGCCTCCGTTTGCTGATGCGTGTGTGAATACGTGGCGAGTTTATCAAGCCATCGGGCTTTGGCCAGTGCCAGCGCCTACAGAGGCGAACGGAGCCGCACTGCGCCGTTCCAAGACGTGCGCAGGCATACTCGTGCGAGAGCGGCTAGTAGCCGCTGCGGCGGCCGAGCGTGCGTACGTCCCAGGCGGCGATCAGGACGCCGAGCGCGAGGAAGAACGCGATCAGGCCGAGCAGCACGTTGCCGCCGGCGCCGTCGATCTCGGCGAGCTGGCGCAGCGCGATCAGCACGCTGGCGGTGACGACGCAGAGTCCGATGTAGAGCCAGTTGTGGATCCACTCGGCGGCGAAGTTGACGGCGATGGCGACGCCGACCGCGACGTTGACGACGATCAGCAGGTGGACGTCGGCGTGGCGGCTCCAGCCGCCCCAGGCGGTGCCGGTGAGTTCGTTCAGTTCGACGGCGGTGCCGCCGCGGATGGCGAGGAAGAGGACGACGATGGCCGCGCCGACCGCGCCGCCGACCAGCGGGCGCAGCATGCGCGGGCCCATGACGTCCCAGACGCGCGAGGGCAGCGCGCCCAGCGTGGTGCGGCTGTGTTCGTAGCGGTGTTCGTCCATTGGGGGTGTCCTCCGCTGGAGCCAGTCTAGATGTTGGAGCGGGTCTGTCCGCCGTCGACGTTGAGGCAGGCGCCGGTGACCCAGCTCGCGCGGGGCGAGGCGAGGAAGGCGACCACGTCGGCGACCTCCTCGGGCCGGCCGAAGCGGTTGAAAGCGATCGTGTCGAGGACGCTGCGCTGAATGCCTTCGGGATCGTCGTCGTAGCGGGTCTGCCAGCGCGAGTTGGGCCAGGCGATCGAACCGGGCGCGACGGCGTTGGCGCGGATGTTGCTGGGGCCGAGTTCCAGGGCGAGCGACTTGGCGTGGCTGTGCATGGCGGCCTTCATCGCGTTGTACTGGGCAGAGCCGCCGGCTTCGCGGCCGAAGATCGAGCCGATGTGGATTATGGACGAGCTGTCGGCGCCGTCGCCGGCGGCGGCCTTAACGAGGTGCGGCAGCGCGGCGCGGGTGGTGCGCACGGCGGCCATCAGGTTGAGGTCGAACATGTCCTGCCAGACTTCATCGGCCTCGCCGCGCAGGGAGACGCCCATGTTGTTGATCAGGATGTCGAGGCCACCGAGCGCGTCGACGGCGGCGTCAACGGCGCGGTCGCCGGCGTCGGCGTCGCCGAGGTCGACGGCGGTCCAGTGGGTGCGTCCGGATCCGGCGGCGTCGATCCGGGCCGCGGCCTGTTCGAGCGCGTCGGGCCGGCGGGAGCAGATCGAGACATCGGCGCCCTCGGCCGACAGCGAGACGGCGCAGTAGAGACCGATGCCTTCCGACGCGCCGGTGATCAACGCCCGCTTGCCGCTCAGTGCCAGATCCATGGCCGCCCTCCTGGATTTCTCGCGAACAGTCTATGACGGCGTAGGCTCAGATCATGGACGATTCCGGGAACGGCGCCGGGTTGGGCATTGACTGGCGGGGGCTGGCGCTGTCGTTGCGGCAGGGCGGGAGCCTTCTGCGGGCGCTGGCCGGGACGACGCTGGCCAATGCGCTGCAACTGCCGCGGGGGCCGAAGCGACGAGGCCGGACGGTGGTGGCCGGGCTGGACGCGCCGGTCGAGATCATCCGCGACCGCTACGACATCCCGCACTGCTTCGCCGAATCGGCGGGCGACGCGCTCTTTGCGCTGGGCTATGTGCAAGCGCAGGACCGGCTCTGGCAAATGCAGTGGAACCGGCGGGCGGCGCGGGGGCGGGTCTCGGAGATTGCGGGTCCGCAGGCACTGGCGGTGGACCGATTCTGCCGCACGCTCGGCTTCGGTCGCGCGTCGGAAGCGGCCTGGGAGGCGACGCCGGCCGATCAGAAGCAGCAGCTTGCGCCGTACGTGGCCGGGATCAACGCGGCCATCGCGCGAGCGCCGCAGCCGTTCGAGGCGCAGGTGCTGGGCGACCGGATCGGCCCCTGGCAAGCGTCGGACAGTATCGCCTGGGGCAAGCTACTCTCCTGCCTGCTGGCTCCGGCCTGGGAGCAGCAGTTGATGCGGGCGCGGATCGTCGAGCTGGCAGGAGTGGACGTCCTGCGCGAACTGGATCCGCCGCTCTCAGAGGACACCTCGGCGGCGGTGCCGCCGGGCGCGCCCTACGGCGAGCTCGCCGCGCCGCTGCAGGCGGCTGCGCGGCAGGCGTCGGAGCTGCTGGGTTTGCAGCAAGGCGCGTCCAACAACTGGGCGGTGGACGCTCGGCACACCGAGGACGGCGCGCCGCTGTTCGCCTGCGACCCGCACCTCAATCCGGTGACGCCGCCGCATACGTACTTCGTGCACCTGCACTGTCCAGAGTTCAACGCGGCCGGTGCGAGCGTGCCCGGATTGCCGGGGATCGTCTGGGGATTCAACGACCAGATCGCTTGGGGGCCGACGGCGGCGCTGATGTCGATGAACGTGGCCGTGGTCGAGCAACTGTCGGACGACGGCACGAGGTCGCTGACGCCCGACGGTTGGGTCGATCTGTCGGAGCGCGAGGAGCAGATCGAGGTGCGCGGTTATCCCCCCAGCCGGATCCGGCTGCGGGAGACGGTCAACGGGCCGGTCGTCGGCGATGTCCTGCCGGATGACGTGCGGGATCGCTGGAGCGGCCGCTGGGCGGTCTCGTTGCACTCGCGCATCCTCGCGCCGAGGCACGGCGGCGGCGGGATCGCCGACATGCTGGGGGCGCGCAACTGGGATGAGTTCAGCGCGGCCGCGGGCGACATGGCCGACTTCAACCTCTGCTACGCCTACGCCGATCGCGAGCAGGTTGGGTTACGGGTCAGCGGCGACGTGCCCGGCGGCGACATGGCCGCGCTGCGCTTTCCCGCGGCCGGCTGGGCGCCGAGCGATCGCGGGGGCGTGCCGACGATGCCGGTCTGCGGCGACGAACTGCCCCACGCCATCGATCCTCCGGGCGGGATTGTGGTCAGCGCCAATGCGCCGCTGGCGCCCGTTGAGCAGAGCCGCTTCGGGGCGGAGTATCTCGATCCGGGACGCGCCGCGCGGATCCGCGAGCGGCTCGATGGCGACGCGCCGCATTCGTTTGAGTCCTTTGCGCGGATCCAGACCGACCGCGTCTCGCTGCCGCTGCGCGAGTTCGCCGCCCGGCTGGGCGACGATTCGCTGGCCGGATGGGACGGGGAGATGTCGGCCGATTCCGTCGACGCGGCGATCGTCGCGGCGACGCTAATCGAGTACCGGCGGGACGCGGTGGCCCGCGTGCTCGGTCCCGAGGGCGATGAACTGCTGGCGCCGCTGCTGGCGATCCCGACGCTGGACATCTTCTCGGCGCACGCCACATCCTGGGCGCTGAAGCGGATCGACGCCGATCCCGAGGGAGAGCGCCTGCATCTGGCCGCGGCCCATGAGCGGGCGGTCGAGACGCTGCGCCGTCGGCTCGGTCCCGAGCGCTCGGCCTGGAGTTGGGGACGCTGCCGGCAGCTTGTGCTCAGCCACGGCCTGGCCGATGCGCCGGTGATCGGTCCGCTGCTCTCGCCGGGGCCGTTCGCCTATGGCGGCGAGGCCGACACGGTCGCGCAGTCCGGGGTCCTGGGACTGCGCCACTTCCAGTCGGCCAGCGCGATTCCGGCGCTACGACTGATCGTCAAGCTGAGCGATCCGCCGGAGGCGCGCTTCGCCGTCGCGGGCGAACAGATCCACGATCCGCTGCACGCGAACGGTCCGTTGACCGACGCCTGGCTGAAGGATCGCTACCTGCCCCTGCACCGCGATCGCCGGGCCGTTGAGGACGCCGCCGCGACCGGTTCGACGCGGCGGGCGCGGCGGCTCAAGCTCATTCCCAGGGCTTCGGTACACTGAATCACTTAGACGCGACAGGAACGACCCGCTGCATGACCGGCTCAGTGCCACTCCGCTTCGAGCGCACCGACGAGATCGCCGTAATCGGCGGCGGCGGCGTGCTCGACGGCGAGTTCGTCAACCAACTCACCCAGCTCTGCGACGCGCTCGACGACGAGGTGCGCGTGCTGGTGCTCAATCCCGATGCGAGCGTCTGGCAGGGCTTCCAGGGCGATGTCGCCTCATTTGCGCCCGGCGATCCGTTCGCTGCGTTGGCAGAGCTGGCGCAGCCGTCGATTGCTGTGATTCCTGGGTCGATGAGCGGAGGCGGGCTCGAGCTGGCGATGGCCGCCGACATCCGCGTGGCCGGCTCCGACTCGCGGATCGGTTTCGATCCGCTCGCCGGCGAGTTTCCCCGGGCCGGCGGATTGCAACGCCTGACCCGCGCGATCGGGCGCTCGAGAGCCACGCAACTGGTAATGCTCGATCGGGAGATCGACTCTGGGACCGCGCTCGACTGGGGTCTGGTCAACGCAGTCGATGACGATCCGGTCGGTATGGCGATGCAGATCGCGGAATCAATCGCGTCGCGCGGGCCGCTCGCGGCTCGCTACGCCAAAGACGCCATCGGACACGGACTCGAAATGCCGCTGGCGCAGGCGCTGCACTACGAGACCGAACTGACCATCCTGCTGCAGGACACCACAGACCGGGCCGAGGGCGTCGGCGCGTTCGTCGAGAAACGTTCGCCGCAGTTCAGCGGCGCATGAACCAGGAAGCACCCGGCCCACCGGAACGGTGCCGGTCCCGACAGAGGAGAAACGAACGATGCGACTGATTCTGGACGAAGAAGAAACCTGGTCGTTGATGACCCTGATCACGGCCCAGGTGCTCGATCAGGTGGAACTCTCGGACGAGGCGATCAAGGCGATCCGCGACTGGCGGGCCGGCGTGGTCGAGGGCAACGCGGCCATGGAGGCTGTCGGCGCCGCCGTCAACGAGGCGCTGGGCAACACGATCGACGAGGAACTGACGCGAACGATCCGCCGTCGCGACTACTACCGCACCGTTCGCTAGACAGACTCAACGACAGCCGGAAGAGGGAAGACGCACATGGTCAAGGTCGAACTCGACATCGAAGAAGCCTGGGCGGTGTTCAGCCAGGTAGTCAATCACATGCTGGAGGAAGTGGAGATGGACAAGTCCGACCGGGCCAAGATCCGCCGCTGGAAGTCCAGCGAGATGCGTCCCGGCCGCGAGGAGATGGAGGCGCTGCATGAGAAGATGAACGCCGACATCGAACGGCTCTGGGAAGTCCGCCGCAAGAGTGAGATCCGCAAACCCGACTGGCGTTGATGTCCGAACCGCTCGTCCTCTATGACAAACCGATTGACGGCGTCGCCTGCGTCACGCTGAATCGTCCCGAGGCGCTGAACGCCATCAACCTGGCGATGCGCGACGAGCTCTGGACCTACATCTCGGCCGCAGAGCTGGATCCCGATGTACGGGTGCTGGTGTTTCGCGGCGCGGGTCCGCGCGCCTTCTCCGCCGGGGCCGACATCTCCGAGTTCGGCACGGCCCCTTCGCTGCACGAGTCGCGCGAGGCGCGGCGGTTGCGGGATCTCTGGGCGCTGCTCGAGGATCTGCCGCTGCCGACGATTGCCGCGCTGCACGGGTTCTGCTTCGGCGCGGGGATCGAGCTGCCGCTCTACTGCGACCTGCGGATTGCGGCCGAGAACACGCAGATCGGCCTGCCCGAAGTCAGCCTCGGCTACATTCCCTCGGCCGGCGGCACCCAACTGATGCCGCGGATCGCGCCGCCGGGTGTCGCCCGCGGACTGATCCTCAGCGGCGATCCGATCGACGCCGACCGGGCGCTGGCCTGGGGCATCGTGCATCGTCTGGTCGCGGCGGACGAGCTGGACGACGCGGTCTTCGCCGCGGCGCAGCGACTGGCGCAGTCGGAGCCGGCGCTGGTGTCGGCGGTCAAGCGGGGCATACGCCGAGGTCTCGACCTGCCTATGTCCACTGCGATCCGGCAAGACGCGCTGACCGCACGCCGATTGGCCAATACACTGTCTCATCGTTAACCGATTCACGCTCGCAAATCGCGAGTTCGCCGCATCAGGCCCGTCCAAGGAGTCGTCCCCGTGAATACCGCCGATTTTCTCGAACTGTCTGCCGCCGTCGTGCCCGATCGGGCCGCGCTGATCTGCGAGGACACGGTCAAGACCTACGCCGACCTGCAGGCCGAGGTGACGCAACTGGGCAACGCCCTGCAGGGGCTGGGCCTGACCCGCGGCGACCACGTCGGCGTGATGTCGGTCAACTCGGCCGAGTACGTGGTCATCTACTACGCCTGCGCCAAAATCGGCGTGACCTTCGTGCCGCTCAACTACCGGGCCAAGCGCGAAGAGTTGACCTACATGATCAACACGGTCGAGGCCAAGACGATCTTCGTCTCCGACCGCTACCAGGACCTCGTACGGGCGATCAAGGACGACTGCCCGACGGTTCAGCACTACATCGCGCTCGAGCACGATGTGCCGCTGGGCCAGACGCACTACCGCGACGTGATGGCCTCGGGCTCGGACGACTTCCTCTGGGCCGAGGTTGACGACAAGGACCCGACCGTGATCATCTACACGTCGGGCACCACGGCGATGCCCAAGGGCGTGCAGGTCACTTACCAGGACCTGACGGTCT
This sequence comes from Dehalococcoidia bacterium, assembly GCA_022825855.1. Taxonomy (GTDB): domain Bacteria; phylum Chloroflexota; class Dehalococcoidia; order Bin125; family Bin125; genus Bin125. The sequence continues at coordinate 165,768 of JAJDWB010000002.1, forward strand.
ACGTGACGAATACGATGTCGCCCGCCGACCCCGAGGCTGCGCACGAAAAGACGCTGCTCTCGGTGCCGCTCTTCCACATTGCCGGGGCGACGACGATGGTTTCCTCGGTCTGGGGCGGCCGCACGCTGGTGATCCTGCCGCAGTTCTCGCCGGCCGCTTGGATCGACGCGGTCGACGGGCATGGCATCACCCACTCGATGGTTGTGCCGACGATGCTCAAGCGGACGATGGAGGACGATCACTTCAGCGCCTTCAAGGGCGAGACGCTGCAACTGCTCACCTACGGCGCCGCGCCGATGCCTTACGACGTGATTCGCGCCGCGGTCGATGTCTTCCCCCAGAACGTCGGATTCATGAACGCCTACGGCCAGACCGAGTCGACCAGTTCGATCTCCTTCCTCGGTCCCGACGACCACCGGCTGGACGGATCGCCGGACGAGATCGCGGTCAAGGAGCACCGCCTGCGCTCGGTGGGCAAGGTCATGCCCGACATCGAGGTCTTGATCATGGATCCGTCCGACAACACGGTCGGGACGGGCGAAGAGGGCGAGATCTGCGTGCGCGGCGACCGAATCATGGCCGGCTACTACAAGCAGGAGGAAGAGACCGCCTCGGCGATTCGCGACGGCATCCTGCACACCGGCGATGTGGGCTACCTCGACGACGAGGGCTACCTGTTCATCACCGGCCGGACCAAGGACTTGATCATCCGCGGCGGCGAGAACATCGCCCCGGGCGAGATCGAGCAGGTTCTGGAAGGCCATCCCGCCGTCGCCGAGGCTGCCGTGATCGGCGCGCCCGACCTGGAGTGGGGCGAGGTGGTCAAGGCCGTCGTGATTCTGCACGAGGGCCAGAGCCTGTCGCTGGAGGAGGCGGTCGACTACACGAAGAGCCAGCTCGCCAGCTACAAGGCTCCCAGCTATCTGGCGGTGGTCGATTCCCTGCCCCGCAATCACATGGGCAAGGTCCTCAAGAACGACCTGAGGAAGACGCACGGCGAGGCCAAGAACGGCTAGGACCGAGCTGCGGTCGCCGACCCTGCTCACTTCGTGAATTCGGCCGGATCCGCGGCATCGGCCGCTGGACCCTGGGAGTCCCTTGTCCGTCCTCGTTCACTCCACATGCGATAATGCGCCGACGACGTGTGTCGAATGATTGTCGGTTGGGGGTGCTGCGGTGACCAAGTCGGCGGTCAAGTCGGATTCGGACAAGCGGCGAACGGGAGCGACGTCGACCGGCAAGCGCGTCTCGGCGCTGGCGATTCCCGCCTGGCTGCCACTGGGCGGCATTTTGCTCGTGTCGGGCGCCGAGACCGTCCGCGTGACCGGCGCGCACCGCGAACTGTTCTTCAACATCGATCACTTCTGGGTCCTGTACATGCTGCTGCCGTTCGTGATCGGCATCATCCTCTACGGCCTGGTTCGGCGCTCTCGCGTCTGGCGGCTGGGGCAGCCGATTGTCAGCGGACAGATCACGCGCGAGTCCCTGCGCAGCGCCTTCGACGATCTGCCCGTCCGCCTGGGACGGCTGGTCAAGGGCGGCGGCGGCACCGAGCGAGTGCTGCGCGACCCGTACTCGGGCGTGATGCACCTCTGCATCATGTCCTCAATGATCGTCCTGTTCCTGGTCACGGCGCTGCTGGCGATTGACGACTACATCCCGGTCGAGATCCTCGTCGGCCCGCGCTACCTGGGCTATTCGCTGGTGGCGGACATCTTTGGCCTGGTCGGCATCATTGGTGTGGCGATGGCCGTCGCCCACCGCTGGGTCCGGCCGCGCACCGCCTGGCTGCCGACGTGGGAGGACTGGCTGATCCTGGGCGGTCTGGGCATGCTGCTGATCACCGGCTTCATCGTTGAGGGTCTGCGCATCCACACCTCCGAGATCGACGTCAACCCTGAGTGGTCGTACTGGTCGCCGGTCGGCTATGTCGTGGCGCTGATGTTCTCGGGGGTCAAGATCTCGGCCGCGCTCGACATCCACACAACGTTCTGGTGGATCCACATGATCGGCGCGCTCTCGTGGATCTCGCTGCTCGGCTACTCCAAGCTCAACCACCTGGTGCTCGCGCCCGCCAACGCCTTCCTCAAGCGCACCTCTGCGCCGGGCAAGCTCGACATGATCGAGAACATCGAGCAACAGGAGCACTTCGGCGTCTCGCAGCTCGAGCATTTCTCGATGAAGCAGCTCTTCGAGCTCGACGTCTGCGTGCGCTGCGGTCGCTGCACCGACAACTGTCCGGCCGACATCGCCGGTCAGCCGCTGTCGCCGATGCACATCATCCAGGACCTCAAGTCCTACGCCACGGCGGTCGGCGAGCGTAAGGTTGCCAACCTCGTCCAGGGCCACGATCTCAACTTCGGCCTCGACGACGAGGCGCCGATGGTCGGCGGCGTGGTCCGTGACGAGTCGCTCTGGGCCTGCCGCACCTGCGGCGCCTGCGTCGAGGCCTGTCCCGTGTTCATCGAGCACGTACCGACAATCGTCGACATGCGCCGCTCGCTGGTGATGGAAGAAGCGCGCATGCCCGACACGGTCCAGGGCACGCTCGAGACCCTGGAACGTCAGGGACACCCGTGGCGCGGCACGCCCTACACCCGCGACTCGTGGATGGAAGGTATCGAGGACCAGGTGCCCGAGTGGACCGGGGAGCAGGACTACCTGTACTTCGTCGGCTGCACCGGCGCGTTCGTCGACCGGGCGCAGGAAATCACCCGCTCGGTCGTCTCGCTGCTGCGCGAGGCCGACGTCTCATTCGGCGTAATCAAGGGCATGGAGTCCTGCAACGGCGACCCGGCCCGACGGTTGGGCCATGAGTACCTCTACCAGATTCTCGCCGAGGGACTGATCGAGCTGTTCAACGAGACTGGGGTCAACGACGAACAGAAGACGGTCATCACCCACTGCCCGCACTGCTTCAACACGTTCCTCAACGAGTACCCCGATATGGGCGCGAAGTTCCAGGTGATTCACCACACGCAGCTCCTGGAGCAGTTGGTCGACGCGGGACGACTCGTCCCGCGCGGCGACGGTCCGGAGCAGACCATCACCTACCACGACAGTTGCTACCTGGGCCGCCACAACGACATTTTCGAGGCGCCGCGGCGAATCCTCGAGCAGGTACCGAACGTCACGCTGATCGAAATGCCGCGCAACCGTGAGCAGGGCCTCTGCTGCGGCGCCGGCGGCGGCAACATGTGGATGGAAGAGCAGGGGAAGAGCCGCGTCAACGAGGTGCGGGTCGAGGAAGCGGTCGCGACCGGCGCCGAGTCGGCCTGCACGGCCTGCCCCTTTTGTGTCCAGATGTTCGATTCCGGGATCGGCACCGTCCAGCTCGACGTCGAAGACGACGACAAGCTCAAGGTGCTGGACGTGGCGGAGTTACTGCAGGCGGCCGCGGTTTCCGAGGGACAGTCAGATGCCTAGACTGGAACGCGGGTCTCCGAATGTCATCACCTGAACCCGAACCGACCGCGCGCGAGATTGCGCAACGAACCCGCTCGCGATTGCCCAGTTCGCAGACCGGCAATGAGCGGCGCATCTCAGATGCGCTCGTTGACGCCCTCGCCCCCGAACTCCACTCCCTCCATCGCCGCATTGGCGGAGTCGAGCAACGCTTAAGTGAACGCATGGACGGACTCGATGCGAAGATTGATCGCCTGGGAGAACACGTGATCAATCGGCTCGGCGACATGGACGCCAAGCTTGACCGGCTGTTGAGCAGAACTGACAACGGTCAAACCCCGAGCGGCTGAAAGATTGACACGCCAACCCGTGCCATTCTGTATCCCATCTGACTGCCCGACTACCGTCAGCGCGACAGAATAACCAATTGGACGCGCGACCAGATTCCCGTCCGACTGAGACCGCTGCGAACACCACATTCCAGTCAGCAAGGAACCCGAATGGATGTCATCGTCTGCGTGAAGCAGATTCCCGACCCCGAGACGCCCGCCGCCGCCTTCAAGGTCGACGAGCAGGCCATGCAAGTGCTGCCCGCCCAGGGCATCTCGCCTGTGATCTCCCCCTTCGACGCCCAGGCGGTCGAAGCGGCTCTGCGGATCAAGGACGCCTCCGGCGAGGGCAGCGTCAACATCATCTCGCTCGGACCAGACTCGGCCCGCGACGCGATCAAGCACTCGCTCGCCATGGGCGCCGACGAGGGCTACCACCTCAAGGACGACGCTTTCGACGGTGGCGATGCCTGGACCACCGCGCTGGCGCTGTCCAAGGCGATCCAGCACCTCGGCGTTCCCGACGTGCTGATCTTCGGCCGCCAGGCCGCCGACTGGGACCAGGGCACCGTGGGCAGCATCGTTGCCGAGCTGCTCGACCTGCCCTCGGCCACTGTCTTGCGCGCAGTCGAGTTGAGCGACGGCGGCATCACCGTCTCGCGTGTTGTCGCCGACGGCTTCGAGAACATCGACCTGCCGACACCCTGCGTCTTGACCATCTCCAACGAGTTCGGCGACCCGCGCTACCCGCAGCTCCGCCAGATCATGCAGGCGGCGCGCAAGCAGGTCACTGAGCTGACTGCAGCAGATCTCGGCCTCGATGCTTCCGAGGTGGGCTCGGCCGGCGCGCGCGTGCAGATGCACTCCCTCTTCCAGCCGACCAGCGACGTCGAAGTCGAGATCATCGAGGGCGACACGCCCGAGGAAAAGGCCGCCGGCCTGGTCAACGCCCTCCGCGAAGCGAAAATTCTCTAGTCAGCTCGGTTTTTCCCGCAGACGCGGGAATCTCGCGCCCTCACCTGTAAGGAACCTGACCATGGCCTCCATCCTCGTCATTGGCGAAGCCGACGACAGCGGCCTGACCGCTCCCACGCTTGAGTTGCTTGGCGCGGCCTCGCGCCTGAGCGGCGAACTCGGCGGCGGTGTTGCGCTCGCCCTGATCGGCTCCGGCCTCGCCGACGCCGCAGCGGCCGCCGGACCGGCCGGCGCCGACACCGTCTACAGCGCCGACGCCGCGTCGCTTGCCGACTATCAGACCGAGAGCTATCTGCCCGTCGCGCAAGGCATCGTCGAGCAGGACTCGCCCGCCGTGGTCCTGATGTCGCAGTCCAGCATCGGCCGCGATCTCGCCCCGCGCCTGGCCACCCGGCTCGGCTCGGCCGCGATCATGGACGCCCTCGGCCTCGAGGTCGACGCCGGCAGAATCAAGGCCACGCGAAGCTGCTACGGCGGCAACGCCCGACAGGTCGTCACCGTCCAAACCGACCCGCAGGTGATTACCGTGCGGCCCAAGTCGCAGGACCCGCTGGAGGCCGATGCCTCCCGTTCCGCCGACGTGGTCTCCGTTGATGTCGCCGAACCGACGCTGCGCGCTCGCACGACGGGCAAGGAGCAGGCCGAGTCGGACGGCATCCGCCTGGAAGACGCCGAGATCGTCGTCTCCGGCGGCCGCGGTCTCGGTGGACCCGAAGCCTTCGCCGACCTCGAGCGCCTGGCCGATGTGCTCACCGCCGCGGTTGGCTCGTCGCGCGCCGCCTGCGACCTCGGTTGGTATCCGCCCTCGCAGCAGGTCGGCCTGACCGGCACGGTCGTCTCGCCGACGCTCTACGTCGCGATCGCCATCTCGGGCGCCAGCCAGCACATGGCGGGCTGCGGCGGCTCGAAGAACATCGTCGCGATCAACAAGGATCCCGACGCGCCGATCTTCAGCTTCTCCCGATTCGGCATCGTCGACGACTACAAGAAGGTCCTGCCGGCGCTCGAATCTGCCTTCGCGCAGGCCATGCAGTAGCCGCGCCGCAGATCCGGTAGGGATCGCCGTTCGGCAGTCGGAGGCCTTGGATTCGGGGTCGGATCGCGGTTATAGCCCGCGGGTCTTGCGCCAGCTTCGAATCTGGCCGGCGTGTTCGAGATCGTGCTCGATCAGACCGTCCAGCATCTCGTTGACCGAGATCGCCATCTCGTCGACCCGCAGCGACTTCTGATCGCGCTCTTCATCGGTCATCTGGCTGACCCGAGCGGCCACGCTCTCGCGAATCGTGCTCAGCATGCTCAGCAGTTCGTCGATCGGCCGCTGGGTCCAGTCGCCCGGCGCGGCGTCGTTGATCTCGCGCTCCGACGGGAATGGACCCAGGGCCATGCCCGCGGCCGAGCGCTCCAGCGCGTTGGCCACCCAGGCGTCCCAACCGACGAGATGGGCGAGGCAGTCCCGCACGCTCCAGTCGCCGATCACATTGGGGATGTCGAATGCCTCCGCCGCCAGCCCCTCAACTGCCTCCAGGAGACAGGTGCGGCCGTCCGTGCAATCGGTCGTGTCGGACTTGGCGTCGGCTACAACCATCAAGGACTCCTCACGGATTCTGAAGAGGCGCAGGCAACGTCAGGGTTCGCCGTGCGCGGTGGTTGTGCGCGGCGCGGGCTGGGCGCCCCTGCCGCACGGAAGATTCGGTACATCAACGCGGACGCAGCCAGGAAGTCCTTGCCACGCCCGCCGTACTCGGTGATTCCTCGTTAACCTAGCAATCTGGTCAGCGCCTGCCTGCTGACTGGGATACAGAGGCCGTCCCCGCCGTTCGGTCCCGTCTCGCGGCACAGGCCGCCTGTTGGTTGACCGGCCTGAGGCACGGGAATAGCCTGTTGACTCAGCGTGCGTTCGTGCGGCCAGTTGCCTCGTCCCTTCGTTCCGGCAGTTGGTGAGCCGACCCCAGGACGGCGCGACAGCAACAGGATGCGGGGACGCGGGCCCAATATGCGCTCTATCGGACTCACCGGCGGGATTGCCTCGGGCAAGTCGACCGTCGTCAATCAACTGCGCGAACTCGGCGCAGCCACGATCGACGCGGACCTGCTTGGCCATCAGACCTACGAACCGGGCACCGAGACGTTCAAGCAGGTCGTGGCCGCCTTCGGCGACGACCTCGTGGCCGAGGACGGCACGATCGATCGCTCCAAGCTCGGTCCCAAGGTCTTCGGACATCCCGACGGAATGAAGCGCCTGACCGACATCGTCTGGCCCGGCATCCGCGCCCTGGCCGAGGCCGAGCTCGCACGACTCGATGCCGCCGGCACGGAGGTCGCCGTGCTTGAGGCCGCCGTCATGATCGAAGCGGGCTGGCAAGACCTCGTTGACGAGGTCTGGGTCGTCGCCGTCAGCCGCGATACCGCACGCGAGCGGCTGATGGCCCGCAACAACTTCTCCGCCGAGGAGGCGGACAAGCGAATCGACTCGCAGATCACCAACGACGAGCGGCTCAAGCACGCTGACGTGGTGATCTCCAATGACTGCAGCATGGAGGACGCGTCCGCGCGCGTCGACCGCGCCTGGGCCGGCATGCAGTCCGCCTAGCGACCAGAAACCAGGGAACGCCAGCACAGTTCGTACACACACTTGTCGCAACTGAGCGACAGAGCGGGAGAGCGTTTGATGACCACTGCCACCGAACCGATTACCGAATACCGGAGTTGGGCCGTCGAGGAGTTCCGGCTCGAAGAGGAACCCTACTACGTCCCCGTGGCCGACGAAGTCGAAGTCTTCCAGGCCGCCTGGAACAGCAAGATTCCCGTCCTGCTCAAGGGACCGACCGGCTGCGGTAAGACCCGGTTCGTCGAGTACATGGCCTATCACCTCAACCGCCCGCTGGCGGTCGTGCGCGACGGCAAGACCGAGATCGAGGACGAGTCCAATCTGCCGCTCGTCACGGTCGCCTGCCACGAGGACCTGACCGCCTCCGACCTCGTCGGCCGCTATCTGCTCGAGGGCAACGAGACCGTCTGGATTGACGGCCCGCTGACCCGGGCGGTCAAGGCCGGCGCGATCTGCTACCTGGACGAGGTGGTCGAGGCGCGCAAGGACACGACCGTCCTGATCCACCCGCTGACCGACCACCGCCGCATTTTGCCGGTCGAGAAGAAGTCGCAGCTGCTCCAGGCGCGCGACGGCTTCCTGCTCGTGATCTCCTTCAACCCCGGTTACCAGTCGGCGCTCAAGGACCTCAAGCAGTCGACTCGCCAGCGCTTCGTCGCGGTCGAGTTCGATTATCCGCCGCGGGAGACCGAGGCCGAGATCGTCCAGCACGAGTCGGGCTGCGACTACGACGTCGCCCTCAACCTGGCCAAGATGGCCGAGAAGATCCGCAACCTGCGGGAGCACGGCCTGGCCGAAGGCGCATCGACCCGACTGCTGATCTACGCCGGCCGGATGATCGCCGAGGGCGTCTCCCCGCGGCGCGCCTGCCAGGTCTCCATTGTCTGGCCGCTGACCGACGACGGCGAGGTCCAGCGCTCGATCGAGGAAGTCGTTTCCTCCATCTTCGAGGACTAGAACCGGACCCAACTCCCTGTGCGGATTGGCATCGTCTCGGACATCCACTGCAACGCGGCTGCGCTCGATCGCGCCGTGGAGCAGATGGGCGAGATCGACGAGCTGCTCTGCGCCGGCGACGCCTGCTACCAGTACCGCTTCTCGAACGAGGTCGCCGAGCGGATCAAGCGGTACGGCGGCCGCTACGTGCTGGGCAACCATGAAGAGATCCTGCTCTCCGAGGCCGGCGCGCGGGCCCAGGCATCGCCCAGCGTGGACCGGTCCTTGCTCGACTGGACCCGCGAGCAGCCGCACCTGATCCGCACCGAGATCGGCGCGAAGAAGCTGCTGATGTTCCATGCGACGCCCTGGGCGCCGTACCGCGACTACCTGTTTCCGCACGATCCGCAGCTGCAGCGGGTCGCCGAGGAAGACGCCGACTTCATCATCTACGGCCACACCCACGCGCCGCTGGTCAAGCGGATCGGCGGCGCGCTGATCGTCAACCCCGGCTCGGCCGGCGAAATGCGCGGGACCGACCAGGTCCTGACCTATGCTGTGCTTGATACGTCCGACGATCACGCCGAGATCCACGAGATCCGCTTGACGCAGTGAGAATTGCTCTCTCCTCCCGCGCAGCGGAGGGAGATGTCACGGAGTGACAGAGGGGGGCCGCTCCCCAGCCCGACCCGCCCCCGCGAAACGAGACGCTCATGACCGCACAACCAGTCGAAGAGGCCCGCGAGGGACTGCGCCAGTTCCCGCCCGCGCTTGGCCAGGAGTTCGAGGGCGCGCTTGAAGCCGTTCAGCCGATCCTTGAGCCGGACGAGCTCGGTCAGTGGTTGAGCGACGGACTCGATATCGCCCGCCACTCGCTGAGGAGCTGGGAAGCCGCCTCCGAGTACTTCCGCGCCTCGGGCTTGATCCTTGAGCAGATCACCTACGACCGCATGCGCGAGTGGTGCGCGGTCGGCATCGACCTGATGGAGACCTCGCCGGCGCTGTCGGGCGCGCTGTTCCGCGCCTCGCCGGCCGTGCTGCCGCACCTCTCGGTGCCCCAGGCCAACGACTGGGCCGCGCAGGGCAAGTCGCTCTACAAGGGCACGTGGAAGTCCGGTTCGCTTTCGGCCCAGTACTTCGACGTCTCGCCCCAGATCCTGCCCCATCTGCCGCTCTCCCAGATGCGGCTGCTGGTCGACCTGATCGACTCGCTCGCCTCGCACTCCTACGAGCTCGCTTCGGCCTGCCTGGGCATGGCGCCCGGCGTGCTCTCGCAGCTCGACCGCTCCGACCGCGCGCCGTTCCTCGAATTCGGCGGCATCGTCGCCCACACCGCCTGGGTCGACGCCCGCGTGTACTTCGAGCGCGGCCCGAGCGCGCTGCGCCAGGTCTCCGAGGAACAGCGGCCGCGCTATCTCTCGCTGGCCGGACAGGTCGCCATGCAGGTCGGGCGGCTTGGCCACCCGTACTTCATCGAGGCCGCCCAGGCGCTCTCGGAGGTCGACAAGGACATCCACCAGGGACTGCTCGAACTCTCCGAACAACTCGCTGGGCATTCCGGCGACGCGGCCATGGAGTTTCTCAAGTCGTCGCCCCGCGTCGCCAACCGGCTGGGCATCGACGACATTGCCCGTTGGCAGGAGTTTGGACTGCAGATCCTGCAGCAGTCGCGCGACGGCGGGGAGGCCTTCTTCCGGCTCGAGTCGGCCCGCGGCGAAGAGGTCATGGAGGCACTCAGCTCGCGCGTCGACCTGGATCGCGTTTCCGAGCTGATCCGCATGTACTGCAAAGCCCTGACCGGCGTGGACGTCGGCGTCAAGGCCTCCGAGGAATTGACCGCCAAGGGCGTCGGCTGGGTCGACGAGAGCAGCCCCACGACCGAGGGCACCACCATTTATCTGCCCGAGAACGTCGAACGCTATCCGACCAAGGACGAGAACTTCGCCGTCTACAAGGTCTTCGCGACGCACCAGGCGGGACGCCTGGAGTTCGGCTCGTTCGAGTACCAGTCCGACCTTGAACCGGTCCACTTCCCCGACGGACAGAATGGCGCCCATACTGCCACGCAGAATGGCCACGGCAACGGGGTCGCGCCTGCCGTCGTGGACGGCGAAGAGACCGAGATCCACACCGACATGGAGCGCTTCTTCGACCAGTTCGACGATCGCCGCCTCGCCCACGACCTGTTCACCATCGTCGAAGACACTCGGATCGACACGATCGTCAAGCGCGAGTACGCCGGCGTCCGTCGCGCCTTCTCGCGACTGCAACAGGCCGCCATCGATCGGCGACGGCCGGTCGAGGACATGCCCGCCCGCCAGGCGATGGTCGAGAACCTACTGCGCGCCTCGCTGGACGAGATCGGGCGCATCCGCTGGCCGAACGAGCTGGCCGAGGAAATGCGCACGCCGCTGCGGATCCTCAACCGGATCCGGCACGAGGGCGCGACCGTGCAGGACAGCGCCGCCGCGACCGCGCTGCTCTACGAGTGGCTCTCGCAGATTCCCAACGTCGAGCTCGACTCCGAGGACTGGTCCGACTTCGAGCAGGAGATGTCGGGCGAACCGGACAGCGGCGAAGACTCGGACATGATGCCCGGCTCCGGATCGTCCGGACTCGAAGAGTCGTTCATGCCCTTCATGCCCGGCTCCGAGGAGCGGCCCTACGACAGCCCCGATCCGGTCGACTTCCGCGGCGACTTCAAGCCCGAGCTGGTCCAGTTGCTGATGAAGCTCAAGGGCGAGACCGGCTCCGGCGACGCGCCGCCGATCCCGCTGTCCAAGGAGCAGCTCCAGGAGCTGCTGGAGAAGTCCGTCGAGATTTCGATCAATGAGCTGATGGACATGGACCTGGCCGAATCGTCGGGCATGTTCCTCGACAACCTGCTCAAGGAAGTCAACCAGATCCAGGGCGAGCGCCAGGAAGGCCAGCAGGCCATGGGCGACGACTCGACCGGCGCCGAGGACGGCGAGGAGTTGCCGGTCGAGGCCGCCTCGTTCTACTACGACGAGTGGGACTTCCGCGCCGCCGACTACAAGCCGCGCTGGTGCCGCGTGCAGGAACAGCGGGGCGAGTCGGGCACGACCAACTACTACACCGAGACGCTGCACGAGCACACGCAGCTCGTCCAGGAGACGCGCAAGCAGTTCGAGATGCTGCGGCCCGAGCTGTTCCGCAAGATGAAGCGGCTGACCGACGGCGAGGACTACGACCTCGACGCCGTGATCGAGTGGTACACGGAGAAGATCGCCGGCGGCGCGTCGGAGACCAAGCTGTTTTACCGGCGCAACAAGGTCGAGCGCGACGTCGCGGTCGCCTTCCTGCTCGACGTCTCCGCGTCAACCGACGAGGAGATCCAGAAGCACCACGACCAGCGTCAGGACGACCAGTTCGACGACGACCCGCGCAAGTACCTGAGCTGGTGGGCTCAGCGCCGGGCCGAAGCCGCCCGGCACCCGGGCAAGCGGATCATCGACCTGGAGAAGGAAGCGGTGGTGCTGCTGATCGAGGCGCTGGAGACGATCGGCGACAAGTACGGCGTCTACGGCTTCTCGGGCTACGGCCGCGACAACGTCGAGTTCTTCGTCTACAAGGACATGGACGAGCCGTTCGGCGACCGGATCAAGGAGCGGATCGACAAGATTGCCCCGGTCCGTTCGACCCGCATGGGTCCGGCGATCCGGCACTGCATCTGGAAGCTGCAGAACACCGACGCCAAGGTCAAGATCCTGATGCTGCTCTCGGACGGGCGGCCGCAGGACCACGGCTACGGCCGCGACCGGACCGAGAAGGAATACGCGATCCACGACACGAAGATGGCGCTGACCGAAGCGCGCCGCGAGGGCATGGTCCCGTTCGCGCTGACCGTCGACCGGGCCGGGCACGACTACCTCAAGCAGATGTGCCAGGACATGGCCTACGAGGTCGTCGCCGACATCGAGTCGCTGCCGCGCCGCCTGCCGGCCCTCTACCGCCGCCTGACCGGCTAAGCAGGCCCTCCCCACCCGCCCTCACCCTAACCCTCTCCCTCGGGGAGAGGGGATCCGGGCCAATTTTCGGCCGGTTCTGGCGCGTTGCGCGGATGTGGCGGTGTGGGTTGATGATTCACGGTTGGGGATGTCAGATTTGGTCAGATTTGGTCAGATGTTGTCGGGATATGGGTGGAAACGGGTGAGTCTGGTCGGCGCCATGCTGAGCCATGTCGGCTGAGGTCGGGTCGTTGGCTGGAGGTCATGGGTGTCTCCCGGGTTGCGGTCCGAAGCTGTGAGACCGGCGATTGTATCAGGACATACGAGCGAACGGCGTGGTCGTGATGTGTCGGAGACGACCGTGGCAAGGCGGCGGGATACCATAGGTGCATGTCACTTCTTGCAGGCACCCTGACCGGCGCAGGTATTGCTGCCGCGTTTGTCGCCACGCTGATCAACCAGGACTCGGTCGGCCTGTACATCGTCTGCGCCGTTGTTGCGGCGGCGGGCCTGCTGCTGATGCTGCTGCACGTCGCCCGGACCCGGCGCAGCCCGGCCGCGCCCTGGTACGCGCTCGCGCCGATGGCGATTGTCGTCGCGCTGCTGGGCATCGCCGCCTCGGGCGCGACCTGCGGGGTTGCCTGCATCGCCTGGGGAACGCCGGCCGCCGCCGCGACCCTCGCCGCGCCCGACATCCGAGGCTGGCTCGGCAAGCGACGGCCGCTCAAGCGGGTGTGAGCGTCACCACGTCATACCCGCGCTTGCCGCGGGTATCTCGTCGATACCAGCAACACCGTCAGTGCCCAATACGGAGAGATTGCCGCGACGGAGCGCGGCAATGACGAGTTCATCCGCAGCGCCGCGAGGCTGTAGGAATGCGCAACAATGCGCAACCCCTCAGTTCGTCAGGCGGAGCTCGCGGTTGAGTTCGAGCTTGAGGAACCAGCGCCAGGTGGCCATGACGCCGATCACGAGGACGCCGATCAGTACGGCGAAGGCGATCCCGAGAATCTGCCAGTCGGTTTCGACCTGGAAGGGCGGCAGGACCGTGCGGCCCGATTCGTCAATCTCGAGGTAGGCGAGCAAGAGCAGCGAAATGCGGTTGCCCAGCAGCACGCCCAGGACGAGGCCGGTGCCGACGATGATCGCGTACTCGAGGAAGAGCTGGATGAGGATGCTGGCGTTGCCGACGCCGACCGTGCGGAGCAAGGCCATCTCCAGCCGGCGTTGACGGGCCGAGACCGCCATCGAGACGAGGAAGGCCAGGGCCAGCAGCAGCGAGATCGCGATGAAGGCGACCAGCAGGATGCCCGAGCCGCCCGCCGTGGTCAGCGGATCGCGGCCGCTCTCGTCCAACCGCTCGTCGCGGTCGATGAAGCCGCCCAGCGAGTAGCGCGGCAGGTTGAGTTCCTCCAGCGTGGCGGCGCGCAGCTCAGGGTCGTCGGACAGATCGAGCCAGGCCTCGGTCGGCGTGATCGAGGGCCGCAGGCCGGTCACGGTTCCGATGTGGAACAGGGCGTCGTAGTCGACGACGATGAAGGACTGTTCGTCGGGCCGCAGGGTGGGGAAGAGCTCGACGATGCTGGCCACGCGGGCGCCCACGATGAACGAGTCGGTGCGCAGGGTGAAGCGATCGCCCTCTTCCAGCCGCTGCCGTTCGGCGAAGTCCTGGCTGACGATCGCGGGAATTGTGCAGCGGACGTTGCTGCAGAAGGCGGGATCGGCGACGTGCGCCGCGCGTCGGCCGGGGGACTGACCGACGCCGGGATAGAAGGCCATCACGTGCTCGCCCGAGATCGGGTCGGGGTCTTCCTCGAACTCGATGTCGTCGCCCGCGCCGCGCCGCTGGTCGTAAGTCAACCAGCCGCGATTCTCGAAGTCCTCGATCACCAGTTCCTGCCCGTCTGGCAGGACGGCGGTGACGGCGTCGAAGTAGACGGTGGCCGGCTCGGAGGCGAACAGCCCCTGCGGTTCGCTCATCACGAGCGAGTGCAGCGTGAACGGTCCCGACGCGCCGAAGCTGACGATCTCGGACTGGAAGTCGATCTCCATCGCGGTCCAGGGCGTGCCGTCGGCGGGCATCTCAAGGCCGCCGCCGGTGAAGTAGCGCCCGTCGCCGTCGCGCACGCGGAACCACAGCGACTGATCGGTTTCGCCCTCGCCCACACGCACCCAGACGCGCAGGGTCTCGGTCTCGTTGGGGATGCCGACGCCGCGGCCGACCGGCGGCACGTCGATCGTGCCGATCAATTCTTCCAGGCTGAGCAGCGAGAGGTCCTCGCGGAACCACATCATCTCCACCGCCGCCCGCGGCTCCAGGGCCAGCACGGTCACGCTTGAGGTCGTGCCGACGCTGCGTCCGGCCGACACCTTGCCGCGGTGCACCGCCGCGATCTCCTCGACGCCCTCGATCGGACCCAGCCGGCGCCGCACGCCGTTGGCGGTCGTATAGCCGCTCTCGCCCAGTCCGACCCGAAACTCGACCCCGTTGTCGTACTCGATCCGCTCCTCCAGCGAGCGTTCGACCGTGTCCGCATATGAGGCGGCGAAGGTGCCCAGCGCCGCGCCCAGCATCAGCAGGATCGTGAGCCGCGCCGCCGGGCCGACCGTGCGGCTCACGTAGCGCAGGGTCGAGGCCACCGAGAGCGGGAAGCGGTCGTAGGTCAGCCAGGCGAAGAATCGGTAGAAGTAGGGCAGGAAGCGCAGGATGACCAGGGTCGCCGCCAGCGCGAACAGGATCGGCGTGCTCAGGAGCAGCGGATCGGCCGACAGCCCGCCGACGCTGTCGCGCTCGAACACGGTGCCCCTGAGGTCGGCCTCGAAGATCAGGCCGACCGCGACCAGCACCAGCGCGACATCGAGGAAGTAGCGCTGCAGCGCGTTCGGTCCAGCCGGCCGCGAGACGCCGCGCAGCCGCTCGGAGAGCACGCGGGTGCGACTGGCGATCACCAGCGGCGCGAGCGTGAACAGCACCGCCACGATCGCTCCGGCCGCGGAGAGCAGGAAGGCCATGTCGGTCAGCGTCGTGGGGATCGTCTCGCCGCCGGTGAGCGGATCGAACACCGGCGTGTAGCCGAGCAGACCGATCACGCCGATCGCGATGAACGGCGCGACTCCGGCGGCGATGATCGCGAGCAGAATGCCCTCGATCGCCGTGTGCGAGATCACCTGCCAGATCGAGGCGCCGCGCGAGCGCATCGAGAACAGCTCCTCGCGGCGCTCGGCGACCTGCACGCCGGAGACGATGACGACGTAGAACAGGGCGATGCCGACCACCTGGGCCAGCAGCATCAGGATCGGGACCTGGGTGAAGTTGAGGTCCTTGACGAAGGTTTCCAGCCGGGGCTCGATCGGCGAACGAACCGCGCCGCCGATCGAGCGCAGGTCCTCGCGCAGCAGGTCGAACGAGGCGCGCGTCTCGTCCAGCACGGCCACGTTGAGCTGGTCGGTGTCGATCTCCGAGATCCAGGTCGTGTTGACCAGGTAGCCGCTCATCACGGTCGGGATCGCGTCGACCAGCGTCTCGGGCGGCACGATCAGCGAGACGATCTGCGGGCGCGGAGTGCTGGTGTAAACGCCGGACTTGATCTCGCGCGGCACGCGCGACCAGAAGGCGCTCTCGGCATCGACAGGTTCGATCAGGCCGGTGATCACGATCGGGATCAGCCGCTGGACCAGCATCGTCGGTTCGCACGGCGGCCGCGGCGGAGGCGGCGGGCCGCCCGGCGGCGGATCGGGTTCGCGGTCGCATTCGTCCCAGCCGTCGACGATGTGCAGCTCGGCGCCCACGCCCACGCCGTAGGCGTGCGCCGCAGCGACCGGCATGGCCACTTCGATCCGATCGGAGAGCGCCTGCTCCGTGGTCAGCGCGGGCGGCTCGGGGAAGCGGCCCTCGCTCAACGTGACGTGCGCCTCCGCGCCCTCCAGCGAGGCGAAGTAGGCCGTCGGCGGGATGATCTGACCCTGCCGCGGGGGCAGGTCGATCCCGGTGGGCACGGTCGATTGGTAGCGCAGGCGTTGCGACTCGAGATCGCCGAAGCGCTCCGTGATCGAGTCCTGCGCGTAGGCGCGGGCCGAGTCGTTGGGCCCGCCGGCGACCGGCAGACCCCAGAGGTTGGTGAACATCTGCCGGCGCTCGGTCAGGTCCTCGCGCAGGCTGACGGTGAGCGAGAGATCGGACACGGCGCGGGTGTAGATCGTGGTCGAGGACATCAACACGGCGGCCACGAGAATGCCGGCCGCAATCACGAGTTGCAGCCGCCAGCTATCTCGCATCCGCCGCAGGACAAAGCCGAACACGGCCCCGAACGACTCCACCCAGACCCCTCACCGTTCTCGTGCTGACTGCCCACTGCGATTTCGCCGGGCAGGGTTGCAGGTGCGACTGAAGTGCCGACTGAGGCACTGAGCCGTCGGCAGTGCCTAGTAGTCTACGTATGCAACGCGGTCGAACATACCCCTCGCGCGGCGGCGATGCTGAACTCGCTGCCGTCGGGCAGGAACCGAGCAGGACGAGGCGGCAGCAGGCAGCATGGGCGGTATCTTCAGCTCTCTTCCGACGGCATTGCGGATCGCCGTGCGGCGGCTCAACGGCAACCGGCGGCTGATGGCGGCCGTCTCCGTCGGTGTGATCCTCGCCGTCGCGTTGATGGCCTCGACCTCGATCTACCGCAACGCGCTGCAGGATCTCGGCCTGCAGACCGATCTGCGCCGCGTCTCCGACGCGGAACTCGACGTGCGCGTGCTCAACGCCGCGCACGGACTCTCGGGCGGGCTTGCCGAGCAGTCCTTCAACGTGATCGACCGGCGCCTGCGGATCCCGCAGGAGTACATCGCCAGCACCGAGAAGTCGCTGACCTCGGCCACGTTCTTCATGACCGAGGTCGGCGGTATCCCGCCCGACGAGGATCCGCGCGACCGGGCACGGGTGCTGTGGTTCGAGAGCGTGCGCGAGCACATCGAACTGGTCGAAGGTGCGTGGCCGGATCCGGCGGCCCCGGCCACGCCGGACGAACCGCCGACGATCGACGTGGCGATCGGCGAGGAGGCCGCCGCGGCCGGCGGGTTCACTCTGGGCGAGACGCGCGATGTTCACGCCTCCTGGCGCGACGACGCCCTGCCGATGACGATCCGCGTCGTGGGCATCGTGCGTCCGATCGATTACACCGAGCGCTACTGGGGCGTGCGCCGCGATCACTTCCAGGTGCCGGTCGAGAAGACCGACGCGTTTGCCTTCTTCGCTCCGGAGGAGACCCTGATCGGCGCGATGGCCGGTTACATGCCCGAGCTGCGGGCGCGGCTCGAAGTCCAGGCCCAGGTCGATCGCGCCGCGTTCGACTCAGACGAAGCGGGTCTCGCCGCCGTCCGCTTTCGCGCCGCGTTCGAGGCGATTGCCAAGGAGATCGATCGATCGCGGGTCGAGACCGAAGTCGTCAACGTGCTCAACGATTACGAGACCAAGGAGTTCTTCTCCTCGATCCCGCTGCTCGTGCTGACGCTGCAGATCGTGGGCATCGTGCTGTTCTACCTGGTGCTCGTTTCGACCATGGTCGTCGAACGCCAATCGGCCGAGGTTGCGTTGCTCAAGTCGCGCGGCGCGGGTCTGGGCCACATCATGTCGATCTCGACCCTGGAGGGCATCCTGCTGGTTGCGCTGGCGCTGGGCCTGGGGCCATTGGTTGCGCGTGAAGCGATTGCCCTGCTCGGCTTCACGCCGGCATTCGAGGGGCTGACCGGCGGCGCGCGGCTGAGCGTCGAGCTCAACGGCGAGGTCTACATCTGGGCCGCGATCGGCGCGGTGCTGAGTTTCGTCGCGCTGATCTGGCCGGCCTGGCGGTCGAACCGCGCCACGGTCGTGCATTACGCCCGCTCGACCTCGCGGCCGCAGGACAAGCCGATCTTCCAGCGTTACTACCTCGACCTGGTCGTGGTCGGCGTGGGCGCGCTGCTGTTTTTCCAGCTCCAGGAATCGGGTTCGCTGGTCACCGAGGACCTGTTCGGCGGGCTGCAGCAGGATCCCTTGCTGTTGATCGCGCCGGCCGTCTTCGTCGTTACCGTGGCGGTGCTGTTCCTGCGTCTCTTCCCGCTCCTGCTCAGCGCCTTCGGCGGCATCGCCCGGGTCCTGGGCGGCGCGTCGATGCAGATGGTGCTCTGGCACCTGACCCGCGCGCCGGTCCAGCCGGGACGCCTCGCCCTGCTGCTGATCATGGCGACCTCGCTGGGCATGTTCGGGGGCACCTTCGGCGCGACGCTGGACAAGTCGTTCGACGATCGCGCCTCCTATCAGTCGGGGGCGCAACTGCGCCTGGCCGACATCCGCAGCGCCGGCGCGTCGGTGCAGATGCTCGAGGAGGACCTGGCCGACGCGCCGGGGATCGCCAACTCCTCCTTCGTCGTGCGCACCAACGCCTCGTTCTCGCGGGGCGCGCTCGACGTCACCGACGCGACCGTGCTCGGCGTCGATCCCGAGTCCTTCTCCGATGTGCTCTGGTACCGCGAAGACTTCGCGCTCGACGACATCAGCTCGCTCGTCGACCGGGCCAGCGGGCCCGAGTTCGAAGTGGAAGAGATCACGATCCCGGCCGAGGCGACCTATGTCGGTATGTGGTTCTGGCTGCCCGAGACCAGCGGCGTGATCATTCCCAGCCTGCGCATGGTCGACGCGCAGGGGCGCTACCGCGACGTGCAGCTCGTCGGACTGCCGCGCGGCCGCGGCTTCGGCATCGGCGCGCAACAGGAGGAGGGCTGGCGTTTCCTCTACGCGGACCTCAGCCAGGGCTCCGGCGCGCCGCACATCGGTCCCTGGTTGCTGCAGGGCATCTCGATCCGCACCGCCGGCCGGACCAACTTCTCCGGCACCGTCGGCTACGACGCGGTCCAGTACAGCACCCAGACGCGGATTCCCGAAGACATCATCGAGATCGGCTTCGACAACGGCGTGATCGTCGAGAGCTTCGAGCAGCAGGGACGCTGGACCGTGCTGACCGACACCTCGCGCAGCGGTCCCCTGCCCGACGACGCGCGGTTGACCCCGGATCAGGCCTACGAGGGCGAGTTCGGGATGCGCTACGTCTGGAACCGCGACGTGCGTACGGGCCTGCCGCGCGGCGTGCGGCTGGCCGGTCCCGACGCGCCGGTGCCGGTCGTCGTCAGCCGCAACTTCCTCAATGAGGCTTCGCTCGACGTTGGCTCCGTGATCCGGCTCAACATGTCGAGCGTTTATGTGCCGGTCGAGATCGTCGGCAGTTTCGACCTCTTCCCGACCTGGGATCCCGAGGACGCGCGCTCGCTGATCATCGCCAACCGCGACTACCTCTTCTACCGCGTCAACCGCAATCCGGCCACGATCGGCGCGCTGTCGCCCAACGAGGTCTGGATTGAGCCGACCGGCGACGACGGCCTGCGCCAGCTTCGCACCTGGCTCGAGGTCACGCCGCCCTGGCGGCACGACGCCTTCGACGTCGACGCGATCCGCAACCTGCAGGACGAGGACCCGCTCGTCGCCGCCGGTTGGGAGGGTCTGCTCTTCCTCACCTTTATCGCGATCGTGCTGCTCGCCGCGCTGGGCTTCCTCGTCGCCTCGGTGCTCGTCGCCCAGCAGCAGCAGGGCGAGTTCGCCGTGCTGCGCACGATGGGCTTCTCCTTACCTCAAGTGCTGCTGGTCGTGGGGATCGAGAAGATCCTGATCATCGCCGTCTCGATGGCGTTGGGGACGGCCGTCGGACTGCAACTCGGCACGATGATGCTGGAGTTCGTGGGATTCGTCGAAACCGGCGAGACCGTCCTGCCACCCTTTGTCACCGTCACCGACTGGGCCACCATCGGCGGCGCCTACAGTGTGCTCGGTCTCGTCTTCCTCGGCGCGATCGGGATCATCGTCGCGCTCTACATGCGCATGACGATCGGCCAGATCCTCCGCATCGGCGCGGACTAGGATCTGCGGTTAACCGCCGCCGCCGCCTCCGCCGCCGGCCCCACCGCCGCCGCCCGCGCCCAACCGCTCCTCGGCGACGCTGTGCTGCGGCGCCGGACGCGTCGCCAGATCGATCGGCCGGATCGCCGCCGCTACCGACGCCGCCGTCTGCCGTACCGCCTCCTGCGCCATCCGCCGGCCCTCTTCGACGATCCCGCCGTGGTGAATCACCGAGCGGATGCGCGGCAGCACGAGTACCGCGATCATGATCAGGGCAAAGATGATCCCGGGGCCGATCAAGAGCAGACGGATGCTGATGTAGTCGGCCGCCAGCCCGTTGACCAGGATCATCACCGCCATGATCCCGCCGGCGAACATCATGTAGAGGCTCATCACCCGTCCCCGCACCGCGTCGGGCAGGACCGCCTGGATCATCGCCGAGGTCAGCGCCATGAACATCGCCTGGCTCGCCCCGGCAATCACCCCGCCGATCAGCGCGAGCAGCATCGTATCCGCGAACCCGACCCAGACCAGCGACAGTCCGGAGAACACGCCGACCACGAGGAACACGCGGCCGCGCACTCGTCCCGCCGGCATCATCGAGAGCACAATCGTCGACGTGAACGCCCCGCCTCCGATCGCCATCAGCATGTAGCCGTACTCCGCCTGTCCGCCGCCCAGGATCAGGTCGGCGTAGGCGGGCAGCAGCGAGAAGTCGAACGCCATCGTGAACATGCAGTGCAGCGAGACCATGATGATCATCAGCCGCACCGACGGCGCCTGGCCGAGATAGCGCAGACCGACTCGCACGTTCTGCGCCGTATCGCGCAGGATCCCGTGCGTGCTGCCCGCGATCCCGCCGGTCGAGCGCGTCGTCATCCGCGTCATCTGCAGGATCGACAGCCCCAACAGGAGCGCCGTTGCGATGAACACCCACTCGGCGCCGTAGTCCTTGATGATCGGGCCCGCCACCGGACCGATCACTTTGGAGCCGAACTGCATCATCGAGGCCATCGTCACGGCGCTGAGCAGCGCGTGCATCTTGATCGTGTTTGGCAGCAGCGCCTGCTGGGCCGGCATCTCTGCCGAGCGGATGATCCCAGAGAACAGCGTGACCAGGACCAGGTTCCACATCGCCAGTTCGCCCGAGAAGGCGAGATAGGCCAGCACCAGCGCGCAAAGCGCCGCGCCCACGCGCGAGATGATCACGATCCGCGCGCGATCAAACCGATCAGCCAGCGCGCCGCCGATCGGCGCCAGCACCCAGGGACCGATCGCCGCGAACGTCACGATCCCGGTGCCCGAGGGATTGCCGGTCAGGTCGTAGGCCAGCCAGCCCCGAGCCGTGATCATCGCCCACAGCGAGATCGCCGACAGCCCCGCCGCATAGAACATGCGCCGGTACTCGAGGTACGCCATCGCCGGGAAGACGCGAAGCAGCACTCCCGGCTGCCCAGCCCCTGCCTCGACCTGTTGACTCATCAGCTACCGCCTGAATCGCGCAATCCACCGCATGTTACGGCTTCTCGAACGTTCGTGAACTGACCTGAGGGTACGCTATCCGCGAACGATCTCACGCCCCACTCCAGAGCAGGCACGCCCATGACCTCCCAGGACCACCTCCGCGAACGATCCAGCGTCCTCGTCGACGGACCCAACCGCGCCGCCGCGCGCTCCCAGCTCTACTCCGTCGGCTACGACGACGAGGCGCTCTCCAAGCCGCTGGTCATGGTCGCCCACAACTGGATCGGGACCATGCCCTGCAACTTCTCCCACCGCGAGCTGGCCCAGGACGTGATGCGAGGCATCCGCGAGGCCGGCGGCACGCCGATGGAAGTCAACACTGTCTCGATCTCCGACGGCATCACGATGGGCACCGAGGGAATGAAAGCCTCGCTCATCTCGCGCGAGATCATCACCGACTCGATCGAGCTCTGCGCCGTCGGCTACGCCTTCGACGCCGCCGTCGTGATCTGCGGCTGCGACAAGACGATCCCGGCCGCCGCCATGGCCATGGCCCGGATCAACATCCCCGCGGTAGCCCTCTACTCCGGCTCGATCGCGCCCGGACGCCACCACGACGGCCGCGACCTGACCATCCAGGACGTCTTCGAAGCCGTCGGCCAGCACTCGGCCGGCACGATCGACGACGACGAGTTGCACCAGGTCGCGCTCAACGCCTGCCCCGGCGCCGGCGCCTGCGGCGCCCAGTACACCGCCAACACGATGGCCACCACGCTCGAGTTCCTCGGCCTCTCGCCGATGGGCTCCGCCACCGTCGGCGCGACCGACCCGCGCAAGGCCAACGTCGGCGAGGCCGCCGGCCAACTGGTCATGGACGTCCTCCGCCGCGGCGTCAAGCCGCGCGACATCCTCACCCGCGAGGCGTTCGAGAACGGTATCGCCTGCGCCGCCTCGACCGGCGGCTCGACCAACGTCGTCCTGCACCTTTTGGCCCTCGCCCGCGAGGCCGGCGTCGAACTCAGCATCGACGACTTCGACGAGATCTCCGAGCGCACCCCGCTGATCGGCGACCTGCGCCCCGGCGGCCGCTACGTCGCGCTCGACATGGACCGCGCCGGCGGCACGCCGCTGCTGGCCAAGCGGCTGCTTGAAGGCGGCAAGCTGCACGGCGACGCGACCACCGTCACCGGACAAACCATCGCCGAAGCCGCACACACCGCCCAGGAAACCCCCGGTCAGGACGTCATCCTCCCCGTCGACCAGGCGCTCAAGGAGACCGGCGGCCTGGTCATCCTCAAGGGTTCGCTCGCGCCCGACGGTTGCGTCGTGAAGGTCGCCGGATACGAGCGCCAGCTCCAGACCGGCCCCGCCCGCGTCTTCGAGCGCGAGGAGGACGCGATGGACGCCGTCACCCACAACCGCATCCAGGCCGGCGACATCGTCGTGATCCGCTACGAAGGCCCCAAGGGCGGCCCCGGAATGCAGGAGATGCTCGCCGTAACCGGCGCCATGATGGGCACGGGCATCGGCGAAGAAATCCTGCTGATGACCGACGGACGCTTCTCAGGCGCGTCCAGAGGGCCAATCATCGGCCACGTAGCTCCCGAAGCCGCCGTCGGAGGTCCCATCGGCCTCGTCCAGAATGGCGACATC
>JAJDWB010000018.1 GCA_022825855.1 Dehalococcoidia bacterium
AGGACGAACCTCCCTAATCCCCGTCCGCGGTTTTTTTCTCCGCGCGCACCCTCAAGTCCCGGCCATCAAGCGAACCCGGCCACCGCATACCCAGCTTCCGCCCTCACCCTAACCCTCTCCCGCGGGGAGAGGGAACCGGAAGAGATCCGAGCACAGGTTGAGCTGAGTGCGAAGATCTGCGTTCTTGCGGAGAACGAGGTCTGGGCCCCGCGTCAGGGCGCGGGGCGACGGAGGGAGGAGGTCAGGCAGGGGCGGGGGCTGGTTCCGGGGTGGTCACGGGGTGGAAGGTGTAGTCGCTGCCGTCGTGGTCGACTTCGATGGTGGCGCCCTCGGGGAAGTCGTCGCCGATCAGGAGCTTGCTGAGCGGGTTCTCGATCCGCCGCTGGATCAGGCGGCGCAGGGGGCGCGCGCCGAAGGCGGGGTCGTGACCGTCGGCGGCGAGGCGGCGGCGGGCGGCGTCGCTGAAGCGGATGTCGCGGCCGATGTCGGCAAGCCGGGCTCGCTCCTCTTCGACAATCAGGTCCACAATCTCAAGCAGTTCCTCCTCGGAGAGCGGATCGAAGCAGACGATCTCGTCGACGCGGTTGAGGAACTCGGGCCGGAAGAAGTCCTTGAGCGCGCGTTCGCAATCGCGGGCGCGCTCTTCGTGGGAGCCGGCGAAGCCCATGCGGGTGTCCAGCCGGGCGCTGGTGCCGAGGTTGCTGGTCATGATCACGATCGTGTTGCGGAAGTCGACGGTGCGGCCCTGGCCGTCGGTGATGCGGCCGTCGTCGAGCACCTGGAGCAGGAGGTTGAAGACGTCGGGGTGGGCTTTCTCGATCTCGTCGAGCAGGACGACGCGGAAGGGCCGCCGGCGGACGAGTTCGGTCAGGCCGCCGCCGTCGTCGTAGCCGACGTATCCGGGAGGCGCGCCGACGATCCGGCTGACGGTGTGGCGTTCCTGATACTCGGACATGTCGAGCCGGACGAGGGCGTCCTCGGAGTCGAACAGGTACTCGGCCAGCGCCTTGGCCAGCTCGGTCTTGCCGACGCCGGTCGGTCCGACGAAGATGAACGAGCCGATCGGGCGGGTGGGGTCCTTGAGTCCGGCGCGGGCGCGGCGGATGGCGTCGGAGACGACGGTGACGGCGTCGGACTGTCCGATCACGCGCTGGTGCAGCTCTTCCTCGATGCGCAGCAGCTTGACATCGTCGTCGGCGAGCATCCGGCTGACGGGGATGCCGGTCATCTCGCCGATGAGTTCGGCGATGTCGCGCTCGTTGACGGTGTCGCGGCGGGCGTGGTCGGCGTCCCACTCCTCGCGGTTGGCGCGGGCCTCGTCCTGGATGCCGAGCAGTTCCTGTTTGATCCGGGCGGCGGCTTCGTAGTCCTCGCGCTGGGCGGCGGCTTCCTGTTCGAGCTTGAGCTCGTCGACGCGGCGCTGCAGCTCGACGACGCGCAGGGGCGGGGACTGATTGGCGATCACGATGCGCGAGGCGGCTTCGTCGATCAGGTCGATCGCCTTGTCGGGCAGGCGGCGCTCGGGCAGGTAGCGCTGGGAGAGTCGCACGGCGGCGTCGATCGCGTCGTCGCCGATCGTGACGCCGTGGTGGGCCTCGTAACGCGGCTTGAGCGCGCTGAGGATGGCGACGGCGTCCTCGGTGGCGGGTTCGTCGAGGTAGACGGGGGCGAAGCGTCGTTCGAGCGCGGCGTCCTTCTCGATGTGCTTGCGGTACTCGTCCAGGGTGGTCGCGCCGACGACGCGCAGTTCGCCGCGGGCGAGCGCCGGCTTGAGCATGTTGGCGGCGTCGATCGCGCCCTCGGCGGCGCCGGCGCCGACGACGGTGTGCAGCTCGTCGATGAAGAGGATGACCTGTCCCTGGGACTCGCGGACCTCGTCGATCACGGACTTGAGGCGTTCCTCGAACTCGCCGCGGAACTTGGCACCGGCGAGCAGCATGCCCATGTCGAGCGCCATCAGGCGTCGGTGGCGGAGGTAGTCGGGCACGTCGTCGGCGGCCATGCGCTGGGCGAGGGCCTCGGCGATGGCGGTCTTGCCGACGCCGGCCTCGCCGATGATCACGGGGTTGTTCTTGGTCCGCCGGTTGAGGATCTGCAGGACGCGGCGGATCTCGACGTCGCGGCCGATGACGGGGTCGAGCTTGCCCTCGGCGGCGAGCCGGGTGACGTCGGTGGCGTAGCGGTTGAGCGCGTCGTAGTGCGACTCGGCGTCGGGCTGGTCGACGCGGCGCGAGCCGCGGATCTGCTGGAGCGCGGCGTAGAGCCGCTCGGTCGTGATCTGGTGGGCGCGCAGGATTTGGGCGGCCGGACCGCCGGAGTCGCCGGTGATCGCGATCAACAGGTGCTCGACGCCGACGTACTCGTCGGTCAGGCGCTCAGCCTCGACGTTGGCGCGCTCGAGCAGTTGCACGACGCGCGGCGTGACGGTGAGCTGGACGACGTCGTAGCTGAGCCGGGGCGCGGCGTCGATCGCGGTGTCGGCGTCGGCGCGCAGCCGGGCGCGGTCGACGTTGAGGGCGTGGAGCAGATCGTGGGCGAGGCCGTCCTCGACCCGGGCGATGCTGGCCAGCAAGTGCTCGACGTCCCACTGGGCGTGCTTCTTCTCGCGCACGAGTTGCTGGGAGGCCTCGAGCAGTTGTTGGGCCTGGTTAGTGAATCGGTCTCGTCGCATCATCGTCGTCGCTCCTGTCGTTCCTGTCGTTCGAGTCGCGGCGGCCGGACGGTGGGCAGTTGCTGGTCGCGGCGGCGCTGGATCTCGTTGCGCAGTTGCTGGTTCTCGCGTTCGAGTTGGCCGATCCGCTGGCGGAGCCGGAGGATGATGTCGGCGCCGGCGAGGTTGACACCGAGTTCGTCGATCAGGCGGCGGATCACGCGCAGGCGGGCGATGTCGTCGTCGCTGTAGAGGCGCTGACGACCGGCGGAACGGGCGGGGGTGAGCAGGCCTTCGCGCTCGTAGGTGCGCAGGGTCTGCTGGTGGACGCCGACCATCTGCGCGGCGATGCGGATGGTGTAGACGGGCTGGTCGCTCATGGGTCGTCGCCTTCCAGCTCGCGGAGCTGTCGGAAGAGTTCGGTCTGTTCCTCTGAGAGCGGGTCGGGCATGCGCAGCCGGGCTTCGGCCAGGATGTCGCCGCGGCCGTCGCGCTGGAAGCGGGGCATGCCCTGGCCGGCGAGGCGGAAGACGCGGCCGTTTTGCGTGCCGGCGGGAATGCGCAGGGCAAGCCGTCCGCTGCCGCCGATCGAGCGCACGGCGACCTCGCCGCCCAGCGCGGCGGTCGTGATCGGGACATCGACGGGGACGATCAGATCGTCGCCGCGGCGCTCGAAGACGGGGTCGTCGTCGACGTTGACGACCAGGTAGAGGTCGCCGCTGCGTCCGTCGGGCTGTTCCTCGCCCTTGCCGGTGAACTTGATCCGCTGACCGTCGCGGACGCCGGGCGGGATCGTGAGTTCGAGTCGCGAGCCGCCGGCGCCGCGCTGGAGGGTGCGGGTGGTGCCGTGAAAGGCTTCGCGCAGGGAGACGTTGACGCTGTGCTCGATGTCGCGGCCGCGGGCCGGTCGGTGCGGCGCGCCGGCGCGCTGACCGCCGAAGAAGCTGCCGAAGATGTCGCCGAGGTCGCCGGCGTCCGCGAAGTCGGCGCCTCCGAACTCGACGCGGACGTTGGGGTCGCCGCGGAAGGACGGGTTGCCGAAGCCGGCGAAGCCGAAGCCGCCGCCGTTCTGGCGCTGCATCTCCTCGAGTTGCTCGGCGTGCTCCCACTGGTCGCCCCAGCGGTCGTAGGCGGCGCGCTTGTCGGGGTCGGAGAGGACGTCGTTGGCGGCGTTGACCTGCTTGAAGCGCTGCTCGGCGTCCTTGTCCCCGCCGGTGACGTCGGGGTGGTACTGTCGAGCCAGGCGGCGGTAGGCGGAGGAGATGTCCTTCTCGGAGGCATCGCGGGTGACGCCGAGGGTTTGGTAGAAGTCCTGAGCCATATTTTGTGGCTCCTATCTTGAGTCCGATGCTATCAACTATCTCCCGTGTAGACAACCCAGGTGGAGGAAAGTTGAGTGGTAAACAGATAAGTCTTGCAATCTTGACAGCGGCCCTATAAGGTTTCCTCAGAGCCGATGGGAATACCACGAAGCAAGCACAGCGCCATCGGCAGTGAGGAGCACACGATGAGCAAGATTCTGATTCGCGACCCCTTCGCCGAGTTCGACAACCTGTTCAGCAACGCCTTTGCGCGTCGCCCGCGGCGGGTCGCCTCGACGGCCGCCGGCAGCCAGCCGGCCACGTCCTGGCAGCTTCCGGTCAACGTCTACGAGCACGACGAGGGGATCGGCATCGAGGCCTGGGTGCCCGGTTTCGCCGAGGACGAGATCGCGGTGACGGTCGACGACGGTCACCTGCGGATCCACGCCGAGCACGCGAGCGATGAGAGCTCGGAGAACGGTTCGGGCGAGGATCGCAAGTACCGTCGACGCGAGGTGACTCGCACGGTGCTGAGCCGCAGCTTCCGGCTGGACCCGGCCTACGACGCCACGAAGATCTCGGCGCACCTGGCCAACGGCGTGCTGGAGCTGTCGCTGCCCAAGGGCGAGGAGCCCGAGCCGCAGCAGATCGCGATCAACACCGGCGCGGTCAGCGAGGCGGTCGCCGAGGTCGTCGGCGAGGCCGAGTAGACCCTTCGGCCTTCCCGACGTGTGAGACCTGCGAGTTGAACCATTCGTAAGTCGCCCCCGCGCAGGCGGGGGCAGCGCGAGCAGATAGGTGCACACTGGCCCCGCCTACGCGGGGCCGACTCTATTGGGTGTGCGCGCAAGTGGGTTGGCGCGCAAGCCTCTCCTGTGAAACCCGGAGGACACGAACGGCTCCCCCGGGCGGGGGAGCCGTTGTGGTTTAACCTGATCTCATGGTGCAACGGATGCTGGCCCTGGTGCCCGACGAGCAGGCGCGCGCGCAGATTGATCTGGTGCGTGCGCTCTACGACCGCGAACAGGTCGATGCGACGCCGCCGCACATTCCCGTGACCGACCAGTTCGACGATCACTACGGACTGGGCGATCTGGAGCAGATGCTGGAGGTGATCCTGGGCCTGTTCCATCCGTTCATGCTGGAGCTGGGCGCGCCGCAGTCGTGGTACGACGACGGCGAGCACCTGCTGCAAATGGTGGCTGAGCAGGGAGCCGAGGATGCGCAGCGGATCTCGTCGATCGTCTACCGGGATCTGTATCCCGAGCAGGCGCCGGATGCGCTGGTGCGCTCGCGCTCGCCGTTGGAACGGACGGCGCTGACGGTCGGCCGGTTCAACCGCGAGGCGGAGGCGCAGAACGCGGCGGAGTCGCTGGCGGCGCAGCGCTACTTCCTGGTCGTGACGCACGTGGGCGTGTTCGACGCGGTGGAGCAGACGGAGGGGCCGGCGGGCTGGTCGCTGCGCAAATCCTTGCCGCTGGGCTCGATGATGGCGGAACTCTAGGGTCCGCCGGTCGCTCACGGTCCGGCGATCTTGCGCTCCGGCGTTGGAGTACTCTGGGCGTGCCTGCCCCGTATCAGGTCGGCGGCAGACAGGCGAATCCGGAGGTGTGCGATGCCGGTCGTGACCGTATCCAGCCAGTACGGCGCAGGCGCGCGCGATGTGTCGCGCCGGTTGAGCCGCACGCTGGGGCTCGAGTACATCGACCAGACGGTGCTGGTCGACGCCTCCCGGCAGTTGGGCCGGACGGTGTCGGAGGTGGCGGAGAAGGACGAACGAACCGACTCGCTGCGGGCGCGCCTGGGACACTTTCTGCAGCGGGCGCTGGAGCGCTCGGCGGCGGGCGGGGCGATCGATCCGATGCTCGGCTCGGGCAACCTGGAGCTGATGCTCTCGCAGAGCTACCAGGAGCTGTCGGACTCGGGTTCGGGCGTGGTCGACGACCGCGCGATCCTGGCGACGACGTCGCAGATCATCGAGTCGATCGCGCAGCGCGGCAACGTCGTGATCATCGGCCGGGGCAGCCAGATGATCCTCAAGGACATGCCGGACGCGACGCACGTGCAGCTCGTGGCCGAGCCCCAGGTCGCGCTGGCGCGGGTGCAGGAGTGGGAGGGCGTGGACGAAGTGGCGGCGGCGCGCAGCATCGAGGAGTTCAACAAGGGTCGCGCGGCGTTCCACGAGAAGTTCTGGAAAGTGGATGTCTGGTCGCCGCTGCTCTACGACGTGGTGATCAACACGACGCACCTGACCTATGTGCAGGCGGCGGAGCTGGTGGCGTCGGTGATGGAGAAGAAGGCCGGGGCCGCGGTGTAGCGGTCGGACAACGTGGTTGGACGACGCGGTCAGGCGACGAGGCCGCGGAGCACGTCTTCGGCGGCGATCAGGCGCGGGGCCATGCCGAACTGACCGTGGATCTGTAGGCCTTCCGCGTCGAGCCGCTCGCGCGGGCCGATGGCGTCGCGGTAGCTGGCCATGACCGGGTGATCCTCGCCGACGGCGTCGCGCAGCAGTTCCTCGGCGGCGTCGCGCCAGCGCATGAAGTCCTCGGTCGTGGGTCCGATCGAGCGGATGTAGCGGGAGCGCTCGAGGAGTTGGTCGATCTGTTGGTTGAGGTCCATGGCGCAGAGTGTATCGCAGGCCGGCTAGCGGGCCGGCCAGCGCTCGGCGGCGCGGCCGGCGCGATCGTCCCAGTCGAGCGCCAGACCGGACGGCCAGCGGGCGGCGGCGGATCGGCCGAAGCCAGTCTCCAGCGCGGGCGGCGTCGGGGCGCTCATGAGGATGCCGTCTTCGCGGGGATGGGCGTAGAAGTTGCGGCGCACTGCGTCCTCGTTGAAGCCCCGGCTGCGGTAGAGCCCGCGGGCGGCGGCGTTGGACTGTCGCACCTCGAGCTGGACGATCTCGCAGCCGAGGCGCTGGGCGAGACGGAAGACGCAGTTGAGCAGGACGGCGCCCAGTCCCAGGCCGTGCGCGCCGGGGTCGATGGCGAAGGTGCAGAGCTGGAGCTGATCGACGACGTGCCAGGTGCCGAAGTAGCCGAGCAGCCGCCGGTCGCGGTCGATCAGCACGTAGAAGACGCTGATCGGCGACTCGGTCAGTTCGCCGACGAAGTAGCGGCGGCTCCAGCCCGATTCGCCGAAGGCGCGGCGGTCGAGGGCGGTGACGGCGTCGACATCGTCGAGCGTCATCGGCCGGAGTCGGAGCGATGCGGTCATGGGGCTGGGGCCGTGTTCGAGGGCGGCATGTTTGCGTCCGAGTTAACGGGCAGCGGCGGCGTCCAGTGTCGCGTATCGGGCGCATCACTATACTGCGGGTGAACTATGACTGAGTCTGAGCGGCGTACCGACGCCGTGGCGGCGTCCGACAGCCGCCCGCTCGGGAGCCGAAATTGACCGCACTGACTGCCGACGTCGAACCTCGCCGGGGCCTGCGGGTCCCCGTATCGATCATGGTCATCGGTCGCGTGCTGCGCTTCGCGCTGCCCTACTGGAAGGGCCTGTCGGTCACCGCGATCGCGATCCTGGCGACGGCGGCGTTCGCGATTGCGACGCCGTGGCTGCTGCGCTGGGCGATTGACACCGCGATTTCGACGGAGATCGTCAACGGCGACACGGTGATCGCGATCACCGGCTGGCTGGTCGCGGTGGCGGGTCTGGCGCTGGTCGGCGCGGCGGTGCTGCGCGGCACCTCGATGTTCGTCCAGCGCTACCTGGCCGAGTGGGTCGGGCAGACGGTGGCCTACGACCTGCGCAACGCGATCTACCAGCGACTGCAGACGCTCTCGTTCCGCTTTCACGACGGCGCGGAGACGGGCCAGATCATGGTCCGCGCGACGCAGGACGTGGAAGTGGTGCGGATGTTCATCAACTTCGGCGGCGTCCAGCTCTCGTTCACGCTGGTGCTGGGGGTCGGCACGCTGGTGATCATGCTGCTGATCAACTGGCCGCTGGCCTTGATGGTCTGGGGAATCATGATCCTGATCGCCGCGCGCTCGGCCTTTGTGGCGCGGCGGCTGCGGCCGATCTGGAACGACGTGCAGGAGTCGCAGGCGCAACTGGGCACGGTGCTGCAGGAGGCGCTGTCGGGGATTCGCGTGGTCAAGGCGTTCGGGCGGGCGGAGTTCGAGGGTCAGAAGTTCGGCCGCGCGGCGGGTTGGTTGCAGCAGCGGTCCTACGACGCCTCGATGGTGCAGGCGGTCAACATGCCGCTGATGACGATGCTCGGCGCGGCGGCGATCGTGCTGACGATCTGGTACGGCGGTCGCGAGGTGGTGAACGGCAACTTCACGGTCGGTGAACTGACCATGTTCCTGATGTTCCTGACCATCCTGCAGATGCCGATTCGCGGTCTGGGCTGGATGGTGATGATGGTCCCGCGCGCGGCCACGGCGGGGATGCGGATCTTCGAGATCCTCGACCAGGAATCGGAAGTGCAGGACAACCCCGAGGCGGTCGCCCCGGAGCGTCCCCAGGGTCACATCAAGTTCGAGGGCGTCAGCTTCGCCTACGATCCGCGCTCGCCGGTGCTGGGCAACATCGACTTCGAGGCCAGGCCGGGCGAGCTGATCGCGCTGTTGGGCCTGACCGGCAGCGGCAAGACCACGGTGGTCAACCTGATCCCGCGCTTCTACGACGTGAGCACCGGGCGGGTGACCTTCGACGACCAGGACGTGCGCGACTGGCCGCTGGAGGCGCTGCGCCGGCAGGTGGCGATCGTGCAGCAGGAGGTCTTCCTGTTTGCGGCGACGCTGAAGGAGAACATCGCCTACGGGCGGCCCGACGCGACGGACGAGGAGATCGAAGCGGCGGCCAAGCTGGCCCGGATTCACAACTTCATCAACCGGCTGCCGGAGCAGTACGACACCTGGGTCGGCGAGCGCGGAGCGAACTTCTCGGGCGGACAGAAGCAGCGGATCGCGATTGCGCGGGCGTTGCTGATGGATCCGCGCGTGTTGATCTTCGACGACTCGACCTCGTCGGTGGACGCGGCGACCGAGTTCGAGATTCAGCAGGCGATGGCAGCGCTGATGCGCGGCCGGACGACGTTCGTGATTGCTCACCGGCTGCGTTCGCTGCGCGAGGCCGACCAGATCCTGGTCCTGGACCAGGGCCGGATCGTGCAGCGCGGCAAGCACGACGAGCTGCTGGAGCAGGGCGGGCTGTACCGCGAGATCTACGAGTTGGAGCTGCGCGATCAGGAATCGGCCGGCGCTCACGAGGCCGAGCCGGCCGAAGCGGTCGCGGCAGCGGGCGGGAGCGGCTAGATGGGCATGATGGGCGGCGGCATGGCCGGAGGCTGGACCTCCAACCTGGGCGGCGGCGGACACGGTCCGCGCAGTTCCTGGGCGTCGTCGGCGTCGATGGCCGACGGCTGGGACAAGGAATACGGCTCGCTCTACAACCCGCGGCTCGTGCGACGCTTCGGCCGCTACATCGGCCCGCACAAGAAGCGCCTGGGCGCGGCAATTCTCGCCAATATCTTCTTTGCTGTCTCCTACAACATTCAGTTCTTCGTCGTCTATGAAGCGCTCAAGGGTGCATTGGAAGACGGCGTTCTGTCGAACCTGGACGGAATCGCTATCGCATTCGGTGTGATCGTGCTGGTTGCGTGGGGGACAGAGTTCTTGCGTCAATGGTTGATGGCCAATGTGGGCCATCCGATCCTGAGACGGATGCGCCAGGAGGTCTTCGATCACCTGATGAAGTTGGAGCATCGCTTCTACGACCGCGGCGAAGTCGGGGCGATCATGTCTCGCGTCACCTCCGACGTGCAGGTGTTGCAGGAAATGTTGACCTCGGGTGTGCTCACCGTGATTGGCGACATCTTCGGTCTCGTGATCGTCATGGGCTTCATGATCGCGATCGATTGGCAGTTGGCTCTGGTCTCGTTTGCCGTGCTGCCAATCCTGATCATCTCGATGGCCTGGTGGAGCAAGCGCGCGCGGATGGCGTTCCTCGAGACGCGCGTGGCGATTGCGGCGGTGAACTCGACCTTGAACGAAGACCTGAACGGCGTCCGCGTGGTGCAGAGCCTGAACCGCGAGTCGGAGAACGCCAAGCGCTTCGACCGGATCAACAACTGGAACCTGCGCGCGACGCGCCGGGCGGGCCTGCTCTCGGCGGCGATCATGCCGCTGGTGGAGATCCTGATCGCCCTGGCGACGGCGCTGATCATCGTGGTCGCGGCGGTGCGCCTGAGTGGCGGCGGACTGGAAGAGGCGGCCGGTGTAGCGGCGATCATCGCCTTTGCCATCGGCATCCAGCGCTTCTTCGACCCGGTCCGCGACCTGGTCTTGCAGTACACGATGTTCCAGCGCGCGATGGCCGGAGCGGAGCGGGTCTTCGAAGTGCTCGACACCGAGCCCGAGATCGAAGACTCGCCGGACGCGGAGGATCTGCCGGACATCGCAGGGCATGTGCACTTCGACAACGTCTCGCTGGAATATGTGGACGGCGTGCGGGTGCTGTTCGACCTCGATCTGGAAGTGCAGCCGGGCGAGACGGTCGCGCTGGTCGGGGAGACCGGCGCGGGCAAGACGTCGATCACCTCGCTGATCACGCGCAACTACGAAGTGACCGAGGGCGCGGTGCGGATCGACGGGCACGACGTGCGCGAGGTCACACGGGCGTCGCTGGTGCAGCGCGTCGGCGTGGTCCTGCAGGATCCGTTCCTGTTCTCGGGCACGGTGCTGGACAACATCATGTACGGCAACCTCGGGGCGACGCGCGAGCAGGCGATTGACGCGGCGCGGGTAGTCGGCGCCGACGAGTGGATCGAGCGGCTGCCGCAGAGCTACGACACGCCGCTGGCGGAGCGGGCGCAGAACCTGTCGATCGGGCAGCGACAACTGGTCGCCTTCGCCCGGGCGATCCTGAGCGATCCGCGCATACTGATCCTGGACGAGGCGACGGCGAACGTGGACTCGCAGACCGAGGCGCTGATCCAGCAGGCGATCGCGCGCGTGCTGCGCGGCCGGACGGCGTTCGTGATCGCGCACCGGCTGTCGACGATTCGCTCGGTCGACCGGATCATCGTGCTGGAGTACGGGCGGATCATGGAGCAGGGCACGCACGAGGAGCTGCTCCAGGTCGACGGCTACTACGCGAAGCTCTACCGGATGATGTATGCGGCGCAGGAGTCGGTGGAGTTCGACGAGGAGGCGGCGCTGGCGGTGCTCGACCGGATGCGGGAGCGGACGAGCGCGAGCGGCCGCAACGGGACGAACGGGACGGGATCGCGGTCGGATTCCAGCGAGCCGTCGCTGACGTTGGATTAGACCGACTCGAGTCGCATCAGCGTTAGCGGAGGCCGACGTGGTCCAAAGCGGAGCGCCTGAAACCGCGTGCCGGCAGTGCGGAGCGTCCGTTCTCGTAGATGCGGCCTTTTGCAATAGCTGTGGAAGTCGTCTACAGGAGCGTTGTCCAACCTGTCAGGCGTCGAACCCACTAGGTAGCGCATACTGCCGAGAGTGCGGAGTCAGACTCGTCAGTGCCTCAGGAACCGAACAAGATCGCCAGGTCTGGGGAGGACCACGTGGTTCGGGGCGACGCGAGCAACAAGGACAGACACGGCCAACACGCTCCAGTTGTCCGCGCTGCCGCTCGATCAACGAGGCAGGAGCGCTGTTCTGCTTCTCCTGCGGCCTCCCGTTGAACGACACTCAGTCGCAGGGATCGCAGTTCAATCAAGGAGTGTTGTTCGCGTCAGGCCTCAAACCTGTGGGGTTCTGGGCACGGCTGTTTGCGTGGATCGTAGATGCCGTAGTCATCGGCGTAACTTCAGCCATCATCCAGGCTACTGTCTCCGGTGGAGGTCCAGTCGAAGCGATTGCGAGTGCTTCAACGGGTTGGGGCGCATTGGTTGGCCTTGCGTACTACGCGATTGGGGTCTCTGTCTGGTCAACCACTATCGGCAAGCGCATGATCAATGCATACGTCTTGCGGCCGGATGGTTCGAAGGTTGGCCTATTGCGAGCTGTCGGTCGATGGTTGGCCTACATCCCGTCGACCTTGCTGTTGCTGGGCGGTTTCATCATTGCTGCATTCCGCGACGACAAACGGGCACTTCATGATCTGATCTGCGACACCGTCGTCGTGTACCGGCATAACTGACTGCAAATGCAGGCGCTGCTGACTTTCGCGATCGGGTTCGCGCCCGGCGCTCTCTGGTTGCGGTTCTTTCGTCGCCGTGATGGATTTCGACCCGTTCCGCGCCGCGTCCTCCTGATCACCTTTGCGTTGGGCATCGTTTCG
The DNA here is from genome assembly GCA_022825855.1 of Dehalococcoidia bacterium. Taxonomy (GTDB): domain Bacteria; phylum Chloroflexota; class Dehalococcoidia; order Bin125; family Bin125; genus Bin125. The sequence continues at coordinate 12,205 of JAJDWB010000018.1, forward strand.
ACAATTCCAGCCGCCCTCATCAGCTTCGTCGCGCTTGACGCCAGTTCGCTTGATCCCGACACAGTTGAGCTTGTCTCGGTGGCGGCAGTGATGCTGTTGGTCGTGGGACCGGTTGAGGAGGCGTGTAAGTTCCTGGCCGTGCGGCTCTATGCCTTTCGCAGCTTGTACTTCGATGAACCCTCGGATGGCCTGATTCTCGCAGCGGCGGCCAGTTTGGGCTTTGCCTCGCTTGAGAATGTGCTGTACATCATCGAGTTTGGGCCACTCGTAATGCTCGCGCGTGCACCGTTGAGCACATTGGGGCATGTGGTCTTCGCGAGTTTCTGGGGTGAAGCTCTGGGTCGACAGGTGCAGGCTCGTGCTACGAGTGTGGCTTGGTTGCCAGTTGGACTAGGGTTGGCCGCTGTCTCACACGGCCTGTTCAATGTCGCAGTCACCACTTCTCCGTGGGCGGCGCTGCCGATCATCGCCGTAGGGCTTTGGTGGGTGTTGCACCGGCTCGGTTGGGCGCGTCGTGTATCGCCGTTTCGACTGCGGCGGAACTATCCCCAGACTGCTTGCTCCCGCTGCGGACGACGGGTGAATGTAGTTGCCAGATTCTGTACTGGCTGCGGATCCACACTGGTGCTGAGGACTGGCCAGCCTATCTGGTGCAGCAACTGCGGTCGGGAAAACCAATCACAGGCCACGTACTGTACTGATTGCGGCGATCGCTTTGAGCGAGCCTAATCCCCTGTCGATCCGAACAAGGCTCCCTGGTCGGGGGGCGAGTGCTTCTGCGTGAGCCCGAGGTGAGTCCAGGCGGCGGGCATGGCGACGCGGCCTCGAGGGGTTCGGGCGAGGAAGCCGAGCTGGATCAGGTAGGGCTCGTAGACGTCCATGACGGTGTCGGCGTCCTCGGCGATCGAGGCGGCGAGCGTGTCGAGGCCGACGGGGCCGCCGTTGAAGCCCTCGATCAGCGAACGCAGCAGATTGCGGTCGTGCTCGTCGAGACCGAGCTCGTCCACCCGCAGACCGCGCAACGCTTCATCGGCAACCTGCCGGGTGATGACGCCGTCGGCGCGGACCTCGGCGTAGTCGCGCACGCGGCGCAGCAGGCGGTTGGCGACCCTCGGCGTGCCGCGGGCGCGCTCGGCCAGCGTGCGCGCGCCGGCGGGCTGCAGCTCGACCTCGAGCGCCTCGGCGGAGCGGACGATGACCTGTTCGAGTTCCGCCGTGCTGTAGAAGTCGAGCCGCTGGACCATGCCGAAGCGGTCGCGCAAGGGCGGCGAGATCATCGCGTAGCGTGTGGTCGCGCCGATCAGGGTGAAGGGTTTTACCGAGAGCTGGACGCTGCGAGCGGCGGGTCCGCTGCCGATCATCATGAAGAGCTGGAAGTCCTCCATGGCCGAGTAGAGCACTTCCTCGGCCGAGCGCGGGACGCGGTGAATCTCGTCGATGAAGAGCACGTCGTGGGTCTGCATGGTGGTGAGGATGGCGGCGATGTCGCCGGCGCGCTGGATCGCGGGGCCGCTGGTCGGCCTGAGGTTGACGCCGAGCTCGCGGGCGACGATCCGCGCCAGGGTGGTCTTGCCCAGTCCGGGAGGTCCGTAGAGGAGCAGGTGGTCGAGCGCCTCGTCGCGCCGGCGGGCGGCGTCGACGGCGATGCGGATCGACTCGTGCACGGTCGCCTGGCCGACGAAGTCCTCGAGCCGCGAGGGGCGCAGGGCGCGATCCTGGACATCGGGTTCCGACTCGGACCCGTCGATCACGCGTCCGACGGCTGCGCCTCCGTCGCTGGTTGCGCCCGGGTCCTCGTCCGCGGTGGTCATGGCATGCGCCGCAGGAAGGCGTTGCGGCTGGCGACCGCCAGCGGATGCAACGGACGGCCGCTGTTGAGCTGGGCCGAGAGGCGCCGTTCGAGAAAGAGCGCGGCGGCGGCGTAGAGATCCTGCTCGGCGGCGGCCGCGACGGCCGCGAGTCCGGGATCGGCCTGGACCTTCCTGGGGTCGATCTTGTCGGCGAGGAACACGGCCAGGGACTCGGGGGTGTAGTCGGGATGCGCAGTCGTGTGGTAGGCGATGGCGTCGAGGATGATCTCATGATCGACGCCGAGCACCTCTCGCGAGTAGGCGCTGGCCAGGGGGCCGTGCAGGACGATCGGCGCGTCCTCTTCGTCGCGGCTGATGGGCACGCGGTAGTGGCGGGAGAGGGCGAGCAGCTCGGCGTCGCTGCAGTGCCGGAAGAGGTCGTGTCCGGCGGCGGCGGCGACGCAGACGTCGCGGTCGAGTTCGTGCACGGCGGCGAGGTGCCGGGCGCCGAGTTCGACGCGCTTGACGTGTCGTTGCAGCTTCTTGGGCCGGTCGGCCATCTCAGCGGCGAATGCCCCCCGGATCTCCTGCGGATCCGTCAGCATCGCGGTCACTTGCGGGCTCCGCGGTCGTCGGGCCGTTCGAGGTCTACGCCGATGAACTCGGAGACCGCCTTGCCCAGGTCGAGCGCTTCCTGGTGGGTGGGGAAGCGGCCGATGCGCAACTGGCCGCCGTCGGCGAAAGCGACGTGGGCGCTGTGCGACCCGCCGAACTGGAGCAGCAGCGGACGCGCGCGCTTCTCGGTCATGGTGATCGACTCGACGTCGTAGAGATCGAAGTCCCAGTTGCGGTTGATCACCCAGAGCACCGATTGCCGCACGCGGGCCATATCGTCGGAGAGGTTGAAGTCGACTTCGAGGACGTCGCCGCCGACGACGCCGAGGACGGCCCAGAGAATCCCGCCGCCGAAGTAGCCGGCGGCGAGACCGATTACCGCCGTGCCCAGCGTGTCGCCTTCGCCGATCGTGGCGACCGCGATCAAGGCGGCGATCACGCCGGGAATCGCGCCATAGGCCCAGTTGGGCAAGGGCGACCAGAAGGTGCGCAGGCGCAACGTATCCTGATCGGGGTAGGAGAGCCGCACGATGGAGGAGCGAGTGGTTGGCTGGTTGGGCTCCTGGGCCTCGGCGTGCCGCCGTCGTCGTCTGCGTGCCATGAGCAGAGGCTATCGGATGGGCCGCCCGGTGGCCGCGGTCGTCTCGCTGGCCGCCTGGCTGGCCGTCACCGCGCCGGCGCTGGCCGACTCGCACAGCCGCTACGCCGCGCCGCTCTGGACCTGGATCGCGGCGATCCTCGTGGCGGTCGGGCTGAGCCTGGCCGGGCTGCTGATCGGCTGGTGGTTCCTGCGCAAGAAGTCGCGGCTGGACGCCTCGGACTAGCGGTCTCCGAGCATCGGCCGGCGCCATCGCCGCCGACTGTCATCGCACATACGACAGAGGCGCCCTCCCGCGGGAGAGCGCCTCTGGTCGGTTCGGACGATGCGCGATTAGATGCCGAGCAGATCGGCGACCTTCTCGCGGTGGTGGTCGGCGTCGCCCCACATCAGCTCGGCCATCTTCTGGCGGCGGAAGTAGAGCTGGATGATGTACTCCTTGGTGAAGCCGATGCCGCCGTGGATCTGCTGGCCGTGGGCGACCACGCGGCGAGTCGCGTCGGAGCACCAGGCCTTGGCCATGGCGACCTGCAGGTCGGCGTCGTCCTCGCCCTCGGTCACGGCCCAGGCGGCGCGGTACATGATGAAGCGCGAGCCGTCGACGTCGGTGATCATGTCGGCGGCCTTGTGCTGGATTGCCTGGAAGGAACCGATCGGGCGACCGAACTGGATGCGCTCCTTGGCGTAGTCGACCGAGATCTCGAAGTCGCGCTGGGCCAGACCGACCATGTAGGCGCAGTAGGCGACGGTGTAGTAGCGCTTGGCGATCTCGATGATCGGCCAGGCGCCGCCCTCGGGGCCGAGCAGCGCGTCGCCGCCGACGCGGACGTTGTTCAGGGTGACTTCGCACTGCTTGTCGGCGGCGATTGTCTGCAGGACGGTGGTCGAGAGGCCCTCGGCGTTGCCGGGCACGAGGAACATCGAGACGCCCTCGTCGCCCTCGGAGCCGGCGGCGCGGGCGACCACGACAATCGTGTCGCTGACGTGCGCGTCGGGAACGAACAGCTTGGTGCCGTTGAGCACATAGCCGTCGCCGTCGGGGGCGCAGGTCGCCTCGACGCCGTCGCTGTCGAAGCGGGCCGAGGGTTCGGTCAGGGCGAGCGTCATCACGTGCTGACCGGCGGCGACGGCGCTGCAGTACTGCTGCTTCTGCGCGTCGCTGCCGACGGCCTCGACGAGGCCGGAGCTGAGCACGGTGTTGATGAACGGTCCCGGAACCAATGCGCGGCCGAACTCTTCCAGCAGCACGCACAGGTCGAGGAAGTTGAGGCCCGCGCCGCCGAGCTCTTCAGCGGTGATCAGGCCCATCCAGCCCTGGTTGGCCATGCCGTTCCAGAGGTCGTCGGTGTAGCCGCGCTCGTCCTCTTCCATGTCGCGGACGAGCTTTTCCGTGCACTCATTGGTGAGGAAATCGCGGGCGAAGTTCTTCAGCAGTTCCTGCTCTTCAGTCAGTCCGAGGTCCATGTCATCCTCCGTCGCGGCCCGTGGTCCGTTGATCGGGTCCGCGTGTACGCCTGAGTTGGGCACGCGCGATTGCGCAGCGGTACTGAGGCTATCGGATAGCCGTCGATTGCGCCAGACAGCCGGATAGACATTGGAGCCGGCAAATCGCCGCGCGGCGCTAGGATCAGCGCGTGTCCGGCAGCATGATCACGAGGCGAGCGATTGAGCGGCCGCAGCCGTCCAGAGCGCGGCTGGGCAGGCTCGCGCTGGTCTGCGCGGTCGGCCTGGTCTGCCTGGCGGCGCTGGGAGCGGCGCCGGATTGGTTCAGCGGGCAAGAGCGGGCATCGGCTCAGTCGTCCACAGCGATGGTGCGCGAGGGCGAGATCGGCGATGCGCAGGACGCGGACTGGTACCCGCTGTTCGCGCTGGCCGAGCAGACCTTCTCGCTGACGTTGCAGCGGCTGACGCTGCCGGCGGCGGAGCTGACGATCTGGAAGCCGGCCCACGACGGTGAGCCGGCGCAACTGGCGGCGCGCTGGACCAGCGAGGGGGTCCCGCTGATCTGGACGGCCCCGGAGAGCGGGGCCTGGCGGGCTCGAGTGGTCGGGCTGAATGGCGCCGTCGGCCGGTACCGGCTGACGATCCAGCCGCACGCAGACGCGATCGGCGCCAACCTGGCGACGGCGCGGCTGTCCTCGTTCGCTGGCGACGGCACGCTGATCGAGCGGTCGGCCATCGACGCTCCGGGCGATGTCGACTGGTTCGCGATCCCGATGGCGGCCGGCAATCGTTACCTGGTCTGGTCGCTAACCGGATCGGTGTCGGCGATCTCGGCGGCGATTCGGGAGCCGGCAGCGGAGTCGTTACGCGATCTGGGAACCAAGGCAGAGGCGTTCAGCGACGTGGTCGAAGTCGGGGAGAGCGGTCTGGCGGTGCTCGCGATCAGGGGCCGGGAGACCTGGATGCAGGGCAGCTACGCCTTCGGCGTCACGCGCTGGGGATCGGAGCCGGAGCCGGTCGTCCGTCTTCCTGCCGACGACGCGTCGGAGTTGCAGATCGAATCGATCGCAGCCTGGTCGACAAGCGGCGGTGCGGAGTTCGGATTCCAGGGGAGCTGGGGACCGATCCGGACGAACAGCGGGCTGCGGGTCTGGATCGACACCGATCCCGGCGTTGGCGACGAGCAGGAGTGGGAGTACCTGCTGCGATCCAACGACGGGCGGCGGATGTCGGTCTGGTCCTTCGCCGAGGGCCGCTGGATCTCGAGCGCCCACGTGGCGGCTCGCGGGTTCGACACGCTCGTGCTGGCGTGGCAGGGCCGCACCGCAAACGAGCAGATTCGCTGGCAGGCCAGCCTCAAGAACTCGGACGATCGGTGGACGCTCTCCCGGCCGAGGGTCCTGCACGTGCCTCACCCGCCGCCGGCGCTGCCGGAACCCTGGTTCCAGCGCGAACGCACCGGCTCCGAGGATCCGCGCTGGCAGCGCGAGCTCAGGGCCGCCGGCGTGGTGGCCGACCTCGACGACGACGCGATCGTGGTGGCGCTTGACGCCGGACACGGCGTGGAGTCCGGCGCCTGGGACCACGGTGTGCGCGAGGCCGACTCGAACCTGGCCTTTGCCCTGCGGATCGAGGAGATCCTGGAAGCGCGCGGCGTCACGGTCGTGCAGACGCGGCGGTCCGGCGGCCGGCCCTATCTGAATCTGGACCGCGCCTTCTGGCGTCCCGATTACCAGGCTCGGGCGGAACTCGCGCACCTGGCCAGGGCGGACGTCTTCGTCTCGATTCACTCGAACGCCAACTACCTCTTCCCGATCAACGGCCTCGAGGCGTGGTACATGCCCCGCTGGAACGGGGACGGAGCCAACCTGCGGCTCTCGGAGACGCTCCTGGCGAGCGTGGAGGAAGCGCTGGCCGAGTACGGATACCGGACGACCAGCCTGACCTATGACGCGTCCTGCTGGGAAGTGGTCAACGGCGCCTGCGATCCGATCTACGTGCTGGCGCCGTTCCTGCAGATCGACGCCGATGCGGCGCGGCGCTGGGGCATCGACCCGGCCGAGCTGGGCCTGTCGCTGGACCCCTACGGCGCGGCCGAGAACGACTGGCTCTGGCGCAACGACATCACGGTCGGCGAGCCGCCGATCGACCTGATCCAGCGCGAGACGCAGATCGGGCCGGGCAAGATCGTGCGCGGCAACCTGATGCCGACGACGCTGCTGGAGCTGTTGTACGTCTCCCACGAGCGCGACGCCCGCATCCTGCGCGATCCCGCCGCTCGCGAGGTGATCGCTCAGGCGGTCGCCGCGGGCATTCTGGAGTTCCTGGGCGTCGGCGGGCAGTCCGAGTGATCGCAGGTGGGTGGTGGCGGCGCGCCGATGTCTTCGATTCATCACTTCGGTGCGGCGGCGGACGCGAAGCGGCAAGTGCGTTACATGCTGTCTGAGACCTTGTGAACTTGTGATTCGACTCACGAATTGACCGGGGGAACAGCCCTCTACATTCGATCTCAGAGCACCTGCTCGACGTTGCACCCATGGAGAGGACATTGACATGGTCGATGCACAAGTCGTGAGCCGGGAACGGACCGCCGTCGAAACGGAAGTCGACCGCCAGGGCGTGTTCCCCTACCTGATCTACAAGCACGCGCCCGAGGCGATCGACTGGCTCGGCCGCGCGTTCGGGTTCACTCCCGACGAGGTCCTGTCGATCCCCGACGGCCGGGTCGCCCACGCCGCGCTTTCGCTGGACGGCCAGGTCGTGATGCTCTCGTCCAGGCTGGAGCGGTACGTCAACCGAGCCGCCAAGCCGGGCGCGTACTCGATCTCGCGGATTCACGTCCGGGTCGACAATGTCGACGCGCACTACGAACGCGCGGTGTCCGAAGGAGCCGGGATCATCTTGCCGCTCGACGACCAGTTCTGGGGTCTGCGCGAGTATCACGCGCTGGACCTGGAGGGCCACTGGTGGAGCTTCTTCGAGCGGATCCGGTCGGTGCCCCAGGAGGAAGTCCGGAAAGAGTTGCTCAGGTGGTGAGGGCATATCCCGGACCGCTTGCCTATTCGAACATATATGCGCTACCGTAGACGGCGATCGCGCGATCCGAGGACTCGAGGATGAGGGGCACGCGATGGCGGACTACGGGGAGTTGGGTCATCAGCGCATCGTGCCGGCGCTCACCTATGCCGATGCGCCGGCGGCGATTGAATGGCTCTGCCGCGTGTTCGGGTTCGAGGAGATTCGGAGGATGGAGGTCGGCGACGGCCGCATCGGCAATGCCGCGCTCAGCTTCAACGGCGAGCAGATCATGCTCGCCTCGCCGTTCGACGAGGCGGGCACGAAGTCGCCCCGCGAATTGCCCGCGCTGCATCAACAGATCACGGTCTACGTGGACGATGTCGACGCGCACTTCGCCCGTGCGCAGGCCGAGGGCGCCGAGATCCTGGCCGAGCCGGCGGACCAGTTCTGGGGCGCGCGCAACTACTGGGTCCAGGACCTCGAGGGTCATCGTTGGACCTTCCAGCAGCAGCTCAGGCAGGTACCGGATCACGAGTCGGCGGCCGAGATGCTGAAGATCGCAAGCGACGAAGGCTGACGATGGCGGAATCGCAGCGAGTCTTCCCCTACCTGGCCTACGAGGACGCCGATGCAGCAATCGAGTGGTTGTGCCGCGTGTTCGGATTCGAGCGGGTGGACGTGCAGACGATTCCCGACGGGCGGGTGGTCCACGCGGCGCTGTCGCTCGACGGCGCGCAGGTGATGCTGGCCTCGCTGTTCGAGGGCGGCGGGTACTGCTCGGCGAACGCGCTGGACGAGTTGCCCAGCCATGTGCTGATCCATGTCGATGATGTCGATGCGCACTTCCATCGGGCCGAGGCGGCGGGCGCGGCGATACGCTATGGACCAGTCGACCAGCCCTGGGGCGCTCGATTGTATGAAGCCACCGACCCGGAAGGTCATCGCTGGGCCTTCATGCAGCCGCAGGACGACGCCGGCGCCCAGGCAGAAGCGAATGAGTGAGAGGAAGCGATCATGGTCCAGAACCCACCGGAGGGCAGCCAACGCATCCTGCCCTACCTGAACTACGCCGACGCGCCGGCCGTGATCGAGTTTCTCAAGACCGCCTTCGGCTTCGAGCAGGGGCTGCTGCTGGAGATGCCCGACGGGAGCGTCGGACACTGCGAGCTGCAGATGAACGGCGAGACGCTGATGCTCGCCAGCGCCTTCCCCGAGATCGGCCTGAGCAGCCCGCAGGCGCTCGGCGGCGTCCACGCGCAGGTGGTCGTCTACGTGGATGACCTCGACGCCCATTGCGAACGGGCGCGCGAGGCCGGCGCCGAGATTACCCAGGAGCCCGCCGACCAGTTCTACGGCGACCGTACCTACCGTGCGGTCGATCCGGAGGGCGTCGGCTGGGACTTCCACCAGCACGTCCGCGACGTGACGCCGGAAGAAATGGCCGCAGCGATGGCCGACATGGATTCAAGGGAGTAACACAATGGCGGACCAACCTGACCTGAGCGCCGGGCGACGACAGCGAATCGTGCCGGCGCTGTCCTACGACGACGCGCCGGCAATCATCGAGTTCCTCTGCCGCGCGTTTGGATTCGAAGAGCGCTTCAGGCTCGACATGCCCGACGGCAGCATCGGCCACGCCTCGCTGGTTTACGGCGGCGAAGAGGTGACGCTGGCCACGGCCTATCCGGAGGGCGGACTCGGCGGTCCCGGCCGTCTGCCGCACCTGCACGCGAGCGTGATGGTCTACGTCGACGACGTCGACGCGCATCACGCCCAGGCCGCGGCCGAAGGCGCGACGATCCTGCAGGAGCCCGAGGACCAGTTCTACGGCGACCGCACCTACCGCGCCGTCGATCCCGAGGGCGGCAACTGGTGGTTCCACCAGGAGGTAACGGTCGTCAGCAGCGAGGAAGCGCAGGCTGCGATCGACGCGATGGAGTGAGCCTCAGCCGACCCGGTGCGTGGTCTCCACGCGGATCGCGACGCTGTTCATCTCGCTCACGTCCATCGGGAACTCGTCCAGCTTCCAGTAGAGCCGGGTCAGCTCGTTGGCCATCTGACGCCCGTCGATCGGCGTGATCTCCGCGCGTCCGCGCAGTTCCGTGTAGCGGTAGGGGTCAGCCTCGTCGTGAATGCTGACCGCGATTGCGGGGTTGTTGCGCAGGTGCCGGGTCTTGAGCGTCTCGGCCGAAGTCCAGAACTCGATGTCGTGCTCGCCGCCGCCCTCGGGCCGGCGATGCCAGACGACCGACGAGCGCGGCTGACCGGTCGAGCTGACCGTGGCGACGTGGGCGAAGTGCGGCGGCATCAGCAGGTCGGAGCCGGCGGCGGGCGTCTCGACCGAGGGCGGCTGCTCGCCGCCGTTGGGCAACGTCACGCGGTCGATCTCGACGGTCACGTGCCAGCCGGCCGGGTCGTCGCCCTTGAACGGGTAGTCGCGGCCCATGTACTGGTTGGAGATCGCGTCCAGCTCGTCCCAAGATGAGCGCGGTTCGAACGATGCGGTGCCGACGATCTCGAGCATCCGATACGGATCCTCGGCGCCGTGGATCGAAAGCGCCACGCGCGGCTCGCGCTGCATGTTCAGCGACTTGCGGTAGCGCAGTCCGGTGACGAAGAAGATCGACTCGACCGCGCCATCGGCCGAGATTCGCTCCGGCCGGATCCAGATCGGCGAGGACTGGGGCGAGCCGTCGCGGTTGACCGTGACGAGGTGAGCAAAGTTGGGGGCGCCGACCAGGTCGGCGTGTTCGGCGGGGACGGAGGCCATGATTCGACTCCAGTGCTGCGTGAAACGTGACAGGGGCGGGACCGGTGTCCCGCCCCTGAGCCTATGCCAATCGACCGGCCGAGTGAGCGGCCGAGCTATCGGCTGAGGGTGGCCGAGTATCCGCCGAAGCGGGCCTGGCCGGGCATTGCGTGCTGCTCAACCTCGACGTTGACCACGGCCGGCAGGCCGGATTCCATCGCGCGCTCGATCGCCGGGCCGATCTCCTCGGGCTCGGTCACGTGCTCGCCGTGACCGCCCAGGGCGACCGCGATGTCCTCGTAGCGCTGGCCGTAACCCAACGGCCGGCCGGGCGTGTCGTTCGAGCCCGCCGTCCAGCCGGCGTTGTTGGAGATCACGATCACGCCCGGCAGGTTGTGCCGGACCATCGTGTCGATCTCCTGGACGTTCATCAGGAACGAGCCGTCGCCGACGAAGCCGATCACCTGCCGCTCGGGCGCGGCCGCCTTGGCGCCGAGCACGAAGGGCAGACCCACGCCCATGCAGCCGTTGGGGCCGGGGTTGAGCCGGCCGCCCTCGGCATAGGAGGGGATGTACTGCCGGGCAAAGGCGAGCGTCGCGTTGCCGTCGACGCAGACGATCGCGTCGCGGTCCATGCGCTGTACGACCTCGTCGGCCAGGCGCAGCGGGTGGATCGGCACGGTCGACGAATGCGCAATCTCAAGCGATTGCTGGCGTCGGTTGTCGTCCGACTCGCGCAGGTCGGCCACCCAGTCGGTCGGCGGCGAGAGGTTGGCCTCCCTGGCTGCAGCCGTCAGCGCGACCAGCGCGCGCTTGGCGTCGGCAACCATGCCGACCGCCGCTTCCTTGTTGTGGCCGATCTCGGTCGGGTCGGTGTCGACGTGGATCACCTTGAGGTCCGGCGCCCAGCGCGGCGGCAGGCCCGAGCCGACGACGAAGTTGAGCCTCGTGCCCACGACCAGCGCCACATCGGCCTCGCGGAAGGCCTTCGAGCGGGCGGCGATGAAGCACAGGTCGTGGTCCTCGGGCACCACGCCGCGGCCCTGCGGCGTCGTGTAGAAGGGAATGCCGGTCGCTTCGACGAATTCCTGCAGCTCGGCCGAGGCATCGGACCAGAAGATGCCGGTGCCGGTCAGCACGATGGGGCGCTGGGCATTGGACAGCAATTCGATTGCCTGCTTGACCTCGTCCGGGTCGGCGCCGGGGCGCGAGCGCGCGGCGCTCGCGTCGGGGAACCAGACGGCCTCGTCGTCCGACTGCTGGTAGAGCGTGTCGCCGGGCAGGTCGAGGTAGGTCGGTCCGGGCTTCGGTCCCTGCGACTCTCGGTAGGCGAGGTTGAAAAACTCCGGCATCCGCGCCGAGTGCGTGACGCGGCTGGCCCAGCGCGTGACCGGCACCGCCATCGCGAGCTGGTCATACTCCTGGAAGTCGTCGCGCTCGAACGACGAGAACGCCGCCGCGCCGCCCAGGGCGACCATCGGCACGCCATCGAGATAAGCGTTGGCGACGCCGGTCAGCAGGTTGGTCGTCGCCGGTCCGGAGGCGGCCATGCAGACGCCGGGCACGCGCTTGACGCGGGCGTATCCGTGCGCCGCCATCGCGGCGCCCTGTTCGTGACGGCAATCGATCGTGCGAATGCCGTGCTCGGCGGCAAAGCCGGCCGCTTCGATGATCGGTCCGCCCATGATGTAGAAGAGGTCCTCGACGCCTTCATTGACCATCTGTCGGGCGAGCAGTTCGGAACCCATCTGCTCAGGCATGTGGTGGTCCTTTCCAAGAAATCCCGCTCCCCCTTCCAGGGGGAGCTGCCGAAGGCTGAGGGGGTCCTCTGCCTGTTGCCTACTGATCCTGAGCTAGTCGGGCACCTCATAGCGGTGCAGGACCGGCCGCGCGGTGGTGAACTCGCGAATGCCGGCCATGCCCGCCATCGCTTCGGAGGTGCCGTGGGCGGTGAGGTCCTCCTCGGTCGCCCAGTTCTCGAAGAGCAGATAGCGAGTGTCGTCCTCGACCGAGCGGAACAGGTCGTAGTTGTTGCAACCCGCGTCTTCCGCCTTGACCTTGGCCGTGGCGCCCGCCATGAAGGCCTCGAAGGCGTCGTTCTGGCCCTCGCCGATCGTGAATTCCACCGTCAAACCGATTGCCATATTCAGCTCCGTTCAGGACTCTGCGCGAAGCGGCGAGCGCCGCATCGAGTGTGGACGTGTTCGGGCAACATGTTAGCGCTCGCCGGCCCCGAGCACGCGCAAGCACGCCGTACACTGCCGACATGCTGGAATCGCTGCGGATGGACGGCAAACGGGTGATCGTCACCGGCGCGGGCCGTGGGCTCGGGCGGCAGATGGCGCTGCACCTGGCCGAGGCCGGCGCCGACATCGTCTGCGCGGCGCGGACGCAGTCGCAGATCGCCAGCGTGGCGGCAGAGATCGAAGCCAGAGGCCGCCGCGCCCTCGTGATTCCGACCGACGTGAGCGTCTCGGCCCAGGTCGACGCGATGGTCCAGCAGACGATCGACGAGTGGGGCGGCTTCGAGGTGATGCTCGCCAACGCCGGCGCGAGCGGTCCCGCCTCGATGAAGCACGTCACCGAGATCAGCGACGACGACTGGCGCGAAACCGTCGACATCAACTTCTCCAGCGTCTTCTACAGCGCCCGCGCCGCCGTGCGGCACTTCCTCGCGGAGGGCAAGCCGGGCAACATCATCACCGTCTCCTCGGGCACGTCGCTGCGAGGCAGCGGCCCCGTCTACTTCGTCGACGGCGCGGCCAAGGCCGGGGTGATCAACATGACCCAATCCCTGGCCGTGCAACTCGCGCGGGACGACATCCGCGCCAACTGCATCGTGCCCGGCTTCGTCCTGCAGCAGACCCTGGAAGATCAGGAAGAGATCGAAGTGGCCCGCAACCGGGGTTCGCGGATTCCGATTCGCCGCGTCGGCGAGGCCTGGGAGCTGGGTCCGCTGGCGGTCTATCTCGCCTCCGACGCATCGGCCTACATGACCGGCGAGGCGTTCATCATCGACGGCGGCGGGCTGGCGGGCGGGCTCGCACCGACCGGCTGGGACGTGCAGTCGGGAATCGGGGGCGTGGCCTCGTGAGTCTGGAGAATCCGCTCCCACCGCCCGAGGTCGGCGACGGCGCGCTGCGAGGCTTCGACCTGAGCGGACGCCGCATCATCGTCTACGGCGCGGAGAAGCCGGCCGCCACGGCGATCGTGCAGGGGCTGCGTGAGGCCGGCGCCGCCGTCGGCGTAACCAGCGCCAACACCGACGGCACTTCGCTCTTCCGGCTCAAGAAAGCGGCCGACGGCGGGCCGAACGAGTCCGTCGATCTGTCCAACGGAACCAACATCCAGGTCGCCACGCGCAAGATCAGCAAGGAGCTGGGCGGCCTCGACGCCGCCGTGGTCGTGCCGCAGCTCTATCACGCCGCGCCGATCCGCAAGACGCTCGACGCCGACATCCAGCGCGTCCTGATGGCGAACCTGGGCGGGACCTACGCCGCCTTCCGCAGCGCCGGCCGCGAGTTCCGCGGCAGGCCGGGACGGCTGATCGCCGTGCTGGACGCCTCGGCGGTGCGCGGTCTGACCAACCTCAGCATCTACAGCGCCGCGCAGTCGGGCGTGATCGGCCTGGTCCGCGCGCTGAGCCAGGAGCTGGCTCCGACGGGGACGACGGTCAACGCGGTTGTGCTCGGCTGGACCGACTCCACGCCCGGCCGCGGGCCGTCGAGCGCCGACGAGAACCTGCTCCTGCGCTACATCCCGATGCGCCGCTTCGGCGAGGCCTGGGAGGCGGCGCCGCTGGCCGTCTACCTCGCGTCCGAGGCGAGCGGGTACATCACCGGTCAGACCATCCAGGTCGACGGCGGCGTGCTCAAGCACCTGTAGGGTGCTTCGGATCCTTTGTCTTCCGCTTCGTGTAAGCAAAGGATAGGCGCTAACCTTATCTAAGCGGAGGGATCGCCGAAACCATCTCCAGACTGACGTCTTGCCCGGATCCGAATCAAGCCAGAACCAGATAGATAAGGATAGGGGCTATCCTTATCTAAGCATCGCCGGCTGAAGAAGGAACAACTGTGCGAGGACGATTCGTTCGAGGAACATGGAGATGGGACGCATCCGTCTACGCGCCGCCGCACTTCCGTCGCTCGTGCAGCTACGACGCGTTCGTTCCCGATCTTCTCGACCTCGGTCTTGGTGACTACGAGCTGTCATCTAGGCTGGCCGCCACTCTCTCGGAAGTCGAACAGCGTGTCTCGGCGCTGAACCAAACCGCGGATCCCGCTCTAGTCTCGCTGTCGCGGCTGTTGCTGCGTACCGAGTCAATCGCATCCTCCAAGGTCGAAGGCATGCAGGCCGATGCGCGTGCGCTGGCGATGGCCGAGGCCAAGGTCCGTCTCAAGCGAAGCATTGGACAACAAGCTCGGGAAATCATCGCCAACATCGAAGCGATGGAACACGCCGTCCAACGCACAGCGGGGTCGGAGCGATTCGACGTGGATCACCTGTGCCAGGTTCACGCAGCCCTGATGAACCGCTCTCCCACCTCACGGCTTGCCGGCCAGCTGCGCGACAGCCAGAACTGGATTGGCGGGAACAACTACAACCCCTGTCGAGCCGCCTATGTCCCACCGCCGCCTGGCGAAGTCCTTCCACTCCTGCGCAATCTCTGCGATTTCACCGAGTCTGACCTCGTCTCACCGCTGATCCAAGCGGCAATCGCCCATGCCCAGTTCGAGACCATCCATCCGTTCGACGACGGCAATGGGCGGACCGGACGGGCCCTGGTTCAGGTCATTCTGCGTCGACGCGGGCTTGCGCCGCGCTTTGTTCCGCCGATCAGCGTGGTGTTATCGCAACGGCGAGACTCCTACATCGAGGGTCTGGTTGGTTACCGCGAAGGCCGCCTGACCGAGTGGATCACGACATTTGCGGCGGCAACCGCCCAGGCCTCTGACCTCGCCCTCCAGTACAGCAACATCATCCACGACCTGCTCGGCTACTGGCGCACTCGACTGCAACAGGCATCGAACCCTCGCGCGGACGCCGCCGCCTGGGAAATCCTTCGTCAACTGCCGGCCTTTCCCGCCATCACCGTGTCCGACGCCGTACATGCCACAGGTCGCAGCCAACCTGCAGTCAACGCCGCTTTTGCCCAACTGGAGGACGCGGGCATCCTGGTCCCATTCGGACTATCCCGACGCAACCGAGCCTGGGAACCGCAGGGACTGCTCGACCTGATCATCGCGCTCGAGTCAGGGGAGGTGGCAACGTCTAGACTGAGCACGCCGACCAACGACTCACGGGAGACCGATAGATGACCGACTTTGAGAACATCCTCTACCGCGTCGAGGACCGCAAGGCGTACGTCACGCTGAACCGTCCGGAGAAGCTGAACGCGCTCTCGATCGCGCTGCAGGACGAGCTGTCGCAGGCGATGTGGGAGGCGGACAACGACACCGCCGTCCACTGCGTGATCCTCAGCGGCGCCGGTCGCGCCTTCTCGGCCGGCTACGACCTGACCGGCTCGACCCGCGACTCGCAGGAGACCTACGACAAGGTCTACCGCGGCCGCGTCACGTTCGACGACGACACCTGGGGTATGGAGAAGGCGCAGCGCGCGCGCATGGCGATCTTCGACATGCACAAGCCGGTGATCGGCAAGGTGCACGGCTACTGCCTCGCCGGCGGCACCGACCTGGTGCTGCTCTCCGACATCATCATCGCCGCCGAGGACGCCGTGATCGGCTTCCCGCCGGTCCGCGCTATGGGCGCGCCGCCGGCCCACATGTGGCTCTATCACGGCGGTCCGCAGTTCGCCAAGCGCATGCTGCTGACCGGCGACAGCATCTCCGGCGCCGAGGCGGCCCAGCGCGGACTGGTCTACGACGCCGTCCCCGCCGACCGGCTCGACGACGAAGTCGAGGAGCTGGCCAACAAGATGGCGATGATCGACCACGAGCTGCTCTCGGCCAACAAGCGGATCGTCAACCTTGGTCTCGAGATCATGGGCGCGCGCACGTTGCAGCGCCTCGCCTCCGAGAACGACGCCCGGGCGCACCTCGCCCCTGCCGTCCAGGAGTTCGGCAAGATGTCCCGCGAGAAAGGGCTCAAGGCCGCGCTCGAGTGGCGCGACAACCGCTTCGGCGACGGTCGCGGCTCCTCCGCAGCCCAGCAGCGTAAAGCCGCCGCAACCTAGCAACGATGGCTACTCCCGATCGATTCCGGCTCGACGGTCAGGTCGTCCTGCTCACCGGAGCGGGACGCGGCCTGGGTCGCGCCATGGCGCTCTCCTACGCGGACGCCGGCGCGAAGGTCGCCGGTGCTTCGCGCACGCTGTCGCAACTCGAGGAGACGGCCGAACTGGTCGCCGAGCGTGGCGGCGAGGCGATCTCGATCGCCACGGACGTGACCGATCCCGCCGCCGTCGAGGCGATGGTGGCCGAGACGATTGACCGTTTTGGCCGCGTCGACATCCTGATGAACAACGCCGGCGGCGGCGCCGAAGGCGACGGAGCGCCGCTCGAACAGCTCACCGACGAGCAGTGGCGCTGGGGCATCGACATGAACCTGACCTCGCAGATGCTCTGCGCGCGGACGGTCCTGCCCCACATGGTCGAGCGCGGCTCGGGCGTGATCATCAACGTGGCCAGCGGATTCGGACTGCGCGGCGGCCGCGACAACTGGATGTACGTCTCGGCCAAGGCCGGCGTGGTCAACCTGACCCGCTCCTTGGCCGTCACCTACGGACCCGCCGGTGTGCGCACCAACTGCATCGCGCCGGGCATCTTCCCGCACACGCCGCAGGCGCTCGAGCGCTGGCGAGGCGGCCGCTACATTCCCGTCGGCCGTGCCGGTGTGGCCTGGGAGATGGGACCCCTCGCGGTCTTCCTCTCGTCCGACGCCGGCGCCGGGATCAGCGGCGAGACGATCGCCCAGGACGGCGGCGGTCTGGCAGCGATCGGTCCCACCGGTTGGGCGCCGCGCGTCCGCCTGACCGAGCCGACCTGAGGGAGCCGCTGTGTCCGACTTCGTCCCGACTCCGAATCCCGAAGAACCGGCGGATCCGTTCCTGCTCAAGGATCGGGCCGCGCTGGTCGTCGGCGCCGGCGATCCGCTGGGCCGCGTCTCGGCAGTGGCGCTGGCCGAAGCAGGCGCCGATGTCGCCGTCGCCAGCCTCCGCGCCGGACCGCAGGAAGTGGTCCGGGTCAACTCGGTCGCCAACGAGATCTGGTCGCTGGGCCGCAAGAACGCGGCGATCACGCTCGACGCGACCGACCAGAACAGCGTCGACGCGGCGATCACGCGCGCCGCTTCCGAGCTGGGCCGGCTGGACATCCTGGTCAACGCGGCCGACCTGCCGGTCGCCGCGCCGATCGACGAGTTGAGCCCGGCCGACTGGCAGGCGATTCTGGCCGCCAATCTGCTCGCTCCCGCAATGGTCGCCAGCGCCGCCGCGCGAGTGATGCGGGTCAGCGGCTACGGTCGGATCATCAATGTCGTCTCCGTGCTGGCCGCCCGAGGCGTCGCCAATACGTCTGCCTATGCCGCTGCGCACGCCGGAGTGCTGGCCATCACTCGCTCGCTCTCGCAGGAATGGGCCCGCGCGGGGATTACGGTCAACGCGCTGCAGGTCGGCATCTACGAAGGCCAGCACGGCTTCGGCGACGACCCCGAATCCGCCCGCAATCTCGCCCGCATGCTGCCGGCCAAGGCATTGGTCAAGCCCGAGGATGTCGCCGCCGCCGTGGTGGGTCTGGCGGCCGACTCCGGTTTCATCACCGGCGAGACGATCGCCGTCGACGGCGCGGCCACCGCCCGCGTCTGATCGCTATCCGGCGTTCAGCAACGCCCGGGTCGCGGCATCGATCCGTTTCCGCTCCGGCACACACTCCAGCCAGCGCTCAGGGATCGCCGAGGCCCCGTAGAGCGCGCCCAGGACCGCGCCGGCCACGGCGCCGTTGGTGTCGGTGTCGCCGCCGGCGCTGACGATCCGGATCAGCGCCGCCTCCAGGCTGTCGGCCGTATCGAGACACCAGAGCGCGGCCTGCATGCACAGATACGTGTGACCGCTGACCCGCTCCTCATCGATCCGCCGGCCGATATCTTCGGGGACTGCCAGCGACCAGGCGATCATCTCGGCCGGCGCTCCGTCCTGGCTGGCGGCGAGCACGAGGTCGTCGCGGCTCGGCTCGGCCCCCCGCAGCAGCATCGCGATTGCGGCATTGATTACGATGCAGGACCACTGAGCGCCGGGCGCGTAGTGCGTGACGGCGCAGGTCGCGGCCGTCTGCGCGATCAGTTGCTCCGGCTGCCGCGCGTACCTGAGCGCCACCGGCGCGCAGCGCATCAATGCGCCGTTGGGCTGAGTCTCCGGGCTGCCGCGCTCCTGCCAGAACGCTCGCGCCGCCCCCGGGACGCCCAGTCCGACTTCGAGATAATCGATCACGGTCGAGGTCATGATCCCGATCCCGCGACCGTTCTCGCTGCGCCACCTGACCAGCCGCTCCGCGAATCCTGCAACCGGATCTGCGTCACTGACCAGCGCTTCCGCCAGGTCGACGGCCTGGGCGAGATCGTCGTCAAGCGGACGCTGAGCCTCGCGCAGGTCGATCTCGCGGATGCCCTGCGGATGGCGG
Organism: Dehalococcoidia bacterium; assembly: GCA_022825855.1. Lineage (GTDB taxonomy): Bacteria > Chloroflexota > Dehalococcoidia > Bin125 > Bin125 > Bin125. Next base: position 31,054 of record JAJDWB010000018.1, read on the forward strand.
CTCTCGATCGCCTCCCGGCCGACGCCCTCGACCGGCAGTCCCAACAGGTTGCCCGCCGCCAGTCCGAGCATGACGCCGCGCGCGCGTTCGGGATCGACGGGGCCGTTCCCGCAGGATTCAATCAGCTTGGCAAGGTGCGGCGCATGGCTCACCAGGCCCGAGTCGTCGGTGGTCGTCATGCAGTCAGCCTAGGCGCTGGCCCGGGCGACACCAACGCCCGCCGACGACTAGCCTGACTACGCTGAAGCCTGACCGCAACCGCGCGAGGAGTACCCGATGATCTTGCCCAACGATGCCTGGGGCCTGCCGCTGACCACCTCGGAGGACGCGGCCGAAGCCTATCGCCTGGGCGTCGACCGGATGCTCTCGTACTGCCTCGGTGTGGACGAGGCTCTGGGCCGGGCGATCGAGCTGGATCCGAACTTCGCGCTGGCGCATTCGCAGCTCGGACTCTTCCATCTCTTCCGAGGCAACGGCAAGCTGGCGGCCGAACTCGCCAACCAGGCCCACGAACTGGCCGCAAAGGCGAGCCCGCGCGAGCAGCGGCACGCCGCCATCCTCGGCGCGGCGGCCCGGGGCAAGGCGTCGGAAGCGCCGGCGCTGATCGACGCGCATCTCGACGACACGCCGCGCGACGCGCCGATCGTCTTGCAGTGGCTGGGCGGCAACTTCTACGGCGGCGGGGTCGAGAAGCGCGAGCGGATGCTGGAGCAGTTCGACCGCCTCGCGCCCGCCTTCGGCGACGACTGGTGGTTCCTGAGCTGGCACGCGTTCGCCAATCACGAGATGGATCAGCTCGAACGAGCTCGAGAACTGGTCCAGCGCTCGCTCGACTTGCGACGGCAGAACGGCCAGGCGGCGCACGCGATGTCGCATGTCTTCTTCGAGGAGCACGACATCGACGGCGGCGCTGGATTCCTGGGCGAATGGCTGACGGAGTTCCCCGAGCGGGCCGGGTTCTATCGCCATCTGACCTGGCACCAGGCCCTGTTCCTGCTCGCCAACGGCAAGCGCTCGGAGGCGCTGGCCTTGCACGACGACACGATCCGTCCCGGCGCCGACGAACACGGCGACGCACTGGGCGCGGTTGCCGATGGCGCGTCCCTGCTCTGGCGCTGTCGATTGCACGACAGCGTCGCCGGGAACCGCGCGGATGATCGCGGCTGGCGAGCGATTGCCGAGGTCGCCGATCAGGCCTTCCCGCGAGCCGGCACGGCCTGGGTGGATGTGCATCGCGCCATGGCGCTGGCGGCGCTCGGCGACGAGATTGGGCTGGGCGCGCTGATCGATGGATTGCGCGAGGCGGCCGACCGAGGGCATCCGACCGCCGGCTCGGTCGTTGCGCCCGTCGTCGAAGCACTCTCGGCCTTCGGGCAGGGCGACTACGAGGCGGCGGCCGATGGCTTGTCGGACGTTCGCGAGCTGCTGGTCACCCTGGGCGGTTCCAACGCGCAACGCGACGTCTTCGAGGAGACCCTGGTGGAGGCCAACCTACGCGCCGGCCGCACCGAAGCGGCGCTCGAGCTGCTGCGCGAACGCCTGGATCGCGGCGCGACCGCCCGCGACCTCTTCCGCTGGGGCCGGGCCCAATCGGCGAAGGGTGATATGGCCGACGCGAAGCAATCCTTCCGCCGCGCCGCCGAGTTGTGGGCCAGCGGCGACCTCAACGCGCCGGAACTACGCGCGCTGCGCGAGGCCGTCGCATGACCTCCCAACCCTCGGTCCCGCGACCCGATGTGGTCGTCGAGGACGACGTCGACGCCGAACGCGCCAGCGAGCTGGAAAAGCGCTACCACCTCTTCCTGCATGACTCGGACGATCACTCCTACGAATACGTGATCGAGATGCTCGGCGGCGTCTTCGGTTACTCGCGCGAGAAGGCGTTCGCCATCGCCTCGATGATCGACGGCCACGGACGCGGGATCGTCGAGACGGCCGACTACGAGACGGTCAAGAGGCACCAGGATCAGATCCACAGTTGGGGCCCGGATCCGAGGATTCCCCACTGCGAGGGGTCGCTCTCGGCAACCATCGAGGAAGCGCCCTAGCCTCTGGCTGAGACGGGAAGGATCGCGGCATGGTTCGCCTTAGTGACTTGCACCCCGAAGAAGCGCATCACATGCGCAACATGGGCGAGCGCTTCGCGCAGATGCCGCTCGACGACACGCCGTTTGTCACGCCGCCGCCACTGGCCGAGGCCAGGATCGCCCTGATCACCTCCGCCGGCCTGCATCGCCGCGACGACCGGCCGTTCCGCTTCGGCGACCAGGGCTATCGCGTGATCCCCAACGACGTGAATCCCGCCGACCTCGTCCAGACCCAGGTCAGCGTCAACTTCGACCGCACCCACTACCAGCGCGACGTCAACGTCGTCCTCCCGCTCGATCGGATGCGCGAGCTGGCCCGGGCCGGCGAAATCGGCGCGGTCTCCGAGTGGCATTACTCCGTGCTCGGCTCCAACCCCAATCCCTACCTGCTCAAGGACGCGGCCGCCGACCTCGCCCAGCGCATGCGCGACTCCGGGGTCGACTGCGCGATGCTGACTCCCGTTTGACCGGCCTGCACGGGTACCGTCGGTACCCTCTCCTGGCTGCTCGAAGCCGAGGGCATCGCGACCACCGGGATCAGCCTGATCCGCGAGCACACCGAAGTCGTCAACCCGCCACGCGCGCTCTGGGTGCCGTTCCCGCTCGGACGCCCGCTCGGCGTCGCCGATGATCCCGAATTCCAGACCGATGTCCTGCGCAGCGCCCTGCGGCTCTTGGAGACGGCGAGCGAGCCGACGATCGCCGACTTCCCCCGCGAAGCGCCGGACGGCAACGGCGAGGGCGTCTGGGCCTGCTCGATCGCGATGCCCGAGCCCGATGTCAGCGACCTGGAGTCCGCGCTGCGGCGCGAAGTCGACCTGCTTACCCCCTGGTACGAAGAGACCCGCCGCCGCCGTGGCCGGACCACGATCGGCATGAGCGGCGCGACTCCCGAGCAGATCGATGCCGTCGTCTCCCTGGTCGTCGCCTGCGCCCAAGGCGAGGGATTCTCGGACATCCCGGCGGCGGCCTCCGAACCAAACTGGATCCACCGGATGCCGATGCTGCTGCGCTACGCCGTCGAGGACCTGCGCGCCTTCTATCAGGAGGCGGTCACCTCGCGACCCGGCACCAGCCCGCCGTCGCAGCACGACATGCACACCTGGATCTTCGAGCAGACCGCTCTCGGTCAGGCCCTGCTGCAGATCGGCCACCGAATCGCGGAGGTGGGCGATCAACCGCTATTGATGATGCGCGGCTTCATCATTCCCGAGGGCTTCTGGATCGACGGTCCCACCTGGGGCCAGCAGACCCGCAATCCCGGCGGAGCCCAGGGCCTCAGCCACGCCACCGCCTACCTCGCCGGCGAGCGACCATAGACTCGCCGTGCCCGAACACTGTTGTTACGCTCCGCTCTCTGGCCGCGCGCTGAAGCGAGACGAATAGGTTGCCGTGACCGATCCGGACCAGCTGTTGGACGCCCTGCAGTCGAACTATGGCTACGACTCCTTTCGACCCCAGCAGCGCGAGACGATTGAGCATGTCCTCAACCGGGGCGACGCCCTCGTCCTGATGCCGACCGGTGGCGGCAAGTCGCTCTGCTACCAACTTCCCGCGATGCTCTCCGACGGCCTCACCGTGGTCGTCTCGCCTCTGATCGCGCTGATGCACGACCAGGTCAGCGCGCTCCAGCGAGCGGGCGCAAGCGCGCACTATCTGAACAGCACGCTCTCGCCGGTGGAAACGGCACAGGTTGAGCGGCTGGTCGCCAATGGAGACGTGCGCCTCCTCTATGTCGCGCCCGAGCGGGTCAACACTGATCGCTTCCGCGCCCTGCTCGAGCGCTGCAATCCCAGCCTGATCGCGATCGACGAGGCGCACTGCATCTCCGAGTGGGGCCACGAGTTCCGGCCCGACTACCGCGTGCTGCGCCGCTTGACCGAGCGCTTCGTCGATGTCCCGACCGTTGCCTGCACCGCCACCGCGACGCCGCAAGTCCAGCGCGACATCGTCGACCAGCTCGACCGCCCGCGCATGCAGACCTTCCTGACCAGTTTCATGCGCGACAACCTTACCCTGCGCATCGTGCCCAAGCGCAAGGCCGTGGACCAGCTCGTTGGGAGGCTGCAGCGGCTCTCCGCCGGCTCGGCCATCGTCTACTGCCTGTCGCGCAAGAACACCGAGAAGACGGCCGCCGACCTGCGCGGACGCGGGATCAGGGCCGAGTGCTATCACGCCGGCATGAACGGCGCCGAGCGTCACGCGGTCCAAAACCGCTTCCTCGGCGGCGAGACGCCCGTGATCTGCGCCACGATCGCCTTCGGCATGGGCATCGACAAGCCCGACATCCGGCTCGTCGCCCACCTCGACATGCCCTCCAGCGTCGAGGCCTACTACCAGGAGATCGGCCGCGCCGGACGCGACGGCGAGCCCTCCGAGTGCCTGCTCTTCTACACCAAGGGCGTCTGGCATCAGCGGATGTTCTTCATCAACGACGTCCAGGACGAAACCGAGCGCGAGCGCCGGATCAACCGCCTGCGCACGATGATGAACTTCTGCGAGCAGCCGCAGTGCCGCTGGTCGACGATCCTCAAGTACTTCGGCGAGCAGCCGCAAGCGGACCAGTGCGGCCACTGCAACAACTGCCTCGGCGAACAGGACCAGCAACCCGCGGACTCGACCCGCACGGTCGATCCCGACGCCCCGCCCGATCCGCCCGGCCGCGACGAACCCAGTCCGCTCACGACCGAGGAGGACCGGCTCTTCGAGGCCCTGCGCGAGCGCCGCGCCGAGCTGGCCAGCCGCGACGGCGTCGGCGCCTACATCGTCGCCAGCAACCGCGAACTGGCCGACATCGCCCGCCGCCGGCCGCGCACGATCGCCGAACTGATCGAGATCAAGGGCATCCGCCACCGCAAAGCCGCCCGCTTCGGACAGGAGTTGCTCGACGTGGTCGCCCAACACACCCAGCCACCAACCCCGGAGTCCGCTGCCAGCCTCGAAGGCGAGCCGCAGCTTCAGCTCGATGCCCCGCCCGAGGACTGGCAACAACGATTCAACGCGCTCGCCGCCTGGCGCACGATGACCAGCGACCACGAACGGTGCGATCCCTCCGACCTGTTCAGCTTCCCGGCCATGCGAGAAGTTGCCGAGCACACGCCCGCCTCAATCGAGGCGCTGGCCGCCGTCGACGGCGTCGGCCCGCTCGCCGTCCAGCGCTACGCCGAGGAACTCTCGGCCATCCTCGGCATCGACCAGCCGGCGCCGGAGCCGCCAACCCCTGAACCCGCGAAAGACGCCGAACCTCAACAGAGTTGGCAGATCACGCTGGACCTCTATCAGGACGGCCACACGCTCCTCGCCATCGCCGAGCGCCGCATGCTCTCCCCCGCCACCGTCGCCTCACATCTGACCACTGCCCTGCGCAACGGACTCGACGTCGGCCTCACGCCGGCGCTCCCCTCAACCGATCAAATCCAGGCCGTCCGCCGAGAACTCGCCCGCGACCCCGACGCCACCGTCTCCGACATCCACGACCGCCTCGACCACAAGCTCTCCCGCCCCGAACTCCAACTCACCCTCGCCCACCTCCGCCCACCGCGCCTGTTGGATGATTGACACTCGCGCCGATACTTGTGGCTCAGGCTGACACCCAAGCTGACAGCCAGGCAAAACCAAACAGTGCAGTACACGTCATCACGGTGCCGGTCCAGATTGCATGGGCGCGAGGCGATGAGATAAACAACAGCGGCGCCTCAACCAGCATGACTAGGATTGCGAGCAGAACTCCCCGGAGTTCACAGCCGTCACACGCTTCATAGTAGAAGTACCGCGCGTACGAATCGAAAAACGCGTAGCCGAACACGGCGATCGCGGTGGGGCCCACCACCATAGCGCCGATGTTCGCAATCGTCCTCGGGAACAACGGTTGCCAGAGCCACGTGAACAAGACGAGCATGAGAGCGCCGAACCAGCGCGGCACGCTGAATTGGTCCGGGCCGAGGCTGACCATTGGCTCCACTAGTGAGAACAGGAAGTACACCAACACCGCGAGCATCGACACGAACAGTGCGACCGGAGCGACCCAATCCATCTCCCACACCCATTGGCGAATCCTGTGAGGCCCAACGTCCCAGCGTGCGACGACATACGCCGTCAACGGCATCAGTGCGAGTTCAATGCCCTTCAGCGGAGCAACCTCGATCCGCTGGCCAAAACCTGTTTCCGGGAACTGACCAAAGTACAAGCTTAGGATGTTGCCGTTGCCTAGCAGCACAACGAAGCCAGCGAAGATGAACACAAAGAGCATGAGTGCCGGTGCCTGTACGAGCACCCACTCCGAATGTTCGTTGGGCCCTACCGGGTCGATTGAGCGCATGCCCTCGCCTGTCAGCACGCCGCGTCGCTCAATCAGCCGCGCTTCACCCTACAGCGGGCAGCACAGCTAGTCCGCGGCAACCGCCTGCGAATCGCCCGACTCCAACGGCACCCCATCGACCAACGTCAGCTTCGACCCCAGCCGCGACGGCACCTTCTGACCCGGCAGCAGGATCCCGACCAGGTTGCATGGGTCGCTGGCCGCGATCGTGACCTCTTCGCCCGTCGTCGCCGACCGACGCACCGCCCGCAGCCGATCGATCGCCTCCGGCAACGCAAACTGCTCGCCGAGCAGACCCTGAATGAAGCGCCCGCCGCGAATCTCACCGCGCGCTTCCAGCCGTCTCAGCGCCCGCAGCACGTCCCGCCACTGGATCGTCAGGCTCTCCCGAGTCGCCAGCTCCCGCGACACGACGCCGTAGCGGTGCAGCAGGATCCGCGCGATCCGCTCGGCCAGCTCGTCCGCCTCCTCGGGATCCGCCGTCGGCGCAACTGACGGCGGCAGCGCCGCCCAGCGCCCGGCCGGTCCCTCGCCGATGAACACCCCGCCGCCGCCGTAGCGCGGCCGCCTCGACTTGCGGTTCGGGCGGATCAGTTGCCGCAGACCCTGGAATCCGTCCGCGTGGGCCAGACCCGAGGCGACCAGTTCGCGCAACCCGCCCTCGACATCGGTCGCGAGCCGCCGCGTCCCGTCCACCAGTTCGTCGAAGAACAGCGCCCCACGATCTTCCAGCAGCCGCAAAATCTGGCTCGCCGCGCCGCGGTCGGCGTGCAGTTGTTCGGCGACATCCGGCTGCGGCTCCGGTGCCGATCGTCCGCGGGCGGCGGGAGTCGGCGCCGGCCGGCGCACCGCCGCCAGCAGCGAGCGGAAGTCGCGACGCAGCGCCAGCGCGACCGGCGTCGTCTTGGTCGGCGCCCGCCGCGCCGATCGCGTCGTCAGACGCGCCCAGGCGATGTCGCCGGCCAGGCACAGCTCGTCCAGCCAGGCCTCGCGGTAATCCGACACCCGCGCCGCGATCAGGTCGCGCTCCCACGACGCCGCCGGCGCCTCGAAGCCCTGCAACTGCTCGATCACGGCCCGCACTCCGGCCTTGCCCGCAAGCCGCGTGTCCGGCGTCAGGTGCTGCCAGCGGAGCAGGAAGCGCAGGTAGTGCTGCACCGTGACCGGCTCGATCTCCGCCCGCAGCCGCGCAATCGTGTAGCGGTGAATCCGCGCCAGCAGCCGACGGTCGCAGTACTCCTCCGCGTCGTCCTCTGCCAGCGTCGGCGTGAACTGCCCGCGCATCACCTCGCCGTAGGCCTCGAGCTGTGCCAGTCCGTAGCCGCAGTCCGGCGCCTGCAGTCCGCAGCGCCGCGAGAGCTGTTCCGGCGTGATCGGACCCGAAATCTCCAGGTGTCCCCGAACCAGCCTCAGCCGCGCATCCTCCCGATCGTCCGGTAGGACCAGCGCCGACTCCGGCACGCTGAAGCCCGGCTCGACCGCGTGATCGGGGAACAACTGGCGGATCGACTCCAGGTGCTCGGCCGCGAACCAGACCGCGCCCTCCGGACCCTCCGCGCGCGCGGCGCGGCCGCTTTCGCGAAGCTCGGCCAGCATCGCCGCATCCAGCCTCGGCAGCGCGCCCTCGCGCCAGGCCACGACCGAGTGCAGCAACTCGTGCAACTCGTCCGCGTCGCGGATCGGCGGGAACGCCTCCTCCTGCACCCGCTCAATTGCATCGATATCCAGCTTGCCCAGGTCGCGCTGTTCGTTGGGCAGCGTCCGCCGCGTCATCACCGCCCGCGCCCGACGCTCCTCCAGCGGCGCGTCGTCGAGGAAGCCGAAGGGATTGATGTTGATGATGCTCTGCGCCATCGCCGACGGCGTCACCGTGTCCCGCGCATGCAGCCGGATCTCGCCGCGTTCGATCCGTTCCAGCACGCCGATCAATGCATCCGTATCGACCGCCTCGTGCAGGCAATCGTCCATCGTCTGCGCGATCAACGGATGATCGGGCACCTCGAGCGGTCCGGCCAGGTTCTCCTGGCAACCGACCTGCGCCGGGAACACCGCGGCCAGCAGGTCGTCGGCAATCATCCGCTGCAGGTAGGGCGGAACCTCCTTGCCCGCCCGACGCCGGGGCACGGCCAGCGCCCGCGTCGCCGCCCAGCGCCAGCGCGTGTTCCAGAACGGCGCGTAGAGCACCGCCTGGCGCAGCGACTGCTCCGCGTTGTCCGCCTTCAGGTACTCGAACGCCTCCTCCAGCGGGAACGACTGCGTCGGCCCCAACGAGAGCAGGATGCCTTCCTCGTTCGCCGCCGCCTGCAGCTCGAAGTCGAAGCGCACGCAGAAGCGCTTGCGCAGCGCCAGACCCCAGGCCCGGTTGACCCCCGACCCGAACGGCGCATGCACCACCAGTTGCTGCCCGCCGCCCTCGTCGAAAAACCGCTCGAACACCACGTCGGTGTCGGAGGGCATCACCTGCAACGAGTCCTGCGACTCCGACAGGTACTCCACGATCTGCTCGGCCGCGATCGCCTGCATGTGACACTCGCGCTGCAGCCTGCGCGCCGCGCCCTCGACGTCGTCCGCCATCGCGCCCACGTCGCGCCGCAGCTCGCCCACCGCTGCCGAGAGCTCCATGCTGCGACCGGGCGCCTCGCCCAGCCAGAACGGGATCGTCGGCGGCGCGCCGTGCGCGTCCTCGACCCGCACAATGCCCTTGTTCTCCACCCGCCGGATCTTCCACGACGTGCTGCCCAGCAGGAAGATGTCGCCCGCCGCCGTCTCGATCGCAAAGTCCTCGTTGACCGTGCCGATGAACGCACCCTCGGGTTCCTTGATCACGCGGTAATCGCCGGTCTCGGGAATCGTGCCGCCGTTCAGGATCGCCGTCATCCGCGCCGCCCGCCGCGGTCTGACCACGCCGTTGATCCGGTCGCGGTGGACCAGCGGCTGCGATCGTCCGCCCGCCTCGCCGATCCCCGTGGCCAGCATCTCCACCGTCTCGTCGAACGCCGCCCGCTCCAGCCCGGCGTACGGAGCCGCCCGCCGCATCAGCCGGAACAGTTCGTCTTCCCGCCACTCCTCCTCCGACGCCGCCTCCGCCACGATCTGTTGCGCCAGGATCTCGATCGGCGCCTTGGGCTGGCAGACCCGATCCAGATCGCCGCCCTCGACCGCCCGCACCATCGCCGCGCACTCCACCAGTTCGTCCAGCGACGTCGGGAACAGCGCCCCGTGCGGCACCAGCCCCAGCGCGTGACCCGAGCGTCCAACCCGCTGCAGGAACGTCGCGATCCGCCGCGGCGACCCGACCTGGCAGACCAGGTCGACCGAGCCGATATCGATCCCCAGCTCCAGCGACGCTGTCGCCACGACCGCCTTGAGATCGCCCGACTTGAGCCGCTGCTCCATCACGTGCCGGCGCTCCTTGGACAGCGATCCGTGGTGCCCCGACACGTGCTCCTTGCCCACCCGGATGCCCAGCTCGTGCGCCACGCGCTCCGCCAGCGAGCGCCGGTTGACGAAGATCAACGTCGTCCGGTGCTGCAGGATCAGCTCCGCCAACCGGTCGTAGACCGCGCCCCAGTGGTCGTGCGTCGCCAGCGCCTGCAGCGGCGCGTCCGTCGTCTCGATCCACAGCTTCAGTTCCCGCCGATGCCCCAGATCCAGAATCCGGCAGGGCAACGGATTGCCGGCCAGGTCCAGACCCGTCAGGAAGGCGGCAATCTCCGACATCGGCTTCTGCGTCGCCGACAGCCCGATCCGCGTCGGCCGCCGTTCCGCCACGTGATCCAGCCGCGCCAGCGTCAAGGACAGGTGCGATCCCCGCTTGTCCCGCACCACCGCGTGGATCTCGTCCAGGATCGCCGTGCGAACCGTGCGCAGGATCTCCCGCGACTGCTTTGCCGTCAGCATCAGGTACAGCGACTCCGGCGTCGTGATCAGGATCTGCGGCGGCCGCTTGACGATCGCCCGTCGCTCGGCCTGCGTCGTGTCGCCCGTGCGCAGCCCCATGCGGATGCGCGGCAGTTCAACCCCGCGCTGCTCCGCCAGTTGCCGGATCTCGCTCAGCGGCTCCTCCAGGTTGCGCCGGATGTCGTTCGACAACGCCTTCAGCGGCGACACGTACAGGATCCGCACCTCGTCCGGCAGTTCCCCGCCGTTGCTTTCGCCCTCGCGGATCAGATCGTCGATTCCGGCCAGGAACGCCGTCAGCGTCTTGCCCGACCCCGTCGGCGCCGCAATCAGACAGTCTTCCCCGGTCCGGATCGCCGGCCAGCCGTCCTCCTGCGCATACGTCGGCGCGCCAAAGCGATCGACAAACCAGTCCCGCACCAGCGGGTGAAAATCCTCAAGCACGGATGCCGCGGCAACGCCATTGCTCATATGTTCCGTAGCTTACGCTATGCCGGCAGCAGACATCCGTTTTCGAGCTAGAATGTCCGTGCTGTTGAAGTATGCGGAACGGACAACCCCGTGAACCACCGTCCTCGATCCCTCGATCTGCGGCGACCTGCGATGTCCCAATCCGGTCCGTCCATGACCGCACACTGTCGTTCAACACCGGTCATAACCCGCACAAATCCCGTCCAAATCCGCACAGAATCGAACACAATCGAACAAAATCGAACACGCAGGGTCAACCAAACCGAACCAAACCTAACCACTTCCAACCACTCAGACCCCGCAAAACACTGGGTTTTCGTCGTTGCCGGCTCAGGAGAAAAATCTTCGCCAACCACCCGACCACCGCTACCATCCCCCCATAAGAGGAGCGCCGAGCCATGACCAACAACATCAACTGGCAGCCCGTCTTCGACGAAGCCCTCGACTACTTCGTCAACTACCTGCAAATCAACACCACCAACCCGCCCGGCAACGAGAAGCCGGCCGCTCGCTGGATGGGCAAGATCCTCTCCGACGCCGGCATGGAGGTCGAATACGTCGAGATCCAGCCCGAGCGCGAGGCCATCTTCGCCTGGCTGCGCGGCGACGGCTCCAAGCGTCCGATGATGCTCTGCAACCACCTCGACGTCGTCCCGGTCGAGGAGGCCTACTGGACCAAGCCCGCCTTCGAGGGCCTGATCGAGGACGGCAAGATCTACGGCCGCGGCGCCGTCGACATGAAGGGCTGCGGCATCATGCACCTGATGACCATGCTGCTGCTCCAGCGCCACAGCGCCTCGCTCAAGCGCGACCTCGTCTTCTGCGGCGTGCCCGACGAAGAGGCCGGCTCGGTCTGGGGCATGGAGTGGCTCTGCAAGAACCGCCCCGACCTCGTCGATGTCGAGTTCGAGCTCTCCGAGGGCGGCAGCGGCTCGACCCAGCTCATGGGCAAGGAAGCCGACATTTTCTCCGTCGCCACCAACGAAAAAGACATCTGCTGGCTGCAGCTCACCTCGATCGGCACGCCCGGACACGGCTCGCGACCCCACTACGACAACTCCGCCGTCCACCTCGTCAACGCGCTCTCCAAACTGGCCGCCTGGGAACGCCCCGTCACGATCACGCCCTCGACCCGCATCTGGCTCGACCGCCTCGTCGACGAGGGCCACATCCCCGCCTTCGACAGCGAGGACGAGCTGGCCGCGCTGATCACCGAACACCCCCACATCCACGCGATGTTCATCAACACGCTCAACGTGACCATGGTCAACAGCGGGATCAAGGCCAACGTCATCCCGGCCAGGTCCGAGGCGACCATCGACTGCCGCTTGCTGCCCGGCCAGGACCGCGAGGACTGGCGCCAGCAGGTGATCGACGTGATCGACGACGACCGCATCGAGGTCGAGTTCTCGGGCTGGGACCAGGATCAGCCGGTCGAGGTCGATTGGGACACCGAGCTCTATCACACGATCGAGGCCGTCGTCACCGAAGCGGTCGAGGACGCCACCGTCGTCCCCTCCACTTGCGTCGGCGGCACCGACAACCGCTTCCTCCGCCAGCAGGGCATCCCCGCCTACGGCTTCATCCCCGTCCTGCTCAGCCCCGAGGAGGCCTCCGGCTTCCACGGCAACGACGAGCACATGACCGTCGAGAACTTCAACATGGGCGTCGAACTCACCTACGAAATCGTCCGCCGCATGGTCACCTGAATTCCCTCTCCCCGAGGGAGAGGGTTAGGGTGAGGGCCCTCCGGGGAGAGGTTGAGCGCCCTCCGCCTACTGCAATTTCGAGTACGGCAGAGGATTCATGAAGGTGATCGACTCCTCCGGCGCATGCTCCCGCAAGGGCTCGATGATCTCCCTGAGCGGATCGCCCGCTCGATACTCCATCATCCCGCCCGGACCGTGCGGCATGATCCACAGGTCGGTCAGCTCGCCCGAGCGCCCGATCCGCGACGCGTAGGCCGTCACCAGTTGCAGCGCGCCGGCCGAATCCATCGTCTCGACCAACCCGCCGATCGCCTCAATCGCCGGCAGCAGACCGCCCGTCGCCGTCTGCAGCACCGCCAGCATGTACTGACGCGGCTGCTCCGGCGACGCCTCGAGCGCCGCCTCCAGCCGCTCGGCGCTCCCGTAGGACACGCTCTGCGTGAACTTCGTGATCTCTTCAATCTCGATCTCGCCGCGCAGCTTCTCGACCGCCGACCACAGCGCCTGATCCTGACCCAGCGAAGCCAGGCACTCCTCCGCATGCGCCATGCTCTCGTAGCGCTGCAGCGACATGTCCCAGCCCATCTCGCCGCCGGTCAGCTTCCACGCCCCGACCAGGTCAATCCCGTGCCGCTCCATCGCCGGAGCGACCGTGTCGGCGTAGAAGTCGACGAACAGGTCGAACGCGGTGTTGGTGATCGGCGTGATCCGGTGTCGAACTTCAAGAAACACGGCCATGTCGGACTCCAATAGCGTCTGTCGAATCGTGCGCAGGCTAGAGGCTCGGCGCCAGCGCCGCGATGAACTCCCGCGTCCGCTGCCGCTCGTCGGCGTCGACGCCCTCGAAGGCCGCATAGAAGTCGGTCACGCCGATCTCCCGCCAGCGCAGCAACTCACGCTCGACCTCCTCCTCGCTGCCCACGATCGACACCCCTGCCGGGTCGTCGGCGCCCGATCCCTGGATCACGCGCTGATACGAGGGCAGCGTGTTGTACATCGCGAACGCCTTGGAGATCCGCTCGCGAGTGCCGTCCGGGTCGGCGGTCACGGCGATCGGCACTCCGGCGATCACCCGGGGCTCGGGCCTGCCTGCCTCGCGAGCCGCGCCGCCCATCTCCGGGATCACCACTTCCTCGATCCACTTCGGCCCCGCCAGCCAGAGCGCCGTCCCGTCGGCCAGCCGGCCGGTGACCCGCAGCATTTGCGGTCCCAGCGCCGCGACGATCACCGGCGGCGCCTCGCAGTCGGGCAGTTCGACCTGGGAGTGGACCTCGAATGCCTCGCCCTGGTGATGCACCACCTCGCCGCGCATCAGCGGGACGAGAATCTCCAGGTACTCGCGCATGTGCCTCACGACGTTGCTGAAGTCGAGCCCCCAGGAATCCGCAATCACCACCTCATGCGAGAGCCCCAGGCCGAGCGTGAATCGGCCGCCCGCCGCGGCATTGACGGCCAGCGCCTGCTGCGCCATCGCCACGGGATGTCGCGTGTAGGTCGGGATCACGTAGGTGCCGAGTTCGATCTCCGATGTCTCGCCGGCCGCCAGGGCCAGCACGGTCATCGCGTCGTGCGCCATCGACGGCAGGAATGCGCCGGCGAATCCGTCGGCTTCCAATTGTTTGACGGCTTCAATCTTGCCGGCCAGCGTGGCGGCGTTGGGCGGAGCGAGTACACGCATGTCGGACTTCCTCTCGACACAGCTCGGGGGAGATCGGAATGTGCCCAGTATCGCGCACCGGAGTCGTTAACCTGCAACGCGACAGGAAACGCTCACACGGCAAGGAACAGACAAGTGGCATCGCAAGAATTGCAGAAGGTTCTCGGATTGCTGGCGGAACGACCGCTCGGCCAGGGCAATCCCACCCTTGAGGAAATGCGCGCCGGCATGGAGGCGGGCTCCTTCCCCGCCACCGACGCCGCGACCGTCGCGCCGGTCGACGCCAACGGCGTGCCCGGCGAGTGGGTCACCGTCGCCGAGTCCGACCCCAATCGCCGCCTGCTCTATGTCCACGGCGGCGGCTACGTGATCGGTTCGCCGGTCACCCACCGTCGGCTGTGCGAAGACATCGCCCGCGCCGCCGGCTGCGCCGTGCTCAACCTCGACTACCGTCTCGCGCCCGAGAATCCCTACCCCGCAGCCGTCGACGACGCCATCGAAGGCCTGAAGTTCATCCAGGGGAACGGCCCCAACGGCGCGGGCGCCGCCGAGTCTGTCTTCGTCGCCGGAGACTCCGCCGGCGGCGGCCTGACCCTGGCCACGCTGCTCGCCGCGCGCGAACGCGGCGTCGACCAGCCCAACGCGGCCATCGGCATCTCCGCCTGGACCGACCTCGCCATCACCGGCGAGTCGATCCAGACCCGCGCCGACGCCGACCCGCTGATCACCGACGCATCGATGGTCCAGGGCATGGCCACCGCCTACCTCGGCTCAACCGACGCAACCGATCCCCTCGCCTCGCCGCTCTACGCCGACTACGCCGGTCTGCCGCCGCTGCTGCTCCAGGTCGGCGACGCCGAGGTTCTGCTCTCGGACACGACCCGAGTCACCGAAAAGGCCCGCGCTGCCGGCGTTGACGTGGTCGAGGAAGTCTGGGACGAGATGTTCCACGTCTGGCACGCCTTCGCCCCGATGCTCCCCGAGGGACAGGCCGCCATCGAGCGGATCGGCGAGTTCATCAACCAGCACGCCTGACCGGATCCACCGGTTCGGAAGTCAGGAGCGGAGTCCATGCCATCGGAGCAGTACGCCCAGGTTGTGGAAGCCATGCAGGCCCAGGCCGCCGGCATGATTGGCGCCGAACTCAGCATTGCCGAGCAACGCGCAGCGATGGAGGCCGGCTTCAGCTTCCCGCTCCAGGACGACATCTCGCTCACGGCGGTTGACATCAACGGCGTGCTGGGTGAGTGGACGGTGTTGCCCGGGTCCGACCCCAACCGCCGCCTGCTCTACGTGCACGGCGGCGGCTACGTGCTCGGATCGATCGGGACGCACCGGCGCCTGGTCGCCGATATCTGCCGGGCCTCCGGCTGCGTGGCGCTCAACCTGGACTACCGGTTGGCCCCGGAACATCCCTTCCCCGCCGCCCTTGACGACGCCGTCACCGGGCTCGAATACATCTGGGCCAACGGACCGGTCGAGCCGGGCGAGGCAAGCGCCGTCTTTGTCGGCGGCGACTCCGCCGGCGGCGGCCTGACGCTGGCCACGCTGCTCGCCGCGCGCGAGCGCGGCGTGCGCATGCCCACCGGCGGCATCGGCCTCTCCCCCTGGGCCGACCTCGCCGCCGGCCCCGAGGAACTCGCGGCGTTCGGACTTGAGGATCCCACCATCCCCGACAACACCGTTGCGATCACGGCCTCACAGGGCTGGGCCGCGATGTACGCAGGTGACGCCGACCGCCGTGATCCGCTGATCTCCCCGGTCTTCGCCGATTACGACGGTATCTGCCCGCTGCTCCTGCAGGCTGGCTCCGTCGAGATGATCTGCCGCGACACCGAGCGGGTCGCCGCCCGCGCCCGGGACGCCGGCGTCGAGGTCGTTGAGGAGATCTGGGACGACATGTTCCACGTCTGGCAGGGCTTCGCCCCCATGCTGCCCGAGGGCCAACAAGCCATCGACCGGATCGGCGCCTGGATCCGCGAGCACGCCTAGCGCACTGCTAGAGGTGGACGATCTCAACCTCGCCCCAGTGCCGACGTAGATACTCGGCGGCGAGTCGCCGGTGGCACCGCTCCGGCGTGTCCTCGCTGCACAGCAGCACCCCGTCCGCGAACACAGATGGATCGAGTTGGAACTCCACCCCGCGTTGGCCCAGCAATGCCGTGTAGCGCTCGGCGTACTCGTCCCACTCGATTTCGCCGCCGCGGTAGCTCGTGAACAGCTCCACCGACGGCGCCAGCTCCGGGACGTGGACGTAGTCCATTCCGCACAGCCGCTCGAGCAGGAACTCCAGGTCCCCGCCCGACTTCGACGCCCTGGCAAACCCCGAGAGCTGCGAAGACGGCCGCAACCGCACATCCACCACCCGCCGCGCATCAGTCGAGCCCAGCAGCTCGTCAAAGAATGTGCACGCCGACTTCTTCGTGAATCCGATCGTGTAGAGCTTCATCCGACGTTCGACAGTACTACGGATAGAACAGCTTCTGGGCTTGCCGACGCAACTCTGCCCGGAAGTCGGGGTGGGCGACGGAGATTAGTTCCTCCGCCCTTGCACGCACCGTCTTGCCGAGCAACCTGGCGATCCCGTACTCGGTGACGACGGTATCCGCGATGTCTCGGGGGACCGTGACGATTTGGCCGGGGTCGAACTGGGCCATGATCGTGGAGATGGTGCCGTCTCGGCTGGTCGAGGGCAGCACCGTGACCGAGCGGCCCTTCGGCGCCAGGTACGCGCCCAGCGCAAAGGCCAGGTGACCGCCGACGCCGGCGTAGACGCGCGGACCAATCGTGTGCACGCCGAGCTGTCCTGTCAGGTCGGCCGTCAATGCGCCATTGATTGCGACGATGTTCTCGTTCCGCGCAATCTGACGCGGGTCCAGCAGGTACTCGATGCTGTATGTTTCGAACGCCGGGTTGCGGTGGACCGTCGCAATCTCGTCCGGGGTGTTGCCGATCACGGTGGCGACGAACTTGTCCGGATGCGTCTTCGAGTACTTGCCGGTGATGACCCCCCGCTCGACCAGCGGGACCAGCCCCTCGGTCGTCAGCTCGGCGAAGTAGGAGAGATTCTCACGCTCGTCGAACGCGCCCAGGCGCGCCAGCGCGCCCGAGTGCGAGCCGACGCCGACCTGGATCGTGTCGCCGTCCTGGACGAGCTGCGAGACGTAGTGAGCGAGGCCGAGATCGATCTGGTTCGGTTCGGGATGTTCGAGGTTGACCATGACCGGTGTGTCGCCCGGCACGAAACAGTCGATCTCCGACACATGCAGCCAGGAGTCGCCGAACGTCTCGACCACGTTCTCGTTGACCTCGGCGATCACCGTCTTGGCCCGCTTGGCCGAGGTCACGCCGTCCCAGACCGAGCTGCCCAGCGAGACGAACCCAGCCTCGTTCGGCGGCGTGCAGCGAATCTGCAGCACGTCGATCGGCCAGGCTTCGTCCTGGCGCCCCGCGTCCCAGGCCTTGTGAATTCCGACCAGCCAGTACGGGTGGTAGTCGGCGATTCCGGCGTTGACCGCGTCGCGATCGAACAGCGTGCCGAATTGCGGCGCGACCTTGAACGCCGACATCATCTCCTCGGTGAACCAGCCCGCGTCGGGCACGACGATGCCGCGCACCTCGACGCCCTCGAGCTCGTCGCTGCGGGCGACCAGCGCCTGCAGAATCGGCAGCGACGCGTGCCCCGGAGGGATCCAGAGGTGGTCGCCCGAGTTGAACAGTTGGGCCGCCATCTCCGGAGTCGCCAGACGCTCGGCGTAGACATCGCGCCAGTTGATCGTGGGATCGAACCTCGATGCTCGGTTCTGCAGATAGAAGGAGTTCGTCATCGCGGTCCCTGTCGGCTGCCCGGCCAATGGGCTGGTGGTTAGACTCGCGATTAAGGTAACGCCGATCGGCGACGCCGCCGGCCAAGCAGTCTGGGGGGACATCGTGGCAAGTGCAGGACGAATGGACTTTGGCATCTTCATGGCGCCGTTCCACCGCGTCGGCGAGAACCCGTCGCTGGCGATCCACCGTGACCTGGAGCTGGTCGAGTGGCTCGATCAGCTCGGCTACGACGAGGCCTGGATCGGCGAGCATCACTCGGCCGGCTGGGAGCTGATCGCGTCGCCCGAGGTGTTCATCGCTGCGGCCGCCGAGCGAACCAGCAATATCCGCCTCGGCACCGGCGTGATCTCGCTGCCCTATCACCACCCGCTGATGGTCGTCGACCGCATGATCCAACTCGACCACATGACCCGCGGCCGGGCGATGATGGGCGTCGGACCCGGCGCGCTCTCGTCGGACGCGCGGATGATGGGCATCGACCCGCTCTACCAGCGGCAGCGCATGGACGAGTCGCTGCGCGCGATCCTGGCGCTGCTCAAGCAGGACGGTCCGGTCAACATGAAGACGGACTGGTTCGAGCTGACCGACGCGCGGCTGCAGGTCTCGCCCTACACCAAGCCGCACTTCGAGATGGCGGTCGCCTCGACCGTGTCGCCGGCCGGACGCCAGATGGCCGGCAAGTACGGGATGGGCATGCTCAGCATCGGCGTCTACCTGCCCGGCGGACGCTCGAACCTCGAGGGCCAGTGGACCGAGGTCGAGGAGGTCGCCGAGCGCGAGGGCCAGGTCGTGGACCGCAACAAGTGGCGGCTCGTCATCCCGATGTACATCGCCGAGACCCGTGAGCAGGCGTTTGCCGAAGCCCGCGAGGGCTGGCGCGCGTGGCAGATCGACTACTTCCGCGACACGCTGCAGGCGGTCCTGCCCGGGACGGCCGAGACGCCCGAGGGCGCGGTGGAGACGGGCGGCGCGATCATCGGCGACCCCGACGACGCGGTCAAGGCGATCGAGATCCTGCAGGAGAACTCGGGCGGCTTCGGCGGCTTGATGATGCTCGCCCACGAGTGGGCCAACCGCGAGGGCATCCGCAAGTCCTACGAGCTGTTCGCGCGCTACGTCGCGCCGCGCTTTCAGGGCCAGCTCGAGTCCGTGCGCGGCACCCAGGAGTGGGTCGCCTCGGGCGGCGGGGCGGTCTCATTCAGCCGCAACGACGTCCTGGCCAAGGCCTTCACCGACGCCGGCCAGGACGTGCCCGACTTCCTCCAGGCTCCGGCCGAGGCGGCGTCGGACTAACCGCCGGCCGCGGCGGGCCGCTCAGCCGCCGTTGGCGGCCCGATGGAAGGCGCGGCCGAGGCGCTCGGCGGCCTGCTCCAGCGCATCCACGGGCGGCCATGAGTAGGAGAGCCGCAGCGACTCGCCGTCGTCTCCGGATTCGTTGGCGGGATAGAAGCGGTTGCCGGAGGCGAAGGTCAGCCCGTCCTCGGCGGCGCAGTCGCGCACCTGATCGCCGTTCAGACCGTCGCGCAGCTTGAGCCAGAGGAAGAAGCCGCCGGTCGGCTCGGTCACGTCGAAGTAGGGCTCGCCGAACGGCTCCAGCGCCCCGGTCAGGGTTTGCATCTTGAGCGCGTAGAGGCGGCGCATCTGGTCCACGTGCTCGTGGAAGTTGCCGCGCACGATGTACTCGTGCAGCATCCGATGCAGGAGCGGGCTGTTGCCCATGTCGAAGCGGGAGGGGACCATCGCCTGGATCCACTCCGGCCGGGCCTGCACCCAGCCGACGCGGAGCCCGGTCGCGATCACCTTGGAGAAGGTGCCGACGGTGAGCACGCCCCAGCCGTCGGTCAGTTCGGAGAGCGTGGGCGGCGGCGGCGCGTCGAAGTAGAGCTCGGAGTAGGCGTGGTCCTCCATCAGCAGCACCTGGCGCCGGGCCGCGAGCTCGATCAGGTCGAGGCGGCGCTGCAGGGTCATGGTCAGGCCGGTGGGGTTGTGAAAGGTCGGCTGGGTGTAGATCAGCTTGACCGTCTTGCCTTCGGTTTCCAGGCGATCGATGGTCGCTTCAAGCTCGTCCAGGCGGATGCCTTCGTCGTCCATGCTGACGCCGACGACGGTCGCCTGCTTGCCGCGCATGGTGCGCAGCGAGCCGGTGAAGGTCGGAATCTCCGAGATAATGATGTCGCCGGGGTTGACGAAGGCGGCGCAGATCGATTCAATCGCGCCGGCGGCGCCGTTGGTCAGCAGGTACCAGTCGGCGGTCGGAGCGGCGGGATGGTTGCGGGCGAAGAAGCGCGCGACCTCGTCGCGCAAGGGTTCGTAGCCCAGCGGCCCGCCGTAGACCAGCGGCGCGTCGCCAGGCTCGGCGAGCACCCGCTCCATCGCCGCGAGCAGCTCCGCGCGCGGCTGGGTGTCGGCATCGGGGATGCCGCCGCCGAGCGAGATCGGCGGGCGCTGGGTGAGCGGCGCGCGATCCGAGAGCCCCCAGGCGGTCGCGGTGCCGGCGGTCAGTCCGCGGCTGGCCGAGTTGGCGTTGTGCAGCGCCGGAAAGCTGCCCCAGGCATCGCGGGCGGCGTCGGCGGCGCGGCTGCTGATCGGTGCAAGCGGCTCAGACATCATCGTCTCCAGACCTGTCGCGCAACGCGTGAACTTCCAGCTTAGGCCAGCGCCTGGATTGCGGAGACCTGCTCGCCAACCCGATCAGCCTGCCGGAGAAAAGCGCGAAGCGGCAAGAACACGGCGAGTGTTGGTTGGATTGCGCAAATTTTGTGCTGTGGACGGGGAATTCGGGCGTCATGATGTCAGATTTGGTCAGATCCGGTCAGATTTTGTCTGATTAAGGTCAGATGAGGGTGAGGAATGTCGGCGAACGGGCTATGGAGGTCGGGTGATGTTGGGCGGGTTGTCGGGTTCATGACTTGTTCCTGAGTCGTCGCAGGTTGGCGGACATTACTCATTGTATTGGCACACACGTTCGGTGTGGCGGTCGCGATGTGTCGAAGGCGACGTTGCCGCGCGACTAGGAAGCGAGGATCGGCGCGGCTGTAGGATCGTGCCATGTCCTCCGACATCCGACTCGGCGTGCTCGATCAGATCCCGATCCGCGACGGCGGCACGGCGGCGACGGCGATCTCGGAGACCTTCGAACTGGCCCAGACCACCGACCGGCTCGGCTATTCGCGCTACTGGCTGGCCGAGCATCACAACGCCGGCTCGCTGGCCTGCGCTTCGCCGGAGGTGCTGATCCCGCAGGTCGCCTGGCGCACCTCGCAGATCCGGGTCGGCTCGGGCGGGATCATGCTGCCGCACTACAGCTCGCTGAAGGTGGCCGAGAACTTCCGCACGATCACGACCCAGTTTCCGGGCCGGATCGACCTCGGCGTGGGGCGAGCGCCGGGCTCCGACGGCCGCACGGCTCGAGCCCTGGTGCATGGTCCCGGGGCGCTGGGCATCGACCACTTTCCGGAGCAGTTGCTCGACCTGTACGGCTGGCTGGCCGACGACCTGCCCCACGACCACCAGTACCGCGAAGTCCGCGCGTCGCCGCCCGACGCGCCGATGCCCGAGCTGTGGCTGCTGGGCTCGTCCCACTACGGCGGTCACGTCGCCGCCGAGCTGGGCTGGTCGCACTGTTTCGCCCACTTCATCTCGCCCGAGGGCGGCGAGCAGGTCGTGCGCAAGTACCGCGAGCGGTTTCAGCCCTCGCCGGTCAGCTCGGAGCCGCGAGCCTCGCTGGGCGTCTCCGTGACCGTGGCCGAGACCGACGAAGAGGCGGAGCAACTCTGCTGGAGCCGCTGGTGCTGGCGGATCAAGGGCAATCGCGGCGCGCGCGGGGGCATCCCGTCGGTTGAGGAGGCGCTGAACTTCCCTTACTCGCAGCCCGAACTGGACTACATCGGCTACATGCAGAACCGCAGCATCCACGGTTCGCCCAGGCGCGTGCGCGAGAAGCTGGAAGCCCTCGCGGCGACCTACGACGTGGACGAGTTCATCGTGCTGACGATCACCTACGACTTCGCGGCGCGGATCCGGTCCTACGAGCTATTGGCCGACGTGTTCGAACTGCCGGCCGCGGACCTCAGTCAAGCGGCGGTTGACTGAGCAGCGGCGCGGGATCGAGCTGCCGGTCGGCGAGCAGATCGGCCGCGATCCGCCGCGCGGTGTCGTAGCCGTCGTCGGTCGCCGCTTCGACCACCACGGTCAGGACCGGCGTCGTGTTGGAGGCTCGGACGAGGCACCAGGCACCCTCGGCCTCGGCCGAGAGGTCGATCCGTGCGCCGTCGATCTCGTTGAGCGGCCAGCGCCGGCGAGCGGCGTCGGCGATGGCCCGCGCGGTGCGGTGTTTGACCGGGTCGGGGCAGTCGATCTTCACCTCGGGCGAGGTGACGAAACGGGGAATCGAGTCGAGCAGCGGCGCGAACGGCGACCCGGACGCGATCCGCGCCAGGCGGCAGGCCGTGCGGACCGCGTCGTCGGTGATGTGTGGAGGGTCGTCGACGCGGTAGAAGTAGTGGGTCGAGGCCTCGCCGCCGAAGTCGATGCCCGCGTCGCGCATGGCATACTTGCCGAGCGAGTGTCCGACGGGGCCGAAGACGGCGCGGCCGCCCAGACGGCCGATGTGATCGACGACCGCCTGCGAGGTCTTGACGTCGACATGCATGTCGGCCCCGGGATGCGACGCGAGCCAGTCCTGGGCGAGCAAGGCGAGCACCCGGTCGGGCGGGGCGCGGCGTCCGAGCTCGTCGACGAGGCCGAGCCGATCGCCGTCGCCATCGAAGGCGAAGCCCAGCTCGCTGCCGGAGTCGGAGACGAACGAGGCCAGCTCCGCGACGTTCGCGGCGTGCTGCGGATCGGCGGGATGGGCCGGTTCGGTCTCCTCCGGATCATCGTTGATCGCGAGGACCTCGCAGCCGATCGCCCGCAACGCCGCCGCCGCAGTCACGGTGGCCGCGCCATTGCCGGGATCGATGGCGACCCGCAGCGGACGCGGCAGCGGAAACGACTCGGCCAGGCTGCGGATGTAGTCCGGTCGCGGGCTCCAGAGCCTGCGCTCGCCCTGACGAACGGCGGGAGCGACTCCCGAGGCCAGGCGGTCGGCGACCGACTGGATCTGGTCCGGCGTGAGCGGCATGGCGTCGGTGTGGAGCAGCTTGATCCCGTTGTCGTCGGGTGGGTTGTGGGAGGCGGTGACGACGAGTCCGGCGGTGGGTTGTTCCCGGGTCAGCATCGCGGTGGTCCAGTAGACGAGCGGCGACGGCGCGCGGCCGATGTCGACGACGTCGAGGCCGGCGTCGAGCAGTCCGGCGATGGCGGCCTGTTGCAGGGCGGGCGTGGAGCGGCGCAGGTCGCCGCCGACCACGACTTGCTCGGCCTGTTCGTCTGTCCTGACCTGTTTGCCGAAGGTCAAGCCGACGCGCAAGGCGAGGTCGGGCGTGAGCGGCGCGGCGGCGCCGACGGCGCGGCCGCGGATGTCGTAGGCGTGGAAGATCTCGCGGGGCACGGCGGCGATCATCGCTCCCTACCCTACGCCCATGCCGCCTACCGAGATCGACCGCCAACGCAGCCTGTACCGCTTCCTGACCAAGTCCGCGCGCAAAGGCGAGGCGGCCGACGCCGGCGCGGCGCTGGCGCGGTTGGAATTGTTGGACACGTCGGAGCTGAATGGCGTCGCGGACGGGATGCAGCAACGGCTGTCGGAGATGTATCCCGACGCGCCCGACCTGCGGGCGCTGCTCGCCGGCAGTGCCACGGCCGATCAGCTCGCGGCCCTGCAGACGTATGACTGGGTGACGGCGGGCCTCTACGCCTTCGGTTTGCCGCCGACCAAGACGCGCTCGGGCACGGCGGAGAGTTCGGCCCATCGAGCGCTGAAGGAATGGGCGGCGGCCAACGGGGAGGCCCTGGGCGCGCCCGCCGGGTCTGCCGGCACGACCGAGCGCTGGTTTCCGTCGGGCGACGAGTCGGACGCCGCGTTCATCGGTGAGTCGGACGCCTTGATCGTCGAGGTCCGCCCGCGAGGCGCGGAGCCGCACGAGCTGCGGCAGGCGCTGTTCGCGCTGGTCAAGATGCGCGCCGTGCTCGAGGCGGAACAGTCTCTAGACGGCCAGTCGGGAACGGTGCGGGCCACGTTAGTTGTGGAGGACGCGCCGTCGGGTGAGGTTGAGCAACTGGCCCGGCGGCTCGGTGTCGGGCTGTTCGTCAGGTGAGGGTCTGCGGACCGACGGTCGGCGGATGCTGCAACTGAGCCGTGTCTTCGACCTGCGGATGCGAGCGCAGCGCGTCGTGCAGTTGTTCCGCCAGGCGCCGGTAGCCGGGTTCGTCGCGGGCCTCGAAGCGCAGGCTCAATGCCGGGGCGGTGTTCGAGGCGCGGGCGTGGAGCCAACCGTCGTCGAGCAGCACGCGGGCGCCGTCGCTGCGGTCGATTTCGGACTTTGGATAGCGCTCCGCGAACCAGTCGCCCAACGCGCTCGCGACCTGTGTCTTGCCGGCGTCGGGGCAGGGCAGGCGCAGCTCGGGCGAGATCGGGCGCGGTTCGATCTCCGACATCTGCTCGGCCAGCGTTCGGCCGCTGACCGACAGGTGCGCGAGCAGCGCGCAGGCGGCGTAGACGCCGTCGTCGATCCAGGGCGCGTCTTCGCCGGCTCGGTACTCCGGTCCGAACATGATGTGTCCGCTGGTCTCGCCGCCGAAGGCGATTCGCTGCTCGCGCATCATGCGGCGGAAGAAGGAATAGCCGGTCCGGGCGCTGAGGGGGCGTCCGCCGCGGCGGCGCAGATCGTCGATGGCGCTGGTGCTGGTCTTGAGGTCGAGCAGGACTTCTGCTCCGGGCGCGCGGGCCAGGAGCGGCCGAGCGAGGACGGCGGTGAGCCAGTCGGCCTCGTAACGCCGGCCCAGGTGGTCGAGCACGCCGATGCGGTCGCCGTCGCCGTCCCAGGCGATCCCGAGTTCCGCGCCGGTGGCGCGCACGACGCGGGCCAGCTCGCGCATCGTCTCCGGATTCTGCGGGTCGGCGGCGATCTCGAGGGTCGGTCTCGAGGTCGTGCGCAGGGCATGCAGCCGGGCGCCGGCGTCGAGCAGTGCGGCGGGCGCGGTGACCGCGGCGGCCCCATTGCCGGCATCGATGGCGACGCGCATGCCCGGGTGGGCGGTGTTGCCGAAGCGGCGCCGCAGCAGCACGAGATAGGGTCCCGCGGCATCGAACGCGTGCCGCGCGCCCGGCGCGGGCCCAGTTCTGAACGGATGGCTCGCGACGTGCAGGATCTCTTCGGGCAGGAGCGGTTGGGCCTGCTCGGCGAGCAGCTTGAAGCCGTTGAACTCGGGCGGATTGTGACTGGCGGTGACGATCAGGCCGCCGCCCAGAGCTTCGCGGTCGACGGACCAGCCGATCACGGGCGTGGGCGCGAGACCGGCAGCGTGGACATCGATGCCGGCCGCCAGCGCGCCGTCGACGGCCGCTTCGTAGAGGTCGGGCGAGCTGGCGCGGGTGTCGTGTCCGACGACCATCGAGGTCGCGCCGCGATCGAGGAGCCACTGGGCGAAGGCGTTGCCGACTCGCGAGGCGACGCGGGCATCGATCTGATCGGGGGTGGTGCCGCGCATGTCGTAGGCGCGGACGATGGAGGCTGGAATCTCACGGGCGGGCATGGAATCACTCTAGGCTGGACGCGGATTGAATCGGGATCAGGGGAAGCGGGGCGGTCGATGGCCGGGATGCAAGAGCGCGACGACTGGCGTTCAGTGCTCGATCGATGGCGCGAAGCGGGATTGCTCGACGAAGACACGGCCGCATCGATCCGCTCGTGGGAGGCTGAGCGGTCGACGCGCCGGCTGAGCGGTCGGATGGAGAGCGCGTTGTCGTACCTGGGCGTCTCGATCCTGCTTGCCGGGGTCCTGATGCTCACCTTCCTTGCCCTGGACAACCAGGGCGTGCTGTTGTTTGTCGGGGGTGCTGCGGCGCTGTTGCTGGCCCGCGTTTCAGTGCCGTTGGGCATGCAGGCGATGTCCGACGGGATGGCGGGGGCGGGCGTGATCCTGCTGGCTATCGGCGTGGCCTGGTTGCTGGATGAGTCGTTCGAAGAGGGATCGGAGGCGGCGGGCTGGGCCATCGTCTGCGTGAGCGTGCTGTTGACCGGCGGCCTGATGATGCGTGTGGTGCGTTCACCGATGGCCGCGTTCCTGTCGGCACTGGCGTTGGTCACGCTGCCCCTGGCGGTTGCAGTCGAAGGCGGCGCGCTGGATACCGGCATCTACCGAGATCTGGACCTGCGTACGTTCGCGCTCTGGTCGCAGTGGACCACGCTTGGCCTGATCGTCGTGATTGGCGTGGCGCTGCTGTTGTTGCTAGAGCGGGCTCGGCAGTGGGGAGGCGCGCCACTGGCCATCTGGACGAGGCTGGGCGCATCGCTGGGGATGGCGATCGGGATTCTCGGTCTGGCGGGGGCTTCAGGCGATCCCTTGATGGACTGGCTCTCCTTGCTGGGCGGATGGCTGGTGACGGCCTGGGCGCTGCGTCGTCAACGGGTGGAACTGCTGCCGGCGTCTGCGCTGTTGCTGCTCGGAGCGCTGGGCGGCGGCCTCTGCGACCTTGACGATGAACGTCGGATTGCGCTGGCCCTGGTGGTGATGTTCACGACGATGGAGCTGGCTGTGGTGGGGCTGGCGTCACGCCGGTGGATTGGGTCGCTCGCCGAGCACTGGCTGACGCCGATCTGGGAAGGGGCGCTGCTTCTCGGCGGAGTGGTCGCGGCGGCAATTCTGGCTGTCGACAGTGTTGAACTGGCCGTCGTCGGTCTGGTCTGGTCGTTGATGGTCGCGGCGTACGGGGTCTGGCGCGAGCATCGAGGGGCGCTGGTGTTCGGTCTGTTGGGCGTGTACCTGTCGTGGCTGTTGCTGGTGATCGAGGAGTTTGAGACGAGCACCGGCGCGATCATCGGCACGCTGGTCTTCGGTGGATTGCTGGTCCTGGGCGCGATCGTGTGGCGCAGACGGAGACGCGATGCGCCGGGGTCGGTACGCATCGATTGACACTGATCGCGGGTGACTCATAGCCTCTGTACGTGCGCCCGCGGGATTGGCGGGCTGCCTGATGCGTGCGCGTTCCTGGAGGTATCCAGATGGAAGACAAGACCATCTCGCTCGTCAATGGACGATTCAACGTCGGCTACATGGAAGCCGGATCGGGACCCGACCTGCTCTTTATCCACGGCGCCGGCGGACTGATCTGGGACCCGTTCCTGGAGCAGCTCTCGCAGCACCACCGAGTGATCGCGCCGAAGCTGCCGGGCACGGCCAACTCGACCGGCGTCGAGTGGCTGATGGACCACCACGACGTGTTCTACTTCTACTGGGACTTCCTCGACGCGCTGGGCGTTGACGAGGTGGTCGTGGTCGGCCACTCGATGGGCGGCTGGTTTGCGGCCGAGGTCGCGGCGATGCAGCCGGGCCGCGTGTCCAAGCTGGTGCTGATCGCGCCGGCCGGTCTGTGGAACGACGACTACCCGGTCGCCGACTTCTTTGCGATGATGCCGAACGAACTCGTCCCGGCGCTGTTCCACGACACCAACCACCCGGGCGCGCAGATGATGACCGCGCCGCCGCCGGAGGACCCGGACGAGTTGCGCACGGTGACGGTCGAGCGGGCCAAGATGATGCAGACGGCGGCGCGCTTCATGTGGCCGATTCCCGACAAGCGGCTCTCGGAGCGGATTCACCGGGTCAGCTCGCCGACGTTGATCTGCTGGGGCGCCTCCGACGGCCTGATTCCGCCGCAGTACGCGGACGATTTCAACAACGCGATCGCCAATTCGGAAGTCGCGATGTTCTCGGCCTCCGGGCATATGCCGCAGGTCGAGGAGCCGGAAGCGCTGCTCGGCAAAATCGGCGAGTTCCTGAACGCCTGAGGCCGGGAGATGTCATCGCGGAACCTGCTCGACGCGCCGACGGCGGCGCGTTACCGCGATGTGTTTCATCGCTTTGCCCGAGTCGAGGCGCCCGATTTGGCGTCGCCGCTGTACGCGGAGCTCTCCTACGGCATCTCGCTTGATCGCGAGCTGTTGGAGATTGCCGCGCAGAAGCGCCGGCGTCAGCCTGCTCCGAACATGCTCTTTGCCTCCGTGCAGTACCTGCTGCTGAGCGGCGGCCGCTACCGGGAACATCCGCTGGCGGCGCACTATCCGATCGTCTCGGGCGAGGACCGTCCGATGGAGCCGGCTTTTCCCGCGTTCCGCGACTTTTGCCTCTCTCATGCCGACGAGATCGTGGAGCTAGTCCGCGCGCATCGCACGCAGACCAATGTCGTGCGCCGCTGCACCTGCCTGCTGCCAGCGTTCTCGATCGTGCAGCGGGAGTCGGAGCGGCCATTGGCGCTGATCGATGTCGGAGCGAGCGCGGGACTGAACCTCAACGTCGATCGCTACCGCTACCGCTACCTGCGCGGGGGTCGCGAGGAGACGGTCTGGGGACGTCCCGAGGCGACCGTGGCGCTCGAGGCCGAGTTGCTGGGGCGAGGCGCGATGCCGGAGCTGTCAGACGAGCTGGCCATCGAGTTCCGCGGCGGGATCGACGTCAACCCGATCGACCTGCGCAACGAGGACGAGTTGCTCTGGCTGCGGGCATTGATCTGGCCTGAGCACGTCGAACGTCATCAACGACTGATTGACGCCGCCGCCGAACTGCGGCGCTCGCCGGTTGACTTACGCGGCGGCGACGCCGTCGAGTTGCTACCCGAGGTGATCGCCGATGCGCCGCCCGAAGCGGCCTTGACGGTCTACGCGACGGTCGCGCTGTATCAGATTCCTGCTGAAGGGCGGGAACGGATCTTCCGGACGCTCGCCCAGACCAGTCGAGATCGGCCGGTCTGGCTGGTCACGCTCGAGCTGCGCATGGAGGATGTCGAGGAGGTCCAGATGCCGAGCCTGTCGATCACCCGCTTCGCCAATGGCGCCGCCGAGCGTCAGGTGCTGGCGAAGTCGTCGCCGCACGGCTGGTGGATCGAGTGGGCGGCGTGAGTCCGGCTAGCCTTTGAGGGCGTCGAGGATTTTGGCGAACTCGTTGGGGTTGGGTTCCATCACGTTGACGGAGTGGAGGAGAGCGCCGGCGGCCTGTTCCTGTTCGAGGCGCTCGACGCATTCCTCGGTCGTGCCGACGAAGCCGAACTGCTCGAGCATCTCGCCGGGAATCGAGTCGGCCGCCGCGCCGCCGCCGCCCTCTTTCCAGGCCAGACGGGCGGCGTTGGCCTCGTCCTCGTAGCCCTGGCGCGAGAGCTGGCGGTAGTAGAACTCGCCCATGCGAGCGCAGTAGAACGCCAGCGTGCCGGCCTGTCCGGCGCGGGCGCGGGCCTGGTCCTCGGGCGAGTTGGCGACGGTGACGCCGCCGGGCGCGCGGATGGTGAAGTCGGCGGGGCTCTTGCCGGCCTCGCGAACCCAGTCGTTGACCAAATCGATTTCTTCCTTCAGCCGGTCCATGGGGATCATGATCGGCAGCCAGCCGTCGGAGATCTCGGCGGTCATCTTGACCGACTTGGGGTTGAGCGTGGCCAGGTAGATCGGCAGTTG
Organism: Dehalococcoidia bacterium; assembly: GCA_022825855.1. GTDB lineage: Bacteria > Chloroflexota > Dehalococcoidia > Bin125 > Bin125 > Bin125. The sequence goes on from JAJDWB010000018.1 coordinate 60,567, forward strand.
CTTGCGGTAGGTGTCGAAGCGCAGTGTGAAGCCGCGTTGCAGCTTGAAGATGTCGCCGTCGTAGTTGAGCCGCTCGCCGGAGAAGAGGATCTTCATGATCTCGACGGTCTCGCGCATCCGCTTGAAGGCGGGCTGGAAGGGGACGCCGTGGAAATGCTCGATGACCTGCGGTCCGGAGTTGCCCAGGCCGACGATCACGCGGCCCTCGGACAGCTCGTCGATGGTGGCAAAGTGCTGGGCCAGGGCGGCCGGCGTGCGCGAGTAGATGTTGACGATGCCGGTCGCGACTTGGACGTTGCTGGTCCGTTCGGCGAGCTGGACCAGGGTGGTGAAGGCGTCCTGGCCCCAGGCCTCGGCGACCCAGAGTGAGTCGATGCCGACCTCGTCGGCGACCTGCGCGCGCTTGAGCGCGGTCTCGCGGTCCATCGATCCCTGCCAGTCGAATCCCATACCAATGCGTCGGCTCATGTGTCGTCCCTCGCGAAGTCGTCGTGGTTGCTCCCGATCAGCCTAACGGCGACCGTTCCGGCGGTCCGCGTTTAGGCTGCCTGCAGCAGATACAGGAATGCAGATCAGGAGTGCCCATGTCCGTCAGCTACGAAGTCTCCGAACGCATCGCCACGATCACACTCGACCGCCCGGAAGCGCTGAACGCGTTCGACCGCGAACAGTACGCGGCGTTCGCCGATGCCTGCGCGCGATTCAAGGACGACAACGAGGCCTGGGCGGCGATCATCACGGGCGCGGGCGAGCGGGCGTTCTCGGCCGGGGCGGACCTGCGCGACATGATCCCGGCGCTGATGGACGAGCCGTCGAAGGAGCGCTTCGAGCTGCCGCCCTCGATCATGCGGGGGATGTACATCGCCAAGCCGCTGATCGCGGCGATCAACGGCTACGCCTTCGGCGGCGGACTCGAGGTCGCGCTGGCCTGTGACATCAGGATCGCGGCGAGCAGGGCTCAGATGGGACAGCCCGAGGTCGGGCTTGGCCTTCTTCCCGGTTGGGGCGGGACGCAGCGGCTGCCGAGACTGCTGGGCGAAAGTCGGGCGATGGAAATCATCCTGACCGGCGACCCGCTGACGGCCGAGCGGGCGCTGGAGATTGGCCTGGTGCATCGGGTTGTTGAGGCGGACGAGTTGATGGACTCGGCGCGGGCGATGGCCGAGCGGATCAATCGCAACGGCCCGTTGGCTGTGCGGGCCTGCAAGTCGGCGGCGGTGAGGGGTATGCAGACCTCGCTGGACGAGGGGCTGCGGATCGAGCAGCTCTACTTCGAGCGTCTGGCCTACACCGACGACATACAAGAAGGTGTCGCGGCGTTCAATGAGCGGCGCACGGCGGAGTTCACGGGCGCCTGAGCGAGTCAGAACCGCCAGCGGGTAGCGTTGCTGGGGAAGTTAGCCTCGGTCCAGGCGAGCGCCTTCTTGACCGTGAGCGTGAAGACCGGGATGGTCTCCTCCGCCCCCCAGGGCATGTCGTACTTGGAGTTGAATGCCGCCTGGATGCTGGGGGTCGAGTCGTGCAGCTCGAATCTGCCTTCGAGGATGACCACTTCGTCGCCGGACTCAAGATTGACGACCGACTCGGGATTCTTGATCAGATTCTGAGCCGTGACTCCGCGTGGATCGGTGGCGAAGTGGAAGGCGTCATCGACCCAGACGCCCCAGACGGGAACCGAGTGGGGTCGGCCCGAGGGCCGGGTCGAGGCGACCCAGTAGTTGCGGGCCGCTGTGAGCTGCTCGGTAACCCACTGCCACGACATCGGCTCGAAGGGATAGTCCTCGATGCTGAAGCCGAAGCTGTCCGGCATGTGGGGTCGTTCGGGGTCCGGCACGTTCATGTGTGTCCTACTCCGTTTGCGTCGCGAGCGGGTCGTAGGTGCCGAAGTGCCAGAAGTTGCCCTCGGGGTCGCGGACCGTGAACGCGTGCGAACCGTAGTCGGTGTCTTCGAGCGGGAATGCGACGGGGGCGCCCGCACTCCGGGCTCGTTGGTACAGCTCGTCGACCTGTTCGTTCGACTCTGCGGCCAAGCTGACGGATGCCTTGCCGATTGACTCGTTGAGCGGGTCATCCTCGCCGCGGGCTGATCCGAGCATGACCAGGCTGCCGCGCCACTCCAACTCGGCGTGCGCGACGCCGCCGTTGCCGTCGGGCACGATCATGCGCTCGGTGAAGTCGAACGTGCGACAGAGCCACTCGATGAGCGTCTGAGCGTCGTTGGCGCGGAATGCGGGAACGATTGTCTGGTGTGGCATGGCTTCATCTGTCCTATTGTTCCTGGGTCGCGAGCGGGTCGTAAGTGCCCAGGTGCCAGTGATTGCCCTCGTAGTCGGCGACCGTGAAGGCGTGCGAGCCGTAGTCGGTGTCGGTGAGCGGCTGGATCACCTTCGCGCCGGCGGCGACGGCCCGTTCGAAGACCTGATCGACCTGCTCGGCCGACTCGGCGGTCATGCTGATCGATCCGTGGTTCTGGGGCAGATTGTGGACGTCGTCGGAGGCGTCGCCGAGCATAACGATCGAGCCGCGCCAGGCGAGTTGGGCGTGCTCGACGCGGCCCTCTTCGTTGCGGACGACGAAGTGCTCGGTGATGCCAAACGCGTCGTTGAGCCACTGGATGGCCTGGTTGGCGTCTTCGTAGCGGAGGGTTGGGACGACGGTCTGGTGGGGCATGTGGGTCTCCAATCGGTGTACAGCGGCGTAGCTTATCCGTTCGGCAACGGCTCGTCGAGAACTCGAGCCAGATCGGCGGCCGTGTGGACAGGAGCGGAGCAGGCGAAGGCCTGGCAGACGTAGGCGGTCGGGCGGCCGTTCTGCAGGGGCTTGTCGGTGAGTTGGGGAACCAGGCTCTCTCCGCTGCCCTGCATGAGCACCATCGGCCGCGGTGTTCCGGTCCAGAGGTCTCGCCGCATTCGAGCGATCTCCGGGTCGCCGGCGGGTCCGACCAGCGCGACCGAACGGTGGTCGGTGAGCCAGTCTTCGACCGAGACGAAGAGGCCGAGCATGGTCGGCGCCTTGCTCAGGTAGGCGGAGAAGGATTCGCGCATCGCTTCGATCAGGTCGGCGTAGCGTCCTTCGGCGGTGAGCGCGTAGATCCGGGCCAGAGCGCGCGCGGCGAGCGAGTTGCCGCTGGGCGTCGCGCCGTCCTGGACCGGTTTGCGCTGCGCGATCAGTTGTTCGCCGTCGCGGGCGACGGTGAAGAATCCGCCGCCTTCGTGGTCCCAGAAGCGGTCGATCATGGCGTCGATCAGCGAGCGCGCTTCGAGATACCAGGAGTCGTCGCCGGTGGTCTCGTAGAGCGAGATCATGCCGTCGGCAAGGGCGGCGTAGTCCTCAACGAATGCGTCGACGGAGGCGCGACCGGCGGAGTGAATGCGGAGCAGGCCGCCGTCCGGATTGCGCATGCGGTCGAGGATGAATCGGGCGGCGCGTTCGCCGGCCTCTGTGAAGCGCGACTCGTCGAGGATTGCGCCGGCCTTGGCCAACGCATCGATGGCCATGCCGTTCCAGGCGGCGATGATCTTGGTGTCGGTGGCGGGCGGGATTCTGGTGGCGCGGTGGTTCAGCAGCGCTTGGCGGCTGCCTTCGAGCGAGGCTTGGACATCGGCGAGCGGCAGATCGAGCCAGCGCGCGACATCCTCGGCTGACTGTGCCGCCGTAAGGATCGAGTTGCCCTCCCAGTTGCCTCCGACGTCAACGCCCCAGCAGCGGCAGGCGATCTCGGCGTCCCGCTCGTCCAATAGGTCGTGCAGATCGTCGCGGGTCCAGACGAAGTACTTGCCCTCGACGCCTTCCGAGTCGGCGTCGGTCGAGGCGTAGAACGCGCCGTCGGGAGTCTGCAGTTCGTTGAGCAGGTAGTCGGCGGTTTCCTGCGCGATGCGGGCGAAGAGGGCGGCGTCGGGGGATGATTCCGCCAGGCGCAAGCCGTCGAGGTAAAGCGGGATCAACAGCGCGTTGTCGTAGAGCATCTTCTCGAAGTGCGGCACCAGCCAGATCTGGTCGACAGCATAGCGGTGGAAACCGCCGGCGAGCTGGTCGTAGATGCCGCCTTCGGCCATCTTGCGCAAGCTGTGGGCGAGATGTTGCCGGGCGTCGCTGCGGTTGCCGGCCGAGGTGTCCAGGGCTTGCTGGACGAGCAGTTGCAGGTAGTAGGGCTGCGGGAACTTGGGCGCGCCGCCGAAGCCGCCGTGGGTCCGGTCGGCGGACTGCAGCAGGGCCGCGGCGGCGCGTGATCGGACCTGCGCCGGCGATTCGGTGAGTTCCTCTCCGGCCAGTTCGACGCGCAGATTGAGGTGCTGCGTGAGTTGCGTGGCCTGCTGTTCGACCTGCTCGCGCTGCTCGCGGAAGGCGCGGGTGACGCCCTGTAGCACGTCGGTCCAGCCGGGCATGCCGGTCCGGCGCTGGGGCGGGAAGTAGGTGCCGCCGAAAAATGGGCGGCCGTCGGGCGTGCAGAAGACGTTGAGCGGCCAGCCGCCGTGTCCGTGCAGCATCTGTTGCGCGTCCATGTAGATTTCGTCCACGTCGGGGCGTTCCTCACGGTCGACCTTGATGCTGACGACCAGATCGTTCTGCAGGGCGGCGATCGCGTCGTCCTCGAACGATTCGCGCTCCATCACATGGCACCAGTGACAGGCGGCGTAGCCGACGCTGACCAGGACCGGCTTGTCCTCGGCGCGGGCGCGAGCCCAGGCCTCGTCGCCCCAGGGGAACCAGTCCACGGGATTGTTGGCGTGTTGCAGGAGGTAGGGAGAGGTTTCCCCGGCGAGTCGATTTGGCATGGCTCAACCTTAACAGCGCCGCTACCGCCGCACGGAAGCGACGCGTTAGCGTTTCGTGCGATCGGTAGTTGCAGATTCGGTGGTCGCGACGGCTTGGAGGATGCGGCATGAGTCCCATGGAACAGGCGCTGGGGCCGATTCAGCGGGCGCTGGATCCGCTCACGCGGGCACTGAGTCTCGATCGGGCGAGCAACGGCGGGACTGCTCGACAGCTGGTGGCCGAGGTGTTGGGCACGTTCGGCCTGGTCTTCTTTTGCGCCGGATCGGCGCATGTCAACTGGTGGTCGGACGGTTCGCTGGGCGCGCTGGGTGTGGGGTTGGTCAACGGGTTCGGCGTGGCGGTGATGATCTTCGCGTTCTGGGCGATCTCCGGCGCGCATCTCAATCCGGCGGTGTCGCTTGGTCTGTGGCTGAGCGGCAAGCTTCCGGGACGCAGACTGGCGCCCTATGTCGGCGCGCAACTGGTGGGGGCACTGATTGCCTCGTCGGTGATGCACGGTCTGTTCCGCAACCACACCGGCGAGGGCGAGTCCTGGCTGGGGGCCAATTTCAGCAGCGGACCGTTGATCCAGGCGTTCGGTACGGAGATTGTGATCACGTTCTTCCTGGTCTACGCGATCCTGATGCTGGCCGATCGGGGCCGGGGTGCGACCGTGTTCGCCGTGGCCGTGGGCCTGTACGTGGCGGCGGCGGTGACGATGGCCGGTTCGGTGTCGGGCGCGTCAATGAACCCGGCTCGCGCCTTCGGTCCTGCAGCGATCGCCTGGTTTTGGGACGATCACTGGATCTACTGGGTCGCGCCGGGTCTGGGCGCGCTGTTTGCGTCGATGTTCCACGTCGTGCTGCGTGAGCGAACACCGCCGGACCGCAGCGCTTAGCTGTTGATGCCTGCCGCTCGCAGGGCGATCCTCAGCGCCTGGTAGTTGTTGCGGGTGAAGTGATAGCCGCCCATGCCGACGGCCTGGGCCCCGAGGACGTTCTCTTCCAGGTCGTCGATGAAGAAGCAATGCCGGGGCGCGATGCCGATCTCCGCCGCGGCGTGCTCGAGGATGCGTGGATCCGGCTTGCGCAGGCCGATCTCGCCGGAGACGACGATGGCATCCCAGTCAACCTCGACGGGCAGGTTGCTGAGGAAGCGGTCGCGCAGATCGTCAGGCGCGTTGGAGAGCACACCAATCTTGTGGCCGTTGGCCTGAAGATCGTGCGCGAGTTCGAAGTTGGGATGGTGATACTGCCAGGGCTGGGCGTACCAGGCGTCGAGCAAATCCTGGACGCCGCGCGCGACATCGCCCTGCAGGTAGGGCGCGAGCCGCTGTTCGACACCGCGTTGCCAGGTGTCCCAGTTGCCCTGGCCTGTCTCGATCGCGTGCCACTCCGGCGTGCGGTAGAAGGCGTCGACCAGCGTGCCCGGCGGCAGGTTCCAGCGCTTGCCGAACTCGTCGTAGCCGTCCCAATCCATACGGATCAGCACACCGCCGAAGTCGAACAGCACGGCTCGCTGGGTCATCGTGCAGGCTCCTTGATTACTCGCGCGGCGACTCGCCGTGAGCGAGTGTACGGGCGATGCCGATGATGCGCTCGGCAGCCACACGGAATGGTCGCTCGGCGGCCCAGTGAGCGGCGGCGTCGCGCCGCCGCAGGATCTCTCGCGTTTCGTCGGCATGCAGCGCACGGCGGATGGCGGCTGCGAACGCCCTGGGCGTGGCCTCGGCGATCCAGCCGTGGCGGTCGTCAATCGTTGCGTGCGCGCCGGCGTGGGGCGCCGCGACGACGGGCGTGCCGCTGGCCAGCGCCTGGGCGATGGTCAGGCCGTAGGCCTCGTAGTAGCTGGGCGAGAGGAAGGTGTCGGCGGCGGCCAGCAACCGCCACTTCTGTTCGCTCGTGACATAGCCGGGAAACAGCACGCCGACCCGTCGGAAACGTTCGGCGTCCTCGCGCAGCTTGCGATCGTAGGCTTCGCCGCCCATGTAGGCGGGGCCGCCGGCGACGACGAGCTGGATGCGCTCGGCGGTCGTGGGCGATTGGCGTTCGATCAGCTTGAGTGCTTCGATGGCGAGATTGATCCGCTTTTCGGGGGAGATTCGGCTCAGGGTCAAGAGGGTGAAGCGGTTGGGATCCGCGCCAATCTCGCGCAGTGTGGCGGCGCGATGCTCGCGCAAGGACGGATCGGCCTGGCCGATCACGCCCCAGGGCACAATCTGGGTTCGCCGGGAGACGCCAGTGCCGGGATAGCAGTCGGCCAGCGATCGCGCCACCGGAGCGGAAGGTGCGATCGGCGCGTCGACGTGGCGGGCCAGGTCGCGCTCCTTCGACCAGACCAGTCGGGCGATGTCCGGGGCGTGTCGGGCGATGCCGCGGCGCTCGGCCAGTCTCCAGAGGGCCGACAGGTGCGCGCCGTTGAGCGGGAGGCCCATGGGCTGCGAGATGTAGCGGCGGCTGAAGAACTCGCTGACGATCACATGCAGCAACGCCATCTGACGAAAACCGTTGGCGTGGAGATGAGCGAACGGCGGTCCCTCGGACGTGTCGTTGGCGATCACGACGGCGTCGCTGGGGTCGATGTCGGCGAAGTAGTCGGCCAGTGCCGCCTCCCACTCGAGCGCGAAGCGCGCGTATCCGCGGGCATTCAGTGTGAGGATGCGGTCCGGTTCGCTATCCGAGAGGGTGCGCACGGGGAGCGTTTGGCGAATGCCGTCGAGAGACTCGTCGCGGCCGGGGGTGAGCAGCGTGAGGTCGCAGCCGGCCTGCCGGAAGTGGGGAATCAGCGCCTCAAGCACGGCCACGCCTCCGCCGACGGGCGCAGCGTCGGTGGTCAGGACGCCGGTGGCGCTGCAGAGGTAGACGCGAGGCATGGGGTTGAGATTAATCGTTTAGCCGCGTCTGCGAACAGGGCTAGCCTGCAAACCAGGCAGTGACAGGAGGTATCGGCATGGCGCTGACGTACGAGCGGCTCGACGGGTTGATGGTCGCGCAGGTAACGCCGTTCACCGAGGGTGGTCGAGAGGTTGACGTCGACTGGATTGGCGCGCACGTCGACTGGATGCGGACGATGGGCATCACCGGGATCCTGACGCTGGGCACAAACGGCGAGGGTCCCTCGGTGGGAATGGAGGAGCGCGGGCGATTGGTCTCGGCGGTCAAGCAGGCGGCGCGGGGGATCGGCGGTGGACTGGTCGTGGTCGCCGGCGCGACGTGTCCTTCGCTGCCGGACACGATTCGCGCCGCCAACGACGCGCTCGACGCCGGGGCCGACGCGGTCGCGCTGCTGCCTCCGTACTTCTTCAAGAACGTGGACTCGCGCGGGATGATCGGCTGGTTCTGCGCGGTGATCGAGTCGCTGCCCGAGGAGGGACGCGCGCTGTTGTACAACATGCCGGCCCAGGCCGGACTTGAGATTCCGGATGACGTGCTCGCTGGCGTCCTGCGCCGCCATCCCGATCGGCTGATGGGGATCAAGGACTCGGGCGGCGACGCCGAGCGGACGAAGCGCTACATGGCCCAGGTGCCATCGGACGGTCCCGGTTCGGAGTTTCGGGTGATGGCCGGATCCGACGCGGCGCATGCGCCGCTCTACCAGGCGGGATGCGTGGGCGGCGTCTCGGGCATGGCGAACGCGGTGCCGGCGTTGGTCAAGACGATTCAGTTTGCGCACCGCGAGGGCGGTGAACCGCAGCGGCCGCAAGACCAGCTCAACGAGCTGCACGCGATCCTCAACCAGTTTCCCCGGGTCGGGGCGATGAAGCAGCTGATCCAGATCACGAGCGGTCTGCCGCTGACCCACACGCGGCCGCCCTATCGTGACCTCGACCCAGCCGAGGTCAGCGCATTGGAGGAGGCCGTCGGGCGCTATCTGCTTGGCGAAGCGGTCTGAGCTGGAGCGCTCCTGCGACTCGCGGCGCCGTTAGAAGTGGTTCATGCAGTGCATGGCGTACTCGGTGGCGAAGAGTCGATCGGCGGTCAGCAGATCCCGCCGCTTGGCGGCTTCGATCCGGCCCAGCCGATGGGCATAGCTGGCTGAGAGCGCGCCGCTGGCGAGATGGGCCATGGTGAACACGTCCATCGTGAGTTGCGGCGACTCGTCAACCTGGCGGATGTCGGCGCCTTCGGGGCCGGTTGACAGCTTCCAGGTGCCCTGATTCCAGTCGCACAGATCGTCGATCACGCGGAACGTGAGCTCCGACTCGACGTCATAGCGGCGGGTCATCAACGCTCGCGGGAGGTCGACGATGCGGATCAGGATTCCGTCCGAGATGTTGGTACGCAGCGTGCGGGGGTCACGGGCGAAGTGCTGGATCGGATCGTCGGACGGCGCGTCGTTGACGTAGATGCGCCAGGTCAGGTCCTGGCTGGCGGCGAATTGCCAGAGCGCGATGTAGGCGTCGGGCGTGAGCCAGCCGTACTCGCGAATCGTCATGCGGTGGTCGCGCTGGCGAGCGCTGAATTCGCCGATGCTGTGATCCTCGCAGCTCGTGTAGACCATGTAGCCCAGCGCCTCGCCGTCCTCTTCATAGAGCAGGACGCGGATCGGCCCTTCGTGGATGTCCTCAGGTTCGGACAGCACTTCGGCGTTCCAGAGGTTGAGTCCACGGTGCAGGAGGCCGTTCCGCGGCTGCATGAACGTGCGATACAGGTCGCGGATGACGACCGCGTCGTCGGGCAGGTCCTGGGCGTTGGTGACCGTGAGCGTTCCGCTCGGTGTCGGCGCGTGGACGAAGCTGAGGTCGAGCGGATCGATCTCGTAGCGGACGCGGCGAGAGCAGACGGCATAACCGAAGCGCTGATAGATGCCCGCCTGAGAGGCGTAGAGGGCGGCCAGCGACTGGCCTCGCTCGTACTGTTCGTCCAGCGAGTGTTCCATGGCAAAGCGGAGATAGCCGCGGCGGCGCTTGGTCGGCAGCGTGCCGACCGCGGTGACGCCTGCGACGTGTGCGCGCTCGCCGTTGAAGCGCATGGAGAACGGCCAAGCGCCGAAGGTGGTCGAGAGTTCGCCGCGCTCGAAGACGCAGGTCGACCACTCGGGCTGCAGGAAGGTAACCGGATCGCGCATGGGATTGCCGTGCTCGGCCAGCGCGATGTTGGCGACGAAGCGGAAGTCTTCCATCTCTTCGGCGTTGGCGGCGCGTACTTCAACCCCGGCCGGCACTTCACGTCTGGGCATCATGTTCTCCTTGGTTGCTGGTCACCCAGAGGCTATCAACGAGTCTCCACCTGAGTGCATCCGAGACATCCCCGACCGCTCGACGCTGGCAACAAGGCGGGGTGGACGTTCTATAGTGGATTTTGGTTGGCTGGCAGGCTGAACGCCCATGAAAATACTGATCGCCGATGACGAGCCGCACATCCGTGAGTTGGTTCGGCTGTACCTCTCGCGGGAGGGGTACGAGCTGGAGTTTGCGTCCGACGGCCAGGAGGCGCTCGAGAAGGCCGTGATGCTGCGGCCCGACCTGGTCGTGCTTGATCTGATGATGCCCAAGCTGGACGGCTTTGAGGTGACCAAGGGCATTCGGCAGGATTCGGACGTGCCGATCCTGATGCTGACCGTGCGTCGAGAAGACACGGTTAAGGTGGCGGGATTCGAACTGGGCGCCGACGACTATCTGACCAAGCCGTTCAACCCCAAGGAACTGGTCGCGCGGGTTAAGGCAATTCTGCGCCGCGCCGACGGCATCGCCCGCTCCGGCGTGGAAGTCGCAGTTGGGAGCCTGACGCTGAATCGACAGACTCGCGAGGCGGCGCTGGCCGGCGAGTCGCTGAAGCTGCGGACCAAGGAGTTCGACCTGCTGTTTGCGCTGGCACAGAATCTGCAGACGGTGATGTCGCGCGAACAACTGCTCTCGCTGGTCTGGGGGTACACCTTCAGCGGGGAGACGCGGACCGTGGACGTGCACATCAACCACCTGCGGCAACACCTGCGCGACAGCGACCTGCAGATCGAGACCCTGCGGGGCGTCGGCTACAAGATGACGCTGCGCGACAATCCGTCGAGTCTGGCGCTCTCGTCCAATGGCGAACAACACGAGCGCAACTAGACGCCGGCCGCGATCCGGCGCGGGCGAGTTGGTTGCGGATTGCTGATGTCGTCACGCATCGCGAACCGGCTCCCGACATTGACCGTCATTCCCGGCCCGACCGAGTGGCGCTGGCCTGGCCTGCAGTTCAGCACGATCCGTTCGCGCATCTACGTGACGCTGGTCGCGATCGTGGTCTTGACCCTGATCGTGGTCGGCCTGATCACCTTCCTGTTGCTGGGCGGGTACCAGGATCGAGTCGATCAGTCGCGGCTCAGGGAGCTGGCGACTGCCTGGGGACCGGAACTGTTCTCGGAAGAGCGCGAGGGCCGAAACCTTCAGCGAACGCTGACCTGGTTCGAGAGCGAGGAACGCCTGATTGGCTCGATCGTCGATGAGTTGGATGTCGTGGTACTGGGCATCACCTCGGCGGGTGACGTGGTGCGGACCTACGAACCGGGCAACCGCTTTCATGGAGAGCGGTTGGAACTGAATCTCGGCGCGCTGGATCGCGATGACGTTGTGGAAGGTCAGGTGACGACCGAAGACGGGGAGCAACTTTCCTATGTGTTGACCAGCCTCGGCGCCGAGGCTCAGCACCAGGGTTACTGCTGCATCGCCGTTGCCCTGGTGGGCGGGTCTCGCAGCGAGGTGTTGGCCGACCTGGCGCCGAGGCTGCTGATCGCCGGAGCGGTCGCGCTGGTCGTCGCCTCGCTGGTTGGCTTTCTCGTCTCCCGTTCGATCTACCGGCCGATCCAGCGCGTGGCTGCGGCCTCGCGCAGCGTTGCCCGGGGACAGTTGCAGCAGCGGGTCGATGTGGGCGGGTCGCAGGAGGCGCAGGAACTGGCGACCTCGTTCAATCAGATGACCGAAGAGGTGGAGCGTCAACAGACGGCGTTGCGCGACTTCCTCGCCAACGTGTCGCACGACTTGCAGACTCCGCTGACCTCGATCAACGGCTTTTCGCAGGCCTTGATGGATGACGTGGTCAAGGACGATGAGCAGCGCAACGCCTATCGAATCATCGAGGACGAGTCCCGCCGGCTGCTGCGGCTGGTCGAGGGTCTGCTGGACCTGTCGCGAATCGAGGCCGGGCAAGTACAGGTCGAGTCGAAGCCGGTCGATGTGGACTCGCTGCTGGAGCACGTGGGCGACCTGTTTGCGCTGCGGGCGCAGGAGTTGGATGTCCATCTCTCGGTCGCGGCGTCCGATGTGGGCGATGTGTTGGGCGATTGGGACCGCCTGGATCAGGTGCTGGGCAATCTGGTCGACAACGCGCTGCGCCACACGCCGCCCGGCGGCGACGTAGAGTTGAACGCACGAATCGAGAGCCGCAGCAGCGTGTCGATCGCGGTCGCCGACACGGGCGTCGGCATTCCCGAGGAGGCGATCCCGAATCTGTTCGACCGCTACTACAAGTCGGACCGTCCGGGGGCGCAGGGCGGTACCGGGCTGGGACTGGCGATCGCCCGTGAGTTGGTGCGGGCGCAAGGGGGCGAGATTCGCGTGTCGAGCGAGCAGGGCGTGGGCACGACCTTCCACATCGTGTTGTTGGCCGCTCCCGGCGAGGGCGAACGTTCGGAGTTGGTGGATGCATCGGGCCCGGGGTTGGGTTGACGTGGCGAGACCGGTCTCGATCGGCGGGCGATGGAGCGTGCTGGCGGCATTGCTGGCCTGCGTGCTGGCTGGGACCGCCTGCAACGGGACGCCGCAACCGGATCCGCCGGCAGGCAACGGCGGTCAGCAGGAGTCGGACATCGAGCAGGGCGAGCAGGCCCAGCCGGGTCCGGACTCGCCGGACGGATTCACCATCGAGGTCCCCTTCGAAGCACTCGGCCGGCACCTGGAAGCGACCGAGATCGAAGTCGGTCTGCAGTTCTGGCTCGAGGCGTCGGAGGATGCCTTGATTGCGGCGCTGCCGGGCCGCGCCAAGGCCTCGGTCGGCGTGCTCTACCAGCCCAGCCTCGACAGTCCGACCGGCGAGACGTTCTGGATCCACGTTTACAGCGACCAAACGCGGGACGACGCGATTGAGTGGGTCCGACACCTGGCCTCGCAGCCGCCCTCGATGGGCAGAATCATCGTTCCTCAAACGCACGAACTGTTCGACGCCGCCTTTCGCGAAGCGCCGATTGTGGGCGACGCGTCGGTCTTGATCGAGCTGCACCACGGTCACAGCGGAGGCTGCTGGCGATCGGCGTTGCTGGTCTTTGCGCAGAATGGTGTGATCGTGTTCATGAAGAGCGCGATCGAAGTCACACGGATCGAGGCAACCGCGGGCGGAGCCGAGATGTGCGACAACAGCGGCGAAATCGCGCCGCTGACCGATATCAATCGGGTCGCCCTGGCAATCTCCGAGCAGCTGCCCGCGTCGAGTTGACGCACAGCGAATCGAGTGCGCGCAATCCGTTAACCTGTAGCGGTAGAGCCGATAGGCTTTGGACGAAGCAGAGGCGGAACGCGACGCATCGACGAGCCGAGGAGGAGAGCGGGCGCGTGCAGCGGGCGACCAGGATCCAGAGGCGAGAAGTGATCGGGGCGCTGTGCTGGGCGGCGCTGGCCGTGGGCATCTTGGCGGTCCTGCTGCGCCAGACAGCGTCGCTCGAACCGGTGGTCTTTGCTCCACTGTCGGGCCTGGCCGTGCTGGCGGTCTTCGTGCTGGCCCGGCGCTGGGGCGACTGGGGCATCCTGGTTGCCTATCTCGTCGCGATGGGCTTTTTCATTCAGTTGCGCGACGCGGCCGACGAGACCGGCCTGCGCACCCTGACCGGCTATGTGCTCGACTGGGAGCTGTGGATGTTCGCCGGGATCACGCCGTCGGCCTGGCTGCAGTCGCGTATCGGCGGGACCGGCTCCGACCCCGGGCTGCCGGCCTACTTCTCGGCGATCATTCACTGGTCGTGGTTCGTCTTCCCCCATGCCGCCGTGATCGGCACATGGATGTTCGTCCGTCGGATGTCGTGGCGGGTCACGATCATCGTGGCCCTGACGTTCTACCTGGGTCTGGTGCTCTACTTCACGGTCCCCACGGCGCCGCCCTGGATGGCGGCCGAGCAGGGCCTGATCAACGATGTCGTGCGGGCCATGCACGGCGTCGGTCCAGCAATCCTGGGGGCGGGCTTCTACGACTGGGCCTTCGAGGCGATGGCTGAACCGAATCCTTCGGCGGCGATGCCGTCGCTGCACTTCGCGGCCTCGTTCGTCGTAGTCGGCGTGGGCATCGTGTTGCGGTCGCGTTGGTTGATCGGCGTTGCGCTGCTCTACTCGGCCGCGCTGACCTTCGCGCTGGTCTACCTGGGCGAGCACTACATCGCGGACATCATCGCCGGTGGAGCCGTAGCGGCATTTGCGTTTGGCGCGGTTGAGGGTGGACGCTTCGTCCGCTACTGGCTGCAGCGCCGCAGCACCGAGCTCGCCCAGCGGCGGGTGCGAGTCGCGAACTGGCTGCGCGAAGCGCTGCGCCTGCCGCCGATGAAGATTCCGACCGGCTAGCCTTCCCGCAACGTTCAGCGGGATCGGGTGATGACGCGACGGTTGCCGAGCTGGGTGACAGGTTCGGGAGCGAGGCTGGCGCTGGGTCTGGGCGGCAGCACCGCCTTCCTGGTGCTGTTCCTGCGCAACGCCGACTTTCACCAGGTTGGACGCGCCTTTACCGAGGTCTCGGCCTGGTGGATCGGACCGGCGCTGATCGTGTACTTCGCCGGAATCGCCGCGCGCGCCTGGCGCTGGCACTGGTTGCTGCTGCACATCGAGCGGATTCCCTGGTGGCGGCTGTTCCCGATCGTGGCCATCGGGTTCGGCGTCAACAATGTCCTGCCATTGCGCGCCGGCGAACTCGTGCGGGCGCATGTGCTCTATCAGCGGCACGGCATTTCGCGGCTGACCGGCCTGTCCAGCATCTTCATGACCCGCGTCTACGACGGCCTGATGCTGACCTGTTTCCTCGTGATCGGTGTGATCGCCAGTCTGGTCGGGCTGTGGGGCATGAGCGACGCAGGGGACGAACTGACCGGTGCGATGGCGTTTCTCGTCTTCGGTATCACGGGCGCATTCCTCGTGTTCGGCGCGATCGCGCGCCGGCCCGACGATGCGGAACGCTTGATCGGCCGTGTGCTGATGCGGCTACCGGGACAGTCCGATCGCGAATGGACCTGGCTGCGACCGTTGATCACCGGCATGTCGGCGCAGGCCAACCGCCGCCAGGTCAGCGGCGCGCTGGTGGCGAGTCTGATTGCCTGGGCGCTGGAGGCGGTCATGTACTGGATGGTCGGGCAGGCGTTCAACCTGGGCGTGCCGTTCCCGGTCTACCTGCTGGTCGCGGCAGCGGCCAACCTGCTGATCACGGCGCCGTCGACGGCCGGCGGGGTCGGTCCGTTCGAATGGGCGGCCAAGGCGACGCTGCTGATCTGGCTGCCCACTCTGGGCACGGTCGGCGCCCAGGGCGCAGAGGCTACGGCGGTTGCCTTCGCCGCCATTCTGCACGGGCTGGTGATCATCCCGATCTCGCTGGTCGGTCTGCTCTTCCTCTGGTTCTTCCAGGTCTCGCCGCGGCGCAGCGAGCTGCAGCCGGAGACCTGAGGCCCGAGTCCTAACCTGTGCTCCTGACGCCAGTGAACGCGAATGGAGCAGGCAATGACGACGCTTGACGGCCCCCTGGATGGTGTGCAGGTGCTGGACCTGTCGGCGCTGGCACCGGGACCGTACTGCTCGATGCTGCTCGCCGACATGGGCGCGGAGGTGATCCTGATCGAGCAGGCCGGCCGGCCCCAGGGCCGCCGCGACCTGGCCCGCGACCCGAACGAAGAGCGACGGCGCTTCTCCTCCTATGCCCTGGGTCGCGGCAAGCGATCGATCGGGCTCAACCTGAAGACCGACGAAGCGCGGGAGATCTTCTACCAGTTGTCGCAAGACGCCGACGTCGTGCTGGAAGGATTTCGTCCCGGGGTGGTCAAGCGGTTGGGCGTGGACTGGGAGACGCTCGCGGGCCGCAACGCGCGCTTGATCTACTGCTCGCTGTCCGGATTCGGACAGACCGGGCCGTATGCCTCGCACGTGGGGCACGACATCAACTACATCGCGACCGGCGGCGCATTGGGCATGATTGGCGATCAGGACGCGGGCGGCCGACCGGCGATCCCGGTCAACATCATTGCCGACTTCGCCGGCGGCGGCTTGATGGCGGCGTTCGCGATCGTCTGCGCGCTCCAGGCTCGGGAGCGGACCGGCGAGGGCCAGTACATCGATCTGGGCATGTCCGACGGCGCGATGTCGTTGATCACGTCGGCGCTGGCCGGCTACGAGGGCGCCGGCGCGGACATGTCGCCCGCCGCCCACGTGCTCAACGGCGGCGAGCCGCACTACCAGGTCTACGAGACTTCCGACGGACGCTGGTTCTCGGTCGGCTCGATGGAGCCGTACTTCTATGCCAACCTCTGCCGCGTGTTGGAACTGGATCAGTACATCGAGGATCAGGGCACGACGGATCACGCCCGCAAGGCAGAAATCCAGGCAGCGTTCAAAGAAGTGTTCAAGACGCGCACCGCCTACGAGTGGCACGAGCTGCTGAACGAGGTAGACGTCTGCGCGAAGCCGGTGCTGTCGCTCGAGGAAGCATTGCAGGACGAACACAACATCGCCCGCGGGATGGTCGTCGAGGTGCCCACACCGGACGGCGGCGTCATGCGTCAGGCCGGCGTCGCGCCGAAGCTCTCGGCCACGCCCGGGCGTGTCCGCGGGGGCGCGCCGGTTCGCGGTCAGGACACCGAGGCGTTGCTGGAGTCGCTCGGTTTCGACGCCGATGCAGTCGCCTCCTTGCGGGAGCGAGAGATCGTCGCTTAACCCTGTCGCCGACTACAGGAGCGGCGCCTGCGAGTCCCGGCGGTGGGCGACCGACCAGTTGCGCCAACAGATGAGTCCGCCGACGACCAGTAAACCGAAGGCCAGGGCGAAGCCGGCGCGGAAGTCGTAGGTGTCGACCACGGCCGACGCCGAGCCGATCACCGCGGTGATCATCACGGCGGAGACCAGGGCGAAGATCGAGAGCACGGTGGCGCGCTGGTCGGAGGGGATGCGTCGGTTGATGTAGCCGCCGGCGAGCGGTTCGACGATCGCGGTTGACGCGGCCAGCAGCGCAAGCGCCGCGACCAGGCCGAGATGGTCGAAGGCCAGCAACGGAACCATCGCCACCATGCCGACGCACCAGATCGCGGGCAATGCCCGCGACTCGCCCAGTCTTGCGGCCAGCGGCGCCGCGAGGATGGAGCCGACCATGATGCCCAGGAACGTGGGCAGCAGCAGGCTCGAGTAGGTGAAACCCGCGTCGAGCGCGTCGCTGGGATCGATCTCGTGCGAGCGGATGAACGGTTGGATGAAGAAGTCCGGTAGGTCGAGGCTGGCGAACAGCACGGCGCTGAGCAGGATCGTCCAGAACACCGGCCGGACGGTTCGCGCGATACGCACGCCCTGCGATATCTCGCGCAACACGGTCAGGCGGCTCGGCTGGTCGGCGGCCGGCTTGGACGGTTCGCCGAACTCGGCCTCGCGACGGGGCGGCTCGCGCAGCAGGAGCGCAGCGATCCCGGCGAGTCCCATGCCGACGGCGCTGCTGAGCATCGCCGCCTGGAACCCGATCCACGACACCAGCGGACCAGCAAACATTGTCGCCGCAAGCAGCGAGGCGGTGGCGGTCGCTCGCGAGCGGCCTGCGTGCCGTTCGTAGTCTTCGGTCTGCTCCAGGCTGCGCAGGGTGTCGAACAGCAGGGCGTCGCCGGAGCCGGAGAGCAGCGTGCGCGTGAGGGCCATCAGCGCGTAGCCCACGATCAGCAGGGGATAGCCCAGGACGGCGAAGAGCACCACGCCGGCGGCGAATCCAAACGCGCCGGCGGCGAGCGATACGCGCCGACCGAAGCGGTCGGCGATTGCTCCGGTCGGGACCTCGGCCAGGATCGTGGTGACGCCGAATGTCACTTCCATCAGCCCAATCTGGGTATAGGAGAGCTGATGATCCGATTGCAGAAACAGAAACCAGATGGGAATCCAGAAGTGGAAGCCGAACAGCAACTGAAAGACGTAGAAGAGTGGAACGTTGCGGGTGTATGAGCGTTGCAGCACCGTTGATGATCGTGGTGACTACGGCAGCGGCGCGCTGCGTGGCGCGCTCAGCCCTGTTCGCGCGGATGGGAGACGGGAACCGAGGGCTGTCCGTGGCCGCCGGCGCCGTTGCCGTGATGTCCGTTGCTGGATCCGTTGAGCTGTACGCCGTCGGCCTGCGGGGCGTGTCGGATGCTAATCCGACGCACCGCTTCGGCCTGCTCGCGGCGGTGCGAGCGGCGCCACAGGCGCCAGAACAGCGCCCCAATCGTGAGCACGACTCCGACCGAGAGTCCGTAGGCGAAGCGGAAGTCAATCGTGTCGGCGGAGGCGGAGATGGCCGGCACGATCAGGGCCATCTGGGCGGCCATGGTCAGCTCGTAGATCGAGAGCACGGTGGCCCGTTGGTTGGAGCGGATGCGTCGGTTGATGTATCCCGTGGCGATCGGCCGGATGGCGGCGTGAATGCCGCCCAGGATGGCGATCGGGGCGACGATGCTGAGATGGTCGAACAGCAGCAAGGGCACAAACAGGAATGCGCCGCCGAAGATCAGGATTGATAGGGCGCGGCGCTCGCCGACTCGCGCGACGAACGGCGACGCCAGCAGAGACCCTGCCGACATGGCTGCGAATCCCGGGACGATCAACGCGCTCCAGGTCGCGCCATCGAGGATGCTGCCTTCCGGACTCAGGCCGTGTTCGCGCAGGAACGGCTGGACGAAGAAGTTGGGCATCTCATAGGCGACGGTGACGATGCCGGCCAGGACGATGATCCACAGCACGGGCCGCTGGCGCAGGACGATGCGGAAGCCGTCGAGTATGTAGCTGACCACGCCCTGGGGCGAATGGTCCCCGGCGGCGGCGTCGGTGGGAGAGATCGGAGCGGCGTGCAGGCCGTCTGTGCCGAACTCCTCTTCGGTGCGCGGCGGTTCGCGCAGCAGCAGCGCGATGAGTCCGGCGAAGGCCATCGTGAACGCGCCGATCAGGAAGACGGTCTCCAGGCCCCAGAGTCCGGCCATGGGACCGCCGAACAGCGCCGCACCGAGCAGGGCTCCGGTCATCATCGCTTCGGAGCGGCCCATGTGCTTCTCGTACTCGCGGGTCCGGCCCAGCGTGCGCAGCGTGTCGAACAGCAGCGCATGCCCGGAACCGGAGTACAGGGTCATCGACACCGCCATGATCACGTAGCTGATCGCCAGACCGGCGAAGCTCTCGAGCATCACGAACATGAAGGTGCCGACTGTAAAGCAGAAGCCGCCCAGCGCGAGTGAGATGCGCCGGCCGAAGCGGTCGGCGATGGCGCCGGTCGGCACCTCCGCGATGAACATCGAGACCCAGAACACGGCCTCCATCAGGCCGACCTGAGTCAACGACAGACCGCGTTCGTCCTGCAGGAAGATGATCCAGACGGGCACCCAGATCAGGAATCCAGTGGCGAACTGGAACAGGTAGTAGATCGGGATGTTGCGCGCGTAGCGTTGCGGCTGGTTCATCTGGGGGCACCGGGAACAGACGGCGTACAGCCGTCAATGTGATAGATGCTACGCAGTTGGATGGCGGCGCGGCCACAGCCATCGGGGGTGCTAATCGAGGTTCTGCACATTCGGGTACAGAACGCCGTCGCTCTCGCCCGCGCCGTTGCGGCCGTTGGCGGCGGGCCGCTGGGCCGGACTCGGCTGCGGGCCTGCGCCATGCTGGGCCTGCGGCTTGGCGATCGGCAGCGACCACTGGCGCATGCGCTCCGACTGGTCCCGGCGGTGTGCCGTCCGCCAGAGGTACCAGAGCCCCACGCCGATCGTGGCGACCATGACGAGCGCGATGCCGAACGCGAACGGGAATGACAGCGCGTCGGCGGCCGGCACCACGATGACCAGGATGACGCCCATCGCGCCGCCGCCGATCAGGGAGAAGATCGAGAGCACGGTTGCCCGCTGATCGGATGAAATGCGGCGGTTGATGTAGCCGCTGGCGATCGGCCGCACGGCCGCCTGCGCGATGCTGATCAGGAAGATTGCGCCGAGCAGACCCAGGTGGTTCCAGATCACGAGCGGGATCATGAACACCGCGCCGAATAACAGGACGGCGGGGAACGAGCGCCGTTCGCCGAACTTCGCCATCAACTGACCGGCCGAGAGCATCCCGATCATCGAACCGAGGTAGGCGGGCACCAGCAGCGCCGACCAGATCATGCCGTCGCCCACGCTGGCCAGCGGGTCGAGTCCGTGCTGGGCAACGAACGGCTGGGTCAGGAAGCGGGGCATATCGAACAGGGCGATCATCACCGCCGCGAACGGGACCAGGTATCGCACAGGCCGGATCCGCCAGACGATCCGGAATCCCTCCACCATCTCGTGGAAAATCGGCATGCCCGAGTGCAGCTGATCGGCCGAACTGTGCTGGACATCCGCGGGCGGGGCATGCAGAGGGTCGGGCGGAAAGTCGGATTCTCGCCTCGGCGGTTCCCGCAGGAGCAAGGCAAACACGGCAGAGACGAGGAAGAAGCTGCTGGAGATCAGGATCGTGGCCGAGTATCCGATCAGATACGAGATCGGTCCGCCGACGGCCGTGGCGACGACCATCATCGCCCAGAACAGCCCGTGCGAGCGGCCGGCGAGCCGTTCATACTCGCGTGTCCGCCCGAGCACTCTCAGCGTATCGTAGAGAAACGCGTCCCCCGCGCCCGAGTAGAGCGTCATCGCCATGCCCATGACCAGGTACGAGCCCAGGAGCAGCGAGAAATCGTCGGCCATGGCGAAAATGACGGTCGAGACGGCGAACAGGCACGCGCCCAGCGCCAACGACACGCGGCGGCCGAATCGGTCGGCGACCGCGCCGGTCGGGACCTCGGCGACGATGATCGTGATCCAGAACACGGCCTCGAACACGCCCACCTCGGTCAGCGACAGTCCGCGGCCGTTGATTAGATAGATGATCCAGATCGGCAGGAAGATCATGAAGCCGGTTGAGGCCATGAACAGGTAGTAGACGCGGATATTGCGCCGGTACGGAGCGGGATCCAACGTCGGCGGCGCCTGGGTGGAGTCCGTCAGAGCCATACGCGTCAGGGTAAGGCCAGGCCGCGAGGACGGATCAATGATCGGTCCCGGACAGCGGCCGGCGGCGGAGCTGGTTCCAGGCACGCGGATAGCGCGGCTCGGTGGTGCTCGTCTTGGTGAAGACCTGGATGTCCAGCGGCGCATCAAGGGGAGTGGGATCGGCGCCCAGGAGGCTTGCCGCGCGATTGAGCCGGTTCCGTGGGTCCGTTTCCAGGTCTCCAGTCCAGAGCATGGCCAGACCGCCGACCCGCAAGAAGGGAACAGTCAACTCGATCGCGATATCGGGCGGCGCCGCGGCTCGGGTGAGGGCCAGCGCGAAGCGCTCGCGGAGGTCGGTGTGAGCGGCGCGTTCCGCACGCTCGTTGACCACCGTGATCCACGGCGCGCCGAGCTGCTCGACGACTGCGCCGAGAAACTCGGTCGAGCCGCTTCGCGAATCCAGCAAGGTCGCCGTGCGTCCCGGTTCGCAGAGCGCAATGGGCAGGCCGGGCGCTCCGTTGCCGCTACCGACGTCGATCAAGGGGCCGTGCGGCACCGGCAGGTCGGCGGCGATCAGCCGATGCCGTCCCAGCAGCGGCTCGATGATGTGCCGGTCGATGGCGGTCTCAGGACCGCGAATGGCGGTCAGATTGTGCGGCGACGCGAGCAGCAGATTGAGCCAGCGACTGAGCTGAGCAGCCAGGTCGGGATTCAGATCCTGCACATAACGGAGGCCGGAGCGCTCGAGCGCTTGGCTGATCTGACGTTCGTCTGGCAGGTCGGACATCGGTTGGGCAGTTAGGATAGGGGCGGGAGAGCTGTCCGAGGCTCTCGGCAACTCGCGTGCCATTCCGGGCTGCGACGTTGATAGACCGACCAACCTGTGGCTAGGTGGGAGACGACGCATGGCAATCCTGGACGACGCGGTGGCGGCCGAAGCCGTGGACGAACTCTCGGAAGACGCGATGGACGATGTGGTGGAGGGAGAGACCGAACTCGTTGACGATCACTCCGAATCTGGCGGCGGGGTCGCCGTGGCCGCTCCGCCCCTGACGCTCGATGCGGCGGTGATGGAGTACTTCGCCTGGGAGGAAGAGCGGGAAGAGAAACGCGCCCGGCGCAAGGCGACGGTCGCGGCCAAGCCGAAGCGCGGCGCCTACGTCTTTGACGAGGCCGCGCGTGAGGCGGTGACCAGGTTCCTCTGGCACTTCGGCCCCAGCACTGCCGTGACCGAACTGTCGCCCAAGTCGATGGAAGGCTTTCAGGAGACGATCGGCTCGAACACGATGGATCCGGCCGCCAAGCTGCAGCCGGTCAAGGAGTTCTTGCGCTTCTGCTGGAAACAGCGCTACACGACCACGGCCGGCGCCGGCGGCGAAGCGGTGCCGCAGAACCTGGGCAACTTCCTGCGCATCAAGCGCGCCACGTCGGTGGTGCGCGACGCCTCCGCGTTCCAGCACGAGGAAGCGAAGATTTTCGAGATGACCGCCGCAGGCCTCGAGCATCTGCACGAGGAACTGGGGCAGTTGCAGGCGGAAATGCCCGAGGCCGTGCAGGCCGTGGCCGCGGCTCGCGAGGACAAGGACATCCGCGAGAACGCGCCGCTCGAGGCCGCTCGCGAGTACCAGGAGCGGCTCAAGTCACGGATCGACGAACTCGAGTATCAGATCGCGCACGCCCTCGTTCGTGAAGAGCAGGAAACCGGCCGGGCCAAGCTGGGCAGTCGCGTCTCCGTCGTGGAAGTCGACGAAGAGGACGGCATGGTCGGCGAGGCAAGGGAGTACACTCTGGTCGGAACCACCGAAGCGAACGCGGCGGCGCGGCGGATCTCGGTCGAGAGCCCGCTCGGCCGCGGACTCCTGGACCAATCTGCCGGTCGGCAGATCGAAATCCAGGCCCCCAGCGGGCGCAAACGGTTCCGGTTGCTCGCCGTCAACGGCTGATCGACGCGCTCCCATCGGTCGCGTCGGGAGCGGAAGCGAGATACCACAAGAGCGAGATGAGCCGCGCCCTTCGCGCATCGGGCCGCGGCATGCATCGACTGTCCCACGGTGCGCGCGGGGAAAGTGACGACGATGCCCGACCTGCCGAACATTGAATTCACGATCACCAACGACCACCTCGATACCGGCCTGCGCGGGTATCCGGTCGGCACCTGCGAGACTAGCTACGTCGATCCCGAAGAGGGCGTCTCCTACGTCGGCTATCCGATCGCCGAGCTCGCCTTCCTCCCGGCCGAGGACATCATCCACCTGTTGTTCAACAAGTCCCTGCCCACCGACGCCGAACGCCAGGGCGTGGCCGACGACATTGCCGCGCGATCCGAGGTCCCGGAAGACGCGCTGGCGGCAATCTCTGCGATGCCGATGTCCGGTCATCCGATGGACCTGTTTTGCGCCGCGATCCAGATTCTGGGCATGACCGGCAAGACCGACGACTACTACGAGGACGCACTGAACCTGGTCGCGCGGATCCCGACCGCCCTGGCGGCGATCTTCCGCAAGCGGGAAGGCTGGGGTGAACTGATCCCCTCCGAGCCGACCCGCGGCTATGTGAACAACTTTGTCCACATGCTGGGCATGCCCGGCGGCGATGAGGGCGCTCTGACCCGGCTCCTCTCGGTCTACTACAACCTGCACGCAGACCACGGCGGGGGCAACCTCTCGACCTTCACCGGCCGCGCCGTCGCCTCCGGTCTGGCCGACATGTACCGATCGATGGCGTCGGGCATGAACGCGCTGGCCGGCCCGCGACACGGGATGGCCAACCAGGACGCGTTCAAGATGGTCCGCGAGGTCGACACCGAGGATCCGGAAGAGGCCTACCAGACACTCAAGCAGCGCCTGGCCGACGGCGGTCTGATCTTCGGCTTCGGCCACGCGGTCCTGCGCCGCGAAGACCCTCGGGCCAAGGTGCAGCTCGGCGTGGGTGAAGAGCTCTGCCCGGACGATCACTGGTTCAAAGCGGTCAAGGCGGTGCGCGAGGGCGGCATCCGCGCGCTCAAGGAGAACCCCAAGGTCTCCAATCCCTATCCCAACGTCGACCTGATTTCCGGCAGCCTGGTCAACGCGCTGGGATTCACCGACCCCGACTACTACACGACGCTCTTCGGTTGGTCGCGGATCTCCGGGATCGGCGCGCAGATCGTGGACGAGCGCACGCGCGCCCGCAACGGCCGCGGCGTGGCGATTTACCGGCCGCGCTACATCCCGATCAATCAGCCCACGCAATCGATCCATGACTGATCGCGGCGTTGCTCGATTCGCACCGTCGCGGCGCTCGGGGATAGCCTCTGTCTCAGGGCTGGGGTAGGATTTGAGATCGACCGCGCCGTTGGTCTGCGGCGTGTGTGTGAGCGAGAGGCGAACAGACAGCAATGCCCACGCTGGAGTCGGCGAGGCAGAAGCGGGCGAGCGTCCTTCAGCAGATTGCTGAAGCGTCGTACGGCTATCCCAACGACGAGTTTCCCGATCGCGAAATCACGACCAACTTTCCCGAAGAGCAGATGGGCGTCCGGGTCCGCTCGGGCGGCTGGCTCTACCCCGACATCGTCGTCACCGACGAACCCGGTCACTTCATCGCCCTCGCCGCCGATCTCGCGCTCACCCACGAAGTCACCAACGACACCGCCGTGGACCGCTGGAAGCCCCTCGCGCAGGCGGCCCCGCTGATTCTCTACGTACCCATGGGACAGAGCGGACGCGCGATTCGGCTTTGCCGGCTCAACGGGATCAAGCTGCACAAGCTGATCTCATATCGTCAGCGGCCGGCCGGATTCGGCATCGATCTGCAGGAGGCCTACAGCGGTCCCGACCTGTTCAAGCCGATCGCCGCATTGCTGCCTCCCGTTCTGCGTCCGATGGCCTACCGCAACGAGCGCATGCGCCTCGTTGACGGCTACCTCAACCCGAAGCCGGCCGACCGCAGCGGCGACGTGCCGGCCATCGCCGCCCCGGCGCCGCAACCCGACGCCACGCTGGCCTTGACCTCCGGTCTGGAAGACGACCACGGCCACGACACCCCCGAGTCCCACTTGCCGCCGCCCAGTCTGGCCCCCGTGGCCTTCGCGCTGGGCCTGATCGTCTTGGCCGCCGGTGCGATCTTCGTGGGCGAGTTGCTCAGTGTGGGGATCACCCTGATTGTGCTGGGTGCGGTCCGATGGTTCGTGGAGGACATGGGTTACTTCGAGGCGGGCGGCCCGGCCGAATATCGACAGCATCCCTTGCCGGTCATGCCCGACGTCTCACCTCCCCCTGGTGTGCACTTGCCGCCGCCCAGCGTGATGCCGCTGCTCTTTGCGGCCGGACTCATCCTCACGGCGGCGGGCGCCGTCTTCACCGACCAGGTGCTGGGCGCCGGCATCACCCTGATCGTGGTGGGCGGCGCGGGCTGGCTGCTGGAGGACATTCAGTACTTCGAAGCACCGGCGCATGACGACCATCACGACGAGCACGGCTCGGATGCGCCGCTCATGCATGACGTCGACAGCGCCGAGCCAAGCGCCGGTTAGCGGCCACGGACAGAGCTGAAACAGGGAGCGAAGGGAGCGGGCGTGTGACGGCACTTCAACGCTTGTGGCGAACGCGAATCGGCCGGCTGACGCTGGTCATCGGACTCGTCGCCATGGCGCAGTTCGCCCTCTCCGGGCTGCTTAGCGCACAGGTCGCTCTGCCCGATGCGGTGACCGAGCAGGGCGAGGACATCCGCGCCCTCTACCTGGTTATCTTCGCGGTCGGCGTGATCGTCTTCTTCATCGTCGAGGCGATGATCATCTGGGTCGTGTTCCGCTACAAGCGCAGGTCCGACGACGAACTGCCCACGCAAATCGGCCACAACACGACCGCCGAAATCCTCTGGACCGGCATCCCCCTGGTCATCGTGATCGTGCTCTTCTTCGCATCGTTCTTTGTGCTGCAGGATGTCCAGGCCGGGGCCGATGAGGATGACGAAGTGACCGTCGTGGACGTCCAGGGCCGTCAATGGGCCTGGGCCTTCAACTACGGGACGCCGCTCGGCACCAGCCTCGCCGAAGCCGTCTCCAACGACCCGGCGGAGACCGAGATCCATCTCGAAGATCCATCGCTGGTCGTACCTTTCATGACGCTCAAGCTCGGCATCGAGCACATGCGGGTCGTCGCCCGCACCGGCGACGTGGTCATCGTCGAGCGCGCGGTCAACGGCACGGTGCCCATTCGCCACAGCGCCGGCACCGAGGTTATGCGCTCGTTCAACGGCACCGACACCGTCGCCGAGGGCCGGCTGCAAGCGGCCGACAACACGCCGGTCTTGACCGTCCCGATCGGCCAGATGATCCGCTTCAACATCGCCTCGGCCGACGTGCTGCACGCTTTCTATACCCCGCAGTTCCTGACCAAGCTGGACGCCGTGCCCGGCCGCGTGCAGACGCTCTGGGTGCGGATCACCGACCCCGGTGTGTACGAGAGCCAGTGCGCCGAGTTCTGCGGCCGCGATCACGCGCGGATGATCTACTCCGTCCGCGCCCTGGCCCAGGACGAATACGACGACTGGTTCGAGAACAAGGCTGGCAGCGCGCCGGAGCCCGTCGAAGGCGACTTCGGCGGCGAGCAGGAAGTGGAGCAGGAAGAGGGCGCTGTCGGTAACCCGGTCAACGGCCAGAACCTGTTCTTCGCGATGGGCTGCAACGTCTGCCACGGCGACCAGGGTGAAGGCCTCGTCGGTCCGACCATCGCCATGACGGTCGTGCCCCTGTATCGCGTCGTCGAGCAGTACCGCGAACCGCTTGAGGCGATGACCGCGTTCCCGCCCGACCAGATCTCGGACGAGGAAATCGCCGACATCTACGCCTGGCTGCAGACGGTCGAGCGGCCGCCGGTCGCACTCGAGATTCCAAGCAAGCTCGCTGAACTGATTGAAGCCGGCGGCTAGCCCCGCCCGAGACGCCCATCAGGGGATTACGCAGAGGGAGGCAACACGATGGCGACACTGGCGGGGGCACAGACCACTCCGTATGCCGGGGCGAACGCCTGGCGAGTGATCCTCGAGTGGTTGACCACGGTCGACCACAAGAAGATCGGCATCATGTACCTCTGGACCGCCGGCGCGTTCGGGCTGGTCGGCATGGCATTCTCCCTCGTCATGCGCACCGAGCTCGCCCAGACCGGCACCATCATCTCGGCGGAAACCTACAACTCGATCTTCACGATGCACGGTAGCGTGATGATCTTCCTCTTCCTGCTGCCGGTCGGCGCCGCGTTCATGAACTACTCGATGCCGCTCCAAATCGGCGCACTGGACATGGCATTCCCCCGGATCAACGCGCTCTCGTTCTGGATCTTCCTCTTCGGCGGCGTGCTGCTCACGCTCAGCTTCGCCGCCGAGGGCGGCACCGCTTCCGCGGGCTGGACCGCCTATCCGCCCGTCACCCTCGACACCGCCAGCAATGCCGAGCCTCCCGGCGCTGGCATGGACATGTGGTTGGTCGGTGTAATCCTGTTGGGCCAGGCGTCGATCTTCGGGTCGATCAACTTCCTGGTCACGATCTTCAAGATGCGCGCGCCGGGCATGACGATGTGGCGGCTGCCGCTTTTCACCTGGACCACGCTGGTCACCGGACTGCTGATCCTGCTCTCGACGCCCGTGCTGGCGGCCGCGCTGGTGCTTGGCTTCATCGACCGTAACGGGGCCGAGGGCGCCTTCTTCGACCCCGCCGCCGGAGGTCAGCCGCTGCTCTGGCAGAATCTGTTCTGGTTCTATTCGCACCCGGCCGTCTACATCATGATCTTGCCCGCCATGGGCATCGTCTCCGACGTATTCGGCGTCTTCACCAGGCGTCCCGTCTTCGGCTATCGCTCCATGGTGCTCGCGCTGGTCGCGATCGGCCTGCTCGGATTCATCGTCTGGGCGCACCACATGTTTACGACCGGCGGCGTCTTCCTGCCCTTCTTCATGGGTGCGACCTTCCTGATCGCGGTGCCCACCGGGGTCAAGATGTTCAACTGGATCGCGACCATGTGGCGCGGCTCGAACATCTTCCCCACGGCGATGCTGTTCAGCGTCGGCTTCCTGATGCTCTTCCTGATCGGCGGCATCACCGGCGTCTTCCACGCCGCGGTGCCGGTCGATTTCGCCCTGCACGACACCTACTTCGTCGTCGGCCACTTCCACTACACGATGTCGATCGCGGCGACCTTCGGATTCCTCGCCGGTTGCTACTACTGGTTCCCCAAGATGTTCGGCAAGTTCATGAATGAGGGGCTGGGCAAGCTCCACTTCTGGCTGCTGTTCATCGGCGTCAACCTGGTCTTCTTCACCCAGTTGATGCTCGGCCTCGACGGCATGCCGCGGCGAATCAACGACTACGCCGACAACCCCGGCTGGGAGCTGATGAACATGCTGATCACGATCGGCGCGTTCGTCTCCGCGGCCGGCATGATGGTCTTCCTCTACAACGTCTTCTACTCGCTCAAGTGGGGCGAACGGGCCGGCTCCGACCCCTGGGAAGGCACCACGCTCGAGTGGGCGACCACCTCGCCCCCGCCGGCGCACAACTTCGACTCGCTGCCCGAAATTCGCTCCGAGCGCCCGCTCTTCGACCTGCGCTTCGGTGAGCGCCTGCAGGACGACCCGCACTATCACGTCAACGGCAATGGACACGGCAACGGGGCGGGCGGCGTCAAGACGCCCTCCGCCTCAGCGCGGGAGGAGGGCTAGTCATGGCAGCCGGAACTCTTCCTCAGCGTCGCGTCCACCCGGTTCGCAGTTTCCTCGTCGGCGACGAACCGATGACCACCGGCCTGTGGGGCATCATCTTCTTCATCTTCTCGGAGATCATGTTCTTCGCCGGACTGATCGCCGCAATGCTGGCCCTGCACAGCGACACTCTGTTCTGGGAACCGACCAACGGCGCGCATCGGGTCGAGGGCGATCACGTCCTGCCGATCCTGTTCACCATCCTGCTGGTCAGCACCTCGATCCCGATGCAGTTCGCGGCCTTCGCCATCCGCAAGGGCAACCGCCGCGCGATGCTGATCAACATGTCCATCGTGCTGGTCGTCGGCACGGCCTTCATCATCAACCAGTACTTCGAGTGGAGCCACGCCGGCTTCGGCATCTCCGACGGCCCCTACGCGGCGACGTTCTACACGTTGACCGGCTTCCACGGCGCGCACGTGATCGGCGGGCTGCTGTTCATCTTCGCCCAATGGCTGCGCGGTCTGCTGGGACACTTCGACGCCAAGCGCAACACGGCGATTGAAGCCGCGACGCTCTACTGGCACTTCGTGGGCTTCGTATGGCTGCTGGTGATCTTCCCGCTCGTCTTCTTCCTCAGTTGACGCAGGCTCGGCGGTGAGCGCGACTCGACGGCCGCGTCTGCTCTTGACGGCGGCCGGAGCCGCCCTGCTCGGGTCGTTGTTGCCGGCCGCCGTCTTCGCGCACGACGGCCGCTTTGCCGAGTCAGGCGACTTCCTCCACGCCCTCACCGTCTGGAGCTTGGACGCGCCCGGCATCGCCATTCTGGCGGTCGTCGGCGGGCTCTACGCCTGGGGCTACGCCCGGCTGCGCCGCGACTCGCCGCGCTTTCACTTTCCCCGCTGGCACGCCTGGTGCTTCGCCGCCGGCTGGGTCTTCATGCTGATCGGCCTGATCTCGCCGGTAGACACCTACTCCGACGACCTCTTCTGGGTGCACATGCTGCAGCACGTGTTCATCACCATGCTGGTCGCGCCGCTGATGCTGCTCGGCGCTCCGGCGACGCTCGCCCTGCGCGCCGCCTCGCCGAGAATCCGGACGACCTATCTGATTCCGCTGCTCAACTCGCGCCTGGTCAAATTCCTGACCTGGCCGCCGGCGGCGCTGACCATCTACGTCGCCAGCGTCTGGAGCTGGCACTGGCCCGACGCCTACGACGCCGCAATCGCGTCGGAGGGCCTGCACTTCGTTGAGCACGGCGTCTTTCTCTTCGGCGCCGTGCTGCTCTGGTGGCTGGTGATCGGCGTCGATGCGACCCGGCTGCGTCCCCATCATGTCTGGCGCTGCGTCCTGCTCGTCTTCGCCATCCTGCAGAACATTGGCCTCGGTTTGATCCTGATCAACGTCGGCGAGCCGATCTACGACACCTACGCCGCGGCGGCGGCTGTGCGCGAGTGGGGTCCCACGGCGCTGATGGACCAGCGCATCGGCGCAGGCATTATGTGGGTACCCGGATCGATGATGTTCGCCCTCGCGATCATCGTCACCGTCTACTACTGGGCCGAGCGCGAGGGCTTCAAGGACCGCCGCAACGATGTCGTCCGCGATATGCAGATCCGCGTCCACGGCGAGATTCCCACGCTGGGACCTCGGCCCGGCGAACA
This sequence comes from Dehalococcoidia bacterium, assembly GCA_022825855.1. Classification (GTDB taxonomy): domain Bacteria; phylum Chloroflexota; class Dehalococcoidia; order Bin125; family Bin125; genus Bin125. Next base: position 90,809 of record JAJDWB010000018.1, read on the forward strand.
ATAGGCAATCAGTAAGCAGGCGTACAGCCGACCGATTGGGCGAGTATCGCCAAGACGCATGGAAGTGCGACACTACGGGATGCAACGCCGAGCCTGGCGGTTCGGTGACCAGAGCGGCTGCAGATGGGTTCAATGACCAGGTACCAACGTGTCGGACTCGGGCTGGTGATCGGTCTGCTCGTCTTGACCGCGCTGGGCGGCATCGTCCGCGTCACCGGCTCCGGTCTCGCCTGTCCCGATTGGCCGGCCTGCTATGGCGCGCTCATCCCTTCCGGCGACTTCGGCGAGTTCGCGGCGCACCAGGTCTGGCTCGAATGGACGCACCGCCTGGTCGCGGCGATCATCGGGTTCATCATCCTGGGCTATGCCGCAGCTGCCTGGCGCCGATTCCGCGACCGCAACCGGGTCTGGATTCCGGCCGTGCTGTCGATCCCGTTGCTCGCGGTTCAAGTCGTGCTCGGTGGACTGACCGTGACCGAACGGCTCGAGGAAGCGATCGTCACGTTGCACCTCGCGACGGCCATGCTGATCCTGATGCTCGTTGCCTTCTCGTGGTTGAGCACGTTCGACTGGCGCGTGGTGACCCCGGATGACGAAGCGCCCCTGGGCTCCGACTCCCCGTCGCAGGCGCGCAACTACGCCCGGATCGCGCTGGTCACCGCCATACTTGTCTACGCCGTCGTCGTGGTCGGCTCCTATGTCACCCATGTCGGCGCGGGACCGGACGCGGGCGCGAACGTTGGACCGGGCGGAGCGGCCTGCGGCAGCAACTGGCCGTTCTGCTACGGAGGCCTGTTTCCCGACGGCGAGTACGCTCAATGGAACATGGGACACCGATTCCTGGTCCTGTTCGGCGCGATCGCCCTGTTCGCAGCGTCGATGGGCGTGGTGATGCTGCGGCCTCGCGCCCGCGGCCTCACGTTCATGGTGCACGGCGCGATGACGCTGTACGTCGCCCAGATCTTCATCGGCGCGGCGATGATCTGGATCAACTTCGACGCGTGGGCACGGGCGCTGCACCTGTCGATGGGTTCGATCACCTGGCTGCTCGTGTCCGGGGCAGCCCTGGTCGCGATCTATCGCGCCGGCGGTCTGCGCGCCGGTGGCCGAACTGGCGCCAATCTCACCCCGGCTGGCACGCCCGGTACGAGCGCGTCGCTGGAGAGCGAGGGCGGTGGATGACCGAACGCCCGCTCACACTCGCCCGTCCCGCCTCGCTGCCCAGCTCCCGCCGCGCTGTTGAGTTTGCGCGCGGCTACTGGGAGTTGACCAAGCCGGGCATCATCGGACTGCTGCTCGTGACGACCGTGCCAACCATGATCGTCGCCGCCGACGGCTGGCCCAGGGGCAGCTTCACCGACGGACTGGTGCTGATCCTGCTCACGTTGCTCGGCGGCATCCTCACCGCCGGCGGGGCCAACACGTTCAACCAGTGGTTCGACCGCGACATCGACGCGATCATGGAGCGAACCGCCAATCGGCCCTTGCCCGCCGGCGTCATCCAGCCTCGCCAGGCGCTCGTCTGGGGCGTGCTCCTCGCGGCGCTCGGCGGCGTGCAACTCGCCCTGACCGTGAACCTGCTCGCGGCGCTGCTGGCCGAGGCCGCCGTGCTCTTCTATGTCTTCGTCTACACCGTCTGGCTCAAGCGCTCGACGACCCAGAACATCGTCATCGGCGGGGCGGCCGGCGCGATCCCTCCGCTGGTCGGCTGGGCGGCCGTCACAGGCGAGATCACCTGGACCCCGTTCATCCTCTTCCTCGTCATCTTCATGTGGACGCCGCCACACTTCTGGGCGCTGTCGCTCAAGTACCGCGACGACTACGCCCGCGCCGACGTGCCGATGCTGCCGGTCGTCTCCGGCGAGCGCGAGACGCGCAAGCAACTACTCATCTACTCGGTCGGGCTGGTTGCCGTCAGCCTGCTGGGACCGCTGGGCGGCCATCTGAGCTGGTGCTACGAGACCACCTGCGCCATCTCCGGCGCCGTCTTCATCTGGATCGCCTGGCAGGTCTGGCGCGAACAGGCGCCGCCGATGCGGCTCTTCTTCGCCTCGATCGCCTACCTGTTCATCATCTTCGCCGCCGTCGGTCTGGATGTCCTCGTCTAGCGCCGGACTCTGTCGATCGCGGCGCTCAACTCCGAATCGTCTACGACGATCTCAAAGCGCTCAGCGATCGTCCCGTCGGCGTCGACGATGAAGAACTGCGGCTCAGCCTCGATCACCCAGGCCTCGTTGGCGGCGTCGATCATCGCTTGCAGCTCTCCCGACCTCGGACGGCCGAACGGCTCGACGTGCAGCACCGCAATCTCCGACCGCTGCAGGAGGGCTGCAGCCTGCTCAAGCGCCTGCGCGCAGGCGCGCCGTCCGGCGCAGCGCTCGGCCGAGCTCCAGACAATCAGAAACGGCTCGCCCGCCTCCAACAGTTGGGCGGCCGAGCGCTGGTACATCGGCAGCCGAGCATCTTCGACCTCCGCCATGCGCTCCAGCACGCCGTCGGCGATCGTCGGCGTCGGGGCGTTGGGCGCGCGCGCGCCGGGACGCAAGCCGCGAGGCGTCGCACTCACGAGAACCGGCAGGCGCGGGCTGCTCTCCGAGGAGCCGTCGGGCAACTCGACCGTCACAGCGAGGGCCCACTGCCCGGTCTCGTCGAAGGGCACATCGTCGGCGACCAGGTAGCGCAGTCCCTCAACCACGATGGAGCGCAACTCCGATTCCGAGTGGAACTTGATTCCGGCCTCGGTCGGGTCGAAGTAGCGGATGCGGAACACCGCGTCGTCGCTGAACTCGGGCTGCCGGTCGCGGTCGAGCAGGGTCAGCACCAGCCGCTTCATCTCCACGTGCAACTCCGACGACTCGATTACGGGCACGAACGCGGCCTGGCTGGGCGAGATGACGTTGCGTTCGTCGCGACCGCAGCCGGCCGCGAGTACTCCCAGCACGAGCACGGACACGAGCGCGATCCCTCGCACGCCCATCGACTCACACCGCCTTCGGCGCTCGGCTCAGCCCGAGCGCAAACACGACCAGCGCCAGGCCGCCGAGCACGAGTCCGTCGATCAGCGGGCCGATCAGTCCGTCCGGCGAATCCGCGTAGCTGGCGTAGTGCAGCAGGTCCACGGCATAGGTGAGCGGATTGACGTAGCCGATCACTTCAAGCCAGCCTGGTACCTGGTCAAGCGGGAAGAACGCGCCGGAGAGGAAGAACAGCGGGAAAAGCACCAGGTTGAAGATCAGGTGGAAGCCCTGCATCGTCTTGACCCGCAACGCCAGGAGCAACGAGAGCCCGGAGAGCATGAAGCTCAGCGCGAGCACCGTGGCCACCACGGTCGCCACTCCGCCCAGCCAACCGAACTGCCAGGCCAGATCGATGCCCGGAATCACGACCGCAAGCACGAGAATCGCCAGCGCTTGCAGCGAGCCAATCAGGATCGCGCTGAGCGCCTTGCCGAACAGAATGGTCCGCGCGCTGTGCGGCGAGGCGAGCAGCGCGCGCAGCAGGCCGCTCTCGCGGTCGCGGTAGAATCCCGCGCTCGAGAATGTCGAGGAGAACAGGGCCGTCATCGCAATCATGCCCGGGGCCAGGAACGAGGTGTAGTCGCCGTCGAGGATCCGCGGAGATGTGGGCTCGAGGCCGCTCGAGACTCCGACGCCGAGCAGCGCCATCAGCATCAAGGGAAACAACACGGAGGAGTAGAGCTGCGAACGCGACCGGGCCACCGCGCGCAGATCGCGCTGCAGCAACGCCAGCGACGCTCCCGCTACGCCCATCATGGTTGGCTCGCCGGAACGACCGACTCGCCGTTCAGCGGCCGGCCGACGATCTGGAACCAGGCGTCGCGCAGGCTCGACTCACGGATACGGATCCCGGTGATCCGCGAACCGTACTGCTGGAACAGCTGCGGCACGATCTCGGCGGAGTGGTCGACGGTCAGATGCAGAGAGTCGTGAAAGCGATGCACGTCACCCACCCCCGGCCAGGCGGACAGGTTTGAGAGCTCGTCGTCGGTTGGGCTGGACCAGTCGAGTTCGAGCGCGTCGCGCTTCAGCCCGGCGGTCAGATTGCGGGGCGAGTCCTCGGCCAGGATTCGTCCCTCGCTGATGATCACGACCCGGTCGGCGTTTGCTTCCGCCTCGACGGTGTCGTTGGAGCAGACCACGATCGCGACGCCGTCCGCCGCACGCTCGTGCAGCGTCCGCCAGATGGCCGTACTGGAATCGGGATCCAGGGCCAGCGTGGGCTCGTCGAGCAGCAGCAGGTCCGGACAATGCAGCAACGCCCGCGCGATATCGAGCCTCCGGCGCAAGCCGCCCGACAGCGTCTCGCAGCGATCCTCGCCCCGCTCGCCAATGCCCAGATCATCGAGGATCTCGTCGCAGCGTCGGCCCAGTTCGCGGCGCGGCAGACCGAAGAGTCGGCCATGCAGCTCCAGCGTCTCTTGCAACGTCATCAGGTCGTCGGTGCTCGGTTCCTGCAGCACGAGTCCAATGCGCCGTCGAGCTTCCGGACCCTGCGGCGCGCCGAAGATGGCGACCGCCCCCTCTTGCGGCTCGATCTCGCCGCTCAGCATCTTCAAGATCGTGGACTTGCCCGCGCCGTTGGGTCCCAGCAGAGTCACAACCTCTCCACGGCCGACAGAGAGATTGACGTCGGAAACGCCGCGTCCGCCCGGCCAGGCGAAGGCGGCGGCGGCGAGTTGCGCGGCAGCGTCGGATGCCGGGGGTGGCTGAACCTGCGAAGACACGAGATTGAGTGTATCGGCGGTGCGATACGCTGCGATCCATCGGCTGGTGGCCGCCTGATGGAGTCGAGGAGCAATCGTGCGACGCCTGCGCGTCTCGTTGGCCCAGATCAATTCGACCGTCGGCGACCTGGACGGTAACGCCGCCAAGATCATTGAGTACATCGGCCGGGCCGATTCGCTGGGCGCGGATCTGGTCGCCTTCCCCGAGCTGGCGCTGACCGGATATCCGCCTGAAGACCTGGTCCTGCGCCGGGGATTCGTCGAGTCCAACCTCGAGACCCTCGAACGGGTCCGCGAGGCGACGATCGGCCGGCACGTGACCGCGATCGTCGGATTCGTCGACTATCGCCACGACATCTTTAACGCCGCCGCGGTGCTGCACGACGGCGAACTGTTCGGCACCTATCACAAGCAATATCTCCCGAACTACGGCGTCTTTGACGAGGCGCGCTATTTCCGCCCCGGCGAGGGAGTGCAGCTCTTCGACATCGCCGGCGCGCGCGTGGGGGTGACGATCTGCGAAGACATCTGGTATTCCTCAGGTCCGATGCAGGATCAATGCCTGGCCGGCGCCGAGTTGGTCGTCAACATCAACGGTTCGCCGTTTCACGCCGGCAAGTCGCTGCAACGGGAACAGATGCTCGCGACCCGCGCGGCCGACAATGCGGTGCTGACGCTCTACTGCAACCTGGTCGGCGGTCAGGATCACCTGATCTTCGACGGCGGCTCGACCGTCTACGGACCCGGAGGCGAGCTGGTCGCCCGAGGGCCCATGTTCCAGGAAGAGCTGCTGACCGTCGACCTCGACGTGGAGGAAGTGCGCCAGACCCGGCTGCATGATCCGCGGCTGCGGCGCTTGCCGCAGACCGAGGCCGAACTGTCCGTGGTCTCTTCACAGTCCGGCGAGGCGCGTGGTCCGGACCTGGGCAGCGCGATCAGCGATCCGCTCGAGCATGACGCACAGGTCTACGAGGCGCTGGTGCTGGGCACCCGGGACTACGTGCACAAGACCGGCTTCAGCGACGTCGTGATCGCGCTCTCCGGCGGCATCGACTCCACGCTCACGGCCGTGATCGCCGTGGATGCGCTCGGAGCGGAGCACGTGCGCGGGGTCTCGATGCCGTCGCGGTATTCGTCGGAGGGGAGCGTGGCCGACGCCCGCGCCCTGGCGGACAACCTCGGCATCCGCATGGACGTCCTGCCGATCGAGGGTCCGTACCAGTCGTATCTCGACACGCTCGCGCCGATCTTCGAGGGGCTGCCGCAGGATGTGACCGAGGAGAATCTCCAGGCCAGGATCCGCGGCGTGCTGATGATGGCGCTCTCCAACAAGATGGGCTCGTTGGTCCTGACCACCTCAAACAAGAGCGAGTCGGCGACCGGCTACACGACGCTCTACGGCGACATGACGGGCGGACTCGCGGTCATCCAGGACGTGCCCAAGCTGCTCGTCTACCGGCTGTCGGAACTGGTCAACGAGCGCGCCGGGCGCGAGGTCATCCCCGTATCCGTACTAACCAAGCCGCCCAGCGCCGAACTGCGCCCCGACCAGCTCGACGAGCAATCATTGATGCCCTACGACCGTCTCGATCCGATCCTGGAAGCGTTCGTGGAGGAGGACCGGTCGCTGGACGAGATCGTCGAGGCCGGATTCGAGGAGTCCGATGTCAAGCGTGTGATGTCGCTGGTCACGGGCGCCGAGTACAAGCGCCGCCAGGCGGCTCCCGGTCTGAAGATCACGCCGCGCGCCTTCGGCCGCGATCGTCGATTCCCGATCGCCAACCGCTACCGCGGATTCTGAGCTCGCCGTGGATACCGAGTGGGCGCTGCTGGCCGAGCGCATCGGCGCGCGGCATCGCAGCCGCGACTCGCTCGTGCGCGGCGTCGCCGTCGTCGGCGACTACGCTCGCAACCAGGTCTGGGATGGCTCGCTGCTGCAGATCGTGCTGTTCCGGCATCGCGACGAAGCGCTGATCGACGAGGGCGCGATCGCCGAAGAGAACGGCCTGCGCGTCGTCGTCGACTCGATCACCTCGGGCGCCCTGGTCGAACTGGAGGATCTGCTGCACGTCGAGCCGCTAGCCGGCAACCTGGCCGACATGCACACCCTGCGCATGGCCGACCCGACGCTGCGCGACCGGCTGGCCGCCTTCCGCGATCGCTACTACTCCGCAGAGGGCCGGCAACAACGAGCAGCTCGCGCGCTCCAGCGGGCGCGCGTTGCGCTCGACGACTACGAGGCGACGGGACGTCCCCTGCACGCCGTCGAGGCGGTGCGCGCGGGCATCTTCCAATCGCTCAGCGCACTGGTGGGAGAACCGGTGGACGTCCTGCGCCTGCCTCGCCGGACACGCGCCGGCGGACGCCTGCTCAAGATGCTCGACCTCTGGTCGAGGGTGTCCGACGCGATCCGACTGTCTGAGGACATAGACGATCTGTCGGCCCGATGGACCGCAGTGGACAGCCTCTACTCGCTCTGCCGCGCGCATCTGGACGCGCGCATGCCCGAAGTTGGAGCGGCTCTCGTCCCTCGTCTTGACCGCGCGATCGCTCCGGCCCGTGCCGGCAGCGAGGCGCTCTCCGGCGCCGGTGACGTGACCGGCGCCCACTGGACGGCGTTGGCCGCGGCAGCGGATATCGACAACATGGTCGAGGCGGCATCTTCCGGATGGCGGGAGCGCCGCGACTACCAGGAACGCGCGCAGGCCGTCTACGGCGAGCCCGACGCCGCCGCGCTGCGCCGCGTCTGCGTCGAGCTGCAGCGCCGGCTTGCCTAGGGCAGCATCAGCAGCGGGTCGATGTACCAGTCGTGGTGCTGAATCTCGAAGTGCAGGTGTGGACCCGTGCTATGGCCGGTGTTGCCGTTGTAGCCGATGATCTCGCCAGCGCTGACTTCCTGCCCCTGCCAGACGGCAAACTCGACCAGATGCGCATAGACGCTGATCCAGCCGTTGCCGTGATCGATCTCGACGTACCAGCCCAGACCCAGGTGCGCGTCGCCGCCGACGAAGGTGACCAATCCGTCGGCGGCGGCAACGATCGGTTCGTACATGTTGAGCGCGATGTCGAGCCCCTTGTGGCGGTACGAACAATCCCAACTGCGACAGAGCCCGAACGGATCCGTGATCTGCCCGCTCGCCGGCCAGACGAAGTCGGGCGTGTCCAGCGGCAGAATGATCTCCTGTCCGATCACGATCTCGTTCGCGTCTTCGACGCCGTGGGCCGGATCGGCCAGGATCGCCTGCATATCGACGCCGTGCCGGTCCGCGATGCTCTGCAGGGTGTCGCCGCGCTGCACCGTGACGATCAGGCCCTCGCGGATCGGCAACCGCCAGGTCGTGCCGCCCTCGATCCATTGTCCCGGCTCGAGCCAGCCGTGGTTGGCCAGCAGCGTGTGGGGCGTCACGCCCAGGTCGGCGGCGGCGTACTGGACGAGGTCGGTGCCGACCAGCACGCGATGCTCGGAGACCACGGGCAGGTCGATGTAGCCCGGCAGGTAGATAAGCTGACCAATGACCAGCAGATCGGTGGAACGCATCGGGTTCAGCTCGCGCAGCTCGGCCATCGACAGGCCGTGCTGATCGGCAATCGCGCTGAAGGTGTCGCCCGGCTGGACCTCGTAGGAACGCCGACGCTGTTCAACGGCCGGAACCGTACCGGCAGCGGCGAACAGGGCCGCAGGCGACCAGGGCACCGTGAGCACCTGGCCCACCGGGATCTGGTTCAAGTCTGCGCCGCCGTTGAGCGCTCGCAGCTCGGCCAGGCTGATGTCGAAGCGTTCCGCGATGAACGTGGCGTTGTCGCCGCTGCGCACCGTGTACTGCGTGGTGATGGTCCGGCTGGCGTCCGCCGGGTCGATCGCCGGCGCGTGATAGTCGGGCGTGGGAATCAGCAAGATGTCGCCCGGATGAATCACCGTGGCGATCGTGACACCGGGATTGTGGTCCAGAAGCTCCTGGATCGTCAGTCCGGCCTGGTCGGCAATCGCGTAGAGGTGGTCGCCGCTCTGGACCACGTACTCCCGGCTCACCGTCGGCGTCGCGATTGGCTCCGGCGATGCCAGGCCGGCGTTGAGCGACGGCTGCCCGCTGACTGGGGTGTTTGCCGGGGTCGGCGAGCCGGCCTGCGGTACGGAGATCTCCGTGCCCACCCAGAGCAGGTGAGGAACGAGCAGCGGATTGAGCGCCAGGATCGCGTTGACCTCGGTGCCGTAGCGCGCGGCGATCTCGCTCAGGGTGTCGCCGCTCTGGATCGTGTACGTGACGACGTCCAGGGAACTGATCGGGACGCTCGAGCCGCCGGTGCTCTGACTCGCGGGAGCATTGCCGGACGCGGTATTGTCGGGAATCTGGATCCGCTGTCCCACGTAGATGCTGTCCGGAGAGGTGATGTCTCCGTTCAGCGCCAGCAGCACCGAGACGCCGACTTGCAGCTCGCTGGCGATGCCCGAAAGCGTGTCGCCCGCCTGGACCGTGTAGGTGTCGGCGGAGGCGCGGCCCCAACCGGCCGCTGCCCAGAGCGCGCCCGCCAACAGCAACACCAAACCCGCAAGAGCGAGCCGCCGCAACATCGGCAACGGGGTCATCCAGCGCATATGTCACTCTATGCACGGCGTGCGCGAGGTCGGTCCTCGTCAACGTCAAGCGACTGATAACTTCTTGATGGTGACGTAATGCATCATCCTCAGCGCGCCGGCTGCGCGCACGGGGACACGGCCGTGACTGCGTAGGCCAGGAGGAAGCGCATGAGCTACGAACTGATTGAAGTTGAGACTCGCGGAGCGGTGGGCATCATCCGCAAGAATCGGCCCGAGAAGCTGAACGCCTGGAGCCGCGCCATGGCGGCCGAAGAGCAGCAGGCGATGACCGAGTTCAACAACGACCCGCAGGTCGCCGCCATCGTCTTCGCTGGCAACGGCCGCGCCTACTGCGCCGGACTGGACCTGCAACAGCAGCAGGAAGAGGTGTCGAGCGGCAACGCCGGCCGGCGCGCCGGTCAGGCCGACGAGCATGACGAGACCTACACCGACTTCTGCGTGCAGAGCAAGCCGATCATCGGCGCGATCCACGGCTACGCGGTGGGCGTCGGCGTGACCACGATTCTGCCTTTCGACTTCCGCATCGCCGGCGAGAGCGCGCAGTTCGGCTTCCGCTTCGTCAAGATGGGGTTGCTGCCCGAGGCCGCGTCGACCACCCTGTTGCCCCGTCTGGTCGGCGTCGGCCGGGCCCTGGACTGGTGCCTGACCGGCCGCTTCGTCGGCGCTCAGGAGGCCTTCGAGGCCGGACTGGTCCGCGAGGTCGTACCCGATGACGAGCTGGTCGATCGCGCCGTCGCCCTGGGCGAGGAACTGGCCGAGAACCCCGACTCGATCATGCGTCGCGTGAAATCGCTGTTTTCGCAAAATCAATTGGAGTCGAATATCGGCCTCGTGCAACAGCGCGAAGGCAAGGCGCTAGAGTGGGCGATGCAGACACCGGAGCATGCGGAAGCGATTTCGGCCTTTCTTGAGAAGCGGCCGGCGAAGTTCCGCTAAGCGACGCGCCTTCGGGCAACCCATGCGGCGGGGCGACTCGGTTGGGAGACCGGGATGTCCCTGCAGGAAGCCGCCTCGTCGGGATCGTTTCAACCGCGAGCGGCGCAACCCACAGATCCACAGCGAGCCGACTCGCCGTTCGCTCCGCCCATGGTGGACGACGACTCCGTGAGCGCGGACGGCCGGGCTGGTTTGCCGCCCGTCAATCCCTACGACTTCGCGATGGAGTCCGACGGGACCATGGCCGACCGCGGCCAGAACGACATGCGCGCCAAGCGCCGCCGCGCCTGGACGGTCGTCGGACTGGCGATCGTCATTCCCGCCGCCGTCGCCAGCATCGTCGCCTGGCAGCTTTTCGGCAGCGACGCGGAGCCGGCTCCAACTGTCACTCGGGTGACCACCACGCCGGCCGAGACGGAAACGCAAACCGTCCAGGCCGCGACGGCGACACCCGCCGCGGTCGCCGTCACCCCGACCGCCGCCACCGACGCCGCCGAAGCAACGGCGAGCACCGCGACGACGACCGCAACCACGTCCGAGACCACCACCAGCGCCGCCGCAAGTACGACGGCCGCCGCCGAGGCGGAATCGGCCGTCGACCTGTCATCGCTCGACCCGGCTGCCCGTCTGGCCGCCTGGACCGAGATTGAGACGATCGAGGTCCTGCCCGGCGAAACGCTCTGGCTGATCGCCCAGAACTACGAGACGACGATCTCGGCCATCGCCACCCTCAACAACATCTCCGATCCGTCGAGCCTCAGCGTGGGCCAGCTCCTGCTGGTCCCCGTCGGCTTCGCCGAGGAGATCGTCGAGACCGCGGCCGTTGTCACTGGCAGCACCGACACGGAGACCGCGGGGACCGGATCGACCGCCTTGACGTCCGGTGTCGCCGAGGATGGCTCACTGCCGACCGACCTGGCCAACTGGCACTCGATCGCTCCGGTCCGGATCGAGGATGGCGACAGCCTGGAAGCGATTGCGATCGCCAACAACACCTCGGTCGAGGCGATCATGGCGCTCAACGGGATCACCGACTCCAACCTGATCTTCATCGGCGAGGAACTGCTCGTGCCGGTCGGCTTCCAGGGTGAGGTGCCCGGCATCAATCTCAGCGCCGCGACGGTCGCGACCGAAACGACCGTCGATCAGACCGCGACCGACGTGCAGTCGCCCGCGGAGACGACGACCGCCACCGAGACCGGAGAGGCCGCCCAGGAGCAAGGCGGGGACGATTTGATGTCCGATGACGAAGGCGACGACCTGATGTCGGAGTAGCCGCCCGGATCGTCTGCCGGACGCCAACCAGCGTCGGACGCGCCTTCCCCTCCCGCCGCGGGGCGAGACTCCGGAAGGCGCGTCGCGCTGTGCGCCAGATCTCCGGATCCGACGAGCTAGTCCCTGGCGTCGGGGGTCACGTTGCGCTCGGTGAAGCGCCACTGGCCGTCAACCTTGGCCAGCTTGTCGTTGTAGATGCCGGTGATGATGCTGCTGCCGCCGTCCTTGGTCTGGACCAGGTTCAGGTAGCAGGAGTGAGTGGCGGAGTCGCCGTCGCCGTCAACGATGTGGTTGTTCGTCCAGTGCCGGGCGCCGGCCATCTGCTGGCCGAAGCCGGCGACAAACTGGGCCAGCGCGACGTGGCCGCTGACCGGCTGCGGGCCGCCGTTGAACACGCCGTCCTCGGTGAACGTGCCGGCCCACGCTTCGCCGTCGCCAAAGTCGATGGCGTGGTTGTAGCGCGCCGCGAGCTCCAGGATCTCCATCTTGTCCGCTGCGTCGAGTGCCATGTGAGTTCCTTCCAGGCTGGATTCAGGATTCCTCACGCAGAATAGCGAGGTCCTCGGATACCTGGTCCGCCGAGCGGTGCACGCCGTGCTCGAACAGCAGCAGCGTGATCAGGTTGAGCGTTGGCGCTTGTTGATCTGCGTAGCGCTCGCGAATCCAGGCCGCCTGGACCGGCGGCTCCGCGTTGCTGGGGAAGGCGTCGCGCAGCGCTTCAACCCGGGCCAACAGAATGGGCAGGCGTGCGGCTTCTTCGGGCGTCAATCGAACTCGCGGCGGCATGGGGCAACGGTATCCTGCCCGCGAGGCCCGCACGACTCGGGCGGGAGAGGACTTGGACCTGCCATGCCGGGACCGCTGCACGGATACCGCATCCTCGACTTCACCCGCTATCAACAGGGTCCGTTCGCAACTGTGCAGCTCTCCGATCTGGGCGCCGAGATCTGGAAGGTCGAGCCGCCCGGCGGCGACCCGGGCCGGGGCTCGGATCGTGCCGCCGACGGTTTCTCCCCTTACTTCGAGGCTCACGACCGGGGCAAGCGCTCGATCGTGCTCAATCTGCGCCAACCCGAAGCGGTGGACGCCGCCCTCAGAATGGCCGAGCGCTGCGACGGCGTGATCGAGAACTATCGACCGGGCGTCATGGATCGCCTCGGCATCGGCTACCAGGCGCTCAGCGCGCGCAATCCGCGGATCGTCATGGTCTCCGCGTCCGCCTTCGGGTCGCAGGGTCCCCAGGTCGGCGAACCGGGATACGACGTGATCGGCCAGGCGACCGGCGGCGTGATGTCGCTGCAGGCCCTGGGCGACGATGCGGAGCCGCGCACCTTGCCGGGCGGATTCGCCGACCAGGTCGGCGCGATGCAAGCCTGCATCGCCATGCTCGCCGGACTGATCGCCGCCACAGACTCCGGCCGCGGACAGCACGTCGACGTCTCCCTGCTCGGCTCGCAGATTGCGCTGCAGTCCGTCTATCTCACCGGATACCTCCAGAGCGGCCAACAGCCGCACATGCGCCGGCGGCGCATGCCCACCTTCACCTTCTACCAGGCGGCGGACCGCTTCTGGCTGGTGATCGGCGTCGTCGACGCGAAGAACTGGCGCACGCTCTGCGAGCTGATGGAGCATCCCGAGTGGGAGCAGGACGAGCGCTTCGCCACGGCTCCGGCCCGACTCCAGCACAGCGCGGAGCTCGAGGCCATGCTCGAAGACTGCTTCGCGTCCGCCAACCGGGACGAATGGCTGCTCCGTCTGCGCGACGCCGACATCCCCTCGGCTCCGGTCAACGGCTACGCCGACGTCGAGGCCTCCGAGCAGGTCTGGGCCAACGGCTACCTGACCGAGATTCCCGACCCACGCTACGGAACGCGGCGCGTGACCGGGTTGCCCTGGACGTTCTCCGAGACGCCCGGCGCGGTCCAGGGCCGCGCCCCCGAACTGAACGCCGACGCCGACTCGATTCTGACCGAGGTCGGCTATAGCGTGGACGAGATTGACCGGCTCCGCTCGAGCGGAGCGACATCCGAGTAGTTGCGCTCCGGCGGAGCGCCACAGGCCTGGACAGCGGAGACACATTGATATGAGCGACACGCCGGCCGATGTGATCGGCTTCTACGCCAGCCAACTCGGCGTCGACGAGGCTGCCGCCGAGTCGGTGCTCGCCTCCGCGCTCGGCCGCGGCGGCTCCTTCGCCGAACTCTACTTCGAGCACAAGCGCTCGGGTTCGCTCAGCTTCGAGGACCAGCAGGTCAAATCGACCCAGGCTTCGCTCTCGCAGGGCGTCGGCATCCGCGTCGTCGAAGGGGATGCGATCGGATACGCCTACACCGAAGATCTCTCGCCCGACGCAATGCGACGGGCCGCTGAGACCGCTGCGCAGATCGCCCACGGCGGAGCAGAGACCGAGGCGGTCGATCTCACCGCCGCCTCCTATCCCGCCGACCGCTATGCGATCGCCTCGCCCAGCACTTCGACTCCGCTGGCCGACAAGGTGGAGCTCCTGCGCCGCGCCGATCAGGCAGCCCGCGCCTGGCATCCCAGCATCGCCCGCGTCGACGCCTCCATGGTGGACGAGGAGAAGCGCGTGCTGATCGTCCGCAGCGACGGGCGCATGGTCGCCGACTATCAGCCGCTGCTGCGATTCAACGTCTCCTGCCTGTCCGAATTGGACGGCGAGCGCCGCAACGCGCGCTGGGGCGGCGGGGGGCGCATGGGCATGCCCTACTTCGACGAACACTCGCCCGAGTCGCTGGCCGAAGAGGCGGCCCGCCAGGCCGTGCTGCAACAGGAGGCACGCGAAGCGCCGGCCGGGACGTTCCCCGTCGTGCTCGCCGCCGGCGACTCCGGCATCCTGCTGCATGAAGCGGTCGGTCACGGTCTTGAGGCCGACTTCAACCGCAAAGGCACATCCAACTACTCCAACCGGATCGGCCAGTCGGTCGCTTCCGAGCTGGTCACGGTGATTGACGACGCCACGCTCGATCGCTCGCGCGGATCCGTCAACGTGGACGATGAGGGCGAACCGGCCGGCCGCAATCTGCTGATCGAGGACGGCCAACTCGCCGCCTACATGCAGGATCGCATTTCCTCCGATCACTTCAGCGTGGCGCCGTCCGGCAACGGACGGCGGCAGTCGTTCCGCCACGCGCCGATGCCGCGCATGACCAACACCTACATGACCGCCGGCGAGGACGACCCGCAAGATCTGATTCGCCGCGTCGACTACGGCATCTTCTGCCAGGCGTTCAGCGGCGGACAGGTCAACATCACCAACGGCGACTTTGTCTTCTCGGTCACCGAGGGCTACCTGATCGAGAACGGACAGATCACCGCGCCGATCCGCGACGTGAACCTGATCGGCAACGGTCCGGACGTGCTCTCTAAGGTCACCGGCGTCGGCCATGACCTCGAGATGTCCGACGGCCGCTGGACCTGCGGCAAGTCGGGACAGTCGGTTCCCGTCGGCGTGGGCATACCCACGGTGTTGGTCTCGGGCATCACGGTCGGCGGCACGCAGATGCGCCCCGGCGGCGGGATGTCCGCCTAATGGAGACCTCAATACTGACGACCGAACCGCTCGAGATCGCGGCGCGCATCCTCGAACGAGCCGAAGCGGCGGGCGCGGATCAGGCCGACGCCATCGCCGTCTCTTCCACCAACGCCTCAACCACCGTCCGCCTGCAGAAGCTGGAGAAGGTCTCCGAGTCGACCTCGCGCTCGGTCGGCCTGCGGGTCATCCTCGGAGGCCGCCAGGCGACCGTGTCGACCAGCGAGGTCAGCGACGCCGCGCTCGACGAAGCCGTACAGACGGCGATGGAGCTGGCCCGCATCTCGGAGCCGGACCCCTACGCCGGTCTCGCCGATCCCACGACCCAGGCCCGAAGCACGCCGCCGCTGTCGCTCTTCGACGAGCAGATCCCGGAGGTGGACGGAGACCACCGTCTCTCCCAGGCGATGTCCTGCGAGCAGTCGGCGCTCGACGCCGACGGTCGGATCGTCAACAGCGGCGGCGCGACCTTCAGCACCAGCGTCGGCAACTTCGCCCTCGTCGACTCCAACGGCTTCGCAGGCACGTACGCCGACACCTCCGCGTCCATGTGGGTCGAGGTGATGGCCGAGGAGGCAGACGGCCAGATGCGCAACGCCGGCTGGTCGACCTCCGAGCGGGCCCTGCACCGTCTCGACGACGCTGCCGAAGTCGGCCGCGAGGCGGCGGCGCGCGCGCTGCGGCAGCTCGGCGCAGCCAAGGCGTCCACCTGCGAAGTGCCCGTCGTCTGGGAGCCGCGCATGGCCGCCGGGCTGGCCGGGATCGTCTCCGGCGCGGCCAGTGGCGAGGCGCTCTACCGGCGGGCGACGTTCCTCGCCGAGCGGGAAGAGCAGGAGATTGCTTCGCCGCTGCTGACCATCGTCGACGACGGCACTTTGAGCGGCCGGCTCGGTTCGCGGCCGTTCGACGGCGAGGGGGTCGTCACCCGGCGCAACGCGCTGATCGAGTCCGGCGTCTTCCGGGGGTTCCTCTTCGACTCCTACAATGCGCGCCGTCTCGACGCGGTCAGCACCGGCTCGGCCTGGCGCAGCGTCGGCGGCCTGCCCCAGATCGGCAGCGGCAATCTCAGCATCGAGCCCGGCCAGATTGCGCCCGAACAGATCGTCGCCGACGTCGAAGACGGCCTCTACCTGACCACGCTGATGGGCTTCGGCGTCAACTACACGACCGGCGACTTCTCCCGCGGCGCGGCCGGCATCTGGATTCGCAACGGCGAGCTCGCGGAGCCGGTCCAGGAGATCAACGTCTCGGGCAATCTGCTGGAGATGTTCCAGCGGATCGACGCGGTCGGCAGCGACGCCCAGTGGTTCGGCGCCAGCTCCGCCCCCACGCTGCGCATGTCGCGGATGACGGTCAGCGGCGCCTGAGCTGCCCGCTACGTGGCCGGACCCTCACCCCCGCATCGAGTGCCGGGCAGGCTCTCACCCTCTCCCAGAGGGAGAGGGGACCGGAGCGGGGAGCGAGATCACTGCTGAGGAGCGGACGCTGCGGTCTCCGGACTCCTGTTCCAGCCAGAGCTCGAGGTTGATCTCGCGCCCGCCTTCGACCTCATCCACCCGCGTCACCTGTCCGCCGATTGTGAACTGGTTGCCGTGATAGTCGGGACGGCGGAAGCCGGACTGCAGCCGCAGCACGCGGCCATGCGGCTTCGCCAGTTGGCGCAGGTAGCCGAGCAGGAAGGCGGACTTGTACTCGGCCGGAATCACCGGACCCTCCAGCCCCGTGTCGCGCGCGGCGGCCGGGTCGAGGAAGATCGGAATCGCGAATCCCGCCCCGCCGATGAATCGGGCGACGTCCATGATGTCCGGCGCGAGCACCCGCTCGGGCAGTGGCGCGCCCTCGCGCAGCTCGCCGAGGTCGATCAGACGGGGCAACGGCACCGAGCGGTCCTGCGCTAGTCGAAGGCGATGCTGGCCGCGCCGCGCACCGAGCGGTCGCCCTGGGGATTGTCGATGTGAATCTCCAGGTCGACCATCCGCCGGCCGTCGGCGTCGTAGGCGCGGGTCACTTCGCCGCCGATGGTCATCTCCACGTTGTGCACGTCGGGACGACGGTGGTTGAGCTGCAGCCGTGTGATCTGATTGCGGCCGAAGTGGCGGCGCAGGTACTGGTCGAGGAAGCCCTGCTTCATGTTGCCGGGGACGATCGGTCCGGGCAGGCCCATGCGCTCTTTGGCGAACTCGGGATCGAGGAACTGCGGACCCTGGTTGCCGGTGGCGTTGCAGAAGGCGACGACCTGCTCGGTCGTGGGCGTGCGGTGTTCGGTCGGGAGTTCGACGCCTTCCTGCAGCGCGTCGTATTCGAGTGTCATCGGCTGCCTACTCTCCGGTGTGCTGCTGCTGGAAGTGGGTCACTGTGCGACGCACCCGAGCGACCTCGACATCGTCCTGGTTGGTGTAGACCCACTCGTGGTGGATGAAGAGCGAGTGGCCCACGCGCCCGCCGATGCGCTCCTGGATGTCGGCGATTCTGGGCACGATCGTCATCGTGTCGCCCAGATGAATGTCCGCTTTGACCTCCCAAGCGTCGGAGGCCATCAAGGCTCGTTCGGGCGCGTCCGGCACCGAGAGCTGGCGCTGCGACGTGCTGGTCGTCAAGAGCGCGTAGGTGGGGATCGGGTAGCTCGCGTCGCCCGCCTCGACCGCGGCCATCAGCTCATCGTCGTCCTCGTCCAGGGCGACCATCAGGCGCTGGACCAACTCCTTGTCGATCGTGGCCTGGCGCGGCTCGCCCTCGGAACCGACGGCCGCTTCCATCGCCGGCGTGATCAGACTCTCGTCATCGCTCATGGTTGACTCTCTGTCTTAGCCCCCACATGACAGGCAAGCGGGGGAATTGCTCGCATTCATACGGACCGACACAAGTATCACCCCAGCGCGGCTGATGCGCTACGGATCGGTCGGCTCGCGCTACCCGCCCAGGAAGACATCCAGGTCCTCTACATGCTCGGCGTAGTGATGGGTGACGACCCCTTCGACCATCCGGTTGATCGTCTTGCCCACGCCGAAGCGTCCCGCATCCACCTCGCCGACGGCGCTGACGAACGCCTCGTGCGCCTCGCCGAAGGCGGATCGCGCCTGCTCGTAGGTTTGCTCGCCGCGCTCGGCCACGAATCCGGGATTCCAATCCTGCGGATCGGAGTAGTCGACCCCTTCCGGGGTCGGACGCTGACCGGCGTTCATCCGCTCGACCGCCGCGGTCATTTCCGTCAGCCAGCCGTGCATGTGCTGGAGCAACTGCGCCACCGACCACTCGCCGACGGCGCCCTCCCAGGACCCGTGGACCTCGTCGATCCGCTCGAGTCGGGACTCAAGCTGCGCCTTCGCATCTTGCATCGCGGCCAGCGTGGCTGCCCGGTCGTTCATCGGAACCTCCTCAGTCCATCCGCATCAGTTCGGCAGGATCAGGCCGCCCGGCGTGCGCCGTTCTCCGGGTTGCACACCGCGTTGCTGCAGCGTTTGCAGGATGAACGGGTTCTGCACGCGCTCCGCGCCCAGCGTGGTCTGATCCATGTGTCCCGGCAGCACGATCGTGTCGTCGGGCAGCATCAGCAGCTTGTCGACGATTGAGGACATCTCCTGGGCGAAGTCTCCGCCGGGCAGGTCGGTGCGGCCGATGCTGTTGCGGAACAGCGTGTCGCCGGAGAAGAGCACGCCGTGCCCGTAGAAGCAGACCGAGCCGCGCGTATGTCCCGGCGTGTGGATCACCTGCAGTTGGACGCCGTCGACTTCGACCTGCTGCTCGTCCTCGATGTAGTGGTCGGGATCGGGCGGTTGCTCGACCTGCATACCACCTGTCAGCCCGAGACGGGCCGCCGACTCCGCCGTGCCCCGCAATATGTCGAGGTCCGCCTCGTGCAGGAGGAACGAGGCGTTGTCGGCCGACTGCACGCCGCGCACGCCCAGGACGTGGTCGAGGTGCGCGTGCGAGTTGGCGATCATCTTTATCGTGACGCCCATTTCCGAGGCCATGTGCAGGATGTCGTCGGCCTGTTCGCCCGGATCGATGCAGATCGCCTCGCGCGTGCGCCGATTGCCGATCACCCAGCAGTTTTCCTGGAACGCGCCCACGATCAGACCGCGCACCTCGATCTCGTTGACGTAGGGCTCGCCAGAGTCGTCTGCAGGGGCGTCCTGATCGTGGTCCGCGTCTTGGGCTGCCATCTCAGTTGGACTCGTCGCCTCGCAGCAGGCGGTTGACGGCCTCCATGATGTCTTCGCTGTCGAGCGGCGTGTCCGAGTCCGTCTCCTGCTTCATCTCTTCGTCGGCCTGCGCCTCGAGGTTGCGAACGTAGTCGCGGATGTCCGGCTTGTCGTCGAGCGCGGAGTCGATCTGGGCGCGGTAGCGTTCCTGCGCGCCGTCGAGGTGATGGAGGTCGAGCTGCAACTCGAAGACGCGGTCGAGTTCGGTCAGCAGCGCCTTGGTCGCGCCGGGATTGTGCCGCGAGGTGACGTAGTGGGGCACCGACGCCCAGAAACCCATGTGCGGCACCTGGGCGATGCGGCAGGCGTCGCCGATCGAGCCGACGATGCCGGTCGGACCCTCGTAACGCGAGGGCTGGAAACCGAACTCTTTCTGCCGCTCGGGATTGGACGATCCGCCAGAGACGCGGGTTGGCCGTGTGTGCGCGACATCGGCGAGCAGGGCGCCGAGGGTCACGACCTCCTCGACGTTGGCCATCTCGGCGACCTGCAGCACCGCGCGGGAATAGCGCCGCCAGCGCAGGTCCGGCTCGGTGCCCAGGCCGAGGACCAGGTCGTGGTCGGCCTCGGGCCGGCGCAGGACTGTGAACTCGGTCAGCGGCCAGACGACTTCGCGTCTGGCGTTGTCGCCGTCGATCCACTTGACGGTCGGCCGGTGCTCGGTGAAGACGAAGAACTCGTCCGAATCGAGCGAGGCGACCGGCGCGCTGGGATCGAGATTGCGGAGAAACTTGACCGCGTCGGTGGCGGCTTCGGCGGCGTCGTTCCAGCCGAAGAACGCGAGGAGCAGGATTGGGCGGCGCAGGTCGTCGGGCAGACCGTCGATCGTCAGCGCGTCGTCGACACGTTCGTTGCTCATGCAGTGAGGGTAGCCGCAATTGGTGGGGAGATGGCCAAGATCGTGGCCAACGGGCGGTTGGCTGTGTTCATTCCAGTCCAGCCATGTCTAGCGGTGTCCAATCATGTCCAACCCTGTCCAATGTTGTCCAACCGTGTCCAACTCTGTCCAATCGTGTCCAACCTTGTCCAAGACCGGATCGCCGCGGCTGGACGGTCTGGATGGCGCGTGAGCGGCTGTCGGATGGGCGAATGATCAATTTTGGGGTGATTTTCGCAGTCTGAGGCGAGGTTTGGAGCGGGTTTCGATGGTACGCGGACGCTTGCCAGCGGGGTCGGCTTGCAGATCGGGGATGCGTGTGTGGTGATCCGGCTGGCATTCGGAGTTCCGCCTCGTGAGTGTTCCCGTTACAGCACAAAGGTACTGTATAGCCGGGCGGACGTCAACCGGTCGGGCGCGACTCCAGGGTCTTGCGCGCAGGTCTCCAGCGGGGGCGATCCGTGCCTTAGAGCTCGACGGCGCCGTACTTCTCGCGCAGTGCGGGGACGACTTCGGTGATGTAGGCCTCCAGGGCGGCCTCGCTCCAGGGCGCGCGCAGGGCGATGTTGACCCCGGCCGCGCCGGCGTCGCAGTACATCGAGACGCGGTCGAAGGCGTCCTCGGGCGTGCCCTGCAGCGCCCCCTCGGACACGCGAGCCGCCTGCTCGCCCCACTGCTCTTCCAGCTTCTCGCGGGCGATCTGCGCCTCGGCCTCGGTCGGGCTGAGGTTGAACTGCAGGTTGACGGTGCGATCGATCGTCGCCGGATCGCGGCCCTGCTCCCCGCAGCGCACGTCAAGCACGCCGGACAGCCGGGCAAACTCTTCCGGGCCGATGTAGGGGACGTTCCAGCCGTCGGCGTACTGCGCCGCCATGCGCAGCGTCTTGCGCTCGCCGCGTCCGCCAATCCAGAGCGGCACGTGTTCCTGCACGGGACCGGGCTGGTTGGTGGCGTCGAGCGCGTTGTAGTGGACGCCCTCGAACGTGGTGCGCTCCTGGGAGAGCATGCCCTTGATGATCTGGGTACCCTCTTCCAGCATTTCGAAGCGAATGCCCAGGCTGGGCCAGCCGTAGCCGAAGCCCTCGAATTCCATCTGGTGCCAGCCCGCGCCCAACCCCGGCTCGATCCGACCGTTGGAGATGTGGTCCAGGGTCATCAGCGACTTGGCCAGGTAGGCCGGATTGCGGTAGGGCACGCAGAAGACGAGGCAGCCGATCCGCACGCGCTCGGTCTCGGCGGCAATCGTCGCCATGCAAGTCAGCGCCTCGAAGTGGGGCGACATGCCGTCGACCGGCGGGGCCTCGTAGAAGTGGTCCCAGACCGAGATCCAGTCCATCCCCTGCTCATCGATCCAACGCCAGAGCCGGCGGAGGTCGGCCATGGCGACGTTTTGCTGTCCGGTGTGAACGCCGAAGGAGACGGGCATGGGGGGTGGCTTTCGCTATTGGTCGGCGGGTTGATGGGGCGAGGATAACGGTCGGTCGGCGGATCGTGGCGGAGGCGGCTGAGCTAGCCATTGCCGTTCTTGCGGCCATGAAAGAACAATCGATACACCGAGACCGTCAGGGTCAAGACGGCGATGAATCCGCCCAGGCCGTAGGATTCCCAAGTCGTGTCCATCTGGCTCACCGCAACGAACGCCGCGATGAGCACGATGGCGACGACGGTGCTCGGCAAGGCGATCCACCAGCGGAAGGTCTTCTCTTTCTCCAGCACGACTTCCCGTGAGGCTGTGAGCGCACGCTCTTCCATCGCCTGATCGTGCGCCTGCCTGGATTC
This sequence comes from Dehalococcoidia bacterium, assembly GCA_022825855.1. Taxonomy (GTDB): domain Bacteria; phylum Chloroflexota; class Dehalococcoidia; order Bin125; family Bin125; genus Bin125. The sequence continues at coordinate 112,769 of JAJDWB010000018.1, forward strand.
GGCGTTCGCAATGATCCGCTCCGCAGCACCCGGAACTACTTCATCGTATTGCTGAAGGATCTGTGGGGGAGGGAGAGGGCCGCTAAAGCTGGTGGCCATCATGACCGAGCGCGATAACTCTTCCTCTTCCTCGTCGACGAGCACATCGGGGATCGCATCGAGGTCGCGGGTCATTCGGTCTCGCGATCCTCAGAAATCACCAGCTCTTCGGGAGGCGGCAAGACGGACCACAAGTAGTCGCCAACCTTCTCCCAGATCCGCGCCATGTCTTCGTCGGGGGAGATCTCTCGTTCCACGACACGCACACGCGACGGCTTTGACAGCATTCCGAGTATCGGGACTGGGAAGGATGTGTCGCGAGGCTCGATGATTACGTAGTCAGAGACGCGATTCAGGATCGACGCGAGAGCCTCATCAGCATCAACATCAGGCGAAATCGGTTGGCGACGCTTCCTGATTGCCATGTGGCACCTTGCTCTCTAGAGCCAGAATACTCGCTTGACATTGGATACAGCGCGATCCGCGCTTGCCTCAGTCGGGCAGCTCGATCGGGATCACCTCGCGCCAGCCGGGGATGTCCATGCCGTAGTAGCGGGCCAGCAAGAGAATGGCGATCTTCTGCTTCGCCGGACCGACGCCGGGGACGCCGCCCAGACGCTTCATGATCGTCTTTGCGTCGGGCTGGTTGTCCCAGATGTTCTCGGCGTTGTTGTCGTACTCGTCGCGTACGACCGCGCAGGCCGCCTGGACCCGCTTGCCCATCGACGCGGGAAAGCGGTGAATCGCCGGCTTCTCACGGAAGATCGTCAGGAACTCGTCCTCGTCCATCTCGGCGATCTGCGCCGGGTCGAGATGCCCCAGGCGCTGCTTGAGGTCGCGCGGACCCATGAAGGCCTTGTTCGTCGTGATCTGCTGGTCCAGCACGACCGCGATCAGCAGCGCGTTGGGGTCGTTGGCGAGCAGTTCGTTGGCGTCGTCGTCGTTAGTGAACTTGATCAGCGGCTCGCCGGATGCCTTGAACTCCGGCACCAGGTCGACGTACATCTCAGGATTGCCCATGCGCTGTCTCCGCTCGTCTGGGGCGGTTAGGTGAGCTTGTCGATGGCTGTGATCGCGCCGACGGTCAGGGCCAGAAGCGCGATCATCCAGCGGACCATTCGAAGCTCTAGCGCCCTGAGATCTTCACGCGTGGCGAGCCGGCCCATCTCAGAGTCGAGCGCCTCAGCAAACTCACTTGCTGCATCGTCATCACCACGGAACTTACGCATCAACGCCGTCCATGCTGGGACGTTGATTCGACTTGGGATCGGTACGTTGGCCATCGCGCTTCCCAACGTTAGTGGCCTTAGTCGCAGGCCAGTCAGTGTGTCAATGGTAACCCGAAGCCAACAGCGGGCTCCAGCAAGCTCAGGGGAAGAGTCCCAGTTCGAGGTAGCTCTGCGCGACCAGCTCCAGCGAGTAGAGGTACGCCGCCGTGCGCAGATCGGGCAGGTTCCGTTCGCGGCGCAGGTCCGAGATCCGCTGGTAGGACTCGCCCATCGTCTTGGCCAGCGAGTTGTGGACGATGTCGATCTCGGTCGGGCCGCGTTCGATCACGGCCCGCTCCTGCAAGGGCACGGCGCTGCCCGTGATTGCCTGCATCGTGTCCAGAATGCGCCGGTTCTGCATGTCCGCCGCGCCGGTCAGCATTCGGTCGAAGGACACGTGCGACAGGTTCTTGATCCACTCGAAGTAGGAGACCGTCACGCCGCCCGCGTTGAGATAGAGGTCGGGTATCAGCGTGATCCCCCGCTCGCGCAGGATCCGGTCGGCCTCGGGCGTCGTCGGCGCGTTGGCCGCCTCGGCGATTAGTTCGGCCCGGATGCGGTCGGCGTTTTCGACCGTAATCTGATGCTCCAGCGCCGCCGGCACCAGGATGTCGCAGGGCTGCTCCAGCGTCTCCAGCGAGTTGGCGAAGATCTGTCCGGCGGGAAATCCGCCGATCCCGCCCTGATCCCAGCGATGCCGCGCGATCGCCTCCATGTCCAGCCCGTTCGGGTCGTACAGGCCCGCGTCGTGCTCGGCGATGCCGACGATCCGGGCGCCGTGGTCGGACAACTCCCTGGCGGCGTGGTAGCCGACATTGCCCAAGCCCTGCACGATCACCCGCTTGCCGTCCAGTCCCGGCGAGAGATCGTGTCCGGCGTCCGGATCGGCCAGGCAGTTGATGATCCCGTGGAACACGCCCAGCCCGGTTGCCTCCTGCCGGCCGGGAATTCCGTGCAGCGAGAGCGGCTTGCCGGTGACGCAAGCGAAGTGGTTGATGTCGTGCGGATTCAGGGTGCGGTAGGTATCGGCGATCCAGGCCATTTCCTGCGCGCCGGTGCCGTAGTCGGGCGCGGGCACATCGACCGCCGGACCGATGAAGTTGTGCGAGTTCAGTTCGACGACGAGGCGACGCGTGACGCGCTCGACGAACTCGGGCGAGCTCTGGTAGGGATCGATGCAGACCCCGCCCTTGGCCCCGCCGAACGGCACATCGACGATCGCGCACTTGAAGGTCATCAGCGCCGCGAGACCCTTGACCTCGTCGGCGTCGACCATGGTCGAATAGCGGATGCCGCCCTTGGTCGGCGTGCGATGGTGGCTGTGCTGGGCGCGAAACGCCTCGATGACCTCGATCTCGCCCTCGTCGTTCTCCACCGGGAACGACATCTGGTAGACGTTGTTGCAGGTCTTGACCTGCTCGAGCAGGCGCGGATCGAGGTTTGAGTAGCGGGCAGCCGCCTCGAAGTACTCGGAGAAGTCGTCGTACAGCGAGGCCATGCAGCGGCTCCCCAGCGGCGCTCGGACGTCCGGCGATTCCGGACTCAGGCTCGGGGCAGTCCCAGTCCCCGCGTGGCGATGATGCCGCGCTGGATCTCGGACGAGCCGCCGGCGATCGTGGACGGCACCGAGGACATGTACTGCTCCGTGAACCAGCCCTTCATCTGCGCATAGGGATCGCCGCGCCGGATCTGTCCGTACGTGCCCATCGTGTTGATGCCGAAACGCGCGAAGCGCTGCGACAGCTCGGACGAGAACATCTTGGCCACCGATGCCTCATGGTTCGGCGCCAGACCGCCCTGCTGCATCGAGAGCACGCGCAGCGAGAGCATCCGCGAGACCTCGATGTTGATCGCCGTGTCGGCGACGCCCAGCTTGGCCTCGCGGCCGGTCGCCGGACTCTCGCCGAGGTAGTCGATGAAGTCCTCGAACGTGCGCCGCAGCACGGCGCTGCCTGAGAGCGCGCTACGCTCGAAGTCCATCGTCGCCATGCCCACGTACCAGCCGCGGTTCTCCTCGCCCACGCGGTTCTCGACCGGCACGCGCACGTCCTCAAAGAAGACCTCGTTGAAGCCGTGCCCGCCCAGCATGTTGATCAGCGGCCGCACGGTGATCCCGGGCGTGTCCATGTCGACCAGCAGGTAGGTGATGCCGCGATGCTTGGGCGCGTCGGGATCGGTGCGGACCAGGGCGAACATCCAGTTGGCGCGGTGCGCGTTGGAGGTCCAGATCTTCTGCCCGTTGATGACGTAGTCGTCGCCGTCGCGGACGGCGCGCGTCTGCAGCGAGGCGAGGTCGGAGCCGGAGCCGGGCTCCGAGTAGCCCTGGCACCATGACGCCCGGGCGTTGACGATGTCGTCGAGGAACTGGTGCTTCTGCGCGTCGGTCCCGTAGACCAGCAGCGTCGGGCCGACATAACCGACCGAGATCAGGTCCGGACCGGGGACGCGGTGGTAGGCCAGCTCCTCGTTGAAGATCGCCTGCTCGGCGAAGGAGAGGCCCATGCCGCCGTGCTCTTTCGGCCAGGCCGGCGCGGTCCAGCCCTTGTCGGCCAGCTTGGCCCGGATGCCCTTGGAGAACTCCCAGGCCTCGTCCGCTCCCTCTTCGTCGTAGGAGACGTCCAGACCCTTCCAGTCATCGCCGAACTCGTCGCGGATCCAGCCGCGAATCTCGTTGCGCCAGGCTTCCTGGTCGGTGCTGAATTCAAAGTCCATCGTGCGTCCTCGCTATCGCTGCCGTCGTCTGCCGCAGTCTATCTGCGCCGCTCGCGATCTCACCCTAGCGCCTCGGAAACTGGTAGAGGATGTCGTCCGCGGCCGCCGTCTCCCCGCTGCGCCGCGCCGGGTTGTCGCGCGAGACGGCGAATCCGATCAGCTCGTCCTCGGTCTCGATCAGGTTGGGATTGATCGAGATTGCCGCCCGGCCCTCGTCGTCGCCCAGGAACGTCGGACCCGGCTCGACCGCTCCCGATTCCCGCACCAGCCAGATCTGCCAGGTTTGCTCCGCGCCGATCTCCGGCAGGCCCCAGAAGATCAGCGCGAACAGCCGCTCTTCGTAGCGCGGCAGCAAGACGCCGGTGCCGCCGCCCTCGGTCAATGCGACTGCCCGGCCCGAGATCGGGTCTTCGGGACTGAACGCGAGATAGCCGAACACGGCGACCAAGACGAGCAAGCCGGCCAGCACGATCCAGCGCGCGCTGCGGCCGGCCGCCGATAGCGCCGGGTACGAGCGCACCCGCGGCGGGCGTTCCAGCCGCGCCCGCTGGATCAGGCGTTGCTCCAGCCGACCCTCGACCGGCTGCCGATCGAAGACGAGCGCGCCGAACGTGATCGCCGCAATTGCATTGGGCCAGCCCCGATGCCGCCGTCTGCGGTCCGCGTCGGAGCGGATCGCGCGCTCGGCCTCGGCTCGTTCTTCGCCGTCCAGCAGACCCAGGTAGAACGCCGCCGCCGGCGGATCCGGTTCAGCCATCGCTCACGACCCCGCCTCCGGCTCGGCCAGGTCCAGCCGCCCGCTGCGCAGCGCCTCCTCGATTGCGTCCAGCGCCCGGCTCAACTCCTGCTCGTTGTTCGTCAGACCGTCGAACCAGGCGTCTTCCAGCAGCCGGCTGCGATCGCCCGGCAGACGCAGCATGATCCGCTGCAGCGCGTCGTGCCGGATGCCTTCGACGATGTCGGGCAGCGTCGTGTCCGGCATGATCGAGAACGGCTCGAGTTCGCGGGCGGCGAGTTGCGCCGTCGTGCCTCGGCGCCGAACCGCGAGCGCCAGGTCGCGCGTCATGCGCAGCACATGCACATCGAGCGCCGGCGACGCCCAGCGTTCGGGCTCGCTCCAGATCAGCAGGAAGACCTCCTCGACCACGTCGTCCGCGACCGCGTGCCCCGCAACTCGCCGGGCCAGTTCTCGGGCGCTCGCGCCGTAGACCCGGAACGCGTCGCGCAGGGCGATCTCGTCCCCGTCGACGATTCGTTGGAACAGTTCGGAGCGCGGCACGGCAGGCGTCAATCGGTCGAATCGGCAAGCGGCGCAGTCGGAGTTGTCGGGGCGGACGACGGCGCGCGCCCGTAATCGTCGTCGATCCGCACGATGTCCTCGGCGTCGCCCGGCAATCGCGAGGCCACTTCCAGGATGTCCGCACCCGAGGCGCCGGCGCTGATCCGGTGCAGCACGCCCGCGCGGATGTCGCGCCTGAGGCCCGACACCAGCCGTTCCCGGCTGAGCCGCGAGGGGTCGCTGCCCAGGCTCAGCACCGCGTCCCCGTCGAGCAGCATCAGCGTCTCGTGCTTGCGCCGGTGATACTGCAGCGACAGCCGGCAGCCGGGCCGGATGCGCAGCATCTTGACCACCGAGTGCTGCCCGCGGTTGAGGATCAGCTCTTCGCCCCAGGGCTTGACAATCCGCTCCAGGCATGCGCCCGCGGGACGCTCCAGTGCGGAGGCCGTCAACGGCGACTTTGCTGGCACGTCGCTTCTTTCCGGTTCGAGCGCAGGGCGAGACGCCTCAGCCCGCGCACTCCTGATTGCTGACTACAGTGAGGGTATGAGGCTCGGCGGTGTCATCCAACCGCCGACCTTTCGCCGGACCTCGAGACTTCCAATCCGCCGGGAACGCGGCTCCAGGGAGCGCTGATTGAACCGCAACGGCTGGGTCGCACTGCTGCTGCTGGCGATCGCCTCTGCCGCCGTGGGCGCGGTGGCGGCCATCCTGGTCAGCAGGAGCGGCGGCCCGTCCCCGACGCAGGCTCCGCAGCGCGTCGTCGCCGTCACTTCCGCCGCCGACCCGGACTCACAGCAGCAGAGCAAGCAGGAAGCTGCGGAGTCGGCCGCCGATGCGGAGCCCGAATCCGCCTCCGAGCTGGAGCAGGCTCAGCAAGAGGCGGCCGAGCCGCCCGATCCGAGCCGGGGGCAGCAAGCTCAGCCAGCTCAGCAGGCTCAACAGGACGCCGCCGGACAGTCCGCATCGCCTCCGCCGAGTGAAGCCAGCCCTCCCACCCAGGCCGAGGCCGAGGCGGTTGAGACACCGCTCGAGCCTGCCGGACTGGTCACGCTCGCGCCCGAGATCGTCCGCCAGGGCGAAGCCTTCTCGATCGGCGTCGAAGAGGCCAGTGCCTTCTCCGTCGTCGTCACGATCGGCAGCAGGAGTTGGAGCCTGCAGCGGCTCGGCGACGACGCCTGGTGGAGCGTCGTCCCCGTCGCCCGCGATGCGCCCGTGGGCGTTGCCCAGCTCGTCGTCGACCTCTACAACGAGCACGGCGTCTGGATGCGTTCGTTGCCCGCCTCGTTGCTCGTGCTGACCAACCCTGCGCCGCTCGAGGAGATCGTGCTCGGCGGCAGCGGCGTTGCCGCCAGCCCCGAGGACGTGCAGCGCGACCACGACGTGCGCTTCGTCGAACACGTCGCCGTCAGCGGTGCGCCGCGCTGGTCCGGACCCTGGATCCTGCCCGTCGAGGGCGAGGTCACCGGCGTCTTCGGAGCGCGGCGCTCCTACGACGGCGTGATGTCCGACCAGTGGCATCACGGTCACGACATCGCGGCCAATCACGGTGATCCGATCGTCGCGCCCGCTCCGGGCACGGTCGTCTGGACCGGCGACCTCGTGATCCACGGCGTCGGCGTGATCGTCGATCACGGCGCGGGCGTCTACAGCGGCTACTGGCACATGTCCCTGATCGCCGTCAGTCCCGGCGACGAGGTTGAGACCGGCGGCTGGCTGGGCAACATCGGCAACACCGGCCTCTCCACGGGCCCGCATCTGCACTGGGAAGTCATCGTCCAGGGCGTCGATGTCGATCCGGTCCAGTGGACCCGCGACGACGGTCCCGCGCTGCCCTTGCTGCTCGCGGCGGCCGAGGAGACTGCCGATACACTCGACTAATGTCCGAAGCCGCCGTCGCCTCCGACCCGCGAACCCGGTACGCGCTCGCGTTGCAGGAGCACTTCCCCGGCCTCTCGCCCAGCGATCTCACGGTCGATCAGCAGCCGGACGGCGAGTTCGTCGCCGTCGACTGGCCGGACTGGCAGGCTCTCTTCCCCCAGACCGAGAATGCGGCCGAACAACTCGCGGCCATCGCCGCGATCATGCCCCATTTGCGCGGCTTCGTCAGCCCCGCGGTCCCGCTCTGGGACACGGCCAGCCTGGGCCGCGACGGGTCCCGCTCCTGGCGCGCCGCCCGCCGTCCGGAAGGCCGGCCGCTCCAGCCCGAGCTGATCGTCGACCAGAACCGCGAGCGTCTGGTCCGCGATCTTGCCGGATTCTTCCACGAACTGCACGGCTTCTCCGTCGAGCGCGCCCGCAGCCTGGGCGCTGCCTCCTTCCGCTCCTGGCGGGACGAGCACGAAGCCCTCGCCCGCCGCTCGCAATCGGTCCTGCGTCCGCTGCTCAGTTGGTCCCGGATGACCTGGGCCCGACGCTGGTGGTCGCGATTTCTCGACGACGACGCGCTCTGGACGCACGAGCCCGCGCTGGTTCACGGCAGCGTCGGCGTCGACCGCCTGCTCGTCGATCCGCTCGTGCAGGAACTGACCGCCGTGACCGGCTGGCGGGGCCTGCGTGTTGCCGATCCGGCCCTCGACTTCGCCCACCTCGTCGACGCCTACGGGACCGAGCTCGGCTGGCGGATCGTCGAGCACTACGGCCAGCTCGGCTCCACCGCCGACGCCGCCCTCTTCCGCCGCATCCGCCTGCAACAGACCGTCACCCGCTTCCGCGACGTCGTCACCGCCGCCGACCGCCACGGTGCCGACAGCCAGGCCTTGGCCGACGCCCTCAACCGCCTCCGCTAGCGGTCGCCTCTCCGCTCCTCGCAGACCGGCGCTCCGCTTCGGTACACTGGTCGCGACTCGCAGCCTCGAAGGAAGGGTGAACCCATGAGTGACGCACCAGCACGCGCCATGACCCCGGTCGGTGTCAATCATCTGGTCTTGAATGTGCGCGACATCGACGTCGCGCACGAGTTTTGGACCGAAGTGATGGGTTTCCGCCACATCGGCTCGCTCAAGCCCCGCGACCAACGCTCGATGACCATGCGCTTCTATAACGGTCTCTCCGAGAGCCACCACGACCTCGCGCTCGCCGAGATCATGGGCGACTCCGAGGAGTCAGACGACTGGTCGATGGCGCCGCGCCGGCCCGGCCTCAACCATCTCGCCATTCACTACCCCGACCGCGACTCCTGGCTCAAGCAGATTGCCTTCCTCCAGGCCAGGGGCGTCAAGTTCAACCTGCGCATCAACCACGGCATGACCCACTCGGTTTACATCAACGACCCGGACGGCCACGGCATCGAAGTCCTCTACGAACTCCCGCGCGAGCACTGGGAGGGCGACATCGACGGCGCGCTCAACTACGCCGAGGTCTTGCCGACCGAGGGTGACGAAGCGCTCGTCGACGAACCGACGCCCGCCTTCACCGGCGGCGACTAGGCGCATAGACCGATGGCCATGCGCGACGGCGCGGCCTACCTGGCCGGGCTGCAGGACCAACGACGCATCTGGCACAACGGCGCCCTGGTTGACGACGTGACCAGCGCGCCCGGCTTCGCCAACGCCGCCCGCACGATCGCCGCCTACTACGATTTCCAGTGCGACCCGGCCAACCTGGAGCTCGTTTCCTACGAGGACGAAGACGGCGAGCGCTCGCACCGCTCGTTCAAGATTCCCCGCTCGAAGCAGGATCTGCGTGACCGCGGCGCGGCCTTCGCCGCCTGGGCCGAGCACACCGGCGGGCAGCTCGGCCGCGCGCCCGACTACATGAACGCCGCCATGGTCGGGGTCGCCGCCGCCAAACATCATTGGGGCCAGAACGACCCCGAGCTGGGCGAGCACGCCGTCGCCATGCTCGACCACAGCCGCCGCAACGATGTCTGCCTCACTCACACCTTCGTCACGCCGCAGATCGATCGCAAGACGCCGCTGGGCGAGCAGGAGCCCTACCTCAACGCCGGCATCGTCAAGCGAACCGCCGACGGCGTCATCGTCCGAGGATCCCGGGTGCTGGGCACCCTGGCGCCCTTCTCGGATGAGAACATCTCCTTCGGCCTGCCGATCATCAAGGGCGACGCCGAGCTCAAGTACGCGCTCGGCTTCTCGATCCCCGTCGATGCGCCCGGGCTGCACTGGGTCTGCCGAGACTCGTTCGATCCCGCCCGCTCGACGCACGATTACCCGATCTCCGGCCGCTTCGAAGAGATCGACACGGTCGCGGTCTTCGACGACGTCGAGGTGCCCTGGGAGCACGTCTTCGATTACGAGGATGAGCGAATCCACAACTCGGTGTTGATGGTGATGCGTTTCCAGGAATCGCTGGGGCACCACGTGCTCGTCAAGAACGTCGCCAAGACGCGCTTCCTGCTCGGTCTCGCGCACCTGATCGCCGAGAGCGCCCAGACCAACTCGTTCATCAACGTGCAGATCCGCCTCGGAGAGATCGTCACGATGTTGCAGACGCTCGAATCGATCGCGATCGCGGCGGTCGAAGGCGCGGTCGAGAATCCTGACAACGGCGTCTGGTACTGCAACGCCAACGCGATCACGGCGGGTCTGCGGCTGTTTCCCGAGTACTACGTCCAGATCGTCGATCACATCAAGCAGATCGGCGGCAGCAACTTCATGGCGGCGCCCTCGGAGGCCAACATGGAGGCGATCACCGAGGCGCTGGGCCCATCGGTCGAGCGCTACTTCCGGGGCGCCGCCGACATGAGCGAAGAGGGCATCGAGAAGGTGCCGCTCTTCCGCCTTGCCTGGGATGTCGTCGGCAGCTCGCTCGCCGGCCGGCAGGAGCTCTACGAGCGCTTCTTCTTCGGCGACCAGCAGGTCTCCAAGTCGCAGTCCTACCTCCGTTTCGACAAGTCGGAATCGATCGAGACGGTCCGGCGTTTGCTGGATCCGGACTGGCTGGGTCGCGCCCGAGAGGGATAGACTGACTGCAGATCGGTAACGAGCGCCATGGCGACCAAGACGGCGGACCCACAATACGACCCTCGCGAGGACATGTCGTTGCGTGATCCACGATGTCCCGATGAGCAACCGAGCGAGGGCTGGCTGAAGCTGTACGAGCTCGGTGTAGCTCAACCGCCTTACCGCAGCGTCGTCGGCCGAACCAAGCTCATGGAGGAACTCAAAGCGAGCTACAGACCCGTTGGCAGGCCCCTCACGGATGAAGAGTTGATGTGTGCTCTAGGCCGATGCCGGTGTGATCGTTGCGAGTGATCAGCGACCTCGCCTATTTCGACAGCAGCGCACTGGCGAAACTCGTGCTCCCCGATGAGGTTGGATGGGAACTGGCAAACCAGCTGTTCCGAGAGGCGGAGCCTGCATGCACGGGCTTGCTGTCCTACCCGGAGGCGCACTCTGCGCTCGCGCGACGCGGCCGGCAAGGTCAACTCGCACCGTCTCCTCGGTTGATGGCCACTGTGCATTCGCTCCGAGAAGTGTGGGAGGAGTTCATTGTGATTCCTCCGCAAGAGAGCTACTTCTTTCGTGCTGCCGATCTCGTGCTCGAATTCTCACTCTCCGGCGTCGACGCCGTGCACCTCGCCACCGCCCTCGACCTGACTGAGGACGATGAACTGACCTTCGTCACCTGGGACCGCCGACAGGCTGAAGCCGCCCAATCGCTTGGACTGTTTGTGCAGCCGTCAATCGATTGACCCTGTGCGTGTCTCGCGCCTAGCCTCCACGCGTATCTCGGGTTCAGTGATGGGGGACGACATGGGACACCTCGATGGCAAGGTGGCGCTGGTCACCGGCGGGGCCGGCGGGATGGGTTCGCAGATTTGCAAGGTCTTTGCCGAGCAGGGCGCGTCCGTGGTCGCCTGCGACACCGGCTTCGATGTCGAAGGGCGCGCCGGCATGGACCCCTCCAGGATCCGGGCCGTGGTCGACGAGATCATCGCCAGCGGCGGGCAGGCCACGGCCGTGGCCGGCGACATCGCCGACATGGACACGGCCGAGCGCGCCGTGCAGACGGCGATCGAGACCTACGGCGACCTCGACATCCTCGTCTGCGCGCACGGCATCCTGCGCGAGCGGATGGTCTTCAACATGACCGAGGAGGAGTGGGACGAGCTGGTTCGCATCCATCTCAAGGGCTGCTTCGCGCCGACCAAGTTCGCCGCCATCCACTGGCGCGCCAACCGCGACCAGGGCAACCGGCGGATTATCTACTTCACCTCATCGGCGGGCGTCCGCGGTGAGGCCGGACAGCCCAACTACTCGGCCGCCCACGCGGGCAAGATTGGCCTCTCGCTCTCCAACGCCGAGGCGCTCGAGCGCTACGGCGTGACCTCCAACTGCATCTCGCCGGCCGCCTCGACGCGGATGACCGATCGCGGGCGCGAGGTCGACCAGGGCGGCGACGCGCCCAGCCTGACCGCCGCGGGCACGACGATGGACCCGGCCAACGTGATCCCCGCCGTCGTCTATCTCGCCTCGGACGCCAGCGCCGAGGTCAGCGGCCGCGTCGTGGGCGCGACCGGCGGGCGGATCACCGTCTGGAAGGAACCCGAGTGGGAGCAGACGATCTGGAACGCCGAGCCCTACTGGGATATCGACACGCTCTTCGACCTGATTCCCTTCACCTTCGAGCTCCAGGGCATGGGTCCGCCCCCGCGCCAGTTCCCCTAACCCCGAGTCCGTCATACCCGCGCTAGCCGCGGGTATCCCGATGATCTGGCGACGACGATTCGAACCACGCGACAGGCACGCATCATGACCACCCCGGATTCCGACAACACGCCGCCATTCGTAAGCCGAAGCGAGCAGGACGTGAAACACCTCGAGGGCAGGATCTGCATCATCACCGGCGGCGCCGGCGGGATCGGCTCCCACCTCTGCCGGGTCTTCGGTGAGCAAGGGGCAAAAGTCGTCGTAGCCGACACCGGCTTTGACGTTGAGGGCCGCTTCGGCATGGACGCCTCCAAGGTCGAGGCGATCGTGCAGGAGATTCGCGACGCCGGCGGCGAAGCCGTGCCGTTTGTCGGCGACGTCGCCGACATGGACACCGCCGAGCGCATGGTTCAGACCGCGATCGACGAGTTCGGCGGACTCGACGTGCTGGTCTGCGCGCACGGCATCCTGCGCGAGCGGATGATCTTCAACATGACCGAGGACGAATGGGACGGGCTAGTGCGGGCCCACCTGAAGGGCTGCTTCGCGCCGACCAAGTTCGCCTCGATCTACTGGCGCGCCAACCGCGAGGGTCAGCACCGGCGGATCATCTACTTCACCTCCGACGCCGGCATCCGCGGCGCGGCCGGACAGCCCAACTACTCCGCCGCCCACGCGGCCAAGCTGGGCCTGATGCGCTCCAACGTCGGCGCGCTGGGACGCTACGGCATCACCACGAACTGCATCGCCCCGGGCGCGTCGACGCGGATGACCGACCGCGGCCGCGGCGTGGAGCAGGACGGTCCCGCGCCATCGGAGACGGCGGCCGGCACAGCCCGCGATCCCAAGAACGTCGCGCCGATCGTGGCCTGGCTCGCCTCCGACCAGTCCGACGCGGCCAACGGCCGCATCTTCGGCGCGAGCGGACACCGGATCTCGCTGTTCTCCGAGCCCGTGCTCGAGCGCTACCTGCACTTCGACGGGCCGCGGATCGATGTCGACGAGCTCTTCGAGCTCTGGCCGCAGACGCTCGGCGCCGGCGGCTTCCCCCGCAACAGCATCCGCCCCGGGCTGGTCTAAGGCCGCCGGAGCAGCCAGGACCTCGCCGCCCCGCCCCGGGACCCTCACCCCAGCACTCTCCCAAAGGAGACCTGCGCGTAAATCGGGCGGTATGGGAGGATGGGCAGCAGCAGAGCATAGTGGGGGAGGACGACCATGCATCGCGAGAGCGGCGGCGAGACGTTCATTGAGGCACTGGTCCCGCAGCGGATGGGGCGCAACGCGCAGTTGGAGCGGATTACGGCGCTGGTCGACTGGGCGCCGTTGGCGGAGATCGTCTCGGTGGTCTACGCCGCGCCGCGCGGGCGGCCGGCCTATCCGCCGCTGCTGATGGTCAAGGCGATGCTGTTGGCCCAGTGGTACGAGCTCTCGGACGAGCAGTTGGAGCAGGCGCTCTGGGACCGGATCTCGTTCCGCCGCTTCGTCGGCTTG
>JAJDWB010000021.1 GCA_022825855.1 Dehalococcoidia bacterium
CAAGCCGACGAAGCGGCGGAACGAGATCCGGTCCCAGAGCGCCTGCTCCAACTGCTCGTCCGAGAGCTCGTACCACTGGGCCAACAGCATCGCCTTGACCATCAGCAGCGGCGGATAGGCCGGCCGCCCGCGCGGCGCGGCATAGACCACCGAGACGATCTCCGCCAACGGCGCCCAGTCGACCAGCGCCGTAATCCGCTCCAACTGCGCGTTGCGCCCCATCCGCTGCGGGACCAATGCCTCAATGAACGTCTCGCCGCCGCTCTCGCGATGCATGGTCGTCCTCCCCCACTATGCTCTGCTGCTGCCCATCCTCCCATACCGCCCGATTTACGCGCAGGTCTCCTCGGGGAGAGGGGACCGGAGGGAGACGATCTACCCTGCGGGGACGCGGGGGAGGGACTATGACTACTGCGTTGGGCGGACTTCGCGTGCTGGATATGTCCGAGGGGCTGGCTGCGCCGTTTGCGGCGAAGCTGCTGGGGGATCTGGGCGCGGACGTGATCAAGCTGGAACCGCCTGAGGGAGACGAAGCGCGGCGGCGGGGGCCGTTCGCGGACGCCGACGACATCGAAGCTTCTGCGCCGTTCCTGTACGCCAACACGTCCAAGCGCAGCGTGATCATCGACTCGGCGAATCCCGACGACCTGGCCCTGCGCGCCAGGTTGCTCGAACGCGCCAACCTGGTGGTCTCGCACGAGATCGAACCGGCGCTCGCGGCCAAGGGCCTGGGATACGAGCAACTGGCGGAGCGCAATCCCGGAATCGTGCTGGCGACGGTGACCGGCTTCGGCTCGGAGGGGCCCTACGCGGGCTGGCAGTGGAACCACCTGATTGCCGGGGCGCTGGGCGGATTCACGCACCTCTGCGGGCGCCCCGAGCGGGAGCCGATCCAGATGGGCGCGACGGTGACCGAGACGCTGACCGGCGCGTATGCCGCCGTGGGGTCGCTGATTGCGGTTCGCGCGGCGCGGGAGCACGGTCGCGGCGACCATGTGGATGTCTCGGCGATGGAGACGGCGATCAACGCGGCGCTGCTGCCGGTGCAGCGTTATGACTACACGGGCGTGATCGGCGCGCGCAGCGCCGATGTGGGCCCGGCGCCGTCGTTCATCCTGCCCACGGCGGACGGCTATGTCGGCGCCAACGTGCTGACGCAGGCGCAGTGGGAGATGATGTGCCAGTTCTTCGGGCGGCCGGAGTTGATCGACGATCCGCTGTTCTCGGACGCGTGGTCGCGGATGTCGAACTCACGCGAGCTGGCCAACGAGTTGGCCGAGCAGACCCGGCCGCGGACTTCCGAGGATGTGTTCCACGACGCGCAGACCTGGCGCATTCCGTTCGGGTTGATTCCCGACATGGCGGGGGTGCTTAACCTGCTGCCGCACCGGGAGCGCGATTTTATCTTCGAGTTCGAGCATCCTCGGGCCGGTCGAGTGCGGATGCCGGGGGTGCCGTGGATGTTTGGGGATGAGCGGGCGGTGGGCAGGAGGACGCCGTTGCTGGGGGAGCACACTGAGGAGGTGCGGTCGAGGGAGTGGGGAGAGCCCTCACCCCAGCCCTCTCCCTCAGGGAGAGGGGGTCAGATTGGGAGCGGGCGTGTTGACGCGCGGCGGCCGTTGGAGGGGTTGCGGGTGATTGATCTGTCGATGTTTATGTCAGGGCCAATGACGTCGCTGATCTTTGCGGATGCCGGGGCGGATGTGATCAAGATCGAGTCGGTGCAGCGGATTGACGGCTGGCGGGCGGGCGGATCGAGCGAGGAGTACTGGTGGGAGTGGGCGCCGCAGTTCAACTGGGTCAATCGCAACAAGCACGGGATCACGCTGAATCTCAACGATCAGCGCGGCTCCGATGTGGTGCGCCATATGGTCCGCGAGGCGGACATCCTGGTGGAGAACTACACGCCGCGGGTGATGGGCAACTTCGGCCTGAGCTATGAGGAACTGCGCGAGATCAATCCGGAGCTGATCATGATCTCGATGCCGGGCTTCGGGCTGACGGGGTCGTGGTCGCACTACACCGCGTTTGCGAACACGACCGAGCAGATGTCGGGCTTGCCGCACCTGACCGGCTATTCCGACGACCAGCCGATCTTCAGCGGCACGACCGGCGGCGATCCGCTGGCCGGCGTGATGGGGGCGCTGGCGTTGCTCTCGGCCCTGGAGCGCCAGCGTCGGCTGAATGCCGAGGGCGAGCCGGGCGGATGCCACATCGACCTGTCGCAGACGGAAACGGCGACCAGCTTCACCGGCGAAGCAGTGACCGCCTACTCGATTTCGGGCAAGGATCCGGGCCGGGTCGGCAACTTCCACCCGCGGATCGCTCCGCATCGCACCTATCCCTGCCGGGACCACCAGTGGATCGCGATCGCTTGCGAGACGGACGCGCAGTTTGCCGACCTCGCGCGGCTGATGGGTCGCGACGACTGGCTCGAGATGGCATCGGACTTCGTCCATCGCGACGCCGCACGCGAGGCGATCGACGCCGCGATCGCCGGGTGGACGCGCGAGCGGGACTGCAAAGAGCTGATGGGGCAGTTGCAGGCGTTGGGGATCCCGGCGGGCGCGGTGTACGACGGTCGCGACCTGCTGGAGGATCCGCACCTGGCGGCGCGCGAGTTCTTCATTACCCAGCAGCACACCTACGCCGGCGCGCGGCGCTATCCGCTGCAGCCCTACCGTTTCGCGCACTGGGCCGGACCGGAGGTTGACCGGCCGTCGCCGACGCTGGGCCGGGATACGCGCGAGGTGCTGGCGCGGCTGACGGCGCTGACCGAATCGGATATTGATCAGATGGAGGCCGACGACGTGATCGGCACGATTCCGCTGGCCGCGCGCGGCGACTAGGCTGAGACCGACGAGGCTGGAGATCGAGAGGATCCCTGATGCGACTGGCCAGTTTTTCCTTCGATGACACCGTCCGGATCGGCGTGGTGGTCGATGACGAGATCGTCGACCTGTACCTGGCCGAGCCCGAGGCGCCCACGGAGATGAACGAGTTCCTGGCGCTGGGCGAGGAAGGCCGGGTGATGGCCGAGGTGGCGACTGAGCGGGGCGGGAATCGCAGGCCGCTGTCGGACGTGACCTTGCTGGCGCCGGTGCCGCATCCGCAGAAGTTTCTGGCCGTGGGCCTGAACTACGGCGATCACATCGCCGAGACCGGGGCGCAGACGCCGCGGATGCCGACGATTTTCACCAAGCAGGTGAGCTGCGTGCAGCATCCCGGCGGCGGCATTCAGATCCCGCACGTGTCGCGGATGGTCGACTACGAGGGCGAATTGGGCGTCGTGATCGGCGCATCCTGCCGGCACGTCTCGGCTGCGGACGCGGCGTCGGTGATTGCCGGCTACACGATCGTCAACGACGTCTCGGTGCGCGATTTCCAGCGGCACACGCCGCAGTTCACGATGGGCAAGTCGTTCGACACGCACGGTCCCGTCGGTCCGGTGATTGTCACGCCGGACGAGCTAGGCGATCCGCACAGGCTGGACATCCAGACGCGGGTCAACGGTGAGTTGCGCCAGGACTCGAACACGAAGCACCTGATCTTCAATTGCTACGACATCATCGAGTACGTGAGCCAGGCGATGACGCTGGAGCCAGGCGACATCATTGCGACGGGTACGCCATCGGGCGTGGCGGCGGCGATGAATCCGCAGCGCTGGCTGGTGGCGGGCGACGAGGTCAGCATCACGATCGCGGGGATCGGAACGCTGACGAATCCGTGCGTTGTGGAGCCGGAGGCGTCAGGGGACGACGAGCATCACTAGCCGGAGCCGACGATGCCGACTACTTCGCTCACGGTTCAGAGAGTGCCGATGATTCGCTCATACTCGTCGTGGCGGCCAATCCAGAACCAGGAGTAGTCTGGCCCGTTTGAGATGGCCAATGCCCGCCACTCGCGTCCAACTCGAACCGACCAATACTGGCCTCTGAGCTTCTTGAATCGTAGAGCTGGGTAGGACGGATTCTCCACCAACATGCGAAAGTCCCGTACTGCTTCTCTCTGAACCGATATGGGAAGTCGCTCATACTCCGTCCAGAAACGGGGCGTCGTACGGTGCACTTACGAGCTCTCGAAGCCAGGCAGATTCCTGAGCCTGCCTAGTCGACGGTCCCGTTCAGCTTCTTCAGCCAGAAAGTCAAGCCGGCCTGCCTCGATATCCGCGACGATCTGTCGGTCCCAGTCATCCCAGGCGTCTTCACATTCGATCATCCAGTCGTGCAATCGACCGCGATCTTCGCTGGACAGCGACACTATCGCCTGCTGAATCTCTTCGACCGTGAGCATGATCGCCTCCGGCACGTCGGGGTCTGGCCTCCCCAGGCGATGTCATCGTAACGCTTCGGCGACCGGCGGCCACATGCGGGCGAGGGCTGGGGTGATGCCGGGCGGCGTTGGGCGGGCGCTGAAGAAGCGGCCTCCGGGTCTCGTGAAGAGCTGGATCAAGGTGGGGCCGTCGGCGGCCAGCAGCTCGTCGAGGGCAGCGTCGAACTCCTCGGCATCGCCGAACGAGGCGGTCTGGGCGTAGCCCGCGCCTTCGGCCATTTTGGCGAAGTCGACTTGTTGCTGAGAGGGCAGGGGCTGCGAGCCGCTGGTCTCGTAGACGCCGTTGTGGATCACGATGTGGAGGAAGTTGCTGGGTCCCGCGCCGGCGATCGTGCCCAGCGATCCGAGCTGCATCATCAGCGAGCCGTCGCCGTCGATTACCCAGACATCGCGCTCGGGTTGTGAGAGGGCGACGCCCAGCGCCAGGGTCGAGGCGCCGCCCATGAATCCGATGCAGGCGAGATTGAGGTCGTGGGGCGACTTGTCTCGCCAGACGCCGTTGGCGGTCATCGTGCCGACCACGACCTGATCGTCGCGGCGGCGGGCGAGCACGTCGAGCGCCGATTCGAGGGACATGCGTTGGATCTCGGAGTTGTTGGTGGTGTCGGTCATGATGTCGGCGCTCCTACAAACAGGGCGACGGGGCCGCCGCGCTCTGCGGCCTCGTCGAAGGCGGCTGCGACGTGATGCAGATCGTCGGGTCCATCGAGCAGATGCGAGGGGATGCCCAGCGTGTCGAGCAACGGCTCGCAGAGCCGGACCATCGAGGATCCGTCATCGCGCGGATCGAGTTCGGGGTCGCGGCCCAGCAGGCCGATCAACATGACGATGGGAAACTGACCGTCGAGCCCGACTCCGCGCAGGTTGTTGACCGAGGCGTACAATCCGGCGTGCTGAATCTGCATCATGGGTCGGCGGCCGCCGATGATCAGACCGGCCGAGACGGCGATTGCCTCGTCCTCGGTCGAGCAGTGGACGGTGCGGATCTGATCGTCGTCCATGAGCAGGTCGAGCACCGTACGCTGATGCGTGTCGGGCACGAGCACCACGTCCTGGACGCCCGCCTCGCGGATCGCCGAGAGCAGCAAGTCCGCCGGAATCGACTGGGCCGTCATAGGCTGCCTCCTACCGAATCAAGGATCTCAGCAATCGCACCTTCGGGGCGCGCTCAACCGTCATGAATGATACCGACGCCTCCCGGGAACCGGCCGAACTGCCCGACGAGAATCCGAATCGTCCGCGCGAGTACCACGGCGCGCGCACGGTGATCGCAGGCGCCGGAGTCGTGCTCGCGGTCGCGGCGGCGCTGTGGCTGACGCTGCTGCAACCGTCGGAGGGCGGCGACGGCGGGGTCGTGGAGCTTCCCTACTGGCTGCCGGCGAACGGCCTGGAGGTCGGTTCGAACCTCGGCCAGCTCGCTCCCGACTTCGAGCTCGAGACGCTCGACGGCGGCCGATTCCGGCTCTCCGACTGGCGCGGACAGCCGGTCCTGATTAACTTCTGGGCCTCGTGGTGCGGGCCCTGCCGACGCGAGGTTCCGGCGCTGATCCGAGCCTTGGACAGCCATGGATCGAAGGGGCTGACGGTCGTCGGCGTCAACATCGAGGAGTCGACTTCCGTTGCGCAGGATTTTGTGGGCGAGTTTGGCGTCGAGTATGCAATCCCGATGGATTTTGACGGCGCGGTCTTCCGCGCCTACGGCGGGGGCGGACCGAGCGGTCCGCCGCGCTCGTTCTTCATCGATCCGGATGGCGTGATCGTCCGCATCTGGGCCGGGCAGGCGCCGGATGAGATCGTCGAGGAGCATACGGCCGAGTTTGCCGATACGTATGCGACGGGTCATGTGGGACAGCTTCTCGGTATCAAGTCGCCACCGCCCGCCGATACGGAGGAGGACATCGGCATAGGTCTGGCAGTCGGCTCGCTCGCGCCCGACATGTTGCTGACGCGGGCGGAGGAGCCCGACCAACACTGGTTACTGAGCGGCGAGCGAGGCCGGCTGGTCACGATTGCGATCGTGCCGCCTGGTTGCATGCGCTGCGCGGTCGCGCTCGGTCTGAAAGAGGCGAGGCTGGATGGCGCGGTCTTGCTACTCGGCGATGACCAGGGAACAGAACGACTGGAACTGGCCTGGACGCACGACCTTGTTCGCGTCTATGGCTCGGACGGCGATTTACAGTTGATAGAGATAGATGAGCGGGGCGTGATTCGCAGCATTTCGGACACGCTCGAGTAGCCCAACGGCCGGCAACCAGCCAGGTGGAGAGGTGAGACATGGCCGAGCTTCGCACTGTCGCCGACGAACGCTTCGAGCAGATCGCTCACTGGCGCGATCCCGAGGCCGGACTCGAAGCGATCTGCGCCATTCACTCGACCGTCCGCGGCCCGGCGATCGGCGGCACCCGTTGGCAGCCGTACTCGGACTTCGACGCCGCGCTCTCCGACGTGCGCCGGCTGGCTGCAGCGATGACGCTGAAGTCGTCGGCGGCGCGTCTGCCGTTCGGCGGCGGCAAAGCGGTCGTGATTGGGGATCCGGCGGCCAAGTCCGAGGCTCAACTGCGCAGCTACGCCGAGTTCGTCAATCGCTTCGAGGGCCGCTACCTGACCACGACCGATGTCGGCACGACGACCGAGGAGATCGACCGGCTGGCGCAATGGACGCCGCATGTCGTCGGCACGTCGCCGGAGCTTGGCGGTTCGGGCGACACCTCGGCGTTGACCGCCGTTACGGTGCTCAGCGGTATCCAGGCCACGCTCGAAGCGCTGGACGCCGATCCCAGCCCGGCCGGCAAGACGATCGTGGTCATCGGCGTGGGCAAGGTCGGTTCGAAAGTCGCCCGATCCCTGGCCCAAGACGGCGCCGACGTGCTGGTCGCCGACATCCGGGCGATTGCGGCCGCCGTGCTGGCGGCGGAGATCGGCGCCCGTACCGTCTCGGTCGACGAGGCGTTCGTGCTGCCATGCGACCTACTCTCGCCGAACGCGCTCGGCGGGGTCTTTGGAGCGGAGACGATTCCTGCGCTGCAGTGCCGCGCGATCTGCGGCGGGGCCAACAACCAGCTCGTCCGCGATCCAGAAGACGCTGAACTGATTGCCGCGCGCGGCATCCTCTACGCGCCCGATTACGTGGTCAACTCCGGCGGCGTGATCTCGGTCGCCCAGGAAGTCGCCGGCTGGAGCTACGACGAGGCGGTCGAGCACGCACAAGGCGTGTACGAGACGACCCGGGAGATCTTCGAGATTGCCGGGCGCCGCAAGATCACCACGGCCGAGGCCGCGCGGGCATACGCCGTCGATCAGCTCGCCGCGTTACGGGCATAGGCCGCTACAACGGATTAGCATGCAGGGGAACCACTGGACACACCCTGCAGGAGATCATCATGTCCCTCACCGTTCATGGCATTCCCGTCATCGACATCGACTCGCACTACACCGAGCCGCCCGACCTCTGGACCTCGCGCGCGCCGGCCAAGTACAAGGACGCCGTTCCGCACATCACCCTCAACGACGAGGGTCAGCAGCGCTGGACGGTGCTTGACGACATCGACTTCGGCCCGCCCGGCTTCACCGTGGTCCGCGACGACGGCAAGAAGGAGTACGGGACGATCTCGCTGGACAGCTTCGAGAACATGTCCAAGGCAGCGACCGAGCCCAAGGCGCGGCTGAAGATGATGGACAGCCTCGGCGTCGCGCAGCAGATCGTCTATCCCAACGTGGCCGGCTTCGGCTCGCAGAACTTCGTGCGGATCGAGGACACCGAGCTGCGCAACGTCTGCTGCACGATCTACAACGACGCGATTGCCGAGTTCCAGGCCGAAGGCGAGGGCCGTCTCTACCCGCAGGGCCTGGTGCCATTCTGGGACATTCCGGCGGCGGTTGACGAACTGCAGCGGATCAAGGACCTGGGCATGACCGGGATCACGATGTGCGACACGCCGGAGGCGTTTGGTCTGCCGCATCTCGGCGACGCAGCCTGGGACCCGTTCTGGGACGCTTGCCAGGACATGGAGATGCCGGTCAACTTCCACATTGGCGCCGGCGCCGGGGTGGCCGACAAGCTGCTCTGGCCGGGCTACGGCCCGCAGCGCCGCCTGGCGCTCACGTCGATCAGCCTGTTCATCACCAATTTCAAGGTGATCATGAACCTGATCTTCTCCGGCCTCTGCGAGCGCTACCCGAAGATCAACTTCGTTTCGGTTGAGTCGGGGATCGGCTGGGTGCCGTTCCTGCTGGAGGCGATGGATTACCAGTTCGAGGAGACCGTCCCGACCGAGCGCGAGGGCCTGACGATGAAGCCGTCGGAGTACTTCCGCCGCCAGATCTTCGCCTCGTTCTGGTTCGAGGACTTCGGTCCTCGGGCCACGATCTCGGCAATCGGCGAGGACAACGTGATGTTCGAGACCGATTTCCCGCACCCGACCTGCCTCTACCCCCGGGCGCAGGAGCACGTGACCGAGGTCCTGACCGACCTGGACGAGGGCATCCGCGAGAAGGTTCTGCGGACCACGGCCGAGCGCATCTACCACCTGCCGCCGGCCCCGGCGGCGATCTACGAAAGCGCCGCCGCAGGCGGGTAGCGAGAGAGCTTCTGATGGAAGAGCAGAACGTGACCGACCCGATCAAAGTGGAGCCTCGCGAGGGCTTCTCAATATGGATCGAGTTTGCCGACGGTTCGAGCGGGATCCTAGACCTGTCCGATCTTGCCGACAAACCGGCGTTTGTCGGTTGGTCGGACCGGGCGTACTTTGAGTCTCTTCACATCAACCACGATCTGGACGTCATCGAGTGGGGAGACAATCTTCAACTGTGCCAGGACGCCCTGTACCTGAAACTCACGGGCAAAAGCGCGGAGGACATGTTTCCAGCACTACAGGCCTCAATGGCGGATGCCTGAAATCTGCCGCATCGGGTCCGTCAGGGTGTACATGTGGATCGATGACCATGGCCCTCCCCATGTCCATTTGAGAGACGGTAGCCGCAAAGACAAACTGTACTTTGAGCAGTTCCTGTTCGACGCGGGCAGATTGCAGGCTCGCCAGCAACGGGAGGTACTGAGTTGGGCAAGGGCGCATCAAGCCGAGTTGCGACGCGCCTGGAGACAAGCGTCAGCGGGCCAACAGCCTGACCGTATCGAATAGCGAAAGGCAACAGATTCATGCCGGGACGACTTGAAGGCAAGGTTGCGATTGTGACCGGCGGCGGGGCGGGGATGGGCGCGGCGGAGTGCCGGCTGTTTGCCCGCGAGGGAGCGGCGGTCGTGATCGCGGATCTGTATGAGGAAGGCGGCCGGGAGGTCGAGGAACAGATCAGATCCGAGGGCGGCGCGGCCGACTTCGTGCAGATGGATGTCACCGCGGAGGAGGAGTGGAACGCGTTGCTCGCCTCTACGCTGGATCGACACGGCGGGCGGCTGGATGTACTGGTCAACAACGCCGGACTCTCCTCGACCTCGGTGGACGATCCCGAATCGACCGAGGGCTGGCAGCGAATCATGAACGTCAATGCGACCGGGGTCTTCCTGGGCACCAAACTCGCTTCGGCCGCGATGCGGGCAGCCGGCAACGGCGGGTCGATCGTCAACATCTCTTCGATCTACGGATTCGTCGGTTCGGACGGCGGACATCCCGCCTACCACGCCTCGAAGGCGGCCGTGCGCAACTACTCCAAGGCGATGGCCGTCCGGCTGGGACCCGCGGGCATCCGTGTCAACACGGTGCATCCGGGCTTCATGCCGCCGATGCGCTCGAGCGTGGGGATGAACGAGGACGCGCGCCGCCGGCTCGAACGGGCGATTCCGCTGCGCCGCACCGGGGAGGTCGACGAAGTCGCCTACGGGGTGCTGTTTCTCGCTTCGGACGAGTCGTCTTATGTGACGGGCGCCGAGCTCAAGATCGACGGCGGATTCCTCGCCCGCTGACCCGGCGGAGACTGGGCGGTCGGCGAACCTTTGCTGCCGCCAGCGCGGAAAGGTCCTTGACCGCACGTCAACTGCTTGAGAGATTGGCATCGCCGACTGCGTTAGCGGAGCGCAAAATCGGTAAGTGCAGGTCATTGCCCGGGAATCAAAGCGATCACCCGCGATAAACTGTGGTCAACTAACACCAGGGCGGGCGGTCACAAGGAGAAGCTGCAATGCATCAACCTCTGTTGGACACCTCTGCGCGGCGCTGGTTGCTCGGCGTCGCGCTCCTGGCCGGCCTGGCCGCACTGATCGTGTCGTTCGCGCCGTCGATCGATGCGCAGAATCAACCGAGGCCGCCGCAGTGGTTCTGGGGCGTGGACGCGGACGCTTACGCGGGCGCCACGATCAAGGCCATCAATCAGAACGGCGTCGAACTGTCCATCGACGAGGACGAGGACAATGCGGTGGTGTCCGCGCAGGGCGAGTGGTCCTACGTGATCGACACCGACGAGGCCTCGAGGGTGACCTTCCGTCTGATCGGCAGCGACGTCACGCTTGAGACCAGCCCAATCACCGTCGTCGGCGACGGCGAGTTCACGGAGGTGTCGATTGCCGACTTCCGGCACGACGTCACCGCAGTCGAGCCAGAAGCCACCTTGCCCGTCCAGATTCGGGCGCGGGTCTACCCCAGCAGCGAGAATCCGGCGATCCCGTTCCGCTCAATTGAGTTCAATCTCAGCGTTGACGGTGTGCCGGAGGCGTTGAATGACAATCCTCGCGAGCGGACGATCCGCCCGAACCATGCGAGTGGTCGCTGGTACCGCAGCAACTGGTTCGACCTGGGCGACGGCTTCCGGGCCGCGATCATCGCCTGCAAGGATCAGAGTGGCGGAGTCCGATTTGGTGTCCGAGTCGATGGACGTGATGACATCATTCCGCGACTGAACCTGCTCCCAGCAAGTCGCACATCCACCCGATGGGCGGTCAGCAATGAAGTCGATATCATGCAACCCGGCAACGATGCCAATCCGAGTCGGGCAGGCCGCGGCGACGACAACTGCCGTTTCGGCAAGGACAACTGACCGCGCAGGCCAACGGCTCAAGCACCGACCGACGCGAAGCCCCTCCTCCGGAGGGGCTTCGACTTACACACGCTTCTGTTCGGCGACTCGCGCCGCGGGATTGGTTGATGGCGTGATCAGTGCGGCCACTCGACGGACGAGCGCTGCCAGCGGAGCGCGGCGCTTGGCCGGCAGGCGCAGCATCAGGCAGAGCAGCGCCGAGAACGCCCAGAACGCTGCACAGGTGTAGAAGGCGTAGTCGTATGTGCCGACGACGTCGTATGACAGCGCCACGGCCAGGGGCGTGATCGCGTTGATTCCCATCGCAATCGGGAAGCCAATGCTGCGCACCGCGCCCAGATAGCGGCGGCCGAAGTACTCGGCCCAGAACATGTCCTGGATCGGGATATTGCCACCGATCCCGAAGCCCATGACGGCGAGTGCGCCTGCGATCAAGGTCCAGTTGCCTGTGGGGGCGGCCTGAATCACGAGCACGAACCCGAAGGCTCCCAGGGCGAACGAGGCGAATCCGACCACGCGAGTATCGAACTTGTCCAGCATCCACCCCCAGGGCGGCTTGGTCAGCATGGACATCAGTGAGAACGCCGCCACGGCGGCCGCAGCCTCGACGGACGTAAATCCATGCTCGCGCAGGTAGAGCACGCCATTGAGCAGGATGGCGAAGATGCCGACCACGGAGATGCCGAAGATCAGCACGATCAGATAGAAGCAGGTCGTACGCAGCGCCTCACGGCGGGTCAGCGATGTTTCCTCGTCGTGGCGGCCCGCCTCGATCTGTTGCGGCGTGAGTTGGGTCGGTCCGCCGTCGGGCAGCATGCCGTAGTCCTCGGGTCGACGGCGCATGAGTAACGCGGAAGGAATCAGGATGGCCGCCACACAGCCCGCCAGGACCATCCAGGCAGTGCGCCATCCGAGAGGTTCGATCAGCACTCCGGCAGTGAACGTGGGCCAGAAGAAGCCGGCCATTGAGACACCCATCGAGGTCCAGCCGAGCGCCTGTCCCCGCTTGGCGACAAACCACTGGGACACGGCGATCGAGACCACCAGGAATCCGGCTACCGATGCCGAGGTGACCAGGAACACACCACGGACCACGACGTATTGCCAGTACTCCTCGACCTGGCTCATGAAGAACAAGGCGGGGATGCAGATCGCGGCGGCGGTGAGCATGATCGGGCGCGCGCCGAACCGATCGATTCTCGGGCCGAGGGCGAGCCCGATCACCATCAGCAGTGCTTGTCCAATCGAATCGGCTGCGAAGAACTGGGTTCTCGACCAGCCGAACTCTTCGATGAACTCCGGGGCAAAGACGGCCACGACCGAGGTTTGCACGCCGACCGTGACGAACTGCGCGGTGAACGCCGCCGCTACTACGACCCAGCCGTAGAACACCGGCCGGCCAAAGATGGTCATGAAGGAACGCGCTTCGCGGGCGTGACGTGTCAGGGGCGGCTAGGTCGTGGGGACTTCGAGGCCGAGCGCGGCAAACATCTGCTCCATACCCTCGCCGAAGCTGCCATCGCGCGGACGTCCCAGGGTCGCGCCGCCATCGACCACCAGCGCATGGCCGGTGACGAACGACGCATCGTCGCTCGACAGCCAGAGCGCCGCGTGCGCGATGTCGGACGGCTGACCGGAGCGCTTGATCGGCTGGAACCGGCCCATGATCTGCCCGACCGCCTCGACCGTTTTGTCCGCTTCCTCCGCTGAGAGCCCGAGCGACTTGGCGAAGATCGGCGTCGCGATCCCGCCCGGGCAGATGCAGTTGACGCGGATGCCGAACTCGCCCAGGTCGTACGCGGCGACCTTGGTCAGATGCATCACCGCCGCCTTGGCGACGCTGTAGACGGCGGGTCCGTTGCCGGCGCCTACGCCGGCGATCGATGCGGTCGACACGATTGAACCGCCGTCGCCCTGCGCCTGCATCGCCCTCGCGGCGTGCTTGATGCCGAAGAACACGCCCTTGAGCAACCCGTCCATCGTCTGGTCGTACTCAGCCTCTTCGACCTCCGTCAGGCCGCCCAGGGCGCCCGCGTATCCGGCGTTGTTGAAGATGGCGTCGATCCGGCCGAAGCGGTCGACGGCGTGCGCGACCGCAGCTTGCACATCGGACTCGACCGAGACGTCGGCGTGGACATAGCTCGTGTCTCCGCCGATCGACTCGACCAGCGCTTGCCCGCGATCGTCCTGGATGTCTGACACGACCACGCGTCCGCCCTCTTCGGCGAAGAGCCGCACCGAACCCTCGCCGATCCCGCTGGCGCCGCCCGTGATCACCGCCACCTTGCCGTCGATTCGTCCTGCCATTGTTGACTCCTGACCCGATCGGATTGCTTCGCGTCTGCGTAGGATACGCACGTTGCCGCCGCCGGCCACTGTCTAGACTGCCCATCCAACGACAACCGCAGGCTGGCAACGCGAAGGGACAACGTCATGGTCGACCGGCTCAAGGACAAGGTCGCATTGATCACGGGCGGGTCGCGGGGACAGGGAGCGGCCGAAGCCGAGCTCTTTGCGTCCGAGGGCGCGCGGGTCGTGATCGCGGACGTGCTGGACGACGACGGCGCACAGACGGCGGCGGCGATCGGCGACGCGGCCAGCTACCACCACCTCGACGTGACCGACGAGGACGCCTGGCACGCGCTCGTCGCCGAGATCGTGGAGCAGCACGGTCGGCTCGATGCGCTGGTCAACAACGCCGGCATCTACCGCAATGCGCCGATTGTCGAGATGACGCAGGAGATGTACCGGCAGGTGATCGAGATCAATCAGATCGGCGTTTGGCTGGGCATGAAGGCGGTCGGACCGCAGATGATGGCGCAGGAGTCGGGCTCGGTCGTCAACATCTCGTCAACCGCGGGATTCCGCGGCGGCCCGGGGTCGATCGCCTACACGGCGAGTAAGTTCGCCGTGCGCGGGATGACCAAGGTCGCCGCGCGCGAGTGGGGCCGCTACAACATCCGGGTGAACAGCATTCATCCCGGCCCGATCGACACGATGATGCTCCACCAGGTCCCGGGGTTCGAGGCGGACAGCGAGCGGTTCCTGCGGAACACGCCGCTGCGGAGAGCGGCGGATCCGTCGGAGGTGGCCTACCTGGCGCTGTACCTGGCGTCGGACGAGTCCAGCTTCAGCACCGGCGCAGAGTTCGTCGTCGACGGAGGCGGCTTGGCCTAAGCTCTACACAGATAAATCACCAGCGTCGCAATCGATCGCCTCTACAAAGGCGCGTTCATCACATGTGCTGATGTTGAAGCGACTACATGCTTCAGCCACCGAGATGTGATCGGCATAATCCGACCGATCCCGAGTAACGACGACCACTTGGCGTCCTAGGCCCTGAAGGTCTAGCGCCTGCGCGATCACATAGGGATCAGCATCGTCTTCTTCATCTTCTGGATCCACAACATCGCCAGCGACGCGCATGACCTGTGCACGAGACTCTTCCGTTGGGTCATAGCACTGTTGGACCTTCTGCCTGATGCCATAGGCCCAAGCCCCTGGTGCATCGGGATGTTCAACCTTCATTTCACGCACCGCAGGTCGGCAGATGTACAGGGCTCCTTCTTCAACCATTCGTTCCAAGCATCGAAAAAACTCCCATTGACTCTCGATTCTGACCAACCGTTTGAATTGGATCAACGCTGACGGGTCAAGCACCCAAGCGGTTGGATGGAAGATCACCTGTCGGCCACTTCACTTGCCAACACATCAAGTTCGTAGCCATCCAGTCGCAAGGCTCTTCGAGCAGTCAGTTCGGAGAGTCTATCGGCCGCCACGGCATCGGTGACGATGCGAGCAGCCACAGTACCGATCTCGCGTAGCCGCTGCACTGGACGCGGCTGTCCACCACCTCCCCCTCCGCCCCTCTTTTCGTAGTCTGCAGATTGTGCCTGCTGGTCAATGAAGGCGAAGAGGTCTCCGTGCCGATCACTCACTCGCTCAATTGAGATTGCCATCGCGCGCAAACTCGAACAAAAGCGTTTGGAACCCTCTCTAACCAGTTCGAAGTCATCAAGATGTCCGTGTTCTTCGAGAAATGCAAGAACCTCCCTGGGGGGCATTAGAACTGCGCTCGCCACCTGGTCACACCAACGCTCGACGGCGGACGATGGATCAAGCGATGGATCAAGACAGGACGCTCCTGCTTCAAGTGACAGATGTGCTACTTCGTGCCACAGCGTGAACGTTCTCGCAGCATGATTCGTGGCAGTGTTCACTGCTACGACCGGCGCGGTCTCATGATAGATTGCAAACCCACGCAACCCGTTTCTCTTCAAACTGAGTTCCATGACTAGCACTCGCTTGTCCTCGAGCACCGCCTTCCAGGCTGCGTAGGCCGATTCGTTGCTCTTCCACTCCATCTGATCGTCGAAGCTGACATTCGACCAGCTTCGCAACAGGTCAGCAAACGCAAGGGGGTCTTGCGTAGTCGAACCGTCAGGGATATCAATTCGGCTATCGTCCTCTGGAAGCAGTCTGGCGACGAGTTGTTGTTGTCGCCTGGCGCGCCGCAAGGCCAAGCGTTCCTCGGGCAACAGCTCTCGCTGCGCCGTGCCCTGTGCCACACGGAGGTTGGCAGGTAGTGCCTTGCCTACAGGTGGCCTAGCACCGTAAAACAGCGCCTTAGGGCGGTGCAGGGCCTTGGCCAGCCGCGTCAGCTGACCCTTGGTGGGAGTAGTCCTAGCAGATAACCAGTCCTCAATCAGCGACTCGGAAACGCCAACACCCTCGAGCTTCTCCGCCAGACCAGGCAAGTCGTACCCTGACTCCTCAATCGCCCACGCGATTACGGCGGGATTCGTCTGGGTCAGTTGAGCCGGCATCGCCACTCTCTCCTGATAAGTCCGACTCTACGCCAACAACTGCCTAGACAGGTCGGCGAAGTCGGTGGCGTTGACCGTGAATGCGGGGTCGGGCGAGAGATCGGGATCGTTGCCCTCGCCGCGCTCGCCGACGACGGGGACGTAGGCGGTGGGCATGCCGGCTCGGGCGGCGGCCTGGAGGTCTCCCTTGTGGGCGGCGCACATCATGACCTCGGAGATGTCGAGGCCAAGGTATCTGGCGCTGGCCTGGTAGGCCTCGGGCTCAGGCTTGTAGTGGCCGAGGAACTCGCAGGAGAGGATGCCGTCCCAGCTAATCTCGTTGTGCTTGCTGCAATCGACGGCGATCGCCCAGGACATCACGGTCAGGACGGTCACCTTGTAGCGCGAGCGCAGCGCCTCAAGGCACTCGGCGGATCCGGGCCAGCAGTTCATGCGGTGCCAGACCTGGTTGAGCTCGTCGCGCTCGTTCATGTCGAGCTTGAGCTGCGGGTGGGCGTCCATGACCTCGTCAAGGACGCGTCGGTGGAGCTGATCGGCGTTGAGCCAGGGCAGGTCGCCGCGGCGCACGAGTTGCAGCCGCCTGAACATGGTGAAGCGCCACATGTTGGTGAAGGCGGCGGCGTCGAGTTCGACGCCCTGCGCCTCGGCAATCGCCGAGACCTCGCCCTTGATCGTGTGGTGCCAGTCGAAGATCGTCCCGCCGACATCCCAGGCCAGCGCCTTGACGTTGCTCAGATCGGTCATGTTCAACTCCAGTCTCGCTTCTTCAATCGTTCAGGACATCGAGGCTAGCCGCTCCCTCACTCGGGGCAGAATCTCACGTGCGACGCGAACGGTGTAGCCGTCTTCCGCGTCGTCCGGAGAGGGTGGATTGGGGATCGGATGCAGCACGACGTGCTCAAACTCGATCCCGTTGGAGGCGGCCGCGCTGAGCACGGCGAGCAGTTGTTCGGCGACATCGTCCGACGTGCCGCGCAGGCAGAACGCGTCGGCGTGCGCATCGGAGAGGAAGTCGACCGCCCGGCCGGCCTTGAGCAGGTCGGGATCGTGGTGGAAGTCGGGCCAGACTCCGCGCTCGTGCTTGAGGATTTCGGGGTCGGGTCCATTCCAGGTCAGACCTGAGGGCTCGAACAGCATTGGCGAGTACTCGTAGTAGCCGGCTGCCATCGCCCGGGCCATAGTCAGTGCGTCGTCTGGATCGTCGACGAATACGGTATGGAAGATGATTCCCAGCGGGATCGACAACGGATCTCGACCGGCATCCTCCGCCCCGCGCCTGATCTTCGATACCGTGTCCGCGATCGTGGCCTGATCCGTGCCCACTCGCATGAACACGCCGTCGGCGACGCGTCCGCCCATCTCGAGCGTGCGGGGACCGCCCGCCGTCAGCCAGACCGGCACCGGTCGGTGGAAGGGGAGATACGACGGTCGCTCGGCCCCGACCTCGATCTGATCTCCG
This sequence comes from Dehalococcoidia bacterium, assembly GCA_022825855.1. Lineage (GTDB taxonomy): Bacteria > Chloroflexota > Dehalococcoidia > Bin125 > Bin125 > Bin125. The sequence goes on from JAJDWB010000021.1 coordinate 17,602, forward strand.
GCCAACAACCCGCGCATCAGGACGATCGCGTCCTCCATCTCGGCGACGCGCGCGGGGCGTAATCCGCTGAGACGCACCGCGGTGTCGCCGGCTCCGAATCCGAGCGCGACGCGGCCGGGCGCGAGTTCGTCGATCGTGGCAATTGACGAGGCCGTCACCGACGGATGCCGTGTGATCGGGTTGACCAACAGCGTGCCGAGGTGGATTGACTCGGTCGCCTGCGCCGCTGCCGCCAGCAGGACATAGGTGTCACGCCGCCGGAGCTGCGAGTCCGGCAGCCAGGCGCAATCCCAGCCCAGCGACTCGATCCGGGCGATATCGGCGGCGAACCTGGCGGGCGACTCGGCGTCCTGCCGGTTGATGCCGAACTTCGGTGAACGCACGACGCCTTACACCGAGGCCAGTACTTGACCCGTCGTTACACCGGTCGGCTCGCCGTCGCGCATGGTGATCCCGCCGTTGACGATCGACATGTGGTAGCCCCGGGCCTTCTGCACCAGGCGGCGCTGACCGGCGGGCAGATCGTGCTCGACCGTCGGGCGCTCCGGACCAACCGTGTCGAGGTCGAAGAGGATCAGGTCGGCCTTGTAGCCGCGGCGCAGCAGACCTCGGTCGGGCAGCTCCCAGGCGGTCGCCATGTCCCAGGTCAGGTACTTGATGCCTTGCTCCAGCGTGACCTCGCCCGAGTTGCGCACCCAGTGCGACAGCACGTGCGTCTGCAGCGACGAGTCCATGATCTGGGACACGTGCGCGCCGCCGTCGGAGAAGGTGACCAGCGAGCGCGGCTCGCGCATGATCTCGAGCACGGTGTCCTGGTTCTCGTTGGCCAGCGGCACCATGTAGAGCGTGTCCAGCTCCTGCTCGACGCCCACGTCGATCATCGTCTTGACCGGGTCTTCCTCGCGCTCGCGGGCGACCTCGCCCAGACGCCGGTTGGGCGTGCCGTCGACATGGTCGAGGATGAACACCCAATCCCAGTCGGAGGGCTTGCGCGCCTGCGCCGGCATCACCCTGGAGAAGTCCTCTTCCTCGGTGTTGGCGATGTGGACGAGTCGCTCCACGATCTCGGGATCGCTGAGCTGCTTCATCTGCTCGTCCAGCGGCAGCTTGCGCAGGTCACGCCACATCGAGAGCCGGTCGAACGGCATTTCCGTCCGCCACGACCAGTTCGTTGCCAACTCGCGCGAGTGCGCCTGACCGAACATGCGCCCGCCCTCGCCGGCCGCCTCCTGCGCTCGGTCGAAGAACCGGCGCCAGGTGTCGGGCGCGGCCCGACGGCTGTGCAGGGCCGGGAAGAACATCGGCCGCCCCGACTCGATCGCGAGGTCGCGGAAGCGCCGTTCGTAGTGATTGGGATCGTCCGGGTCCTGGCCGATCGTCGGCTCGCCGCTGATCTCGACCGCGCCGCGGTTGATCTCGCCCAGCGCGAGCACGAGCTGCCGCACCTCGTCCCAACTCGCCAGTCGCGACGGCACCGGCGCACCCTCGCGCGTCTTGTGCGCCGGCGAGCGCGTGGTCGAGAAGCCCATCCCGCCGGCCAGGACGCCTTCCTTGAGAATCTCCGCCATCTCGGCGATCTCGTCGTCCGAGGCCGGGTCGGTGAAGGCGCGCTCGCGCATCACGTACGTGCGCAGCGCGGTGTGTCCCAGGTAGCCGCCGTAGTTGAGGCCCTTGGGCTTGTCCTGCAGGAACTGCATGAACTCGGGGAAGGTCTGCCAGGTCCAGTCGACGCCGGCCCGCTGCGCCGCGGCGGGAATGTCCTCGACCGCCTCCAGCGTGCGCATCAGGATGTCCTGATCGTCGGGATGGCAGGGCGCCAGGGTGAATCCGCAGTTGCCCATGATCACCGAGGTCACGCCGTGATAGCAGCTCGACGTCCCGTACGGGTCCCAGGAAATCTGCGCATCGAAGTGCGTGTGTCCGTCGATAAAGCCCGGCGAGACGATCAGTCCGCGAGCGTCGACCTCTTCCTTGCCCCGCTCCGGGATCCGCCCGATCGAGGCAATGCGGTCGCCCTCGATGGCGATGTCCGCCTGGTATCGGGGAGCCCCGGAACCGTCCACAATGGTCCCGCCCCGGATCACGATGTCGTAGGTCATGTTCTGCTCTATCCGTCGAACGTTGAGGTTGCGCCCATGCTAGCCAATGCCGGCCGCTGACACTCTGTTCCCGGTCTGATCGGGGGCAGTAGACGGTTCCGGCGCGTCGATGCGGTCGCTGGGCTACCATCCCCTACGACAACGCCCCGCTACCGGACCGGAATGCACGCCATGGTCAACCGCTCACCGCTGATCTTGCCGCCCGGCGCGGTGCCGACCGCGCCGAGTCCCTCGCCGTCCGGCCCGCCCTTCGACCGCAACTTCTTCGAGGCGGTCTTGCCCAGCGCGATCCAGTCCTACTGCACGCAGGTCGCCTGCACGATGCCGCTGGTCCAGGTCTTCACGACCGACGGCGCGCGACACTACATCCGCGCCATTTCGGGCGTTACCGATCAGTGGGTCGCGCTGCACACACAGGAAGAGCTGAACGAGCAGCCGGTCCAGGTCTTCATTCCCTACGCCACGGTGATCCGCGTCGAGATTCACCCCGACCTGAGCCCCGACCTGCGCCGCTTCGGCTTCATCACCGATATCCCGGCATCGGCGGCACTTGATGCGGGTGAGCAAGAGTCCACTGAGTAGTCCTGCTGGTCGCGCACGGGCCGCGCGCCGAGAGGCTGCGCGTCAGATCGCGTTGTCCTGGTGCGGGGTGACGATGATCTTGCAGTGCACCTCGGGATTGCCGAGGGTCTGGAAGGCACCCTCGACTCCGTCGAGACCGACCTTGCCGGTGATGATCGGGTCGGGATTGATTGTTCCGGCGGCGATCGCATCGAGCGTTTCGGCGAATTCCTGGGGGGTGTAGCCGAGCACGAACTTGAGCTCCAGCTCCTTTTCGATCCCGGCCATCGGCGTAATCGTGTCGTCCTGCATGCAGACGCCGACGACCACGATGCGCGCGCCCCGCTGCGGCGCCTCGCGCATCGCCATCGCGATCGTCCCCCGCACGCCGACGGCGTCGAAGATCACGACATCGGCGCCGTCCTGGTAGCCCTGCCCGCGGAGCGCGTCGACCGGCGGCGTCTCGCGCGGGTCGACGACGATGTCGGCACCCATGATGCCGGCCAGTTCGCGCCGGGCGGGGGAGAAGTCGGAGGCGACGATCGTGCCTGCGCCCTCGTTGCGCAGGCTGGCGATTGTGGCCAGCCCGACCGGTCCGCAGCCGTAGACCACGACCGGCTCGCCGCCGGTGAAGCGGCCGGCGCGGACCGCGTGCAGGCCGACCGCCATGGGCTCGGTCGTCGCGGCCTGTTCGGTGGAGACGTGGTCGGGCACCGGCAGCGTCATGCCGGCGTCGAGCACCATGTACTCGCTGTAGGCGCCGGGATAGATATTGCTGTAGGCGCCCTTGCTCGGCACCGAGGTGATGCGCGAGCCGACCGGCAGCCGCTCGGGCGTGTTCGGTCCGTAGCCCACGATCTCACAGCAGAACTCGTGCCCCATCACGATATCGCGGGAGAAGTCGGGGGCGAACTGAGCGTTGCCCGACTGCGACGAGCCCTGCATCATCTCTTCGCCGTAGAGCATGAAGTGCAGGTCCGAGCCGCAGATGCCGCAGGCCAGGTTCTTGACCAGCACCTCGCCCTCGGCAGGTTCCGGTTGGGGGATATCGACCATTCGCAGTTGTCCGCTCCGTGCCGCGACTGCTCGCATTGCCGGTTCCTTTCCAGGTTCAGCGCTGTTCCTGTAAGGGAAGGCTAGCCGCTAGCCTGAGCCCAGGCTGAGGCACGGAGGAGGAAGACACGCATGGCCGACTTCGACGCGCTGCAACGGGCCTACCGCGCCACCGACGGTTGGCTGCACCTGACGATCAGCACGGACGACGAGTGGCGGCGTCTTCGGGACACGCTGGGGGAGGCGGCGCTCGCAGATCATATGTGGGACCACCACGAGCGGCATCCCGCCGACGGCGAGGCTTACTTGCCCGAGTTCCAGCTTCAGATTGAAGATGATCCGCGCTTCGTCACGGCCGAACTGCGGCGGGAGCATGCGGCCGAGCTCTCCACTGTGATCGCCGAGGCGCTGCGCAACCGGACCCAGCGAGAGTGGGCCGACCTGTTCAGCGCGCGCGGCGTTCCTTATGAAGTGCGCACTCCGGCCCAGCCGTCCTCGCCGCTGAGCAGGGGGGAGCGCGCATGACCACGCTCGGGAGCTTCACCCCAGGACTGGTCGACGCGAAGCTGCGGGAGCTGATCATCTACCTCTGCGAGCGGCGGATCACGGCCCGCTCGTTCGGCACGAGCCAGTTGAACACGCTGCTCTGCCTGAGCGATTTCCTCCACTACCGCCGGCACGGCGAGTCGATCACCGGCGCCGAGTATGTCGTGGCCGAGCACGGGCCCTGGCTGGTCAAGTTCGAGCTGTACCTGGATCCGCTGATCGACGACGGCAGCATCGTGATTCAGCCTTCGGACCTGGGCGGCTACACGCAGTACCGCCCGATGGCGCTGAGCAGCGCCGACCTGTTCGGATTCAACGGCGCGGAGATCGCGACCGCGGAGCAGGTCCTGCGGGCGACCGAGGGTCAGTCGGCGTCGGAGCTTGGCGACCTCGCCCACTCACTCACCCGCTGGCGCGACGGAGACCTCGGCTCGCCGCTGCCTTATGAGCTTGCCCTTGACCATCAACCGGGTTGAGCGGCACGGACGCTGCGTCCATCTCGGCGAGACGTTGTCGGTCGTGAGATTCACTTTAGAGCGCCGGCGAGGGCGAATCGCTCGATCTCGGCGTCGCTGAATCCGAGCGCCTCGCTGAGTACCTCGTAGGTGTCTTCGCCGAGGAGGCGGGCTCGTTCGAGGTTGCAGGGCGCGTCGGAGAGGCGGAAGGAGGCCTGCGGGGCTCGATATGAGCCGAGGGCCGGGTGGTCGAGGCGCTGGTAGAAGTTGCGGTGGCGAAGCTGGGGGTCGTGTTCGAGGATGTCTTCGCCGGTCTGGACAACTCCTGCGGGCACGCCGCGGCTCTGCAGGATGTGCATGATCTCGTAGGCGTCGCGTTGCCTGGTCCAGTCCTCGACGAGGGCGTCGAGCTGGTCTTCGTTGGCCTTGCGTTGCCGAAGCGTGGCGAAGCGGGGGTCGTCGGCGAGCGTGGGAGCTTCCATTGCCTGGCAGAGCGAACTCCACTGGTTGTCCGTGACAACGGCGATGGCGATCCAGCGGTCGGATTGCTGGTCGGGCTTGCAGCGGTAGGCGCCGTGTGGAGCGGCGTCGGGCTGGCGGTTGGCGCCGCGATTGGGGACGCGATCGTTGATGGTGTACTCGAGGATTGAGGGCGTGAGCCAGTGGACTCCGGCCTCGTACTGGGAGACGTCGAAGTACTGTCCCTCGCCGGTGCGGCGGCGATGGTCGAGCGCGGCGAGCAGCAGGGGGATGTTGAAGCGAGGGGCGATGAAGTCGGTGTAGGCGCTGAGGTAGCCGGGCTCGCCTTCGGGCCAGCCGGTGAGTTCGTTGAATCCGGCGAGGGCGGCGTAGTGTCCGCCGCCGCCTTTGCCGTGGGCGTGGGGGCCGTGCTGTCCCTGTCCGCTGCTGCTGAGCACGATCAGGCCAGGGTTCAACTCACGCAGCGCGTCATGGCCCAATCCCATGCGTTTCATTGCGCCGGCCGAGAAGTTGTCGAAGACGATGTCGGCCCACTCGACGAGTCTGCGTGCTATGGCCATGCCTTCCTCAGTGCTGAGGTCGACGTTGAGCGCTTGAGCCCCGGTGCGAACCTGGGCGTATTCGCCGCAGCGTTCGGGATCGGCCACGTCGTCCTGAAAGGGGCCTACCAGCCGAAGCGCGTCGAGGCGGGCCGTGCTTTCGACTCGGATGACGTCTGCGCCGAAGTCGGAGAACGGCTTGATCGTTTGCGGTCCGACCATGAACCAGCCGAAGTCGGCGACCTTGACGCCGGCCAGCGGCCCTGCGCCGGACCGGGCGGGAGCAGCGCCGATGGTCGACGCGGAGTTGCGCTTGAGGTTGGCAAAGACCTCCTCGTTGTGTTGTCCGATCGTCGGAGCGGGGCGTGTCTCGGCCGGCACGGCGCGATCGCCGGCGGCGATCGGGCCGGGGAAGCGGATGCTGCGGCCAAGCTGCGGATGGTGGACGTCGCGCCAGAAGTCTCGGGCCCGGAGCTGGTCGTTGGCGAGCGTGTCGGCGGCGGTCGCGTAGACGAAGAGCGCGAAGTCGTACCGGACGGCGGCTTCGTACAGCTCTCGCTTGGTTCGATTGACGAAGATTTCGGCGTGGAGCTGTTGGAGGTGTTGCCAGTCGGCTGCGGAGAGCTGCTCGGGGTCCAGGTGTTCCCAGTCGAGCGAGCGCAACTCGTGTCCTTCGTCGATCGCGTCGAGCCAGTTGAGGAAGCCGCTGAGACGCCGGGCGGCTCCCGGACCGATGGGCGACAGCCACATCACGTGTCCGTCGCGGCAGGGCCAGGTCCAGGGCAGTTTGCCGTCGCCGACCGAGGGACGGCTCTCGCGAGGCAGGTTGCGGCCGGTCATGTCCCAGCTGCCGGTGATCTGATAGAGACCGCGGGAAGTTGCCTCCTGGATGGAGAGATCGACGTGCTGACCGCGCCCGCTGCGTGCTCGTTGAGTCAAGGCGATCAGTGCGCCGATGGCGGCGTCGCCACCGGCGTGCAGATAGGACTGGCAGTCGTCGCTGACGTGCGCGGGCGGCCCTGCGGACTCTCCCGTGATCGACATGTTGCCGCTCATGGCCCAGAGGACGATGTCGGTGGCCTGGAACTCGCGATACGGTCCGGTCTGGCCAAAGGGGGAGATGGAGACGAGGATCAGGCCGGGATTGGCTCTCGACAGCGCCTCGTATCCGAGGCCCAGGTCATCGAGCTGGCCGGGGGCGAAGGATTCGAAGACGATGTCGGCAGATTGGGCCAGCCGGCGGAATCGGTCCTGTCCGGCGGGGTCGGAGAGATCGATGGAGACGCTGCGCTTGTTGGTGTTCCAGGCGAGCCAGCGAATGCTGCGCTCAGGGCCGGGGAGGTCCTCGACGAACGGGCCGCGACGGCGCGCCGGGTCACCCTCCGGCGGTTCGATCTTGATCACGTCGGCGCCGAGGTCGGCGAGCAGTTTGCCGGCGAAGTGACCGTGCTCGTTGGTGAGGTCGAGGACTCGGTATTGGGCGAGCATGTCTGCGTGATCGGTCATGGACTGGCGGCTCGCGTTGAGAACGTGGTGTCGCAGAGGCTAGCCGTTGGTTGAGGGGATGTGTCGTGGGGGTTGGCCATGATCAGTCCTCGCTGCGGGGAGGGGGGGCGTTGGGGCGGCATAGCCTGCCAACTGAGCGACGGGGCGCGGGCCTATCATGACTGCAGCCCTTCGAGCGATTGCGAGGAGGCTGAGCAGATGCTACTCACGAGAGCCGACCCGGAGGTGCAGGCGCGCTGGTTGCATCTACTCGAGGAGATGCCGATGGGCACGCGCGAAGTATGGCTCGGCGACAACCGCCGGATACTTCGTCTGGCCAGTTTCGCCGGATTCACCATCCTCGGTCAGACGGACTACGCGACGGTGTTCTTCGTTGACGACGATGTCGAGCCAATCCTGGGCCTAACCGTGCTGGAGTCGGTTGGTCTCCTGATCGACCCGGCGCGCGAACGGCTGTTACCGCCCAGCGTGGTCTCTGACTAGCGGCGCTGCGGCCGGCACTACATATCTGGTGGACCGGGGAACAGTGATTGCGGATGTCTCCGACCGCGCTTACTGGCCATTACCTGCATCGGGCTCAGCGGACCCGGCGGTAAGCTAGCGCCTAAGGATCGGTCGTTGGCGACAAGCGCTGCCTCGCCTGCTCTAGCTATCAAACGGGGGATCATCCCAGATGGAACGGGGATCAGAGAGATTCGAATACCTGTTTGGGAACCTGCCGGCATTCTTGCTGTTTCTCTTTATCTTCTTGACCTTCGGCGTCATCGCCATCAATGGCAACTACCTGAGCATGTACTTTGGCCAGTTCCCCGATACCGGCGTGTTCGATCTCGTCCCGCGGGTCGAAGTAGCGCCGCTGAAGGGCATTGAACTCCTGCTGGTCCCGCTCACGGCATTCGTCGTCGCGCGTTGGCCCGTTGGCGCCGACAGGTTTCCGGCGATGCGGACGGGTAAGCTTGGGGAACTGCGTCCGTTCCTGTTCTTCGTTTCGCTGCTTGCCGTCTTTGGGTACTTCGTAGTCTCGGTGCAAGAGCCGCTAGTCAGCGACTGGCCGCAGCAGTTCAGCGCGCCGCGCTGGTTCGGGGCTCTCTTGCTCGTCTTGTTCACCTGGTATTGGCAGCCACTGTATCCACGCTTGACGGCGAACTTGGCGGCGATGGTCGTTGGGCCCGCGGTGATCGCCGTAATCGGCTATGCGTTCTATGATTCGTACTCGACGTATCAGTACTCGCCAGACTCGTATCGCGAGTCCGGCCCCATGGAAGTGTTGTTCTTGGTCCCGCTCATGATCGCCGAAGCGCCACTGTTGCGCATCTCGTCGGCTCGCACGCATGCCATCTGGACCGGCACGGTGATGACCGGTGCGGCGCTGATTGGGCTCGCCATACTGGCCGACTGAGTTTGACTGACTTGTTGCTCGCCAGACGACGCGCCTGTCTTGTTCGTTGACGGCGATGTCGAGCCGATGCTAGCTCCGACGGTGCTGGAGTCGCTAGGCCTCCTGATCGACCAGGCGCGCGAACGGCTGTTTCCCCCTAACGTGGTCTCCGATTAGCGCCGCGACGGGCAGCGGGTCCCAATGTGTTGCCAGCGCTGCTACGCGGGCTGGTCCCGTCTTCAGCTAATCCAGAGCTGAACGGATTCAGGGAAGCAAGGGACATCTCGCTGGCGAGAAGGCAGGTTCAGGTGTTGCAAGACGAGCGAACCCTGATTGAGTTGGTCATCGAACGGTCGAGCTTGGCCGTGCTCACGCTGTTCACCGCTGTGTTGTTGTGGCTCTCGGCAATACTTGTGCTCGACCTGGGGGTGGATGGTCTTATCCATCGAATCGATGAAGAGTACCCGTCGCCCTTGCGAGTCAATCCAGTGACTGGCATCGAAGAGCGGGTCTGGATGCGGTACGGCGTCGAGTTGCTGATTGTGCCGGTTGCCGCGCTCGCGGCTGCGGTCTTCGGTTCGGTCCGGGCCAAGATCGCGCGGCTCCAATCGTCTGTGGTCAGGCCGTTCCTGCCGGCGATAGCGATCGCGGCGTTGATCCTGATCTTCTACGGCCACATTCTGCAATCGTGGCAGACGTCTGATATGGACGGGGGACCAGTGCCGGAGTTCGCGGTCGCGCGCTGGTTCGGAGCCTTGCTTGCGGGTGCGTTCGCGTTTGTGCTGGCAGCGCTGTTTCCGCGCGTTGCGGGGATCTTGGCCGGGATGATCGGCGGCCCAGCCCTGTTCGCCGTTATCGGATATGGCCTCTTTCCCTCGTTCATGTCGCCTGTTGAGACGATGGCGTCAGACATGGCATCAACGGGCGCATTTCCCGTGGTCTTGGTCGCGACGCTGGTGCCGGTCTTGAGTTGGATCGTGCTCTGGGTGTTTCGTGAGCCCAAGAGTTGGCGCTGGTGGCTGCTGGGCCGAGGTGAGGTGCCGTCGCGGGCGTCCTTACTGACCTACGCCTTCTGGAGCGGCGCTGTGCTGTTTGGTTTGGCGCTATGGGGCACCAACAATGCGGCGTAGCTCGGAAGTCAACGCGGAACGGCTCGACGGGATTCCCGCGACGGAGCGCGGGAATGACGGTAGTGGACCGGGCGGGGCGGCTAGTCGGCTTCTTCGTTGAGCCAGGACATCATGCCTCGGAGTTCGGCTCCTACTTCTTCGCTGGGGTGGCTGGCGGCTCGGGCTCGGAGCTTGTCGAAGCCGGGGCGGCCGGTCTGGTTTTCCATGATCCACTCGCGGGCGAAGGTGCCGTCCTGGATGTCGGAGAGGATCTGCTTCATTTTGGCTTTGACCGATTCGTCGACGATCCTGGGGCCGCGGGTCAGGTCGCCGTACTCGGCCGTGTCGGAGACGGAGTAGCGCATGTTGGCGAAACCGCCCTCGTAGATCAGGTCGACGATCAGCTTGACCTCGTGGATCGTCTCGAAGTAGGCGGACTCTGGCTGATAGCCGGCCTCGACCAGGGTCTCGAAACCGGCCTGCATCAGCGCGGTGATACCGCCGCAGAGGACGGACTGCTCGCCGAACAGGTCAGTCTCGGTCTCTTCGAGAAACGTGGTTTCGAGCACGCCGGCGCGGGTGCCGCCGATGCCCTTGGCGTAGGCGAGGGCGACCTCGCGGGCGGTCTCGGAGGCGTCCTGGTGGATGGCGAGCAGCGCGGGCACGCCGCCACCCTCTTCGAAAACGCGGCGGACGAGGTGGCCGGGGCCCTTGGGCGCGATCATGGTGACGTCGACCTCGGGCGGGGGCATGACCTGGTTGAAGTGGATGGCGAAGCCGTGGGCGAACATCAGGGTCTTGCCCTCGGTCATGGAGGGGGCGATGTGCTGGTCGTAAATCGACTTCTGGACGTGGTCGGGCGCGAGGACCATGACGATGTCGGCGGCGGCGGCCGCGTCGGCGACGGTGTCGACCTGGAGTCCGGAGTCCTGGACCTTGTTCCAACTGCGCGAGCCGGGGTAGAGGCCGACGATCACGTCGCAGCCGGAGTCGCGCAGATTGAGGGCGTGCGCGTGTCCCTGCGAGCCGAAGCCGATCACGGCGATCTTCTTGCCCTTGAGCAAATCAAGGTCGGCGTCGGCGTCGTAGTACATCTGGGCGGGCATACCGGTCTCCTGCGGATTGGGGTGGTGTCTGGTGTTCTTGCCTGAGTGTAGGCGGGGACGGCGTATTGGGCAGTTGCAGGCGAGTTTCAGGTTTTCGGGGAGTTTTTTTTCGGGGCCGAAACACGGGATATCCGGGGAGGATCTCCAGCGTATTGCTGAAGATCGTGATTTCGGGAGTTTCAGCTTTTTTCAGGTTTTTTCAGGTGATTGGAGCGTTCGGTTTGTTCGGGTTTGTTCGATTCCGTTCGGCTTTGAGGGAGAAGCGGCCGCGGAGTTTTGGCGGAGGAAAACAGGCATGGCTGCTCCTTTGCGGCGCGCGGCGTGGTTGGTCAGGAGGTTGATGGTATATGGACAGGTGTTCGGATTGTGTATTGCGGTTGACGGAAGGGGACCCTCACCCCCCGCCTACGCGGGGGCAGGCTCTAGCCCCCCGTGTCCCCTGTTCAAGCCAGGGGCAGGCAAGCACGGGGCAGGCTTCTCCCAGAGGGAGAGGGAAACAGAGCTAGTCGCTGGCGAAGGGGAGGACGCCTTCGGGGCGGCGGCCGAGCATGGCGCGGATGGCGGCGGCGGCCTGCTGCGAGTCGGAGATGGCCGGCGGCTTGGTCGTCTCGGTGCCCCGGCGCATGGCGACGCGGCCGGTGCGGACCATCTCGAGGATGCCGAACTGCTCGAACATCTTGACGGCGGCGTCGACCTTGCCCTCGTCGCCGAGCACCTGGATGATCAGGGCTTCGGCGTGGACATCGACGACATCGGCGCGGAAGACCTCGACCACGTCGAGCACCTCGCGTCGGTTGAAGTTGGAGGCGGAGACCTTGATCAAGGCGAGTTCGCGGTCGACCATCGGCGTGTAGGTGATGTCCTGGACGGAAACGACGTCGATCAGCTTGAAGAGCTGGCGGCAGACCTGGTCAACCTGGTGGTCGTCGCCGTCGACGACGATGGTCATGCGGCTGAGGCCGGGTTCCTCGCAATGGCCGACGGTGAGCGACTCGATGTTGAATCCGCGGCGGCGGAACAGCGAAGCCACGCGGGCAAGGACGCCGGGCCGGTCTTCGACGTGGGCGACGATGGTGTTGCGGGACGCCATGGGATGAGTCTCCTCTGTCTCGTTCCAGGTTCGTCATTCCAGGCTCGACCTGGAATCTCGCTGCTTGCGGTGCGCCAGCCGGGTTCCCGCCTGCGCGGGAACGACGGCGGGTGGGTTGGCTCTAGAGATCCTCAGCCGACTCGATGGTCTCGGAGAGGGCGGCGCCGGCCGGGACCATGGGCCAGACGTTCTCCTCGCGCTCGAGCTGGAAGTCGATCACGACGGGTCCGTCGTAGCTTTCGAGATCGCGGAAGAGTTGCATCGCCTCGGCGCGGGTCGTAGCGCGGACGCCCTTGATGCCGTAGGCCTCGGCCAACTTGACGAAGTCGGGTTGGCCGAGGTCGACCGAGTGGTAGTTGTGCTCGTAGAAGAGCTCCTGCCACTGGCGGACCATGCCGAGGAAGCCGTTGTTGAAGATGGCGAAGCGGACCGGCAGGTTGTGATCGGCGACGGTCTGCAGCTCCTGCGAGGTCATCTGGAAGCCGCCGTCGCCGCAGATCGACCAGATCGGTTCGTCCTGGGCGAACTGGGCGCCCATCGCGGCGGGGACCTCGTAGCCCATGGTGCCGAGTCCGCCGGAGGTGACCCACTGGCGCTGTTTGGTGTAGGGGTAGTACTGGGCGGCCCACATCTGGTGCTGGCCGACGCCGGTGACGATCGTCGACTCGCCCTGGGTCGCTTCGGCCAGTGCCTGGATCAGCCAGGGACCGCTCAGCTCGGTGCCTTCCTCGACGTAGTCGGTCGGGTGCTGGTCCATGATCTGATCGATCTCGGCGCGCCATTCCGGATGACGGTTCAGCTCGACCTGCGGCAGCAGGCGGGAGAGGGTTTCCTTGACGTCGCCGTTGACCGGCGCGTGGGTCTTGAAGTTCTTGCCGATCTCGGCTGGATCGATGTCGATGTGGACGATCTTCGCAGTCGGGTTGAAGTCGCTGAAGCGTCCCATGGCGCGGTCGTCGAAACGCATGCCGATGCCGATCACGACATCGGCGCGGTCGGCGGCCATGTTGGCGTAGAAGTGGCCGTGCATGCCGAGGAACCCATAGGAGAGTTCGTGGTCTTCGGGCATGCCCGAGATGCCGAGCAGGGTGGTCAGCACCGGCGTGTCGGAGCGCTCGGCGAACTCGACCAGCTCGTGCTGCGCCTCGGACTGGACGACGCCGTGTCCGGCGATGATGATCGGCTTGCGGGCTGCGTTGATGATCTCGGCTGCCTTGTCGACCTCCTCCTCGCGCGGGACATCCATGATCGGGTAGCCGCGCAGCGAGACGCCCTGCGGGTAGCCGTCCCATTCGGCCTCCTCGATGAAGACGTCCTTGGGGATGTCGACGAGGACCGGGCCCTTGCGGCCGGTCGAGGCGATGTGGAAGGCCTCCTTGACGGCGGGAGCGATCTCGGAGGCGCGCATCAGCAGATAGTTGTGCTTCGTGATCGGCAGGGTGATGCCGGTGATGTCGGCCTCCTGGAAGCCGTCGCGGCCGATCAGGTCGCGGGCGACGTTGCCGGTGAGCACGACCATCGGCACGGAGTCCATGTAGGCGGTGGTGATCCCGGTGACCAGGTTGGTTGCGCCGGGGCCGGAGGTGGCGAGGCAGACGCCGGTGCGTCCGGCGACGCGGGCGTAGCCGTCGGCGGCGTGGGCGGCGGCCTGCTCGTGGCGGACGAGCACGTGCTTGATGTCGGGGTATTCGCCCAGCGTGTTGTAGAGGGGCAGGACGACGCCGCCGGGGTAGCCGAAGAAGACTTCGACTCCCTCCGCGCGCAAGCATTCCATCAGGATTCGGGCGCCGGTCAGACGCATGGCGGTCTCCTCAACCGTGGCTCGGCGTGGTCATCGAGCGTTGGATACTCATTGTGCTGACTGGGTGCCGACTGGGTCTGTTGTCTGAATGGTCTGGATCATTCGGCGCGTGTGTCGGGCGGTGTCGGCGGCGCTGGCTCCGTACCTGTACCAAGAGCGCCGGACGCTCAGGCGCGGAGCGCGAGGCCGCCGGATACAAGGACCGGTACGCGCCGGACGGCCATCGCCTCGACCCCGACGCCGGTTGGACGCGCTGGCTCGGGGCTCGCGAACGGCGCGAAGACTGGCTCGGTCGTCACGGTTGCCGTATCGGTCATGATTGCCCACGAGCCTACTATGTCGGGCAAGCCCGGTCTGTTACCGCAGTGATCACAATGCCGGTTCAGGCGCCGGCTTTGGCTGCTTCGATCAAGGCCTGATCGTAAGCCAGCTCGAGCTCTTCGTAGTCGTTGTAGCGCTCGCGCAGCAGCTTGACGATGTCGCGGGAGGGGAAGAACCGCCTGGCCCACTCGTTGTCCTCGGCCAGATCGTGCGGCTCGCCGGCCTCGGCGGTCACGATCATCTCGTAGCGGCGTGAGCCCGGCTCGATCTTGTCCTGCAACTCCTTGGCCGTCATCTGCACGCGCGTGTGCTGGGACCACTCCGCGACCGGCACTTGCCAGGTGTCTTCGACCACCGCACCGATCGTCTGGGTCAGCGAGGCATGCCGTGCCGCCTGATCCATCTCCGGATCGAGCGGTTCGGGCCGCGGTTCGATGTCGAACTCGAGGATCGGCAGGACCCAGGGCTGATGACGATCGCCGTGGCGCACGACGAGGCAGCGCTCGCCGCGCATCACGATCAGGAAGATGCGCTCGACCAAGTCCGGCTCGGGCAGCTCCTCGGTGCGGTCGCGGTATTGCAGGTAGGCTTCGTCGACCAGTTTTTCCTGCCGCCAGAGCTTGCGCCGCGGCTTGGGAATGTACTTGGCCATTTCGGCGGGATCCATCATCGGATCGCCGCCGCCGCCAATGCCTCCTAGTGCCATGTCGTTGACCTCTGCGCTTTCTCGGTCTGATACGTCGGCTTCGGTGTCAGTTTGTGGGAACGGCGGTCTCGGGCTCAGCAGCGGTCCCGGCGACGGCGTGGGGCGGTTCGGAGGCCCAGATATTGCGACCGCGCTCGCCGGCGGTCAGACGTCCGACGCCGGGGAACGGATTGTGCACCGCGACCAGCAGGGACTGGTTCTTGATCGCGTCCGCGATCAGCCGCTTCTTGGTTTCCAGGTTGACCAGGGGCAGGACGTCGAAGGCCGAGAGCCAGGCGACCCGCTCCAGTTGCACCTGGTGCTGGATCATGTCGCCCAGATAGATGGCCGTCTCGCCGCCATTGGCGATGACAACGGAGGCGTGCTCGGCGGTGTGGCCGGGGGTCTCGATCACGGTGATGTCCGAGGTGACCTGGGTCTCGCCGTCGATGAACTCGATCTGGCCCGCCGCCTCGACCGGCAAGAGGTTCTCGGGCAGGTAGGTGGCGCGGGTGCGCTCGTTGGGGTGCGTCGCGTCCTCCCACTCGCCGCGCTGGATGTAGTAGCGGGCGTTGGGGAAGGTGACGGCGAGGTCGTCGCCCTGTTGAATGGTGTTCCAGCCGGTGTGGTCGTTGTGCAGGTGCGTGTTGATCACGATGTCGACATCGGCGGGCTGGACGCCGTTGCGGGCGAGGTCGTCGATGAGCTTGCCGTGGTCGGGTTCCCAGCCTCGGCGGCGGGTCTGCTCGAAGTCCTTGTTGCCCTGGCCGGTCTCGATCAGGACGGTCTTGCCGTCGGACTCGAGCAGGAGGCAGTTGAGGGCGAGCGGGATCTGGTTGAGTTCGTTAGTCTCGCCGGTGACGCGCTGCCACATGATCTTGGGCACGAGACCGAAGACGGCTCCGGCGTCGAGCCAGATCACGCCGTCGGAGAGCACGCGGATCTCTCGCGAACCGACCCGATAGATTGGCGTAGCGTCCATGGCATGACGTTATCACGCGATGTCGGCTTGATTCAGCGGGACCACGTCCGATGAGAGGGTCAGCGAATGTCCGATGCAGCTTCTCTGGATAGTGAGCCGTTTCGCCGGGGGTTTCGCGGCCTGCTGCCGGAGCACATTGGGGTGCGGCTGGTGTCGGTGGAGCCCGAGCTGGTTGTTGCCGAGATTGATGTCACGCGGGAACTGTGTACCGCACCGGGGCTGATGCATGGGGGTGCGATCATGGCCTTTGCCGACACGCTGGGGGCGGTCGGCACGGGCGCCAATCTGCCGGCGGGCGCGGGTACGACGACGATTGAATCGAAGACCAACTTCTTCCGCGGCGGGGTCGAGGGGACGACGCTGCGCGGCGAGTGCCGGCCGATGCATCGCGGCCGGCGCACGCAGGTCTGGCAGACGACGATCCTCGATCCGGAGGGCAAGCTGGTCGCGCAAGTAACGCAGACCCAGATGGTGCTGTGAGCGCTTGACGGCGCGAGGAATCTGCATAGGCTGGTTGCGTCCAAGACGACACAAGTGGAAGATGCGTATGCGCTACCGACGATTGGGAAGCACGGGACTGCGGGTGTCGGAGATTTGCCTAGGGACGATGACGTTCGGCTCGCGTACCGACCAGGATGAAGCGCATCGAATCCTGGACACCGCGTTCGATGCCGGCGTGACCTTCCTCGACACCTCCGACGCCTACCCGGCGGGACGCGCCGAGATTGGCGGGACCGAAGAGATCATCGGCCGCTGGCTTGGCGGCCGCCCTCGCGACCAGGTCATCGTGGCGACCAAGTGCTTCGTGCCGACCGGTCCGTTGCCGCACCAGCGGGGCAACTCGCGCCAGCACATCCTCTCCGCGGTAGACGATTCCTTAAGGCGCCTGGGTACCGACTACATCGACCTCTATCAGCTTCATGGCCCGGATCCGCGCACGCCTATTGAGGAGACGATGCAGGCTCTGGACGATCTCGTGCGCTGGGGCAAGGTGCGCTACGTGGGCGCGTCCAACTTCCGCGCCTGGCAACTGGCGATGGGGCTGAGGGCGTCGGACGTGGCCGGGATCACGCGATTCGTCTGTGATCAGCCGCGCTACAACATTCTCTGGCGCGACATCGAGGACGACTTGCTGCCGCTCTGCCGCGACCAGGGCGTCGGCGTGATCTGCTTCAATCCGCTCGCCGGAGGATTCCTGACCGGCCGCTACCGAAACAGCGAGGAGCTGCAGGGAGAGAATTGGTTCACGAACCGCATGACCTCGCAGCTCTACCAAGGCCGCTACTGGGACGACATCCAGCGTGAACAGGTGGCGCGGCTGCAGGATTACTTCGCCGAGCGCGATCAGAGCATCACGCATGCGGCCATCTCCTGGGTGCTGGCGCAGGATGGGATCACCTCGGCCATCGTGGGCGCGTCACGGGCGGAGCAGATCGCGGACTCGCTGCGCTACGAGGAGGTCGAGCTGACGTCGGAGGATCTCGAGTTCTGCGACCAGCCCTGGTACCAGATTCCACGGCCGACCGACCCCGCAGTCGCCATGCGCTAGAAGCAGTTGACGACTGGTCAACGGGTCGCGTCGAGGCTGATCATGGCTCTGCCGCTGCCCTTGACCAGGCGGCCGGCCCAGGTTGAGGGTGGGGCTTGGTCGGGGTCGAGCCAGTCGGCCTGCGTGATGCGGAAGGCGGCGGCGGTCAGCGGCGCCTCCAGCGACTCGCGCACGGACTTCGGCGTCGGCGGCTCGAAGCCGTCGGGCGGGGCTTCGGCGTTGAGTACCACGCTGAAACGCGATCTGGGCCGGCAGAGGAATCGCAGCAGCTCGCCGATCTGTTCGTCGCCTCCGAGGATCAGGCGCAGCAGCGCCGACCAAGGAAAGTAGACGGTCAACCAGTCGGCCGACTCGCGCAGCTCGGGCGGCAGCGACTCGGCGCTGGCGGCGACGTAGAGGGCATTGGGGGCGCCGCCTCGGGCTGGCTTGCGTTCGGCGAGCTTGGCCGCCTCGCGCAGCGCGGAGCGATCCGGATCGATCCCGACCGCGAAGCAGTTGTCGAAGTCGCGGGCGAATCTGCGCGGCCAGGCGCCGTCGCCGGTGCCCAGGTCGATCAGCGTTGACGAGTAGCGCGCGCGCAGGTCGCCGAACTCGGCGGCCTCAAGTTGTTTCGGGCCGCGGCGCGTGACGATCTCCATCGGCTTCCCCCAGGGGCAGACTAGAATCCCTCTAGCACTCGATTCAGTGCAAGTAAGGAAACGCCATCATGCCGACTCCCGCGCGCGTAGTTTTTCTCCCAGAGGCCGACGAACCGCTGGCCGTGGAACACGTCGAGCTGCCCGACCCCAGCGACTTCCAGGTGGTCGTGCGACAGTTCGCGTCAGGCATCTGCCACTCGCAGTTGCATCAGATGCACAATCCTCGCAACGGCGACCAGATCCTAGGCCACGAAGCGACCGGCGAAGTGATCAAGGTCGGCTCGCAGGTGACCAACGTGCAGGTTGGCGACATCGTTTTCGTGACCTGGGTTCCGCGCAGTCCCGACACGGCGACGCGTGAAGTGGACGCGATCGTGGTCGAGCGGCCCAATGGCCGCACGGCGACGACGCGCAACGTGTTCACCTGGGCAGATACGACGATTGCCGACGAGAAGTACGTGGTCAAGGTGCCCCAGGACACGCGCCGCGACGTGACCTCGATCATCGGCTGCGCGGTGCTGACCGGCTCGGGCGCCGTCTACAACACGGCGGCCGTGCGCGCGGGGCAGAGCGTGGTGATCTTCGGTGTCGGCGGCGTGGGACTCTCCGCAGTGGTCGCGGCGTCGGTGGTCAACGCCGACCCGATCATTGCTGTTGATCTCGACGACGAGAAGCTGGACTTCGCCAAGCGCTTCGGAGCGACGCACGGGGTCAACGCCTCGGGCGGCGACGCGATTGAGCAGGTCCACGCGCTGACCCAGGGCGAGGGACTGACCAGTTTCGGCGAGCCGGTGTCGGGCGCCGACTTCGCCTTCGACTGCATCGGCCGAGAGGTGACGATGGGCCAGATCCTGCGCGCCGTGCGCCCCGGCATCCTCGGGGCCGAGACCGGCGGCACGGCGGTCCTGGTCGGCGTGCCGCAATCGGGTGTGACCTTCAGCGAGGTCGACATGCGCGGCATGCTGATCAACGAGAAGAAGTACATCGGGTCGATCGGTGGGAGCTGCCATCCCGATCGCGACTTCCCCATGTTCCTCGCCTGGGCCGAGGACGGCGCGCTTGACCTCGACGCGATGGTCACCGAACGCTTCAAGATTGGGCAGATCAACGAGGCGACCGCCGCGCTCGAGCACGGTGAGATCTTCGGTCGGGCGATCATGGAGTTCGACGACTAGGCGCGAGACCGCCGGACTGTCTTGAGGCTTACGCCAGCAGCAGCGGGATCTCCATCTCCTCGGCGCGAAGCCCGGCGTGGTAGCCGTTGAGGGCGGAGACCTTGTTGCCGGCCTCGCCGTAGACGAGCACGTTCTTGGTCGCGGACAGAGCCAGATGGCTGCCGACCCGTTCGGCGGTGATCGGGCTCATCGGCTCGGGACCGAAGAGCCGCATCTCTTCCGCCTCGGCTCGCGTGAGCAGCGCCCAATCGCGGCCCCAGCGTTCCCGGAACTCACCCTCGAAGGTATCCTCGCGGCCGCGCTGGACGCAGAACATCGGCACCCGAGGCTCCCCATGCGGCGGCGTGTGCAGATCATCGAGCAGGGGATCGTCAGGCAGGAACAGCCCTTTTTCCGATGCCGTGACGTGCAACTCGCCATGGTCGGCACTGATCGCGATGCGGGCGCGACCGTCCAGTTGCTCGGCGATCAGTCCCAGCGCCCGGTCGACAGCTTCCAGTGCCCGCAGCGTGGCCGAGGACTCGGGTCCGTCGCGATGCGAGGCAGAGTCGAGCATGGGCAGATAGAGATAGTGAATGCCCGGCTCGTCCTGCTCGACGATCCGAGTCACGACCGTCGCGACGGCGTCGCGGAGGTGATCGTATGGATCCGTGGGCGCCGAACCTCTCTGGTAGCTCGTGAACTCGCTGTTGGAGATCGCGCGTGGGTGGTAGGTGCGGAAGCGACTCTCGATCAACGCCATGCGCGACGGATAGACGAAGGCTTCGCTGGGCCGGATGCCGAATTCCTGCAGCTTGCGCTCGGAGTCCCGCTCTACGAACGGCAGGATCGTCGCCGTCAGGTCGTGGTTATGCAGATGCGTGTACCAGGAGGGCACCCCGTGTTGAGACGGCCAGGCGCCGGTGGCCAACGTGGTTAGCGCGGCCGCGGTCGTTGAGGGAAACACCGAGCGGAGCTGAATCCCCTCAGCACCGGCGAGCAAGCCCCCCGGTCTGGCGAGTTCGTCGAAGACGCAACCGAGACCGTCGACCAACACGAAGAGCAACGGGCGATCACGACCGATTCGCTCGGCAAGTTCGGCGGCGCGATCATCGGTGTCGGACAACGGGACGCCGCCAATCGACGCCACCGCTCGGGCGAGATCGACAGTTGATGGCGGGGCGTCGCCTTCGCAGGGGTGGAGGAGATCGCCGTCGCGGAACCAGCGCTCGACGCGCTCGACATCAACGGAGGTCACGGCAAGGCCTGACTAGATCACCACGGCCTGAGTGGACGGCCCGGCGGCGATTAGATCTGAGAGTAGCCCGAACCCGGGGTCGTCACGCCGGTGCCGGCCGGCGTCTTGCTGCCCATGTCCCAGCCGAACTCCTTGAGGATTTCCTGGGAGTAGGTGACCCGGCCCGAGACCTTGTCCAGCGGCTCGGTGGCGAGCAGGAGCGCCGCCTGGGCCATGATCTCGACGCTCTCGGCGTCGTTGGGGTCGCGGCCTTCCATCAACCGGTGGTGGACGACGCCGGGCGTCGGCACGATCTGCGACGGGCTGTAGCAGGTGACCGAGACGCCGTACTGGTGCACCTCGGAGGCGAGACCCTGAGTGAAGCGCTCGAGCGCGGCCTTCTCTGCGCCGTAGAGCGTGCCGCCGCCGCCGTCGCCCTCGTACGGGCCGCGGCCGGGGCCGATGGCGGCGGCCGAGGAGACGTTGACGATGGCGCCCGAGCCGCGCTCGATCATCCCGCCTTCGTTCAGACAGAGCTGGCTCATGTAGAACGGCCCGTGGAAGTTGACGGCCGTCGAGCGCAGCCAGCGGCGCACGGGGAAGTCCTTGACCGGGATGAAGTAGGTCAGCGCCGCGTTGTTGACCAGCACGTCGGGCTGGCCGTAGGTGTCAATCGTCTGCTGGACGATGCCGGCGCACTCTTCGTACTCGGAGACGTTGCCGGCCACCGCGGAGGCTTCGCCGCCGGCGTCGCGGATGTTCTTGATGGTCATTTCCAGCGAGCCCGGCAGCGGGTGCGTACCCTCCTGCACGGTGCGCGCCGTGGCGATCACTTTCGCGCCCTCGGCCGCGAAGCACTCGGCGATTGCCGCGCCGATGCCGCGGCTCGCGCCGGTCACGATGGCTACCTTGCCGTCCAACTTGCCCATTGCTTGCTCCAGTCTCAGGGTTGACTCGTTGCTGAGTGTCGATTTCCGATATCGCTTGCATCATAGCGAAGCACCTCGCAAATCAGACCGGATGTGATCCCGCGATACCCTCTGCCCATGCAACACGTCGTCATCGTCGGCGCTTCGCTGGCCGGCCTCAACGCCGCCGAGACGCTGCGCAGCGAGGGTTATGCCGGTCGAATCAGCTTGATCGGCGACGAAGCGGAGGATCCGTACGATCGACCGCCGCTGTCCAAGCAGCTCCTGACCGGCGAATGGGACGCGGACCGCTTGCCGCTGCGCACGTCCGATGAACTCGCCGACCTCGACCTGCACATGCTGGGCGGACGGCGGGCGACTGGGCTTGATTCCCGAAGCCGCCTATTGCGGCTCGACCAGGATGAGTCGCTCGACTTCGACGGTCTGATCATCGGGACCGGGGCGCGTCCGATCTCGCTGCCGTTCGGGGCCGAACTCCAGGGTGTACACACACTGCGCAGCCGGTCCGACGCGCTGCGAATCCGCAGCGACCTGGAGACGAGCCGTCGAGTGGCCGTGATCGGGGCGGGGTTCATCGGCGCCGAAGTGGCGTCGTCGGCCCGAGCGCGGGGACTCGACGTGACCATGATCGAGGCGCTCGGTGCGCCGATGCTGGGACCACTGGGCGCGGAATTGGCCGAGTGGGCGAAAGGCCTCCACGCGGAGGCCGGCGTGCAGATGCGATTCGACGCCAGGGTTGCCGACCTGGTCGGCGAGGGCCGCGTGGAGGCGGCGGTGCTGGAGGACGGATCACGGATCGAGGCCGATACCGTCGTCGTCGGCATCGGGGTTCGGCCGAACGTGGAGTGGTTGGCTGACTCGGGCTTGACGATCGGCGACGGACTGATCTGCGACCAGTACTGCCGCGCGGCGCCGCAGATCTACGCGGCCGGCGACGTCGCCCGCTGGCCGAACGGATTGTTCGCCCACTTTCAGTATGCGCAGCCGCAGCGCACGATGCGGATCGAGCACTGGACCAACGCGGTCGAACAGGGCATGGCCGCGGCCCGCAACCTGATCCTGGAGAGCCGCGGGGAGCCGCTGGAGGCCTTCACTCCCGTGCCCTACTTCTGGTCGGATCAGCACGGGCTCAGCATCATGGCTTCGGGCATCACCTCGCCGCGCGACGAGTTTCGGCTGGTGCACGGGTCGCTGGACTCGAACCGCTTCGCCGCCATCTATGGCCTGCGCGGCTACCTGACCGGCGTGGTCGCGGTTGGCTGGCCTCGAATGCTGCGCCGTTACCAAGCCATGATCCGTGACCAGGTGACCTGGGAAGAAGCCCTCGCCTCGGCGCGCGAACTGGAGCAGTAGCTCAGGCGCTTGCTTGCCACTTCGCCGCCCTGCGGGCGCGACGTTCGGCGACCGCCGCTGCCGCGTCCACGAACACTTTTGCCGGTCCGAGCCGGGACTGGAACTGGGTGTACGTCGACTCGCCGCGGACGATGCGGCAGAAGGCAGTCCAGAACCGATCCGAGTGCCGCAGAAGCTGGACGTACGGCCACGGACACTGATGGAAGAGCGCCTGGAGCTGGCGCGCCACGCGCAACTCCGGTTCGATCTCCTCCTCAACGCGGTCCCGATAGGCCGACATGTCCGACGCCTCGCCCGCCAGCAGTTCGAGCGCGGCCTCAGCCGCCAACTGCCCGCTGCGGATCGCATTCCCGATCCCCTCCCCCGACAGCGGATCGATCAGCCCCGCCGCATCGCCCACGAACGCAACCCGATCTCGGACCAGCGCGCTGTCCGGATCGCGCAGCGGCAGATGATGACCGCGCAGTTGGGTCAGGGAGCCGCCGTCGAACGACTCGGTGCTCGCGTAACGCGAAAGTTCGCCCCGCAATGTGGGGCCCGCAGCGGGGAAGCCGCCCAGTCCGACGTTGCAGTGGTCGCCCTTGGGAAAGACCCAGCCATAGCCGCCAGGCATCGAGCCGAGCTCGAGGCCGACCGCGTCGTCCCAGCGCGCGCCGGCGGGCTGCTCCTCGCGGCCGGCGTTGCCCTCCAGCGCGACGGCTCCGCGTAGCCTAGGCAATCCCAGCGCTTGCCTGACCACGCCGTTGGCGCCGTCGGCGGCCATGATTGCCTGTGCCTCATGCGTGTCGCCGTTTGCCAGCGTGACGGTTGCGTCGTCAATGCTCCGCACTGCCGAGGCGTCGCGAAATTCCGCTCCCATGTCCACCGCCCGCTCGGCCATGTACGCGTCAAGCCGCGAACGCTGGGTCATGATCGCCAGCGTCTCGTGATAGCGATGCTCGAACTCCCAGGTGCGCTTGTAGCGCACGCGGAACGAGGTGATCGTGCGCTCGGTGACCGGGTCAAGGTCGTAGGGCAGCAGCTTGAGCGCGGAGACGAGCACGCCGCCGCCGCAGGGCTTGTCGCGCGGGAAGCTTGCCCGATCGATCAACAGCACGTCGGCGCCGGCGGCGGCCAGATCGTAGGCCGCCGTCGATCCTCCCGGTCCGGCGCCGACGACTACTGCGTCCCAGCTTCGCGCCATTTGTCCCACACCGTCTTGAGTCCGGCCGCGATCGGCGCGGCAAAGCAGAAGATGATCGCCTCAATCGGCTCGCCGAAGGCGATCGCCAGGAAGGGCAGCGGCGCGGCGACGAGCAGGATACCGAGCTCGGCGATGCGGGTGACGAGGTAGGTCAACCCGCCGACAACAAACGTCAGGCCGAATTGCCAGGGCAGAAATGCGCCGGCCGCGCCGAGTCCGGTCGCGGCTGCGCGGCCGCCGTCGAAACGCAGGAAGATCGGCCACATGTGTCCCACCATGGAGAGACCGCCAGCGGCCATCCACCAACCGAGATCCAGCCCCCACCAGCGCGCAATCGAGACGGCGAGCAATCCCTTGCCGATGTCGGTCACGATGATTACGGCGCCGAAGAAGTGTCCCGCGCCCATTCGCGCGGCATTGGCGGCGCCCACGTTGCCGTCGCCGACCAGCCTCAGATCCTGGCCTGTGCGCCAGCGAAACACGAGCCACGAGACCGGGATCGAGCCCAGCAGGTAGGCGAGGACGAGTGTGATCGCCTCGGCCATTGGCCGCTCCCGGCTCAGTCGTCCGTGTAGATCGGCGTCAGCCAGTGCGCATAGGCATCGCGGTTGCCGATGATCGCATCGAAGTAGAGACGTTCAAGCTGCGCGGTCACGGGACCGGTCTCGCCGCCGTTGATCTCGCGCCGGTCGACCGAAGCGATCGGCGTGACGTGCGCGGCTGTGCCGGTCATGAACACCTCATCCGCCAACCAGAGCTCGGAACGGTCCAGCGTTCGCTCCACGGTGGGAATGCCCAATTCCTGCTCGGCCAGCTCGATCACCGTGTTGCGCGTAATCCCGACGAGGATGTTGTCGCTGCTCGGCGGCGTGTAGATCACGCCGTCGTTGACGATGAAGATGTTCTCGCCCGAACCCTCGGAGACATGCCCGTCTTCGTTGAGCATGATCGCCTCGTCGAAGCCGGCCGTCTCCGCTTCGGTCTTGGCCAGTGCCGAGTTGATGTAGGCGCCGGTCACCTTGGCGCGCACCGGAATCGACTGATCCTCGGTGCGGCGCCAGGACGAGGTCACTACGTGGACGCCGCCGGTGGTGTCGAGATACGCGCCCCAGGGAATCAGAAAGCAGAGAAAGTCGTCGGCGATGCCGTGCAGCCGCACGCCCAACTGCTCGGCCGACTTGTAGACCATCGGCCGGATGTAGACGTCCTGCTTGAACCCGCTGCGGCGGACCAGGTCGAGCGTGATCGCGCAGAGTTCGTCGTCCGAGAGCGGCAGGTCCATCATCAGCGCGTGCGCCGACTTGCGCAGCCGCTCGTAATGCTCCCGCATGCGGAAGAGGTAGAGCTGCTCGTGCTCGGCGTTCCAGTTGGCGCGGATGCCCTCGAATACGGCGGTGCCGTAATGCAGGGCATGGGTCATGATGCTGATCTTGGCATCGGCCAGGGGCATGACCTGTCCCTGGAGATAAGCCATCTCAGTGCCGGACATCGCGCGCTCCCAGATTGCTGGCTGCGGGGTCGTCTCCATACCTCGAAGGCGAGACGTACCCCGCCACGATACACGCGAGTCCGGCGCGGACACAGTGCCAGAGCGTCTGCGACCCCCAGCATGTTGGCTGCGCCACTGGTGCAACGATCATCGCGACCGCCCGGCCCAGGGCCACAACAACGCGATGCTCAGGGTGGATGCTCAGCGCTGATGCCACCAATGGCTACAATTGACTTCGCCGGAGAGTCCCATGAGCAGCGACATCACACAGCACCAGTCAGCTACGGGTTCGATGTCGTCGCGCCTGGTGGCGGCGCTGGCGGGCGTGACCGCGCATCGGCTGCGGCAGTGGCGTCGCTCGGGCATCGTGGTGGCGAGTGCACTACCTCCCCGTCGGGGCGTGCAGTGTGCGTACCGCTGGGACGAGTACCGGCGGGCGAGGGTGGCGGCGCTCTTGCTGACGCATGGGCTGCAGCCACGCAATCTACGCGGGGTACTCGATGAGTACTGTGAGGTCATTGCGCCGAATTCGGAATTGCCGACCACGGTCGCGGGACAGAGAGCGATCGTGAAGCCCGAAAATGGGCGCGGGCACACAGCAGAGCGCGAGCGGCAAGGAACAGCGTTCGACTTTGTGTCGGCGGCGTCACTTGATGAAGAAATGATTGCGAGGAGGCTGGGTGCACAGATGCCGGATGGAGTTGCGCCGATTGATGTGCTCAAGGAGTTCAGCCGAGGGTGGCCATTGGGACAGTTGCAGGAGTATGCGGATGTAGTGGACGTGCGCCCTGACGTGATGGGCGGTGCGCCCACGCTCAAGGGCCGCAGACTCGAGACTGCAGCCTTGTCCTCGCTGCATCAAGCCGGCGACTCTATCGATACGATCGGCGATGCCTACGAGCTGCCCTCCTCCACTGTCAAACGAGTGATCGCATTCGAGCGCGCTCTGGACCAGCATGCGTCTGCTGCTGGATGAAAACGCCCCTAAGCAGTGGCTACAGCTACTCCGTGAGCACGGTCACGACGCGGTGCATGTCATCGATCGCGGCTGGGCCAGCGCCAGCGACGATGTCGTGTTTGAACACACGCAACGAGAGGGACGAGTGCTCCTCACACGTAACGGATTCAAGAGAAACCCGGCGCGGCGTGACTCTCTGATCGCCATGTCGGAAGGACTACGCATCATCCGCATCTCGGCCAGGGGACTTGCCCATCAAACACAAGGGTTACAAACACGAATCATTGACGTGGAAGCTGCGTTTGCGTCTCAGGAATCGTTGCGTCGAGTGACGATCATGAATGACCTAACCCTCAGATTCGAGTTTGAATCAGACATTCACACCGCACTCGGAGCACCGCAGTGAACGCGGCCCCTCACTCTCTCCGACCCACATGCAATGCCACCGCGCCCATCGACATCCTCCGATACGACACGTCCACCAGGCCCGCCGACTCCAGCATTCGCGACAGTTCGTCCGCGGTGGGATAGCCGCTGAGCGAGTTCGGCAGGTAGCGATACGCCGAGCGGTCGCCCGACAGTAGCCCCGCCACGCGCGTTACGCCTTCTTCAAAGCCGACGCGCAGCAACTTGCCCCAGGCAGAGTCCGGTGGATGCGTAATGTCCAGACCGATCAGCCGCCCGCCCGGCTTCAACACGCGCGACATCTCCGCGAACGAACCCGCCAGATCGGGCAGGTTGCGCAGCACGAAGGCCGACGCGACCACATCGAACGAGCCGTCGCCGAACGGCAGGTGCAGCGCGTCGCCCTGCAACCAGTCGATGCCGTCGGCGCCGAACTTCTGCTCGGCCCGCGACAGCATCGCAGCCGATACATCGAGTCCCGCAACCCGCTCCGCTCCCTGCCGTCGGAACTCCGCGCTCAGATCGCCCGTCCCCGCCCCAAGGTCCAGCACCACCGCGCCGCGAGGCTGCGAGCAATCAACCGCCAACGTTCGCCATCGACCGTCGCGGCCGCCCGTCATCAATCGGTTCATGCGGTCGTAGTGAGGGACCAGGCGACTGAACATCTCGCCGATCGTGCGCGTCCGCTCCTGTGCCGTGGTCTGGTCAGACATGCTGATACAGTACAGAAACCGACCGCGCAGTCGGATAATTCTTGCTCGGATGGGCCAGTGACGACCAGCGAACCGAAGCAGGCCAGGGCCATCGAACGCCGCGAGCATCTGCTCGACGCCGCCGCCCAGGTCTTCGCCAATCGAGGCTACGCCGACGCCCAGATGGACGAAATCGCCGCCGCCGCCGACACCTCCAAGGGCGGCCTCTACTTCCATTTCGCCAACAAGGAGACGCTGATCGCCGCCGTCATCGGCCGCGCCGGCGACATCCTGCGCCGCCGCATCGCGCGTGCCATGGACGCCGCCGGTCCTGACCCGGTCGACCGCGCGGACGCGGCGCTCTCGACCCTCGTCGAGACGCTCTCGGCCCACCGAACGCTGGCCAGAGTGCTGGCCGCCGAGCGGCTGGGCGGTTCCGTCGCCGCCCGCGAGCGAATCGCCGAGATCGAGGACGAGTACGTCGAGATCATCGCCGCCGAACTGCGCCGCGCGCTCGAGGAGGGCCGCCTCGAGCATCTCGAGGCACCGCTCGATCCCGACCTCACCGCCCGAGCCTGGGTCGGCATGGTCCGCTCGATGCTCTCGGCCTGGGCGGCGGGCCGGGTCTCGGCCCCGCTGGATGCGATCTACCCGGAACTGCGCCGGCTGCTGTTGCGCAGCGCCGGTGTCCGTCTCGGAACACACAACACACACTCAGCAAAGGAGTAACGAGTCATGTCCAGACCCACCGTCACCGTCGAACGAACCGAATTGCCCGACTGGCAACGCTCGGGCGACTACGGCGACATCCACTACGACGTCGCCGAAGGCATCGCCAAGATCACCATTGCCCGACCGGAAGTCCGCAACGCCTTTCGGCCCAAGACGCTCTTCGAGCTCCTGGACGCCTTCCAGCGCGCGCACGAGGACATGACAGTCGGCGTGATCATCCTCACGGGCGAGGGCAAGGAAGCCTTCTGCTCCGGCGGCGACCAGCGCATTCGCGGCGACGGCGGGTACGTCGGCGACGACGGCGTCCCTCGACTCAACGTGCTCGACCTGCACCGCTACATGCGCTCGATCCCCAAGCCCGTGATCGCCATGGTCGCCGGTTACGCGATCGGCGGCGGCAACGTGCTCGCGACCGTCTGCGACCTGACCTACGCCGCCGACAACGCCTGGTTCGGCCAGACGGGACCCAAGGTCGGCTCGTTCGACGCCGGCTACGGAACGATGCTGCTTGCCCGGCTCGTCGGTCACAAGAAGGCCGCCGAGATCTGGATGCAGTGCCGCCAGTACTCGGGCGAGGAAGCAGCCGCGATGGGCCTCGCCTGCGACGTCTTCCCGGTGGACGAGCTTGAGCTCGAGGTCGTCAACCGCTGCCGCGAAATTCTCTGCATGTCCCCGACCGCGCTGCGCTTCATCAAGCGCGCTCTCGTCGCCGACACCGACGGCCTCTCCGGGATGCAGATGTTCGCCGGCGACTCGACCTTGCTCTACTACCTCTCCGAGGAAGCCAAGGAAGGCAAGAACGCCTTCCTCGAGAAGCGCAAGCCCGACTTCAGCAAGTACCCGCGCTTCCCCTGATGTCGGCTGCAACGTCTCCGGTTCCCGGCAAACGCCGGGCCTGGCTCCTCGCGATTCGCCCGCCCACTCTGCCGGCGGCCGTCTCACCGGTACTGGCCGGGACCGGAATCGCCGCCGTTGACGGCGACTTCGAGGCCGGCCGCTTCTTCCTCGCCATGATCGGCGCGATCTTCACTCAGATCGTCGTCAACTTCGCCAACGACCTCTCCGACTTCCGCCGCGGCGCCGACACGCCCGATCGTCTCGGCCCGCCGCGCGCCGTTGCCCAGGGCTGGCTCTCGCAGCGTGAGATAACGGTCGGCATCACTCTGGCCGCT
Organism: Dehalococcoidia bacterium; assembly: GCA_022825855.1. Taxonomy (GTDB): domain Bacteria; phylum Chloroflexota; class Dehalococcoidia; order Bin125; family Bin125; genus Bin125. The sequence continues at coordinate 46,804 of JAJDWB010000021.1, forward strand.
GCGGCGGCGCTGATCGTCGGCATCGCCCTCACGCTGATCGTGGGCTGGCCGATCCTGATCATCGGCGGCGCGTCGCTGATCGCGGCTGTCACCTACACCGGCGGACCGCTGCCCTACGGCTATCGAGGCCTCGGCGACGTGATCTGCTTCCTCTTCTTCGGATTCGTCGCCGTCATGGGCGCGGGTTATGTGCAGATCGAGGAGTTGACCTGGGAACTCGCCGCTGCCTCGGTCCCTGTCGGATGCCTTGTCACCGCAATCCTCGTCGTCAACAACCTGCGCGACATCCGCACCGATGCGGCCAGCGACAAGCGCACGCTTGCGGTCCTGATCGGCGAACGCAACACGCGGATCGAGTACGCGCTGCTGACGATCGCCGCCTTCGCCAGCATCTCCGCCTTCATCTCGGTCGGACTGCTGCCCAGCTACTGCTACCTCGCCTGGATCGGCCTGCCGCCGGGCATGTGGTTGATCCGCGAGATCGTCAACGGACGCTCAGGTGTGGCACTGAATCCCATGCTCAAGCGCACCGCTCAACTCCACCTGCTGGTCGGCGCGATGATCGGCTTGGGAGGGGTTCTGGCAACGCTCTAGCCGAGCACCGCGATCAGGACCGCGACTGCGACTGCGAGCGCCGTCAACTGAATTGCAATCAGCAGCCCAGCCACGACGGCAACCACCCGCCACACCCGCGCTTCAATCTGATCAACGAGACCCGAGATCATCATCTGTATCTCGTCCCTGGTCATCAGTGGAGCCATCTCGTCCTGCAGCGCATCGGTGAAGTCCCTCGACACCTGGTCACCCAGACGCTCGCGCAACGTGTCCACGAATCGCAGCCGATTGATGATCGCCACACCACTCTCCTCACGTTCTCCGTAATCTTGAATCAGCATATCGATTGGATCGTAGGTTGCCGATCTACCGACTTGAAGCGTCTCAGACCCTGGCCACCGACATCGAGGCCGCCTGGACGTTCTTCTCCGACCCTCACAACCTCGCGGTGATCACGCCGCCCGAGATGCGCTTCCAGATCACCGGCGACCCTCCCGTGGTCGTGCATCCGGGACTGATCATCACCTACCGGCTGACGCCGCTGCCGATCCTGCCGCTGCGCGTCTCCTGGGCCACCGAGATCACGCGGGTCGACGCACCGCACTTCTTTGCCGACGACCAGATCGCCGGACCGTACGCGCTCTGGCGTCACGAGCACCACTTTCAGGAGGTCGACGGCGGCGTGCTCGCGACCGACCAGGTGCACTGGTCTCTGCCCCTCGATCCGCTCTCCTCGCCGCTTGCCAGCCTCGCCGTGATCCCTCAGCTCCGGCACATCTTCAGCTTCCGCGCGGCGAAGCTGCAGGAACGCTTCGGACAGCTCGACAGCACAGCCCCGAGCCTCCGCATCCGAGCACTGTGAGCGGATCGCGAGATCCGCTCGATCCGATCAAGCCGTTCGCAAATCTCTAGCATTCCACCTATCAGGTCGAATGCGAGGAACACCATGACCGAACGACAGAACTACTGGCAGCGCATGCGGCGCAAGAGGATGACCCGGCGCACACTCCTGCGAGCCTCGTCCCGCGCCGGGGTCGGCGCGGCCGGCCTCGCACTGGTCGGGTGCGGCGACGACGACGACGACCAGTCCATCGCCTCAGTTCAGCAACAGCAGCAGGCGCAACAACAGCAGGCGCAGCAGCAGGCCATGCAGCAACAGCAGCAACAGGCCATGCAACAGCAACAGCAGCAGCAATCCGACCAGCAAGCGGCGCAGGCCGACCAGCAGGAACAAACACAGCAGGAGCAGGCCGAACAGGCGCAACAGGCGGCGGCCGAGGCCTCGGCAGTGACCCGAGGCGGGACCCTACGCTTCTCGACCCCGGCCGCTACCCACGACTACTTCGACCCGCACCGAGGCGTCTTTGGGCCCACTCAGTTCTGGATGGGGTTCTACATGAACTACCTCATCCGCTGGCGGAACAAAGAGAAGGGGATGATGGAAAGCGACATCGCCTCGCTGCCGGAGATTCCCGACAACACGACTTATATCTTCTCCGTCGATCAGGGCGCCCGCTTCTGGGATCGCTACCCGACCGAGGGCGGCCGGCTCGTCACGGCTGAAGACATTGCTTTCAACGCGCAGCGACAGATCGACTCGGTTGACGCAGACGGCGTTGAGGACACGTCGTTCCTGACAGCCAGCAAGTACCAGCAGACCGACACGATGGAAGTCGTCGACGAGACGACGATCAAGTTCACCACGGCGGAGCCGGACTCCACCTATCTCGGGGCGCACCTGAGTCCGTTCTCCTGGATCACCTCACCTGAGGCGATCAACGAGTTCGGCAATCGATGGCGCGACGAGCAGACCAATGTGGAGTTGTCGTCTGGCACCGGGGCGTACATCCCGCTGGACTACGACCCCGATCTCGGGATCAACCTCGATGTCAACCCGGACTACTGGAAGAACGGCGTCGACGGCGCTCCGCTGCCATTCCTCGACCGCGTGGAGTTCACGAACTTGCTCGACGCGACCGCAGTCGATGCGGCGTACCGCGGCAAAGGCATTGACATCGGCGGATTCCCGCTGTCCAGTCTGCAGGTCGAGGGGATTCTTCAGGACTTCCCCGAGCACAATTCATTCGACGTGCCGTTCGGGTTCACGATCCAGATCCGCTACAACTTCAATCCGGACTGGCCCGGCGAGGACGGGCTGGGCAACCCCTGGGCCGACCGACGGCTGGCCTATGCCTTCCACGTCGCCACGGACCGCTACCTGCTGATTGACGCCGTCTACCTCGGCTCGGCCAAGATCAGTGCGATCGCGCAGGCGCCTTGGTTCAACCAGGCCTGGACCGTTCCGCAGGAGGAACTTGCCACCTGGCCCGGCTACCGGCCCAACCGAGACGACGACATCCAGATGGCCAATGAACTCCTGGATGCTGCCGGCGTCGACCGCGATAGCCGCACCTTCTACTGGATCACACCGGACGTCTGGGAACAGACCTACCCAGGTATCACCGAGACCGTCCGCTCGATGTACGAGCAGGCGCTCGGCGTGTCCCTCTCGATGGACATCCAGCCCTACACCGTGATCCTCCAGCGACTGCTCGAAGGTACGCATCCCGGTCAGACGCCTGCCTGGACCAATCCGCCGCAGGACCTCGACCCGACCGGTGAGTGGAACATCACGCACGTCGCCGGCGGCAGTTCGAACTTCTCGCAGTACAACTACCCGCCGGCGGAGGAGATGATCAAAGGCATGCGCTCCGAGCTCGATGTCGAGGCGCGCATGGATACCGCGACCGAACTGCTGCAGATCTTCCTCGGCGTCCATCCCGACCACGGTGTCGAGGGCATGACCGGACAGCCGTCGGTGATGAACGCGATTTCGCCGCAGGTCGAGTGGCCCTACGTGCACAACTCGGAGGATGTCTACCAGTTCGCCCACGCCTCGCATCGTTACGACGACACGTGGCTGGACAGCAACCACCCGGACTACTCGGCCTAGCGAGCAGTCCCGTGCTTCTGACTGCGGGCAGCCTGTGGTGAGGCGATCGAGCTCACCGTCGATTGACTCGCGTTGTCCTGGCCCGGACCAGATCCGGGCCAGGACTCGTCAACCGCTGTCCAGAGTCACTTGATTGACACCGACGCTGCAGGTTCAATACCTTGCCACGGAGACCGCCCGTCTGACGGGCTCTGACGCCGTACACGAACGGAGTAGACCGTGAAGTTTGAGTTTTTCCACCTGATGCCTTATCGGGACCTGCCGCCCGACTTCGCCGAGACCAACAACTCGGTCTGGGTTGACGTGCCCTCGCACCTCTTCGACCCGGCCAAGGCCCACCAGATGTACAACGACGGCCTGGACGAGCTCGAGGCCGCCGCCGCCGCCGGTTACGACGGCATCTGCGTCAACGAGCACCATCAGAACGCCTACGGCCTGATGCCGTCGCCCAACCTGATGGCCGCCAACCTCTGCCGGCGCACCAGGGACGTCGCCATCGTCGTGCTGGGCAACTCGATCGCGCTCTACAATCCGCCGGTCCGCGTCGCCGAAGAGTTCGCGATGCTCGACTGCATCTCTGGCGGCCGTCTCGTTGCCGGTTTCCCCGTCGGTACGCCGATGGACGACTGCTTCGCCTACGGCTCCAACCCGTCGCACCTGCGCGACAAGTACTACGAGGCCGCCGACCTGATCACCCAGGCCTGGACCCGGCCGGAGATGTTCTCGTACAACGGCCGCTACAACCAGCTCCGCTACATCAACATCTGGCCGCGGCCCCTACAGGACCCGCACCCGCCCGTCTGGATCCCCGGCGGCGGCTCGGTCGAGACCTGGGAGTGGTGCGCCGAGCACAACTACGTCTACTGCTACCTGTCCTACGGCGGCTACAAGGCCGGTCAGAAGAACGTGGACGGATTCTGGCGCACGATGCAGCAGCGCGAGAAGCCGCTCAACCCGTACCACGCCGGATTCCTCCAGCTCGTCGCCGTCGGCGAGACCGAGCAGGAAGTCGCCGACAAGTTCGGCCCGCACGCGGAGTACTTCTACAACAAGATGCTCCACATCGACGCCCGCTACGCCGACCCGCCCGGCTACCGCACTGTGCGCACGATCGAACAGGGATTCACCCGCAGCCAGGGCCTCAAGCCCGTCTTCGGCGACTCCAAGAAGTTCGAGGGCGAGAAGACGGCCGAGAAGATGGTCGAGTCCAAGGCGAACTCCGAGATCACCTGGAACGACTTGATTCGCGAAGGCAACATCGTCGCCGGTACGCCCAGCCAGGTCACCGAGCAGCTCGAGGAAGTGATCCGCACGCTCCACGTGGGACACCTGATGATCCTCAACCAGTTCGGCTCGATTCCCAAGGAACTGGCCATCCCGAACATCGAGATGACCGCCCAGCAGGTGCTGCCCAACCTCAAGCACATCTGGGACGACGAAGGCTGGGAAGACCACTGGTGGCCGCAGGGCCTCGAAGGTGGACAGGCGAAGCCCGCCGCGTTGAGCTTCTAATACTCAGGCGCGGTTCGAACCAGATCAAGCGCGGGGCGGGAGACACAATCCGCCCCGCGCTTGCTTGTCCGGAGCATCGTGTTTCGGGGCATAATGAAACGGATGATGCTGAACACGAACCGGATCGCCGTACTCGCCGTCGCCGCCTTGCTGGCCGTCGCGGCGCTCCTCGGCTGGTCGCTCGATCAAGGGCAGCCCACGGCCTCGGCCCAGTCGGGTCGGAGCGAGTCGGTCCAGGTACGGGCGCAACTGCTCGAGAGCGGCCGGATCGAGCTCAGTCTGCGCACCCGCACGGGCGACCTTTCGCCCAGGCAGCGTCTCTTTCCCGTCGGTACGCGGGAGACCGGCTGGCTGGTCAGTACGCCGGTCGAACTACCCAACGGCGCCGAGGTCCTGATCATCGCGCGCCGCCAGGCGGACCGCGATCTCGAATTCGGCGTGCGCACGCTCGATCCGCGTGAGGACTACCTGCCCAGGGGCCGTGTCTTCCCCGCCTCCACCCCGGTCGGCCGCCGGCTGATCAGTACGCCGGTCCGCATCCCTGCGCCCCCGGCGCAGGATGACGCACAGCAGCAGGCCGACGAGCCTCAGCCGCAGCCAGAGCCGACACCGGAACCCGAACCCGAGTCGTCGACCGATGACGAGGGAGGCAGCGACGAGACCACCGAGAGCGTCGAGCGCATCTCCGGCGGTCACCGCGACGGCCTGATCGTCGAAAACGGTGTGCTTGGCGACCCGTCCGCGCCGGTCCTGATCAGCGAATACGGCGATCCGTTTTGACCCGCTTGCCGCAGCTTCGCAGCTCAGGTTGAGCCGCGAGTGATTCGAGAGCTCGTACAGACCGGACAGGCACGGTACGAGTTTAAGGTGCTCTCCTACATCGGCCCGCAGTCCGACCGCGTCGGCCTTGGCATGATCTGCGCCCTCCAGCAGAGCGGCGCCGCGTTCTGGGAGTTCTACGATCGCTTCCTCGTCGATCGCAGTTCGGCCCACCGACGCGAGCAATTGATCAGCTTCGCCACCGACATCGGCCTCGACTCCGACCAGTTCACGCAGTGCTACAACGATCCAGCGACGCGCCGGCAGTTGAATGACGAGCTCAACGCCGCACGCGCGCTCGGCATCAGCCATGGCCCCCGAACCCGCGTCGACGACCAGAGCGGCGGCACGACGTTCACTTCCATCCAGCGGGCCGTCGAACGCGCGATCCCCTAGTCCGCCGGTACGCTGAGCGCATGAAGCCGAAGATCAGCATCATCACCCTGGGCGTGAGCGATCTGGCCGAATCCGTGCGCTTCTACCGAGACGGCCTCGGCCTGCCCGCGCCCAGCTACAACGAGGGCGACGACATCTGTTTCCTCGAGCTTGAGGGCGCCTGGCTGTCGCTCTACCGCCGGGAGAAGTTCCCTGGCGAGGCCGATGTCGACTTTGCCGACACGTCCGCCGGCACGCCGACCGTCACGCTGGCCCACAACCTGCCCTCGGCCGACGCGGTCGACGCCGCCATGCAGGAAGCCGTCGACGCCGGCGCGACGCTGGTCAAGAAACCTGAGGAGGTCTTCTGGGGCGGCTACAGCGGATACTTCAGCGATCCCGACGGCTACCTGTGGGAACTCGCCTACAACCCGTTCACCGACCTGACCTGAGAGCGCGCTTGCAATGCCCAGGGTCACCCATCTCAGCGCCGTCACGCTGGTGGTCGCCGAGATGGCACGCTCGACCGCCTTCTACGAGTCCCTGGGCTTCGAGCGAATCTACGGAGGACCCGAGGCCAGCTTCAGCTCCTTCCACGCCGGAGAGAGCTATCTCAACCTGATGCTCGGCAATCCGGGCGCGCGGAGCGAGATCAACTTCCGGGCCATCTTCTACGTCGACGACGTGGACGCCTTCCACGCCAACGCCGTCGCCGCCGGCATCGAACCGCTCTTCGCACCCCGGGACGCGCCCTGGAACGAGCGCTACTTCCATATTGCCGACCCAGACGGCCACGAAGTTTCGTTCGCCAAGCCCCTGGAGCGCTCGGACGTTAGCGGCTGAGGTTGCTGGCCGCGGTCAGCCCGCCGTCGATGATGAACTCGGATCCCGTGCTGTAGGTGGCGTCGGCGGCGATGAAGAGCATCATCTTGGCGACCTCCTCCGCTCGGCCCATGCGGCTGATCGGAATCCTCATCGGGCGGTCGCCCTGCTCGTTGCGCTTGGCGTCGGGATTGGCCAGCATCTCCGTGTCGACCGGGCCAGGATGGACCGAGTTGACCCGGATGTTGTCGCCGCCCAGCTCCACGGCGGCGACCTTGGTCAGTCCGCGCACGCCGAACTTGCTCGACACGTATGCCCCCAGACCGGGGTAGCCCTGAATGCCGGCCGTCGAGGAGGTGTTGATGATGCAGCCGCCGCCCGCCTCGCGCATCGCTGGAATCACCGCGCGCATGCCAAGGAACACGCCAACCAGGTTCACATCGATGACCTGGCGGAAGTGCTCGAGCGTGGCCTGCTCGATCGGAGCCACAGGAAGAATCCCGGCGTTGTTGAGCAGGAAGTCCACGCGACCGAACTCGGCCACGGTCTTGTCGACGATGTCGCTCCAGTCGGTCTCGCTGGTCACGTCGAGATGCACGTAGAGGGCCTGGCCTCCCGTGTCGACGATGCTGTTGGCGACGCGCTGACCTGCTTCATCGAGGATGTCGCCGAGCACCACTGCTGCGCCCTCGCGGGCGAACAGCCGGGCCTCTTCCTCACCCTGCCCGCGTGCGCCGCCCGAGATGATGGCAACCTTACCGTCGAGCTGTCCCATGTGGTTCTCCGTGTCTAGTCCGCAGAGTTGTTACTGGATTACTCAATCAGTTGGCCGATGTTGCCGCCGATGGTCAGCCCGCCGTCAATGACGAACTCGGCGCCCGTGCTGTAGGAGGCGTCGGAGGCGATGAAGAGCATCATCTTGGCCACCTCATCGGCTGTGCCGATGCGCGGGATGGGACCGGCGAAGCTGAAGTCATCGTCCGCGCGCTGGGAGCGCTGGGTGAGCTCCGGGTCGCGGATCATCGGCGTATCGATCGGGCCGGGATGCACCGAGTTGACGCGGATGTTGTAGGGGCCGAACTCGACGGCGGCCGACTTGGTCATGCCGCGCACGGCGAACTTGGAGGAGACGTAGGCGCTGAGCCCGGCGTAGCCTTCGAGCCCTGCGGTCGAGGACGTGTTGATGATGCAGCCGCCGCCGGCTTCCTTCATCGGCTTCACCGCCGCGCGCATGCCCAACCAGACGCCGACCTGGTTGATCCGAATGACCTCCAGATACTCCTGCAACGAGGAGTCTTCGATCATCTTGACCCGCGCGATGCCGGCGTTGTTGATCAGGATGTCCAGGCGGCCGTACTGCTCGACTGTTCGGTCGATTATCTCGGCCCAGTTCGACTGCTCGGAGACGTCGAGCTTGGCAAACGTCGCCTGCCCGCCGGTGTCGATGATGCTCTCGGCGACGCGCCTGCCTTCCTCCTCAAGGACGTCACCGAGGACGACGGCAGCGCCCTCGCGGGCGAACAGCCGCGCCTCCGCCTCGCCCTGTCCGCGCGCGCCGCCGGAGATCAACGCGACCATTCCGTCCAGCTTGCCCATAATGCTGCTCCTCGGTCTCTAGCGCTTCAGCAGGGAGATTACTTGCCGCTCAGGTCGCGGCGGGTGCGCATGGCGAATGGTTCGACGCGACCGCTCTCCAGGTCGAAGCGGTACCGCCACTGCCGCAGCAGGTCGAGGCCGTAGACGTGAATCGCCAGCGTCTTGCCCTCGTTGATCTCGACCGCGTGGATATCCGCCGGCGGCTCGGAGATCACCGTGGTGGTGCCGGTCGGCACGCGGGTCGGCTCCAGCTCCTCCAGCTCCGCGTACCAGGGCGTCGCCCCGTCGTCGACGCGCTGGTAGTTGCGGTTGAACTCGACCCCGGAGATCACGCCCTCCATCGCCCAGCCGTTGTGGTTGTGGACCGGCGCGCCCGCATCCGGCTGCCAGACGACGGCCATCACCGTCAGGTTGTCCGCGCGGTGGATGACAAAGCCCTTGTCAGGGTCCGGATCGTCATTCTCAGGCAGGTCGAGCAGCAGGTCTCGGCGCTGAATGATTCGCTCCAGCGGATCGGAGATCTGCGCGATCTGGCGCTCAGCCGAGTCGCCCCGGTCGGCGATCCGCTGCGCGTCCTTGACAAAGTCCATCAGTGTGTACGTCGAGGTCGTCATCGTTCGACCCTTTCATCGTGCTGGCGCACTGGAGTCGATTATAGGTCCGCCGTGCCGGCATTCGGGATGGTCGGCTAGCCTGCTCAGACGAGCAAGCGCGACCTGTGGAGAGCGTCAATGGCGTCGCAACGAGCGGAGTTCGGCCTCTTCTATCAGCTGCCGCAGGCCGACGGTCAAGACGTGCCGCAGCGATACCGCGACACGATCGCGCAGGTCGTGCATGGCGATCGGATCGGCTGGGACGCCGCCTGGCTCGCCGAAATGCACTTCGTTCGCGAGTTCTCGGTCCTGCCCTCGCCAATGCTGACCATGGCCGCCATCGCCGCACAGACGGAACGCATCCGCCTTGGCACCGGCGTCGCGCTCTTGCCGCTGGTCGATCCGATCCGCACCGCCGAGGATGCCGCGACGCTCGATATCATCTCCAACGGCCGGCTCGAGTTCGGCGTCGGACGCGGCAGCATCGGCGAGCACTTCGCCGGTTTCAACGTCAACATCGCCGATCGGGCCAGCCGCTTCGAAGAGGCGTTGACCGTGATCCGCCAGGCCTGGCTGGACGGTCCGGTTAACTTCGAGGGCGACCACTTCCGCTACCGCAACGTCCCGGTCGTGCCCAAGCCGATCCAGCGCCCGGGCCCGCCCATTCGCATCGCCGCCAACAGCGACGAGTCATTCGTCCGCGCCTCGACCGACGACTGGCGCGTCTTTGCCAGCCCGATCACCGCCTTCGCCGAAGACCTCGACCGCCGCTTCGCCATGTACCACCAGGCGAGGCCCGATGCGCCCGCCACGGACGCCGGCATCCTGCTGCCCGTTCACGTTCATGAGTCCTCGGAGACGGCCAGGGAAGAGGCTCGCGCCAGCCTGCAGAGCTACCTCAAGGTCGTCAGCGACACCGGGATCAGGAGTTGGACCCGGCGCGGCGGCGACCCCGACGACCTGCCGCCCCTGCTCAATCGAAATCGCAACTCTAGCTACGAGGACGTACTGGATCAGATGTGCGCGATCGGCAACCCGGACGAAGTCATCGACAAGCTCAACGCCGTCGGCGAGCGCTACGGCGTCGGCCACTTCATCACCTGGTGCAACGCCGGCGGAATGATCCCGCACGAGCAGGTCACGCGCTCGATGAGCCTGTTCATGGAACAGTGCGCGCCCAACATTACGATTCCGCAGCGTCCGGCGAGCTGACGACCTCCGCAGTCGGCAGCCGGTTCCGCATCACGTTGATCGCCTCCGGATTGTCGTCGATCAGCAGATATCTGCGACCCAGCGTCTGCGCCGCCGCGCCGACGGTGCCGCTGCCCGCGAACGGATCCAGGACCAGTTCGCCCTCGTCGCTCGACGCTCGCAGGATGCGCTCGGCCAGGGCGACCGGTTTCTGCGTCGGATAGCCGGTGCGCTCTCTCGCATTGGTGCCGACAATCGTTTGCCACCAGACATCGGTCGGCAGCTTGCCGCGCTCCGCCTTCTCCTTCCCGACCAGGCCGGGCGCGAGATAGGGAACGCGGTCTATCGCGTCCCGGTTGAAGACGTAGCGATCACGATCCTTGGCGTATACGAGAATGTTGTCATGCTTGGCCGGCCAGCGGCGCTTCGGCCTTCCGCCGTAGTCGTACGCCCAGACGATCTCGTTGAGAAAGCAATCGCGGCCGAAGATGTTGTCCAGCGCCACTTTGACGTAGTGCACTTCGCGCGCATCCAGGTGCAGATACAAGCTGCCGTCGTGGCGCAGGACCCTCCAGAGTTCCATTAATCGAGGCGCGAGGAAGTCGAGGTACTGCTCGAACGCATCGCCGTACGCATGCTCGGAGACCTGCCTGGAGCGATATCTGCGCCCGCCGAAGCCGACTCGTTCTCCTTCTCGGTCCTGCGTCGTTTGCAATCGCTGATACGTCCGCGACCGGCCGGTGTTGAATGGCGGATCGGTATAGACGAGTTGTACGCTCTCGGTTTGCATCGAACGCAGGACGGCGAGGTTGTCGCCTGCAACGATCCGGCCTGGAGAGTCCGAACTCACGCTTCCGGCAACTCACGCGGCAGGCTCGAAGTCGTCGGCTCGACTTCGCCTCGCCGTTCCTCTTCCTCGCGGCGTTCCGCCTCTTCCTCACGCTTGATTCGCCGCTCGGCCTCAGCCTCTTCCAGTTCGCGACCGATGCCTTCCTCAATCATCTGCTCGACCGGACGCTGCTCCACCGTGGCGTCGAAGCCGTCGTCAAGCACGCTGTAACTTCGCCCGCCCATGTACATCAAGGGCTTGAATTCGTCGTCGTCCAGGGACCACATGCCGGTGTTGAAGTCAAACCCGTCCGTGTCGGCCTGGGCGGAGACGACCTTGCCGATGAACAACGTGTGATCGCCCATCGTGTAGAAGTCGTGCAGCGTGCATTCGATCCAGCCGATACAGCCTTCGAGCAAGGGCGAGTCGATCTCCTTGCCCTTGAACGTCGGCACCCTTGAGGCTTCCAGCTTGTCGCCGATCGTGTTCGAGACCATCCCCAGCCACTGCGTGTGGTTGAGCAGCACCTTGGAGGGGATATTGATCGCGAACTCCTCGCCGAACTTGATCATGTCGTGGGTGCGGCGCGAGGGATGCACGGCAATCGCGACCAGCGGGGGATTGACCGACACGGGCATCGACCAGGCGATCGGCGCCGCGTTGCCTACGCCGCGCCAGTTGGTGCTCACGATCGCCACCGGCGATCCGCCCAGCAGCCGCCGCGCGTCATCTTCAAGCATGCGTTTGCGAACCATGCCGAAAGTCTATCTCGCAGGTGGAGTACGCTGCGATGCAATGATCCGGATGGAGACGCAAGATGGTTGACTTTCACGACAACGGCGAAGAGGCTGCCTTCCGCACCGAGGTGAAATCGTTCATCCAGAACGAATTCCAACCGCGCCGCGAGCGGATGCGCGAAGAAGCGCGGTCGGCGCAACCGTTCGACCGCCCGCCCACCCAGCGCGAGTGGGAGAAGGAACTGGCCAATCGCGGCTGGGTCGCTCCCGCCTGGCCCAAGCAGTACGGCGGGGCCGGACTCTCGGTCATGCAGCAGTTCATCTTCAACGAGGAAATGGCCGAGGCCCGCGCGCCCCGGCCGGGAGGTATCGCGATCGGCATGGCCGGTCCGACGATCATCACGATCGGCACCGACGAGCAGCAGCAGGAGCACCTGCCGCCGATCCTCAGCGGCGATGCGATCTGGTGTCAGGGCTACTCAGAACCCGGTTCCGGCTCCGACCTTGCCTCGCTCCAGACCCGCGCCGTCAAGGACGGCGACGACTTCGTCGTCAACGGCCAGAAGATCTGGACCTCGGGCGCGCACCGCTCCGACTGGATGATCCTGCTCGCCCGCACCGACCCCGACGCGCCCAAGCACAAGGGAATCACCTACTTCGTGCTCGACATGCACTCGCCAGGAGTCTCGACCCGGCCGCTGGTCAACATGGCCGGCACGCACGAGTTCAACGAGGTCTTTTTCGAGGATGTCCGCATCCCCCAGCGCAACGTGCTGGGAGAGGTCAATCGAGGCTGGTACGGCGCCGTGACCACGCTCGACTTCGAGCGCTCCAGCATCGGCTCCGCCGTCGGCATGCAGCAGTCGGTCGAGGATGTCATCCGCTACGCCAAGGAGAACCGCGGCAGCGGCTTCTCATCGGTTGACCGGCGTGAGACCCAGATCGCCCTCACCGACCGCTACATCGAGACCCAGACCGCGCGGATGATCTCGTACCGCATCGTCTCGATGCAGAACCAGGGTCTGATTCCCAACCATGAGGCGTCAATGGCCAAGCTGTTTGCCATGGAACTCAACCAGCGGATCACGGCGACCGCCGTCAAGGTGCTCGGACTGCACGGCCAGCTCCAGGGCAAGAACGCCCCGCGCCGGGGCCGGCACGCCTACGGATTCATCCGATCGATCGCCAACACGATCGAGGGCGGTACCTCCGAGATCCAGCGAAACATCATCGCCACCCGCGGACTCGGCCTGCCTCGCGGCTAGCCGCTCAGCACCACATCGGCGTCGAGGTCGTCTGCCTGCAATCGAGCAGGCGCGTTGAACCACGCGCTCAGCCCAACGAGCACCCGCTTCGGCTCGCCGCAAGCGATCCGCACCCCGGCCGATTGCCAGGCATGATTGAGATAGATACCGCCCCGGCGTTGGCCCGGCTGCCGGCGTTGAAACGTCAGATCGTCAGGTTCTCGAGCGTCGTGGACAATCAACCGCGCTCCGTCCAGGCGATCGGAGATGGCCGCAGCAGCAGCGGCGGCCGCTTCGTCGTCGCCCCGCGTCGCAATGATCCATGTCCGCCGATCGCGCGGCACCGCCGCTGCTCTCAGCCGTTCCGAGATCTGCTCGGCAAGCTCGCCAGCGATATCGGCCGCAAGCCGATCGGACACCGCGATGGCGACCAAGTCGTCCGGCCCGACCCCTAACGCCTGCAACTCCGCGCGCATCGTCACTTCCGCTCCTGCATCCACTGCACGATACGCGCCGACTCCATCGCATCCGCCATGTGCAGCAGCGGAAGGCCGCCGCACTCGACCGGCGGACCGCCAACGATCACGACTCCCGACCATCCGTCCGGGCTCAGTTCGCCGCTCTCACAGATCAACGAAACGGGCTCGCCGGCGAATGCGGCCAGGAAGACCCCATTGACGGCCACGAACTCGGTCGGCAACCGGGCCAACTCCGTAAGCTGCTCTGGCGTCTGATCGCCCACAATAGGCACCATGGCCAACGCCGCACCCTCGACATGCTCCAGGAGACCCAACGCACGCACCGCCGACCAGACGTGACGCTCGTCGTCGGGCAAGATCACGACCACGATGACCGATTCCGGCGGCTCGCGGGGGACGACCATCGCCGCCGGCGGGTCGTCCCGCAGTCGGACCACCGTGTGATCTCTGGCCAGTTCGCTAGCCGCCGCCTCAAACGTTGGTTCCGACGTGCCGAAGAAGGAGAGGTAGATCAGCCCGGCAAAGACGGCCGCGAGCGGAATAGCCAGACCGACGATGCCCAGCCTGCGCAGCATCGGGCGTCAGTTCGTCCGCGACTCGTCGAACAGCCAGTCCAACAGCAGATCGGTCCAGTCGTCCTGGAAGAACGGCAGATGGTCTCCCTCGGCGATCGTCCACAGCTCGATCGTCACGCCCTGCTCGCAGCCCTCGCGAATCCGCTGCACGCTGGTCTCCGCGCCGTCAATTGTCGCCTCCAGGTCAAGCGCCGCGGTCACTTCGACCGCCTCGGCGTCGCAGCCCGCCCGCTCGGCCCAACGCCGCACCAGCGTCTCCGCGCCCGGATAGCGGCCGGCGTACTCCCCGGTCCCCGCAAAGGGGATGTCGAGGTCGGCCGTCCCATGAATCTGCAGCACCGAGACCGGCGCCGCGTCCGCGCAGCGCTCGGGATCGCCGAAGGACGACCCGGCCAAGCTGACAATCGAGACCAAACCCTCCAGCCCGTCGCAGGCCAACCGGTAGGCCATGAATCCACCGTTCGAGTAGCCGACCACGTGCACACCCGAGACATCAACGATCTCCCGTGCCTCAGCAACCAGCGCGCTGAGCCAGCCGTAGTCGTCGATGTCGCTGCCATCGAAGTTGCAGCATGCGTCGGTCGCGTTCCAGAACGCGTTGCCGCGCGAGTCGGTCGTTCCCTGCGGCGTGATCAGCGCGAAGCGATACTCCATGATGCGCTCGGACAGTCCGAAGTACCAATCGTGCGCCGCAGCCTCGCCGGAGTAGCCGTGCAAGGACAGCACCAGCGGAATCGACTCGCCCTCGGCTCCCGGCGGGAACTGCAGGCGAGCGGTCCGCTCCCCGCCGATCACGCGCTCCTGGACTTCCAATGCCGCCCGCGTTGCCGCTACATACCGTTCGTCGATCCAGTCGAGGATGCCGGGCGTAAAGTCCGTCTGCCAGACCAGCGGGATGTGCCCACCGCCTTCAATCGTCCACAGCTCCATCACGGTTCGGTTGACGCATCCTTGCTCGTACCGTTTGAGCGTCGTCTCCTTCCCCTCGACCGCCATGTCGGTATCGATCGGAGCAAGCTCGGCAATCGCCGCCGCATCGCACCCGGCCCGCTCGGCCCAGCGGGTCACCGACGCCCACGCGCCCGGCACCGGCTGCCGATCCTGGTCCGGATGCGTCGGCAACCGGCCACCCTCGTACAGCACCAGTTCGTCTTCGGTTCCGTGGATCTGCAGGACCGATAGCGGCGTCGGCACACGGCAGTCCTCCGCCTCTGAGTGCGCACCGCCGGCCAAGCTCACGATCGCCGTCAGGCCGGGCACGTCCTCGCAAGCCAGCCGATACGCCATGAACCCGCCGTTCGAGTGGCCTACGGCAAACACCTGGTCAAACGCCGCAATCTCGCGCGCCTCGGCGATCAGCGACGTGAGATAGCCGACATCGTCGATCTGCGCATCAAAGATGTCGCAACATTCGTTGGTGCCGTTCCAAAACCGCGCCCCGATATGGTCAACCGTGCCCTCGGGATAGAGCACGCTGAATCCGCGTTCGTCAATCCACTGCGAGAGCCGGAAGTACTCGTCAGCCTGTCTCGCGTAGCTGCCGTATCCATGCAGCAGCAGAATCAGCGGCCGCGGCGTCGTCAGATCGGCCCCGGCCGGCACGACCAGCGACGCCGGCCGCTCGCTGCCAAGCGTGAACTTGGTCTGCGCCGCTTTCTCCTGCTCGGCAGTTGCCTCAGCCGGCTGCGCCGAGGCCTCTTGTTCGGACTCTTGTTGCGACTCGGCGAGGGAGTCCTGTGGCTCCGGCGACGACTCCTCCGTGTCAGCCTCCTGGGCCGCGAGCGTCGGCTCCGCCTCCTGTGCCGGTTCTGCCTCAGCCGTCTCCTCTCCCTGCTCCTGATGCTCCTGCTGCTCCGACACAGGCTGAGGATCCGCCTCCTGGGCCACGGGCAGCGTCTGCTGCGACTCGCCGCTGCAGGCGAACATCAACAGGCCCAATACGGACACCACGACGGCAAGCACGGACAGTCGGCGCATGGCTGCCAGCCTATCGCGGGAGCCCGACCGCGGCGCGCCCCGACTGTTAGCCTTCCAGCGCACCGATTGGAGCCGAACGATGCGACGCGCTGCATGGAACACCGACCGTACCCTGAGCGTCCTCGACGACCCCAAGCGCGCGCCGGCCGAGGGCGAAGTGCGCGTGCAGGTCGTTAACGCCGGCATCTGCGGCTCCGATTTGCACTGGTATCGCGGCGACTTCGTGCCCCAGGCGATGCGCACCCCCGGTCACGAGATCGGCGGCATCGTCGCTGCCGTGGGCACCGGCGTCGAACACGTCCAGGAAGGCGATGTCGTCGGCGTCGAGCCGCTGCTGCGCTGCGGCGAGTGCGGGTACTGCATCTCCGGCCACTACAACCAGTGCCAGGTTGCCGGCGGACTGATCGGCATCGCCGTGGACGGGGGCATGGCCCAGGACGTCTTCGCCCCAGGCGTCGCCGTGTTCAAGGCCCCGCCGGGCATCGACGGGGAGGTCGCCGCGATGGCCGAACCGCTTGCCTGCGGCGTTCACGGCTACAACATGGCCACCCTCAGCCAGGGCGAGACCGTGCTCGTCATCGGAGCGGGCACGATCGGACTCACGGCCCAGCTCGCTGCCCAGGCCGCCGGCGCCAACGTCGTCGTCCTCGCCCGACACCCGCACCAGCAGGCAGCCGCCCGACACCTCGGCGCGGCGGAAGTGATCGGCGAAGACGAAGCCGGCCAGCGCCGCCTCAAGGAACTCACCGACGACGACGCCATTGACGTTGTCGCCGAGTGCGTCGGGGGGCATGCCGACACCATCCGCCAGTCGGTCGATGTCGTCCGCCGCCTCGGACGCGTCATCGTGCTCGGCGTCTTCGCCATCGACAACGCCGGACTTAACCCGCTCACTTTGCTGGGCAAGGAAATCACCATCGTCGGCGCCGTCACCTATGGCAAACTCGGCGGCCGCGCCGCCGACTACCAGCAAGCCCTCGACGTGCTCACCGGTTGCAGCGAGGAAGCCCGCTCGCTCATCACCCATCGCTACAACCTCGCCGACGTCAACGAAGCCTTCGAGACCGCCCTGGACAAATCATCAAAGTCGATCAAGGTCCACATCACACCGAACGCGTGAACGACGCCTAGAAAATCGCCAACGGATTCGCCGGACTCCCCGTCCCACCAATGATCCGCAGTGGACTCAGCACGAACTGGAACTCGTGCCGGCCATACTGATTGGCCGCCGCGGCGACATCCTCGAGCTGCATGTTGTCCATCAGCCAGAGACCCATGTGCACGATGCCGACTGCGTGGATCGGAATCCGCAGCGTCTCGTAACCCGAGGGATTCACATCCGTCGCCGTGTCCGCGCCGATCACCGCGACCCCGCGCTCGTGCAACCAGGGCAAACACGCGACATGCCAACCAGGGAATCCCGTCTCCAGCAGCGGCTCGCGACCCACCTCGCGCTTGCGCCTGCCGTAGCCGGTGCGCAGCAGCACGGCGTCGCCCTCGCGCACCGTGACGCCCTGTCGCGCTTCCGCCGCCTCGAGGTCCTCGGGGAAGACGCCCTCGCCCGGCTCCATCCAGTCGACGCCCTTGACCGCCGCCACGTCGAGCAACACCCCGCGCGTCACGATCCCGTCGCGCAACTCGGTGATCGGCAGATGTGTCGCGCCGCCCGTTGAGTTGACCAACCGCGCCTCTTTGCCGTTGTACATCTTGCCGTCCCAGAAGATGTGGCACAGCCCGTCCAGGTGCGTGATCGCGTAGCCGTGATAGACCAACCCGAAGAACTCCATCGCCCCGCCCATGCGCGACACGCCTGCCTCGGCGATCGCCGCCGCCGACTCACCCGTCGCCACCATGAATCGCTGCGGCGTACCCATCGCATGGTCGGGCTGGTGCACGTTCTCGATGTCCCACGCGCACGAGACCGACACGCCCTCCGAGACCAATGCCGCCGCCGCCTTGCGCACCTCGGGCGTTACGAAGTTGAGCGTCCCAAGCTGGTCATCGTCGCCCCAGCGTCCCCAGTTGGACAACGAATCCATCATCGCCATCACTTCGGGTTCGGTCGGAATGTTCGGCATCGGTTGGTCCTTTCCAGGTCCCGTAGACGCCGACAGACTACCCGTTGTGTGACCCGCCGACCTGCTAGCGTTGCCTGCGAACCAACGCACCGATAAGGAACCACCCAAATGTCCGACACCCCGATCCACGGCTGGACCGACCCAAAGTTCGACGCCGTCCGCGACGCATTCGCGGCCAACTTCGCCGAACACGGCGAGATCGGCGCGGCCGTCTCGATCTACCACCACGGCGAGCCGGTCGTCGACCTCTGGGGCGGCTGGTACACGCCCGAACGCGATCGCGAGTGGGACCGCAACACGCTGGTCAACGTGTTCTCCACCACCAAGGGCCTGACCGCCTTCTGCGCCCACCGCCTGGCCGAGGAAGGACGCCTCGATTTCGACGCGCCCGTGGCCGAGTACTGGCCCGAGTTCGCCGCCGCCGGCAAGCAGGACGTCCCCGTCCGCTACCTGCTCTCGCACCGCGCCGGCATGGCCGCCGTTCGGCGCGACATCACGCTTGACGAGATGTTCGACTGGGACACAATCACGTCGGCCCTGGCCGAGCAAGAGCCCTGGTGGTCACCCGGCGAACAACACGGCTATCACGCGCTGACCTACGGTTGGCTGGTCGGCGAGGTCGTGCACCGCATCGACGGACGCGGCATCGGCCGTTACTGGTGGGACGAGTTCGCCGCCCCGCTCGGACTCGATGCGCACATTGGTACCGGACCCGAGTTCGACGGACGCATCTCCACCCTGATCAATGCGCCCGTCGATCCTGAGGCGCCGACCCTGCTCGACCTGCTTGGCGACGAGAACTCGGTCGGCGCCCGCGCGTTCACCAACCCTGGTACCGTCGCACCGGACGGCGACAACATCACCAGCATGCGCGGCTGGCGCGCTGCCGAGATTCCGGCCGCCAACGGTCACTGCACCGCTCGCTCGCTGGCCCGCATATGCGGCGGCGCCGTCGACGGGGGCGAGATCGACGGCATCCACATCATCGATCCCGACACGCTCGAGACCGCCCTCATCGAGCAATCCAACGGTCCTGACACCTGCCTGATGATCCCGACCCGCTTCGGGCTCGGCTTCATGCTCACCGGCGAGTTCCTCCCGCTCGGACCGAACCCACGCTCGTTCGGACACCCCGGCGCAGGCGGGTCGCTCGGCTACGGCGACCTCGACGCCAACATCGGCTTCGGCTACACGATGAACCAGATGCAGAACAACCTCAGCGGCGACCCCAGGGTTCAGGGCCTGCTCAACGCCGTCTACGCCTCGCTGTAAGACGACACCATGACCGACCCAATCCACGGCTGGAACGACCCTCGCTTCAACGCCGTACGGACCGCCTTCGAAGAGAACTTCGCATCCGCCGACGAAGTCGGCGCGGCCGTCGCTGTCTACCTCAACGGCGAACCCGTCGTCGACCTGTGGGGCGGCTGGTATGCGCCCGACCGCGAGCGCGAGTGGGATCGCAACACGCTGGTCAACGTGTTCTCCTCGACCAAGGGCCTGGTCGCGTTCTGCGCCAACCGGCTGGTCGAGCAGGGCCGGCTCGATCTCGACGCCCCCGTCGCCTGCTACTGGCCCGAGTTCGCACAGGCAGGCAAGGCCGACATCCCTGTGCGCATGCTGCTCAATCATCAGGCCGGCATGGCCGCCGTCCGCCGACCGCTGGTCCTGGAGGACTACTTCAACTGGGAGACGGTCACCACGGCGCTCGCCGAGCAGGAACCCTGGTGGACTCCGGGTGAGCAGCACGGCTATCACGCCATGACCTTCGGCTGGCTCGTCGGCGAGGTGATTCGCCGCGTCGACGGCCGTACGGTAGGTCAGTACTTCCGCGAGGAGTTCGCCGCACCGCTGGACCTGGATGCTCACATCGGCACCGGACCCGAGTACGACGCCCGCATTTCCTCGGTGATCGAGCCGCAGGCGGACTTCGCCACCGGACCCAGCGACGCCTTCGGCGAGCATGGCAGTGTCGGCTTCAATGCGATCTACAACCCGCCGATCTTCAATCCCGGCGGGCCCGCCGTCGCCTCACGCCGCGACTGGAAGGCGGCCGAGATCCCGGCCGCCAACGGACACGCCACCGCCCGCGCCCTCGCTCGCCTCTACGGCGGCGCCGTCAATGGCGGCGAAATCGACGGCGTGCACGTGATCGATCTCGACACCCTCGCGCGCGGCGTCGGCGTGGAATCGAGCGGCCAGGACGCCATTCTCCCGGTTCCCACGAAGTTTGGTCTCGGCTGGGGATTGATGGGCGAGGCGACGCCATTCGGGGCCGATCGCCGAGCCTTCGGTCACGGTGGAGCGGGCGGCTCGCTCGGCTTCGGCGACCTCGACGGCGGCATCGGCTTCGGCTATGTCATGAACCGCATGGGCGCCGACGCCGTCGGCGATCTGAGAGCCTTCACCCTGCTCAGCGCCGTCTACGAATCCCTGTAGGAGAAGACCATGACGACCCCAATCCACGGCTGGAACGACCCTCGCTTCGATGCCGTCCGCGATGCCTTCGCAAGCAACTTCGCCGATCGCGGCGACGTCGGCGCAGCGGTCAGCATCTACCTGCACGGCGAGCCGGTCGTCGATCTGTGGGGCGGCTGGTACGCGCCGGATCGGGAGCGCGAGTGGGATCGCAACACGCTCGTCAATGTCTACTCCTCGACCAAGGGGCTCGTCGCGTTCTGCGCGCATCGACTCGTTGAAGAGGGCAAGCTCGATCTCGACGCGCCGGTGGCCGAGTACTGGCCCGAGTTCGCCGCCGGCGGCAAACAGGACATCCCGGTTCGCTGGCTGCTCTGCCACAAGGCCGGCATGGCCGCCGTCAAGCGCGAGCTCGTTACCGAGGACATGTTCAACTGGGAGACCATGTCCTCCGCCCTGGCCGAGCAGGAACCATGGTGGACGCCCGGCGAAAAACACGGCTACCACGCGATGACGTTCGGCTGGCTGGTGGGCGAAGTCATTCGCCGCATCGACGGCCGCTCGGTCGGCACGTACTTCCACGAGGAGTTCGCCGCCCCGCTGGGTCTCGACGCCCACATCGGCACCGGATCCGAGTTCGACGCCCGCATCTCGACCGTGATCGAACCCCAGGTCGCCGCCGAGTTCCCGCCCACCAGCGACCTCTTCGGCGACCCCGACAGCGTCGGCATCGTCGCCGTGATCAATCCGCCGGTTTTCAATCCCGGAGGACCCGCGATGGCCTCCCGGCGCGACTGGCGGGCAGCCGAAATCCCCGCTGCCAACGGTCACGCCACCGCTCGCGCGCTCGCCCGCATCTACGGCGCGGCGGCCAACGGCGGGCAGATCGACGGCATCCACGTCCTCAATCCGGAAACGATCGAGCAGGGCATCGAGGAGCAAACCAATGGCCCCGACACCTGCATCGGCATCAACACCCGCTTCGCCCTCGGCTGGGCCCTGACCGGCGAATCCACCCCCTACGGCCCCAACCCCCGAGCCTTCGGCCACCCCGGCGCCGGCGGTTCCCTCGGCTACGCCGATCTCGACGCCGGCATCGGCTTCGGCTACGTCATGAACCAGATGGGCACCGAAGTCGCCCACGACGCCCGCTGCACGGCATTGATCGACGCGCTGTACGAGTCGATCTGACCCGTCATCCTCCTGGACCTAACACAGACCCCATGTGCTATCATCCGTTTCGGAGGCGCCGTGCAGCATGCCCGATTGTGGCCGCGTCGTTGAGATTTGCTTGGGTCGGTCAGCCGCTCCGTGGCAACTTCGGGTCTCGGTCCGCCCGACTGACATGCAGGACCACTTCGCCGCCCTGTTGAGGCGGGCTCTGCCGTCAGAGATCGAGGTTCGGGCAGGCACACCTGCGGGATCGGTGCTGCTCGCGTCTAGCCGTAACGAACATGTCGAGTCCACCTGCGCATTCCTGGAGCTGCTCCGGGACAGTGTGACCATCGATGACGACGCCCTCATCTCTCATGCCCTGGGACTGCACTGGTTCGCGGACATCAAGGAACGCTCGCAACTGGGCGATCTCGTCGAGCAAGCCAAGGACTACGGCGGGAACAACTCCTCTGATCCTCTGGCGGTTGAACAGATCCAGAACGCCGCGCTGGGCTGGCTGGCCAAGCACCCAATGACTCGGTCGGTCAATGCGGTCGCAGCAATTCCGGGAATACAACCCAAGGATTTCGACCTACCCGCCGGGCTCGCCGATGCCGTTAGCCACAACCTTGGAAAGCGACGCCTGAGGCTGCGTTCACGAAACCAGAGTCCCCAGAAAAGGCGGTCGGGCTCAGCCGCGTCCGGCGCCAGGTCGCTCGGCGCGTTGATGAACGCCGACAGGGACGCCTTCGGGCGCCGCGTGCTCCTGGTCGACGATCTCTACCGCAGCGGCAACACGATGATGGCCGGGGTGACGGCACTTCGGCGTGCCGGGGCGACCGCGGTCGTCTGTCTCGCCCTCACCAAGACCGCCCGAGATTGCAACGGACTGCCAGCCAGTGTGGACAACTGGCCAGACGAACTGCCCGAGATGGTCGGTTTCGACGATAGCGGCCTACCATCTGGCTGAGGCCCGAAGCAATGACCACGTCAGACAAGGCAGCGCCACTTTCCGGCACAGACTTCAGCAACCTGGCCGTACTCGGTCAACGGGACCGGCTACACGAGCCGGGCATCGCCCTGTGCGGCTCACGAGGTGTCGAAGAACGAGGAATTGCGTTCGCCAGATCGGTCGGCTTATACGCTGCGCAGGCAAAGCTGTCGCTGGTCAGCGGCTACGCCAGGGGCGTCGACATGGCAGGCCACGTGGCCTGCGTCGAAGCGGGCGGGCACACCATCGCCGTGTTGGCCGAGGGTCTGGGTCGGTTCCGGATCCGCCCCGAGCTCAGGGCTGTGATCGAGCCCCGGGATGGGGAGCTGGAATCTCATCTCACCGCGGTCTCCGAGTTTGAAGACCTCGCTCCCTGGACCGTCTGGCGAGCGATGAAGCGAAACGAGACTGTCTGTTCCCTCGGAAGAGTCCTCGTCGCCATCGACCCGGGCGAAACAGGCGGCACGCGCGATGCAGTGAAGAAGGCCATCAAGCGTGAAATGCCGGTCATCATCGGCTGGTCGGACGTGGACGCTGACCGCGATCATCTGGCAAAGCTGGAATTGAGCGGCGTGTCAATCGTGGAATCAGAGTCCGAGCTTCTGAGGGCATTGCAAGACGCACTTAATCGCCAAGTGGATGCGAAACCGCCGGAGCAACTGCTGATGCCACTGCCAACAGCTTCAGACTGAGTCCAGGCCCTCCGCGATCACCCCGTCGTCCGCCAGCCGATTGATCTCCGATGTGCTCATGCCAAGCAGCTCGCCAAGGACGTAACTGTTGTCCTCGCCGTAGCATGGGGCGCCGCGGTCGATCGGGCCGCCCATGAACGGCGGCGTCTCGCTCCACTTGACCGGCACCTCCTTCGTCGGCCAGGCGCCCATCTCGGAGTGCTCGACCTCGGTCAGCCAGTTCAGATGCGCGAGCTGCGGGTCGGCCTCGACGCGGTCCTGCGCGTCCTGGCAGACGCCGGCGGCGATGCCCGCCTCCTGCAGTCGTTTCATTACGTCCCAGCGGTCATGCTGTTGCGTCCATTCCGAGACTCTCTCGTCCAGTTCGTCCTGGTTGGCCAGCCGATCAGCCAAGCTGGCAAAGCGCTGCGACGCCGCCCACTCCGGGTCGCCCATCACTCGCCGCAGCGACTGCCAGTCCGCCTCGTCGAAGCAACCGAATGCGACCCAGCGGTCCACCGACTCTACGTCGTCGCAGCACCGGTATGCCCCGTGCGGCGCGGCAGGCTTGTACGGCGAGCGGTTGCCGTACCGCTGCCAGATCGTCCCGTTGGCTGACCACTCCAGCACCGACGTGCCGTTCAGGTAGATGCCGGCGTCGACCTGCGAGGAGTCGATCCACTGGCCCTTGCCCGTTCGGTCGCGGTAGTACAGCGCCGACATCATCGCGTTGGCCAGGTTGTAGGCGCCGAACCAGTCCAGGTAGCTGTAGCCCCAGCCCGCCGGCGCATACGGCTCCGGCAGACCTGACAGTTCAGACACACCCGCGAACGACGCGGCAATCGGCCCCACCGTCCGGTATCGCCCGTACACCCCGACCTGTCCCATCCCGGACTGCGAGAGGTAGATGATGTCCGGCTTGATCTCCTTCAGGCGTTCGTAGCCGAACCCCCAGCGTTCGAGGACCCCCTTCGCGAAGTTCTCGCTCACGACGTCGGACACCTCGATCAGCCGGGTGAGGAGTTCCTTGCCACGCTCCGTCCGCAGGTTCAGCGTGATCCCCCGCTTGTCCGTGTTGTGGTTGTTGAACCCCCCGCCCATCTCGATCCCGCGGCGCTCGTCCACGAACGGCGGCAGCCCCCGCAGGATGTCCCAGCGGCCCTGGCGCACCGGATCCTCGATGCGGATGACCTCCGCGCCGCACGACGCGAGCCACTTCGTGGCGCCGGCGCCGGCGAGCTGGCCGGTGAAATCGCAGATGCGGAAAGAGGACAGGGCGTCGGGCATGGAACCTCCTTGGCGTCAGGGACCGAGAGTCAAGTGTGCACGGGGCGGGCAACCCGTGCCGCTACCAGATTTCGCCCATCCTCAACCGAAACCCGGGCAGTACCGGATCGCCGGATACGGCTGCGGGCTCGTCCAACTGCTCGACTTTCGCTCCGGGCCGGTACACCAACACTTGCCGGCTGGCTGGATCGATGAGCCAACCCAACCGGGCGCCGTTCGCCAGGTACTCGGCCAGTTTGGCCTGCAGCGTGGCGAGACGGTCCGTCGGGGCCGGCAGCTCGATGACGAAAACCGGACAGAGCGACAGGAACCTGGACCGTGCGTCCGCAGGGATGGAGTCGAGGCGGTCATTGCGCAACCACGAGGCATCCGGCGAGCGTATGGCGCCATCAGGAAGGATGTATCCCGCCGAGGAGTCGGCCGTCTGGCCGGTCCCGTCCGCGATCGCCCAGCGTCGGAGTTGGT
>JAJDWB010000012.1 GCA_022825855.1 Dehalococcoidia bacterium
TTGGACTAAACCGCTTCGCGGTAGACGCTGAGCCCACCTGCCGACTCTGACGCGACCGGCTTGGTCGTCCCGCCGCCGCGACTCGTGTGCCGTCTCGCCATACGCTCCTCTGCGATCGCCTGGAATCCCCCGGGCCCTTCGCAGAGGAGCGTCCCATGACATCGCTTCGTCAACGCATGCTCGAAGACATGCAGGTGCGGCAGCTGTCGCCGCGCACCCAGGAGACGTACGTCGAGACCGTGGCCCGGTTCGCTCGCCACTTCGGCCGCTCTCCGGCGTGTCTCGGTCCCGACGAGATCCGCGCCTACCAGGTCTACCTGACCAACGAGCGCCGCTTGGCGCCGAGCTCGCTGGTCGTCGCTGTCTCGGCCCTCCGCTTCCTCTATCGGGTCACCCTCCGGAAGCGGTGGGTCTTCGACGATGTGGTCCCCGTGCCGAAGAAGCCCCGCTCCTTGCCGGTCGTGCTCAGCCGCGACGAGGTGAAGCAGTTCCTCGACGCCGTCAAGGCCGCCAACCATCACGCCATCCTGACCACGTGCTACGCCGCCGGCCTCCGCATCTCCGAGGCCGTCCACCTCACGGTGTCCGCCATCGACAGCCAACGGATGGTTCTCCGCATCGCGCAGGGGAAGGGGAAGAAGGACCGCTACGTGATGCTCTCGCCGAAGCTGCTCGAGGTGCTGCGCGCCTGGTGGCAGGTCCACCGGCCACGGCACTGGCTCTTTCCCGGCGAGCGCCCGGAGAAGCCGATCAGTCGCAAGGCGGTCCAGCTTGCCTGCAAACGCGCCGTCAGACGCGCGGGGCTTGCCAAGCCGGTTTCCCCGCACGCGCTCCGCCACGCGTTCGCGGTCCACCTCCTCGAGGCGGGAACCGACCTGCGCACGATTCAGCTCCTGCTCGGCCATCGGAGCCTGCAGACCACGGCCAACTACCTGCGGGTCGCGACCTCCAAGGTCTGCTCGACCGCCAGTCCGCTGGACCTCCTCCCACAGCCTGTACCGGAACCGGCCCCGCACATCGCCTGAGCGACGGCCGTGCCACGCGCCGCGCTCACCGTGGCGGAGATCTTCCGCCGCTACGGTGACTCCTTCCGGGCCCAGGCCGGGGCCGCCCTCTCCACGGCGCAACGCCGCGTGATGACGGCCATCGAGCAGTGCCGCACCGCCGCCCTCGGCGGCCATGTCGAGCAGTGTGACCGCTGCGGCCATCGGCGCGTCTGGTACAACTCCTGTCGCAACCGGCACTGTCCGACCTGTCAGTCGCTGGCCCGCGCCGCCTGGCTCGAACGGCGCCGGGCGGACCTGCTGCCCACCGAGTACTTCCACGTCGTCTTCACCGTGCCCCCGGCGGTCGCCGAGATCGCCATCCAGAACAAGGCCGTCGTCTACGGCCTCCTCTTCCGGGCCGTCGCCGAGACGCTCCGCACGATAGCCGCGGACCCCCGCCGCCTCGGCGCCGAGATCGGCTTCTTCGCCGTGCTGCACACCTGGGGTCAGACGCTCGTCCATCACCCGCATCTGCACTGCGTCATCCCGGGTGGGGGGCTCGCGACCAACGGCAGCGGCTGGGTTGCCTGCCGCCCCGGGTTCTTCCTGCCGGTCCGGGTCCTCTCACGCTTCTTCCGTCGTGTCCTCCTCGAGGCGCTGCAGGACGCCTTCGAGGCCGGACAGCTACGTTTCGCCGGCCGGCTGCAGCCCCTCAACGACCCTCGGCGCTTCGCCGAGCACCTCCGCCCGGCCCGCGAGACCGAGTGGGTGGTCTACGCGAAGCGGCCCTTCGCCGGCCCCGAACAGGTCCTCGACTACCTCGGCCGCTACACCCACCGGATCGCCATCGGCAACCAGCGCCTGTGCAGCCTCGACGCCGGCGCCGTGCGGTTCCGCTACACCGACTACCGCCGGGCCGGCGCGTCCCGCCAGAAGACCATGACGCTGTCGGCGACCGAGTTCATCCGCCGCATGCTCCTCCACGTGCTCCCGCCCGGCTTCCACCGCATTCGCTACTACGGCTTCCTCGCCAATTGCACCCGTCGGCAGAAGCTCACCGAGTGCCGGCGGTTGCTGTCGGCGCCGCCACCACCGCCCGAGCTGGCCGACCGCGCCGTCGCCGACTATCGGGACCGCTACGAGGCGCTGACCGGCCGCTCGTTGCGGCGGTGCCCCCGGTGCGACGACGGAAACATGCTCGTCGTCGACCACCTCGCCGGTCAGCACGCGTCTCCCGCTATCCTGGATTCATCGTGACGACCCCACCGACGGCCGCCAGCCACCGCCCGACGTTCCCGGCGCTCCCGGGCCGGTCGATGTGCGTCTCGGACACCTCACCACCGCCGCGGGACGGCTCTCGTCGCCACCCGCACCGACCATCGTTGCCCGGCAACTTCCACGCACCACCCCGTAGCCGGCATCCCGGCCGTACCTCGCGACCATGCAACGCCCATAGGCGAGCGGCGGAGCTGCGGTTCAGTCCAATCCATTCTTGAGTCACCGGCGCGGTGACACGCTCTACTACTTGCCGACCGTCGTTGCCGCCGCGCCGCCGACCCAAGAATGCTCTGCATTATGGGA
>JAJDWB010000020.1 GCA_022825855.1 Dehalococcoidia bacterium
GGCGCCCATCACGTCGGGCCTGGTGCGCTGGTCCGCGCCGCCGGGCAGGATCAACTCCCGAGACCTCTGCGTGGGCGGCCAGATCTGCGACTTGAGCGTCGGATCCTCGGGCGCGAACTCGCGCAGCGACGACACGTTGGCCGAGATCGAGGGAACCGGGTTCTTCGGATCGAAGAGATAACTGGAGGAGCCTCCGTCCTCTCCTGCTGCCTCGGAAGCCAGGCCGCCCTCAGGCTGGAGGAACCAGTCGATCGTCTGCGCCTGAGCGGGAGGCCAGGCCGACTCGTCGCGCCACTCGCCGCCGTGGTCCATTCGGCCCGACGCGATCCGGCGCCCGCTGCCGCCGCCCATCACGAACATCTTGACCGGCGGCATCGCCGCCCAGCCGCTGTCGAGGTCCTTGAGCGTGTGGTCGAAGAACTGCAAGCGCAAATCGGAGATGCTCGGCGCGAGATTACCTGATGTCGGCGCGGTCGGGCCGAAGTCGACATCGCCCGACCAGGTCCGGTCGAGCGTCACTTCGCCGTGGGTCCAGGGACCCATGAGCAGGTACTGGGGCGACGACATCGCCTCGGAGAAGGCCATGAACGATTCAGTTGTGGCCCGCGTGTAGCTGTCATACCAGCCGCCCGAGTAGACGCTGGGCACGTCGGCGGTCTGGCCGATAAATCGCTCGAAGTTCATCGAGGGCAGCTGCCAGAGCCAATCGTCCTCGCGCCCGAGGGTGAGCAAATCGATCGCCCAGCGCTCGTAGTCCTGCGTCAGAGCAAGCGGCGTGTCGCCGTCGCGCCAGGGCAGATTGTTGAGGTGGCCGCGCAGGTCGACGGCGGCCTGGTCGAGCGCGGCGTAGAGCGCCGCATCGCCGACCGCTTCGGGGCTCACCGGAGCATTCCAGAAGGCCCAGGCCAGCCAGCGCAGCTCGAGCGCGCCGCCTTGCCGCAACGACGAGGTCAACCCGTTGAAGGCGCCCTGGTTGACCCACATCGCCGACAGGTGGGGCGGGTGCTGCGTCGCAGCGGCCGACTGCACCCAACCCATGTAGGAGGTGCCCACGGTGCCGACCTTGCCGGTCGACCAGGGCTGTTCGGCCAGCCACTCGATCGTGTCGTAGCCGTCCTCGGCCTCGTTCTTGAGCAGGTAGAAGTCGCCCTCCGAGGCGAATCGGCCGCGCACATCCTGGACGATCCGCGCATAGCCGCGCCTGGCCCACCATTCGGCGTCGGCGGCGAAGCCCAGTTTGTCGTACGGCGTCCGCGTCAGCAGCGTCGGCCACGATCCCGGAAGCGCGCTGCCGTCTCGGGCCGGCAGATACACGTCGGTGGCCAGCGAGACGCCGTCGCGCATCGGCACCCGTCGGTTGCGCTGGATCACGACTTCAAACTCAGGTCGCGAGTGTTGACGGCTCATCTCAGACTCCTCTGGCCAACAGCGGGGCGACGGTCGGCGCGGAGGGAATCGACGATCGCGTGACATTGATGTGGTTGTCGCCCGGCGGATCGACGGTCACGCCCATCTCACGCAGAAACGCGGACAGCGGTTCCAGCCCGGTCTCCAGCTCGCCGGCCGACTCGGGCTGGTAGAGCATCGGAATCACCAGAGGTGCGGCAATCGAGTTGGCCACGTCGGCCGCCGCCTGGGCCGAGAGATGCGCGCCGCCGCCGCAGGGCAGCAGGACGACATCGGCGCGGCGCAACTCCTCCAGGGCATCGCCTTGCGGCAGCCCCTGCAAGTCGCCGAGATGGGCGACGATGATCTCGTCGATCGTGATCACGAACGCGACGTTGCGTGATCCGTCGCGCCCGGGAGTCTTGACTCCCGTGGCGAGCACGCGCTTGACCTCGTACTCTCCCGGCGCATCGAGCGGCCGGGAGAGGCTGGAGGCTTCGAGCGCAACTCCGTCGATCCAGTTATGCGCGGGGTCGGCGGCGCGCGAGACCGTGACGATGTCGGCGCCGGGGCGATTGATGCGGAAGCCGGTCTGGGGCGCGCAGGGATCCATCACGACTGCGGCCTCGCGCCCGCGCAGCCGGAATGCGGCGTGTCCGTACCAGGCGATGTCCATAGCCACAGCCTACGAAGCGGACAGCATATGCGCTGCGGCGGCGCGACGGGCCGCACAAGGCGTCAGTTGATCACGACCGGCAATTCGTCGCCCGCTTGGGCGATGTGAGGCAGCAGCACCAGCGCGGCGTTCTGGCCGTGCGTCCCGTAGGCCGCGGTAGCCGCTCCCACGATCCGATCCTCGACCGACTCCCGCACGAAGCCCAGCTTGCAGGCGATGTCCTCTTCCTCGTGAGTCGCGTGCGGCGGGATCCTGCGTTGATCGACGATCTGGGCGGCGGCCAGGGCCGAGAGCGCGCCGGACGCGCCGACCGTGTAGCCCACGTTGGGCGACACCGTCGCGGCGTACATGTCCAACGTTCGCCGGCCGAAGGCGCGTTCGATGATGTCGGTCTCGCGCTCGTCGCCGGGACCGGAGCCGAGTCCCGCCGCGACGACCACGTCGATATCCGAGGGCGAGACCTCGCCGCCCAGCAGCGCGTCGCCGGTGGCGCGGCGGGCGATCTCGATATCGGTCGGTGCGAATCCGTCGCCCATCGGACCGGCAGTCATCGCCTCGCCGCCGACCTCGGCATAGATGTGTACGCCGCGCTGGGCGGCGAGCTGGCGATCTTCGAGCATCAGCGCCGCCGCCCCTTCGGCCAGGATCATGCCCCGCCGGTTGACGTCGAACGGGCGCTGAGCGCGCGGGTCGTCGCCGGGATCGAGTAGTGCCGAGGCCTCGTATGCATCCCAGACCTCCGGACGCAGCGGCGCTTCCGCGCCGATCGCGAGCGCCGCGCGGACGAGGCCGGAACGGATCATCTGCGCGGCCAGGGCGATCGCGCCGATTCCCGAAGCACCGCCCATAGAGACTGTGAGCACGGGACCGGCGATGTCCAGTCCCAACGACGCGCCGGAGAGCCCGGATCCCAGACCGGCCCAGCCCTGCCCGGCGCCGGGATGCGCGATCCCGGTGACCGCGCCGACCACGAACGCGTTCTGCTGATTGAACTCGATCCGCGCATCGGTCTGCGCCTGGATCGCCGCATCGAGGGCGAGCTGGGAGGCGCGATCCATGCGCGCGAGCAGCCACTCGGGCGCGCCCGACGGGCCCTGCCAGGTGTCGGGGAGCTGTCCCGCCGCGGCGGGTCGGGATGCCTCGAAGGCCGTCAGCGGCGATGTGCAGACTCGACCCTCGCAGAGCGCCGCCCAGAAGTCGGCAGCGGAGAGACCGGCCGCCGTGACCGCGCCCAGGCCGGTGATCACCACGCGACGCCGTTCGCCGGCTTCCTCGGCTCGCACGCCCCGGCCGATGCCTCCGCTGACCATGTCGCCACTCCCTCAGCGTCCAACGATCGAGGTGTGCTGCAACACCCCGGGCGTGGACAGATCGCTTTGCCGATTGTCGGAAACGCTGCTACGATGACCGCGTTAGCACTCTCCCTCCGAGAGTGCTAACTGCAGCCTAGCGGAGCCTGCGGGCAGAAACACGACGCAAGCCGAGCCATGTCCTCTCACCTGTCTACCCAGGAGTTGTCCCAGCGACGGGCCGGCATCCTGCAGTTGGTCGTCCAGGATTACATAGAGACCGCCACGCCAGTGGCCTCGCGGCATGTGGTCGAGAAGTACGCCCTGCCCGCCTCTCCGGCGACGATCCGGCATGAAATGCACGCGCTCGAGCAGGATGGCTATCTGACGCATCCGCACACTTCGGCCGGCCGCGTGCCCTCGAACCTCGGCTACCGACATTTCGTTCAATCACTGATGGGCCACGCCGAACTGGGCCTGGCCGAGCAGGCGCAAGTCAGGCACCAGTTTTTCCAGGCCGCGCCCTCGGTCGACGAGTGGGTCGAGCTGGCCGCCAACGTGCTGGCCCGCTCTTTGGGTCTGCTGGTCATCGTCGCGCCGCCCCATCCCGAGCAATTGCGGGTACGGCAAGTCGAGCTGATTTCGCTCAACGAGTTGCTTGTGCTGATGATCGTGGTGGTCCAGGAAGCGCGCATGATTCGCCAACTGATGCCGCTGCCGCAACCGGTCGAGGTGGACGAACTGGACGACCTGGCCGGCCGACTCTCCGGCGCACTGCGCGGACACTCGGCCAACGAGGTGCGCGAGGCGGCCCGGGCGGCGCTCGATTCGCCCGATACGCATCCCGTTCAGCACTTCGTGCTCGACACGCTCGCCCAGGTGCTCGATCGCGACGCCCGCCGGGCAGGCGTACCCGCCATCGCCGGACTCGGCGGCATGATGGCGCAACCCGAGTTCCAGCAGGAGCCCGAGCGGTCGCTGGAACTGATCGAACTTGTCGACCAGCACGCCGCCGAAGATCTGATTCCGCCCGAGGTGATTGAAGACTCGATGCACGCCGGCGAGATGCACGTGCTGATCGGCGATGACTATCCCAATGAATTGCTGCAGGAGTGCTCGCTCGTGCTCGCGCCGTACGGATCCACGACCGGCGCTTCGGTTAGCGCCTTTCGCGCGGGCGGCGGTCCCGAGGTACCGGGATACGTGGGCATCGTCGGACCTACTCGAATGAACTATCCGCGCAGCATCGCCGCCGCGCGCTTCTACTCGCGACTGTTGCAGGAGATGATCGACGCCGTCTATGGAGCGAGCCAATGAGTGCAGAGAGCCAGGCCGCCGACGAGATCGACGAGGTGGTCGACGCAGAGCCCGAGGCCGCCGCCGGACAGGATCCGGCGGACGATCTCGAATCACTGCGGCAGGAGTCGGCCCGCAATCTCGCCGGTTGGCAGCGGGCACAGGCGGACTACGAGAATCTCAAGCGGCGCAGCGCCCAGGATGTCCGCGACCGTGTGCAGCAATCGCAGCGGGGCATCCTGCTTGACTTGCTGGACCTCGCCGACGACTTCGAGCGCGCCGAACGCGAGGCGCCCGCCGACGATTCGCAGGCGGACGACGCCTGGCGGCGCGGCGTCGAGCTGATCTCGCAGAAGCTGCACGCCCTGTTGATCAAGCAGCAGGTGTCGCGGATCGAGACGCTCGATCAGCCCTTCGACCCCGATGTCCACGAAGCCGTCGGTCAACTGCCCGGAGGCCACAACGAGATCGTCGCCGTGCTGCGCACCGGCTACACGATTGGCCCGTCCAGCAACCTGCGCGTGCTGCGCGCGACCCAGGTGATGGTCGGCGACGGCTCGATCGAATCCGTGCAACAGACAGACAGCCCGCAAGATTCAGAAGCCACCGATTAGGAGCCATCCCATGCCCGGACGAGTGATTGGCATTGACCTCGGCACCACCAACTCCGCCGTCGCCGTCATGGAAGGCGGCGAGCCGACCGTGATCCCCAACGCGGAGGGCAATCGCACGACTCCCTCGGTCGTCGCGCTGACCAAGAACGGCGAGCGCATCGTCGGCACCGCCGCCAAGCGCCAGGCCGTGACCAATCCCGAAGACACGCTGTTCTCGGTCAAACGGTTGATGGGCCGCCGCTTCGAGGATCCGAACGTGCAGGGCGCGGTCGGCCGGTTGCCCTACGTGGTGGACGCTGCAGACAACCACGACGCCCGCGTCTCGATGGGCGGCAACCCCTACTCGCCGCCCGAGATCGCTGCGATGGTCCTGCAGAAGCTCAAGGCCGACGCCGAGGCGTACCTGGGGGAGACCGTCAACGAGGCCGTGATCACCGTGCCGGCCTACTTCGACGACTCTCAGCGCAACGCGACCAAGGACGCCGGCCGGATCGCGGGACTGAACGTCTTGCGAATCATCAACGAGCCGACCGCCGCCTCGCTGGCCTACGGCCTGGAAAAGACGGAAGACCACTACATCGCCGTCTACGACCTCGGCGGCGGCACCTTTGACATCTCGATCCTCGAGCTGGGCGAAGGCACCTTCCAGGTCCGCTCGACCAACGGCAACACCTTCCTCGGCGGTGACGACTTCGATCAGCGGCTGATGGACTACCTGGTCGACACGTTCCGCAAGGAGCAGGCGATCGACCTCTCGCAGGACCGCATGGCGCTGCAGCGGCTCAAGGAAGCGGCCGAGCGGGCCAAGGTCGAGCTCTCGACGACACAGTCGACCGAGATCAACCTGCCCTACATCACGGCCGACGCCTCGGGACCCAAGCATTTCACCCACACCCTGACTCGGGCCCAGCTCGAGCAGCTCGTTCTCGACCTGGTCGAAAGCACGCTCGAGCCCTGCCGCAACGCGCTCGACGACGCCGGCATCTCGCGCGAGCAGGTGGACGAAGTGGTGCTGGTCGGCGGCCAGACGCGGATGCCGCTGGTCCAGCAGAAGGTCGAGCAGTTCTTCAACAAGGAGCCCCACCGCGGCGTCAATCCGGACGAGGTCGTCGCGCTCGGCGCGGCCATCCAGGCCGGCGTGCTGCGCGGCGAGGTCAAGGACGTGTTGCTGCTTGACGTCACCCCGCTGACGCTGGGCATCGAGACCTTGGGCGGCGTCTCGACCCCGCTGATCCCGCGCAACACGACCATCCCGACCTCGAAGTCGCAGGTCTTCTCGACCGCCGCCGACAACCAGTCGCAGGTCGAGATTCACGTGCTCCAGGGTGAGCGCGAGATGGCCGGTGGCAACAAGTCGCTGGGCAAGTTCATTCTCGACGGCATCCTGCCCGCACCGCGCGGCATGCCCCAGATCGAGGTCACCTTCGACATCGACGCCAACGGCATCCTCAATGTCGGCGCACAGGACAAGGGCACGGGCAAGGAGCAGCGGATCACGATCCAGGGTTCCTCCGGCCTCTCCGACGACGAGATTGCGGCGATGCAGCGCGACGCCGAGGAGCATGCCGAGGAAGACAAGAAGCTGCGCGAGCTGGCCGAGGTCCGCAACCGCGCCGAGACCACGGCCTACGAGGCGGAGAAAGTCCTCGCCGACCAGGATGACAAGCTCGACGAGGAGCTGAAGACCGAGATGCAGGGCAAGATCGATGCCCTGCGCGGTGCGCTGGAGTCGGAGGATCCCGCCACGATCCAGTCCGCGCTTGACGATCTCAACACGAGCCTGATGAAGGTCGGCGAGAAGATCTACGGCCAGCAGGAACCCGCCGGCGCCACCGCCGACATGGGCGGCGCCGCCCCGCCGCCCGACGACGACACCGTCGAAGGCGAATTCCGCGAGGTCTAGGACTGGCAAACAGCGGCTCATATCGCCAGGGCGCATGACGGTACTCTGATCGCACGTCCGCGCCCACGACCGAAACTGGCCCATGGCTCAATCCGACGACTTCTATGAGATTCTTGGCCTCTCGCGGGAGGCGTCGCAGGATGAGATCCGGCGCTCCTTCCGCAAGCTGGCGATGGAGCACCATCCCGATCGCGTGACTGACCCGGCGCAGAAGGAGGCCTCGGAGGCCGAGTTCAAGCGCATCGCGGCGGCCTATGAGGTGCTCTCCGACCCGGAGAAACGGGCCAAGTACGACCAGTACGGCTCGGCCGGCGCGTTTGCCCAGGGTGCCGGATTCGAGGGCTTCGATTTCGGAGGCTTCGGCGACATCTTCGACGCCTTCTTCGGCGGACGCCGCGCCGCCGGCCCGATTCGCGGCGGCGACCTGCGCATTCAGATCGAACTCGACTTCGAGGAGGCGATCTTCGGTTGCGAGGAAGAGATCCGCGCCTCGCGCCTCGAGCACTGCACGATCTGCGGCGGCTCGGGCGGCGAGCCCGGCACGCAGCGCGTCGCCTGCGACCTCTGCGGCGGCTCCGGCGAAGTCCGCCGCACGCAAAGCAGCGTCTTCGGACGCTTCGTCAACGTCGCCCCCTGCGAGCCCTGCGACGGCGAGGGAACGGTGATCGAGCATCCCTGCAAGTCCTGTGGCGGGATCGGCCGCGAGCAGCGCAACCGACGGCTCAAGGTCAAGATTCCCGCCGGCGTCACCGACGGCGCGCAGATGCGGCTCTCGGGCGAGGGCGACGCCGGATTGCGCGGCGGCCCGGCCGGCAACCTCTACGTCGATATCAACGTCAAACCGCACGAGATGTTCCTGCGCGACGGCAACGACCTGATCCTGCCGCTGCACCTGAACGTCGCCCAGGCGGCGCTGGGCGACGAAGTCGACATCCCCGGCATCGACGGCCACGACCAGCCGCTCAACGTCCCGGCCGGAACCCAGCACGGTCACGAGTTCCGCCTGCGCGGACAGGGCGTGCCCCATCTGCGCGGCCGCGGTCGTGGCGACTT
The DNA here is from genome assembly GCA_022825855.1 of Dehalococcoidia bacterium. Taxonomy (GTDB): domain Bacteria; phylum Chloroflexota; class Dehalococcoidia; order Bin125; family Bin125; genus Bin125. The sequence goes on from JAJDWB010000020.1 coordinate 8,218, forward strand.
GCGCGTCCATGTCGTGGTCGAAACGCCGACCAAGCTGACCGGCAGGCAGCGCGAGCTGTTCGAACAACTCGCCGAGGAACTCGACATCCCGACCCACGGCGGGGGAGACGACAACGGCGTCTTCTCGCGCATCCGCGGAGCGTTCACCAATTAGCCGGTCGTCGAAACTACTCAGAGCCGCTGTCTGCCTCCCCTCGGCTCAGGCCGAACTGGCCGTCGCCGCCTGGGAGCTGGCCGGCGTCCGCCACTCGAGCATCGAGTACGTGCTCGACGAGCCGCACGAAGAGCCCTGGCCCGGCTACGACCACCGTAGCGACCAGGCTGAAGTCGCCGCCTACCTCAATCCCGAGCAGTGGGCCGCGACGGAAGCGCTGCTCCGGGCGGCGCTGGCCGACTTGGTCGATCCTGAGCCGGAGATCGCCCTGAGGCGCATGCCCGAGCGGGACTGGCGCACCGCGTGGCACGATCACTTCAGTTTGGTGCGCATTCCCGGCGCGCGGCCGATCGTCGTCCGTCCGCCGCACATCGCCCACGACGCGAAGCCCGGCGAAGTCGTGATCGACCTCGTTCCCGGTCTGGCCTTCGGCACCGGCCAGCATCAGTCGACCAGGCTCTGCCTGCGCCTGCTGGGACAGCAGATCGCCGGCGGCGAGCGGGTGCTCGACGTTGGTACGGGCAGCGGCATCCTTGCGGTCGCGGCGGCGCGGCTGGGCGCCGCAACCGTTGTCGCGACCGACATCGATCCGCTCGCCGTCGACGCCGCACGACAGACCGCGAGGCAGAATCAGGCAGCCGATCGCATCGAGGTGCGCGAGGCCTCCATCCCCGGAACCGAGACCTTTGACCTGATTACGGCCAACCTCACGGCCGACATCCTGCAGTACCTGGCTGCCGACCTGGCGACGGCGCTGCAGCCCCGGGGCCGCTTGATCGTCAGCGGACTGATCGAGACGCGCCTGGATGAGGTCGGCGAGACTCTGGCAGGCGTCGGACTGGAGCTGCTCGCGGTCGAGCGGGAGGACGAGTGGCGCGCGATGCTGCTGGAGAGCGCTGACCGCTAGCGCCAATTCGCCCTTACCAGGCGGCGGACGCGCCGCCGTCGATGTTGATCGCGCAGCCGCTGATGAAGCTGGCCGCATCGGAGGCGAGGAAGACGAGCATGTTGGCCGCCTCCTCCGACGTGCCGATCCGCTTGACCGGAATGCCCTGACCGACCGTTTCGAGAAATTCCTCATAGGTCGCGTCGGGCATGCGCTGCTCGTGAAAGCCGTGCCACTGGGCCGACTCGACCGACCCGATACAGGCTGCATTGACCAGGATCTGATCGGCGGCGACTTCCTTGCTCAGCGCCTTGCTCATCGCCAGTCCGGCGGCGCGCGAGGCCGCCGTGGGCATCGAGCCTGCGCCCGGCGTCTTGGAGCCGATGTTGAGCAGGTTGATAATCCGCCCGCCCCCGCGCTCGCGCATCAGCGGGATGCAGAGCTTGGCCAGGCGGATCGCGCCGTAGAGCTTGAGGTCCAGGTCGACCGCCCAGGTCTCGATCTCGTGCGACTCGATCCGGCCCGAGGATGATTGGCCGGCATTGTTGATCAGGATGTCGACGCCGCCGAATCGCTCCACGGCTGTGTCGACCAGTCGGGCGCAGTCGCCGTCTGAGGTGACGTCCATTGATACGGCGGCGCACTCGCCGCCGGCTGCCTCGACCTCGGCGCGGGCTTCATCCAGCGGAGCCTGACGCCGCGCGCCAATCACCACCGACGCGCCTTCCCTCGCCAGGACCACCGCCGTCGCTCGCCCGATGCCTTCTGATCCTCCGGTGACAATCGCCACCTTGCCCTGTAACCCAAGCTCCATGACTCGTCGTCCAATCTGGTCAGAATCCGCTATTGTGCGTGTCCCAACGGAGTCTAGCGCTGGCCAGGGGAGGGGAGGCGGCATGACCCAGCACGACGAAGACGCAAGCGCCGGAGAGTCCGTTGCCTCCGGACTCGTGCCCCGCTACTTCCTGGACGAGTCGGCCCGTGTCGAGGGCGACACCATCATCATCACCAGCGGCAAGGCCAACCGGCTCAAGCGAGTGATGCGAATCCGCCGCGACGACCCGCTGGAGTTGGTCCATCCGCCCAGCGATCGGCTCTATCACGCGGAAGTGGAACGCGTGACCCGCGACGAAGTGATCTGCAGGGTGGTCCAGTGCCGGCCGCTGCGTGAGCTGCCGCCGCCGCGGATCGTGATTTCGGCCTCGCTGATCCGACCGCAGCGCTACGACTTCATGATCGAGAAGGCGACCGAGCTGGGCGTCGACGAGATTCGGCCGGTCTGGTCGCAGCGGGCCCTGATCAAGGGCGACGCGAACCAGCGGCTGCATCGCTGGCGACGGCTCGCAACCGAGGCGGCCGAACAATGCCGGCGCGAATATCGGCCGACAATCTATCCGCCCGTGGAGGTCATCGACCTGATCCAGGAGGAACCCGAGCCGAACTCGCTGCGCCTGTTGGCCTCGGCGCTCGAACCGGACCAGCGAATCTTGCCGGTCTTCCAGCGCCGCCGAGACCGCGGCCAGCCGCCGCCCGATCGGGTGCATCTGCTGATCGGACCGGAGGGCGGCTACACGCCCGAAGAGGCCGGCCTGGCCCGGGCCCATGGCTGGCTGCCAATTTCGCTCGGCAACCGACCGTTGCGTGCCGAGACCGCCGCCATCGTCGCGCTGGCGCTGACCCAGGAAGCGGCCAGGTCCTAGCTGCGGGCGAGGTTGGTCGACTTCAGCGCGTTGGCCGGGTTGAGGTCCTGGAACGGGTCGGGATACTCCAGCAACCGGATCCAGGGGAGCGGATTGACGGTCACTCCACGTACGACGACCTCCCAATGCAGGTGCGGCCCGGTGGCCAGTCCGGTGGCGCCCATCCGCCCGATCAGATCGCCCTGCTCCACGACCGTGCCCGAGGTTTGCAAGACCTCCGAGAGGTGGTAGTAGCCGGTGAAGATGCCGGCCCCGTGATCGACGATGATCCCGTTGCCCCGCCGCCGCGTGCGGCCGGCCCAACTGACAACGCCGCTGTTGGCCGCCTTGATCGCCGCTCCGGTCTCGCCGCCAAAGTCCATCCCCGTGTGGTACTCGGAGATCGGGCCGCCGTTGAACGATCGCTGCTCGCCGTAGAGCGCCGTGATCTGGCCGTCGGCGGGAGGATTGAACACGCCCAGCCAGTGCAGTTCCGGCGACAACGTCGTCTGGAAGGGCCGTCGCGCGGACTCGTCGGCGCGGCGCACCGACGGATCCAGCAGGGCGGCGTTCGGGCCGTCGATCTGGATGTTGTCGATCGTCCACTCGTAGGCCACGATCTCGATCACGGTCTCCTGCCAGAGCAGTTGTTCGCCGCGCGGGCCCCAGACCGAGATGCCCAGCGCCTGTGGACCGACCTGGGCGTTGGCGTCGATGCCGAAGAATCCCACGAAGCGGTCCTCGCTGCGCAGCAGCGAGAAGGTCTGGCCCTGCCACCAGAGCGAGGCAGTCTCGGCGCCGGGCGCTTCGACCACGACCAGCACCGTCTCTCCCTGGGAGATCGGGCTGGGCATGACGTAGACCTGCGGCTCGGCAATCTCCTGCGCGACGACGATCTGTTCCTGAGCCGCCTGCGCCTGCGCTTGCCCGCCGTCCTGCTGGTCGGCCTGTGCCTGGGCTACCGGCGTGTCCGCGCCGTCGGGTGGGTCCGAGGCGGGAGGAGGCGCGACCTGGCGGCCGGTCGCAAAGGGATCGAGATCGTCGTCGCCGCAAGCCGTGAGCAATAGCCCGGCGCCGACGCCGACGAAGACACGCAGCAGCGTGCGCCGGCTGAGTCGTACCGGACCGGTCACAATTCGCTCGGGATCAGCCGAATCCAGCATCTCGACCAATCCACTTTACACACATCGGGTACGCTCACTGCAATTGCGCCAATCGCCGGGCGGACAGTTAGCGGAGAGCTTCGCGATGGACGATCCCCGAACCGTGTTGCTGAGCGTCGTCGCCAACGTCGAACGGGTGATTCTTGGCAAGACCCCTGAGGTCAGGCAAGCGGTAATCGCGCTCGTCGCCGACGGTCACTTGCTGATCGAGGACGTACCCGGCACCGGCAAGACGATGCTGGCGCGGGCCCTCGCTGTCTCGACCGGCTGCACCTTCAATCGCATCCAGTTCACGCCCGACCTGCTGCCCTCGGACGTTACCGGCGTCTCGGTCTACAACCAGAAGACCCAGGACTTTGAGTGGCGCCAGGGTCCGATCTACTCCCAGATCGTGCTCGCCGACGAGATCAACCGGGCCACGCCCAAGACCCAGTCGGCATTGCTGGAGGCGATGGAAGAGCGTCAGGTTACGGCCGACGGCGTGACACGGCAGTTGCCGCCGCCGTTCATGGTCATGGCGACCCAGAACCCGGTCGAGTACGAGGGCACCTTCCCGCTGCCCGAGGCGCAGCTCGACCGCTTCCTGCTGCGCATTCACCTGGGCTATCCCGACGCCAACGACGAGGTCGCGGTGCTTGAGGGCCAGCAGCAGCAGCACCCGATCCAGTCGCTCAGCCCGGTCACCTCGCCTGAGGAAGTCCGCGAGATTCACCGGGTCGCCCGCGATATCTGGGTGGACCCGCAACTCAAGCAGTACGCCGTGCAACTGGTCGCGGCGACCCGCTCGCACGAGGCGGTCTACCTGGGCGCGTCGCCGCGCGGCTCGCTGGCGCTGTTCCGCTGCGCCCAGGCTTCGGCGCTGCTCTTCGGCCGCGACTATGTGATTCCCGACGACATCAAGACCCTGGCCCATGCGGCGCTCGGGCACCGGATCATCCTCAGCCCCTCGGCGCAGGTGCGCAATCAGGACGCGCGCACGGTGATCGACGACGTGCTGGATCGCGTGCCGGTGCCGGGCGCCCGCGCGGCATCATGACCTGCCTATCCTGCGTCGGAGTCCGAACCCCGTAGGCGGCTTGCAGATCGGAACGGACCGTGCGCGGCCTCGGCGCAGCCATCGCCAGACCCTTCCGTCGCGCCTGGCGCGCGACCTTCGGTACCCGGCGCTCGCTGAGCATCGTCGTCACGCTGACGATTGTTGCGTTCGCCGTCGGCTTCGCCTCGAACTACTGGTTGCCGCAGCGGCTGGGCTACACGCTGCTCTTCGGTCTCGCCCTGGCCGCGCTCTGGACCTGGTCGTCGGGACAGGGCGTTCGCGTGCGCATGTCGCGGTCACGCGATCGGGTGCAGGCCGGCGAGTCGATCATCGAGCGCTTTGAGGTGATCAACGACTCCGCCATCCCCAAGCTCTGGCTGGAAGTGGCTGAGGAGTCCGACCTGCCGGGACACACGGCGCAGTTCGTCACGTCGCTCTCCCGCAGCAGCCATCGCAATTGGCGCGTGCAGACCACCTGTCACCGCCGAGGGGTCTTCAACCTGGGCCCGATCACGGTGCGCAGCTCGGACCCGTTCGACATCTTCAGCCGCGAGCTGCGCTTCGGGCATCGACGCGGGTTGGTCGTCTATCCGCGCGCGCTGGAGCTGCCCCGCTACTCCGCGCCGCCGGCCAATCTGCCCGGCGAGGGGCGCTTCCGCCGGCGCACGCATTATGTCACTCCGAACGCTTCGGGCATCCGCGACTACGAGGCGGGCGACTCGGTCAACCGCATTCACTGGAAGAGCAGCCTGCGCACCGGTTCGCTCAAGGTCAAGACGTTCGAGCTCGACCCGGCCTCGCACCTGTGGGTGATCCTCGACCTCTCCAGCCAGGATCACATCGGCAGCGGCGACGATGCGACGATCGAGACGGCCGTGACCGTGGCGGCCTCGGTCGTGCGGCTGTTCATCAACCAGAACCGCTCTGTCGGGCTGATGATGTTCGGTGAGCGTCTGGACGTGATCGAGCCGGATCGCGGTTCCCAGCACTTCGGCCGCATACTCGAATCGCTGGCCGTCGCTCAACCGGTCGGAACCGTGCCGGTCGCCTCGATCCTCTATCAACAGTCGCGGCGCTGGGGCCGCCATACGACCGTGATCGTGGTCACGGCGTCGACCGATCCGCGCTGGCAGGGGGCGATCCGCACCCTGACTCATCGCGGCGTGAAGGTCGCGGTCGCGCTGCTCGATCTCGAGTCGTGGGGCGGACGCGCCGGCGCCGCCGGCACGGCGGCTGAGCTTCGCGCCCTGGGTGTCCAGGTCAACGTGATTCGCCAGGGCGACTACATCCCGGCGGTGATGGTCGGACAGATTCCGGGCGGGCCGATGATGAGCGGCGCGGCGGCGTCGGCCGCTGCCATGTCCGCCGGCGCAGCCAACGGCGCCGACGGCGCCGCCGCGACCGCGCAGATGGACCTGGAAGAAGTGGGCGCGGCGACCCGAGGGGGCGATGCCGGGTACGCGGCCGCCCCCGACGACGAGGCGGCCCTGCAATGAACCGCCCGCCGCAGCAGAACCCGACCGAGCAGCCCGACGCGCCGGCCACGCTGGCGGCCGAGGCCGAGCGCAGCTTCTTCGCCAGAAGGAGCTCGACCGAGACCCTCGTCGTCTCGGGCGAAGCGCGCTCCTTCTCCAGGACGCAGCGGCTGATGGAAGCGACGATCACCTTCGGCATCCTGCTGCTCGTCGCGCTCTCCACCGCCAACAGCATCTACGTCGCCAACTGGGTCGACGACATGCCCGACCTGCGCGTCACGGCGACCGCCGGCGTGCTGCTGGCGCTGATCGTGGGACGGGTTCGGCGGATTCGCTTCAGTCTGGCGCTGCTAATCGGCTTCCTGGTCGGCGGACTGATCATCATGGCCCAGATCACCCAGCTCGAGACGCTGGGCGGACAGCCGCTGTTCTGGGATCGATTCACCGACTTCGGCTTCCGCTTCCAGGACTGGTTCAATCAGGCGTTCAGCTCCGGGCTGACGACGGACAACCTGCCCTTCGTCTTCTTTACCGACGTGTTCGTCTTTGTCGCCTCGTTCCTCGGGGCCTACGCAGTGGCGCGCTGGCGGAACCCGTGGATCGCGATGATCCTGCTCGGCGCGCTGCTCGCCGTCAACGTCTCCTATCTCTCCGACCGCCAGTGGAATCTCTCCTACGGCTTTTTCCTGACCGGCGCGATGCTGCTGCTGATGCGCGCCTCGCTGTTGCGGCGCATGGACCGCTGGCGGGTGCAGGGCTCGGCCTACCCGGACTGGATCTCGCTCTCCTTCCTCGGCGCGACGTTCATGGCCATCGTGCTGCTGCTCACACTGTCCCGGGTGCTGCCCAGGCCCGACGAATCGCAGGCGCTGGAAGATGCCTGGGCGGCGATCGCCGAGCCGTTTGAGGGCCTCAACGACGACTTCCGCCGGCTCTTCAGCGGGATCGATTCGCGCCGCGGCGTGCCGGTCCACTCGTTCGACGATTTCCTCGTCATGCAGGGCGACATCGATCCGGGCGACGCGATCGTCATGCGCGCAGCCGCCACAGAGCCGGGACTGTTACGCGGCGCTGCCTACGACGAGTACACCGGGCGCGGCTGGCGCCAGTCACCGTCGGTCTCCAGGACCGTGCCCGAACTGGAGCCGATCAGCGGCACGAAACCGACCGACGACACCTCGCTCGAGGACGGCGGCGGAGTGATCGCCTCCGATTACATCGACCGACGCCCGGTCGCCGCCCAGATTTCCGTCGAGCGATCGCCGGCCGTGCTCTTCTCGTTCGGCGCGCCGGTGCTGGCCAACAAGGACACTCGGGTGGACACGCTGGCCTCGGTCGACTTCGAGATTGACTTTTCCGACACCTCGCGCTTTGCCGGGACCGACCTGGAGCCGGCCCTGAGCGCGATCGCCGACCGGATCGCCGCCGGCAACGCCGATCCCGACGACGACATCGAGTCACCCTCGGCCGACGAAGTGGCGACGTACGTGCCGACGCAGTACTCGCTGATCGAGGTCGATGTCGACTCGACCAGCGGTCTGCCGGTCGGTCTGCTGCTGCGCTCCAACCCGGAGGAGACCGACGTGCTCTCGCTGCGCCCGCTGCAGCGACGAGTGCGGGCCGGGTTCACCTACCAGATCACGGGCACGGTCTCGGGAGCGAACGAAGAGGCGCTGTCCGGCGCCGGCGACGACTATCCGCTGTGGGTGACCGAGACGTTCCTGCAACTGCCGGACTACGACGAGGAAGAGCGGGCCAATCTCGACAGCCTGGTAGCCACCATCGCCGGCAGTTTCAACCTGGGGCCCGACCCCGAGCGCGCCGACGGCGGCTACAACCCGTATGCGATCGCCGCGGCCGTCGAGACATACCTGCGCTCGGCGCCGGCGGTCGACGAAGAGGGTCGCATCATTCGCAACGAGGACGGCGAACCGGTCCCGCTGTATCCCTTGACCACCGAGATTGAACTGCCGCCGGCCAAGTCGGACGCGGTCTACTGGTTCCTGTTCGAGAACTGGGAGGATGGCCGTCCGATCGGCGGCTACTACGACTACCACGCCTCCTCGATGGCGATCCTCTTGCGCGTCGCCGGCGTGCCGGCGAGGATCGCGACGGGCTTTGTCCTGAGCGGCAACAACTTTGACGACCGGACGCAGAACTACATCGTGCGCGGCCACGATTCCTACGCCTGGGTCGAGGTCTACTTCCCCAACTACGGCTGGGTCGACTTCGACCCGACCCCCAGCACTTCGGCCGACGAGGCGCTGGCCTCGATCGCGGGCGGCGGCGCAGGCGTGCGGCGGATCGCGGCGCAACGGCTGACCACGCCGCGCTTCGACCTGCGTCCCGGCGTCGGCGGCGGACCGCTGACCGATGTCGAACTGACCGACATCCTGCAATACCTGGCGGCAGGCACGATTCCCGGCGAAGGCGGAGCGCTGAGCGAGGGTCCGAGCAAGTGGATCTGGCTGGGCCCGACGATCGGCGCGGCCGTCTTCGTGGGAGCCCTGCTGCTCATCTGGTTGATCTGGCGGCTGTCGCTGCGCGGCCTCGAGCCGACCGCGCGACTCTGGGTCTCGGCCTCGCGACTGGCCCGCTGGATCGGCGTGCGCGCCGAACCGTCGACGACGCCGCAGGAACATGCCCGCGCGATCGACGGCGCGCTGGGGCTCGGCGACCTCGCGCTCGACCTCGCCAATCGCTACACGGCGACGCGCTTCGGCCGCAAGTCGCTGAGCGATGTGGAGCGCGCAGAGACGATCGAGATCTGGAAGCGCCTGCGCGCCGGCCTGATTCGATCCGCCTTGCGAATTCCGGCGCGACCCGCGGCGGCGGACGACGAAATGGAATCGGCGCCGGCGCCTGCCGGCGACTGAGCCCGCCGGTTACCAGTCCAGACCTTGCTCTCCGAGGTTGAGCCGCCCGGCCGCGAGCGGCTCGCCGGGCACCGCGCGAAACGCGTCGAGCACGGCCAGTGCCTGATCGAGGCTGGCGTCTTCGAGCGGCAGGTCGTCCAGCGCGGCCTGGAGCTCTTGCAACGCCTGCTCGCGGCGCTCGGTCAGCGATTCCTCCTCGGCGAACGTGGGCGCAGTCGGCGGACCTCCGCCGGCTTGCCCGGGCAGTGCCGTCGGAGCGCCCTGTCCCTGCGCGTCGGTCGCTGCTTCGGAGCTCTCGGGCTCGGATTGCGCCTGTTCCGTCCGCTCCGGCGTCGCCGACTGGCCTGACTGGCCTGAAGTCTCGGGCTCGTCACCGGCGTCGTCCGAGTCCTCAGTGCCGTCCTGCTCCAGCGATTCGAGGATGGAGTTGACCAGTTCGAGGTTGACCTTGGCGTCGAGCAGCGAGGACGACTCGCGGAGGGATTCGATGAAGGCGGCCCGGGCGCCGAGCAGATCGTCATTGGCCCAGCGGTGATTGCCCGTGTGTAACCAGGCCAGCGCGCGGACGCCGGCATCCTCCGAGCGCAGCGCCGCGAGCGACTCCGTCTCCGCGCGGTCCAACTCGCCCAGGCGGTGCAGCGCGCGTCCCGCGTTGAGGTGCAGGCGCGGGTCGACGCCGGCATCCGTGCGGCGGGCGAGACGCTGCGCCTCGCGCCAGTCTTCGAGCGCCTCGCGGTACTCGCCCGCCACGTAGTGGATGACGCCCTCGCGATTGGCCTGCTCCACGCCCGGACCGGCACAGCCTCCCACCAGCGTGAGCGCCGCGACCAGCGCGCCCAGCGACACGAGGCCTCGGCGTCGTCCCAGCGTCCAGCCGAACACGCGAGCCGCTGCTGCTAGGACCAGCGCCAGCGCGGCCGCGCCGGCGAACCACTGGAACTGCTCGTCCAGGGACGCCTCTACGACGACCGCCTCGCGGATCAGGTCGAAGGCGGCCAGGTCCGCGTTCATGCTCGACATCGCGCCGGGTGAGGCCAGTTCGATGTAGCGGCCCCCACCGGCCTCGGCGAGGGCGCGCAAGCGCTCGGCGTCGAGCCTGGTCACGATCGGCTCGCCGCTGCGCGGATCGATCTTCAGGGCCCCCGACCGGGGCAGGGCGATGTTCGCTCCGCGCTCCGAACCGACGCCAACGGCGAACACCTGCAAGCCCAGGTCTCGCGCCGCCTGCGCCGCTTCGACCGCGTCGCTGCCTGTGCCCCGGTCATGTTCTTCTCCGTCCGTGACCAGCGCGATCGCGCCGTTGACGCGGGTGTCGTCGTCGGCTCCGCGCAGGATGGCGGCGGTCGCGAGTTCGATGGCGCGGCCCATGCCGCTGCCGGGCGGGACCAACGCCTCGCCGGGTTGCAGCGCCTCCAGCACTTCCAGCGCGGCCTCGTGATCGCGGGTCAGGGGAAAGCGCAGGAAGGCGTCGCCGGCGAAGATCACGAGCCCGATCCGGTCGCCGCGGCGGCCGTCGATCAGGCGGCGAATCTCCGCCTTGGCCGCGCTCAAGCGGTTGACCGGCTGGCCCTGTCCCTCGGCGACGTCCTCGGCGGACATGCTGAGGGAGACATCGAGGGCGACCACGAGCGAGACATCGGGCAGGCCGAGCGTCTGTTCGCCCGGATTCCACATCGGCCGCGCCGCCGCGACGCCGATCAGGACCAGCGCCAGCACCAGCAGCAGGCGCGACAGCGCCGCACCGGCTCTGCTGCCCTCGACAGCGGCGCCGACCGCGGTTCGGTGCAGCCTGCGCGCTCGCCAGAGCCACCACCAGGCGACCGCGGCGGCGGGAATCAGGGCGAGCAAGGCCAGCATCGCAGGTGATCCCAGAGCCATCAGGGCAGCCTCCGCCAACGGGTCGAGCGCAGGGCCAGTTCGAGCACGATCAGTAGACCCGCCGCCAGCAGCAACCAGGGGCCCAGCTCGCTCGTTGTCAGAAAGAGCTCGTCGCCCACCCGTTCACGCTCGAGGTCGGAAATCGATTGGTATGCGTCGGCCAGCTCTCCGGGGTCGGTGGCGCGGAAGTAGACGCCGCCGGTCTCGTCGGCCATGTAGATCAGGGTCAGTTCGTTCAGGTCGACGCCGACCTGCCGCGCCTGCGAGGGCAGGCCGATCGTGTAGAGCCGGACGCCCACGGCACGGGCGACCGCCGCCGCCTGGTTGGGGGTGATGTCGGGCACGTTGTTCTCGCCGTCGGTCAGCACCACGACGATGCGCGAGGCGGCGTCGGACCCGCGCAGCAGATCGATCGCCTCCATCGTGGCGACGCCCAGCGCGGTGCCGTCGGGAATCAGGCCGCTGCGCACGGAGACGTCGATCATCGCGTCGATCGCGTCGAGGTCCAGCGTGAGCGGGCTCAATACCAGCGCGCGGCGCTGGAACATGACCAGACCGATGCGGTCGGAACCGCTCGCCTCGCGCTCGGCGACGAAGTCGCGAGCCACGCGGCGCGCGGCTTCCATCCGCGATTCGTCGCTGGAGATGCGCGTGATCGCCATCGACGACGAGGCGTCAATCACGAGCACGATGTCGATCCCCTCGGCCGGGCGGATCGCTTCGACGGTCGTCGCCTGGGGCCGCGCGACGGCGATCACGATCAGCACCAGTGCGAGCACGCGCAACAGGCCGAGGAAGGGCAGCGCCCGCAGCCGCCGGCTGCCCGGTCCGGCGGCGGGCGGCGCGCCGAAGAGCTGCGGCAGCAGATATCGGGGCTGCGGCAGCCGCGCCTCGCGGCGCAGCAGCCAGGCGTAGGGAATCAGCAGGAAGAGCAGCGCCAGCAGAGCGGGGTCGTCGAGTCTCACGAGGACGGGCCGTCCTCCCAGATCGCTTCGGCGAGCTGCAGGTAGCCCTGCAGCCGCTCCGGCGTGGGGCGCTCTCCGCCGAACTGCACCCGGTCGCAGGCCTCCAGCAGCCGCGTCGCGCGGAGCGCCACGACGCCGGGCGCGCCGGCTGCCGAGAGCGCCGGACCGATCTCCGACGCGGTCAGCGCGGTCGCGGGCAGGGACCAGTCGCGGCCCAGGCGGGCGCGCACCGAGGTGGCGAGCCGCCGGCACTGCTCGGCCGCCTCCAGCGAGCCGTCCATCTCAAACGAGACCGCCGGGCCTGGTCCCGACACCGCCGCCGGCTCGGACGCCGGGACGGTGGATCTGCGCGTCCACTGACGCGCCACTCGCGCCGCGACGAAGCCGAGACCGATGCCGATGATGGCGACGATCCAGGGCGTGAAGCTGCGGCCCTCGGATTCGAGCAGATCGGGAGCGGTATTGGGTCTCGCTTGTGCGTCGCCGGTCAGCACCGAGACCACGGAGATCAGGACCGGATCGAGGGTAACCGCGTCGAGCCCGCCGTCGGCGCGGCGAATCGGTATGGACGGCAGGTCGACCTCGAACGAGCCGGTCGTGAAGGCGCGGGTGTGGAAGACGACGAGCGTCTGCGTTTCGTTGACCTCCGTGATCAGCGGCGCGGACGGCTCCATCGCGCCCATTTCGACCAGCGACGCGTCCATCGCGATCGCGTCGCCGGGGGCATGGGTGATCGTGACGCGCACGGCGACCGGATCACCGACCGTGAGGCCGACGAACGGATCGACCTCGACTTCCGCGGCGGGCTCCTGCGCGAGCACGGCGGAGAGGCCGAGCAGCAGCGCGGCAACGGCTGCGGCCATCTTGAACCGCGTCATTGCCGGCTCCGGCGTTGGCGGAACAGGCCGATCAGGATGGGCAGCCAGTCGTCGTCGGTGCCGATCAGGACCGCGTCGCAGCCGCAGTGACGCAGCCGCTGCAGCATCGCGTGCTGCTCGGCGCGCAGGGCGATTTCCTGGCGCTGGGCGGTCTCCAGGTCGGCCAGCACCGTGTCGCCGCGCTCGGAACCGCCCCAGAGGACGAGTCCTTCCGCGTTGGCCGAGGCCAGGGCGACTTCGCGGCGATCGCGCAGGCAGACGGCGACGACATCGTGGCGTCTCGCGAGCCGCGCCAACGCCGGCTCCCAGAGGTGATCGGGGTGAGTGGCGACGAAGTCGGAGATCACGATGACGACGCCGCGCTTGCGCATCACGCGGCCGGCGTAGCGCAGGGCGCGGGCGAGTTCGGTACGGCCGCCGGTGGGCAGCCTGAGCAGGTCGCGGAGAATGCGCAGCACGTGGCTCGATCCCTTGTCCGGGGGCACGGAGAGCACGACGTCGGTCCCGAACGCGGCGGCGCCGACCAGGTCGTTGGCGGACGCCGCCGCCAGTCCCAATGCGCCTGCGATCTCGACCGCGCGGTCGCGCACCGACGCGCCCGAGGCGGCGTAGGCCATCGAGCCCGAGACGTCGACCAGCAGCAGGATGGTCTGCTCGCGTTCCTCGACGTAGCGGCGGACGACCGGCGTGCGCAGTCGGGCGGTGGCCTTCCAGTCGATGGCGCGGACATCGTCGCCCGGGTTGTAGGGTTGCAGCTCGGCGAATTCGAGGCCGCGGCCGCGAAACGCGGTGCGGTACTCGCCGGCTAGCGCGTCGCGCAGCGCTCGGCGGGCGCGGATTTCGATCTGCCGGACCTGTGTGCGCACATCGTCCAGCGTGGGCGGCTCGGCGGCAGGCGGGGGCGCGGGCGGCGCGATCCACTCGCGGACGCGGCTGAGGCGAGAGCTGGGGCGCGGCGCTGAGGGCATGGCCAGACCAGTCCAACCCCGGATCAGGGCACCGGCAGCGCCGTGAGCAGTTGCGCGATCACGTCGTCGGCCGAGACCTCGTCGGCCTCCGCCTCGTAACTCATGACGATCCTGTGGCGGAGCGCGTCCAGGGCGATGGCCTTGACGTCGTCGGGCGTGGCGTAGTCGCGGCTGGAGAGCCAGGCCAGCGCCCGCGCGCCCATCGCCAGCGCAGTGGTCGCGCGGGGCGAGGCGCCGAACTCGACGTAGGCGGAGAGCTCCTCGACCATTCGGCCGGGCGCGCGGGTTGAGCGCACGAGCTGCACGATGTAGTCGCGCAGGCGGGGCTCGACGCGCACCTCGGCGACGGCCGCGCGGGCCTGGAGGACGTCGTCCAGTTGCATCACCGGCGCGACCGCCGCGGCGTCGCCGGCGAGGGTGCGGTCGAGGACCTCGCGCTCGTCCAGTTCGCCGGGATAGCTGACCCGGACGTTGAGCATGAAGCGGTCGAGCTGGGCCTCGGGCAAGGGGTAGGTGCCCTCCTGCTCGATCGGATTCTGCGTGGCGAGGACGAGGAAGGGGGCGGGCAGGGGGAAGGTCTGGCCGCCGATCGAAACGTGGCGCTCCTGCATCGCCTCGAGCAGGGCCGACTGGACCTTGGCCGGAGCGCGGTTGATCTCGTCGGCCAGCAGGACGTTGGTGAAGATCGGCCCCTGGCGGACTTCGAAGCGCGATTCGGCGGCGTTGTAAATCTCGGAGCCGGTCAGGTCGGCTGGCAGCAGGTCGGGCGTGAACTGCAGGCGGGTGTAGGAGGCATGCAGGCAGCGTGCCAGGGTCGAGACGGTGAGCGACTTGGCCAGCCCGGGCACGCCTTCGACCAGGCAATGTCCGTCGCAGAGCAGCGCGACGAGCAATCGTGTGACGAGGCCGTCCTGGCCGACGATCACGCGGCCGATCTCGGCGCGCAGCGCGGCCAGCGGCGAGTCCTGCGGCAGGTCCAGCGCGGGCAGCGGCTCGGGATCGGCCAGGGCGACGGCCGGCGCCGGAGACGGCGCGACCGGCGGCGCGGGGCGCTCCGCCTCGGTTGAACCGTCGCCTCGGGCCCATTGCGACACGTCGCCCCCGCCTTTCTGCTGCGTCTGCGTCCCGTGGTTCAGTCTATCCACGAACGCCTACCATTCACGGACAGCGCGGCGGCGAGCGCCGCGCTCGACAGCGGAGGGAGGACGGCATGCGCTTCGGCGTGACCGTGGGCAACATGAACGGGTTCAATGACGAGTCGGGACCGAACGCCTGCATCGATGTCGCGCAGGCGGCCGAGGACCTGGGCTTCGATTCGGTCTGGACGAACGATCACATCGTGGTGCCGACGCAGATCGAGTCGCGCTATCCCTACAACGACCTGGGCGAATTTCCGGCGCCGTCGACGATCCAGTGCTTCGATCCGCTGGTCGTGATGTGCGCGCTGGCCGAGGCGACGCAGTCGGTCGAGATCGGCTGTTCGGTGCTGGTCATTCCCTATCGGCATCCGGCGGTGGTGGCCAAGATGCTGGCCGCGGCGGACCAGATCTCGGGCGGGCGGATCGTGCTGGGCGCGGGGGTGGGCTGGATGCGCGAGGAGTTCGAGGCGCTGGGACTGCCCGACGTGCACTACCGGCGGCGGGGTGCGGTGACGAACGAATACCTGCGGGCGATGCGCGAGATGTGGACCAATCCCGGGCCCTGTTCGTTCCACGGCGACTTCGTCGAGTTTCACAACGTGGGCGCCTATCCCAAGCCGGCGGCGCGGGAGGACGGCGGCACGATTCCGATCGTGATCGGCGGCAACGGGATCAATGCCTGGCGGCGTGCGTCGCGCTACGGCGACGGCTACCACGCCGCGTTCCAGACGGTGGACGCGATGGCCGACGAGGTCGAGGGCGTCCGCCGCGCCTGCGAGCGGGACCGGCGCGACCCAGACGAGCTGGAGATCCAGTTGCTGCAGAACCTGCGGCCGTCGGAAACGGCGCTGGACGAGGACGATCGGCCGCTGCTGCACGGGTCGCCGGATCAGATCGCGTCGGACCTGCTGGCCTTCGGCCGGGTCGGGGTGGAACACCTGATCGCGACGCCGATGATGGTCAGTCCGACGGGAGACACGACGGTCGAGCGGGTGCTGAACAGCATGCAGTTCGTGGCGGACGAGATCCTGCCGGCGTTTGCGTAGAACAGGACAGCAATCACCTCCGTCATACCCGCGCTTGCCGCGGGTATCTCGACGCACACACGATCACCGTCTCGGTTGCATCGAGATTGCCGAGGCAAGCTCGGCAATGACGAGAAACAGCAAGGAGCGGCGACATGAAGTTTGGAATCCCGATTGGCAACTTCGGCACGGCGGGCAAGTACGGGGGGATCAACGATGTGGTCGACGTGGCCGAGCGGGCCGAGCTGCTGGGCTACGACTCGGTCTGGGTACACGACCACATCTTCATGCCGGCGCGGATTGCGTCGCGCTATCCGTACAACGACTCAGGCGTGGCGGGCTTCGCTTACCACCAGGACATCATGGATCCGCTGGCAGTGATGTCGGCGGTGGCGATCCGCACGTCGGAGGTGCAGATTGGCACCTCGGTGCTGATCATTCCCTACCGCGACCCGCTGTACCAGGCGCAGGCGATCGCGACGATCGACCAGCTCTCGGAGGGTCGGGTGCTGCTGGGCATCGGAGTGGGCTGGATGGAGGAGGAGTTCGCGGCGCTGGGGCTGGAGGGCGAGCCGTTCACGCGGCGGGGCGCGATGACGGACGAGTGGATGTCGATCGCGATCAGCGCCTGGACGCACGGGGTGCAGCGGGAGCCGATCTCGCACGAGGGACATTTCCGCGATTTCGACAACCTGGGCGGGCTGTCAGGCTGCTTCCAGCAGCCGCACGTGCCGATCTGGGTGGGCGGCAAAGGCCGGATCGCGGCGCGGCGGGTGGCGCGGTACGGCAGCGGCTACCACACGATCACCTCGACGCCCGATCAGATCCGCGAGGAGCTGGCGATCGTCGAGGAGGAGATGGAGCAGGCCGGGCGGGAGATGTCGGAGCTGGAGATCTCGATGCTGGGTCCGATGGTGCTGCTGGACGGCGACACGGAATCGGTGCGGGGCTTCCCGGCCGTGGTCGGGGGCTCGCGGGACGAGATCGTGGACACGCTGGGGCAGTACGAGGAGGCGGGGCTGGATCACGCGCTGACGATCCCGGCCTACCGGACGCCAAACTGGGACGTGCCGCCCGACCAGCAGATGCAGGCAATGGCCGAGCTGGCGGAGATGATCGAGGAGCTCCGCTAGCGCGAGAGAGCACGGGCAGGCTCTCTCCCGGCGGAGGCAAGCTCCCTCCGGTCCCCCTCCGCAAACCACGACACAACACCGAACACCCATTCATGTATAGTGCACAGAACATCTGTCTGACCAAGAAGGAGCCAACCCCATGCACATCTCACCCAAACGACGCCGGCGCTGCCTCAACATCCACCACCTCAGCATGCAGGGACACTCCCAGCGCCAGATCGCCAAGCGACTCGAAGTCTCCCACGCCACCGTCCGCTCGGACCTCCAACTGATCGAGACCCACTGGGCCGACATCGCCGCACCGGCCGCCGACGACCTGCTCCTCGAACAACTCCACCTGATCCGCGAGCAGACCGCCCGCATCAACGAGTTCAACATCATGGAGACCTTCGGCAAGCACATGACGATCTCCGAATACCTCAAGGCCTGCGACGACCGCGACGCCCGGGTGCTCGCCTACATCCGCGAGGCCCGACGCACGATCGAGGCCGTCCACCGCCGCGCCGGCGAGCGCGAGGCTCAGCCCGACCTCTACGAGGACGCAGAAACCGACACAAACCCGTCAGAAACCAGCACCAAATCTGACATCACTGTCCAGCCAGAATCGGTTTCGCCGCAGCCAGAGCTGGAGATCGTCGCCTCAGACCCCTCACAGGAAAAAAATCCGCCCGAGACCGCTCAAACCGACCCCGATCCCCTGCTCGACCCCATAATCCAGGAGGCCATCGCCCTCTTTCCCCAGCTCAAGGGCAAACCCACCGAAGAGATCCTCACCTTCCTCGACCAACTCACCGACCCAGCCAACGAGCAACCCCTCCAAACCGCCGCCGCCGGCTGACAAGACTCCCTCTCCCTCAAACGAAGTCGCCCCCGCGCAGGCGGGGGCCCCGCGCAGCCTGCCCCTGGCGCGAACAGGGGGCGGGGGCCCCGCGCAGCCTGCCTCTGGCTTGAACAGGGGACACAGGGGAGCCGGAAGGGGGATCGGTTCGTCGTGTCTAGAAGAGCTGCGCGATCGCGACGGCGGCCGCCAACAGCGCTGTCCAAATCCCCGTGGCCCAGATCAGCATGGTTTGCTGATCGTGGCGAATGTCGTTTCGCAGCGTTTGCAAGTCGTCTTTTGTGGCGAGCGGAGCGAGATCATCCTCAAGCGCGTCGGTGAACGCTTCCGCGTCCTCTTCGCCGATGTGCGAGCGCAGAATTCGGAAGTAACGCAGTCTGTTGATCCGATTGAACGTTGCCATGGGGGTCAGCGTAGCCGACGGAGAGCGGTCTCAGCGGCGTAGACTGCGTGCCTGTTGGGTGAGTTGGAGGGTTTGATATGTCGAAGCCGGTGGTGATTGAGGCGGCGATCAATGGGGGGACGCCGAAGTCCCGGAATCCCAACGCTCCGCGGTCGGTTGAGGAGATTGCCGTGGACGCGGTGCGGGCGGTGGATGCGGGGGCGGCGATCGTGCACAACCACAACGACGATCCGGTGATCGTCTCGGGCGCGCGGACGACGGCGGGCTGGCACAATCCGCAGCCGTACATCGACGCCTGGCGGGAGGTGCTGTCGCAGCGGCCGGACACGATCCTGTATCCGACGATGGGCTCGGGCGGGCACGACTCGGAGATCGCGGTGCGTTATTCGCACCTGCCGGCGCTGCATGAGGCGGGCGTGCTGGGGCAGGGGCTGATCGATCCCGGCTGCGTGGGTCTGGGTCCGGCGGACGAGCACGGGCTACCGGCGCCGACGGACAACGTCTACATCAACACGTACCGGGACGCGCGCTACATGTTTGAGACCTGCCGGCGGATGGGCCGCGGGGCCTCGATCTCGATCTTCGAGCCGGGCTTCCTGCGCGTCGTGCTGGCCTATCACGCGCAAGGACTGGTCCCGCAGGGATCGCTGGTCAAGCTGTACTTCGGCGGGACGGAGCGCGGCCCGCTGGGCTTCGGCATGTTCCCCACCGAGCCTTGCCTGGACGCCTACCTCTCGATGCTGGAAGGCACCGGACTCGAATGGTCGGTCGCGATCCTGGGCGGGGACTGCATCGGCTCCGGTTTCGCGCGGCTGGCGCTGGAGCGGGGCGGGCACCTGCGGGTGGGGCTGGAGGACTTCTACCAGGGCAATCGCACGCCGACGAACACGGAGTTGCTGGAGGAGGCGGTCAGCCTCTGCGACGAGGTGGGACGGCCGGTGGCGTCGCCGTCGGAGGCGCGTGAGCTGCTGGGTCTGCCGTCGACGCCATAGAACAGCCACGACCACATCCCCTCCGATCCCCTCTCCCCGAGGGAGAGGGGGTTAGCCCCGGATAGGTCTGCACGAAAGAGGAAAGAACAATGTACGAAATGACGGCAGAGACGTTGAGAGCAATGCTCGGCCAGCGGTCGACTGCGGTGCTGGCGACCGTGCGGCGGGACGGCAGTCCCTACACGATTCCGCTCTGGTTCCTGTGGGAAGGCGAGGTGCCGGACGACGTGGACCCGGTCTCCAATCCGCCCAGCGGCCACGTCTGGTTCTCGGGACGCACGACCAGCACCTGGGCGAAGCACTTGCAGCGCGACCCGCGCGCTTCGCTCTGCATCGACGTCGAGGGTCCGCCCGCCATGCACATCGGACTCGACGGCCCGGTCGAGTGCCTGACGGAGAACGAGTTCGATCACGACCCGCTGATGCGCCGCGTCGTCGAGAAGTACGTCGGCCGGGGCGATCCAGCCAACGACGAGATGGTCGAGCGTTACCTCGAAATGACCAGCGCAATAACGCAGTTGCATTTCAGGCTGACCCCGACCCGCTGGCGCGCCATCGATCTGTCGTCGTTCGAGGCCGGGCAGTGACGTCGGAGTTCACGAGCGAAGGAGCTAGAGATGCCGAGAATGAGAGCGGATGCGTGGCGGGAGTTCATGGAGCAGCCGCACAGCGGGGTACTGGCGACGCTGCGGCGGGACGGGCGGCCCTACACGATCCCGCTCTGGTTCCTGTGGGACGGGGAGATCGACGACGACGCGCATCCGCTGCGCAATCCGCCGCGGGGGCAGATCTGGCTGACGGGGACGCTGAGCCGGATCTGGTGCCGGCAGCTCATGCGTGATCCGCGGATGTCGTTCTGTATCGAGGATTCGGGTCCGCCGGCGCGGCACGTGGAGATCGACGGCACGGCCGAGGCCTGCACGCTGCCGGAGTTCGACATCTGGCCGATCTCGCACAAGCTGGCGAAGAAGTACGTGGGCCGGGGCGATCCGGCGAACGACGAGGCGGTGGAGGCGTTCTTCGCCAACATGCAGACGGAGCCGCGGATGCTGTTCCGGGTGACGCCGGAGGTGTGGCGGGCGATCGATCTGACGGTGTATCGGGGCAAGCGGGAGGATCGGGAGTTTCAGGCCGAGAGATAGCCTGAGCGGGTGAGCAACCGGCTCCCCTCGTCGCGGACTTCGCTGCTAAACAATCCCGGCTTCCGGCGGGTCTGGGCGGCGGGTGCGCTCACGGGCATGGTGCGCTGGCTGGACATGCTGGTACTGACGCTGTTTGCGCGGGACCTCGCCGAGGCGGCGGGGTTCGTGGCGCTGGCCTTTCTGATCCGGATGCTGCCGCGGCTGCTGTTCGGGATGTTCGTGGGCGCGATCGCCGACCGCTTCGACCGCAAGAAGATCTGGATCGGCTCGTTGCTGATCCTCTCGGTGATGTACTTCGGGCTGACGGCGTACGTGATGCTGATCGGGATCGACTTCTGGACGCTGCTGGTCTTCGTCTTCATCGCGGGGATCGTCTGGTCGGTGGAGTTTCCCACGCGGCGGGCGATGATCGCGGACGTGGTGGCGCCGCACCAGGTGGGTCGGGCGGTGGGTCTGGACTGGTCGACGGACTCGATCGTGCGGATTCCCGGTCCGCTGATCGGCGCCGGTCTGCTGCAGAAGCTGGGGGCGGAGTGGGCGTACCTGTTCACGGCCTGCGCGTTCATCGGCTCGGCCGCGATTGCCTCGACGCTGAGCTACCAGAAGCCGCTGCGGAGCGGCGCGGCGGAGGGATTCGGCGAAGTCGCGCGGGAGACCTGGCGGGACATCCGCGACGGCTTCAGCTACATCCGGCGCAGCGAGCTGTTGCTGGGCGTGTTGATGGTGACGCTGGCCTTCAACCTGCTCTTCCCGGCCTACAACGCGGCGCTGCCGGATATCGGCCAGGAGCTGCTGGGCGTGGACAAGTTGCGGATCGGCGTGCTGGAGGCGCTGGTCGGCGCGGGATCGTTCGTCAGCGCGCTGGCGATCGCGGGCTGGAGCAGTTGGGGGCAGTCGGGCCGGATCTACTACGCGGGCACCGCCTGGTTCCTGTGCTGCGTGACGGGGATGGTGCTCTCGCCCTGGTACGAGCTGTCGATGCTGATCTCGTTCTGCATGGGCTTCGGCTTCTCCGCGTTTGCGATCATGCAGACATCCTTGCTGGTGACGCGGACGCCGCCGGAGATGCGGGGGCGGGTGATGGGCGTGCTGTCGATGGTGATCGGGATGGGGCCGGTGACCGGGTTGCAGGTGTTCTTCATGTTCGAGTGGTTCGGGATCCAGGGAGGCGTGATCTCGGTGGTGATCGAGGCGGCGGCGCTGATGCTGTTGGCGATCCTGATCTTCCCGGTGGTGATCCGGCGGCTGGTGGGGTCGGATCCGCGCACGGCGGCAACGTTTGCGCCGCAGCGGTCGCGCTGAGCGCGGGTTGACTAGGCTGGGTCGGGATGGAGGCGCGCGATGACGACCATGCGCCGGCGGCGGCAATTCAAGGCGGACCTGTTGACGACGGGCGGCTCGCTGCTGACCGAGTGCTTTGCGATCGTCGACATCGAGACGACGCGCAACGGCGACGTACGCGAGCGGAGCTGGCGGGGCAAGCTGTCCTCGCTGTCGCAGCCCGAGCACTCGCTGGGCGGCGTCTACCAGTTGCGGGCGCGGGGCGAGGATGGGGAGGGCAGCCGGATCGAGATCATCGACGGCTTCGAGGAGCGGCTGGGGGTGACGTCGGATGAGTACAGCTTTATCGGCTCGGGCGAACCGCCCAACGCGGGAGGGCGCCAGCGTCGGCGCTGAGTCTGGCAGGGGGCTACGATCATCGAGAGCGACGACAGCGAACAGGACCGGGCGACATGACGACGGCACAGGCGGTGGATGCATCGGCGGAGTTGCGGGCCCAGGTGGAGGCGGCCAAGACCGCGTCGCCGTCGCTGGGCTGGGCAACGCGCGAGCAGAAGGACGCCGTGCTGCATAGAGCGGCGGCGCTGCTGCGCGAGCGGTCGGCGGAGGTCGTGGCGGCCAACGAGGCAGACGTCGCCGAGGCCGGCGGACATCTGAGCGAGGCGATGATCGACCGGCTGAGGTTGACGCCGGAGCGGGTCGAGGCGCTGGCGGTGTCGCTGGAGGAGCTCGCCCTGCTGGAGGATCCGGTCGGAGAGACGATTGACCGGACGACGACGGAGTCCGGGCTTGAGATCGAGCGGGTGCGGGTGCCGCTGGGCGTGATCGCCTCGATCTACGAGTCGCGGCCGAACGTGACGATTGACATCGGCGCGATCTGCCTGAAATCGGGCAACGCGGCGGTGTTGCGCGGCGGGCGCGAGGCGCTGCGCTCCAACCGCATCCTCGCCGATGTGCTCCGCGACGCGCTGGCCGACAACGGGTTGCCGGCCGACGCGATCCAACTCGTGCGCAGCACGGATCGGGCGCTGGTGGGCGAACTGCTGGCGATGCATGATCTGATCGACCTGATGGTGCCGCGAGGCGGGCAGGCGTTGATCAACCGGGTGAGCCGGGAGGCGTCGATGGCGGTGGTCGCCGGCGGCGTGGGCATCTGTCACACCTACATCGACGCAGCCGCGGACCTGGAGATGGCGCTGGCGGTGGTCGACAACGCGAAGCGCCGGCGGGTGAGCATCTGCAACGCGCTGGATGTGATGCTGGTGCACGAGTCGGTGGCGGCGGAGTTTCTGGCGGAACTGGGCCGGCGCTGGGACGCAAACGGTCCCGCTGCGGTGGAGTTGCGGGCGGACGAGCGGGCGGCGTCGCTGCTGGCGGGGACGCCGGCCTGCGTGGTGCCAGCCGGTGCGGACGATTTCGATACCGAGTTTCTCTCGCTGACGGCGGCGGTCGGCGTCGTCGACAGCGCGGATGCCGCGCTAGCGCATATTGCCGAGCACGGCAGCGGGCACTCGGAAGCGGTGATCACGGCCGACGGGGCGCTGGGCCAGCGGTTCCTGCGCGAGGTCGATGCGGCGGCGGTCTACGTCAATGCCTCGACGCAGTTCACCGACGGCGGACAGTTCGGGCTGGGCGCGGAAGTGGGCATCTCGACCGGCAAGCTGCACGCGCGCGGCCCGATGGGTCTGCGCGAGCTGACCTCGTACAAGTGGGTGATCCGCGGCGACGGACACATTCGGCCGGTCTGAGCGGCGATCGCAGGAGACGGAATCATGCCCGACCGACCAAGTCCAACCGTCGCCGGCGCGGCCATGCGCGCGACCGCCGCGGAGTTTGCCGAGAGCCTCGATGCGCAGCAGCGGTCGCAGACGATCTACGACTTCATGGATGGCGAGCGAATCTTCTGGTACTACCCGCCGACCAATCGGCATGGTCTGGCGCTGCGCGACATGACGCCGGGGCAGCGGGAGCTGGCCCTGGGTCTGATGCGGGCCGGATTGAGCGAGCGCGCCTACTCGCAGGCGGTGGGGATCATTGACCTGGAGATCGTGCTGGGCGAGATCGAGCGGGCGGCGGGGCGCCACACGTTCCGGCGCGACCCGGAGCTGTACTACTGGACGATCTTTGGCGATCCGAGCAGCGACGCCGAGCCCTGGGGCTGGCGGGTCGAAGGGCATCACATCTCGCTCAACTATGCGCTCTGGGGCGACGGGTTGTTGTCGCTGACGCCCTGGTTCCTGGGAACGAATCCGGCCGAGGTGCGGGAGGGTCCGCAGGCGGGATTGCGGATTCTTGATCGGCGCGAGGACCTGGCCTTCGAGCTGATGGCCTCGCTGGACGGCGAACAGTCGGAACGCGCCGTGATCTATGCGGAAGCGCCCTGGGACATCCTCACGTTCAACGCCTCACGGGCGGTGATGCCTGCCTATGAGGGTCTGGCGTCGTCGGAGCTGGACGACGATCAGCGGGCGGTGCTGGACCGGTTGGTCGACGTCTACGTCGACCAGGCGCCGGCGGAACTGGCGGAGGATCGGCGGGCGCGGATCGCGTCGGCGGGGCGCGAGGGCATGCACTTTGCCTGGGCCGGTCCCGTGCAGAGCGGGGAGCCGCATTACTATCGGATTCACGGCGGCAACTTCCTGGTCGAGTTCGACAACCGCCAGAACGGCGCCAATCACATTCACTCGGTCTGGCGCGACGTGGAGAACGACTTCGCCAACGATGTCCTGGGCGAGCATCTGATCCTGTATCACGTGCTCTGAGTTTCGAGGAAACGAGGCGCCGAGCGGATGTTTCACTACGAACGCGAGAGCCGAACGGCGCACTCGGAGTGCTACGTGATCGAGAACGAGGCCGGTTCGCGCGGGCGGATCGATCTGCACTTCGCGCCGCCGCTGGTCTACGCGACGCTCTGCGTGCCGGAGTCGTGGGCCGAGGAGGACATCCAGGACGTAATCGCCGACGCCGACGATCGCTGGGCGCTGACCGCGGATCCGTTGCGCGACGACCTGATCGTCACCGTCTGGCGCGGCCAGGAAGTGGGCGTCTATTCGCAGGAAGAGGGAGGCGCAGATGACTGACGAGACACCGGAGATCGAGGACGCGGCGGAGGAGGCCGAGGCGGCGGACGCGCTGCAGATGCTGTTCGACGGTCATGTCGACGTGATGCTGCCGCCGGAGGAGATCGAGGAGTTTCACGACTTCATCCGCGAAGAGGCGTTGATGCGGCGGCGGTTCGCCGTCTCGTTCCGGCTCGAGTGCCGTTGCCTGGCCTGGATTGGCTATTCGCTGGCCAACATCGTCACCCACGAGGACGGGATCGAGTTCAAGGCCAATCCGCTCCAGACCTACGTGCCCGATCACGAGCCGGACGTCGAGCATCCCGAGGGCGCGACCGAGGATCCACCCGAGCAGTTTCTCGACTGGCCGATCTGGCCGCTGGAGATTTACCAGGACGAGATGGAAGACGAACTCGAGGACGACGAGTGACGACGGGGCACACGGACGGGAACAGCCAGGGCCGCTTCGCGGCCGTCTTCTTCGACCTGGACGGGACGCTGGTCAGCGAGCGGAGCGGCGTCCGCGAAGCGCGCACGGCGGTCGGCGAGCGGCTGATCGCACTCGGCCTCTACGACAAGCCCGCCTCGGCCTTCGCCGACACGATCGAGATGGTGATCGGCGGGATCATGGAAGAAAACGACTGGCAGTGGCCGCTCTGGCTGCACGCCGAGGAGTGGATGAAGCGCAGCATGGCGGTTGAGGAGATTGCCGTGAGCGAGGACGAGTTCGCGGGGTTGAACCGGGTCTATCGCGACGAACGCAGCGATCGAGCCGAGGCGATCGAGGGATGGCCGCAGGCTCTGGCCGCGGCGCGCCGGCATGGACCGATCGGGCTGATCACGAACTTCAACGACGGCCTGATGCAGCGGGAGAAGATCCGCGGCGCCGGCCTCGAGGGTCAGTTCGACGGCGTCTACATCTCCGGCGAGGTCGGGGTCTGGAAGCCGGAACCCGGCATCTTCGAGCACGCCGCGCGCGATCTGGGCGTCGATCCCGGGGACTGCGTGCATATCGGCAACAACATCCAGTCGGATGTCGAGGGCGCGCTCTCGGCCGGGATGAGCGCGGTGCTGGTGGAGGAAGACGATCGTCCCCGCCCCGCGGGTCTCAACGGCGACGTGGTCTGGTGCGAGGACCTGCTTGGAGTGGCCGAGTGGTTGCGCGGTGGCTAGGGATCGGCCGCGGCCAACAGGGACACTGACCATCAGTCCCAGTGTCGCCACAAAAGTCCGGCTTCGCGGCCTGGGCATTGAAGACGCACAAGCCGTGTTCGAACGAGATCCGCTCTGGCGTTGGCAGCCTGGGAGTCACAAGACTATTGAATCGGGTCAGCTGCAGAGCAGGCCAGACCGGTGGCGGCTGGTCGGTCGCGGGCTTGGCGGGGCGGTGTTGTCGGTGATTATCGACCTGCCGGATGACAACGGTGATTCGCAAGTCGTAACGATCTTCCAAGCGTCACCGCGATACCGAAGCGAGTACGCTGAGTGGAGAAGGAGACGATAGTGGCAGATTCGCAACAGGAATGGCTGAACTCACTTCCGCCGGCTGTACGCGCCGAGGCTGCCGCTGAGATTGCCTTGTACGACAGTGAAGAAATGTGGGAACTGGAAGAAGTAGATGTGGACGACGACTGGGAACCATCGGGCAGGTATGGTTTGACGGTCGAATTCAGCAGCAAAGAACTCAGGATCCTGACCAAGGCGTTCGGCACTTCTGTAGAGATGTTCGAGATCATGCACGACGCGCTGATGGAGCGAGCGCAGACGGTGTTGGCGGAGCGGGGCGAGTCTGATTCAGTGGCGGCGGCCGACTGAAGATGCCGACAGTCTGATCACTTTCGCGCGAGTGCGCGTTTGGCGGCGGCCACGACCGATTCCGCGGTGAGACCGTACTCCTGCAACAGCGCCTGCCAGGGGCCGGACTGGCCGAAGCGGTCTTCGATCCCGACCTGCTCCATGGGCACGGGACAGTGCCTGGCCAGCGTGCGCGCGACGGCCGAGCCGAGGCCGCCGATCACGTTGTGCTCCTCGGCGCAGACGATGGCGCCGGTCTGTTGGGCGGCCATGATCACTTCTTCTTCGTCGAGCGGCTTGATCGAGGCCATATTGAGCACGCGCGCGCCAATGCCTTCCTGCGCCAGCGCGTCGGCGGCGCGAATCGTGGGCTCGACCATCAGCCCGCAGGCGATCAACGTGAGATCGTCTCCCTCGCGGATGTTCTCCGCATGTCCGAGATCGAATCGCGAAATCGACTCGTCGAGGTGGATGATCGGCAGCTTGGGACGGCCGAGGCGGATGTACCAGGGTTCGTCGTCTTCGGCGGCGCGGCGGATCGCCCAGTCGGCTTCGACGGCGTCGCTGGGCACGACCACGTTCATGCCGGGCAACGAGGTCATCAGCGCGAGGTCCTCGATCGCCTGGGCGGAAGCGCCGTCCTCGCCGACGGAGATACCGCCGTGCGAGGCGATCAACTTGACGTTCATCCGCTGCTGGGCGATCTGCACGCGGATCTGGTCGAAGCAGTGTCCGGGCATGAAGACGGCGAAGGACGCGGCGTAGACGGTCTTGCCGGTCGAAGCCAGGCCGGCGGCGATGCTGATCATGTTCTGCTCGGCGGCGCCGACGGTGAACCAGCGATCGGGGTGCGAGGCGGCGAGCTTGTTGCCGCCGGTCGAGGCGGAGAGGTCGGCGTCGAGCGCAACGATGTCGCAGCCGGCGTCGGCCAGCTTGACCAGCGCCGGGCCGTAGGCCTCGCGGGTCGCTGCGGGCGGCGGTGTGGGCAGCGCGGCAGGTCTGGGGGACGTCATGACAGTCCCGCCTCGATCTCTTCGAGCGCCTGAGCGAGCTGTTCGTCGGACGGGCCCTTGCCGTGCCAGCCGGCGGGGTTCTCGGCCATGAAGGAGACGCCGCGTCCCTTGACGGTCTCACAGATCACGACCTGCGGCGCGTCGCTGCGGGCGCGGGCGCTGAGCAGCGCGTCGCGGACCGCTTCGACGTCGTGGCCGTCGACATGCTGGACCCCCCAGCCGAAGGCGGCCCACTTGTTGCCGACCGGGTCGATGCGCATGATCTCGTCGCCGG
The DNA here is from genome assembly GCA_022825855.1 of Dehalococcoidia bacterium. Lineage (GTDB taxonomy): Bacteria > Chloroflexota > Dehalococcoidia > Bin125 > Bin125 > Bin125. The sequence goes on from JAJDWB010000020.1 coordinate 36,269, forward strand.
GTCCGTCGTTCTGGAAGTGGTTGCGGTCGAGAATCGCCGTGATGCGATGCAGGCCGAAGTGCGAGGCGGACATGATCGCCTCCCAGTTCTGGCCCTCGTTGAGCTCGCCGTCGCCGACCACGACGAAGATCTGTCCCTCGTCGTCGGGCAGGCCGTCGAGCTGATGCCCGAGGGCGATGCCCACGGCGAACGACAGGCCCATGCCCAGCGCGCCGCCGGACATCTCGACGCCGGGCGGCTTGTTGCGGACCACGTGACCCTGCAGCTCGGTCCCCAGCGTGCGGAAGCTGGAGATCAGGTCGCGGTCGAAGTAACCGGCCTCGGCCAGCGTCGCGTAGACGACCGGCGTCGCGTGGCCCTTGCTGAGGATCACGCGGTCCCGGCGAGTCCACTGGGGGTTGGCCGGATCGTGACGTGCGACGCCGCCGAAGTAGAGCGCGGCGAAGATCTCGGTCGCCGAGAGCGAGCCGCCCGGGTGTCCCGACTGGGCGGCGTGAGTCATCTCGACGATGTGGCGGCGAATGCGCTTGCAGACATCGAGCAGGGTGCTGGTGTCGGCTGGCGTCGCGGTCGAAGTAGTCATCGCGTGAGGAATCTAGCCTCTGGATTGGCGTGCGAGGATCGCACGCCAATGCTAATGCGGGATCGCGGTTACCGATACTGAGCGTCAGCCAACGCCGTGGGACGCTGTGGAGCGCTGGGGCGCGCTGTGGAACAGTGGTCACGCTAGGAGGGCCGGAACGAATGCGGCTGTTCGTCGAGGCCGTTCTCGATCCACTGGCGCTGGACGCGTGCTGGTCTGCGGGCAGGACGCTGGCGGCTGATCCGTCCTTCCCTGAGCGGCGTATCCGCTGGGTCGCCCGCGAGGCGAGTCACCTGACGCTGCGATTTCTGGGCGAAGTGGAGGACGATCGTGCCCCAGAGATCGCCGAGTCGCTGTCGGCGCTTGAAGGCTCGGGCGGCTTCGAGCTGCAATTCGACCGGGTCGGCAGGTTCGGCGGTCGGCGGCCGCGCGTGATCTGGATCGGCTTTGCCGGCGACGCCGGCCTGGAGCGACTGAGTGCGTTGCGGTCGGAGCTGGACTCGGCGCTCGAGACGATGGGGATTGAGCCCGATGCGGCCGCCTTTCGGCCGCACCTGACGCTGGGGCGGGTGCGGCGGCAGGCGTCGCCGGACGATCTGGCGGCGATTCGGGCGGCGGTCGATCGGGCCGAGCCGCTGCGTCAGCGTGCGGCGGTGGGGCAGGTCGCGTTGGTGCATTCCACACTGTTGACGGATGGCCCGCGCTATCGACGCCTGGCGCGGATAGACCTGTAACATTTGGACATACGGCGAGACGCCCGCCGGCGGATTCCGAGGGAGTTCAGCGATGCAGAGCAGCCTGATCTCGAAGATTGAGAAGGCGCGGATCTACGCGGAACAGCTTGAGCGGTTTCAGGTGACGTCGTTGCGCTGCGACGTACGCGGCGATTCGACGACCCACACGGCAGAGCTGGGTCCCGACGGCTGGGACTGCGACTGCCACTTCTTCCGGGACGCCAACACCTGCTCGCACACGATGGCGCTGGAGCGGATCCTCGATCAGATGCTGCCCGAGGCGTACCGGCCCGCGTTTTCCAGCAGCTAGCAGCGGGAGCCACCGGGCGCCGCCGTTAGCGGGCGGCGTTCCAGCGTTGGGCTCGGCTTGAGAACACGTCGGGATCGGCCGCCCACTCGGCGTAGCCGATCCGGCCCCGGTCGGTCAGCCAGTTGATGCGTTCGTTGAGCAGTTGCAAGAGCTCGGTGTCTTCGACCGAGACGGTGAATCCGGCGCGCTCGACCAGCGGATCGTACGCGGTCACGACGAACGCGCCGTTGCTGTCGCGGGCGGCGTCGGTGTTGCCAAGCTCGCCGCGGGCGAAGGCGTCGATCCGGCCCTCGGCCAGGGCGTTGAGGTAGGCGTCCTCGTCATTGCCCAGATACATGACCTGGGGCAGGTCTCCTGGCGGCGCGAGACGAGTGCGATCTTCCAGCGCGGGCGACGCGTCGGCGGCGCCGATCCGGAAGGCGCCGCTGCCGTCGGCCAGATGGGTCTGCTGCGGCGTCTCGACCCGCGTGCCGGCGAGCAGGACGCCGTCCTCGTCGGCGGCGCCGATCAGTTGCAACAAGCGCGCCTCGCCGGTGGTGCCGGCGACCGCGCCGACGACATCGTCCGCGCGGAGGTCGTCGTGCGAGCCGATGCGGGCGGCGTCGGCGGCGCGGACCAGGAGCGTCTGGCGGAAGCCGATGTGCGCGTCGGTAAAGGCGACCACGGTGCGGCCGCCGTCCTGGGTGCGCGAATCGAGGATCGTGATTCCGCCGCCGGCGAGGTCAAACTCCTCGGTCGCAGGCGCGAGCCAGATGTCGGGCCATTCGGCGATCGGGACGCGGCGGAAGCGGATATCGGTGTTGGCCATCGACTCCAGCGCGGTGAGCAGGTCGGCCTCGTAGCCGAGATGGACGAGGCCGGGATCGGTGAGGTCGTCGTGCGAGGCGTAACTGACCGGCTCGAAGTAGGCGAAGAATCCGTAGGTGAGCACGCGTACGTCCGATCGATCGGCCGGTTCTGCGCCGCAGCCGGCGAGCCAGGCTCCGGCGGCCGCGATGAGTATCAGACACGCGACCAGCGCGGCGGCCCGGCGCGTCAGGCGAGACGGCTCACGAGGCGTCGGATACCCGGCGGAAGACGAGGCAGGCATTCTGGCCGCCGAAGCCGAACGAGTTCTTGAGCACGGCGTTGACCTCGGCGCTGCGCGACTGGTTGGGCACATAATCCAGGTCGCAGTCCGGATCGGGCGTGGTGTAGTTGATCGTGGGGTGGATGCGGCCGTCGGTGATTGATTTGATCGCGGCGATCGATTCAAGGCCGCCGGCGCCGCCGAAGATGTGGCCTATCATCGACTTGGTCGAGGAGACGGGAACATTGCGGGCGGCTTCGCCCAGGGCGACCTTGATGGCGCGGGTCTCCGAGGCATCGTTGAGCGGGGTCGAGGTGCCGTGCGCGTTGACGTAGTCGATGGCCTCAGGTTCGATCCCGGCGTCGGCCAGCGCCCAGTTGATGGCGCGAATCGGACCGGCGCCGTTGGCGTCGGGCATGACCAGGTGATGCGCGTCGGCGGAGGAGCCGAAGCCGGCCAACTCGACCTGCGCCTCGACGCCGCGTCGGCGCGCCGACTCCTCGGACTCGAGCACGATGATCCCGGCGCCTTCGCCGGGGACAAAGCCGTCGCGGTCGGCGTCGAAGGGGCGCGAGGCCGCGGTGGGGTCGTGGTTCTGCGTGGTCAGGGCACGCATCACGGCGAAACCGCCCAGCCCGAGCTGGCAGAATCCCGCCTCGGCGCCACCGGAGATGACGATGTCGGCGAGTCCGTTGCGGATCACGTTGGCGGCGTCGCCGAGAGCCTGAGTGCCGGCGGCGCAGGCTGTGACCACGGTCGTGTTGTAGCCCAGCAGGCCGAACTGCATGGCGATGTTGGCGGCAGCCATGTTGGGCAGGACCTTGGGCAGGAAGAGCGGATCGAGCCGCATCCCGCCGCGGTCGAAAAGCGTGCTCGCGGTGGCCTGGATCTCCGGATAGCCGCCGGCCCCGTTACCCAACACGACGCCGATCCGGCTGCGGTCGACGGCATCCAGTTCGAGCTGGGCGTCTTCGATCGCCTCTTTCGCGGCGGCGACGGCGAACTGGGTGAAGCGCGCCATGCGGCGGGCCGACTTGCGGTCGATGAAGTCGCGCGGTTCGAAATCGCGGATCTCGCCGCCGATCGTGCAACTGAAGCCGGAGACGTCGAAGTTCTCGATCGGCTTGATTGCGCTCTCCCCGGCGAGCAACTTCTCCCACAGCAAGCCGACGCCGGGTCCATAGGGGGAGACGGCGCCCATGCCGGTGATCAGCACTCTGGGGCGATCGTTGCGGGCGGCGGCCGCGTCCTGGGATACAGTCATACGGTCGGATCCTCGGCTCGACGAACGATGGCGGTTTCGGGCGGGGCGCTGAGGCAGCGTCGCGCGTCGGCGGCAAGCGAGAGAGAACCCAGGACGAGGATCAGGTCATCGGCCTGCGCCTGCTGGCGGGCGGCGTCGAGCGCCGCGCGCGGATTGCCGTGCGCGGCGACCGCGCCGCTCCAGTCATCGTCGGCGAAGGCGTCGGCGACCTGCTGCGGCGGCCGCGCCCGTGGGTGGTCCGAAGTGGTCGCGTAGACGTGTTCGCTGCGCGACTGGATCAGGTGGGCCATGTCGACGAGCGCCTTGTCGCCCAACACGCCGAAGATCACGTGGAGCTGGCGGTAGGGGAAGTACTCGCGGCAGGCGTCCAGGGCGCGCTGTACCGATTCGGCGTTGTGGGCGCCGTCGATGACGACGCGCGGCGCGCCGCCGGGCTCGTTCGAGGCGAAGGTCTCGGGAAGGTCGAACAGTTCCAGGCGGGCCGGCCAGCGAACCGTGGCCAGACCCTTGTGCAGCGCCTCGGACGAGACGGCCACGCTGCCTTCGGCGGCCAACGCGTCGATCGTCGCGATTGCGGTCATCGCGTTGTCGATCTGGTGACGACCGAGCAGGGGCAGCAGGTGCATCGCCTGGGGCTGCTCGCCCGGCCGGGGCTGGTTGCGGCGCAATCGGAACCACTGACCCCAGGGCTCGACGCCGGCCGGCTCGGACTCGTAGGCGGCGCCGACGTCGACGAGCGGGACGGGCACATCGTCGGCTGCGTTGACGACGACGTCGGCCGCCTCGCGGTAACGCTGCGGGGCAAGAATGACCGAGCGGCAGCCGGCGCTGATGATGCCCGCCTTCTCTGCCGCGATCTGTGTGATCCGGTCGCCGAGGATGTCGGTGTGCTCGTAGGAGAGCGAGGTGATCACGGCGGCGTCGGTGCGGGCAAACACGTTGGTGCTGTCCAGCCGGCCGCCCAGTCCGACCTCGACGATCTGGACATCCACGTCGTGCGCGTGGAAGGTATGGAAGCTGAGCGCGGTGAGGATCTCAAAGGTGCTGATGTGGCCCGGCTCGTCGGCCAGTTCGGCCTCGATCACGTGGCGCAACTGCTCGGCCAGGCGGGCGAATTCTTGCTCAGGCAGCGGTGCGCCGAGGATGCGGATGCGCTCAGTGAACTCGTGCAGATGCGGACTCGTGAAGAGCCCGGTGCGAAAGCCGGCCGCGCGCAGGATCGATTCGAGGATCGCGGCGGTGGAACCCTTGCCCTTGCTGCCGGCGACGTGAATCGTCGTGCGGCCCTGCTGCGGGTCGCCCAACCGGCGTAGGATCGAGCGGATGCGATCGAGCGCAAAGTCGCCTTTGGCGCGCCGCGGTCCCGAGCCGCGCTCGAAGTCGGCGAACGACATCAGCCATTCGACCGTCTCTGCGTAATTGCCGAGCGGTTCCCCGATTCGCGGACCGGTTGCCTCTGTCGACCCCATCTGCCTGTCTCCCGCTCTGCGTCCACCTGGGTGCGTCCGGACCGTTTCATCGTACGCCACTTGATCAGGGGGGTTCAGGCTGCGACGATTCGCTCAAGAGCAGTTGCGCAGTGTTGCGCCGCGTTTCTCTCATGTGGCGGACAGGACGGTTATGTCTGATTCAGGCGATTCTCCAAGAACCTTGGCCGACGTCGTGGCGGACACAGCACCGGCTGACTTGGTCGAAGATGGATTTCTGACCGTGGTCGGCGCGATTGCCTCCGGAGCCAGGCGGGTCAGCGACTTGACCCGTCGCGCCGCGCTGGCCGGCATGCTCGGCGATATCGGTGAAATCAACGTGCAGGGCGAGATCGTGCAGGTGCTCGACGCCGCCGGCACCGACGCCTTCGTCTCCTCGCTGCGCGACTGCGGCGCCGTGGCCGCGCTGGCCTGCGAGGAGCTGGAAGAGGCCGTCTTCGTCTCGGACCGCGCCGACCACCCCTATCTCGTGCTCTTCGACCCGGTCGACGGCTCCTCGAACATCGATGTCGCGGTTACAATCGGCTCGATCTTCGCGGTCTACCGTCGCAGCGACGACGCGCCCGTGACCGACGCCTCGCTGCTGCGTCCCGGCCGCGAGCAGTGCGCGGCCGTGTATGTCGTCTACGGCTCGTCAACCGTGCTCGTAGTCGCGACCGAAGGCCGGGTGGACGGCTTCACGCTCGATCCGGCATCGAGCGAGTTCCTGCACTCCCATGAACAGATCCGGATACCGTCGCAGTGCGCGGCCTACTCGGTCAACGAGGGCAACCAGGGCAACTGGCATCCCGAGATGCAGGCGGCCGTCGCCGATCTCAGGGCCGACTATGGCCTGCGTTATGTGGGTTCGCTGGTCGCCGACTTCCACCGCGATCTGCTCAAGGGCGGCATTTTCCTCTATCCGGGAGACGTGAAATCGTCGGCCGGCAAACTGCGCCTGGGCTACGAGGCCAACCCGCTTTGTTATGTTGCCGAACAGGCCGGCGGCGCCGGTTCGACGGGGAGCGAGCGGATTCTCGACGTTCAGCCCGAGATCCTGCACCAACGCACGCCGCTGATCGTCGGCAACGCCGACGTGGTCGAACGCGTCGTCGCCAAACTGGCCGAGTAACACCAACTTCTCCATCCGGCAGACCGAGATATCGAGAGGCAACATCCGATGAGCAACTCACTGCACGAGACGGCGCGGGCCCTGGTTGCGCCGGGCCGCGGGATCCTCGCCGCCGACGAATCGGCGCCGACGATCAAGCGCCGCTTCGACACGATCGGCCTGGAATCGACCGAGACCAACCGCCGCGACTGGCGTCAGTTGCTGTTCACCAGCGCGGGGATCGGCGATTGGATCTCCGGTGTGATCCTGTTCGAGGAGACGCTCGCCCAGGACGCCTCGGACGGCCGTTCGCTGGTCGAGGTGCTGACCTCGAACGGCGTGATTCCCGGAGTCAAGGTGGACAAGGGCGCCAAGGACCTCGCCGGCTCGCCGAGCGAGAAGGTAACCGAGGGTCTGGACGGTATGCGCGAGCGGCTTGAGCTCTATCGCGAGCAGGGCGCGCGCTTCACCAAGTGGCGGGCCGTAATCGACATCGCCGAGGATCGCCCGAGCGACTACTGTCTCGACGTCAACGCGCACGCGTTGGGCCGCTTCGCGGCGCTGTCGCAGGAGGCGGGTCTGGTGCCGATCGTGGAGCCCGAGGTGCTGATGGACGGCGAACACGATATCGGGGCCTGCGCCGCCGCCACCGAGCGCGCCCTGCGCGCCACCTACGCCGCCCTGGCGACGCAGCAGGTCGATCTCGAGGGCACGCTGCTCAAGCCCAACATGGTGCTTTCGGGCAAGAGCGCCGCGAACCGCGCTTCGGCCGAGGAGGTCGCTGTCGAGACGCTGCGCGTCTTCGCCAACACGGTGCCCTCGTCCGTACCCGGCTGCGTCTTCCTCTCCGGTGGACAGTCGGACGAAGAGGCGACGGTCAATCTCAACGCGATCAACCAGGCCGCCGCCGGATCTCCGTCCGCGCCCTGGCAGCTGAGCTTCTCCTACGGCCGCGGGCTGCAGGCGACCCCGCTTTCGGTCTGGGCCGGCAAGCCCGAGAATGTCGGCGCGGCCCAGCAAGCCTTTCAGGAGCGCGCCCGCATGACCTCCGCCGCTCGCAAGGGCGAGTACGTCGGCTAGGTCGAGGCGCCGCGCACCAGTGCCCCACCGACTGCTGATCGCGACCGGCAATCCCGGCAAGCTGCGCGAGTTTCGCGCGCTGTTCGACGCGCATGTCGAATCGCAGTGGGAGCTGGTCGCGCCGGCCGATGCCGGCCTGTGCGGTTTCAGCGTGGTCGAGGACGGTGAGACATATGCCGAGAACGCGGGCCGCAAGGCGCGCTCCTATGCCAACGCCGCCGGCTTGCCGGCGCTGGCCGACGATTCGGGGCTGGAAGTCGACGCGCTCGAGGGCGCGCCGGGTCTGTACAGCGCTCGATATGCTGGGGAGGCAGCGGATGACGCCGCCAATCGCGCCAAGCTGTTGCAGGCATTGGCCAGTATCCCAACCGAGCGGCGGGCGGCGCGCTTCCGCTGCGTGATTGCGCTCGCCTTCCCCTACACGACGAACGTGCGGCTGGGCGAAGGCGTGGTGGAAGGATCGATCGCGATGGACGAGCGCGGCGACCTCGGTTTTGGCTACGACCCGATCTTCAGTCTGCCCGACGGCCGCCGCATGGCCGAACTCGAGGTGGCCGAGAAGAACCGGATCTCGCACCGGGCGCTGGCTCTGGCCAATGCCGCCTGGGCGCTCGACGCCATGGCCCAGACGCTGGACCGGTCAGGCGGTTCGTCATGAACCCGAGCGCCGACGCGCCCGTGGATCGGTTGGGCCGGCGATTCGCCGACCTGCGCATCTCGGTCACCGACCGCTGCAACTTCCGCTGCCCATACTGCATGCCCAGGGAAATTTTCGGTCCCGGCTACGAGTTCCTGCCGCGCGATGCAATCCTCAGCTTCGAGGAGATCGTCCGGCTGGCGGCGATCTTCGGACGCATGGGACTGCGCAAGCTGCGGCTGACCGGGGGCGAGCCGACCGTCCGGGCGGAGTTGTCGACCCTGGTGCGGATGTTGCGCGAGACGCTGCCCGAGATCGATATCGCGCTGACAACCAACGGCTCCCGCCTGGCCAGCCTGGCCGAACCGCTGAAAGCGGCGGGGCTCGACCGGGTCACGGTCAGCCTCGATTCGATTGACCCGGAAATCTGCCGCGAGATGAACGGCGTCGACTTCCCCCACGAGCGCGTGCTGGAAGGCATCGAGGCGGCCGCCGCTGCCGGCCTCGGTCCGATCAAGATCAACGCCGTGGTCAAGCGCGGTGTCAACGACGAGGGCATCGTCGACATGGCGCGCCACTTCCGCGGCACGGGTCACATCGTCCGCTTCATCGAGTACATGGATGTCGGCGCGACCAACGGCTGGAAACTGGACGAGGTCGTCCCGGCCCGGGAGATCATCGAGCGGCTGGAGCAGGTCGAGGGATTGGAAGCGGTCCAGGCCGCCTACACCGGCGAGGTGGCTCGGCGCTGGCGCTGGAGCGACGGCTCGGGCGAGATCGGCGTGATCACGTCGGTCACTCAGCCGTTCTGCGGCGACTGCACGCGGGCCCGCCTGTCGGCCGAGGGTTCGCTCTACACCTGCCTGTTCGCCTCGGTCGGCCACGACCTGCGCGGTCCGCTGCGCGAGGGCGCAGACGACGAGGAACTGTATCAGCGGATCGCCGGGGTCTGGACCGTGCGCGAGGACCGCTACTCCGAACTGCGCGCGGCGATGACCGACGATCTGCCGCGCCTGGGGCGAGTGGAGATGTCCCACATTGGCGGCTGAGCATTCCCCATCACCGGAACCACAGGAGCTGAGCCACGTCGACCCCGAGGGGCGGGCGCGGATGGTCGACGTGGGTGGCAAGGACGTGACCGAGCGCCGCGCCGTCGCCGAGGGCCGCGTGCTGATGCAAGCGGAGACGCTCGAGCTGATCCGTCGGTCGGCGCTGAAGAAGGGCGACGTGCTGACCACCGCCGAGATCGCCGGCGTGATGGCGGCCAAGCGCACGCACGAGTTGATCCCGCTCTGCCACCCGCTGATGCTCAACCGAGTCCTAGTTGAGCTCAGCCCGGTCGACGATCCGCCCTCGGTCGTGATTCGCGCCGAGGTCCGCTGCAGCGGCAAAACCGGCGTCGAGATGGAGGCGCTGACCGCCGTCTCGGTCGCCGCGCTGACCGTCTACGACATGGCCAAGGCCGTCGATCGCGGGATGCGGATCGAGGCCGTCCGGTTGCGGGAAAAGGACGGCGGCCGCTCGGGCTCGGTGCGGCTCGACTAGCTGCCGGCGCCGACCAACGACTCGAAGGCCTGGTTGCCCCTGAGGCTGTCGAAGTGGTCGTCGGTGCGGGCCGCTTCGGCGTAACGCGGATTGAGCTGGGTCGCCTGGCGCAAGGCCGAGATCGCGTCGTCGGACTGACCCAGCTTGGCCGCCGCCGAGGCCAGCCCGTAGTGTGCGCCGGGCTGGTCCGGTTCGAGCCGGACGGCCGACTGGAACGAGTCGAGCGCCTCCTGGGCGCGATCTTCGTAGAGCAGGGTGAGGCCCAGGTTGGTGTGCGCCGCGCCGTCGTCGGGTCGCAGTCGCAGCGCGTGGCGGAAGTCGCCCTCGGCCGTGTCGAAGTCGCGCCCGAACAGCCGCAGCAGACCGCGGTTGACGTAGATGTCGGGATCGTCCGGAGCCAGCTCGATCGCGCGTTCGTAGTCGCTGGCCGCCTCCTCCGTGCGGTCCAGCCTGACCAGCGCGTTGGCGCGGTTGTAGTAGGCGGCGGCCGAGTTGGCGTCCAGGTCGATCGCTCGGGCGTACTGGTTGACGGCGGCGTCGTAGTTGCCCGCGCCGAAGTAGGCGTTGCCCTCGTCGAGGTGCGAGGCGGCGCTGCGCTCGGCCGGAATCGCGGCGGCGGCGGGAGCGTCCGCCGGCGCAGTCGGCGCGCTGGGCGCAAGGGCCGGCGCAGGTTCGGACGGCGCTGGAGCGGCAGGAGGCGGAGGCGCGGGAGGCGGCTCGGGCGCTGCCGGAGCCGCGGGCGGGGTCGGAGCAGCAGCCGCCGGCGGTGGCGCAGCGGCCACTGGTTCGGGAGCCGGGGGAGCAGGCGGTGGCGGCGGAGGAGGAGGCGGAGCCGCGACCGGAGCCGGCGCGGGCGGGGGTGCTGCAGGACGCCTCGCGGGCGCAGCTGGAGCCGCCGCCACCGCGGTGCCAGCGGACATCTCGCTGCCTCCGGCCTGGGCAATCTGGCGGGCCATCAGCTCGGCCTGTTCGCGCCGCGCCCGCTCGTTGCGCAGTTGCAGTTCCAGGTGGTCGATCCGCTCCTCGGTCAATTCGCGTTCCAGCCGCTGCTGGGATTGCAGGGCGCGGTAGATCCAGAGGATCGCAGCCCAGGGCAAGAGGATGCGCAGGACGGTGGCGATGAATTGCAAGGCGGATCTCCTCTGCTTGGCGGACGCCCCTCAGGCGGGTTGCGCTGCCACTATCGGTCGGTCTGCTGCTCGGGCATCCCGGTACATCTCATTTGTCACCCAGGCGGTGCTTCCAGCAGGGCGCTGATCGCATCCAGTCCGTTGACGGCCAGCGTCAGCCGGTCCTGGGCCGACAGCGCGTCCAGTTCGGCCAGCGTTTCGTCGCGCATCGAGACCGGATCGTTCGCGCCCAGGATCGCGGCCGGACCTTCGTCGTCGAACGAGAGCTGCAACTCGCGCAGGGCGCCTTCCTCGGTCACGATCACGCAGCCGATGTTCTTGTCGCGCACGCCGTCCGGCTCGACCTCGACGCCCATCGTGAAAAAGGCGCCGGGGAAGGGCGGGAAGGGCCGCAACTCCAGCGCCGCCTCGCGCAGCAGCGCTTCGACCTGCTCTGCCGCGGCCGACATCGCTTCCTCGGCCAGCCGTTTACGCATCTGCGTACGCACGGCCCGCTGGGTCGCGGTGGCGGGATCGGGATCGGACATGGTGCTCGCTCGTCGGGGCTGCGCGTTGCGTACATTTCAGCGCGCTGAAATATGAGTATACGCAGCGCCACGCTACGGGTCCGTCAGCCGCGCGACTCGATTCTGCACGGGCGCGGCCGTCGCACAGCGAGCGAGTGGCTACGATGATTGCGGGACGGGAACCTGATCCAGGTCGACGCTGGGGATGAATGGATGACCCAACCGAGATCCGACGAGGCGCAAGTCTGGAGCTCCCAGTTGCGGATCGCGGCAGGGCGCGCGGTCGAGGACGCGCCGCAGGTGGGCTTCGCCGAGAAGGTCGATCAGGTCGGGCGCATCGTCCGCCTCTCGATCCTGGCCGAATCCGCTTCCGACGGCGGCGACTCCTTCATGGATCAGTTTGTACGCCGGATCGGCGAGTTGTTCGATCCGGCCGCGCGTTCGCTGACCGGCGCGCTCAAGTTCGCCGTCGATACGGCGCACGAGGAGTTGCGCCACTGGAACCGGCAGCATCTGCCCCAGGAACACGCCATGTACGGGCTCTCCTGCCTGATCCAGCGCGCTGATCAAGAGGACGTGCTGGGCCAGTGCGGGCCCTCGGCCGCGCTGCTCGCCGGTCCGGCCGGACTGGCCGACCTGCGCCGCCTGAGCTTTCACGCTCACCCACCCTCTGCCTACAGCCAATACGACGATCCGGTTGCGGCGCCGATCGGCGGCGCCGCGCCGATCTCGCTGGAGTTCGCCTCAGCCCCGGAGCCCGGTTCCGGATGGGGGTTGCTGTTCACCTCTAACGCCGCCGGGCTGTTCGATCCGGAACTGCGCGTGGCGCTCAGCCGGCTGCCGATCGAGCAGACCTTGCCGCATATCTATCCCGTAATCCTCCACCTGCGCGACGCCGCCCTGCTGGCCGTGGGCAGCGTTGCGGCGTCGGATCCGACGCCCTCGCAGCCGGACGATCGCGATCAGCTTGACCAGTTCGACCAGTCGGAACCCGTGGTCAACGACGCAGGCGAACATGCCGCGAACGAGGAGCAACCGGTTGATCGAGCTGAGCTCGCGCCGGCCACCGACCAGTTCACGTCGCCGCCGACTGCGCGCGCATGGCTGCGCTTCGACCCAGCCCCGATGGCTGAGCTCGAAGCCGTCGGCTGGCCGGTTAATCCCTTCGCCATGACCGAGGTCCGCACCCTGGAAGGCACGCTGCCCCGCGTGGTCCTGCCTCCCGGTCCACTCGGTCGCCCGATCATGGACCTGCGCCGGGCGCTGCCGTCGTTGCGGGAACGCCGCTCGGAGCCGGCCCTGGAGCGGCCCGAGATCCGGCCCCGCCGACCGCTCACCCGTGCCGCCTCGATGCGGCGCGTCGGCGTCGTCCTGGCCGCGATGGTCGTGATCCTGCTCGGCGTTGCCGCCGTCCTGCTGGGTCCCTCCCTGCTGCAGTCCGAGGATGATCAGTTCCGCTCCAGGCTCGAGCGCGCCCGCAACGGGCTGGCCGCTTCGGAGCTGGCCGCCACCACCGAGGGCGCGCGCCTCGCCCTGCAGGACGCGCGCCTGGAGATCGAGGCGGCGCTTGAGATCAACCCGCTGGCCGCCGACGCGCTGCAGTTGCGCGACGAAATCGAGGCCGTGCTCGCCGAACTCAACCTCGTCCAAGCATCAGGAGAACTGACCACGCTGGCCGACCTGTCCGGATTCGGACCTTCGATCGCGCTCGGTGCGGTGCGCTTCGGCGGCGGCCGCGCCTTCGTCCTCGACGACGCCGGCGGGCGCGTCTTCTCCGTCACCGCTGAAGGCATGGCCCAGGTCATCTTCCTCGAGGGCGAGTTGCTCGGGCTGGGCAGCCGCTTCCGCGCCGGCCGCCCGATCTCGATTGCCTGGCAGCCTCAGCAGCCCGGCGCCGACGACGGCCTGGCGGCATCCGACGGCCTCTGGATCCTCGATTCGCACGCGCGCCTCTTCCGCTGGACCGACTCGGGCGTCTTGCTCGTGCCGATCCCGCAACTGGATCGCCTCGGTTCGGTCGACGCGGTTGCCGCCACCGCCGGCAGCGTATTCTTGCTCGACGGTTCCGGCGGCGCGGTCTGGCGCTTCGCGGTCGAACGCGACGGGCTGGGCGAACCGGCCCGCGCCGTGGGTCGGACCGACCTGCTCAATGCCACCGAACTGCGGGCCGGCGTGAACCCCGAAGGCATCGTTGAGTTCCTGGTCGCCTCCGACGACGGCCGCCTGCGGCGCTTCCGCGGCAACGAGGAACTGCCTCTGGCCCTCGACCTGGAGCGCGGCCTGCTCGCCCCGGCTTCGATCTCGCTGGGCGCGGAGTCGGGCCTGATCTACGTGGTCGACCGCGGCCGCGGGCGGATCGTCGCGGTCGGGGCCGAAGGCTCGGTGATCAGCCAGATCCAGTCGCCGGAGATCGCCGAGCTGCGCGGCGCCTGGATCAACGAGGCCAGCGGTCAGATCATCTACGCCTTGCCCGACAGCCTCCTGATCGGCCGCCTGCCGTCCGGTCAGGAGTAGTCGCGCTGGGCGCGGGTCGGGCGATAGGCTGACCGGCGGACGGCGTTGAGCGGAATTGAGGAATGGCATGGGCTATCGCGTGTTGGCGCTGGAATCGTCCTGCGACGAGTTTGCCGGCGCGGTGATCGAGGACGGGATCGAGGTGCTCGCCTCGGTCGTCGCCTCGCAGGCCGGCATTCACGCTCGCTACGGCGGGGTCGTGCCCGAGGTCGCCGGGCGCGAGCATCTGCGCAACCTGGCCCCCGTGATGCAGGCGACGCTGGAGTCGGCCGGCCTCGACTGGGACGACCTCGACGCCGTCGCCGTCACCCAGGGCCCGGGGCTGGGTGGCTCGCTGCTAGTTGGCGTCAACGCGGCCAAGGCCGCCGCCTGGGCCCGCGGCCTGCCCCTGATCCCGGTCCATCACATCGCCGGACACCTCTACGCCAACTGGCTGCGTCCCGCGCGCGACGACTGGGACGACGCCCCGCCGCCCTTCCCGCTGGTCGCCCTGGTTGTCTCCGGCGGTCACACCGAACTCTTCTGGATGCAGGACCACGAGCGCGTCGAGCGCATCGGTCAGACCCGCGACGACGCCGCCGGCGAAGCCTTCGACAAGGTCGGCCGGCTGCTCGGACTGCCCTTCCCCGGCGGACCCGAGATCGAGCGCGCCGCCAACGCGGCGACCCCGGAACGCATCGCGGCGCTCGATCCGCTGCCCCGCGCCTGGCTGCCGGGCACGCACGACTTCTCCTTCTCCGGCCTCAAGACCGCCGTGCTCAACCGCGTGCGCAAGGCCGAACACGCCGGCGAAGCGGTCGACGTGCCCGCCATGGCCGCCCGCTTCCAGCAGTCGGTCACCCACGTGCTCGCCGAGAAGACCGCCCGCGCCGCCGAGGAACTGGGCGCCGCCTGTGTGATCGTGGCCGGCGGGGTCGCCGCCAACGGCGCCCTGCGCGAAGCCCTGCGCGAGCGCTGCAGCGTCCCCGTGCGCGTGCCTCCGCCCCGGCTCTGCACCGACAATGCCGCCATGATCGGCGCCGCTGCCTGCTATCGCCAGTCCCCGGCGCCGCTCGACATCGACGTCTTCTCCACCTCCGGGCCCGAGGTCTTCTCCGCCGGCCGCTAGCCGGACCGATCGCGGGCCAGCGCCGCCAGCGGGCAGATCCGGCAGGCGCCCTGCCGGCAGCGGCTCTGCTCCAGTTCGAGCAGCGCCTGACTGTGCGGGTGCCGCCAGCGCAGGCGTTCGCCCAGCCGCTCACGCAGCTCGTCGCTGCGCCGGTAGCGAACGGCGGGCAACTCGCGCCAGCGCTGCCAGCAGCCGGTCAGCGGATAGACCGCGTCGGCCAGCAGTTGCACGGCACGCCCCGGGCCCAACAGACGCGGGATGCGCAGCGACGCAACCGCTTCGCCGGTGGGCAGCGCCGACAGCCGGATCACCGCCGTCCACGGCCGCTGCCCGCCGGCGCTCCAGCGCCGGCAGAGCGTGTCCAACACCTGCGCCAGACCCTCCGGCCGGCCCAGCGCGCCGCGGCCCCAGCGCCAACCCTGCGGATCGATCTCCAGCCGGACTTCGGACCAGTCCGACACCCGGCCGATAGCCTCGATCGCCGCCCGCTCCGCGCGCGCTGCGTTGTGCGGCTGGCCCAGCGCCCGAGCCGAGGCGATCAGCGCCCGGCGATCATCCGCCGTGCCCGGCCCGGACGGCGGATCAATCGCCCGCAACACCCGCACCTTCCGCGCGAAGCGGCGTTCGGCGATCCGCTCCAGCCGCGCCTCGACCGCCGCCGGGCCGGCGCGAGCCACGATGTCCACACAGGGAGGCGGCGCGGCTGCTCCAGGAGGCGCTCCGGCGGACTCGGCAGGGGGCAGCGCCACGGCCTGCGGCACGCGCGGATCGACCGGGACGGTCAGGCCGGCGTCACCCTCGCGCGGCGCGACGAGGTGCAGCAGGGTATCGGCGTAGGCCGCGTCGCCGTCGTGGCCGTGCTGCAGCCAGGCGTTGGCCCGCAGGTGTAGCTCGACATCGCCGCGCCGCGCCCGCCCCTCGGCGTCCAGGATCTGCGCCCCCTGAAAGTCGGGCCCGGGCCCGTGATTCCAGCGACCCGGTGTGATCACCCGAACCCGACTCGCAGGTTCATCTGGTCCATCCGCGTACAGGAACGGCGTCGGCCAGCGCGACTCCGCCCAGCGCCGCTGCAGCGCCCGTTCGCCCCCCGCCTTACTGCCGCCGGGCTCGGCGTCGCCGCCCGCGTCCGATGCCCGTTCAGCCCGCCCCATCGCCATCGTCCTGCCCGTCATCCGCCCGGTCCCACCCGTCCGCCCCGCTCGATTGTGGATCGCCCGGCTGGAAGGGAAACGCGACATCTTCGGCGACCCGGGTCAGCAGCCGCGCCGCCGTGCCCCGAGGTGCGTAGGCGCCCCGCTCCCACTCCGACACCGTCTGCTGGCGCGCGTTCAGCTCCTCGGCCAACGCCTGCTGACTGAGGCCGGCGTGACGTCGCAGCCGCCGGATCGTCTCGGCATCCCAGCTGTCGTCCCGGCGCCGCCGATCCTCCCTGACACCCACGGCACACTTCCCCCTTCCCGATACACGGTAACGTGTACCATACCCCTCCACAAGTCCCCCAAGGGCTTCCATCGTCCCCGATTCGGCCCAACCTGGCCCGGATCCGCCCCGCGCGGCGCGATCAGCCGTTGACGCAGCCGTCGCCGGATCATATGATGGCGTTTCAACGTATGCCCCGAAACGTCATGGCACCTGCGAATTGCGCGCCGGCGCGTCCCTGCGGCGCGTGCATGCTCGCGGTCGTGGACCCTGCCCGACTGGCCGCCGCGCAACGAAGCGGCGCACGGACCGCCGGGCGCGGTTGCGAGGAGTAGCGCAGGCAAGACACAGGCCCACAGCCAACAGGCTGCACACAGGCGACACACAGGCACCAAGGAGGTTCGCTGATGGTTCTGGCGCCGATCGATGACCAGTCCGGACTCGCCCCGCTCACTCCCTCCGGCCGCGAGATCGTCGACTACTCGCGACTGCCCGAGACCTACCCGCTGCCCAATCTGATCAAACTGCTGCGCGACTCCTACGACTGGTTCCTCGAAGAGGGGCTCAAGGAGTTGCTCGAGGAGATGTCGCCGATCGAGGACTTCACCGGCAACCGCATGGACCTGCTCTTCGGTGACTATGAATACATTCCGCCCGAACAACTCGATCCGCCGCTGACCCCGCTCAAGAGCCGCCAGGAAGACAAGACCTACGCCGGCGAGTTGCGCGTCACCGTCGGGCTGCGCTCCAAGAAGGGCGAGAGCGAAGGCGAGACCAAGCACCAGAAGCTCTACTTCGGCCACCTGCCGCACATGACCGAAACCGGCACCTTCATCATCAACGGCGCCGAGCGCGTGGTCGTGTCCCAGCTCGTGCGCTCGCCCGGCGTCTACTTCGGCGCCTCCGTCGACTCCGCCTCGGGCCGCACCCTCTGCGCCGCCAAGCTGATCCCCTCGCGCGGCGCCTGGCTCGAGTTCGAGTCCTCCAATCGCGACGTGCTCACCGTCAAGGTCGATCGCAAGCGCAAGATCCATGTGACCACGCTCCTGCGCGCGCTGGACGATTCCAACGACCCTGCCTTCTACGAACACGGCGACGTTGAGCAGGGCAAGAAGCTCGAGCACCTGCTGGGCACCGATGAGCGCATCCGCCAGATGCTGGCCGGCATCGACCTGGACGACTCGCAGCACCAGTTCCTCGAGACCACCCTGGATAAGGAAGCGGCCAGCGTCGGACCCGATCAACGCAACAAGGAATGGGCGATGATCGAGGTCTACAAGCGGCTCCGCCCCGGCGACCCGCCCACGCTCGAAGCCGCCCGCTCGATGCTCGAAGGCCAGTTCTTCAACCCCCGGCGCTACGACCTCGGCCGGGTCGGCCGCTACAAGGTCAACAACCGGCTGCGCGGCGCCCACCGCGAACTGGATCAACGCTGCGGTCAGCTCGGCCTCGACACCGATCGCGGCGACGCCGACGACGCCCGCGAGCAGGCCCTCTGGATGCGAGACCTGCTCGCCATCGTCTTCACCCAGGTTGCGATCAACAACGGCATCCAGAGCGACGACGACATCGACCATCTCGGCAACCGCCGCATCCGCGCCGTCGGCGAACAACTCCAGAACCAGTTCCGCATCGGCATGGTCCGCATGGAGCGCGTGATCCGCGAACGCATGACGATCATCGACCCCGACCAGGCCGCGCCCTCGGCGCTGGTCAACATCCGCCCGGTCCAGGCCGCCGTCAAGGAGTTCTTCGGCGGTCACCAGCTCTCGCAGTTCATGGACCAGACCAACCCGCTGGCCGAGCTGACCCACAAGCGCCGCCTCTCCGCTCTCGGTCCGGGCGGCCTCAGCCGCGACCGGGCCGGTTTCGACGTGCGCGACGTGCATTACTCGCACTACGGCCGGATCTGCCCGATCGAGACCCCGGAAGGCCCCAACATCGGCCTGATCGGCTCGCTCGCCACCTACGGCGTGCTCAACGACTACGGCTTCATCAAGACTCCCTACCGCCGCGTGATCTCGGAGCTTCCGCCCGATCACCCCGACCTGGTCGGCCGCGTCCTGGCCGAGCCCGTCGAAGGCGCAGGCGGCGCGCTGATCGCCGACGAGGGCGACGAGTTGACCGCCGAACTGGCCGAGCGGATCGCCGCCGCCAACGACGCAGAGGTGCGGATCCAGCCCTACGTCTCCGACGACGTGGTCGAGCTGACCGCCGACGACGAGGCCGACGCCGTGATCGCCCAGGCCAACGCGCGGCTCGACGCGCGCGGCTACTTCCTCGACGACCGCGTCGAGGGCCGCCTGGGCCGGCGCTTCGAGGAGTTCGCCCGCGAGGAAATCCAGTACATGGACGTCTCCCCGCGCCAGATCGTCTCCGTCGCCGCTTCGCTGATCCCCTTCCTCGAGCACGACGACGCCAACCGCGCCCTGATGGGTGCCAACATGCAGCGCCAGGCCGTGCCGCTGGTCCTTCCCGAAGCGCCGCTGGTCGGCACCGGCATGGAACAGCCCGCCGCCCGCGACTCGGGCCAGGTGCTCTCCGCCGAGGCCGACGGCGAGGTCCGCCACGTGACCGCCGAGGCGATCGTCGTCCACTACGACGAACCGGTCGACGGCGAGCAGTTGCGCAGCTACTCGCTGCTCAAGTTCCTGCGCTCCAACCAGGGCACCTGCATCAATCAGCGCGCGATCGTGTCCGCCGGCGACCGCATCGTCCGCGGACAACCGCTGGCCGACTCGTCTTCGACCGACCAGGGCCGCCTCGCTCTGGGCCAGAACGTGCTCGCCGCCTTCATGTCCTGGGAGGGCTACAACTTCGAGGACGCCGTGATCGTGTCCGAGCGCCTCGTCCAGAACCACAAGTTCACCTCGATCCACATGTCCAAGCATGAGGTCGGCGCGCGCGAGACCAAGCTCGGCAACGAAGAGATCACCCGCGACATTCCCAATGTCGCCGACGAATCGCTCGCCCACCTCGACGCCGAGGGCATCGTCCGGATCGGCGCCGAGGTCCGGCCCGGCGACATCCTGGTCGGCAAGATCACGCCCAAGGGCGAGACCGAGCTGACCGCCGAGGAGAAACTGCTGCGCGCGATCTTCGGCGAGAAGGCGCGCGAAGTGAAAGACACCTCCCTGCGCGTCTCCCACGGCGTGCGCGGCGTCGTTGTTGACGTGCGCGTCTTCAACCGCGACGAAGAGGATGAGCTGCCGGCCGGCATGCAGAAGCTGGTCCGCGTCACGATCGCCGAGCGGCGCAAGCTGCAGGTCGGCGACAAGATGGCCGGACGGCACGGCAACAAGGGTGTGATCTCGACCATCCTGCCGGTCGAGGACATGCCCCACCTCGAGGACGGCACGCCGATCGATGTCGTGCTCTCGCCGATCGGCGTCCCCTCGCGCATGAACCTCGGCCAGATCCTCGAAACCCAGCTCGGCTGGGCCGCCAACGAACTTGGCTTCCGCGCCATCACCCCCGTCTTTGACGGCGCCTCCGAGGAAGAGCTCCAGGACGCGCTCGCGCGCGCCTGGATCGTGCGTGAGGCGCACGCCGAGCGTGCGCAACAGGGCGACGCCGAGGACGGCGAGGACAGCGAACAGGCCGCACCGAGCCCGGCGGCGGAAGCCTCTGTGCTGGGCACGGGGATTGACGAACGCACCGCCGCTTGGCTGGCCGAACGCGGCCACGATGACGAGACCGTTCGCGTCGCCTTCGACCGCACGGACCGCGAGACCACCGGCGCGGCCAGCCGGATCGCCCTGGCCGAGTGGCTAATCAACCACGGCGAGTCCCGCGCCGCCCGCAACTGGAGCGAGGCGACTCTGGCTGAGCACGCCACCCGAATCGAGCGCGAGCAGCGCGTCTCGCGGCCCGTCTTCGGCAAACAGCGCCTGGTCGACGGACGCACCGGCGAGTTGATCGACCAGCCCGTCACCGTCGGCTTCATCTACCTGCTCAAGCTCTCGCACATGGTCGAAGACAAGATCCACGCCCGCTCGACCGGCCCCTACTCGCTGATCACCCAGCAGCCGCTGGGCGGCAAGGCCCAGTTCGGCGGCCAGCGCTTCGGCGAGATGGAGGTCTGGGCGCTCGAGGCCTACGGGGCGGCCAACATCCTGCAGGAACTGTTGACCGTCAAGTCCGACGACATCGTCGGCCGGGTCAAGGCCTACGAGGCGATCGTCAAGGGCGATCCCGTCGTCGACGCGGCCATGCCCGAGTCCTTCCGCGTGCTCCTGCGCGAGCTGCAGAGCCTGGGTCTGCACGTCGAAGTGCGCAACCAGGAGGACGAAGCGATGGTGCTTGAAGTGCCCAGCCGCGACGACATGCCGCAGCTCGGCGTGAACCTGTCCGGATTCGAAGGAGAGGATGTGACCGGTGCTTGAGACTCGCAGCACGGAGACCATGCAGATCACCCTGGCCTCGCCGGAGAAAATCCGCGACTGGTCCTACGGTGAGGTGCTGAAGCCGGAGACGATCAACTACCGCACGCTCAAGCCCGAGAAGGATGGACTCTTCTGCGAGAAGATCTTCGGCCCGCAGAAGGACTTCGAGTGCGCCTGCGGCAAGTTCAAGCGGGTCCGCTACAAGGGCGTGATCTGCGACAAGTGCGGCGTCGAAGTGACCCGCTCCAAGGTCCGCCGCGAGCGCATGGGCCACGTCGAGTTGGCCGCGCCCGTCTCCCACATCTGGTTTGTCAAGGGCACGCCCAGCCGCATCGCCCTGCTGCTCGACCTCTCACCGCGCAAGCTCGAGAAGGTCGTCTACTTCGCCCAGTACATCATCACCCACGTCAATGAGGAGGAAAAGCAGAAGGCGATCGAGTACCTGCGCATGGACGCCGAGGACGCCCTCGAAGACCACCGCGAGAAGCTGCTCGACACGCTCGAAAAGCTCGCCCAGGCGCGTGAGCGTCTGTTCGCCGAGATCGACCTGCGCACCGAGGCCGACACGGCCGAGGTCAAGGAACGCATCCGCGCGATCACCAAGACCCTGCGCGACGATGCTGCCGCAATCAGCGAGACGATCGCCGAATTCGACGGCAAGAAGGCGCGCCGCAACCTCAAGCTCGGCGACGACGTCTTCGCCAAGCGCGGCGACCCGATCATCTCCGAGGTGATGAGCAAGGACCTCGAGGTCCAGCTCAGCGCCGCGATCGCCCGCCAGCAGGCCATGGGCGACGAAGAGATCGCCCAGATCAACGCGCTCGCCGACGCGGACAAGCAGGAAGTCGAGCAAAACGTCGCCCAGCAGGAAGAGCGCCTGCGCGAGCAGCTCGATAACGCCCAGCAACGGGCCGAGGAAGAGGTCGAGCAGCGCATCCGCGAGGACCTCGACCCACTCGTCGACCCGGTCACCACGGGCAACTTCGACGCCGCCATCGAGACCGAGCAGCGGGCCGAAGAACTGATGCAGAACTACCCCTCGGTCGTCCGCTTCGAGATGGGCGCTGAGGCGATCCTCTCGCTCGTTTCGCGCATGGACCTCGACGCGACCGCCGAACTGCTCAAGCTGGAAGTCCAGACCAAGGCCGGACAGCGCCGCAAGAAGGCGATGAAGCGGCTCAAGGTCGTCGACGGCCTGCGCAAGTCGACCAACTCGCCCCAGTGGATGTTCTTTCGCGCCCTGCCCGTGCTGCCGCCGGACCTGCGCCCCATGGTCCAGCTCGACGGCGGACGCTTCGCTACCTCCGACCTCAACGACCTCTACCGCCGCGTGATCAACCGCAACAACCGGCTCAAGCGCCTGATCGAACTCGGCGCGCCCGAGATCATCGTGCGCAACGAGAAGCGCATGCTGCAGGAAGCGGTCGACTCGCTGATCGACAACGGCCGCCGCGGCCGTCCCGTCACCGGTTCCGGCAGCCACCGGCTCAAGTCGCTCTCCGACATGCTCAAGGGCAAGCAGGGCCGCTTCCGCCAGAACCTGCTCGGCAAGCGCGTCGACTACGCCGGACGCTCCGTGATCGTCGTCGGTCCCGAGCTCAAGCTGCACCAGTGCGGTCTGCCCCGGCGGATGGCGCTCGAGCTCTACAAGCCGTTCCTCATGTACGCCCTGGTCAAGGAGGAAAAGGCGGCCAACATCAAGTCGGCCAAGCGCATGGTCGAGCGCGCCCACGACGACGTCTGGGAAGTGCTCGAAAGCGTGGTCAAGCAGCGCCCCGTGCTGCTCAACCGCGCGCCCACCCTGCACCGGCTGGGCATCCAGGCCTTCGAGCCCGTGCTCGTCGACGGCTCGGCCATTCAGATCCACCCGCTCGTCTGCTCGGCCTTCAACGCCGACTTCGACGGTGACCAGATGGCTGTCCACGTACCCCTCAGCCACGAATCCGTGACCGAGGCCCGCCAGGTCATGCTCTCAACCAAGAACTTGCTGCTGCCGTCCAACGGCGAGCCCACCGTCGCGCCGACGCTCGACATGGTGATCGGCTGCTACTACCTCACCCTCGAACCCGAGGACGCTCCCGGTGCCGCCCGCGAGAACGGCGCCCGCGCCAACGGCGCCGACCCCGAAGGCGAGGACGACGACGCAAACCGCAGCTTCCCCTCGTTCGAGGATGTGCGCCTGCACTACGACCTGCACGCCGTCGGTCTGCACGACCGCATCCTCGCCCGCGACGCCGCCCGCACCAACGGTGAACTGGTCGAGACCACGGTCGGCCGGGTGATCTTCGACTCCGTCATTCCCGACGCGATCCCCTTCGAAGAGATCAACCACGAGCTGGCCAAGAAGGCGCTCAAGGAGCTGATCACTATGTGCCATCGCCTCCTCGGTCCCGAGGAGACGGCGCTGATGGCCGACCGGATCAAGTCAATCGGCTTCCGCTACGCCACCCAGTCCGGCACAACCATGGCGATCGACGAGCTGCGCGCTCCCGACGCCAAGGTCAACTTCCTGCTCGACGCCGAGAAACAGGTCGAGGCGATCCGCGACGACTACGGCCTCGGCCTGATGACCGAGGACGAGCGTTACGCCGCCACCGTCAACGTCTGGCAGACCGTCACCCAGCAGGTCAAGGACAAGATCGACGAGCAGCTCAACGAGCCCGGCTCGCTGCGTCTGATGGTCACCTCGGGAGCCAAGGGCAACCTCGCCCAGGTCACCCAGATGGCCGGACTGCGCGGCCTGATGTCCGACCCCTCGGGCCGGATCATCGAGCTACCGATCCGCTCCTCCTTCCGCGAGGGGCTGTCCGTGCTCGAGTACTTCATCTCGACCCACGGCGCGCGCAAGGGTCTGGCCGACACCGCCCTGCGGACCGCCGACTCCGGCTACCTCACCCGCCGCCTGATCGATGTCTCCCAGGACGTCATCATCCGCACCCACGACTGCGTCTCGGAGGGCGAGATGATCCCGGGCATCACGATCGAGGATCGCGACGAGGACAACGAGCGCGTGATCACCAAGTTCCGCGAGAGCGTGATGGGACGCTACACGGCCGCGCCGGTCTACAACCCGACCGAGCCGGCCGAGGAACTGATCGGTGCCAACGAAATGCTGGACGAGCCGACCGTCGAACGCCTCGTGATCAATCACGGCGTCAAGTCGTTCCACGTGCGATCGCCAATGGTCTGCCGCGAACAGACTGGTCTCTGTCAGTGCTGCTACGGACAGTCGCTGGCCACCGGCGAACTGGTCGAACTCGGCGCCGCCGTCGGAATCATCGCCGCCCAGAGCATCGGCGAGCCCGGCACCCAGCTCACCATGCGCACCTTCCACACCGGCGGCATCGCCGGCGTCTCCGACATCACTTCCGGTCTGCCCCGCGTGGTCGAGCTCTTCGAGGCTCGCTCGCCCAAGGGCCAGGCCCTGATCGCCGAGATCGACGGACGCGTCGAGGTGCTCACCGACGGCGAGCTGCGCCGCCTGCGCCTGACCGCCGACGAAATCCACCGCGACGAGTATCAGCTCCCGCTCAAGACCCGTGTCCTGGTCAAGGACGGCGAAGAGGTCGAAGCCGGTCATCTCCTCGCCCGCAAGCCGCAGTCGGGCGAGGAGGACGAAGACCCCGAGTCGCGCCAGATTCGCGCCCGCGTCGGCGGCCACGTCAGCCGGCGCCGAGGCTCGCGCCTGCTCACCATCTCTTACGAGACCAGCGACACGCGCGAGTACGAACTCCCCGCGACCGCCCGGCTGCGCGTCGCCGACGGCGACGAAGTCGAGGCCGGCCAGCCCCTGACCGAGGGTCCGCTCGATCCTCAGGACATGCTGCGCATCCTCGGCGAGGGCGCCGTCCACCGCTACCTCGTCACCGAGGTCCAGGACGTCTACCGTTCGCAGGGCGTCGACATCCACGACAAGCACATCGAGGTGATCGTCCGCCAGATGCTGCGCAAAGTCGAAATCGACGACCCCGGCGACTCCGAGGAATGGCTCGCCGGCGACTTCATCGACCGGCACAAGTACGAACAGCTCAACCGCCTGCTGGCGGCCGAGGGCAAGCAGCAGGCGACCGCCAAGTCGCTCCTGCTTGGCGTCACCAAGGCCTCGCTCCAGCAGGACAGTTGGCTCGCCGCCGCCTCCTTCCAGGAGACCACCCGCGTGCTCACCGAGGCCGCCATCAACGGCCAGATCGACCAGCTCACGGGTCTCAAGGAGAACGTGATCATCGGCAAGATGATCCCCGCTCGGGCCAAGATCGAGGTGCCGCCGCTGCCTGCGCCCGAGCCGCTGCCGCTCGCGGCCGGTCTGCCCGGCGTCAGCCCCTCCAGCGTCTACAACGGCGACGAAGACGAGCTCGGCGAGTTCGGCTTCGGCTACGAAGACGAAGAGGAGATGGACACCATCGGCGTCTCGGCCAGCGGCTTCGACGAGGAGGGCGGCTACATCGCCGTGCCCGACGAGTAGGCCGCCCCGACACGCTGCCTCAACCGGGGGCGCTCTCGCCGCGCGGGAGCGCCCCTGTCGCATCCCATTCGATCAGGCTCCGGCGCCGCGTCGCGGGTCCGGGCCGAGGAGAGCGCAATCCAGATGACTGCCGTCAGCGACTACCGGCTCTATCCCGCGATCCGGGCGCAACCTTCCGAGTGCGCCAAGCTGCTCAGCAGCGCCCAGCCCTTCGATCGGGCCGCCGCGGCGCTCTCCCGGGCGTCCCGCGTCTGGACCGTCGGCATCGGCACCTCATTCAACGCCGCCAACGCCGCCGCCTGGATGCTGCGCGCCGCCGGACTCGAAGCCCGACCATTGACCAGCCTCGAGTTCGCCGCCTGGCCGACCGTCTCCAACGGCGACGCCGCCCTGCTCTTCGCCCACACCGGCCGCAAGACCTGGAGCGGGCACGCCCTCGCGCTCTGCGTTGAGCGCGGCATCCCGGTCGTGCTGATCACCAAGATCGAGACCGAGTTCGATCTCGCCTCCCTGCCCGGCAGCGTCACCGTCCTGCACACGACCACGCAAGACCCCTCATCGATGTACACCATCTCCCACACCACGGCGATGACGGCGGCGGCGGCGATTGCCGATCTCGTCTCGCCCGGCTCGATTGGCGACACGGCCGAGATTCCCTCGGCATTGGCGTCGGCGCTCGCGCTGGAGGACGAGATCGCCGAACTCGCCGCCGAGTGGTCGTCGGGCGACCTGATCGCCCTGGGTGCAGGGCCGATACTGGCGGCTGCCGAGGAGGCGCACATCAAGATCGCCGAGGCCTCCCGCCGCCAGATCCGGCACCAGGAGCCGGAGTCCTTCCTGCACGGGCCCGTCGTGCAACTGCTCGACAGCAACCGCATCCTCAGCTTCGCCGCCAACGACGCTGCCGCCGACCGCACCCGCGCGATCACCCGGCTCACGATCGACATGGGCTGCTCGGCCGCTTGGGTTGCGCCGCCGAGCGTGCCCGCGCCCGAGTCCGCCCGCCATCTCCCGCTCGCGGAACTGTCGCCCGAGCTGCTCGGCATTCCCGCCGTCGTTCCCGCGCAACTGCTCGCCGCTCACCTCGCCGCCAACGACAACGTCAACGCCGACGACTTCCGCACCGACGTGCCCGAGTTCCTCGCCGCGCTGTCCAGGCTGTCGCTCTAGGCGAGTTCTCAGCCCAGCGCCCCGATCCGCGACTCCAGATCCGCTTGCTGGCGCTGCAGGTCGGCGGCCAGTTCCTCCGCTTGCTGAACAACCTCAGCCGGCGCCTTGGCCCGGAAACCCTCGTTGGCCAGCTTCGCCTCAGCGCCCCGCAGACGCTTGACGATGCCTTCGAGATCCTTGCTCAGTCTCGCCCGCTCCTGCTCGAGGTCGACCAGGCCGCCCAGCGGCAGGATGATCTCCGCCGAAGGCAGCACCGCCGACGCGATCTGCTCGCTCGGCGCATCGCTGCGGTCGCCCACGATCGTCAGGGGACGAGCCCGCGACAGCACCTCGACGATCGGCTGCGCCGCCGAGACCGCCGCCGCCACGTCCTCCTGCGGCAGCACGTACGCTTCCGCCCACTGTCCGGCCTGCACGCGGTAGTCCGCTCGCACCTGCCGCACGGCCGTGACGATCTCCTGCACCGCCGCGAAGGCCTGTTCAGCCTCCATGTCCCGCCTGGCATCGCCCGGCTGCGGATAGCGCGCGCCGATCAACGCCGTCGTATCGGCGGCGTCGCCCAGATGCGGCCGCAACTGCTGCCAGATCGCCTCGGTCACGAACGGCATCCAGGGATGCAACAGGCGCAGGCCGCCGTCGAGCACCCGCGTCAACACCGGCAGCGGCGACGTATCCCCGTTGCGCAGGCGCACCTTGCTCGCCTCGACGTACCAGTCGAAGAACTCGCCCCAGAGGAAGTCCTGGATCTGCCGCCCCGCCTCGCCGAGCTGGTACTGACGCAGCAGCTCGTCCACCGAGTCCGTCACCGCCTGCAGCCGCGACAGGATCCATCGATCCTCCAGCGCGGTCGCATCCGATCCATCGCCGATCGACGACTCGGCCTGGGAGATCTCGCCCAGCACGAACTTCGCCCCGTTCCACAGCTTGTTGGCGAAGTTCCTCGAGCCCTCCAGCCGCTCGTCCGTCAAGCGCATGTCATTGCCCGGCGTCGAGCCCGTGGCCAGCGTGAAGCGCAGCGCGTCCATCCCGTACTGGTCGGCCTTCTCCAGCGGATCGATCACGTTGTCCAGCGACTTCGACATCTTGCGGCCCTGCGCGTCGCGCACCAGCCCGTGCAGGTAGACCGTGTGGAACGGCGCCGCGCCCATGTTGTAGCAACCCATCATGATCATCCGCGCGACCCAGAAGAACAGAATGTCGTAGCCAGTCTCCATCACCGAGGAGGGATAGAAGCGGGAGAGGTCGTCGGTCGTCTCCGGCCAGCCCAGCGTCGAGTGCGTCCACAGGCCCGATGAGAACCAGGTGTCCAGCACGTCGGGATCCTGGACGAGGTCCGCGTCGTCGCACCAGGGACACTCCGTCGGGTCGGTCATCTCGACAATCGGCCGCGCGCCTTCGTCGATCGTGATCTGGCCGTCCTCCCCGGTGATGATCGCGTCGCCGTCGCAGCAGCGGCAGTACCAGGCCGGGATCCGGTGACCCCACCAGAGCTGCCGCGAAATGCACCACGGGCGGATGTTGTCCATCCACTGCAGGTAAACGTTCTTCGAGCGTTCCGGCACGATCCGGACTTCATCCTCACGCACGACCCGCGCCGCTTCGGCCGCCAGGTCGTCGGTATCGACGAACCACTGGTTCGAGACCAGCGGCTCCACGACCACGCCCGAGCGCTGCGAGTGTCCCACGTTGTGGATGTGCGTCTCGGTCTCGACCAGGTAACCGTCTTCCTCCAGATGCTGCGCGACCAGTGTCCGCGCCTCGTCCCGATCCATGCCCGCGTAGAGGCCGGCCTCGGCCGTCATCGTCCCGTCCCAGTCGACCACGCGAATCGGCTCCAGTCCGTGCCGCTCGCCGATCTCGAAGTCCAGCTGGTCGTGGCCCGGTGTGATCTTCAGCGCCCCCGTGCCGAACTCCAGCTCGACCGCGCTGTCGGCGACCAGCGGGATCAGCCGGTTGAAGCCGCGCAGCGGCAGCCGCACCTGGCGGCCCAGGTGCGGCTGCCAGCGTTCGTCGTCGGGATGCACCGCGATCGCGACATCGGCGGGAATCGTCTCCGGCCGCGTCGTCGCGATCACCACGCCGCTGTCTGGGCCGTCGTCCAGTTCGTTGCCGCGCTCGTCCACGAACGGGTAGCGCACGTGCCAGAGCTTGCCCTCTTCCTCCTCGTACTCAACCTCCACGTCCGACAGCGCCGTCAACATCTGCGGATCCCAGTTGATGATCCGCGCGCCGCGGTAAATCTTGCCGTCCCGGAACAGGTCGACGAACGTCTTGCGTACCGCCGCGCGCGGCGTCGGATCGAGCGTGAAGGCCGTCCGCTCCCAGTCGCAGGACGCTCCCATCCGCCGCGCCTGCGACGTGATCCGCGGCCGGGTCACGCCGACCCAGTCCCAGACCCGCTCCTCGAACCCCTCGCGGCCCAGGTCGTGCCGCGTCATGCCCTCCCGCGCGAGCTGCTGTTCGACCACGCTCTGCGTGGCAATCCCGGCGTGGTCCAGCCCGGGCAGCCACAACGTCGGCTCGCCCAGCATCCGGTGCCAACGAATCAGCGCGTCCTCGATCGTCAGCGTCACCGCGTGACCCAGGTGCAGCACCCCGGTCACATTGGGCGGCGGCATGATCACGGTGAACGGGTCCGAATCGTTCTCCGATTTGTCCACCGGCCGGAACCAGCCGTTGTCCTCCCAGAAGGCATAGATCGGGTCTTCCACGACCGAGGCGTCATAGGCCCCGGTCAGGCCGCTGAGGATGGAGAGATCGAAATCGGACCTGGTCACTGTCGAACTCCGCTTGTTCAGGAACTACACGGGACGTGGTCGGTGGCCGCTTGAGCGTACTTGCGGTCCGGCGCGAGGCAGCCCTGAACGCGCCGAACCTAGCCTACGCCGACCAGTACGCCGTCAATCACGTCGGACTCCGCCACCGGCTGCTCGTTCAGCACCGCCCGGCGGCGTCGCCGGCGCTGCCGGGCCGCTTCCAGTTCGTAGAGCATGTCCAGACCCTGGCGCGTGTCCGACGCGACTCGAGCCGGATCCTGCCGCTCCAGCCGCCGTCGGAACAGCCAGTAGGTGAACGCCTGCCACTCGGCATGTTCGATCCGCTCCGGATCGGCGTGCTCGCGGTTGTTGGCCGCCCGGTACTCGCGCAACAGATCCGACTGGCGCGCCCCGTACACCCGGCCGAACACGTCCGCGTCCAGTTCGTCGCGCTGGTGCGAGAACGACAGCCCGCTGCGTTCCTTCTGCAACACCCGCTCCATCGCCAGGTGCAGCGCCTGCTCGACCCGCACGCCGTACAGGAAATTCAGATGCGCCCAGTACTTGGGCGTGCCCAGCCGTTCCTGGAACTCCGGCTCGCTCAGCGCCTCGGGCGGCGTCTCTTCGACCAGCAGCGCCTCAACCTCGTGCCCCGGCAACAGTCCGGCCGGCGCGGCGTCGCAGATCCGTTCCGCCAGCAACAGCCAGTCGAACGCCTCCTGCTCGATCAAGTAGACGTACTCGCGTCCCTCAACGATCTCGCGCGGCGCCTCCCAGTCGCGGATGCAGTCCAGCAGCGCATCGAACCAGGCCCGCCCGCCCGCCACCTCGGTGACGAACGCCGCGATGTGCGTGTCCGGACCCAGCTCAATCAGGTCGCCGTCGACGCCGGCGTGCTCGTGCAGGTCGACCTCGGGAGCAAACCCGGTCTCGGCCGCGCCGTCGCGATCGGCCAGATGCGGAAAGGGAACGTCGCCGCCCGACTCCGCCGATTGCGCCGAGTTCGCCATGCTCAGGCCGCCTTGCCGCAGCAGCGCTTGAACTTCTTGCCGCTGCCGCACGGACACGGCGCATTGCGCCCTACTTTCTGTCCGCTCGGAACCGACGTCGGCCGCGCCGCCACCGCCACCCCGCCTGCTCCGCTGCCGCCGCCCGACTCCCGCACGTTGCTCACTCGCACCGGATCGCCGCGCTGCGCCGGAGCCACGCCCCGCGCCCGTCTCTGCGTCGGCGCCGGTCCGCCCCCCTGCTCGACCCGCACCGTCGCGTGCATCACCGAGGCCGAGACCTCCCGCCGCAGCGCGGCCACGAGCTGGTCGAACATGTCGAACGCCTCGCGCTTGTAGGTCACCAGCGGATCCTGCTGGCCGTAGGCCTGCAATCCCACGCCCTGGCGCAGTCCGTCGATCTCGGTCAGATGCCGAATCCAGAGGCGATCCATCGTCCGCAAGACCATGTTTCGCAGCAGCTCCACCGACGTCCCGTCCGCCGTCTCGGAGTCGATCCGCTCCGCCAGCCGCTGCAACTCCGTCGCCGCGTGCTCGCGCAACGCCGCGACGCATTCGTCCAGCTCCGCCCCGTACAGCGCGTCCCGGTCCAGACCGGTCAACGGCAGCACCTGCGCCGACTCCTGCCAGAACTCGTCCGCCGTCGTCTCGTCCCACAACTCCTCGGCGAACGCCTGCTCCAGGTCGTCAATCGTCTGCAACAGCATGTCCTCGACGATCAGCGACAAGTCCTCCGTCGCCGTGAGGATCTTGTCCCGCTCCGCGTAGATCACCTCGCGCTGCCGATTGATCACGTCGTCGTAGTCGACCAGGTGCTTGCGGATGTCGAAGTGGAACGTCTCCACCTTCTGCTGCGCCTGCTCCAGCGCCTTGCCCACCATCCCCGACTCCAGCGGCGTGCCGTCCTCCAGACCCGCCTTCTCCAGCATCCCCGGAAGCCAGTCCGGCGTGAACCGCTTCATGATCCCGTCCTCGAACGAGACGTAGAAACGCGACGACCCCGGGTCGCCCTGTCGTCCCGCCCGCCCGCGAAGCTGGTTGTCGATCCGCCGCGACTCATGCCGCTCCGTACCGATCACCGCCAACCCGCCGCGCCGAGCGACGTCCTCGCCCAGCTTGATGTCGGTCCCGCGGCCGGCCATGTTCGTCGCGATCGTCACCGCGCCCGGCTCGCCCGCACCCGCGATGATGTGCGCCTCGCGCTCGTGCTGCTTGGCGTTCAACACCTCGTGCGACACCTGCCGACGCCGCAGCAGCGTCGACAGACGCTCCGACGTCTCCACCGAGGCCGTGCCCACCAGCACCGGACGCCCGTCCTGCGACAGCTCCGCGATCTCCTCGATCGCCGCGTCGAACTTGGCCTGCTCGGTGCGGAAGACCAGGTCCGCCTGGTCGTCGCGCACCATGTCGCGGTGCGTCGGAATCACGACCACGTCCAGCCCGTAGATCTTGTGCAGCTCCTCCGCCTCGGTCGCCGCCGTACCCGTCATCCCCGACAGCTTCGAGTACATCCGGAAGTAGTTCTGATACGTAATCGTCGCCAGCGTCACCGTCTCACGCTCGACCGACACGCCCTCCTTCGCCTCAATCGCCTGGTGCAGACCCTCCGAGTACCGCCGACCGTCCATCATCCGCCCCGTGAACTCGTCGACGATCACCACCTTGCCCCCGCGCACCACGTAGTCGCGGTCGCGCTGGTACATGAACTGCGCCTTCAGCGCCGCGTCCAGGAACCGCGTCAGCCGCGCGTTCTCGCCCTCAAACAGGTTGTCGATGCTCAGTGAGTCCTCGACCCTCGCAATCCCCTCCTCCGTCAACGCAATCGTGCGCGACTTCGGGTCCGGTGTGAAGTGCGCCTCCGGCCGCAGCCCGCGCACCAGGTTGGCAAACACGCGGTACGTATCCAGCGACTCCTCCGCCTGACCCGAGATGATCAGCGGCGTCCGCGCCTCGTCGATCAGGATGTTGTCCACCTCGTCCACAATCGCGAACGCGAGCGGACGCTGCACCTTCTCCGACGCCTGCATCACCATGTTGTCGCGCAGATAGTCGAAGCCAAACTCGTTGTTCGTCCCGTACGTGATGTCGGCGTTGTAGGCCTCCTGGCGAGTCACCGGACGCAGCATCTTCAAATCGCCCAGCTCCCGCCGCCGCTGCAACTCCTCTGCGTCCATCGCATCCGGATTCTCGATGTCCACCGTCGAGTCCGCCTCCGGATCGAACATGAACGCCGCCCGATGCTGCAGCACCCCCACCGACAGCCCCAGCGAGTGATAGATCGGCGCCATCCACTGCGCGTCCCGCTTGGCCAGATAGTCGTTGACCGTGATCAGGTGCGCCCCGTCGCCCTCCAGCGCGTTCAGATACAGCGCCAGCGTCGCCACCAGCGTCTTGCCCTCGCCCGTCCGCATCTCCGAAATCTTGCCCTGGTGCAGCACGATCCCGCCCACGATCTGCACGTCGTAGTGCCGCATCTGCACCTGCCGCTTGGCGGCTTCGCGCACCACCGCAAACGCCTCCGGCAGGATGTCGTCCAGCGACGCCCCGTCCTCCAGCCGCTCGATGAACTCCGTCGTCTTGGCCGCCAGCTCGTCGTCCCGCAGCCGCTCGAACTCCGGCTCCCACTCCGCCACCGCCTCAACCGCCCCCGACAGCCGGCTCACCTCGCGGGCATTCGCATCGCCAATCAGCGACCCCGCCCGCTTCTTCGCCCGATCAAACAAACCCACCGGCAATCCCCAATCAGTCAGCCCCTCCATCAGGGCATACATATCCAGTGTAACGGCGAAGATCGACCCTAGGACGGCGGAGCTGAATGACGGCGTCGTGCAGAACCGAGCTCACACATGCGCAAGCATCCTTTCCAGGTCATCTGCAGTGCCGGACTTCAGAAGCAACCACAAGCCAACGACTGTCAGGCGACCACTCGCCGCGGTGGTAAATTCCACCGCAATCGCGAGGGACAGCGCGATATCGCTGAGTGATGCGACCGTCGGCCGAGTCGACAATCTGATACTCGGCGTATCCCCACGTCTCATGCGCGTATCCACCTCGTCTGTACGGTATCGCGAAGCCCTGCTCGTCATACGGAAGCATGCTCAGGTCTTTCCTCAATAGCAGCTTTGCACCATCCGGAGACCAGCCCTGAATCTCTCGATGAGCAGTCGGTTGCGAGTCTTCAACCTCTGTCACTTTGGGATGGCCGCCATCCAATGCCTCACTTTCAACGATGAACACCGGAGCGTGGTCGAAGTTGTTGAAGGAGACGACGAACGTCTGGCATTCATCCAGGCACCGGAAGCTCGCCCAGGACCAACGATGACCGCGGAAACGCAGCCCGCGAACAGGCGATACATTGCCGCTGCTCAAGTGGAGGCGCAGAAGCCGGTCGTGTTCATCAGGCATGTCAACTCCGGCGTCGTCTAGGTAGAAGTAGAGCGAGGCTCCGGAAAACAGCAACGGTTCCCAATTTGCTCGCCCATCCGATTCGAGACTCCAGCGGTCCAGCGGCGGCGGCAGCCGGGTGAGTTCCCCGGTCCTCAGGTCGATGAGGTAGAAACCGGTCGGCTCACCGCTGCTCGACGCCTGTCCTGCGGCAACCATCAACGGCTCACCGCTCGAGACCACTGGCCTGACCCACTCTGAGAATTCGAACTCGATGGTCCGCAAACGGAGCCCATCGGCTCGGTACACGTGATAGCCCAGTTCATTCCTCGTGAGCAATGTGGAGTCCGCCAACCAGCGCGCCCAATCCTGATCCGGCAAGGAGTTCCGACTCCCGTCCACACGGAGCACCTCTAGTTGATCCGGCGCCGACAACTGCATCGCAGGCGCCACATTGAGCAGGTATCGGGAGTTTGGTGACCAGGTCAACCAGGGGCGGAGTCGGTCCTGGGCCACCTTGTACTGCCCATCGAATGCGACGTTCGGAAACACGAGCTGCCCGCCATCCTTCGCCGAGGTGATCACCACATCACGCCAACAATCGGTCCCAATCGATTGCTTCGGGCATTGACGGTAGGCAGCGTAGGAGCCGTCCGGCGAAACAACCGGTGCTGATGCGTCAGCGACTTCACGTAGCTCACGGATCTCCGGCTTCCATTGCCACATCCCGTCGTGACTGATGCCTATGAACCGGCCATCAGGCAGCCATCGCCAGGTTTCGAATCCTTCAGTGATCGCGTAGCTCAACCCGGTCGACTCTTCTGTGCGAGTGGACAGAGCTTCGGTAGCGGTGCCGATGAAGATCGGGATCTCATTGACCTCGACGTTGAGTCTCAAATGCTCAATCGGAATCCAAACGTAGCCCCGGTCAAAGAATGAGACGCGCAGCGCAATCCACATGGCATCAGGAGAGCGACCGATGATCGGAAACTGCTCACCGTCTCCGCCCTCGAATGTCAGGGCTTCGGGTTCTCCGTGCGGTCTGATCGAAATCGAGGCAGCATGAGAGACAATCTCCGCAATCGCCAGTCGCTTCGGCAACTCACGTATGCAGCACTCGCCGAGATAGATCGGGAGCGAGTCAATCGACTGCTCAAACTCCGCCGAATGCGAGTTGACCCATATGACGAATGACTCTGACTTCACAGTCAAGAGCCTGATCGCCACGCGCCTTGAGTCGGCGGAACGTCCAAGGAGCCAATGAGAAATGTGTACGTTGTCCACCCAGAACGCGTGTCCGGGTGGATCTGCTCCCAGGTCTATTGCGACCTGATCCCATCTCAATCGCGCAGAAGGAAACGACCACTTGATCTCAGGCAACCACCCCACTTCCTGCCTGGTGGTCCCTGAGTCTTGCAAACGCAGCCAGCCAGTGCCGCCGTGATCCAACAAGAGCCGAAGCCAGACTTCTCCACCGTACTCGGTTTGACTGTCAATCGACACTTGCGTTCCTTCAGGCGCCTCCTCAAGCGCCTGCCATGTCTGCCCTGGCACCGGATAGATGAATGCTGGACGTGTGAGTCGAACAAGCAGCCGATCACCTTCCCACCGCGGCGACCCGTCGGAATCCGCATCCGCTTCCTCCACTGCTTGAACTTCAATCGCGACAGCCTCAGCATTCGGCTCCCGTTCTACCCGTACCAGTTGAGCCGGCACTGATTCCGGAATCGGATCATCCCCACAGCCAGCAACACACACCGCCACCAACAACCCGCCCACGATCCAAAACGCCCTCATGCCATAGGAACGCAACCCAGCCCCGCCAGGTTCCCCTACCGAAACAGCGCCCCCACCGAATCGCCCTCGTGAATCCGCCGGATCGCCTCGCCCAGCAGCGGCGCCACCGACACCACCTCCAGCCCGCAGCCCGACCCGTTCGACTTCGGCGGCAGCGTGTCCGTCACCACCACCTGACCAATCGGGCTCGCGTCCAGACGCTCCAGCGCCGGATCCGACAGCACCCCGTGCGTCGCCGCTCCATAGATCCGTTGCGCGCCCTCGCGCCGCAGCAACTCCGCCACCTGCACCACCGTCCCCGCCGTGTCGACCTCGTCGTCGATGATCAGCACGTCCCGGCCCTCAACCTCGCCGATCAGTTGCATCACTTCCGTCGCATCCTCGTTCCCGCTGCGCCGCTTCTCCGTGATCGCCAGCGGCATGTGCAAGCGGTCCGCCGCCGCCCGCGCCCGCTTCGCCGAGCCCAGGTCCGGCGCCACCACCACCCCGTTGAAGTCCTGCTCGGCGAAGTGGTCAATCAGCAGCATCTGACCCGTCAGCTCGTCCGTCGGAATGTGGAAGAAGCCCTGGATCTGCCCCGCATGCAGGTCCATCGTCAGCATCCGGTCCGCCCCCGCCGTCTGGATCAGGTCGGCGAACAGCCGCGCCGTAATCGGCACCCGCGGCTGGTCCTTCTTGTCCGAGCGCCCGTACGCGAAGTACGGCACCACCGCCGTGATCCGGCCCGCCGACGCCCGCCGCGCCGCGTCGATCATGATCAGCAGCTCGACCAGGTGATGGTTGACCGGCTTGGCCCCCGGCTGGATCAGGAACACGTCCCGCTCGCGGATGTTCTCCAGGAACTGCACGAACGTGTTCCCGTTCGCGAAATCAAACACGTTGGCGCAGCCCAGCTCCACGTCCAGCGCCGAACACACATCCTGCGCCAGTTGCGGATGCGCATTCCCCGTGAACACCACCGGATCGCCGACGTACCGACTCATCGCAGCACACCTCCCGCCGTCAAGTTATCTCACCCCCCCAAAACGCACACGCCGCCCCCCAGCTTGTCAAGGCTATACACCACCCCCCGGTGGACACACCCCTCCGGCCCCCTCTCCCTTTGGGAGAGGGCTGGGGTGAGGGTCCCGGGGCAGGGGGCTGGCGTGAAGGATCCTCGTTGCCCCGCGCTCCGACGCGGGGCCCAGTACTCGAGCGCCGTGAGCGGCACCGCAGTTCCTCTCACCTCCACGCCATGCCGCACAAGCCTCTCCGCTGGGATCCGCCCCCTCAGCCTGCGGCAGCTCACCCCCGGAACGGGGGAGACCTGAGACGCCTACGGCGCCGCGGCGGTGCCGATATAGCCGAGGTCGTGGGTTTCGGCGCAGATGTGGCCGTCTTGCTCGGCGATGACTGGCTGCAGTTCGACCCAGGTGGAGGTGGCTCGGTCGTAGCGCTGTAGGACCCGGTTGCTGTTGGGGGAGGGCCAGCAGACGGTGAACGGCGTGTCGTACGGACCTTTCACCAGGCTGACCGAGTTCATCCCCCGCTCGGGGTGCGGGAAGACCGCCCAGAGCTGGACCTTGACCGCGCCCGACGGGCCGCCCGAGGGCACCGAATCGGGCGACGGGTCGAGCGCCGTGTAGACGTCGGTGGCCAGCTCCGAGACCGGGTTCCAGGTGTTGTTCATCTGCTCGCGCAGATCGTCGGGCAGGCTCAGCCAGCCGCAGCGCGACGGATCGGGCGGGTCGCAGTCGCGGCCGCGCACGGGGAACCAGAACTCGGTCGGCCCCGACTCGGCGATGTCGGTGCGGTCGGAGCGGTAGATCAGCTTGACCTGCGCAGCGGCCGGCGTCGAGGTTCCCGGATTGGGAGTCTCCGGATCCGGCGGCGGAGTCGTAGTTGAAGTTGCTCGCAACGTGACCTGATTGGTGGTCGTGATCGAGTTGGCCTGGTTCGAGGAGCCGGGGCCGATGCGGATGGATTGCGACACATCGGACGTGAGGTCGCCGGTGAACGTCACCGTCAGTGTGGCCCGGGTGTTGCTATTGCGGGTAATGCCGCTGAAACCGAGACCGGATTCGCCCGGTTCGAAGAAGAAGTCCCCCTGATGCGGACCGGAAGCGTACTCGGCGTGGGCCAGTTCGATCGTGATCTGCGCGCCGGGCAGGCTCGCCTCGTCGATCGTTGTGGCGCTGACGATCGTCGCCGTGGGCGGCAGCGCGGCCGTCAGCGTGAGCTGAGCAGACGTGATCGCTCGACCGTAGTTGTTCGCGGCTGTGCCGATGACGATGTTCGTCGTGGTATCGGCCGAGATGTCGCCGTTGAAGGCCAGGGTCACCGTGGCCGCCGTGCCGCTGTCCCGGCTCACGCTGTTGATGCTCAGCCCGGAAACGGCGGGCATCAGCGAGAAGTCGGGCTGCGAGCCGCCCTCGGGCGTGAGGACGGTGTTGTACTGGGCGTTGCTCAGCGTGACGGTCACGGTCGCGCCGTTGAGCGCGTTCTCGTTCAGCGTCGTTGGATTGAGCGATGCGGACAGCGTGGGCAGACCACCGCCGAACGTGGTCGTGACGTGCGAGTTGATGTTGACCCAGGCACTGGTCGCTCCGCCGGTTCCCTCGGAGCGAATCCGCACTTCGTACGTGGTCAATTGAATCAAACCGGAGATGCTGTAGTTGGTGGTTGTCGCGCCACTGGCGACCGCTTCGTTGTTTGTCCAGTCGGCGTTGCTGCCGGCGATTCGCCACTGCAGCCGGTACCCGGTGATCCCGGTCGTGGATGACGGTGCGTCCCACTCGACATTGAAGGCAGAACTGCCGACAACTGCGCCGACTTGTCGGAGATTGGAAGGCGGGTTCAGGCCGGTACCGGCTGTGGTGGTAAACACCTGTGTCCCGGTGTACCAACTATTCGCCCTGCCGCTGACCGTTGTGCGGGCCTGCACACGTATGGCGTAGCTCGTGCTCGGCGACAGTCCGGTAACCGTCGCGGTCACGCCATCTGCGACGGGCTGGGATTGAGACTGTTCGGCGCCTGTGTTCGACAACCAGTCGGTACTGGATCCCTGTCGCCACTGGATGAAGTAAGTTTCGACATCGTCGGTCGGACTCGGCGCGGTCCAACTGATGGTGATGCTGTCGGAGGTCGGCGTGCCGAGCGTGAGGCCTGTCGGTTCGTGAACCCGGTTGCCCTGGTGATCGGCTGAGACGGTAGCGAACGCCAGCCAGCCGAGCAGGGTGAGCGCGAGGAGCGCTGCCGCTCTACGTGTGTTTCGAGCTCGACCTTGCGGGGGGGGGGGGGGGGGGTGAGATAGCCCAACGGGCAACCCCACCAACGGGACACGAACGGTGACACAGGGCGGCCCATTTCGATGCGGGCGGCTACACCCAACCACCAGCGTCGCTACACAGGTATAGCGGAG
>JAJDWB010000013.1 GCA_022825855.1 Dehalococcoidia bacterium
CGCGTTGCGCCCCATCCGCTGCGGGACCAGTGCCTCAATGAACGTCTCGCCGCCGCTCTCGCGATGCATGGTCGTCCTCCCCCACTATGCTCTGCTGCTGCCCATCCTCCCATACCGCCCGATTTACGCGCAGGTCTCCTCAGGGAGAGGGGATCGGAGGGGTGTGATTGAGCGAGTTGGGGCTGGTGCATATACTCCCTCAGAGCCGTCCGCCGAGTTTGGCGGGGCTACAGGCCGGAGCGGGGTCGATCGCGATGGACAATGTCCTGGAGCAGTACGGGCACCTCGGCATCCTGTTGATCTTTGCGGCGGTGTTTCCGTCGATTCCGCTGGTGGCGTCGTGGGCGATGTTCAAGTTCGGGCTGCGGCCGCGTCTGCCCAACGCGGTCAAGTCGGACACGTACGAGTGCGGGGTGGAGACCGAGGGTCCGACCTGGGTCCAGTTCAACTTCCGCTACTACCTGGTCGCGCTGATCTTCGTGCTGTTCGACGTGGAAGTGATTTTCCTGTTCCCGCTGGCGGTGGCGCTGGACTCGGTGGTGGTGACCGGGATGGTCGCGGCGCTGATCTTCATCGGCGTGCTGTTCCTGGGCCTGGTCTACGAGTGGCGCCGGCAAGCGCTGGAGTGGCGCTGACGTGACGACTCGATACGACGCTACGGCGGCGATGGAGATCGTCAACGCGGGCACCCCGGGTGCTTCTTGCGTCGACGGCGGCGTGCTGTTCCTTGAACCGGAGTCCGTGGCCGATTCGATCCGGACATTGCGCGACTCGGAGGAGAGCGACCTGGTCTTTCTCTCGAACCTGACGGCAGTGGATCACGAGCGCCACTTCGAGGTGGTCTATCACCTGCAGTCGCTGGACCGGAATCACATCCTGCAGGTCAAGGCGCGGCTGACGGATCGCGAAGATCCGGTCCTGCCTTCGCTGACCGGCGTGTATCACGGGGCGCACCTGCAGGAGCGCGAGGTGTACGACCTGTTCGGGATCCGTTTCGAGGGTCATCCCGATCTGCGGCGGATGTTCCTCTGGGACGGGTTCCCGGGCTATCCGCTGCGCAAGGACTTCCTGCAGATGCCGGGACAGATCCGGGCCGGATTGCCTGGCTTCCCACACGAGAGCGAAGAGAACGCCTGGCCGGTGCCGGGCAGCGTGCCGCAGCGTCCGATGCATCCGAACGATCCGCAGCCCGAGGGCGACGTGGTCGTTGCGGAGGACGACGGGGAGGCTGAGGCATGACCACCGCAGACGACACCCGACTGGCGATGCAGGAGGATTCGCATCTTGCGATGCAGGGAACGATCGAGGCGCTGACGACGGGCGACGGCTCGGAGCCGGTGGTGGTGAACCTGGGGCCGCAGCATCCGTCAACGCACGGCGTGTTCCGGCTGAAGGTGACGCTGGACGGGGAGATCGTGCAGGACGCGGAGATGCGGATCGGCTATCTGCATCGCTCGATGGAGAAGCTGGCCGAGGAACGCACGTACACGCAGAACATTCCGTTCACCGACCGGATCGACTACCTGGCCGCGATGTCGAACAACCTGGCCTATTGCCTGGCGGCGGAGGAGTTGCTGGGCGTTGAGGTTCCGCCGCGGGCGCAGGCGATCCGGGTGATGTTCGCGGAGTTGCAGCGGGTGGCGTCGCACGCGATGGCAAATGGCACGTTCATCAACGACTGCGGGGCCTGGCATACGCCGCTGTTCTACATGTTCCGCGACCGCGAGCGGGTGCTGGACATGTTCGAGATGACCTGCGGGGCTCGGCTGACGACGAACTACATGCGGATCGGCGGGGTCGCGTTCGACCTGCCGGACGAGCTGTTGCCGACGCTGGAGTCGTTCCTGGCGGATATGCCGGAGCGGATCGCCGACTACGAGGCGCTGCTGATGGAGAACGAGATTCTGCACGCTCGGGCGCGAGGCGTGGGCGTGATCTCTCCGGAGCTGGCGGTCAACTCGTCGCTGTCGGGTCCGGTGCTGCGCGCGACCGGCGTGCCCTGGGACCTGCGCAAGGCGAATCCCTACTGCGGCTACGAGGACTATGAATTCGACGTGCCGGTGGGCGAGCAGGGCGACTGCTTCGACCGCTTCCTGGTGCGGATGGCGGAGGTCAAGGAGAGCCTGAAGATTCTGCGCCAGGTGGTGGACACGCTGCCCGACGGTCCCTATCTGGCCGACGTGCCGCTGCACGCGCGGCCGGAACCGGGAGAGGCCTACGCGCGGGTGGAATCGCCGCGCGGCGAGCTGGGCTTCTACCTGGTCTCGGACGGCGGGCCGGCGCCGTACCGTTTCCACTGCCGTCCGCCCTCGTTGATCAACCTGACGGCGCTGAAGGAAATGTCGGTTGGCGGTACGCTGGCGGACGCGATCGTGACGCTGGGTTCGATTGACATCGTGGTGGGGGAGATCGATCGATGACCGACCTCGCCGGCCTCAGCAGCGTCTTCGGCGCGTGGTACGACTTCCGCGACCTGAACAACCTGCAACGGTTGATCACCGAGTGGATCGCAGAGTGGGGTCCCGACTGGCTGGCCTCGATCGTGACCGGCGTGCTGGGCGCGCTGGGCATCCTGGCCGTGGTCGGTCCGACGCTGTTGATCCTGATCTGGGTCGAGCGCAAGGTGATCTCGCGGTTCCAGCAGCGCTACGGCCCGAACCGGGTCGGTCCCAAGGGTCTGCTGCAGCCGGTGGCGGACGCGGTCAAGCTGATTCTCAAGGAACAGCTCGCGCCGCGGGCGGCTGACAAGCTGATTTTCTTCCTGCCGCCGGTGCTGATCTTCGTGCCGGGCATCCTGATCTGGGGCGTGCTGCCGTTCGGTCCGCGAATGTCGGTGGCCGACCTGAATGTCGGCGTGCTCTTCCTGCT
The DNA here is from genome assembly GCA_022825855.1 of Dehalococcoidia bacterium. GTDB lineage: Bacteria > Chloroflexota > Dehalococcoidia > Bin125 > Bin125 > Bin125. The sequence goes on from JAJDWB010000013.1 coordinate 2,869, forward strand.
GGCGGTGTCGGGCACGGCGGTGCTGGTGATCTTCATGGCGGGCTGGTCGTCGAACAACAAGTACGCGCTGTTCGGCGCGATGCGGGCCGTGGCGATGTCGATCTCCTACGAGGTGCCGATGGTGCTGGCGCTGCTGACGCTGGTGGTGTTCTCGGGCACGATGTCGATCAACGGGATCGTCGAGTGGCAGCAGCAGGAAGATGTGATCTTCATCCTGCTGTTCCCGCTGTCGGCGATTGCGTTCTTCTTTGCGGCGTCGGCGGAGTTGAACCGGACGCCGGCGGATATCTCGGAGGCGGAGTCGGAGATTGTCGCGGGCTATCACACCGAGTATTCGGGCATGCGCTTTGGTCTGTTCTATGCGGTCGAGCTGGGCAACACGCTGGTGGTGTCGGGCTTCATCGCGACGTTCTTCCTCGGCGGCTGGTGGTTGTGGGGTCTGGATCAGTGGGTGCCGAGCTGGATCATCCTGCTGGCCAAGACGGCGGCGGTGTACTTCCTGCTGATCTGGACGCGGGGCACGCTGCCGCGGTTGCGGATCGACCAGTTGATGAGCTTCTGCTGGAAGGCGCTGGTGCCGGCGACGCTGTTGTTCGTGGTGGTGGCGTTCGTCGAGCGCACGCTGATCCTGTCTGAGGGTTGGGATACGACGGTGGCGCTGCCGATCATGGCGGTGTTCAACATCGCGCTGACGCTGGGCGCGATCATGCTGTTCGCGCGGGTGGCGCGACCGGCGCCGCTGCGGCGTCCGGCGCGGATCCGGATGGCGGGGGCGGACATCGGCGGTCTGCGGGCGGCGCGTGACGTGGCGTCGCGTCGGGAGGAGCCGCAGCTCCAGGTGGGCGGCGACTAACGATGAGCGATTTCGGATTCCACCTGGCGTTCTGGTCGCTGGCGGCGATGACGATCGGCGGCGCGTCGATGATCATCATCAGCCGCAACCTGGTCCACGCGGTGATCTGGCTGGTGATGTCGATGCTGGGCGTGGCGGGGTTGTACCTGACGCTGTCGGCGGAGTTCATCGCGGTGGTGCAGGTGCTGATCTACGTGGGCGCGATCTCGGTGTTGATGCTGTTCGCGATCATGCTGACGCCGCGGGCGGAGCGGGATAACTCGCAGAACATCAAGACGGCCGGTCCGGCGGGGCTGGTCGTGATCATGGTGATGATCGCGACGATGTGGGTGGCGATCGATACGGACTGGGGGGCGGTGCGTGAGGCGGCGCTGACGGAGCAGGCGCGGTTGATCGGGGAGAGCTTGATCAAGCACTACATCCTGCCGTTCGAGATCGGGGCGGTGCTGCTGACGGCGGCGCTGGTCGGGGCGATCGCGCTGGCGCGTCAGGACGACGAGGACGCCGCGGTGCACGCGGCGTCGCTGCAGGCCGAGCTGGAGGGCGACGGGTCGGTCGACCCGGTCGACGTGGTCGATCCGCCGCTGCCGTCCGACGGTGAGGCCGGCTCATGATCATTGGACTCGAGCACTACCTGGTCCTGGGGGCGTTGCTGTTCTGCATCGGTTTCTTCATTGCGCTGTCGAAGAAGAATGCGGTGGGTGTGTTGATCGGCGTGGAGCTGATGCTGAACGCGGTGAATCTGACGCTGGTGGCGTTTTCGCGCTTCGGCACGGCCGAGGTGGCGCTGTCGACGCAGGTGTTCGTGGTCTTCATCATCGCCGTGGCGGCGGCGGAGGTCGCGGTGGGGCTGGCGCTGGCGCTGGTCGTGTACCGCAACCGCCAAACCATCTCGGTCGACCGCACGACCTTGTTGAAGGGCTGACATTGTCATGTGGGCCCCGCTGATGACCGCGCCGAATCGCTACGTGGCCGAGACGCTGCGCGAGTTGCTGTTTGCCGAGGGGGTGTCGGTGCGATTCGTGGTCGATCCGGAGCGCCAGGAGGAGGGCGACTTCGCGCCGGTGATGCTCTACGTGCCGGACTCGAAGACGCACGTGGCGCGGGAAATCCTGGGGAAGGTGTAACGGCGTGCCGGAGACGATCTTCTGGGTGATCCTGTTTCTGCCGCTGACCGCGTTTGCGTTGGCCGGGATTTCGGCGCTCAACCAGAATCTGCAGCGCCAGATTCCCGAGTGGGATCCGAGCTACCCGCGCTCGTGGAAGCCGATCGCGGACCAGTTCTGCGGGCCGCGGCTGGCCTCGACGCCGTTGATCATTGCGCTGGCGGTCGCGTTCGTGCTGGCGGTGATCAATCTGATCGACTCGATCGGTCTGCGCGGTCTGCCGCTGAACATCGGCACGCACGAGCTGTTCACGGCCGGTGAGCTGATTGTCAATGTGGGCGTGCGGATCGACGGGCTGACCTCAGTGATGCTGGTCGTGGTGACCGGCGTGTCGCTGCTGGTGCAGGTCTACTCGACCGGATACATGGACGGCGACCACGGCTACAGGCGCTACTTCGCTTTCATGGCGCTGTTCACGACCTCGATGCTGGGCCTGGTGCTGGCCGACAACCTGTTGATGCTGTTCGCGTTCTGGGAGCTGGTCGGCCTGACCTCGTACCTGCTGATCGGCTTCTGGTTCCACCGGCCGGCGGCAGCGGCGGCGGCGAAGAAGGCGTTCCTGGTCACCCGACTGGGCGACCTCGGCATGCTGGCCGCGATGATCCTGATTTACAGCAAGACGGGGACGCTGGACATTGCCGCGATCAACGCGCTGGCGGACAGCGGGGCCGAGGCGGGGATGTTCGCGCTCAACGGGCTGATGATCGGTCAGACGGCGATGACGCTGTTCGGGCTGGGCCTGATCGCGGGCGCGGTGGGCAAGTCGGCGCAGTTCCCGCTGCATATCTGGCTGCCCGACGCGATGGAGGGTCCGACGCCGGTCTCGGCGCTGGTCCACTCGGCGACGATGGTGGCGGCCGGGGTGTACCTCTTGGCCCGCTTCTTCCCGGTGATTCACGCGTCCTCGACGGCGTCCGACCTGATTGCCTGGATCGGCGCGGGGACCGCGCTGGGGGCAGCGATCCTGGCGCTGGTGCAGGTCGATATCAAGCGGGTGCTGGCCTACTCGACGATTTCGCAGCTTGCCTACATGATGTTTGCGATCGGGATCGGCGGCTATGCGGCGGCGGTGTTCCACCTGATGACGCATGCCTTCTTCAAGGCGATGCTGTTCCTCGGCTCGGGCTCGGTGAACCACTCGACGAACACGTTCGACATGCGGCGGATGGGCGGCCTGCGCACGCTGATGCCGATTACGTTCCTGACCTTTGCCGTGGGCACGCTGTCGCTGGCGGGTATCTTCCCGCTCTCGGGATTCTGGTCCAAGGACGAGATCCTGATTTACGCCTGGGACGAGAACAAGGGCGTGTTCGTGCTCGGCCTGCTGGCTGCCGGATTGACGGCGGCGTACATGGTGCGGGCGGTCTACATGACGTTCTTCGGTGAGTACCAGGGCGGCGAAGAGGTCACTCCGGGCGAGCACGGCAACGAGGATCCGTCGCACCCGCACGAGTCGCCGCGCAGCATGACGGTTCCGCTGCTGATCCTGATGGTGATCTCGGTGGTCGCCGGGTTCCTGACGATCGGCGGCGAGTTCCAGACATGGGTCTACGGCGCATTGCCCGATCCGCACGCGGGCAAGTTCCACTGGAGCTGGGGCATCTTCCTCGGCTCGACGGCGCTGGCGCTGGCGGCCGGGTTCGCGGCGTTCGCCTTCATCCACCACCGCGACCGCATCCGCTCGCTGGGCATCGGCGGGATCTGGCCGATTCCCGAGGCGCAGCGGTTTGCGACTGAACTGTTCTACCTCGACTCGCTGGGCGAGAACCTGCTCGCGCGGCGGGTGTTCTACCAGGGCATTGCCCGCGCGTCGGCGTGGTTCGACGAGCGCGTCGTCGACGGCGTGGTCAACCGCGCCTGGCGCGAGGGTCTCACGGTCTCGTCCGCGTCCCGGTTCGTGCAGAACGGCTGGGTGCAGGCGGGCACATTGTCAATCGGACTCGGCGGCATGATCATCTGGATCGCCGTCGTGTTGTTCTAGGAGCGGGTGATGGATCCGGGCTTCCCAGTCCTGTCGCTGCTGATCTTCCTGCCCCTCCTGGGAGCGTTGCTGATCGCGCTGCTGCCGGGCCGGCATACGCCGACGCAGTGGCTGGTGCAGAACACGCCGGGCGAGGCCAAGGACTACCCCAAGTGGATTGCCCTGGGCATTTCGCTGGGCGGATTGATCATCGCGCTGGTGATGTTCATCATCTTCGACCGCTCGGCCGCAGGTTTCCAGTTCGTAGACGAGTTCGACTGGATCTCGGCAGAGGCGGTCGGCTTCAACGTCAAGTACGCCTTCGGCGTCGACGGGCTGTCGATGCCGCTGGTCTTGCTGACCGCGTTCCTCAGCGTGGTCGCGGTACTGGTTTCCTGGCGCGTTGACCTGCGGACCAAGGAGTATTTCGCCTGGCTGCTCGTGCTCGAGACCTCGGTGCTGGGCGTGTTCACCTCGCTCGACCTGATCTTCTTCTTCCTCTTCTGGGAGCTCGAACTGATCCCGATGTTCCTGCTGATCTCGATCTGGGGCAGCGGCAACCGCAACTACTCGGCGCTCAAGTTCGTGCTCTACACGGTCTTCGGTTCGGCCTTCATGCTGGTCGGCTTCCTGGCGCTGGGCGTGGCCGCCGACACCTTCGACTTCCGCGAGATTCGCGCCGATGCGATCGCGGCCGCCTTCCTGCCGGCGCCGGTGATCTTCGCCTTCATCCTGATTGCGTTCTCGATCAAGCTGCCGGTCGTGCCACTGCATACCTGGCTGCCCGACGCGCACACCGACGCGCCGACGGCGGTCTCGGTGATCCTCGCCGGCGTGCTGCTCAAGATGGGCGGCTACGGCATTCTCAGACTGCTGTTCACGCTGATGCCGGATGTGGGAGCCGACGCCGACCTGGCGCTGGCGATCATCGGCACGGTGTCGATCGTCTATGGCGCGATCGTGACGATGCGGCAGACCGACCTGAAACGGCTGATCGCGTACTCATCCGTGTCGCACATGGGCTTCGTGCTGCTGGGCGTGTCGGCGCTGGGCGTCACGGGAATGAGCGGCGCGGCGATGCAGTTGGTGACCCACGGTCTGATCACGGGCATGCTGTTCGTCATGTTCGGACTGGTCTACGACCGCACGCATACGCGCCAGATCGCCGAGATGACGGGCCTGATGCACCACATCCCGCTGCTCGGCATCGGGATGGTGTTCGCCGGACTTGCGGGGCTGGGCTTGCCGGCGCTAGCCGGCTTCGTGGCCGAGATCACGATCTTCCTGGGCGCGTTCGGCTCACAAACGGCGGCCGTCTCGGTGGCCCTGCTCGGCGTACTGCTGGCGGCCGGTTACATTCTCTGGGCGCTGCAGCGGACCTTCTTCGGACCCAGGGACGAGAAGTGGTCGCATTTGCCCGACGCCAACCACTGGAGCGAGTTCACGATCATCGGCGCGCTGATGGCGCTGATCGTGCTGCTCGGCGTGTACCCGTCGATCGTGATGGACCTGTTGGAGATGGGCGTCGAGCCGATCGTGACCAACCTTGAGACGGTCGTCTCGTCGGCTGGTTCCGTTGGGGCGGGAGGCGGCTGATGCTGAGCGACGTCAACCTGCTGGGCCCCGAGCTCGTCCTGCTGGTCGTGGGCGGCTTCCTGCTGATTGCCGACCTGTTCCTCAAGGACCGCCGCATCCTCATGGGCGCGACGCTGGCGGCGCTGCTCGGCTCGATCATCTACTCGGCTGTGCTGCTGACCGAGGGGCACGTCGGATCGCAGGGCTTCGGCGGCGCGCTGGTCGTCGACAAGTTCGCCATCTTCTTCCAGATCCTGCTGGCGGGCGCCGCCATGGCGGCTGTGCTGGTCTCGACCGAGACGCTGCAGCGCACGCCGTCGCGGCGCGGCGAATACCTGGCGCTGATCCTGTTCTCGACCGCCGGTCTGCAACTGCTGGCCGGATCGCGCGACCTGATCATGGTCTTCATCGCGCTGGAGCTGACCTCGATCTCGCAGTACATCCTGGTCGGTTTCCACAAGGACCGCTGGGGCTCCGAGGGCGGGCTCAAGTACCTGCTGACCGGCGCGGTCGCGTCGGCGGTGCTGCTCTACGGGATGGCGATCCTGCTGGGACTGACCGGCTCGACCAACCTCTCCGAGATCGCCAACTACATCGCCTGGCAGGGCGCGGGCAAGGAAGAGGCGCTGATGCTGGCGGCCGTCTTCCTGATCGCCGGATTCGGCTTCAAGGCGGCGGTCGCGCCCTTCCAGATGTGGGCGCCCGACGCCTACACCGGCGCGCCGACGCCGATTGCGGCCTACCTCTCCGTGGCATCAAAGGCAGCCGCCTTCGCGATCCTGATCCGCGTCTTCTTCGAGGCGCTGGGCGACGACCTGCTGGCCGAGCACTGGAAGACGATCTTCGCGGTGCTGGCCACGCTGTCGATGTTCGTGGGCAACTTCTTCGCCATCCGCCAGAACAACATCAAGCGGATGCTGGCCTATTCTTCGGTCGCGCAGGCGGGCACGCTGATGATCGGCCTCGCGGCGATCTCCGCCGACCGTTCGGAGCTGCTCGGCGCGAGCGGCATTCTCTTCTACCTGGCCGGCTACACGGTGACCAACCTGGCCGCGTTCACGGTGATCATCCTGATCGCCAATCACAACGGCGGCAGCTACGACATCCGCTCCTACGCCGGTCTGGGCAAGCGGGCGCCCTGGCTCTCGTTCGTGCTCGCGTTCGCCCTGATCTCGCTGATCGGCCTGCCGCCGACGGCGGTGTTCTTCGGCAAGATCTACCTGTTCGAGACGGCGGTCCAGAGCGGGCTGGCCTGGCTCGCAGTGGTCGGCGCGGTGAACACGCTGATCTCCGCCGCTTACTACCTGCGTCCGGTCAAGGCGATGTTCATCGACACAGCCGAGGACGAGGAAGGCCAGCCGGACGTGGCGCGTCCCTCGAACAGCGTGCTCGCCACGATGGGCCTGGTCACGGCGGGCGTGCTGGTGATCGGCTTGCATCCCGGCCTGTTGATCAACGCCGCCGAAGCCGCCGTCGCCGCCATATTCTCCTGATGTGAGCGCCGACCGACATCTCGTCGACATCTTCGTCGATCCACCGTTTCTCCACCGCGTAGATGTGGACGCTCTTGAGCGCTGCGTGCGCGAGACGCTGGCCTCGCGGAGACTGCGGATCGGCCGTGTCGTCTCCGTGCGAGTGACCGATTCGCGCGAGGTACGGCGGCTGAATCGGCGGTTTCGCGGCGAGGACTCGGCGACCGACGTGCTCTCGTTCAACACCGATTTCGACGGACTGCGCCGGCCGGACGGCGCGGCCGACCTGGGCGAGATCGTGATCGCATTGCCGGTCGCGGCGCGCGGCGCTCGCCAGCGCGGCGTCGCGCTGGCGGACGAACTGGCCTTGCTCACCGCGCACGGCACGCTGCATTTGCTGGGCTACGACCACGAGCAGCCGGCGGAGGAGCAGCGGATGAAGGAGCTGGAGCGGATCGCGCTGGAGCGGGCCGGATTCGCCGGCGCGGCGCGCGATTGACAGGCATAGATAACATGTTCTATTCTGTGCCTCACGAGACACGATTCGACGGAGGCGCGACGTGAGCGGGACGGTGCTCTATCGCAAGTGGCGGCCAGCCGACTTCGACCAGGTGGTCGGCCAGGAGCCGGTCGTGCGCACGCTGCAGAACGCGGTGGCGCAGGACAAGATTTCCCACGCGTACCTGTTCTGCGGACCTCGCGGCACGGGCAAGACGACCACGGCGCGGATCCTGGCGCGGGCGATCAACGGGCGCACGGCCTCGACCGGCGCGACGGCGCTGGGCGAAACGGACGATCTGGGCTTCGACCTTGTGGAGATCGACGCGGCGTCGAACCGCGGGATCGACGACATTCGCGAGTTGCGCGAGCGGGCCAACTATCGGCCCGGTTCGGCCCGCTTCAAGGTCTATCTGATCGACGAGGTGCATCAGCTCACCGGTCCGGCCGCCGACGCGCTGCTGAAGACGCTCGAGGAGCCGCCGCCGCACGTGGTGTTCATCCTCGCCACGACGGATCCGGAGGCGCTGAAGCCGACGATTCTCAGCCGCTGTCAGCGCTTCGATTTCCGCCGCGTGAGCGTCGACGACATGGTGGCGCGGCTGCGGGCGATCGCCGAGTCCGAGCAAATCGAGATCCCGGACGAGGCGTTGCGGCTGATCGCGCGCGAGGCGACCGGCTCGCTGCGCGACGGGGTGAATCTGCTCGACCAGGTCTGGGTGATGTGCGGGTCGTCGGTGTCGCTGGAGTCGGCGCAGGAGGCGCTGGGGCTGAGTCCGGACGCGCGGGCGATGGAGCTGGCGTCGGCGGCGCTGCGCGGCGAGTTGTCGGAGGGGTTGGCGGTGCTCTCGGCCGTGCAGGAGGACGCGATCGACTTCGGCCGCTTCAAGAAGCAGGTGGTGACGCACCTGCGTCATGTGCTGCTCTCGCTGACCGGCGCGGCGGGAACGCTGTCGCTGTCCGCGCCGGAGATGGAGCGTCTGGAGGAGGTCAGCGCGGGTATCGAAGCGTCGGCGGCGGTGACGGCGCTGCGCGCGTTCTCGGAGGCCGACGTGCGGCGCGATCCGTATCAGCCGCTGCCGCTGGAGCTGGCGCTGGCGTCGATCGTCTACGGACCGCCGGTGGTCGAGGCTCCGGCCGCTCCGCCGGCGCAGACGCAGCAGGGACGACAGGGCGGTCAGCCGCGGCAGCAACGTCAGCAACGGCAACAAGGGGGGGACGGCCAGCGGCGCCAGGGTCAACGGCGCGAGCAGCCGTCGACGCGCAGTCTGCCCAAGGTCCAGAACCAGCGCCCGCCGGCGGAGCAACCGGCCAGGGCGCAGTCGGTGGCGGAGCCGGAGCGTCGTCCCCCGCCGCCTCAGCAGGGAGCGGCGTCAGGAGCATCACGTGCGTCGGGCGCGGGCTCGAGCGGGGAGGCGGAGGTCTTGGAGCAGATTCGCTCGGCGCTGCGGCGGCGCAACCAGGGTCTGATCGCGACGATGATGAACCAGTCCTGCCGCATCCTTGAGCAGACCGAGGACAGTTTGACGCTGGGATTCCTGCCCAACTACCAGCAGGTGCACATGAGGAAGGTCAGCGAGGCGGCGGCGCATGTCTCGGCGGCGGCGTCGGAGGTGCTGGGCCGGCAGGTGGCGGTTCGTTGCGTGCCGTCCGACGGGTCGGGTCAGGCGTCGAGCAACGGCAGCCCCGGCGGCGCGGGCCAGGCTCCGGCGAGGGAGGCGCCGCAGGTGCGTGAGAGCGTGATCGGACGGGAGGCGAAGTCGCGCTTCGGGGCGAGGCCGTATCGCGCCAACTGATCGGGCGCCTGAGCGCGTAGACTGGATCGAGCGAACCCGCGCGACCGAGGGAAAGGGCCGACGATGGCGAAGCGGAAGGGTGGCATGTTCCGTCCCGCGCGCTCGAACAAGGCGCGCGGACAGGGCGTCGCCGGCGCGGGCGGATTCTCTCCGGAGATGGTCAAGCGGGCGCAGGAACTGCAGAGCCAGCTCGCCGAGGCCCAGGACGAACTGAAGGACGCGACCGTCGAGGCGTCGGTGGGCGGCGGTGTGGTCTCGGTCACGCTGGGCGGCGATCACAAGCTGCGGGAGGTGGTGATCGACCCGGACGTCGTCGATCCGGACGACACGGAGATGTTGCAGGACCTGGTGCTGGCGGCCGTGAACGAGGCGCAGGATCGGCTGGAAGAGATGCAGCAGGAGCGGATGTCGGGCTTGACGGACGGGTTGTCGCTGCCGGGCCTGCAGTAATGCAGCGCTCTCCCGCCACCGCGCCGACGATTGCGCGCCTGATCGAGGCGTTCCATCGACTGCCCGGGATCGGTCCCAAGAGCGCGCAGCGGCTGGCGTACCACGTGCTGCGCGCGCCCCGGGCCGAGGCGGAGGCGCTGGCCGAGGCGCTGCTGGAGGTCAAGGACTCGACCCGTCTGTGCGGCGGCTGTCAGAACATCACCGACGCCGATCCGTGCGCGATCTGTCTCGATCCGCAGCGCTCGGCCTCGTCGATCTGCGTGGTGGAAGAGCCGCTGGACGTGGCGGCGATCGAACGCTCCGGCGTCTACCGGGGCCAGTATCACGTGCTGCACGGCGCGATCTCGCCGATGGACGGGATCGGTCCCGAGGACCTGAAGGTGCGCGAGTTGCTGGCGAGGCTGGGCGACGCGTCGGTCGATGAGGTGATCCTGGCGATGAATCCGAATCTCGAAGGCGAGGCGACGGCTGGGTATCTGTCGCGAGTGATCGGCGCGATGGGCGTGCGCATCACGCGGATCGCGCACGGTCTGCCGGTCGGCGCGGATGTCGAGTACGCGGACGAGCGCACGCTGCGCGCGGCGATGACGCATCGGGTCGAGGTCGAGCAGCGGGACGGAGGCGGCTGATGCCCCGGCAGCGGCCGATTCGCACGGAGGCGATCGTGCTCAGGCAGCGTCCGCTGGGCGACGCCGACCGGATCTGCGTGCTCTTTTCGCCGACGCGGGGCCGGCTGGAGGCGGTGGCCAAGGGCGTGCGCCGTCCGCTGAGCAAGCTCTCGGGCCACGTCCAGCCCTTGACCTGCGGGCGTTTTGGGCTGGCGCAGGGCCGATCGCTGCACGTAATCACCGAGGCGGTGACGGTCGAGTCGTGGCCGTCGCTGCATGACGACGTGGACCGCCTGACCGAAGCGCTGGCGATGGCCGAGCTGGTCGACCGCTCGACCGATCTGGACGCGGCGTCGGGGCCGCTCTACCAGCTCTTGCGGCACTCGCTGGGCGAGCTTGCGGGCACGGCGTCGCCGCGCGCCGCGCGCTGGTGGTTCACGCTGCGATTCCTCGACCAGCAGGGCTACCGGCCCGAGCTGGACGCCTGCGTGCGGTGCCGGGCGGAGGTCAAGCCGGAGGGCAACGGCTACTCGGCGGCGGACGGCGGCGTGGTCTGTCCGACCTGCCAGGGAGCGGGCGTCGGGCTGCGGCTGTCGTCGCCCGCGTTTCGATTGTTACGCTATATGAGACGTTCGTCGTGCGATGCGACGGCGCAGGTGCGGGTTGACGCCGATACGTCGGCGGAGTTGGACCGCCACCTGCGGTTGTCGATGGAGCAGGCGCTGGATGGACAGTTGCGTTCGGGCGGCTTCCTCAAGTCGCTGGAGCGCGCGGAGGCGATCGGTCGCAGCGCCGCGAGCGCGGCCGCCGAACGCGAGCGAGAGGAGCAGGACCGTGCCGTTGTATGAGTATCTGTGCGAATCGTGCGCAGGCATCTTTGAAGTCGTCAGGCCAATCCGGGAAGCGCCGGAGCCGCAGCCTTGTCCCGAGTGCGACGACGACTGCGAGCGCGTGATGCCGTCGTCGTTCTCGGCCTACATCATGCGCCAGGGCTATCCCCGTCGGATTCCCGACAAGGGCACCTACTGGCACCTGGGCCAGGAAGTGACGTACCTGCCCAAGCAGGCGCGGCCCTACGAGCACCCGCAGGTGACCAAGCGCCGCGAGAAGGAGCCGCTCTCGACGCAGGACTACACCGACCTCGTCGACCGCAAGATCGCCGAGCGCCGGCTGGCGCGGGAGGACCGGCGCAAGGAGCGCGAGCTGAAGCGGGACCGGATTGCGGCCAAAGGCCGCGAGTTCAAACCGCAACCCCAGCCGCAGAAGCGCGACTGAGTACCCGGGACCCAGTCGGAATCGGAAGTGCTCAGAAGTCGCGCTGGGTGACGAATTCGGCGATGGCGGTGAGTTGGTCTCGCGGGCCCTGAGCCGGGGCGCCGTGCAGGGCGGCGATGCCGCGGTCCCGCCACTCAACGACGGTGTTCATGCAACGCTCGACGATCGAGTCCTGACGCGCCGCTTCGAGCGCCTCGTCAAGGAACTCCGTGCGTTCGACCTCTTCCCGCGCGTCGAGGAAGCGGTTGATCGGGTTGTCGTCGGGCGCGTCCTCCATCAGCACGATCGCGGGCAGCGTCAGCGTGCCGGCCGAGAGGTCGCCGCCGACCGGTTTGCCCAACTGCTCCTCGGTGCCGCAGAAGTCGAGGATGTCGTCGACGATCTGGAAGGCCATGCCGATCGAGCGGCCGTACTCGCGCAGCGAGTCGATCGTGTCGGAGTCGCAGGCGGACATCATCGCGCCGCCCGCGCCGGCGGTCGCGAATAGCGACGCCGTCTTGCCGTGGATCCGGCGGTAGTAGTCGCGCATCGTGCCCGAGTCGGCGTCGAAGGCGGAGACGTCCTGGGCCAGCTCGCCCTTGGCCATCACCATCAGCGTGTCGGCGAAGAGGCGAATCACGCCGATGTGCCCGGTCCGCGCGACCAGCTCGGCGGCGTGGGCGAACATGTAATCGCCGAGCATGACCGAGGCGGGATTGCCGAAGGTCGCGTTGGCAGTGACGTGTCCGCGCCGCGTGTCGGCCGAGTCGATCACGTCGTCGTGGACGAGGGTCGCGGTGTGCAGCAGCTCAATCGAAGCCGCCAGGGGAATCTGCGTGTCGGCGTCGTAGTCGCCGAATCCGCCGCAGAGCAGCGATATCGCAGGCCGCAGCCGCTTGCCCCCGCGTGAGAGCACCTGGTTGAGCATCGCCTCCAGCGGCAGAAAGTCCGATTGCGCCACCAGCGAGAGCGTGTCCTCGACAATCGCCAGATCATCGGCAATCGGCTCGTAGAGTCGGTCAAGGGAGGTCATCGGCACTAGCGTACTCTGGGCATCGTCGTGAGGCATTGCTGAGGAGAGTGATCGGTTGATGGCGAATCAGGAACTCGGTCGACTTGAGGAGGTTGACCTCCGCTCAATCTGGAGTGACGAAGCGCGTGATTTCACGCCCTGGCTGGCTGAACACCTGGATCAACTGAGTGCGGCTTTGGGCTTGGATCTTGAGCTCATTGAACAGGAGGCAGGCGTCGGTCCGTTTGCCGTAGACATCCTCGCCGAATCAGACAATGCATCCGTGGTGATCGAGAACCAGTTGGAGCGCACTGACCACAGCCATCTAGGGCAATTGCTGACGTATGCGGCAGGCCGTGACGCTTGGACCCTGATCTGGATCACTCCCGAACTACGTGATGAACACAGAGCCGCTCTGGACTGGCTGAATCGATGGACGACGGACGAGATTGAGGCATACGGGGTCGAGGTTCGCGCAGTACGCATCGGTGACTCGGCACCTGCGCCTGAGTTCCGAGCGGTGGCATTTCCGAATGACTGGTCGCGACAGGCACGGTCAAGTAGTGGCCAAGGCTCAATGAGCAGCGATGATCGGAAACGGAGAATCAGCTTCTTTGATGAGCTCGCCAAGCGTGCACTCGAACGAGACCTCACCGACTCCACCGGATTTGGCTCGGTCACTAAGTCCAAGGTGTTCCCGTGTCGCGTCAACGAACCCGGACTGAAGTACTGGGTTGACCTGCGCCCTTCGGGTTTGGCCGCCATACAGCTCGAGATCAGGACCGGCGAAATGGAGCGAAACGAAGCGATAGTCGCTGAGCTTGCCAACGATAGGGTCGAGATTGCACAGGAGCTGAGCTTCGAGCCTGAGTTCTTTCACCCGGACCCGAATGGCCGTCGTGGCCGGATCAAGGGCGCAGTTATGATGTTTCGCGAGGCTTCGATCGATGACCCTCCCGCCCAGGTCGAAGAGACGCTTGAATGGTGTTTGAAAGTACTTGCAGGGTTCCAGCGAGTGCTGGAACCGCGCCTCCATGCGATCATCGAGAAACTAGATTCTGAAGAGCCCGAGTGCGTTGAAGGCACTCTGCTCGGCGACGACATCGACTGACTCCCCTCGTACCTCAGCAATCTGCTCAGCCGTAAATCTCACATTCGCCGGCTCATTCCGCTTGCCCCGACGCGGCTGCGGGCTGAGGTAGGGGCAGTCGGTCTCGACCACAATGGCGTCCAGTGGAAGCGACTTGGCGGCTTCGCGGAGGGCGTGGTTCTTCGGATACGTGACCGGCCCGGCGAAGGAGATCAGGAAGCCGAGATCGTGGTATCGGTGGGCGAGGTCGGCGTCGCCGGAGAAGCAGTGGATCACGCCGATCGGCGCTTCGCGCCGTCGGCGGGCGGCCCACTCCGACAGCACGCCGTAGCACTCCTCGTGGGCGTCTCGCGAGTGGATCACGACGGGGAGGTTGAGTTCGTCTGCGAGGGCGAGCTGGGCCGTGAAGGCGGCGTACTGGTCGTCGTGCGGGGAGAGATTGCGGTAGAAGTCGAGGCCGATCTCTCCGATGGCGACGACCTTCGGGTGAGCGGCCAGGCGCTGGAACTCGGACTCGATCTCTGCGTTCCAGTCCTTCGCGTCGTGGGGATGCACGCCGAGCGTGGCCCAGACGTGGTCGTACTGCTCGGCGACGGCGAGGGCGTTGCGGCTGTCTTCGAGCGAACAGCCGATCGTGACGATGCGCTCGACGCCGGCCTCGCGGGCGCGAGCCATGACCTCGGGCAGGTCGTCGCCGATCCAGGGGTCGTGCAGGTGAGCGTGGGTGTCGAAGAGCCCAGGTGACGCGCTCACGTGCCCAGCCTGGCCTCTTCTTCCTCGACGATCGAGGGGTCGAGCTTCTTGAACAGCGGCGTCGGTTTCTGCAACTGGTCGCCGGGACGCAGCGCGTGCATCTGCCAGCCGAGGTCGTCGATGCTGCCCTCGGTGTTGAGCATCTCGTGCAGCCGCTGGCAACTGAAGGGCAGGTAGGGCGCGAGCGCGGTGCGCAGCGCGGCGATCACGTTGAGCGCCGTGTAGAGGCTGCGCGCGGCGGCCTGCTTGTCCGTCTTGACGGCCTGCCAGGGCGCGGTCTGGTCGAGGTAGCGGTTGGCTTCCTGCGCGAGCGCGAAGGCCTGCTGAATGCCCTGGCGCAGGTGGACCGCCTCGATCGACTGTCCGACCTGCTCCAGTCCCGATTGCGCCCGGTCCAGCATCCGCGTGGCGTCGCGGTCGAGTGGGCCCGGGTCGGGGACTTGCGCGTCGAAGTGGCGGTTGATCAGCGAAAGCACGCGGTTGACCAGGTTGCCCCAGGTGGCGACCAGCTCGTCGTTGTTGCGGCGCAGGAACTCCGACCAGGAGAAGTCGGAATCGGCGGTCTCGGGCATCTGCGCGGCGAGCGCGTAGCGCAGCGGGTCGGGGTCGTAGCGGGTCAGGTAGTCGTTGACCCAGACCGCCCAGCGCTGCGAGGTGCTGGCCTTGGAGCCGCTCATCGTGATGTACTGGTTGGCCGGCACGTCGTAGGGCAGGTGGAAGCCGCCGGCGCCGAGCAGGATCGCGGGCCAGATGATCGTGTGGAAGGGGACGTTGTCCTTGCCGATGAAGTTGTAGATGCGCGCGTCGTCCGACTGCCAGAAATCGCGCCAGGACTCAGGGTCGCCGTTGGTATTGGCCCACTCGACGGTGGCCGAGAGATAGCCGATCACGGCCTCGAACCAGACGTAGATGCGCTTGTTCTCCCAGCCCTCCAGCGGCACCGGCACGCCCCAGTCGATGTCGCGGGTGATGGCGCGATCCTGCAGACCCTCGCGCAGCATCCCGCGCGAGAAGTTGAGCACGTGGGTGCGCCAGAAGTCCTTGTCCCGGTCGAGCCACTCCGCCAGCGGCTCCTCAAACGCGGTCAGGCGCAGGAAGTAGTGCTCGGAGCTGCGCAGCTCGGGCGTCGCGCCGGTATTGCGCGAGCGCGGGTTGATCAGGTCGATGGCGTCGAGCTGGCGGCCGCAGGTGTCGCACTGGTCGCCGCGGGCGCTCTGGTCGTCGCAGTGCGGGCACTCGCCCTCGATGTAGCGGTCGGGCAGGAAGCGCCGCGCTTCGGGGTCGTAGAACAGGTCCTGGGTCTGCTTGTAGAGGTAGTCGTGCTCGAGCAGCGCGTTGAACAGGCCGTGGACGACTTCCTCGTGGTTGTCGGTCATCGTCGTGGTGAAGGTGTCGAACGAGATGCCCATCCCGTTCCAGGTGTCGAGGATCGACTGGTGGTACTCGGCCACGACCTCGCCCGGCGTGCGGCCCTCGTCGTCGGCGCGGACGGTGATCGGCGTGCCGTGCGCGTCGGAGCCGGAGACCATCGCCACGCGGTTGCCGCGGATGCGGTGGTAGCGCGCGAAGATGTCGGCGGGCAGGTATGCGCCGCCGAGCTGTCCGTGGTGAATCGGGCCGTTGGCGTAGGGCCAGGCCACGCAGACGAGGATGTTGTCGCTCATGGCTCTAGGGTAGGCGCTGATTCCGTTTGGCAGGCCGCAGACACGTCAACGATCCTGAGCGAACGGCCAGAGGCCATAGACGTCGCGTCGCGGGCGGCCCGACTGCTGGGCGACGTGGCGGGCGGCCTGCGAGCGCGACGCGCCCTGCGCGGCGGCCTCCGCCAGCGCGTCGGCGATCTCGGCGTCGGTCCATTGCGGCTCTGCGCCGGCGGGCGGGACGATCAGCAGGGTGAACTCGCCGCGCGGCTCGGGGAACTCGTCCAGCGCCTCGGCCGGCGAACCAGACCAGATTTGTTCGTGCAGCTTGGTCAGCTCGCGGCCGACGGTGAGCTGCGCGCCGGGCATGATCCGCGCGAGCTGTTCGAGCGTGGCCCGCAGCCGCCGGGGCGCCTCGAACACGATTGTGGGCCGGCCCTGCTCGGACAGCTCGACCAGCGTGCGGCGCACGGCGGCGGGCTTGCGCGGCAGGAAGCCGTAGTGGCGCAGGTCCGACCCGGCGAGGCCGGCGGCGCTCCAGAGGGTCGCGCCGGCCGACGCGCCGGGGATCGGCGCGACGGTCAGGCCGGCCTCGCGGGCGGCGGCGACGACGGCGTGCGCCGGGTCGCTGAGTCCGGGCGTGCCGGCGTCGGAGACGATCGCGATGGACTCGCCGGCGCGCAGCCGCTCGACCAGTTGCCGCGGCTCGGGCCCGCGGTCGTGGTAGGCGGCAACCGGCGTGTCAATCTCGAAGTGGCGCAGCAGCGTCAGCGCGACGGGAACATGCTCGGCGGCAATCAGGTCGACCTCGCGCAGGGCGCGGAGGGCGCGCAGCGTGATGTCCTCGAGGTTGCCGATCGGGGTGGCGACGACATAGAGGGTCCCAGGGTCGGAGGGCATGCGGTCACTGTAGGGGTCGGCGGTGACGCCGCCCCCTCTCCCGAGGGAGAGGGTTAGAGCCTGCCCCCGCGAAGACGGGGGGTGAGGGCCCTCCTTCGCGCCACCGCGGGTCCTACTCTCTCCCCCCTTCCAGGGGGGAGATGTCACGGAGTGACAGAGGGGGTTCCGTTCCCCTCTCCCCGAGGGAGAGGGCTAGGGTGAGGGCCCCTCCGCAAACCACGACACAACACCGAACACACATTCATGTACAGTGACAAGAACATCTGTCTGACCAAGAAGGAGGCCCCAACCATGCACATCACCCCCAAGCGCCGACGCCGAGCCATGCGCGTCCACTACCTCACCCAGCGCGCCAAGTCCCAGAAGGACATCGCCGAGCAGCTCAACGTCTCCAAGGCTACCGTCCGCGCAGACTTACAACTGGTCGAGACCCACTGGGCCAGCATCGCCTCAGCCGCAGCCGACGACCTGCTCCTGGAATCCCTCTCCCTGCTCCAAATCCGGCTCTCCCTCGCGATCAAGAGCGACGACGTCGCCAACCAGATCAGCCGCCTCACCTCGGTCGAGTTCCTCCGCGCCCGCGACGCCCAGGAGAGCCAGCTCAACACTCTCGCCCGAGAAATCCGCCGCACCGCCCAGGAAGTCCAGCGCCGCGCCGCGCAGCGACCCGACCAGCCCGAGCTCTACCAGGAGGATGCGCAAGACTTGTCAGAAACCACGCCGGAATCAGCACAAATTGATCCCCCCGATCTCACGATCTCCAGTCCAGAGCAGGAAATCGCGGTGGATCAGCCCGAAACAGAAAAAATCCCCGCCGACCCCGACCTCGACGCCCTGATCGAGGAAGCCGTCCAGCATTTCCCCCACCTCAAGGGCAAATCCCCCGACCAGATCGTCCTGTTCCTCGACCGGATCACCAACCCCGAAGCTCCGGAATCGGAGTATCCAGCCGAAATCTACGCCGAAGCCGCCGGCTGACAGGAATCCCCGTCCCCGATTCATTCGGAGACCTGCTCGGGTTCCGGCTCCCTCTCCCTTTGGGAGAGGGCTGGGGTGAGGGTTCCGGGGCGGAGGGGGGTCCGCCGCCTCCGGAGCGCCCTCACCCTCTCCCTCTCCCTCGGGGAGAGGGGACCGGAGCGAGATTGCCGGGCCTGTTCGGTTGTTTACGAAGGGTTGGCGGCGGGTCGGTTATCTTATGCCTACCGGTGAAGCAGGACAGGCGGCTGTCAACGTGCTTGTTTGCACGGGACACTGGGATCAGACGAACCGAGCGCGGCCTTGTGCCGCGCTCATGCGTTTAACGCCGGAACGCCGGTCTGGCGCCACGGCCGCTCGCAGCCGCACGCAGCTCAAAGGGGGAGCCAGATGACCACATTGACGCATCACGAACCACTCACCCCGGGACAGGAGCTGGTGCAGGGCGCGTACGAGTCGGGCCTGCCACCGATGGGGCAGCCGCGGCGCAAGACGCTGCAAGAGGCCTACGGGTTCGACGACGTGGCGATCGTGCCCGGCGCGCTGACGATCAATCCGGAGTTGACCGACGTCTCGACCGAACTGGCGGGGCAACGGCTGGAGATTCCGATCCTGGCGGCGGCGATGGACGCGGTGGTTGACCCGAACTTCGCGATCGAGGTCGGACGCCGGGGCGGTATGGCGGTGCTCAACCTGGAAGGGCTGCAGTGCCGCTTCGAGGATCCGGTCGAGGTGCTGGAGGAGGTCGCGGCGAGCGACACGGAGACGGCGACCGAGATTTTGCAGCGCGCCTACACGACCCCGATTCGCGAGGAGCTGGTCGGCCGGCGGGTGCAGGAGATCAAGGACGGCGGGGCGCTGGCGGCGGTCTCGGTGACGCCGCCCAACGCGAAGCGGCTGGCGCCGGTGGTCAAGGAGGCGGACGCGGACGTGTTCGTGGTCCAGTCGACGGTGACCACGGCGCGGCACTACTCGCGCTCGCAGCGCGGGCTGATCCTGCGCGAGCTGATCGCCGAAGTCGGGATTCCCACGCTGGTCGGCAACACGGTCGGCTTCGAGGCATCGCTGGAGCTGATGGACGAGGGCATCGCCGGCCTGCTGGTCGGCGTCGGGCCGGGCGCGGCCTGCACCTCGCGCGAGGTGCTGGGCATCGGCGTGCCGCAGGTCTCGGCGACGATCGAGTGCGCCTACGCGCGCGACGTCTACTACGAGCGCACGGGGCGCTACGTGCCGATCATCACCGACGGCGGGATACGCACGGGCGGCGATTTCTGCAAGTCGCTGGTTTCGGGCGCGGACGCCGTGATGATCGGCTCGCCGTTCGCAGGCGCGCTGGAGGCGCCCGGCCGCGGCTTCCACTGGGGCATGGCGACGCCGCACGCTGAGTTGCCGCGCGGCGTGCGCGTGCATGTCGGTCAGC
Source organism: Dehalococcoidia bacterium (assembly GCA_022825855.1). GTDB lineage: Bacteria > Chloroflexota > Dehalococcoidia > Bin125 > Bin125 > Bin125. Next base: position 22,291 of record JAJDWB010000013.1, read on the forward strand.
ACACGACGCTCGACCGTTTGCTCTTCGGTCCGACCTCGCGCACCGATGGGACGGAAAATCTGATCGGCGCGCTGCGAACCTGCATGGGCAGCGTCGGCGCGGAGACGATCCGCGAGTTGCAGCAGACGGAGATGGTGATCGCTCCGGCGATCAAGACCGAGGGCAAGCGCTACCAGATGATGCGGGACTAGAGCCCGATCTGCCTCCGTCATTGCCGCGCTCCGTCGCGGCAATCTCGCTGAGCGCGAGCAGAGCAGCGAGCGCGTCGAGATACCCGCGGCAAGCGCGGGCATGACGGGAAGACATCACAGCGCCTCGTAGAACAGATCCAGCAGCTTTCGGGTGTGGCGGTGCTGCCAGCCGCCGCGGCCCTGGTTCATGACATAACCCCAGCCGACTCGGGCGTCGGGGTCGGCGAAGGCGAGCGAGCCGCCGCCGCCGAAGTGGCCGAAGGTGCGCGGGTTGGGTCCGAGCGGGCGCTCGCTCATGGTCATCTGGAAGCCGGAGGCGAAGCGCGTGGGCCGGCCGAGGATGCGGTCGACGCCGTAGACTTGCTCGGCCGACATGCGCTCGATGGTGTCGGGATCGAGCACGTGGACGCCGTCGAGCCGGCCGTCGCGGGCCAGCGCGCCGAAGAGCCGGGCGACGCCCCTGGCGGCGCCGTGACCGGTGGTTGAGGGGAACTCGGCGGCGCGGTACTCGCGGGTGTTCTGCGAGCCGGGTCCGCTCTGGATGTGGGGCGGATTGCGTCCGCCGAGCGTCTGCAGGGCGCTGGGCGGGGCGCGGCGCAAGTCGGGCGGCTGCTGGATCGGCAGCATGTCGGCGGTGCGGGCGTCGTGTTCGGGCCTGGTGCCGAAGTGGAAGTCGAGGTCGATCGGCTCGCTCAGGTCGGCCTGCAGATGGCGGCCGATCGAGCGTCCGGTGATCCGGCGGATGACCTCGCCGATCAGGAAGCCCTGCGTGTTCGAGTGATAGCCGTGGGCCGTGCCGGGCGGCCACCAGGGCTCCTGCTCGGCGAGCGCCGAGGTCATCACGTCCCAATCGAGCATGGCTCCGCGCGGCAGCGGCTTGCGGATCGCAGCGAGCCCGCTCTGGTGGGTGAGGATCCAGCGGACGGGGATGTCGGCCTTGCCGTTCTGAGCGAACTCGGGCCAGTAGTCGGCGACGCGGCGGTCGATGTCGAGTTCGCCGCGCTCGGCGAGCCGCCAGGAGAGGATGGCGCAGATCGCCTTCCCCACGGAGTAGCAGCAGACAATCGTGTCCTCGGCCCAGGGCCTGGAGTGCGCGGCGTCGGTCCAGCCGCCGTAGAGGTCGATGACGAGTTCGCCGTCCAGCGTGACGGCGAGGGCGGCGCCGGTCTCGGAGCGGTCGACGAAGTTCTGCCGAAACTGCTCGCGGACGGCGTTGAAGCGGGGATCGCAGTAGCCCTGCACCGGCGCGTCGGCGGGCGAGGCGAGGGGTTGGTCGGAGTCGGTCATCCGGCGATGATCCGGACGGCGCGGGGGCGCTGGCTGACGTCGTCGAGGACGGCGATGTCGGCGTTGGGCAGCATCTGGTGGGCGGCGTCGGCGATGGCCGACTCCTGGCCCGGGTCGACCTCGAGCACGGCGATGCCGTTGGGGTGCAGCCTGGATGGCAACTGGGTGATCAGGCGGAGGATCAGCTCGGTGCCGCGGGTGCCGGGCGTGAGGGCGACGCGAGGTTCGTGCTCGGCGACTTCGGGTTCCAGCTCGTCCAGCCGCTCCTCGGGGATGTAGGGGAGGTTGGCGACGACGCAGTGGAAGGGTCCCGGCAGGGGCGTGAGCAGGTCGCCCTGGACGAAGGCGGCGTTGGGCCGGCGCAGCAGGCGGTTGGCGTTGTCGCGGGCGACGCGCAGGGCTTCGCGGGAGACGTCGCTGCAGATCAGGTTGACGCCGCGGCGGTGCCGGGCGAGGGCGATGCCGACCGCGCCGGAGCCTGCGCCGACATCGGCGACGAGGGCGGAGCGGATGCGCGCCTGGCGCATGTGGTCGAGCGCCGCGTCAACGAGCAGTTCGGACTCGGGCCGGGGAATCAGCACGTCGGGCGTGACGTGGAATTCGAGGCGGTAGAACTCGCGGGTGCCGGTGATGTAGGCGAGCGGCTTGCGGGTGGTGCGCTCGGCGAGCGCGGTCTGGAAGCGGTCCTGGGCGGCGGGGTCAACCTCGTCGGTCAGCGAGGCGTAGAGCTGGGCCCTGGTCAGGCCGGTGGCGTGGCGGAGCAGGACTTCGGCCTCGAAGCGGGCGTCGTCGATGCCGACGGATTCGAGTTCCGCGGCAGCGGCCAGCCAGACGTCGCGGAGGATGGCCGGCGTGGTCATCAGGAGGCTTCCGCCAGCAAGCGGGCTTCTTCGGCGGTGGCGGCGGCGTCGATCAGCGGATCGAGGTTGCCGTCCAGCATGCCGACCAGGTCGTGTCGGGTGAGGCCGATGCGGTGGTCGGTGACGCGGTTCTCGGGAAAGTTGTAGGTGCGGATCTTCTCGGAGCGGTCACCGGAGCCGACCTGTGAGCGGCGCGCGTCGGCGCGTTCCTGCTCGGCGGCGCGGCGCTGCTGTTCGTAGAGCCGGGCGCGGAGTACGGACATCGCCTTGAGCTTGTTCTTGAGCTGGGAGCGCTCGTCGGTGCAGGTGACGACGATGCCGGTCGGCTCGTGGGTCAGTCGTACGCCGGTCTGGACCTTGTTGACGTTCTGACCGCCTGCGCCGCCGGAGTGGAAGAGGTCGAGGCGGATGTCCGTGTCGTCGATGTCGACATCGACCTCCTCGGCCTCAGGCATGACGGCGACGGTGGCGGTGGAGGTGTGGATGCGTCCCTGGGCTTCGGTCTCGGGCACGCGCTGCACGCGGTGGACGCCGGACTCGTACTTGAGCCGCGAGAACGCGCCGTTGCCTTCGATCTGGCAGATGACTTCCTTGAAGCCGCCCTTGGCGTTCTCGGACATGCTGAGCAGGTCGTGGCGCCAGCGCTGGGTCTCGGCGTAGCGGATGTAGGCGCGGTAGAGATCGGCGGCCCAGAGACCGGCCTCGTCGCCGCCGGCGCCGGCGCGGATTTCGACGATCACGTTGCGCTCGTCGTTGGGGTCGCGGGGCAGCAGGGCGCGGCGGGCGTCGGACTCGAGCTCGGCGATGCGATCCTGCAGCTCGGTGACTTCGATCTGCGCGAGTTCGCGCATGTCGTCCTCGTCGGCCTCGTCGAGCACGTCGCGCGCCTGCTCGAGCTGGTCGGAGGCGGAGCGGTACTGGTTGAGGAGATTGATCTTCTCCTGCAGCGAGGCGTGCTCGCGGGCCAGGGTCTGGAGGCGGGATGGGTTGGCCGAGGTCGCGGGATCGGCCATCTCCTGCTCGATCTCGTGGAAGCGGTCGGCGACGTCGCCGAGCCGCGACCACATGGCCGAGCTGTCGATTGCGGTGTTGGCCGGCATCTCGCTCCTCAGTCCTGCGGCTGAGTATATGCAAGGTCCGTCAGCTTGCCGACGACGTCGTCGAGTCCGACCGGCCATTGTTCGGAGGAGGCGAGGTCGCGGATCGTGACGCGGCCCTCGGCCAGGTCGCGGGCGCCGGCGATGACGGCGTAGCGAGCGCCGATGCGGTTGGCCTGTCGAAGCTGGGCCTTGAGCGAGCGTCCGCCGAAGGCGAGGGTGGCGGCGAAGCCGTGGCGGCGCAGCGCGCCGGCGATGCCGGAGGCAGCGATCTCCGCGCCCTCGCCGAGCGAGGCGATCAGCACCTCGACCGCGGGCTCAGGATCGTCGACGAGGCCCTGCTCGCGCAGATGGTGGGCCATGCGCTCGATTCCCATGCCGAAGCCGATGCCCGGCGTGGGCGGTCCGCCGATCTGTTCGATCAGGCCGTCGTAGCGGCCTCCGGCGAGGACGGTGACCTGGGAGCCGTCGGCGTCGGCGGGGACGATCTCGAAGACCGTGTGCGTGTAGTAGTCGAGGCCGCGGACGAGCGTGGGGCGTTCCTCGTAGGGGATGTCGAGCGCTTCGAGGTGGGACTTGACGGCGTAGTAGTAGGCGGCCGACTCGGGCCGGAGGTGATCGGTGATGATCGGCGCGCCCTGCTGGAGCGGCCGGGTGCGGTCGTCCTTGCTGTCGAGCAGGCGCATGGGCGCGCGATCCCAGCGAGCGCGGTCGTCGGGCGCGATGCGCTCGAGATGCGGCTCGAAGTGGGCCTTGAGCAGCGGGACGTAGCTGCGCCGGTCCTCGACGTCGCCGATGCTGTTGAGCAGGATCTTGAGGTCGCGCAGGCCGAGCGACTGGGCGATGCGCCAGCCGAGGTCGATGATCTCGGCGTCGAGCCCCGGGTCGCGCACGCCGATCGCCTCGACACCGAACTGGGTGTGCTGGCGGAAGCGTCCGGCCTGGGGGCGTTCGTAGCGGAAGATGGGCAGGTGATAGGCGAGTTTGACCGGCTGGCTGAGGTTGGCCATGCCGTGTTGCAGGTAAGCGCGGCAGACGGAGGCGGTGCCTTCGGGCCGCAGCGCGAGCCGGTCGCCGCCGCGGTCGTCGAAGATGTACATCTCCTTCTCGACGATGTCGGTGCCTTCGCCGACGCCGCGGGCGAAGAGCTCGGCATGCTCGAAGGTGGGCGGCTCGATGAATCCGAATCCGGCGAGCCGCGCCTGTTCGCGGGCATGGCCGAGGATGTGCGCGTGCACGTCGTAGTCCTGAGGCAACAGGTCGCGTGTGCCGCGAGGGGTCTGAAACTGTCGAACGTTACTGTCGGCCATGGGCAGTCCTCGCCGATCATCGTACAGACGCCGTCCGGCTAGACGCTGTCGATCTATTGGGCGTGCGGGTAAACGTTTTGGCTTTGTATGATCGACCCATGGCAACGCAGAGGGTTGCGGCCGAGGTCGTCGATCTGAAGAAGCATCCGACGTTGGACGTGCTGGTCGATGCGTTGGAGCAATATCTGCCGGCGGATGATCGCGATCGGGTGCTGGGCGCGTATGAGTTCGCGCGGGAGAAGCACGAGGGCCATCTGCGGCGGTCGGGCCATCCCTACATCGAGCATCCGCTGGCGGCCGCGGTGACCTGCGCCGAGTTACAACTGGACGTGCCGGCGCTGCAGGCGGCGCTGCTGCACGATGTGATGGAAGACTGCGGGGTCTCGCGGTCGCAGTTGGTCAGCGAGTTCGGGGTCGACGTGGCCAAGCTGGTCGACGGCGCGACCAAACTCTCGGCGCTGCAACTGCCGCGGGTGACCGGCACGATCGATCGCGAGGTCCAGGCGGAGAATCTGCGCAAGATGTTCGTCGCCATGGCGGACGACGTGCGGGTCGTGATCGTCAAGCTGGCGGACCGGCTGCACAACATGCGCACGCTGGACGTGATGCGGCCGGACAAGCAGGTGCGCATCTCGCGGGAGACGATGGACATCTACGCGCCGCTGGCGGCGCGGCTGGGCATCTGGCAGATCCGGGCGCAACTGGAGGATCTGTCGTTCAAGTACCTGGAGCCGGAGGACTACCGGAGGATCTCGGACCTGGTCGCGTCGCGGCGTCAGACGCGGGAGCGATACCTGGATCAGATCCGGGTGCAGCTCGAGAACGCGCTGACGGCGGAGGGGTTGACCGCGCAGGTCCGGGGGCGGGTGAAGCACCTGTACTCGATCCACGAGAAGATCAACAAGTATTCGGCGCAGGGCAAGTCGTTCGACGACATCTACGACCTGCTCGCGCTGCGCGTACTGACCGAGTCAACGAGCGACTGTTACGCAGTGCTGGGCGTGGTGCACGGACTCTGGCGGCCGCTGGCGGGCGAGTTCGACGACTACATCGCCAGCCCGCGGCCGAGCGGGTATCAATCGCTGCACACGACGGCGTTCTGGTCGCCGTCGCATGCGGTCGAGGTGCAGATCCGCACGCAGCAGATGGATCGGGAGGCGGAGTACGGGGTCGCGGTGCACTGGGCCTACAAAGAAGACCGGCACAATGCGATGAACGACCGCGAGCGGCTCTCGTGGCTGCGTCAGCTCGTGGACTGGCAGGGCGAGCTGGCCGGCGCGGAGGATTTCCTCGAGACGCTGCGCTCGGACGTCTTCCAGGACCAGGTATTCGTGCACACGCCGAAGGGCGAAATCATGGCGCTGCGCTCGGGCGCGACGCCGTTGGACTTCGCCTTCCGGATTCATACCGATGTCGGCTATCAGTGCGTTGGAGCCAAGGTGAACGGTCGGCTGGCGCGTCTCTCGACGCCGCTGGAGAACGGCGACGTGGTGGAGATCGTGACCAGCCGCACGGCGCGGGGGCCGAGCCGCGACTGGCTCAATCCGGCGCTAGGCTACGTGACGACGCAACACGCGCGGACCAAGATTCGCCAGTGGTTCAACCGCCAGGCGCGGACCGAGAACATCGCGCGGGGGCGCGACGAGCTGGATCGGGAGTTGCGCCGGCTGAGCCTGAGACTGCCCGGGGTCGAGGCGGAAGTGCTGGAGGCGACGCGGTCGAAGTCGATGGAGGACGCGCTGGCGGCGATCGGCGCGGGCGACGTGACGGCTCACGCGGTGGCGCTCAAGGTGGCGGCTGCGGGCGACGAGGAGACCGAGAGCGAACCGACGGTCGAGGTGGTCGAGCGGTCGGCGCCGTCGAGCGTGGAGGCGGTCTCGGTCCTGGGCGGGTCGAACATGCTGACCCGGCTGGCGCCGTGCTGTTCGCCGCTGGTGGGGGAAGCGATCACCGGATTCATCACACGCAGCCGGGGCGTGACGATTCACCGCGAGGATTGCCCCAATATCGTCTCGCTGGCCGACGACGAGCGGATCGTGCCCGTGCGCTGGAATACGTTCCGCGGGCTGACCGAAGCGCGCCTGCGGGTGACGGGCTGGGACCGCGTGGGTCTGGCTCGCGATGTGGCCGGGGTCTGCGCCGACGAGAACGTGAACATGGTCTCGTTCGTGACCGGCGAGCCGGATCGCGGCGCGGTGACGCTGACGTTCACGGTCGAGGCGAGCGGGCTGCGTCAGTTGCAGCGGGTGATGTCGAAGCTGGACGGGGTGCACGGGGTGATGAGCGTCGAGCGCGATCACCAGGGCCCAGCGGTCAACGGGTAGCTCAGGGGCGGAGCGCGCCGGCGAGCCGGTCGATGTCGGACTCGGGCGTGTAGAAGTGGGGCGAGGCGCGCAGGCGGCCGAAGCGGACGGCGGTAATGATGCCCTCCTCCTGCAGGCGTTCCCAGGTCTCGTCGACGGTCTCGCGGGCGGCGAGTTCCTCGGGCGGATCGAATATGACGATGCCGCTGCGCTCGGATGCGCCGCGGGGCGAGAAGACGCGGCAGCCCGCGTCGGTCAAGGCGTCGCAGAGGTAGGCGGTGACCGACTCGAGCTGGGCCCAGACGTTGTCAATGCCGATGTTGAGCAGGTGGCGAATGGCGGCTCTCATGCCCAGCATGGTCGCGGTCGGCGTCGCCCCCGGCTCGAAGCGAGAGGCGGTCGGCGAGAGGATCAGCGCGTCGTTGCCGGCCCCGAGGCCGCCGTCCATGCTGTTGGCGCCGAGTACGGGCGGGATCAGGTCGCCAATCAACTCCTCGCGCACGTAGAGCATGCCCGAGCCGGTGGGACCGAGCATCCACTTGTGTCCGCCGGCGGCGAGGATGTCGATGTCGTCCTCGGCGACGTTGACCGGCAGCGCGCCGGCCGACTGGATCGCGTCGACGGAGAGCAGGCCGCCAACGGCGTGGACGGCGTCGGCGATGGGCCGCAGGTTGGAGCGGAAACCGCTGCCCCACTGCACGTGGGAGATGCCGACCAGGCGGGTGCGCTCGCTGACGGCGGAGAGGATGTCCTCGGTCGGAATGCGTCCGTCGTCCTGCTGGCGAACGACGTCGAGCTCGACGCCGCGCTGCTGGAGCGCGTTGTAGAAGTGGCGGTTGGAGGGGTACTCGGCGTCGGTGACGAGGATGCGGTCGCCGCTCTGCAGGTTGAGCGCGCCGGCGGAGACGGAGACGCCGGTGGCGGTGTTGGGCACGAAGGCGATCTCGTCGGGGCTGCGAGCGCCGATCAGTTCGGCTGAGACCCGGCGGAAGTCGTCCATGTCGTCCATCCAGGTGGAGCCGAAGTATCCGGAACGGCCGGCCTGGTCGGCGTAGTCGTGGACGGCCTGCGCGACATCGGCGGGCAGGGGCGAGACGCCTGCGTGATTGAAGAAGGCCAGGCCGCTGTCGAGGACGGGATAGGGGTTGCTGCTCATGGTTTGCACTCCGTTCGTGAGAGTCTAGGCAGCTTTCGAGCTTGGAGTCACAGACGGGACTTGCGTGCAGGAGAATTGCTGTTCTATGATGTGCAGGTCGGGAGAACATGTGTATCGGTCAGATGTTCTCGGCACAACACGAGGGAGTCCGGGATGCACACTCGAATCAACGGCGGAGCAGTGATCGGACTGGACGGCGCGCCGATCTGCGTGGAGGTCGATATCTCGGCCGGGATGCCGAACACGACGATTGTCGGATTGCCGGATGCAGCGGTGGCGGAGGCGCGCGAGCGGGTGCGCTCGGCGATCCGCAACGCGGGCGCCGGGTTTCCGACCAAGCGGGTGACGGTCAATCTCGCTCCGGCGCACATCCGCAAGGAGGGCGCGGGGTACGATCTGCCGATTGCGGTGGGGATGCTGGTCGCGACGGGTCAGATCTGCGAGTCGGCGGTGCAGGACACGCTGTTCCTGGGCGAGCTGGCGCTGGACGGCGAGTTGCGACACGTGCGCGGCGTGCTTTCGGTCGCGGCGGCGGCGCGGGATGCGTCGGTGCGCCGGATCGTGGTGCCCAAGGTCGATGCCGAGGAGGCGTCGTTGATCGACGGGATTGAAGTGGTGGCGGTCGATTCGCTGCGCGACTGGATCGAGATCGCGACGGAGGAGCGGCCGCTGTCGGATGCGATCTGGCCGGCTGCGGCGCCGGTCGAGGAGGATGCGGGCTCGGCCTTCGAGGGGCACGACTTCTCGGACGTGCGCGGCCAGGAGCACGTGAAGCGGGCGCTGGAGGTCGCGGCGGCGGGCGGACACAACCTGTTGATGTGCGGTCCGCCGGGCGCGGGCAAGACGCTGCTGGCGTCGTGTCTGCCGGGGATTCTGCCGCCGCTGACCAACCAGGAGGCGCTGGAGGTGACCAAGATTGCCTCGGTGGCGGGGATGACCGGCGGCAACACGCTGATCCGCGAGCGGCCGTTCCGCTCGCCGCACCACACGATCTCGAACGCGGGCCTGGTCGGGGGCGGGCAGAAGCTGCGTCCCGGCGAGGTGACGATGGCGCATCGCGGCGTGTTGTTCCTGGACGAGTTGCCGGAGTTCTCGGTGCGAGCGCTGGAGACGATGCGCCAACCGCTCGAGGATCGGCAGATCACGATTTCTCGGGCGCACGGCACGGTGACCTATCCGGCCGATATCTGCCTGGTCGCGGCGATGAATCCGTGTCCTTGCGGCAACTTCGGCACCGAGCAGCACTGCACCTGCACCGACGGCGCGGTCTACCGCTACCAGCGGCGGATCTCCGGTCCGGTGCTGGACCGGATCGACCTGTTCGTCGATGTACCGCGGGTCGAGGTGCAGAAGCTGATGGAGTCGTCGAGCTCGGCGCCGCCGCCGAGCACGGAGCCCTCAGCCGAGGTGCGCCGGCGAGTCGTCGGAGCGCGCCGGGTGCAGCGCGAGCGCTACGGAGACTGCGGACCGAATGCCAACGCGACGTTGTCGGCGCGGGAGGTCAACGCGCACTGCTACGACGCGCTGGACGATCGGGCGCGCACGCTGGTCCAGGAGGCGGTCGACCGGCTGAGCCTGTCGGCGCGCGGATTCCACCGCGTGCTCAAAGTGGCGCGGACGATCTCGGATCTGGCTGGTTCGGACGTGATCTCGGCGCAGCACGTCGCCGAGGCGGTGCAGTATCGACGGCGGAGCAAGCTGGTCTGACGAGCGCTGTGTCCTCGGCGGTGTGGACCGGCGTTTGCCGTTTGCTCACGGGGCGTTCCACAAAGCGTTACGAGGCGTCGTCGAGGCGTTAATCATCGAGTCCGGTTCTCCTTCGTAGGCTGCCTTGAGCAACTGGTGAGAGCGCCAGGTACCGCCATGGAAGTGAGACCACTGAGCATGACCACCGACAGACCATCACGAGGCTTCTCGCCGTTGAACTGGGTCGCGCGGCGGGCCAGATCGGCGTATCACTGCGAGATCTCGTGCGACGACGACTGCTTCAAGCCCGTGCCCAACCGGAGCGGCAACGAACCGTTTGCGGCGATTCTCAACCGCCGCATTTCGCGCCGATCGCTGGTCAAGGCGACGATCGCCGGCGCGCCGTTGCTGGCGCTGAGCACGTCGCCGCTGGGTTCGCAGATCTTCGGCTCGGCGCCTCTGACCACGTCGGTCGGCGCCGCGTCGAGCACGGTGGGATTGCAGAGCATCCCGCACGACAACGAGGACACGATCAACGTGTCCGAGGGCTACAGCTCGAACGTGATCATCCGCTGGGGCGACGGCGTTCTGCCGGGCGCGCCGTCGTTTGACCTGAACGCTCAGACGGCGGAGGCGGCGGCCAAGCAGTTCGGTTTCAACTGCGACTACAACGGCTTCTTCACGATGCTGCCCGGACAGAGCCATCGCGGACTGCTGGCTGTCAATCACGAGTACACCAGCGGTCTCGAGATGTTCCCGGGCTACGACTCCGACGCCGTGACCGAGGAGCAGGTCGCGATCGAGATCGCCTCGCACGGCATGTCGATCGTGGAGGTCTCGCGAGCGGCCGACGGGTCGTGGTCGTATGACCCCACTTCGCGGCTCAACCGCCGGATCACCGGCGACACGCCGATGACCCTGACCGGTCCCGGCGCGGACAGCATCTACACGATTACCGATGCCGATCCGACCGGCCGGACGGTGCTGGGCATGCTCAACAACTGCTCGGGCGGGCAGACGCCCTGGGGCACGATCCTGACGGCGGAGGAGAACTTCCACCAGTACTTCGGCAACGCCGAGGGCGTGCGCGGCGCGGAGCGCTACGGCGTCCCGACGGGCGCGTCGCGCCGGCACTGGGAGGACTTCGTCGATCGCTTTGATCTGAGCACCGACTCGAACGAGATCAACCGCTTCGGCTACCTGGTCGAGATCGACCCCTACGACCCGAGTTTCACGCCGCGCAAGCACACGGCCATGGGCCGGTTCAAGCACGAGGCGGCGACGGTGACGACGTCGGACGACGGCCGGGTCGTGGTCTACTCAGGCGACGACCAGCGCTTCGATTACATCTACAAGTTCGTCAGCAGCGACCGTTACAACATCTTCAACCGCTCGGCGAATCTGGACCTGCTCTCGCACGGCACGCTGTTCGTGGGCAAGTTCAACGACGACGGCAGCGGCGAGTGGCTGCCGCTGACCGCCGGCAGCGGGCCGCTGGCGACCTGGACCAATGCCGGCGTGGCGACGTTTACGCGCGAAGCGGCCGACGCCGTCGGCGCGACGCCGATGGACCGGCCCGAGGACATCGAAGTCAACCCGGTCAACCACCGCGTCTACATCGCGCTGACCAACAACACGCGGCGGACGGCGGAGCAGGTCGACAGCGCCAATCCGCGCGGGCCGAACGCGCACGGCCACATTCTCGAGCTGACCGAGAACGGCGGCGACGCGGCCTCGCGCCACTTCACCTGGGACATCTTCATCCTTTGCGGCGACCCGGCCAACGAGGACGATCAGACGTACTTCGCCGGCTTCGACCGGAGCGAACTGGACTCGATCTCCTCGCCCGACAACCTGGCGATCGACGACAACGGCAATCTCTGGATCGCGACCGACGGTCAGCCGAGCAAGCTGGGGCAGGCGGACTCGGTCTACGTGGTGCCGACTGCGGGGCCGGAGCGCGGGCGCATTCGCCGGTTCATGACCGGCGTGCCCGAGGGCGAGCTGGCCGGTCACGTCTTCACGCCCGACTTCAAGACACTCTTCGTCAGCGTTCAGCACCCGGGCGAGGGGGACGGGCTGGAGCAGCCGAGCAGCACCTGGCCGGACGGCGACTTCCCGCGGCCCAGCGTGATCGCAGCGTTCAAGGACGACGGCGGCGTACTGGGGACCTAACCTCCGCCGACCTGTCTCTCGAAAACCGAGACGCCGCTCCGCAATGGGCGGCGTCTTTGCGTCGGAACCGGCGGGCGGATCGGGCCTGGCCGGTGATATCGTGACGTTTCCAGCCCCCGTAGCTCAGGGGATAGAGCACCGGCCTCCGGAGCCGGGAGCGTAGGTTCGAATCCTACCGGGGGTACCACCCACAGACTCGTCAGAGACTGGTCACAGCCTGGGGGATTCGGTCTCCCAGGTGATGAGCATCGCGCGCGACGGCGTGCGCCAGGTTGGGGCGTAGGCGTCGTCGCGCATGAACAGCTCGCCGATCAACGGCCGCAGACGCTCGGCGACCGCGTCCCGGTCGCGAGGGCTGAGCTCGTTGTAGACGAACTCCAGGGCCTCGTCGTCGTCGGTTGGTCTGAGCTCCGGCCAGGTGAACGGTTCGTCGTTGATCACCAGCACATCGGGCACGATGTCCATCTCCCAGAGGACCGGCAGCAGGTCCCGAAAGCTCGGCCACGGCGCTTGCGGCTCGCTGAAGGCGAGCCGGAACAGTTCGGCGTTGACGTTGGGCGGCGGGACCGTCCAGGTGAGGATGGCGGCGCGCCGGCGGGCCGCTTCGTGCATGGCGCGCAGGAAGGGCTCAATGTCGGAGATGAAGTAGGTCACATCGGAGGTGACGACGAGGTCGGCGCTGATCGGCTCGCTCAGCGGCCAGGGGGAGGCGATGGCTTCGGCCTGCGTGATGCCGTGTTGCCGGATTGCGAGCCGGAACTGTTCGCGCATCGCCGCCGACGGCTCGACGTTGCGCAGCGACTTGCCGCGCAGCCGCAGCGGCAGGCCGACGCGTCCGGCGCCGCCGCCGACCTCGATGATCTCGTCCTCCATCTGCATCCGGCGGATGACTTCCCGGATCTGCATCTCGGGCAGCCGCTCGGGGTCGAAGCGATAGGTGTGGGCGAAGCGGTCCCAGTAGGACGGGCCGAACGGCTCGGCCAGGCGCGCCTGCTGGTCCTCGGTCGCTCTGACCATCGCGTTGTAGCGCTCAGCGGCGTTCATTGCTTGTCTCCCCGGTCGTCGTCATAACGTTGAGCGGTGATAGCGTAGGGCCTTGAGCGCGCCCCGGAGGGCGAGCCGCGGGAGGGAAGCCGGGTGTCTCAACGGGGCCGCAGCGCGAGGACGCGTCCGCAGAGGCTCGCTCGCCGTCGCGCGTCGTCTCGGGGCTTTGATCGAGGCGGCAGCCGCCGCTCGTGGCTGCGTTCGCGCTGGGTGCTGGGCACCTTTGGCATCGTGGCCGCGGCGGCGTTGATCGCGGGCTTGGTGGCGACCGGCTTCAACGATCCGGCGCCGTCGCCGACGGCCGATCCGCCGCCGGTCCGGCGGACGGGCGCGGAGGTGCTGACCGGCGCGGTGGAAGGTAAGCCGAGCTGGGCCGCGCCGCCCGCGTTCTCGTTGAGCGAGGGCGTCGATTACGCCGCTGAGATCGAGCTGGAGAGCGGCGAGGTGATCCGCATCGACCTGTTCGAGCAACAGGCGCCGGAGCACGTGAACAACTTCGTCTTTCTGGCCAGGCAGGGCTTCTACGACGAGTTGACCTTCCACGAGGTCTTGCCGGGCGTGAGGGTACGGGCCGGCGATCCGGTCACCGACGGCAGCGGCGGCGCGGGCTATGTCCTGCCCGACGAACCGGAGACGGAAGAGAACGCGACGGCCCTGGCTGCGGCCGGCGTGGGCGTCGTCTCGATGTGGCGCGACGAGACCGGGGCGTCGTCATCGCAGTTCGTGATCTCGCTCTCGGAGGAGTCGGCACCGGGCGAAGGCGTGACGGCGTTCGGACAGGTGACCGGCGGCATCGAACAGCTCCATGCGTTTTCGTCGCGCGATCCGGCGGCGATCCCGCTGCCGGTCACGGGTCCGAAGATCGTGGCGGTGCGGATCACTGAGAACGGCGTGGTCGCCCAGGCGGAACAGCCACAAGAGGCGGTCCCGCTGCTTCCGGATCTGTCGCTGAGTTGGGACAACCCGCCCGAGTTTGCGCTGGAGGACGGCGTTGATTACCGCGCGACGATCGAAATGGTCGGCGGGGGGACGGTGGAGATCGATCTCTACGAGGAGCTTGCTCCGCAGCACGTGAACAACTTCGTCTTCCTTGCCCGCGAGGGGTACTACGACGCGGTCACGTTCCACCGCATCATCCACGGGTTCATGGCCCAGGGCGGCGACCCGACGGGCAGCGGTTCGGGAGGTCCCGGATACACGATCGCGGCCGAGTTCAACGACACGCCGCACGTGCGCGGGGTGCTCTCGATGGCGCGCACGGCGGACCCCAACTCGGCCGGCAGCCAGTTCTTCATCGTCTACGAGGCGGCGCCGCACCTGGACGGTCAGTACACGGCGTTTGGCGAGGTGATCTCGGGGATGGATATCGTCGACACCTTCCCCGAGCGGGATCCGGCCGACCCGAGCGCGCCTCCGGGTCCGCAGATTGCCTCGATCACGATCAGCGAAATCGCCCCGGAGTAATCCGCGGGCCCAGCACAGCCGCATGGCGGCGGAGGATTCCATGGCCAGCTACACCAAGCGTCCGGAGATGGCGCTCACGGAGGGCGCGTCCTACAGCGCCACGATCGAGATGGAGGACGGCGGCAAGATCGAGCTCGAGCTGTGGCCCGAGCTCGCGCCGGAACACGTCAACTCGTTCGTCTTCTTGGCGCGCGACGGCTTCTATGACGGGGTCACCTTCCACCGCATCATCAACGGGTTCATGGCCCAGGGCGGCGACCCGACCGGCACAGGCACGGGCGGACCGGGCTACAACGTGCCGGCCGAGTTCAACGACACTGCCCACGTCGAGGGCGTGCTCTCCATGGCGCGCGCGCAGGACCCGAATTCAGCGGGCAGCCAGTTCTTCATCTGCAACGCCGACGCGACATTCCTTGACCGCCAGTACACGGCATTTGGCAAGGTGACCTCGGGCATCGAGGTTGTCAAGGCGTTCCCCGAGCGCGACCCTCAGCGTGCGCGGGAGCCCGGCCCCAAGATGAAGAGCGTTACGATCACGGAGTCGTAGCCGCTCGCAGACACCGGAGCCCGGACGGCATGTCGTCGCAGCCTCCCCAGATCCCGCCGATCCCGCCGCTCGCGGTGGTGTTGCGCGTGGTCTCGATCCTGGGAATGGGCCTGACCTTCTCCGGCTGCGTGCTGGCGCTGGTCGCGGCCGAGTGGTGGTGGGCGCTGGGCACCGGCGTCGCATTTGTGCCGTTCATGCTGATGATGGGCATCGTCGACCGGCTGATCCCCGACGTGTCGGAGTGGGCCGCCGAGAACTCGCCGCCCAGCGAACGGGACTAGCCGTCGACGCGGGCGGTGGCGGAGCCCTTGACGACTTCGGTGCCGTCCTGGTTCACGGTGGAGACGGCGAGATCGACGAGGCTGACGCCGTCTTCCTCGCGGATGGCTTCGACCGTCGCGGTCGAGGTGAGCGAGTCGCCGGGCCAGACCTGCGCGACGAAGCGGACGCCGTACTTGGTCAGGCGGCCGTCGCCGACGTAGTTAGTCAGCATCTTGCCGGTCATACCCATGGTCAGCATGCCGTGGGCGAAGACGGTCGGATAGCCGGCGATCTCGGTGGTGAAGATCTCGTCGGTGTGGAGCGGGTTGTAGTCGCCCGAGGCGCCGGCGTACTGGATGATCTGGGTGCGGGTCAGGTTGTCGACGATCTGCTCGCTGTGCTGGTCGCCCACGTTGAGGTCGGACTTGTTGAGAGCCATGGTGGTTGCCTGTTCCTGTTCCGGTGGCGGGCGCTACTCGACGACGCGCGACGTCTGCACGCCGACCGAGCGGGCGGTGACAACGAGCACGCCGTCCTGGTTGTAGTACTCGGTGATCGACTCGTTGAACTTGAGCGTGCCGCCTCGGCGGCCTTCGCGCTCCCAAGAGTTGCCCGGCTTATCGACTGCCTTGAGCACGTCGCCCGGCTGGATCGGCGCGTGGTACTCGTAGTGCTGCTCGGCGTGAAAGCCGGTGCCGCCTCCGCCGCCCGAAGACTCACGCTGGATGCCGGTCGGCTCCTTGCCCGAGCCGAACCAGGGCTCGCCGATCACGGGACGGAGGTTATAGCCCTCGGTGAATTGCGCCGAAGACTGGACAAAGGTGGGCGGGGGAATGATGTGGCCGGGCTCGGTGTCGGCCGCGGCTCCGGCGTCGTAGTAGATCGGGTTGGTGTCGCCGACGGAGCGGGCGAAGAGCATGATGTGCCCGGCCTCGATCGGGAAGTGTTCGGTGGCCACGTGTGGTCCTTCCAGCGCTGAATTGATGGTTCGGGCGATAGCTTAACGGAGACCTGAGAGACGTTCGAACGAAACGGCAGAGCCGATGACCAAGCCCTTCGCCGACTTGCGAGTCGTGGAGTTGGCCGGATCGCACGCCGGCGCGTTCGCCGCGAAGATGTTTGCCGATTACGGCGCGCGGGTGGTCAAGGTGGTGCCTGCCGACGGCGATCCGCTGCTGCACCACGGCGAGCTGCTACCCCAGCATGCCCTGGGCGCTCGCGAGGTCGGATCGATCTGGGCGTTTGCCAACACGTCGAAGCTGATTCTGGCTGGTGAAGCAGAGTCGGAGGAAGTTGGGGCGCTGATCGCGGGAGCGGATGTCGTGATCGAGAGCTCGGCGCCCGATCCGTTGGTTCCGGTGACGAATGCGCTCGATGCGCCCGGACTGGTTCGGGTGCTGATCTCGCCCTTCGGCCTGAGCGGACCCTGGGCCGAGCGGCGCTCGAACGTCTTCACCGACGACGCGGCCAGCGGTCATATGTATCTGAACGGCGAACCGGGCCGGCAACCGTTCCGGCGGCATGGACGGCACACGGAGTACTCCGGCGGGATGTACGGGTTCATCGGCGCGATGGCGGCGTTGATCGCGCGGGAGTCGAGCGGCCGCGGCCAGACGGTCGAGGTGGCGCAGCTCGAGGCGATGGTCGCGATGCACCAGCACACGACGACGATGTGGACCCATGCCGGCCACGTGTTGAAGCGCGAGGGCAACTCGCAGCCCGGGATCTGGCATCCCGCCGGCGTCTACGAGTGCGGAGACGGCTTCGTCTTCCTCAGCCACGCGACCGGGGCGAAGCTGGAGCCGTTTCTGCAGGCGGCGGGTCTGGGGCACCTGTTGGAGGATCCGCGGTTCGCGACCAACGAGTCGCGGGGCGTGAACAAGCGGGCGTTCGACGAGGCGCTGCGGCCCTGGTTGATGTCGCACACGTCGGCCGAAATCTGCGACCTGGGAGAGGCGACGTTCTCGCCGCTGGGTCCGGTCTGGGATACGCACGAGTTTCTGGCCGACCCGCACATGGCGGCGCGGGAGTTCTTCGTGCCGCTGGACGAGTCGCGGGGCAGCGAGCTGATCCCGCGCGGTCCGTTCCGGCTGGGCGCGGACTACTCGGGAGGTAATCCACGGCCACCGAGCATGGTTGAGCCGGAGGAACTGGCCGGCTGGGGAGCGTCGGCGCCTGCCGGTTCGGGAGAATCGGACCTGGCGGACGGGCCGTTGAGCGGGTTGCGGGTGCTCGATCTGACGCGCGTCTGGGCGGGACCGATCGCGGGGCGGCTGCTGGGCGATCTGGGCGCGGACGTGGTTCACATCGAATCTCCCTGGAATCGGGGCCCGTTGGAAGCGCCGGAGGGACTGGCGGAGCTGACGCATCTCTATCCGGACAACGAATTGGGAGACCGGCACTGGAATCGCAACGGCGGATTCAACAAGCTGGCCTGCAACAAGCGCGGGGTCTCGATTGACCTGTCCGGCGAGCCGGGACAGCAGCTCTTCCGCGAGCTGCTGGCGGCCTCCGATGTGGTGCTGGAGAACTACTCGCCGCGAGTGTTTCCCCAGTGGGGTCTGGATTGGGAATCGCTGCAGGGAATCAATCCAAGCATCATTCACACCTCGATGCCCGGCTACGGAGCGCATGGTCCCGGCGCCAACCGGGTGGCGCTGGGACCGGTGATCGAGGCGGCGACGGGCATGACGATGATGTCGGGCTATGCCGACAGCATTCCCTATCGCTCGGGTGTGGCCTGGCCCGATCCGGTCTCGGGCATGAGCGCGGTGGCCGGGACGCTGGTGGCGCTGTGGCAGCGGTTGGCGTCGGGCGGGGAGGGACAGCGAGTCGAGACGGCGATGATCGAGTCGATGGGCACGTTCGCGGGCGACGAATTGTTGTCGGCGCAAGTGGTGGGCCAGCCGCCGCCACGACGCGGGAATCGAGAGCAGGGCGTCGCGCCTCAGGGCGTCTATCGATGCCTGGGCGACGATCGCTGGCTGGCGATCTCGATCACGTCGGACAACGAGTGGCAAGCGCTCTGTGAGATTGTGGAGCTGCCCGGCGAGTGGTCGAGCTGGGAGCTGTGGGAGCGAGAGGCGCGGCACGACCAGATTGACGCGCTACTCAGCATCTGGAGCCGTGCGATTGCGCCGTCGCACGCGGCCTCGCGCTTGCAGGCAGGGGGCGTGTTGGCCGCTGCGCTGGCCGACGCGCGCGACTTGCTGGAGTCGGAGCACCTGGCGTCGAGAGAGTTCTGGGCCGAAGTGTCGAGCAGCGACGTGGGTGCGTTGCGCTATCCCGGTTGTCCGGTGCGTCTGAGCGAGACGCCGGGGACCTATCGCCGCGGCGCGCCCGGTCTGGGTGAGCACAACCGTGAGGTGTTGGCCGAGTACGTGGGCAAGAGCGAGGCGGAGGTGTCGGCGCTGGCCGAGGCCGGGGTGATCGCCGATCGACCGCCGAGCATGGAGGAGTTGCTCAAGCCTCGGATCTGAGATTGGAAGCCTGGAGCAGTGGTCGGGGTGGGCGGATTTGAACCGCCGGCCTCACGGCCCCAAACCGTGCGCTCTGCCAAGCTGAGCTACACCCCGGTACCGACCTCGCTCATGTTCACTCTATGGGGTCGGGCCGGTTAGTCGACCTGTCAATCAACCTGCAACGCGCCGATCAGGTCGTTGACGTCGGTGACGCCGTTGTCCCGGCAGTACTGAACCAGTTCTTCCAGCACCTGGATCGCGGCGAACGGGTCGCGGAATGAGGCGGTGCCGACCTGGACGGCGCTCGCGCCGGCGAGCAAGAACTCGACGGCGTCGCGGCCGTCGACGATGCCGCCGCAGCCAATCACGGGGATATCGACGGCGTTGGCCGTCTCCCAGACCAATCGCAGCGCGAGCGGCTTGATTGCCGGTCCAGTCAGTCCGGCCACGGGACGGTTCGTTCGCGGGCGCCGCGCATTGACGTCAATGCTCATGCCGACGAAGGAATTGGCGACGCAGAGCGCGTCGGCTCCGGCGTCCTGGCAGGCCCGCGCAACGACCGTGATATCGGTCACGTCGGGTGTGAGCTTGGCGATCACCGGGAGCGTGGTCGAGGTCACGACCGCCTCGACGACGCGGGCGGCGGCGGCGGGATCGCGGCCGAAGGCGACGCCGCCGACATCAAGGTTGGGACAGGAGATGTTGACCTCAAGTCCGGCGACGCCCGGCGCGCCGTCGAGCACCTGGGCCAGACGGGCGAACTCGTCCACCGTGTCGCCCAGCATGTTGACGACGACGGGCACGTCCCAGGTCTCCCAGACGGTGGCAACATCGCTGAGCAGTTTGCGTACGCCGACGTTCTGGAAGCCGATGCTGTTCAGCATCCCGGCCGGCGTCTCGACGATTCTCGGGGTCGGATTGCCCCGCCGCGGCTTGAGCGTGACACCCTTGGAGAGCAGACCGCCGAGCCGGTTGATGTCGAACAGCCGGGCCAGCTCGAGTCCGTTGCTCGAGGTGCCCGAGGCGGTCATCACCGGATTGCGGAGGATCAGCTCACGTTTGGCGTTGGGAGCGAGATCGACCGAGAGATTCGGCATCTGCGCACGCTCTGCCGACGACGTCAGCTTGGCGGCTGCGGTCGTAGACATGGCGCCTCCTGCCGCGCATGGTAGGGCGCGGCGATTAGGCGAAGCACGGACGAGGTTGGGGGCGGGTGGAACGAGCTAGTTGTCGTTCTCGGAGGCGCGGCGGCGCTTGGAGATGCCCATGTCGTTCCAGCGCGAGCGGCCTTCCTGGCGGTCCCAGATCGAGTCCTCGGACGAGTTGCGGAACTCCTTGGTCTCGCCGCAACTGCACACACCCATGGACATCGGCCCGTTCGGGGCGTCGATCACCCAGTGGTGGATGTGCGAAGGCGCTTCGGTCTTCAGACGAGTCTTGGCGGGCATTCGCTGAACCTTCCTGGGGCTGTGTAGCCGCGCTGTCGACGCAGCGCGCACTCTTGCAGACCCATGTGAGCAGGACGCTACGTATCACCCTGTCGCTGGGCAATACACCGGGAAACAGTCCCGATGCGCGGTTGTAAAGTGCGACACGCACTCGTAACTACTTGACGAATCGGCGGTCGATTCTGTTCCGATCCATGAGTATCCGGTAACTGTACGGGCTGTTTCGGAGGGCGACGGCCCGTCGGGCGCACGGAGTTCGGCGGAGTGCTCTACGGTGTTGGGGTACGATGAGTTCAACGCGGACCGGCGCCGTTGAGTATGCGGGACCGGATCCAAGCGCATTGACTGACCTTGAATCGCCATCACACCGACTCCACCGATCGCACCGGGACCTGCCGAATGATCGCGGCCCGGCGTGCGCTCACCGTGCCCGCGGCCTCTATTCACGGTACCCCGATTCCATGGGAACTGGGCTGAGCGGGCTGTGGTCTGGCGGCGGCTGACGGGTCGAGGCGGGAAAGGGAACGGCATGGCCCTGACCGACGAGGCGGTACGAGACGCGTTGCGGACCGTGCGCGATCCGCAACTCGGGCGCGACTTAGTCGCGCTGCGGATGTACGACGGCGCCGTGATCGACGGCGACGCCGTGACGCTCCACCTAACCTTGCCGATGCACGGATATCCCGCTCGCGAGGAGCTGGAGCAGCGCGTGCAGACCGCGCTGACCGGAGCCGGGGCGTCCAGTGTTGTGATCGAGGTTCGCGTCGACGTGCCGGCCTGGCAGGGCAGCGGAGAGCAGGCCGCGATCGGCGGCGTCAAGAACATCATCGCCGTCGCCTCGAACAAGGGCGGCGTCGGCAAATCGACGATTGCCACCAATCTCGCGGTCGCGCTGGCCGAGAGCGGCGCGGCAGTCGGCCTGGTCGACGCGGACGCCACCGGACCCAACCTCCCAACCATGTTCGGTCTGCCCAACGGCTTCCAGGCTCAGAGCGAGCGGGGACTGCACCCGGTCGAGCGGTTCGGCGTCAAGGTCATCTCGCTGGGATTCCTGCTGCCGCCCGGCGCGCCGGTGGTCTGGCGCGGTCCGATGATCGGCTCTGCGATCCGTCAGCTGCTGCACGACGTGGAGTGGGGCGAGATCGACTACCTGTTGATCGACCTGCCGCCGGGCACGAGCGACGCGTCGATGTCGATGGCGCAGGAGGCTCCGATTGCCGGTGCGGTGGTGGTCTCGACACCGCAGCAGGTGGCCCTGGAGGACGCCAGCAAGGCGGTGACGATGTTCGAGAAGCTCGATGTGCCGGTCTTCGGCATCGTCGAGAACATGTCCTACTTCATCACGCCGGACACGGGTCAGCGCGTGGAGATTTTCGGACACGGCGGCGCTCGAGACGCCGCCGACGACCTGGAGATTGATTTTCTGGGCGAGGTCCCGTTGGCGACCGAGGTCCGCGCAGGCGGCGACGACGGTCAACCGATTGTGGCGTTCGACGCCGAGAACCCGGCCGCGGAGGCGTTTGTCGGCATCGCCGAGCGCGTCGCGGTCAAGGCTGCCGCGTCGGCCCTGATGCAAGCGCCAACGATTCCCGTCCTATGAACGGAAAGCTAGGTAATGGCAAGATTCTTGAGGCGGACTACGACGACTGAGACGCCCGCCGACGAACCACAGACCGAGAAGGCGGCGCCGCTGGTCACAGCGGAACCGCCGGCACGAACACGATCGAACACGCCGGCTCCGGCCGAAGCCGCTACGACCACGCCGTCACGCCGCGGCGGGCGTCGACGAGGCGGGGCGAATGGATCGCCCGCCTCGAAAGCGTCGAATGCGCCCGCGGCGAAGACGTCGAGCGGCACGGCAACCAAGACGTCGAACGCGCCAGCGGCCAAGCCGACTCCGAGACGGGCCACGCGGCGCTCGACGCAGGACAAACCGTCGGATCCGAACGAACAGATGCTGTCGCTGCTCGAGCGCCAGACGACCCTGCTCGAACAGCAGGGCAAGACGATTGAGCGGTTGGCCGAATCTCAGGCGCTGCTGACGGACACACTGCTCGGCCGGCGCGGGGAGGATCACCCTCCGGGGCGGATCGAGGTCCTGCCGCGACTGGCGATCTTCGTCGATGTGCCCAACATCCTCTACGGAGCGGAATCGTCCGGCGTCCGGCTGAACTGGGGCAAGGTCGCCGACTTTCTCTCGCACGGCCGCACGCTGGTGCGCGCAATCGCCTATGCGCCGATCTCGGACGATCCGACGCAACGCACGGAGAACGAGCGTTTCGTCGTGCCCTTCCTCGATCACGGCTATCGCATCGCGACCAAGCCGCTGAAGCGATTCACGGGCGGCTCGGTCAAGGCCAACTTCGACGTGGAGCTGGCGATCGACGTGCTGACCATGTCAGACCGCGTGGACGTGATCGTGTTGGTCTCGGGCGACGGCGACTTCCGCCGGCTGGTCGAGATCGTCGGCGCGCGCGGCGTCCGGGTCGAGGTGATGGCGTTCGGCAAGAGCACATCGTCCGACCTGCGTCAGGTCGCGGATCGCTACATCGACATCGCCCAGTACGCCGATCAGCTACGAGACTGAGCCGCACCGATCACTCGGCGGCGAAGTAGCGGGTGCCGTTGCGACGGGCGGCGCGTCCCAGGCCGGGGAAGTTGAAATGTCCTGAGGCGATCAGGGCGTTCTCGGACTCGATCCGGTCGAAGAGCCTGTGCCGGCTGGCGGTCGAGTCGGTCGTGTCGACGTCGGCGCCGGGGCACCAGTCGGTCTCGCTGAGCTGGACCATGTGATGCGCCGCGTCTCCGAGGACGTACGCCTTCTCACCGCCGCTGGATACGGCGAAGGAGACGTGGCCCGGTGTGTGTCCCGGGGTCGGCACGGTGACGACCTCCTCGGTCAGGACATGCTCGCCCTCGACAAAATCGACCAGGCCGGCGTCGACGATCGGGCTGAGCACGTGGTCGTACTGCGCGCCTTGCTTGAGTTCGTCGCTGCCGGTCCAGTAGTCCCATTCGGCCTGCTGAATCACGTGCCGCGCGTTGGGAAACTGCGGCACCGGCGTGCCGTCGTTGTCCCAGGTGTTCCAACCGGTGTGGTCGAAGTGCAGGTGCGAGAAGGCGACGACGTCGATGTCGTTGGGCGAGACGCCCGCTTCCTGCATCACGGTGGGCATGGCCGGCGGTTCCTTTAGCGGCATGAACGTCGGCCGTCCGCCGATGCCGGAGTCGACGAGGATCGTCGTGCCGGCGGAGATCACCAGCCAGGCGCCGAGATTGAGCGTGATGTTGCCGTCCTCGTCGAGCAGGTCCCGGTAGTTGTCCCAGTCGGAGTCCTCGGTCTGGTCGAAGAACGCCGTGGGAGGTATCGATGCCCAGGAGTCCTGAACGGCGATCAGGGTCGCGCCGCCAACTTCAACCTTGTGGAACAGTCCCATGATCGCCGCCTTTCCAGTCGTTGCTCGCGTGTCATGAGCAGGTGTACGCGACTGGGAGGCTAACCGATTGTCAGGCGTCTACCTCGTCGCCGAGGCGGTAGGACTCGTCCAGCAGCTCGATCGCATGGGTCGAACGGGGCATCATCCGGCCTTGCCGGTCGTACTGCGCGATGCCGGCGTCGAGTTGAAGCATGCAGCCCGGATTAGCGGTGCAAATCTGTTCGGCGGATGTCGAGAGCACGTCGTCCATTTTCTCGGCCAGGACGCGCTGGGAGATTTCGCTCTGCACGACCGAGTACAGGCCGGCCGAGCCGCAGCAGCGGTCCGGCGTGCGCATCTCACTGAGGGTCAGGCCGGGAATGCTGCGCAGGACCTCGCGCGGCGGTTTGCGGATGCCCTGCGCGTGTGAGAGGTGGCAGGAGTCCTGGTAGGTCACGGTTCGTTCGATCCGGCCGGCCGGCGGACTGAAGCCGACCTCGACCAGGTACTCGTGGACATCGCGCACGCGAGCGGCGAAGGCGGCGGCTCGCTGGGCGTACTCCGGGTCGTTGCGCAGCAGGTGGCCGTACTCCTTGAGATGCGAACCGCATCCGGCGGCGTTGATCAGGATGGCGTCGGGCAGGTCGTCGGATTCGGGCGTGAAGGCGTCGATGTTGCTTCGAGCCAGTAGTCGGGCGGCCTCAACGTCGCCGCCGTGGGCGTGGAGCGCTCCGCAGCAGACCTGCGCCCCTGGAGCGCTGACGGCGACGCCGTTGCGGGCAAAGACGCGGACGGTGGCGCGGTGCGTCTCGGGGAAAGCGAGCGGCATCATGCAGCCCGTGACGAGCGCGGCGCGGGCGCGAACCGCTCCCCGGAGCGGCTCCCTCGCGGTGTCCCGATTGGCAAAGAATGGACGCCGGGCGGACGGCGACAGCGCGTCGATCTCGGCGAGCCTGGGCGCCAGGCGCTTCAGCAGTCCGGATCGCCGCACGAGGAACTGGAGGCCGCTGCGCTGGTACAGCTTGAGGCCGTAGCCGGCCAGTCTCAGCCGTCGGGGATAAGGGAAAACACCGCGCATGACCAGGCGCCAGATCAGGCGTTGACGGCGCGGCCACTTCTGCTGCGCGAAGGCCTCCGCACGGGTCGCCTCCATCAGGCGGCCGTAGGGCACCTTGGATGGGCAGGCGGTCTCACAGGCGCGGCACTGGAGACATTGATCGAAATGCCGCTGGACTCGCGGCGACCACGCGATGCGGCCGTCGTCGAGGCCGCGCATCAGCGCGATGCGCCCGCGCGGCGAGTCGGTCTCGACGCCGAGGTCGTGATAGGTCGGACAGGCATTGAGGCAGAAGCCGCAGTGGACGCAGAGTCCGAGTTCGCCCGCGTCGGGCCGATCTTCGGTCAGCCAGAGCGGCTCGGTCGTTGGAGGAGGCGCGCTGATGCTCATGGATGCAGCTTAGATTCCGTCCACGTAGCGTCCGGGATTGAGAATGCCCTGGGGGTCGAACTGTTCCTTGACTCGGTGCATCAAGCGCACTCCCGGACCGGGCGGTCCCCAGACATCCGCCGAGCGCTTGAGTTCCTGCGGCGCAGACTCAATGGTCAGGCGGCCCTGGAGCGGTCCTAGCTGATTACGAAGCGTGCGAACGGTGTCGGCATCGACCGACGGCGTCTCCAGCAACAGCAATCCCGAATCGCCGGCTGCCACCCAGGAACCGATCTCCGGTACGAGTTCGGCGATCAGCGAGCGAGCGCGCTCCAGGTTGCCCGGCGGCAGACCGATACGCAGCCTGGTGTGACCTGCGGGCGTTCCGAGTTCGAGGTCGGCGATGGCCTGCCAGGTTTCGACGATGGCTGGACTCCGCGATTCCTCGCCTTCCAGTCCTGCGCTGCGAGCCGCAGCGAGCGCCGAAGCCAGCGCCTCGTCGGCTGCCGACTCGAGGCCGCTGGCGCGCAGCACCAGGGCCGGCCGATCGTTGAGGATGTCCGCGCCCTGCGACGCGGCACGGGCGGCGGCCTGGCCGGAGAGCGCGACGCAACCGTTGAGGAAGGGTGCGGCCGCGGCTGCGGCGCGCGCGGCCGCGAGCGCCTGCGTGAACGAATCGGTGTGCAGCGCCACGACCTGGTCGCTCGCCGGTTGCGGGCGCAGCTTGAAGGTGACCTCGGCGATCACGCCCAGGGTGCCGAGCGAGCCCGCGAACAGCTTGGGCAGGTCGTATCCGCTGACGTTCTTGACAACTTTGCCGCCGCCCTTGATCGCAGTGCCGTCGGCCTTGACCATGCGCATCCCGATCAGCCAGTCGCGCGGGCCGCCCAGGGCGTTGCGTCGCAGCCCGCCGCGTCCGACTGCGCAGATGCCGCCGACCGTGGCCTGCTCGAATCGCGGGTGATCGAGTGGGAGAAACTGACCGTTGGCCGCCAGCGTCCGTTGTAGCGCCGCCAGAGTCATGCCTGCCTGCACACTGATCGTGAAGTCGTTGGGCTCGTATTCAACCACCTGGTTGAGCCCGGACAAGTCGAGCGCCAGGTCGTACCGGCGCGGGGGCATCCCCAGTTCCAGCGTGGTCCGCCCGCCGATCGAGATGACGGCGAACTCCTGGCTCGTGGCTACCGACTGCACCCGTTCGACATCGGCGATGGTCTCGACCCTCGCCGCGGCACGCGGAAGATGCCCGTCAATCTCGTACGGCTGCAGCCGAGCGGAATCGGTGTCGACGTGGTCGAAGAGGCGTTCAAGCTCTGTGACGCCGGTGGTGTCAGCGTCCGCCATCGCGCCTTCCCGGCTTCCAGCGCCGGCTCATACAAACGCCTTGGGGCCGAACTTGGCGATCTGATGCTGGGCGTGCTGGTGACCGGCCTCTCCGCAGCCGTGGCCTTTGGGGAAAATCTTGCAGGGATTGAAGTTCTCGGTTGGACCGAAGGCGGCGCGCAGCGACTTCATCGTGTCCATGTCGTCCTCGGTGAAGATCCAGGGCAGGTAGTCGCGCTTCTCGAGGCCGACGCCGTGCTCGCCCGTGATTGCCCCGCCGGCATCGACGCAGAGGCGCATGATCTCGCCGCCGGCGTCGAGCACGCGCTCGGTTGCGCCCGGCTCGCGCTCGTCGAAGAGCAGGCAAGGATGGAGGTTGCCGTCTCCGGCGTGGAACATGTTGGCGACCGGCAGCCGATACCGTTCCGCGATCTCATACACGCCATCAAGCACGTCGGGCAGCGTTGTCCGAGGCACCACGCCGTCGAGCAGGTAGTAGTTGGGCATGATCTGGCCCAGCGCGCCAATTGCGCCCTTGCGGCCCGCCCAGAGCGTTTCGCGTTCCTCGGGATCCGTCGCCGAGCGCACTTCTCGAGGCTCAAAGCGGTTGAGGATGCCCTCGACGCGCGCGCCTTCGGCCTCGACCTGCGATTCCGGTCCGTCGACCTCGACCAGCAGCACGGCTTCGGCGTCGAGCGGGAAGCCGGTGTTGAGCACCGGCTCGACGGCGGCGATCGTCATCTTGTCGATCATCTCGAGCGCGGCCGGGACGATGCCGGAAGCGACGACCGCCGAAACGGCGTCGGATGCCTGGCGCACGCTGTCGTAGACCGCCAGCATGGTCCGCACGGCGGTGGGCCTGGGCACCAGGCGGACCAGCACCTGGGTGACGATGCCGACCGTGCCTTCCGAGCCGACGACGCAGCCGACCAGGTCGTAGCCGGGTTCGTCGCGGGTCTCGTGGCCGATCCACTGGACCTCGCCATCGGCGGTGACCAGTTCCAATGCCAGCACGTGATTAGTGGTGGTGCCCCAGGCGAGGGTGTGCGGACCGCCGGCGTTCTCGGCGACGTTGCCGCCGATCGTGCAGGCCCGCTGCGAGCTGGGGTCGGGCGCGTAGGCGAGGCCGTGCCGCTCGGCTTCGGCGCCCAGGTCCAGGTTGACGACGCCCGGCTGCACCAGCGCCGTCTTGTTCTCGACATCGAGGTCAAGAATCGTGCTCATTCGGTTCATGCCGATGATCACGCCGCCTTTGGCCGCGAGCGCGCCGCCGCTGAGGCCGGTGCCGGCGCCGCGCGGCGTCACGGGCGCGTCGTACCTGTTGGCGATGCGGATCAGATTGACCACATCATCGGTCGTCTTCGGCAGTGCGATGACGTCGGGATTGCCGCGATCGATCGTGCCGTCGTACTCGTAGACGAGCAGGTCTTCGTCGTGCCAGACGACCGCCTGCTCGCCGATCGCCTCGATCAGTTCGCGGACCATGGGTGTGGGAGACTTCATGGTTCGATGATAGAGCCGCAACGGATGGTTCAGGAGTCTCGGCGTTGCCAGCGGCGATCCAGGAAGTCGAGCACGGCGCTGTTGAAGCGCTCGGCCTGCTCCATGTAGACCGAATGGCCGGCTTCAGGCACGACGACGAGTTCGGAGCCCTCCATCGCGCGATGCGAGGCCTGCATCGCCTGCCAGGGCACGATCCGGTCGTGCTCGCCGATGATGTACAGCATCGGCATGCCAAACTGTCTCAGCAGCGGCATGGACGACCCTCGCCAGGTCGCCAGCCCCGGGGTCGGCGCGAGGAAGGTCGAGGGCCGGCGCGGATTCCAGCCGTTCATGCGTCGGTAGAGCCAGGCGAGTTGCGGATTTCGCTCCTCGGTCGACGGCGCCAGCGCCCGCTGGCGCAGGGTCATGCCCTCAACCTTCCGGTAGTGCGCCGCCTGGATCTCCCGCACCTCGTCATTGACCGCGCCGGCCAGCGTGCCGGAGAGGATCAATGCCTCGATCCGCCCGGGGAAGAGCAGGGCGAACGGAGTCGCGGTGCGACCGCCCATGGAGTGGGCGACCATCGCAAAGCGCTCGATGCCCAGATGTTCGAGCAGGGCGTGCAGGTCGTGCGGAAAGGCGCGACGTCCGGGTCCGCCCGGCACGTCGCGGCTGAGTCCGAAGGCGCGGTGGTCGAACGTGATCGTGTAGTAGTGCTCGCGCAGCACCGGGACGTTGCGCCACCAGACGAGGTGGTTGCCGCCCGCGCCGTGGGCGAGGATCAGCGGCGGCGCATCGGGATCCCCGTGCGCCTCGTGGTAGAGATCGATCTCGTTGCAGCGAAGGAAGGGCACGATGGATTGACGACTCAGGAAGCGGCGGCTTCAAGCACGAGTTCGATGCAGCGGACCGCGGTCAGGCGCTTGTTGCCCTCGCGGTCGGAGTCCCAGACGCGGCGTTCGGCGTGTACGCGATCTCCTGGACCGACGCAGGCGATCCAGACCGTGCCGACGGGTCGAGATTGCGAGCCGCCGCTCGGACCGGTAATCCCGGTCTCGGCGACGCCGATGTCGGCGTTCAGCGTGTCGCGGACTCCACGGGCCATTGCGACGGCTGCCTCTTCCGAGACCGAGCCGTGCTCCCGCAGCAGATCACGGGACACTCCGATCAGGTCAATCTTGGGATAGTTGTGATACGGCGAGGCGCCGCCGATCCAGACTTTCGAGCAGCCGGGAATGTCGGTGATCCAGTGGCCGATCAGGCCGCCGGTGTCGGTTTCGGCAGTGGCCAGCGTGAGTCCGCGTTCGGAGAGCTCGTCGATCAGCTGCTGGGCGATGGCCTCGGCCATGTGAAACGGCCCGCCTAGTCCTCGTTGTTGGTGAACTTGTCCCAGCCGAACATCAGGATCAGCAGGAAGGTAACCAACACCAGGAAGGGCGCAAGCAGGATCGAGAACTCGTACCACTCTTCGCGGTCGAAGTTGTTGACGCCGGTGCCGCCCTCGTCCGGTTCGGCCTGCTGCGGCATCGAGAGTTCGGCCTGAGCCGGCGCGCCTTCGGCGGCGTAGAGTTGGCCGCCGTCCGTAAACAGGGGCTGAATCGCAGAGATCGCAAGCAACGCCAGCGCGGCGGCCAGTGAGAGACGCGCCATCGGCTTGATGATTGCTGTCAAGAGCTGTCGCATGCTCGTCCTCTCCGCTGACTTCCGGCTGATGCCCGGCTGTGCTTGCGTAGCCTATTCCAGCGCGCCATCTTGCGCGAGTTGGTCGATTCGTTCCTGCTCGTAGCCCAGCATGCGGCTGAGAACGAATTCGGTGTCTTCGCCCAGGCGGGGCGCAGGCGAGACGACTTCGGCCGGCGTCTCGGACAGCTTCCAGGGCGGCGGCAACACTTCGCGCAGGTGTGTCTCGGGCGGTCGCACGGCTACCGCGCCGCCGCGCGCCTGGAAGTTCTCGGAGTGATGGATGTCGCTGCCCCAGACCGAGGCGGCGGCGGGCACACTCGCAGCGCGGAGCGTCTCGGCTGTCTCGACCGCCGCCTGCTCCGAGGTCCAGGCCTCGATCATCGGCTTCAGTTCTTCGCGGTGCTTCCAGCGCTTGAGTCCGGTGCGGAAGCGGGGATCATCGCGCAGATGATCGAGCCCGCTGCACTCGCACAGCGCCTGCCATTCGGCGTCCGACCGGCAGGCGATCGCCAGCCAACCGCTCTTCGCGCCCTTGTGATCCTCGCCATAGGCTTCGGGGGAGCGCATTGAGGCGCAGCGGAAGACGTCATGCGGCGCATACGCGCGGTGACCGTTGCCCAGCCGGTCGCCGTCGCGGCCGAGCAGGTCGACGTGCAGGAACTCTTCGGGGATGTGCATCCCGATCGCCTCAGAAGACGAAGCGTCAATGAACTGACCGCGGCCGGTGCGCTCGCGGTAGTGCAGTCCGGCGACCATCGCCATCGCCGCGGCGGTACCGGCACGCAGGTCGATTGAGCCGCCCATCATGACCGGCGGCTCGTCGGGCTCGCCGGAGAGGTACGAGAGGCCGCTGAGCGCGGCGAAGGTCGGCGCGTAACCCGTGTAGTTACGCTCCGGCCCGGTCGCGCCCAGCGCGGAGGCGGAGACCATCACGATCTCGGGGTTGACCTGGCGCAGGTCGTCGTAGCCCAGCCCGAGCTTGTCCAACGTCCCGGGGCGGAAATTGTCGATGGCGCCGTCGGCGGTTCGGGCGAGGTCGCGGATGATCTGCTTCGCGCCTTCGGTCTTGAGGTTGAGCTGGATCGAGTACTTGTTGAGGTTGACTTCGTTGAACATCGGCGCCTGGTTGACGCCGCCCTTGAACGATCCCATCGCCAGCGAGCGCTGGCGTGAGTGATCGATTCGGGTGGCCGATTCCACTTTGATCGTCTCCGCGCCCAGCAGCGCGACCTGCATCGCGCCGTAGGGGCCGGCCCAGGCCCAGGTGAAATCGATGATCCGCGTGCCGGCCAGCGGGCCTCGCCGGGGGCCGGCACGGAGCAGGCTGTGGTGGCCGACGTGATGCGGCAGGTAGCCGTCCGAGCCGTTTGTTCGTTCCGTCGTGGCAGTCATCCGATCACTCCAGCTCGTCGGGCCTGGACCGGAGTCCAGGGATGGAGGTGGTCGCGCATGGCGTCCGTGGATGCGGATCCCAGCAGCGGCGCCGCCTTGCGATTCGACCGACGGGCGCGATTCCAGCGAGCAGCGAACTGCGGGTAACGCGCTGGGTCGGCGATCGGATGCTCGAGCACGTCGAAGAACTCGCGCACCTGCATCTGCTCGGAGTTCATGACTTCCGACGGGCGCAGCACCGGACCGGCCGGGGCGCTGTTGACCTGGAGCGCGCGAAAGACCTCGTCGCGAGTCCGGGCGCCGGCCCACTGCTCGATCGCCTCGGCCGCTTCGTCGCCTAGCTGCAGCCGATCGATCAGACGGCCGTCGGCGTCGTACGCCCATTCCGGATCGCCCATGGCCTTGATCAGTCCCGCCCACTGGTGATTCTGTGGTGTCACAGCGATCAGGTGTCCGTCGGCGCATTCGAGTCGTCCGCCGAAGGCGCTGCCGCCCTTGCGCGGCGGCATCGGCGGTGGGCCGCCGTCGTTGTGCGCGATTGAGATGTCGACCCGGTCCATGTTCATCATCGCCTCGACCGAGGAGACGTCGACGATTTGTCCGTGGCCGTCGCGGTCGCGGACGATCAGCGCCGCCCAGGTGGCCAGGGCCAGCGCCGTGCCGCCGTCCGCCTCGTGGACGTTGGCGCCGGCCATCAGCGGCGCGGCCGCGCTCGCGCCCAGATTGCGACGTACCCCGGCGGCCGATCCGGAGGCGTGCGCCCTCGTGAGCGGCGTCGAGGGCCACTCGCTGGCGCTGCCGACCAGTCCGAACGGCGTCACGGCAGCGATGATCAGTTGCGGTAGCCGATCGTGCAGCTCGTGCGGACTCAGACCCAGCTCCCCCAGTTGTTCCGGCGTGCGGTCGGTGACGAACACGTCGGCATTCGAAATCAACTCCAGCAACAGGCGGCGTCCGGCAGCGGATTCCAGGTCCAGAACGACGCTGCGTTTGGAGGTGTTGTAGGCCAGCCAGGTGATCGACGTTTCGCGGTGCGGAGCCGGCTCGGCGAAGGGCGCGGTACGACGCGCGCGATCGCCGCCGGTCGGTTCAATCTTGATCGTCTCCGCGCCTGCGTCGGCGAGCAGTTTCGCCGCGAATGGGCCGGCGATGTCCTCCGCCAGTTCGATCACGCGAACGCCGTCCAGCAGCGGCGGACCGCTGGCTTGCTCCGTTCTCGATGGCTGCGTGGCTTGCGGAGACGGCGTGGTCATGCCCGCACAGTCTAGAACGCAGTCGGGTCTGCTCATAGACTGCGGGCGATGAGCGACCAACCGCAAGGCCGGGACTCCCGAGACGAGGCCGGACGCCCCTTTGACGGGGTCAAGGTGCTTGAACTCGCCGAAGGCATTTCCGGACCTTACGCCGGACGCTGGCTGGCGGCGCTGGGCGCCAACGTCGTCAAGCTGGAGCGCACGACCGGCGATCCGTCGCGGGCCTTCGGTCCCTGGCCCGACGATCTGCCCGACAACGAGACCAGCGGCTTGTTTCTCTATCTGAACGGCGACAAGCGCTCCGTCACGCTCAACCTCGAAACCTCGGACGGCCGTGAGATTCTGCGCGAGCTGGCGGAGAACGCCGAGATCGTGATCGAGTCGTTCGAGCCGGGCTACTTGCAGCAGCACGGCCTGGACTACGCCGAGTTGTCCAAAGGCAACGAAGCCCTGGTCATGATCTCGATCACGCCGTTCGGTCAGAGCGGTCCCAACGCGAGCCTGCCGGCGACCGAGCTGACGCTGTACGCAGCTTCGGGTCAGATGTGGTTGACCGGCCATCCCGAGCGCCACCCGCTCAAGAACGGCGGCTCGCAACCCTCCTATCAGGCCGGACTGAATGCGTTCGCGGCGATCACGGGCGCCTACTACGGGGCTGTCATGCACGGTCAGGGGTCGTACATCGATCTCTCGGTGCAAGAGACCTACGCCGGCATGGCCGAGGCCTTCCACACCCGAGCGTCGCAGCTCGGAATCGAGTCGCAACGCTCGGGCAACAACCTGAATGCGCTCTGGGGCGTGTACGAAGTCGCCGACGGCTACGGCGGCATCTGCGCGCTGCCGCGCAACTACCCCGCGTTCGCGCGAGCGGTCGGGCTGGAGGAACTGCAGGACGAACGCTTCTCAGATCCCGGTCAGCGACTGCTCAACAACGACGAGCTGATGGCGATCATGTACGGCTGGTTTGCCGGCCAAACGCGCCAGGATCTGCTCGAACTGGGCATTGAGCATCGCGTGCCCTTCGGCTTTGTCGCCAGTTTCGAGGACCTGAGCGAGTCCGAACATCTGCAGAGCCGCGACTTCTTCGCCGCGATCGATGACGACGACGCCGGTTCGCTGACCTATCCCGGCCGGCTCTGGCTGAGCAACGGACACGACTGGAAGATGGGCCGGGCGCCCAGTTTGGGAGAGCACAACGTGGAGATCATTCACGGAGAGCTGGGCTATGAACGCGAGGACCTGGTCCGCCTGCGGGAACTGGACGCGATCTGATGTTTGATCCCGGCCGTCCGCTGAGCCGCGTGCGCGTCGCCGACCTGACCATGATCTGGGCCGGACCCTATGCCGCAAAGATCCTTGCTGATCAAGGCGCGGAGGTGATCAAGATTGAGTCGCCGCGCGCCTGGGACAACATCCGTACCTTGCTGCCGCCGCCGGTCGCGCCGGGCGAGCACTGGTGGAACACCAACTTCTACCTGCACGAGTACAGCCGTAACAAGAAGTCGCTGTCGCTCGATCTGGCCGCCGACGAGGGCAAGGCCGTGTTTGCCAGGCTGCTGGCGCACTGCGATGTCGTGCTCGAGAACTACCGTACCGACGTGATGGACAACCTGGGGCTGACCTACGACTGGCTGCGCGAGCAGAAGGAAGACATCGTCGTCGTCGGCATGGCCGGATTCGGCAAGACGGGTCCCGAGAAAGACGCGGTTGGCTACGGACCGATCATCGAGATGATGAGCGGCATGACCTCGACCTCGGGCTACGGCGACGACGGCGTGCCGTACAAGAGCGGTATCTCCTACGGAGACCCGATCGCCGGCATCTGCGCCGCGGCGGCCGTGGCGACGGCGCTGATCCAGCGGCAACGCACGGGCCGGGGTCAGTACATCGATCTCGCCCAACGCGAAGTGATGTCGACGCTGCTGGGCGAGTTCTACATGGACTGGTCGATGAACCGAAGGCTGCCCGAGCACATTGGCGCCGGCCACGACTGGATGGCGCCGCACCACGTCTATCCCTGCGCCGGCGACGACGACTGGATCGCCATCTGCGTGCGCAGCGACTCGGAGTGGGACGGTCTGAAGCGCGCGATGGGTTCGCCCGAGTGGGCCGAGCGGGCTGAGTTCTCCGATCAGATCCTGCGCTGGGAACACCGAGCCGAGCTGGACGAACTGGTCGCAGCCTGGACCGCGGGACGAACGAAGACCGACGCCTTTGCCGCGCTCCACGCCGAGCGGGTGCCGTCCTCGCCGGTCTGGAAGATGCTCGAAGTGCTGCGCGATCCGCACCTCCAGGCGCGCGGTTACTACGAGCCCCTGCGCCATCCCGAGGTCGGCATCTGGATGGCCCACGGTTGGCTCTGGCGCACCGACGGCGCCGGACCGTGCATTGTCGGTCCCGCGCCCGACTTCGGCCAGCACAACGCGGAGATCCTCGGCGGCCTGCTGGGGATTCCCCGGTCGGAGCAGGCGGCGCTTGAGGCGGCGGGCGTGATCGCGACGAGCCCCGACGGGGTGCTGCCGGCCTCGGAGATGCCGGCTACGCCTTCGCTGATCTGACGATCTCTGCCGTCTGTAGCGATTCCGCGAATCGAGCGACGTAGTCGTCCACGCTCTCGCCCACGGCCTGCGCCCAGCCTTCGGACTGCTCGAAACGCTTGCTGATCTCGACAATGTCGTCGTGCCAGTGCCACGACTTGCCGATCGGGGCGGGCAGGGCGATTCGCATGGGACGCTCGTCTTGCGGCAGCCAGAAGTGCGCGTACCAGCCGTGTCGGCGGATGATCCCGGCCTGCATCAGCAGGGCGTACGTGTCCCGGTCGTCGGGCGAGGGAACTTCTTCGTCGGGCGCGCATCGGATCAGGAAGTTGAAGATCGAGAACTGGCCTGCTCTTGTTCCGGTGCGCATCTGTCCGATCCGGCAGAGCCCGTCGGCGACGGCGAACAGCCGAGCCGCGTGTTCAAGCGGCAAGTTGGCCTGCTCGAGCGTGATCGGCTCTTCGTTGCCGTCATCCCTGGCGGTGGAAGTCATCGAGCGTCGCGCGCAGTCCGCGCTCCTTGAGCGAGCGGTTCATCTCCAGCACCGGATTGGTGAAGTGGGCAATCGAGTCGATCTCGACGCCGCCCATCAGCGCCTCGCGGAAACCCTGGACCTCCTGCGTCCGATTGATCGCCTTCTTCTGCAGCACCAGGATTTCCTTCGGAGTCTTGGCCACCAGTTCGACATAATCGTCCACGTACCGATCGAGCTGGTCGGCCGGCAGAGCGCGGTTGAACAGTCCAATCTCAGCCGCCTCGCTGCCCGAGATCATGCTGCCGACGGGGAAGAAGAACTCCTTGGCGCGTTTCGCGCCGACCTGCCAGGCCCAGAACGAGGCGACAAATCCCGCGCCCAGGGGAAGCTGCGGCGCGCCCACCCGCGCATCCTCGGCGACGAACGTGACGTCGCAGATCGTCGCCAGTTGCGTGCCCCCGGCCAGGCAGTGACCGTGCACCTTTGCAATCACCGGCAGGCGCAGGTCCCAGATCCGCAGCCAGTTGCGCAGCAGTTCCTCCAGGCCGTCGCGATCCCGTGATATGGCCGACGCCTGCTCGGCCGCGACTCCTGAACCGCCGGCCAGGTCGTAGCCGGCGCTGAACGCGCGTCCGGCGCCCGACACCAGCGCCACGTGAACGGCGTCGTCACGTTCCGCTTCCGACAGCGCCTCGACCAGCTCCCGCTGGAGCTGGCGCGAGATGGCATTCAGCTTCTCGGGTCGATTGAGCGTGACGCGCGCCACGCGCCCGACTCGCTCGATTGAGATGGTCTCGGCCATGCGCAACTCTCCCGCTGGACATCAGATAACTCGACATAGCGTATTGGGTTGCGTTCCAGTGTACGTATGTTCTATCGTGGGTGTCAGAACGAACGTGCATTGTAAAGGTGGAACCGAAATGTTGATGTTTGCGATGATCATCCTGATCGCCGTCGCCTGGTTGGTCTGGGAGTGGAAGTCGGCCGCCCTGGCGCCGCAGGCAGGGAGCGCCGGAAGGAAGACTGGCTCGACCTCCGGCGCGGGAGCATCCCGGCTGCCGACCGCCGCCGCCCTGCTGGTGGACGCCGATGTGACCGCTCGTCTCGACCGCTAGCGCGCGGCTTGATCGTCACCGCCAATCGTCCACAATTGCGGTCTATGCATTAGCACCTAGACTGCGGGCGGAGACATGCGATGACCACAAGACGTTCGTCAACGAGCGATAGAACCAATGAAGCCCTTGACCTGCTCAGCAACGTCGTCCTGTTTCGCAACATGCCGCGGACGATGCTGCTCGAACTCGCACAGAAGCTCCGCCCGGTTCGCTACCGCGCCCACACGGACATCTTTCACGAGGGCGACGAGGGCGCGACGCTCTACATCGTCCTCAAGGGAGCCGTGAAGATCTTCATCCCCTCGCTGGATGGACGCGAGGTCGTCCTGGCGGTGCATCGCAAGTACGACCTGCTCGGCGAGATGTCGCTGCTCGACGATGAGCCGCGCTCGGCCTCGGCGACCACGATCGAGGACACCGAAGCGGTCAGTCTCAATCGACACGATTTTCTCTCGGTCCTGGACCGCCACCCGGAAGCCCAGCGCGCAATCATCGACGTGCTTGTCGCGCGGCTTCGCGCGACCAATCAGTCGATCCAGGACGCCTACCTGTTGGACGTCCCCGGCCGGTTGGCCAGGCGTCTGTTGACCATCGCCAACGAGCACGGGGAGTCAACCGACGACGGCATCGACATCGGTCTGCGCGTCTCCCAGCAGGAGCTGGCGAACATGATCGGCGCCTCGCGCGTCGCCGTGAACAAGCAGCTTCAACAGTGGCGCAAGCAGCGGATCGTTGACGTCAACCGGCAGCGCGTCACAATCGTCAACCGCTCCGCGTTGGAGCGCGAGTATTCGCTGTCGCCGTAGCCGATCCGCACGTCACTTCTCATCGGGGATGAGGCAAGCCATCAGTAAAGGGTGCCCAATGACTGAACCACTGAGCGAGGCGCAACTGGCCGAGTTGCGCGCCTGGCCGTCGCCGGCAATCGCCAACGCGATCGAGACCTTCGACATTCGCAGCCGGGCGACCGGATTCATGACGCCGGACATCGTCTGCCGCTTTCCCGAGATGGAACCGATCGTCGGCTACGCGGCGACCTGCAAGATCCGCGCCTCGATCCCGCCCGGAGACGATCCGCAGACCAAGGCTGCGCCCGACTGGTGGGCGCACATCGAGTCGATTCCCGAGCCGCGCATCATCGTGATCCAGGATCTCGACCAGCCGCCGATCGGCTCCTTCTGGGGCGAGGTCAACGGCAACATCCACAAAGCGCTCGGCGCCGTCGGACTGGTCACCGACGGCGGCGTCCGCGACCTTGACGAGGTGCGCGAGCTCGGCTTCCAGTTCCTGTCCAAGGAGATCCTTGTCTCCCATGCTTACGTGCACATCGTGGAGATCGGCCAGCCCGTTACGGTCGGCGGGGTGACCGTCCATCCGGGCGATCTGCTGCATGCCGACCAGCACGGTGTCTGCGAGATTCCGCATGAGATCGCGCCCCAGGTCGCGGCGGCGGCTCAGGCCGTGGAGGACCGCGAGCGCGTGATCATCAACTTCGCCAAATCGGACGGGTTCTCCAGCCAGGGGCTGCTCAACGTGATGCAGGGCCGCGCGCCGTACGCCGACGAGGAGTAAGCCTCGATTTCGGACCGATCGCCCCAGTCAGCACCCGGCGCCGAGCGGCATGCCGCGCTGCGGCGCCGCGAAGCGGGGATGTTCTCTCCCTTCGCGTCGCGCGACTACCGCGTGCTCTGGATGGCGATCTTCCTGCGCTCGGCCGCGCTCTGGCTGGACCAGGTTGCACGCCCGGTATTGATCTACGAGCTGACCGGCTCTGCCGTGCTGCTGGGCACGGTGCTCGCCGCGCGGATGGCGCCCAACCTGGTCCTCGGCCTGTTCGCCGGCGCAATCGTCGATCGCTATTCCCGCCGGACCATTCTCGTGCTCTCGCAGGCGGGCAACGTCGCGGCCGCCGGAGCGCTGTTCCTGCTGCTCCTGGTCGACCTCGCGGAAGCCTGGCACGTGATCGCGCTGGCGGCGGCAGCCGGAGTCAACATCGCCTTCTTCCAGCCCGCCCGCCAGGCAATCCTGCCCTCGATGGTGCCAGAGGCGTCGCTGCGGCCGGCGGTAGCGCTGTCCCAGACGGCCAATACGGTCATGCGCATCGGCGGCGCGCTGCTGGCCGGCGTCCTGCTGGCGTTCGCCGACTTCGTCTGGATCTACGGGGCGATGACCGGCATCTACGTGGGCGCGGTGGTCTGCAGTGCCATGATCCGGACGCGCGGCGAGGCCGGCGCCGCCGCCAGCCGGGCGGGCGGATCGCTCCTGCGCCAGACGCTGAGCGGCGTCCGCTGGGCGTTCGAGACGCGCTGGCCGCTGGCCGTGCTCGCGATCTCGGTGGTCATGTTCATCTTCCTCGTGCCCTATCAGAGCGTGTTTGTGCCGCTCATGGTGATCGATGTCCTCGGCGAGCAACGTTCCTGGGTCGGCTACCTGATCGCGGTGGGCGGCGCCGGCGCGGCTTCCGGTTCCTTGCTTCTCGCGGGCTGGCGCACAATTCCGACGCCCGGACGGCTGATGGCGGTGCTGCTGATCGCGGCCGGCATCGGGCTCGCCGGCATGTCGGGCGCGCCGCATCTGGCGGTCGTCGCCATCTGCGTCTTCGTCGCCGCGGCCTGCTCGACCAACGTGATGTCGTTGGCCAACCTGACCCTGCTCGCCCAGACGACCGAGGGCATGGCCGGCCGCGCGCTGAGCCTGATGAACATCGCGCGCGGCATGATCCTCGTCGGTGCGCTCGTCACCGGCGCGCTGGCCGACGTCCTCGGCCCGCGCACCGGCCTGCTGACCACTGGCGTCACGCTGGTGATCGTCGCCGCGTTGATGCTGGCGACGCCGCTCGCCGGACGCGTCTCCGCCAGCGATGCCCATGACTAGCGGTCGCAGGAGATTCCTAGACTGTGATCGCCCGCGGCGTCGTGGGACGATCTCTGCAACTCGTTTGCCGCCAAGCGGATCCGCATGACATCGGAACAGCCGGATCACGAAGAGCAGGCTCCGCAGCCTCGACGCTTCGGCGTCTGGAACCCCGAGGCCTTCGCGCCGTTCGGCTATCGCGACTTCCGCGTGCTCTGGCTGATGGTTTTCGTCCGCTCGGCCGCCCTCTGGCTGGAGACCGTCGCTCGGCCGGTGTTGATCGTCGAACTCACCGGTTCCGCCTTCCTGCTCGGCGCCGTCCTGGCCGCCTACATGTCGCCGACGCTCGTGCTGGCGCCGATCGCCGGGATCATCATCGACCGCTTCCCTCACCGCAGGGTGCTGATCGGCGCGCTGACCGCCAATATCACCTCCTCGGGCCTGCTCTTCATCCTCTTGCTCCTGGACTGGGCCGAGGGTTGGCAGGTCATCGTCCTGGCCGTCGTCTCCGGATCAAGCACCGGGTTCTTCCACCCCGCGCGCCGCGCCATGCTGCCCGGCATGGTCGACCAGCCGCACCTCCGATCCGCGGTGGCGCTCTCCCAGACCGGTCAGACCTCCATGAGGATCGGCGGCGCGCTCATGGCCGGACTCCTGCTGATGTTCGCCGACTTCACCTGGATCTTCGGTGTCATGACCGTCCTCAACGTGTCGGCCGCGATCCTCGTGATCTTGATCCAAACCCGCGAGGAGCCCCACCAGCCCGATCCCGATGCCGCCCGCTCGCTGCTGCGCCAGGTCACGGCCGGAGCGAGATGGGCAATCGAGTCCCGCTGGCCGCTCGCCGTCGTCGGCATCTCCGCCGTGCTGTTCATTTTCCTGCAGCCCTACGAGGGCGTGATGATCCCGCTGATCGTGATCGAGGAGCTGGGCGAACACAAAGCCTGGGTCGGCTATCTCGTCGCCGTTGGAGGAGTCGGCGCGACCCTCGGCTCGGTGCTGATCGCCTCGATGACCGAGATCCGCTCGCCCAACGCGATCATGGTCGGCATCATCGTGATCGCCGGGACGGCGCTCACAGTGTTGTCCCAGGCGCCCCATCTCGCGGTCGTCGCGATCTGCGTCTTCTTCGGCAGCGCCTGCGTCAACAACATGGTCTCGGTGGCCAATCTCGCCCTACTGGCCCACGCGCCCCAGCACATGCGCGGTCAGGCTCTGACCTTGATGAATCTCGTCCTGGGCACCAGCCTGATCGGCGCGCTGATCGCCGGCACGCTCGCCGACTCGATCGGAGCGCGCTGGGGTTTGCTGACCATGGGCGCCTGCCTGCTCGGCTGCGCCCTGCTCGCGCTCTCGACGCCGCGCGTGCGCTGGTGGCTCTGGCGCCGCGCGATGTACGCCGACGTCTCCCGAGAAGACTGGCTGCAAAGCGGACGCAACGAGTGACGCTCCCCGCTAGCCGCATCCGCTCTCGGGGATCTGAGCTGGCCAGCTCCCGGCGGTCGTCTCCAGCGTGAGCCGGCCGGCTCCGCGACGCACCGTGATCGTGATCGCATCCCCCGGCAACACCGACGCCAGAGCCTGCACAAGCTGATCGAACGTCTCTGCCTGCTCGCCGTTGATTGCGAGAATCACGTCCCCGTCGCGCATGTCCGCCTCGTCCGCCGCCGAGCCGCAGGTCACATCGACCACTTCCAGCCGTCCCTCGCGGTGATCGAGCGAGACGCCGAGGTAACTGCGCTCGACATCCTCGCCGCTCATCAGCGTCGGCAGCGAGCTCAGCATTGCGTCGGCGCTGACCGCAAACCCGATCCCGCTGGACACCCGATCCGGACTCTGGATCTGCGTGGGAATGCCGATCACCCGTCCCTGGTCGTCCACCAGCATGCCGCCCGAGTTGCCGGGGTTGAGCGCGGCGTCGGTCTGGATCATGTTGCGCAGCGGCTCGATGGTCTGGTTGCCGCTGGGGCGCAGCCGACCCAGCCCCGAGACGATGCCCACCGTCAACGTGTTCGACAGCCCAAATGGCGCGCCCAGCGCACCCACGGGATCGCCGATCTGCAGCTCCTCCAACGACCCGAAGGAGGGCACCACGATCTTGATCTCGCCCGCATCCACCTTGAGCAGCGCGAGGTCGTTGCCGGCGTCCCGCGCGATCAATTCGGCATCCAGGCGGTCGCCGCCCTGGGTCAGGACCACGATCCGCTCACTCCGCGCCACGACGTGCAGGTTCGTGATCACGTGACCCTGCTCGCTGACGAAGAACCCCGACCCCGCGCCCTGGTCGACACGTACGGACACCAGCGAGGGCACGGCGACCGCGTACACGTTCGCCCAGTCGACCACGGCCGGTATCGGCTCCAACACCGGATCCCCAGGCTCGATCGGCGCGGCGGGCGCGGCTTGGCGGGTCACCATGCTCGATTCCGCCGCGAGAATGGCCTGAGGCTCGCTCGAAGGTTGTTCGGCGACGCCGGCGCCGATCGACAGCAGAATGCCGGTCGTGACCGCGGTCGCGAGCGCGGCAGAGACGAAGACGGCGGGAAGCAGTGACAGGCGGGACATACGCGGCTCTCCTCGCAGACAACCTATCCGCAGCGGTCGGATGTCGGGCGCGGCTACTCGGGACCTGCGAGGACTTCGATCAAGACGCTTACACGCCCTTCAGGAAGCAGCGCCAGGCGCTGGAACGCCGCCTCCGACAGATCGACGTGGTTGTAACCGAGAAGCCCGGTGTCCTGCACGATCACGTCGACGTATCGCTCGTCCCGCCAGATCCGCAGCCGCGTCCCGCACGGCCAGGTCACCGCCGCGCCGACCGTCACGTCCTGCGGGTCGTAGCGATTGTGCGGCGGGCAGTACATCACGCCGCCGGCCAGCGATGGATGGTAGTAGGTGATCTCGCCCGGTACGACCCTCGAGGCCAGGTCCGCCTGGACCATCCCACCGGCCGGATTCCAGCGCGCCGAAGCGACCCGCATCTTGACCCAGACCGCGTTGCCCGGGTGCAGCACGGCAAAGAGCTGCTGTGCGGACTCGCCCGGCAGGTACGAAATCCAGCGCTCATACTCGGTGTTCCAGCGCCAGACCTCTGCGACCGGACCGAATGGATCCTCGCCAAACGCCGTCCAGACCGGTTCATGCAGCCCCGACCAGCCGATGTAGGACCAACCGACCGGCAGCTCCGCCGCCTCGGGCAGGGGTCCGCGATAGCTCGGCTGACGCCAGTCCGCGTCCGACTCAAGCTGCATCCACAACGGCTGGCCGTGGCGCAGGACGCCGATCGTGTCAATCGGTGTGCGGGGCGCGTAGGCCAGCCATCGCTGCTTCGCGACGTGCCAACCGTGGACGACGCGCACCGGCAGCGAGCCAACCGCCTCGCCAATCGGAGTGTCCGGCCCGCACCAGGTCGCGCTGTTCCATCCGGCGGCCAACGCGATGGCGTCGGTCTCACGCGCCGCCGCCGGCGAGGTGGCCAGGCGCGGACCCAGCGCCGCGCCGACCGCGCACACCGCTCCGGCGCGCAGGAGCGCCCGACGGCTGAATCGCCGGCTCATGCCCGACGCTGCCGAACTTGCCATCCGCGAAAGGCGTACATCGCCACCGATGTCGCCACCGCCACATTCAGGCTGTCGATCTCGCCGTAGATCGGCAGATCGACCTGCAGCGACGCCGCCTCAACCAGCGACGGCGGCAGCCCGTCGCCTTCGTTGCCAGCGACGATCAGCGGCCGTTTCGGCCAGTCCGCCTCCCAGATCGGCACGGCGCGCGGACCTTGCTGCAGGGCGACGATCTCGAAGCCCTCCTCGGCAGCGCGGGAGAGGCAGTCGTCGCCCGAATCGAGCGTCTCGACCGGCAGCCACCAGTCGGCGCCCTTGGTCGATGGTCGGTAGTAGAAATCGCGTCCGATGATCCAGACCGCCTCCGCGCCCGCCGCCTCGGCGCTGCGCACCAGCGTGCCCAGGTTGACGCCGTAGGAGAAGTTGAACGCCGCCACCGCAAACGACTGCGGCCGTGTCGGCGGGGCATCCCGATAGGGCAGACCGAACGGGCGGACGTAGGACAGCCGCCGATTGCCGTTCTCGGGCGGCCGCGCCTCGATCGCCTCAAGCGCCCGACGGGCCCGGTTCCGGATCGCTCCGTCGGGATCGTCGGTCAGGCGCTCAAGCAGATCGGTCGCCGGAGCGCCGATCGCCGCCAGAGCGACGCAGGCCGCCCGCCGCGAGTTGCGTTCGCCGCCCTCCAGCACCGGGTCGAGCTGCCGGCAGACCTCGTCCGGGTCAAGCCGCGGCAGCAGCGTCATCGAGCGCCGCCGCATCCGCTTGTTGGCCGAGAGCAACGCCGGCAGCAGCGCCGCCACGACCTCACGCGCCGGTCCAAACTGCAGCGCAATCCTCGCCTCCCCGCGCGGAAACCCATGATTCGTATTCAGCGCCACCTCAACCGTGCGCTCAATCCACCCCTCAGCCCGCGATGCCGCGTCAGCCCGCACCGCCAGCCCCGCATCGTAAGCAGCCTGCTCCTCCGTGTTGAGGTCGGGGATGCCGCTGAGTTCGCCGGTGTGGGGTCTACGCTGCGTCACAGGAGATCAGCGTATTGCGATTCACAGCGCCTGGGGACGATCAGGCGCATGGCCGCGGGCCGCAGCGGGAGTCGACGAATGACCATCCGTGACATCGAAATCGAGGCGGAGCCGATTGACGCCTTCGAGGCTGCGCTGGAGGTGTTGGAGCGCGCGATCACCGAGGGCGCGTTCAAGGAGTTGGTCAGCGAATCGCCGCGTCACTACGCCATCGGCTGGGCCACGCTGCTGACCGGGGCGAGGTACGATTTCCGCTTCGAGCGCGCCGGCGGAGGGATCACGCGGGCCGAAGTGGAACTGGACTTCTCCGGACTCATGGGGCCGCTGCTGCGCCTCATTCGCGGCGCCGGCAATGGACCGCACCTCGAACAAATCCTCGGCGACATCAAGGGCCTGGCCGAATCCGAAGAGTTCTACAACGACGACGAAGTCAATGACGACGAAGACACAGATCAGGAATCAGGCGACGTATAATCGCGCCGGACTCTGCGGATTGGGCTAAACTTAGAACGAATAATCGCTGTAGAGAGGCTGCGATCATGTCGTTCCCGGCGCACAACAGATCGTCAAACACGGCCCTCACTTGGCTGACCGCCGCCTTCCATAGCCAACCATTCTCAACCACGTTCAACCACCCCGCTGTCGCGAAACCCAGCGTTTCATGCGGCGAACGCCCCGTTTTTCCTGCCACGCCCTGGCAGAAAAAAATTCTGCCAACCACCCAACCACCTCGCCTATCATCGGCGCACACCTCGTAACGGGCTGGAGGCCGACGCATGCAGTTGAGCGGACTTGAAGACAGAGTGGCCGTCGTCACCGGCGCAGGGCGGATGCGCAGCATCGGTCGCCCCATCGCGGTCGAGTTGGCGCGCCA
Source organism: Dehalococcoidia bacterium (assembly GCA_022825855.1). Taxonomy (GTDB): domain Bacteria; phylum Chloroflexota; class Dehalococcoidia; order Bin125; family Bin125; genus Bin125. The sequence goes on from JAJDWB010000013.1 coordinate 66,992, forward strand.
GGGCTGCGATGTGGTCCTGACCGGCACGGGCCGCGCGCCCGAGGACTATCCCGACGACGAGAAGGCCGCCGGCTGGCGCGATATTGACTCCGTCGCCGACGAAGTCCGCGCCGAAGGCCGCCGCGCGTTGCCGCTGGTCTCCGACGTCGCCGACTACGGGGCGGTCGAGAACCTGCTCGATACGACCTTGTCCGAGTTCGGCCGCGTCGATTTCATCGTCAATAACGCCGGCGCCGCTCGAGGCTCGGACCGCGTGCCCGTGCTCGACCTCGACCCCGATCTCTGGCGGCTGGTGCTCGACGTCAACCTCAACGGCGTCTTCTACATGTCGCAGGTCTTCGGCCGCAAGCTGATCGAACAGGGCGACGGCGGCGCGATCATCAACATCTCCTCGATCGCCGGCAAGATGCTGGGTCCGAACACGGCCGCCTACGCCTCGTCCAAAGCAGGACTCCAGGCGCTCACGGCCTGCATGGCCCAGGAAGTCGGACAGCACGGCGTCCGCGTCAACGCCATCTGCCCCGGCATCATCGACACCTCGCGCATGGACGACATGGGCCGCGGCGAGTTCTGGCAGCGAGCGATCGACACGCGGATTCCCATGGGTCGGGCGGGCGAAGGCGAGGACATCGCCTACATCACGGCCTTCCTCTGCGCCCGCGAGGGCGAGTGGATCACGGGTCAGTCCTACAATGTGGACGGCGGGACCTGCGTGCAGCACTAGCCCGCCTCTCCGCACGATTCGTTCGAACAGACCAGCATCGATCAGCACCTGACAGGGGTTCGCAATGGCCGATTACGAGTTCATCAAGTACGAGCAGGACGAGAACATCGTCACGATCACGATCAACCGGCCGGAGCGGATGAACTCGATCCATCCGCCCACGACCGAGGAACTGTCCGACGCCTGGAACACCTTCGCCAACGATGACTCCGCCTGGGTCGGCATCCTCACCGGCGCCGGCGATCGCGCGTTCTCGGCCGGCAACGATCTCAAATACACCGCCGAGATGTCGCGCGTGCCGGCCAACGAGCGCCCCTCCTTCGCCCCGGTGCGCGGCGGCTTCGGCGGAATCACGGCCGACTGGGAGTGCCCCAAGCCGATGATCGCCGCCGTCAACGGCTTCGCCCTGGGCGGCGGCTGCGAGATGGCGATGGCCTGCGACATCATCATCGCCGCCGACCACGCCCGCCTCGGTCTGCCCGAGCCGCGCGTCGGCTTGATGGCCGGCGCCGGCGGCGTCCACCGCCTGCCCCGACACATCCCGCTCAAGATCGCCATGGGCTACATGCTCACCGGCAACCACATCCCGGCGCCCGTCGCCCACCAGTGGGGCCTGGTCAACGAGGTCGTCCCCGCCGACGAGCTGATGGACACCGCCCGCCGCTGGGCCGGAGAGATCCTGCTCTGCGCCCCGATTTCGGTCCGGGCCTCGAAGGAATCCGCCTACAAGGGCCTCGACCTGCCCTTGCCGGCCGCGCTCACGCACACCTTCCACCAGCAGCGGATCATGAGCCAGTCCGAAGACCTGATCGAGGGCCCGCGCGCCTTCGCCGAGAAGCGGACCCCCAACTGGAAAGGCCGCTAGGGGTTAGGGACTCAGACCGCTAGACCAGGGCGGATTGTCCGACAGCTCGGCCATCCGCCGACCCGAGTCGGGCACGTCGTGGCTGAGCTTGCGGCCGTACTCCTCGGCCCAGTCGGGCGGCAGGACCTGCTGCACTTCGTGCCAGCGAAGTGGCTGAGCCCGGGTGTTTCGGTCGGCGTCCGTGACGTCGGCCAGCCAGATCGCCATGTCCCCGCCGTCCATGTAGTTCACGACCCGGCAGGTCATCCAGCCCAGCACGCCGCCGAGGATCGGCAGACCGTCGTCGTGCTCAAACCAATCCAGCCCCTCGAACTTGTCAACCTCGGTCTGCGAGCGGAATCCCCAGTGCTTGACCCACGCCCACTGCTCGCGGCTGATCACATGCACCGCCATCTTGCCCGAGGCCTCAATCAGCGAGTTCGTGTGATTCCGCTTCTGAATCTGTACGAGCACGCGCGGCTGCGCCGGAACAATCGAAGCCGCGAACGCGCCCACAGCGATCTGCCCGCCCCGCTGGCCCTCGTGGGCAGACGTCACCACGGTCAGCGGTGACCACATCAACGTGAGCAGAGTAGGCGCGTCGGAGATCGGCATGCCCCGAGGCTAACGCTCCGTCGGCGCGGGCTGAACGCGGCGAGCCGCCCGCCGCTGCCGCCACCAGACCCAGACAATCGGCAGCGCGAAGAATCCCACGATGCCGATCGCCGCGCCAATCAGCAGCTCGCGGTTGCGCTCCAACACCGCGTCGCCGAGCACCGCGGCCAGAATCAAGATCGGCGCCGACGCCAGCACCGAGATCACGATGTAGGTCGGGAACCGCATCTGCGTCAGCCCCGCGGCATAACTGACGTAGTCGACGCCCGCCACGGGAAACAGCCGCAACACAATCAGCAGTCGGATGCCGAGCCGCGCGCCCAGCTCGTCGATCTTGTCCAGCGCTCGCTGCGACGTCAATCGGCGCAAGACGGGACGGCCCAGCCGCCGGGCTACCCAGAAACAGATCGTCGAGCCGATCGCCGTGGCCGTGATCGTGTAGAGAAACCCGAGCGCCGGACCGAACACCGCGGCCGCGACCAGCGGCATCGGCGCGGTCGGCAGCGGGGCAAACAACATCGAAGCCGCGAACACGACGATGTAGACCACCGGCCCCCAGACCCCGAACCCGTCGATCCACTCCTCGATCTCCGCCTGTTCCCACGGGAACCAGCGTTCGTAGGCGAGGTAGGCGCCGATCAGCAGCGCGATGACCGCCACCCCGAGCAGACCCAGCCAGGCCGCCCGGCGTCGAGTGATCCGCCAGTTCGTCATGCCGTCACTCTAGTTTGACCATGGCCTGCGTCCGACCCCGCCGTGTGCGCTAGTGTCGAAGAGAGCAACAGCAGAGGAGGAGGCCATGAGCGGCTCGACGGCGATCGATCGGGAATTCCTGGACAAGCACGCCGAGTCGGCGCGGCGCGCGGAGGAGGCTCAGACGCTCTTTCCTGGCGGCGTCACCCACGACGCGCGTCACTTCGATCCCTTCGGCATCACCGTCGACCGCGCCGTCGGAGCGCAAAAGTGGGACGCGGACGGCAACGAGTACATCGACTACGTGATGGGCCACGGCGCCCTGATCTTCGGCCACAGCCACCCCTACCTGGTCGAGGCCGTGACCGAGCAGGTTGCTCGCGGCACACACATGGGCGGCTCAAGCGACCTCGAGCGTCGCTGGGCGCTGGCGATCAAACGGCTGGTGCCCAGCGCGGAAAAGGTGCGTTTCACCTCCTCAGGCACGGAGGCCACGATGATGGCCGTGCGCCTGGCCCGCGCCGCCACCGGCCGCGACCGCCTGCTGCGTTTGCGCCATCACTTCCACGGCTGGAACGACAGCGTCTTCGCCGCCGGCCGCACGTCGGCCGGACCGATCGCCGCCAACGGCCAACCGACGGCCATGCAGGAATTGATCTCGGTCTTCGACCAGACCGATGTCGCCGGCATCGCCGAGGCGGTCGAGACCCGCGAGTACGCCGCCGTGATCCTCGAACCCACCGGCTACTCCTGGGGCACCTGCCCGCTCGATCCGTCGGTGCCGAAAGATTTGCGCGAATTGACCGAGCGCAGCGGCACGATGCTGATTTTCGACGAGGTCGTGACCGGCTTCCGCGCCAGCCAGGGCGGCGTCCAGGAGCGGATCGGCGTAACGCCCGACCTGACCACGCTGGCCAAGATCGCGGCCGGCGGCTTGCCCGGAGGCGCCGTCGTCGGACGCGCCGACCTGCTCGATCAGATCAGCTTCGACGCCGGCAGCGGCCGCGTCGCCCATCCCGGCACCTTCAACGCCAATCCCCTCTCCGCGGTCGCCGGCGAACGCGCCCTGCGCGCCATCGCGGAGGAGGATCCCTTAAGCATCGCCAACGCGCGAGCGGCGCAACTCTCGAAGGGCCTGAACCGCGCCTTGCTCGAGGCCGAAGCGCCCGGCTGCGCCTGGGCCGACGCCTCGATGGTGCACATCGTCCTCGGTCAGGACCTCGACCGGCCGGAAGACGGCGTCACCTGGGACTGGGACGAGCACGGCGGCCCGCAAGCGACACTGCCCGGCACGCCGTCCGAGATCGCCTGGCCCTTCCGCCGGGCGCTGATCAACCACGGCGTCGACCTCATGGGCATGGGCGCGCTCGTTTCTTGCGTCCACACCGAGGATCAAATCGACGCGACCGTCGACCGTTTCAGCGCGGCGCTCTCGGACCTGCGTCGGGCAGAGATTCTCTAGCCGATTCGCGCCTGCCGCCGGGCGGCCGCTGTAATCGGATCGCTAGCGCGGCGGGGCCATTTGTGCGAATATTCACGTAGTTTGTGGCGTCAAGGCCAGTGTGTGCATTGACTGAGACAGTCAATGAAGTGAGAGAGATAGACGACCTCGATATGTCCAGGAGTCGCCAGCCTCATCGAGCAAGCGAGACCGACTACGCGGGCCTCTACGACCCGAGTAATGTCCGCGATGCCTGCGGCACCGGGTTCATCGCCCGCCTCGACGGTGTGGCGACACACCGGCTGGTCGAGCAGGCCGTCGAGGGCGTGGTCAGCCTGACTCACCGCGGCGCGGTCAATGCCGACCCCGATACCGGCGACGGCGCAGGCGTCACCATCTCGATCCCCTACGCCATCCTCCAGGACGATCTCGCTCGGCTGGGTCGCATCGGCCTCGCCGACGACGATCTGGCTCTGGCAATGGTCTTCCTGCCAGACGAGCCCGACGCCGCCGAGCGGGCCAAGCAGTTGATCGACGAGTGTGTCGAGCGAACCGGACTCGACGTGATCGGATGGCGTTCGGTGCCGACCGATCCCGGTGTGCTGGGCAGTTGGGCGCTGCGCGACCTGCCCAGCATCGAGCAATTGCTGTTCACTCGGCCGACAGGCATCTCCGACGACGAATTCTCACGCCGGACCTACCTCGCCCGGCGACGCGCGGACACCGAGATCCGATTGCTGGGCGAAGCCGACTCCGAGGACCATGCGGCCGAGACCTACATCGTCTCCATGTCGACCTCGACCGTCGTCTACAAGGGACTGATGGTCGCGCCCCAGTTGAGCAAGTTCTACCCCGACCTGACCAATCCTGACACGGTGTCCGCTCTGGCTCTGTTCCACCAGCGCTATGCGACCAACACCCTGCCCGACTGGAAGATTGCCCAGCCATTCCGCTACATCGCCCACAACGGCGAGATCAACACGCTGCTCGGCAACCGGCTCTGGATGCAGGCTCGCGGTCCGGCCATGGAGTCGGATGTCTGGGGCGAGACGGTGTCGGAGCTGCATCCGGTGCTGGGACAGGTCGGATCCGACTCGCAGGCGTTCGACGAGGCATTCGAGTTGCTGGTTGCCTCGGGCCGGAGTCCACTGCACGCCATGATGATGCTGATTCCCGAAGCCTGGGAGCAGTTCGAAGACATGGACCCCGATCTGCGGGCGTTCTACGAGTACCACGCCTGCCTGTCGGAGCCGTGGGACGGTCCGGCCGCGATGGCCTTCACCGACGGCAGGATTGCCGCCGCTGCCATGGACCGAAATGGTTTGCGGCCGGCCCGCTACCAGGTCACTCGCGACGGTTTGGTGGTGATGGGCTCGGAAGTGGGACTGATCGAACTGGACCAGTCCGAAATCATCGAATCGGGCAGGCTGGGACCGGGCCAGATGGTCGCCGTCGACGTCCAGCGGCACGAGCTGCTGCGCAACGACGACATCAAGCGCCGCGTCGCCGCCGGCCGCCCCTACGCACGATGGGTCCGCACGAACATGGGCCGGCTCGATCGGTCCGCCAGCCTCAGCGCATCGAACATCCCTCAGCCCGACGAGGGCGACCTCTTGGCCAGGCAGATCCTGCACGGCTACAGCCGGGAAGAGATCGAGTACGTGCTCAAGCCCATGGCCAGGCAGGCCAAGGAGCCGGTCGGCTCGATGGGCGATGATACGCCGCTCTCGGTCCTGCACGATCCGCCGCGGCCGCTGTACACCTACTTCAAGCAAAAGTTCGCGCAGGTCACCAATCCTCCGATCGACTCGATTCGCGAGCGAAACGTCATGTCGCTCGACACCTGGCTGGGCCGGCGTCATTCGCTGCTCGAGGAGACCGCGGAGGCCGCCAGGCTGGTTCATGTCAGCTCGCCGCTGCTGCTGAGCGATGACCTCCAGAGTCTGCTCGATTTCACCCTGGCCGGCTTCTCGGCGACCGAGATCGAGACCTCGTTCCCGGTCGAGGACGGTCCGGCCGGGCTGGAGGCGGCGCTCGATGCGCTCTGCGACCACGTCGAGAACGCGATCGAGGACGGCCACACGATGATCGTGCTCAGCGATGAGCACGTGGCTGCGGATCGCGTGCCGATTCCGATGTTGCTGGCCGTGTCGACGGTGCATCACCATCTGATCTCCAGCGGTCAGCGGATGTCGGCGTCGATCGTGGCCAGTTGCGGCGACGCCCGAGACGTGCACCAGATTTCCTGCTTGATCGGCTTCGGCGCCGACGCCGTGCATCCACATCTCGCGTTGCAGACCCTGTCCTCGCTCCACGCCGAGGGTGAGTTCGAAGACATGGATGCCGGCGAAGTGATTGAGCGCTACGTCCAGGCGGTCGATTCGGGGATTCTCAAGATCATGTCGAAGATGGGGATCGCCGCGCGCGCCTCGTATCACGGCGCGCAGATCTTCGAGGCGCTGGGCATTGGCCAGGAAGTGGTCGAACGTTCCTTCCCCGGCACACTCTCGCGCATCGGTGGGATCGGTTACGAAGAAATCGGTGCGGACGCGATCGCCCGGCACGCCCAGGCCTACCCGGCCGACGGCCTTGATGCGGGCGGCTGGTATCGATACCGCCGAGACGCCGATTACCACGCGAACGAGCCGCCGGTCTGGCGCGCGCTGCACAAGGCGGTCCAGGGCGGAGGAGCGGAGCAGTATCAGATCTACGCCGAGCGGGCCAACAATCGACAGCCGACGGCCCTGCGTGACATGCTCGGATTCAAATCCGACCGTGCGCCTATCTCGCTCGATCAGGTCGAGCCGCACGACGCGATCACGCCGCGGTTCAGCACCGGCGCCATGTCCCTGGGAGCGCTGAGCCCGGAGACGCACGAGGACATCGCGCGGGCGATGAACGTGCTCGGCGCCGCGTCCAACACGGGAGAAGGCGGCGAGGATCCGCGGCGGTTCCTCGAGTCGGGCGACAAGTCCGATGCCAACTCGCACATCAAGCAGATCGCTTCGGGCCGCTTCGGCGTCACGCCTGCCTATCTGGGCAGCGCCAGCGAGATCGAGATCAAGATCGCGCAGGGCTCGAAGCCGGGCGAGGGTGGACAGCTTCCGGGTCACAAGGTGACGGAGTACATCGCCATGCTGCGCCACTCGACGCCGGGCGTGGAGCTGATCTCTCCGCCGCCGCATCACGATATCTACTCGATTGAAGACCTCTCACAGCTCATCTACGACCTCAAGATCGCCAATCCGAGAGCGCGGGTCTGCGTCAAGCTGGTCGCCTGCGAGGGCGTGGGCACGATTGCCACCGGTGTGGCCAAGGCGTACGCCGATGTCGTCCACATCTCCGGCGCCGACGGCGGGACGGGCGCGTCTCCGCTGTCCTCCGTCAAGTACGCTGGCGCGCCCTGGGAGCTGGGCGTCAAGGAGGCGCACGAGGCGCTGGTCGTCAACGGACTGCGAGGACGGATCCGACTGCGCACCGACGGCGGCTTCCACACCGGACGCGACGTCGTGGTGGCGGCGATGCTGGGCGCCGAGGCCTACGGGTTCGGCACCGCCGCGCTGGTCGCGCTGGGCTGCAAGATGGCCCGCCAGTGCCACCTCAACACCTGCCCGGTCGGCGTGGCGACACAGCGCGAAGACCTGCGCGCCAAGTACTTCGGCAAGCCGCAGATGTTGATTGACTTCCTCCTGCACGTCGCCGAGGAAGTGCGAGTCATCCTCGCCGAGTTGGGCTATAGCTCGCTCGACGAGGTCATCGGTCGTACCGACCTGCTGGAGCAGGTGCCGCCCCGCTCTGGCGAGCGCGCCAGGACGGTCGACCTGTCCAAGCTGCTGGCGCCGATCGATGCGGACCCCGATCTGCCTCGGGTGAGGATCCAGGAGCGCAACGACCGCAGGGACGATCTGCGGCTCGACGACGAACTGCTGGAGATGCTGGAGCCGCACATTGACCGCTCCGAGCACATCTCGGCCAAGTTCCCGATCACCAACAAGCACCGCGCCGTTGGCGCGCGGGTGTCAGGTCGGATTGCCCGCCAGTACGGCGATCTGGGCATGCAGCGCGGGACGATCGAATTGCACTTCGCCGGCTCGGCCGGCCAGTCCTTCGGCGCGTTTCTCGTGCGGGGCATGCGGATGTACCTGGAAGGCGAAGCCAACGACTACGTCGGCAAGGGCATGGCCGGCGGCATGATCGCCGTCTCGCCCAGGGAAGACTCAGGGTTCCGAGGGCGCGACGGCGTGCTGGTCGGCAACACGGTGCTCTACGGGGCGACCGGCGGCACACTCTGGGTCGCAGGCCGGGCCGGCGAGCGCTTCGCGGTGCGCAACTCAGGCGCGCGCGCCGTGGTCGAGGGAGTCGGCGATCACGGCTGCGAGTACATGACCGGAGGCACGGTCGTGGTACTCGGTCCGGTGGGACGCAACTTCGCGGCCGGCATGAGTGGCGGCACGGCGTACGTCTGGGATGCCGAAGGCGACGTCGAGTCGCGTGTCAATCACGCCATGGTCGACCTGGAGCCGGTCCGAGACGCCAACGACATCGCGATGCTGGCCGAGATGATCGAAACGCACGCGGAGCGGACCGGCAGTCCGTTCGCGGTCGAGTTGCTGGACAACTGGGACGTGGTCGTCAGCCAGATGGTCAAAGTGATCCCGCGCGACTACCGCCGGGTGCTTCGCGAGCAAGCCGCAGAGCGCGCGCACGCGCTGGCCACGCAGGAATAGGCCGCAGGGGCGCGACCCCGCCGCACGCAGGCACGGCGACGTTAGAAGTCAAGCAGAGAAGACCACTCAGCAAGTATGCCGCGTCGCTTTGGCGCGGGCGTGAGCGACGGATCGATCGCGAGCGCCAGTCGGCGGCGAACGCTCACTGGCGCGGCCGCCGGGGCTGGAGCTGCCGCTTCGAACGCCCTCAGTCGGCGTCCCACGCTCACGGCCACGAAGAGGGCCAGGGTCATCGCCGCAGCGGACGCGAGAATTCTCAAGAGCTGACTGTCGAGCGGCAGTTGGAGCGCGGAGCGGGGCAGGGTCCGGTTGAGCGTTTGCCGCCAGTCGGCCGAGCGCGGCATCGCAACCGGCTCTTCGATGACGGGCGGCTCGGGCTGGGCAGCCGTCGCTTCGGGCTCAACGCCGTTCGCGCCGTTGGCCCCGTTCGCGCCGGCCTCAGGCACGACCGGGCCCCAGCCATCCAGCGCCAGGACCGTGCTGGTTGCCTGCTTGCTCGAGTTGCCCAGGTCTGGTTCTTCGTGTCCGTTGGGGGTAGTCATGCTCGCTCCGACTCAAACGCGTGCTCGGCCTGCCGGCGCTGCTGGGTCGCCCAGGACGCAATCATCGGCGCCGAATGATGCAGTCCGTCGCGCCCAGATCCGCCGTTGGACGAGGTATCCGACGCCGACGCGGGCGCAGGCCGTACTGCCACTGTAGTCCCTGTGGGAGGTCCGTTGCCGGCGAGGCCGGACGGAACGCCGGTCGTCCTTCCCGTCGGCGGTCCGCCGTTCGGCACTCCTGCGGGCTCAGCCGCCGGCATGCCCGGCGTCGCGCCGGCCGGTCGATTGGCAGCTGCCGACGCCCGAGCCGCGGCCATCATCTCTTCCTGGGTCTGGAACCGGACCCTGGGCAGCAGGATGGCGATGACCAGCACGATGGCCATGACTATCGCGCCGTAGAGGAAGACGTCGGTCACCGGTACGGCGAGGGACTCGCGGGCCGACTGGATGACCGCGTCGGCCGAGCCGGCCGACTGTTGCTCCAGTTGCTGGCGGAAGGCCTGCAACGCTTCCGGATTCAGCAGAATCTCGGGTTGCTCCTTGAGTCGTTCGAAGCCGACCGGGAACGCCTTGCTCAGTTGCGATGAGAATCCGGACACGATCATGGCTCCGAACAGGGAGATGCCCATGGCGGCGCCCATTTGACGGAAGAATTGGTTCGTTGCCGTGCCGACGCCCAATAGTCTGAACGGCAGCGAGTTCTGCATCAGGAGCGAATAGAGGGGCATCAGAATGCCCATCGATGCGCCCATGATGAACATGTAGATGCGCGCCATGTTCAGGTTGGAATCGACGTTGAGCTGAGACAGCATGAACAGCGCGAACGCGGCGCCGGCGCCGCCAATGATCGCAAGCGGCTTGTAGCGACCGGTCCGGGACAGGATCTGACCGGCGACGATGGATGCGGGAACGACGCCGAGGCTCATCGGCAAAGTGACGAGTCCGGAGTTGGTGGCCGAGATGCCCTGCGCGCCCTGCAGGAAGAAGGGCAGGTTGAACATCGCGCCCATCATGGCGATGCCGATCAGGAACATCACCACGGTGCAGAACAGGTAAATCCTGTTGCGGAACATGGGCAGCGGCATGATGCCGTCTTCGCCCTTGCGCCGCGCCGTCCGCCACCAGGCAACGGCCCCGACGACGGCAAGGATCAGGCAGGCGACGATGGGAGAATCGAGCCAGCCGAACTGGTTGCCGCCCATCGAGAACGCGAGCAATAGCGGGGTGACGGCGACGATCAGGAGTCCCGCGCCAAGCCAGTCGGTGGGCTCGCGGTTGGGATGCTCTGGCCTCTGCCGCGGCATCAGCATGGTGATGGCCAGCAGGCCTACGCCTCCGACGGGGATGTTGATGTAGAAGACCCAGCGCCAGGACAGCTCGTCGGTGAGTACGCCGCCGGCCAGCGGACCGATGATGCTGGCCAGGGCGAACGTGCCGGCGATAATGCCGGCCCAGCGTCCGCGTTCGGCCGGGGCGAAGTAATCGCCCATCGTGGTGAAGGCGTTGGCCATGATGAAGGCGGCGCCGAAGCCTTGCAGCAGACGGAAGCCGATCAGCTCCCACATGCTGCCCGACGCCCCGCAGAGCGCTGAGGAGATCAGAAAGATGACGATCCCGGCGAGCAGATACGGCTTGCGTCCGTGGGCGTCGGAGAGTTTGCCGATGATCGGCACGATGACCGTTGAGCCCAGCAGGTAGGAGGTGGCCGGCCAGGCGAAGAGGTCGAGGCCGCCGAGGTCGCCGACGGCCTTGGGCGCGGCGACGCTCCAGATCGTCTGGTCGAGTGCAGCCAGGAACAAGGCCAGCATGACGCAGACCATGATCAGCACCTTGCGGCGCTGCGGCAGCATCCATCCCGGCGGCACTTCGCCCATTCCGCCCATGCCCGGTGGGGGTCCGCCCTGTGTCATCGGTGGGCCGCCGGGCGCGCCCGGAGATTGTCCGTTGCCAGCGCGTGGTGGGCCCATTGCCACTACATCACCTCAGGAACGGGAGGCCAGGGCGCCAACACGCCCTGGCGTTCTGCTTCCGAGGTTAACAGGCCGAAGGCGCGGTTAATCTCGGCTAATTCCTGATCGCTGAAGTTGCGGAAGATCTTCCAGATCAGCGCCCGATTGCGCGCGCGGATCTCGTTGATCACCTGTAGGCCGCGCTCGGTCAGCCGGATCCGCACGCGACGGCGATCCATCTCGTCGCGTTCGCGGGTGACCAGTCCGTCGCGCACCAGGCGATCGACAATGCCGGTTGCGGTCGACGGTCTGACCTTGAGATAGGCGGCAACGGCGCCGGCCGGCGTTCCGGGGCCGGCTTGCAGCAGGTAGAGCACTCGGAGCTGCGACAGCGTGAGTCCCAGTTCCTCCCACACCTCGAGCCGGTTGGGATCGAACACGCCAGCCGCGCGTGCGTAGTTGTTGAGGATGTTCTCGATCAGCGCGTCGGTCTGGGTGCTTGTTGCCGCCACTACGCTCCGCCTCCCGGTACTGGAGCCGGGAAGGCAACGCCGCGTTGCTCTCCCAGCGCGATCAGCTGCTCAATGGTCTCCTCGTCCAGCGGCACGCCGTTGAGGCTGCGGTCGGCGCGAGCCAGCTCCTCGGGATCGCCGGGGATCACGACGCGCTCGACTTCGTCCACCGGGGGCACGTCGCGAATGGCGTCGACCATCTGCTTCATGCTCGTCTTGAATTCGCCTGGGTCGGAGAAGAGGTCGATGCGCCAGGCAGCGAACCACTGGCCCTGGATCAGGTTCTGTCCCCGGGGAACAAACATGCCCGATCCGTCGCCCGAGAGCACGCCGGTGAGGATGTCCACCATGAGTCCAAGGCCGTAGCCCTTGTGGGAACTGGTGGCGATCGTCGATCCGAGCGGCAAGAGGCCGCCGTTCTTGCGCAAGATGAACGGGTCGTCGGTGTGTTGGCCGTCTTGGTCCAGCGCCCAACCGACGGGCAGCGGCTTGCCTTGCCGACCGGCGATCTCGAGCTTGCCTCCGGCCACCGCCGTGGTCGCGACATCGAGTCGGAACGGCGTGTCGCCGGCGACCGGCGCGGCCATGGCGATCGGGTTCGTGCCGTAGACCCGGCGCTTGCCGCCCGACGCGAGTCCGATCGGCGGTGCGTTGCACATCGCCATGCCGATCAGGTCGTGTTCGACGGCCATATGCGCGTAGTAGCCGGCGGCGCCGAAGTGGCGGCCGTTGCGGACGGTGACCATACCCAGGCCGCTTGTCTGCGCCTTCTCGATGCAGGTCGACATGGCCTTGTGGCAGACGATGGTGCCGAAGCCGCCGTCTCCGTCCCAGGCGGCCGAAACCGGCGTCTCTCGGAGCACCTTGATCTCGGGCGTGGGATTGACGACGCCGGACTCGAACCCCGGCGCGTAGCCGATGTGCCAGGGCAAGTGAGCGATGCCGTGCGAGTCGATGCCGACCAGGTCGGCGTCGATCAACACGTCGGCGCCGATATCCGCGTCGTCAGCGGGAACGCCGTAGGACTGGAGTACCGCGGACGTGAAGCCACGCAGTTGCGCCGCATCGAAGCGCCTCCGGGTCTCGGGCGCTTCTCGCCCGGTCCAGGCCATGTCCTAGTCCTGACCGTAGCTTCGCACGGTGCGCAACCCCTGAGCCGACGCCTGGGCCATGAACTGCCCTTCGCTGCCGGAGGGGATGTATAGCCAGCCCTCTTCGGCTCGGCGCTTGGCTTCGACCGGGCCGGAGGTGAAGATGCCCGGCGCGACGCGATTATCGATCCGGTGGGAGGCGGCCAGGACCTCGGCGCAGGCGGCGACGTGGTCCGGGTGCGGATTATCCGGGCGAACAGGGATGCCCATCGATTTGGCCAGGTCGGCGGGGCCGATGCAGGTTGCGTCGATGCCCGGAACGGAGAGGATTTCGTCGATCCGCTCGACTGCCTCGATCGTTTCAATCTGGATGATGCAGGCGATCTCGTTGTTTGCCTCGTCGCCGTAGTCGGGGCCGCCGTAGAGGAATCCGCGATATGCGCCGAAGCCTCGCAGCCCGTCGGGTGGGTAGCGGCAGGCCGAGACGGCTTGCTCCGCTTCGGCGCGGTTGTTGACCCAGGGAATCACGACCCCGTAGGCGCCACCGTCGAGGATGCGCTTGATGATCACCGGATCGTTCCACTGCGCTCGCGCCATGGGGATGGTGTCGGTGGTCGAGATGGCCTGGAACATCTGGATCATGGTCTGGAGGTCGACGGGCGAGTGTTCACCATCAACGACGAGCCAGTCCCAACCCTGATGAGCCATCGATTCGGCGGCAATCGGCGAACAGGTGCCGAGCCAGGCGCCAAAGGCCGGCTTGCCCTCGGCCCACAGCCGCTTCACCGTGTTGGGTCGCATTGGCAATCCTCCGAGTTTCGAGCCGATTGAATTCGGTACATCGGTCGCCCGAGTGTCGTCTACATTGCAGAAAAGCGTACACGATACTCCGGAAGCTTCGGCGGCGCGAAGAATCGCGTTCCCGGTTCCATGGCCGTCATGGGAGGCCGAGTATCCGCCTGGCGCGCAGGTGTGGAACCGCTGGCGGTCTAGCGCTCCGGATGCGGCGACAGCGCGACGCTGTCGAGTACGGCCTTGTTGACGACGGATCGGGGCATGTACCCCTGGAGGACATCTGCAGCGGCTTCGCCGACTCGCTGGAGCAGCAGTGGCATGGAGTTGTCGGAGTAGAAGGCCGAGTGCGGGGTGGCGATCACGTTGTCGAACTCGAGCAGCGGGTGATCCTGGTGGACCGGCTCGGGATCCCAGACGTCGACACCTGCGCCTGCGAGTTGGCCGCGCTTCAGGGCGTCGTACAGCGACCGCTCGTCAACGACTCCACCGCGGCAGGTCGTGATCAGGTAGGCCGTGGGTTTCATCAGGGCCAGTTGGTCGGCGCCGACCAAGCCTCGGGTCTCGGGGCTCAGGGGCGGATGAACCGAAACGTAGTCGGCCTGCATGACCTCTTCCAGCGTGGTCAGCCGGACGCCGGCGGCTTCGGCGGCGGCGAGGTCCTGGTACGGGTCGTAGGCGATTACGTTGAGGCCGAACGCCTGCGCGCGGATGGCCGCCTGCTGGGCGATGTGACCGAATGCGACCAGACCCAGGGTCTCGCCGTACAGCGGGCCTGACGGACCGAGCGGCACACGCTCGCCGGCGCGAGCGGCGTCGTTGTGGGCGATCAACTTACGGTTCAGGGCCAACAACAGTGAAATCGCGTGCGTGGCGACCTCGTTGATGCAGTAGTCGGTGATGTTGCAGACGACGATGCCGTAGTCGACAGCGGTTTGCCAATCGATGTTGTCGAACCCGATCCCGTATCGGACGACCACCTTGAGGTTGGGCGCCGAGTCGAAGATCTCCCTGCCAACGTGGCGGTAGCCGCAGATGATGCCGTCGGCGTCGGTTACGTGGGCGGCCACGTCCTCCTGTTGTTCTGGCGAAAGCGAGATGAGCTCGGCGTCGGCCTTGGCGAGCTGTTCGGCCTCAGCCGTGTGCGGCTGACGCTCGGGCCGAGAGTCGATGTGGTAGACCTTGTACTTCGCCATCGGCAAGTCCTCCCGAAATCCTGCGTTCAGAGCCAGGTCTGGATGCGCGATCGCGGCACGGCGGGAATGACCGCCTTGAGCCGTTGACCGTCAGCAGTGAGCCTAAACGACATCTGCTTTCCGGGCTCCAACTCGGGATGCAGGATGCGCTGAATCAGGCGGAACGACTCGAAGCGGATCAGGGAGAGCCTCACCTGCTGCTGATTGGCGGTTGGCCGGGAGACGAGGACGGCGTCGGTCAGTTCGTCGAACGTGGCCTGCTCGACCAACAGCAAGTATTGGACGATGAGCTGCTCAACGACATCCAGCTCGATTTCGATGGGCTCGCGGCGCAGGCGCTGTTTGAGCGCGGAGCGCAAGTTTGAGAGTCGGGCCGAGATGCTCACTTCAGGCGCTGAGGTAGGCGGCGATGTCGGGACCGCCTTCGGTCAGGACAACGCCGGACTGGACCAATTGCTCTGTTTGCTCGGGCGTGACGCCCAGCCACGATTCGAGCACCTCCGCGGTGTCTTCGCCGAACTGCGGCGCGGCGCCGTAGACCCGGCCCGGGGTGCGCGACAGCTTGAGCGGAGATGCGGCCATGGTGACGTCCCCGGCGACCGGATGATGCACCGTGGTGATCATTTCGCGCGCGGCGATCTGTTCCTGCTGCACTGCCTGTCCGATGGTGTTTAGGGGGCCGATCGGTATGCCGTACTGGGCGAGTGTCGAGACCCAATGCTCGGTGGACTGCTTGCGCGTCGCTGCAAAGAGGACAGGCTCGAGCTGGGCGTGATTCTCGGTGCGCTTGAAGGAGGTGTCGAAGCGTTCGTCGCCGACCAGCTCGGGCAGTCCGAGTTCGGCGCAGAAGATTTCCCACTGCGTCGCGATACCCCAGGACAGCGCGACGACCATCCAACCGTCGGCGGTGGGGAAGGCCTGGAAGGGTGTGGCCGAGGGGTGGCGGGTCCCCAGCGGTCCCGGCTCCTGGCCGGTCGCGAAGTAGCGGGCGACGGCGTTTTCGAGGATGGCGATCTGGCAGTCGAGCATGGAGATGTCGACCGATTGTCCGCGGCCGCTGTGATCGCGTTCGCGCAGCGCGGCGAGGATGCCGATGGCCGTATAGAAGCCGCCGCAGATGTCGCCGATCGACGTGCCTGGGCGCGCCGGCGGTTCGTCCGGGTATCCGGTGATGCTCATCACGCCGCCCATGCCCTGGACGATGATGTCGAGGGCCGGTTTGTCGCGCATTGGGCCGGTTTGGCCAAAGCCGGAGGTCGAAGCGAACACCAGGCGCGGGTTGCGTTCGAGCAGTGTCAGGGGACCGATGCCGAGCTTGTCCATCACGCCGGGTGTGAAGTTCTCCATGACGACGTCAGCTTTGTCTACGAGTTGCAGAAACAGGTCGTGACCCTCGCTGGAGCGCAGGTCAATCGAGATGCTCTTCTTGCCTCGGTTGACCGACTGGAAGTACATCGACTCGTTGTTGACGAACGGTCCCGTCGTGCGGGCGACATCGCCGTGCGGCGGTCGCTCGACCTTGACGACTTCGGCTCCGAGGTCGCAGAGGATCATGGCCGCGTAGGGACCGGCGAGAACCCAGGTCAGGTCGAGGATGCGGATACCGGCGAGCGGGCCGGGCGGATGTGTGTTGTTGCTGCTGTGGCTGTTGGTCATGGCGTCTCCTAAACGTCGCCCAGGCTGGGATCGGAGAGTTCGATGTCGGTGACGACCCATTCCAGCGGTTCGCCCGCGACCAGGTGGGCCAGGTTGGTGAAGAAGAAGTCGGCGGTGCGCAGGTATGAGGCGTCGACGTGACAGGAGTCGTGCGGGGTGATCCGGCAGTTTGGCAAGTCCCAGAGCGGGGAGTCGGGCGCCAACGGTTCCGTGGGGACGACATCGAGGACCGCGCCGGCAATCGTGCCGTTGCGCAGGGCATCGCCCAGCGCGTCGTGATCGACCACGCGCCCGCGGGCGACGTTGATCAGGAGGGCATGTCGTTGCATAGCCGACAACGCATCTGCATCGATCAGATTGAGGGTCTCGTCGGTAAGGGGGCAGCAGAGGACGACATAATCGCTCTCGGCGAGGAGATGGTGGAGACGGTCGGGTGCGAGGTGCAGGTCGAGAAGATCGTCACTCGGCGGACGGCGCTTGGTCGCGATCGTGCGCATCCCGAATGCGCGGCCGAGCCTCGCGCAGGCCTCGCCGATGCCGCCGTAGCCGACGATGCCGAGAGTCTGACCGGCGAGTTCGACCGAGTCGAGCGGAGACCACTGCCGTTCGGCCTGACGGTCAGTGTGCTGGGGCAGGCGCTTGGCGTGGCTGAGGATGTAGGCGAAGACGTACTCGGCGATTGGTCCGCCGTGTACGCCGGGCGAATTGGTCACGATCGATCCGGAGTCGATCAGGTGGGCGAAGATGGCGTGATCGACGCCGGTGCTGGCCGTCTGCATCCATCCGGGCCGGGCGGTATCCAGGAGCGAGATGAACGCTCCGGCGGCCTCGGGCAGATAGTAGAGATCCTCGGAGAAGAAGAAGCCGTCGAGATGGTCGGGATTGGCGGACCAGGAGCCATCGGGATGGAGCAGGACCACGTCGGCCTCGGGCGCGACCTCGCGGAGGCGCAGCCCGGCCCGCTCGTTGAGCTCGGTCGTTACGCCGATGCGCAGCGATGAGTTGGACATGCCGCCTCCGTGTCTCGATTCGAGTGTTCTTCTGGCGGTAGGGTAGTGGCGTTCATGAGCCTGCCCGATCAGTCGCGCAACCTGCTCCCTGCTCGACGCAGCCAGCGTCTGCCTGGGTTCCTGTATTCGAGACCCTTCCGGCGGGTCTTCGCCGGTTGGTGGATTGCCGCGGCGGCGTCGATGTCGTCGTTCGCGGCAGTGTCGTTCTTCAATCCGGTGCTAGGTGCGCTGACGCCCGAGTTGCAGGCGGAGTACGGCTGGAGCACGGCTTCGATTGCGCTGACGATGGTAATCGGCGGCATCGGCGGCGGGGTGTTGGCTTCTTTCGTGGGTCCGATCGCCGACCGGCATGGGCCTCGG
Source organism: Dehalococcoidia bacterium (assembly GCA_022825855.1). Lineage (GTDB taxonomy): Bacteria > Chloroflexota > Dehalococcoidia > Bin125 > Bin125 > Bin125. Next base: position 85,144 of record JAJDWB010000013.1, read on the forward strand.
ATGTTGCTGTTCGTGTCGGTGGGCCTGGTTGCCGGGGTGATGGTCGGGCTGGGCTTCATCGACCAGTTGTGGCAGTTTCTGCTGCTCTGGGGCGTCGGTCGAGGAATCACCGTGGCGGTGATCGACATCGCGGTGGTGGTCGTGATTGCGAACTGGTTCATCCAGCGGCGGGGCTCGGCGATGGGCCTGACGATGATTGGCACGCGCAGCGGGATGATGATCTTTCCGCTCGTGATCACGGCGGGATTCTGGCTGGGAGGGTTGCGCGAAGCGTTTCTGCTGATGGCGCTGCTGATCGTGGTGGTCGGTCTGTTGCCGCCGCTGATCATGCGGCGTCGGCCGGAGGATGTGGGTCTGCGTCCCGACGGGCTGCGCCGCAGCGGGCGGCGCGTGGACGCCGACTCTGCGCCTTCGGCACCGGACGATCCCGACTGGACGGTGCGCGAGGCGATGCGCACGCGGGCGTTCTGGCTGCTGCTGTTAGGGACGACGATATTGATGGTGGTGGGCGGGTCGGTGAACTTCACCTTCGTGTCGCACATGACGCAGAACGGGATTGACGCCGACACGGCGCGGTCGGCGCTGGCGCTGTGGGCGGGGATGGGGATCATCGGCGGGGTGTTCGGCGGCGAGTTGCGTCAGCGTCTCGCGGTGCGGTATGCCCTGCCGCTGGTGATCTGCGTGACGGCCAGCGCGGTCGTCTGGTTCATCCTCACGGACACGGTCTGGATGGCGTTCGTCTTTGCGGTCTGGCACGGCCTGTCGTTCGGAGCGCAGTTGCCGCTCAACCGGATCTCGTTTCCGGACTACTTCGGGCGTTACTCGGTGGGCCGGATCCGGTCGGTGACGGCGCCGCCGCAGTTGATTCTGAACGCGTTCGGACCGTTCGTGTCGGGACTGGTGATCGACAACCGAGGGTCGTACGACCTGATTTACATCGTGTTCGTCGGCCTGCTGCTGTGCGCGGCGCTCAGCGTGTTGCTGGCTCGTCGTCCGGAGCCGCCGGTCCGAACAAGTCGCTGACGCGGCAACTGAACCCCGGGAGGATGTCCTCACTTGAGACGACGCCGTCCGTGGTCAGCGTGACCGCCTCAGTGTCGGGTCGATAGATGTCCAGGGTTCGAGACTCGGGAATCAGCACCCAGACCAGGGGAACGCCGTAGTCCAACCACATCCGCGCGCGCCGCTCCATGTCGGGCAGGGAGTCGTTCGGCGAGCGAATCTCAACTGCCAGGTCCGGCGGTATCTCGGCGTAACCAGGGATGTCGTCGTCCAGGCCCATACGGTCCGCGGCATAAAACGAGACATCTGGCGCCCTGACCGTGTCGGGTCCACGTTCTATGACAACGCCGGTATCACCTGGTAACACCGTGCCCAGTGATCTTGGGAGCACGAAGGACATCAGGATATAGGTCACGAGACCCATGACCTTGTTGTGCCGGACGCCTGGTCGCATGAGTTCAACCAGCTCCCCTCGGACTAGCTCGCCGGAGAACCCGTTCGCGGAGAGTTCCAGAAGTTCTTCGGCGGTGACGAGCTTCGGGGAGCTGGTTGTGGTCATACGGCCATGTTACGCGTTGGCGAGGATGAGGGTGCCGGCTGAGGCGAACATGCCGCCGGGGCCGTGGGCCATGCTGACGTTGACGTCGGGGACCTGGCGGTCGCCGCATTCGCCGCGGAGCTGGCGGACGGACTCGATGATGGCGAACATGCCGTACATGCCGGTGTGGCAGTAGGAGAGACCGCCGCCGTTGGTGTTCATGGGGAAGTCGCCGCCGGGGCCGGACTTGTAGATGACCTCGCCGTCGGGACCGGTCCTGGTCTCGGCGAAGAACGGGCCGCCCTCACCCTTGGGCACGAAGCCGAGGTCTTCGGCGGCCATCAGCGGGGTGAAGGTGAAGGCGTCGTAGAACATGCAGTGGTCGATGTCCTGGGGGCCGAGGCCGGCGCTCTTGTAGGCGGCTTCGCCGGCGATGCGGTAGCCGTCGGCGGTGGTGTGGTCGCGCATCTGCGAGACCATCCAGTGAGCAGCCGCTTCGCCTGCGCCGAGCACATAGACCGGATCCTTGGCGTAGTCCTTGGCGCGTTCCTCGGAGACGAGCACGAGGGCGCCGCCGCCGTCGGCGACGACGCAGCAGTCGAGCAGGTTGAAGGGGTAGCAGATCATGCGCGAGTTGAGCACGTCTTGCGGCGTGATCGGTCCGCCGCCGCGCTCGGGGGCGCGGCGGTGGCTGCCCATCATGGCCATCGGGTTGAGGTTGGCCCAGGCGCGAGTGGCGGCGGCGATGTGAGCGAGGTGTTCCTTGGTTGTGCCGTACTCGTGGAAGTGGCGCAGCACGGGGATCGAGAAGGTGGTGGGCGCGCCGCCGATGGCGAAGGGCGCCTCGTACTGACCGCCGGGGGAGGAGGCGGAGCCGCCGCGCGGGGCGTCGACGCCGGAGCGACCGCTCTCGCCGTGGGTGACGAGGGCGACGTCGCAGTAGCCGGCCATGATCGCGGCGACGGCGTGGCGGACGTGAATCATGAACGAGCAGCCGCCGACCGATGTGCCGTCGATGTAGCGGGGCTGGATGCCGAGGTACTCGGCCACCTCATTGGGAATCGCGCCGGCGCAGAGCAGGCCGTCCACATCGGCCAGCGAGATGCCGGCGTCGTCGAGGGCGTTCCTGGCCGACTGCGCGTGCAGCGCGAGGCGGGACATGTGGGGGAGCTGTCCGAGATCGTCGGTCTCGGCGGCGCCGACGATTGCGACCTTGTGTCGAATCTGATCCATGTGTGATCTCCGTTTCGAGAGGGCTAGTGGTGTCGGCGCCTAGACAGGCTTGAACTTGGGCAGGGTGACCTCGTCGGTGACGTCGTCGAAGACGATTTCGACGTCCATATCGACCGTGGTCTGGTAGGGGTCGTCGATGATCAGGTTGGACATCATGCGCGGGCCCTCTTCGAGTTCGATTACGGCGATCACGTAGGGCGGCGCGTTGTCCTCGGAGTTGTAAGGCGGAATCGGCTGGTGCGAGATGACGAAGGTGTGCACCTTGCCCTTGCCCGAGGCCTGGGTCCACTTGATGTCCCAGTTGAAGCAATCGGGCATGGGGCAGAACGGTCGCGGGTAGAAGTGCGGACCGCAGTCGTCGCAGGTGGGCAGCATCAGCTTGTGTTCTTTGAGACCGTCCCAGTAGGGCTGCGACTCGGGCGTCGCCACGGGCAGTCTGCCGGCGTAGTCGGCCATTCTGTGCTCCTCTTCGATTTGCTCGCGTTGTCAACCGCGATGCTACACGACGCCGAACCGCTCACCGGAGCGAGGATTCGCGGTCGATCCAGGTTTGCTCCAGCGCCGCCTTGCGTTCGGTCCAGGGCGGTTCGACGGCCCGGCGCTGGCGGGCCAGCTCGGCGAGCAGGACGGCGGCGGCGACGGAGACGTTGAGGGACTGGGCGAATCCGAGCATGGGCACGACTATTGCGCCGTCGGCGAGGGCGGTCATCTCGACCGAGCAGCCGGCGTGCTCGTTGCCGAGGACGATGGCGGCGGGTCCGGTGAAGTCGATACCGAGGTAGTCCTGCGCGTCGTCGGTGAGCTGGGTGGCGTAGACCTTGATGCCCTCGGAGTGGAGGGCGGCGACGCAGGCCTCGGCGGAGTCGAAGCGGTCGATCTGGAGCCATTTCTGGACCTGGGCAGCGACGCCGCCGGAGATTTCGGGGAAGACCTGGTTGGTGTAGACGAGGGCTACGCGGCCGACGCCGAAGGCGTCGCAGCTTCTAAGGATGGCCGAGGCGTTGTGTTGGTCGTGGACATTCTCGATCACGACGACGACATCATCGTGGCGGCGTTCGAGGACGCGGCGCATCCTGGCGAGTCGGCGTTCGGTGATCGGCCGCTGCGGCTGTTCGGCGGGATCGGACGAGTTACTCAACCGGCGGGTCCTTTCGGGGTCTTGGCGGGCTTTCTTTCCTGGGCGGAGAAATGGGCGATTTCCAGCGTATTGCTGAGGATGGGGAAACGGGGGGGATCAATTTGGACTAGTTTCGTCATGGTTTTTCTGCGCTCTGCTGATTGACGAATGTCAGATTTGGTCAGATTTTGTTCGAATTTGGGTGAGTCCGGGTGATTGTGGGTGGCTGAGGGTGACCCTGGGTGGGTCTCGCTGAGTGTTGTTGTGTGGTGTGCGGGATTGGCATTTGGGACATGGCTTGCGGCTTTCGGGCGGCTTGTTGGCGTGGGGAACGTCATTGTATATGCACGGATGTGCTATGGGAGGGGGTTCGTTGTCTGGGTGACAGACGGGGGAGTGGTCTGTCTGCGCTGCCGACCATCACCCCCGTGTCCCCTGTTCAAGCCAGGGGCAGGCAAGGACGGGGCAGGCTTCTCCCTCGGGGAGAGGGGACCGGAGGCTAGACGGCGCACTCGCCTTCGCCGCGTTGGAGGATGTAGATGTCCTGGCGGTCCCAGTCGATGAACATGGGGAGGGTGTCGGCGGAGAACTCGGGCGGGAGGGTGAGGTCGTTGAGGGTCTCCTGGATGGGGTTGAGGCCGGCGCGGTCGACCCAGGCGCTGAAGAGTTCCTGATCGTCTTCGCGGTTGGCGTGGTAGAGGTCGATCACGCGCTCGACGGCGTCGGGCACGCGCTTGGCCGGGATGCGGACCTTGGGCACGAGCTGTCCGAGGCGCATTTCCTCGGTGCGGTAGGTGCCGCCGATGAACATGTGGTAGGCGGGAATCTGGCGGTTGCCGACCTTGATGGCGGCGCCGTGGAAGCCGATGTCGGCGATGTGGTGCTGACCGCAACTGTTGGGGCATCCGCTCATGTGGATGCGCATCTTGCGGGTCAGCGGATCGTCGATGGCCATCTCGCGCACCCGCTCCTGGACGGCGCGGTTGAGACCCATCGAGGAGGTAATGCCCAGCTTGCAACTGTCGGTGCCGGGGCAGGAGACAACGTCCTCGATCTCCTGGGCGTCGGGCGCGCCCATGCCGAGGGCGTCGAGTTCCCGCCACACCGCGTAGACGGCGTCGTTCGGGATCCAACGCAGGACGACGTTTTGCTGCGGCGTGGTGCGGGCGCGTTCGCGTCCGTACCTGCGCAAAATCTCGGCCAGACCGCGGAACTGTTCGGGTGTGAGGTCGCCCTGATCGATCGACGCTTCAACGGCCGAGTAGCCCTCCTGGACCTGGGCGCGGACGTTGGCGGCGAGGAAGCGTTCGAAGCGCGCGGCATCGCCGTTGGGGGACGGAAGCTCGGCGCTCACAGCTCGCTCGTCGGAGTCTTCGTCGTCGATGTAGAGCAGTTCTTCGAGCGGCGGCGTTTCGCTCGCCCAGCCCTTTTGCAGCTCTTCGTCGACCATCTCGCGGAAGGCGTCTTCGCCGACGCGGTGGACGAGGAACTTGAGGCGGGCCTTGAGGATGTTCTTGCGCAGCTCGTCGGCGGCGTTGAAGATGCGGATCACGGCCTCGGAGAGGGTGAGGAACTCCGACATCGGCACGAACTCGGTCAGAGTGACGGCTTCCTTGGGCATGGTCGAGAGTCCGCCGCCGACCATGACGCGGAATCCGCGCACTTCCTCGCCGTCGATCACGCGGACCTGGGAGAAGAAGGCGAGGTCGTGGATCGCGGCGATGGCGGAGTCGGCCTCGCGGCCGGTGAAGTAGACCTTGAACTTGCGCGGCAGGAGCTGGGTGATTGAGTTGCGGACCCAGTAGCGGACGAATGCGCCGGCGTAGGGGGTGGGGTCGAAGACTTCATCGTCGGAGATACCGGCCCAGGGGTCGGCGGTGACGTTGCGGACGGTGTTGCCGCAGGCCTCGCGGGAGGAGAGTCCGACCTTGCCGAGCACGCGGAGCATGTCGGGCATCTGGTCGAGCGGGACGAAGTGGACCTGGATGTTCTGGCGGGTGGTGATGTGACCCTTGCGCAGGGGCGCGAACGTCTCGCAGATCTCGGCGAGGCCGTCGAGTTGGTCGGAGGTGACGCCGCCCATGGGCAGCTTGATCCGGTTCATGTGGACGTCGGGCTGGCGCTGACCGTAGACGCCCTGACGCAGTCGGTAGAGCATGAACTCGACTTCCTCGCGCTGCTGCTCGCGGAAGGCGGTGGCTTCGGTCTCGAAGTCGTCGAGTTCGTCGTCCCAGATGGGGATCACGACTCCGGGGGTGTCGGTTCTGGTCTCGGACATACCGTAGTACTCCAACTAAGTTTGTCGTGTTTTCAGTCTATCAGCGCGGGATGCGCGTCTCGGGCCGCATGTGAGTCAGAATCGGAAACTGCCTGATCGCGGCATGTAGCGTCGCAGCGGAATGCCTGAGCGCTGCCTGGGCACGTCCACCGGGCGTCGCAACCACCGCCAGAACTGAGCGAGCACGAGCAATGCCAGTGCAGCGATCGAGAGTGCAATGATCTTGCCTGTCGTGAACCAGGCATGCCAGGGCGGGCGTTCCGTGTAGGGCCAACTGAGCTGAGTGATCCGCGGCGCCTCTGCCGCGAACGCCGAGACGAAGGAATCGCTGCTCAACTCGTAGGTGTCGAGCACGGACTGCTCGAACGAGTCTCCTTCGGCGATTCGAGTAAACATGCCGGCGAACGCTTCGGGCGGCCAATCCTGCAGCAGCCAGGCGAGCATCGCAAGTGATTGAGCGACATAGATACGCTGAAAGACATCAAGCGTCGGCCACGATTCGAGCCGTTCGAGCGGGAAGTATTCGTCGTAGGCATACGTGGGGTCAGTGGCGATCTTTCGCGCCGGGTCAAGTGTCGCACTCTGGTTGCCGCCCCTGACCCAGTGGCGAAGCGCGATGCGAAGCCAGAGCGGCACCTCTGACTGATGCGGGAACGCGGCTCGATCGATCACGATGTCGCTGATGGCGTCTCGAACGTCGTTGGACTCGTCGCCCGCCATCAGGTACAGCGATTCGCCCTCCAGAAGCTCGGGCCTGGCGGCCAACGGATTGGAGTGATCAGCGGGCCAGGCGACGATTTCTAGGCGCTCGATCCGGACGGTTGTGGCGGGCAGCAGGACGCCGGAGGTCTCCAGTGTCTCGTTCGCCACCGACGCCAAGCGCTGCGCATGCGCCTGGCTGCGCGTGGAGAAGACGGTGACCTGCCCATCCTGACCGGTCCAGCAATCGAGCTCGCCAAGTCGAGCCGCAACCGATTCGGTCTCGCACGAAGCCCTGGCAGTCTCGGCGACCGCCGGGCGGATCATTGTCGCCGTCCCGACAATCATTGCGAGCGCACCGGCAATCATGACAAGGATTTCGCGCGTCATGTTCGATCCGGGAAGTTCTGGATGGAATCCAACCACTGGATGTCTCGGCGGCTCCGTCCGGCAGCAGCGCGGGTTCTTATCTCGTCCAGCGACGGCTCCTCCTGGGCCAGTCGCCGTCCGCTTCGCATGACAGCTTCGAGAACCGGAACGGTGTTGGCGGGACCCGTGTCACGGGATAGGCCGATGTAGTCGGTGTCTGCAGACCGCCAGACCTGCTTGCGGTGGCCGATGCTGGGCTTGCCAATGGAGCGTTTTGCGACGGGGCGGGCGTCGTACTCGACCATTTTGTAGGCGGAGTCGAGGGTGGGGGCATCAGTGGGCGCGACGATGAAGGTGCCGCAGGCGTAGACGTCGATGGGGGCGTTGGCGTTTTCCAACTCGGCGATGCGGTACTCGTCGAGGCCGCCGCTGACGACGATGCGGATGTCGGACAGGCCCGCGGTGTCGAGCTTGATCCGGGCCTGCCATGACTCGTTGAGGAAGTCGCCGGAATCGATGCGGATTGCGCCGACGGAGCCGTGTCCGCGCTGCTTCGCGGTCCTGATCGCGTTGGTGACGCCGGCGGCAGTGTCGTAGGTGTCGACCAGCAGGGTGGTGCCCGGGTAGCGGGAGGCGAAGGCGTCGAAGGCGGCGGCCTCGTCGGCTTCGGCGAGGATGAAGCTGTGGGCCATGGTGCCGGTGGTGGGGATGCCGTAGCGGCGGCCGGCCTCGACGGAGGAGGTGGCCTCGAATCCGGCGATGTAGGCGGCGCGGGCGGCTTCGACGGCGGCTTCGGAGCCGTGGGCGCGGCGGCCGCCGAACTCGACGACGGTCTTGCCGGCGGCGGCGTCGACGGCGCGGGCGGCCTTGCTGGCGACGAGTGTGGCGTAGGCGAGCTGGTTGATCATGGCGGTTTCGACGAGCTGCGCCTCGGGCAGCGGGGCGACGACCTGGATCAGGGGTTCGTGGGGATAGACGAGCGTGCCCTCGGGCGGGGCCCAGACGTCGCCGGTGAAGCGGAGATTGCGCAGTTGGTCGATGAATGCCTGGTCGAACTGAGGCAGCGTGCTGAGGAAGGCGAGATCGTCGTCGGCGAATCGCAGGTGTTCGAGGAAGTCGAGAGCGCGATCGAGCCCGGCGGCGATCAGGTAGTCCCAACCGTCGGGCAGTTGGCGGACGGTGAGCTCGAAGACGGCCTGGGCGGTCATGCCGCGGTCGTAGTAGACCTGCGCCATGGTCAGTTCGTAGAGGTCGACGAAGAGGGCGGAGGGCGTGTTCACTGGGTGAACGCTATTGGATGCGGTCGACGAGGGCGCCGGCGTCGGTCATGGCGGCGAGGGCGGCTTCGCCGTCGCCGGGCTGGAGGTTGACGGCGGCGACGGCGTCGGTGGGGACGAGGACTTCATAGCCGAGGCGGCAGGCGTCGAGGACGGTTTCCCTGACGCAGTAGTCGGTGGCGAGTCCGACGACGACGCAGCGCTCGACACCGGCTTCGAGCAGGATGTCCTCGAGGTCGGTCTGCTGTTGCGCGCCGCTGCGCGGATCGCGGGTGGTGAATCCGGAGTAGCCGTCGTTGCCGTCAACGCCCTTGCGCACGGTTGGTCCGGCGGCGGTGGTCAGGTCGTCGTGGAACCGGGCTCCCCAGGTGTCGGCGACGCAGTGGACGGGCCAGATGCCGCCGTCCTGCTCGAAGTGGGGGGTGTGCTCGGGATGCCAGTCCTGGGTGTAGACGACGAGCGCACCGGCGCCGGTTGCCCGGGCGATGGCGCGGTTGGCATTGGCGACGACCTCGGCGGCGCCGGCGACGTAGAGGGAGCCGTCGGGGTGGGCGAAGTCGTTCTGGACGTCAACGACGATCAGCGCGGTGGAGGAGTCGAACTGGGGCACGGAATGGAGTCAAGGGGGAGAAGTTGGAGGCGACGACCGGATTCGAACCGGTGATGAGGGTTTTGCAGACCCCTGCCTTACCACTTGGCCACGTCGCCGGGTGCGCAGGTGCGTTGTACTGGAGCGGAAGAAGGGATTCGAACCCTCGACCTTCTCCTTGGCAAGGAGACGCGCTACCGCTGCGCCACTTCCGCTCGATAGGGACATTGTACCCGCCGGTGGGCTGTCGGCGGAAGTCCGGGTGCTGGTGCCGAGGAGAGGACTCGAACCTCCACGCCCGCAATGGGCACAGCGCCCTCAACGCTGCGTGTCTACCAGTTCCACCACCTCGGCAAGATTGGGTGGGATGGGCAGGTGAGTTGCTCTGGCAGGGGTGGCAGGACTCGAACCCGCGACCTACGGTTTTGGAGACCGTTGCTCTGCCAAACTGAGCTACACCCCTTCGCAGTGTCTGAGCATAGCAGGAAATCGGGCGGTTACCGGTGGTCGAGGACCGCCTGGATGCGTTCCGGGTAGTCGCCGACGACGCCGGTTGCGCCAAGCGCGACACAGCGTTCGATGTCGGAGGGCTCGTTGACGGTCCAGACGAAGGCGGCCATGGCGTGGGCGCGACAGGCGGCGACGTGCTCGGCGGTCAGACCGGATCCGTGCATCGCGATGCCGTCGAGTCGGTATTGCGCCGCGATCTGCCAGATGTCGGGCGTGGGCGAGAGGCAGAGGTGGGCGATGCGGCGGCCGTGCGGGGCGCGGCGGGCGAGTTCGATCACGGTGTCGGAGTCGAAGCTCCAGAGCCAGGTCCAGGCGATGGCGTCGGCTTCAGCGATGTCGGTGAGTACGGCGTCGCAGAGGGCGGCGACATCGTCGCCGGGGGTGACCTTGAGTTCGACGATGCAGAGCATCCGTGCGTCGATGAGGGCGAGGGCGTCGCGGAGGGTCGGGACTGGCTGGCCGCGGCCAGCGTCGACCGCTGCGAGCGAGTCGAGCGTGGCCTCGGCGACGCGGCCGGATGCGTCGGTGGTGCGGCTGAGATCGTCGTCGTGGATCAGGACGGGCACAGCATCGGCGCAGAGGCGGACATCGAGCTCGACGCCGTCGCAGTCCATGTCCAGCGCGGTCCGGATGCCGAGCAGGGTGTTCTCGGGCGCGTGACCCATGGTCGTGCGGTGGGCGATGACGAGCGGACGGTCGAGCGGGGTATGGTGAGACATCGGCGAACTCGTGAGCGGCTGGTGCGACGGAGGCAGAGGGTGCGGCACGAGGATATCGCCGAGAGTTTCAACCGCAGCGGGGCCGCGTACGAGTCGTCGGCGCGGGAGTTGATCAACTTCGCCGCGTCGGAGCTGGTCCAGCGGCTGCATCTGCAGGAAGACGACGATCTGGTCGATCTCGGCTGCGGGCCGGGCGTGGTGATGGCCCATGCTGCGGAGGCCCTGAGCCGGGGCAGCGCGATCGGCGTGGACCTGTCGCGGGTGCAGCTTGAGCTGGCGCGCGAGCGGTTCCGATTGTCGGCGCTGCGGCCGCGGTTCATCCAGGAGGACGCGTGCGCGACCAGTCTGCGCAGCCGGTCGGCGAGCGCCGCGTCGCTGGGACTGGTGCTGCCCTACGCGGAGCGGCCGTTGCTGCTGCTGAAGGAAGCGACGCGGCTGGTGCGTCTGGGCGGGCGGGTTGCGGCGACCGTGATCGGTTCGCCCTTCTTCGGCTCGGCGGGGACGACTCTGCTGGGGCAGATGGAGCGGCGCGGCGTGGTGCGGCCGGAGATCGAGTTGCAGTTCGATCCGCGGGAGGCGGTGCGGCTGGCGTTATTGAGCGAGATCGAGGATTTGCGGCTGGACGAGGTCGAGATTGAAGAGCTCGAGCGGGAGTTCTGGTGGGACGACTTCGACGCCTGGTGGGGGATGCTGGAGGGGTTCGGCTTCCTGCCGTCGGGTCGCGAGCGGATACTGGCATCGATCGCGGGCGAGCTGCGGGAGGACGATCGGGTTGTCGATCCGGACGGGCAGGTCCGCTGTCCGGTCAAGATCTGGTTGCTGTCGGCGACGGTCTGTGAAGGAGATCCCTGGCTATGACGAACGACACACGGCGCATCTCGGTCAACCTGCCCTGGAATCCGGACTTTGTCGAGACGTTCCTGGCGCGCGCGAGGCTGGCTGACGAGATTGGGGTGGACACGATCTGTGTGATCGAGGGCTACGGTCACGATGCGTTCACGGGCATGGCGTTGCTGGCGCACGAGACGTCGAGGGTGCGGATTGCGTCGGCGATCGTGAACGTGTTCTCGCGCACGCCGGCGACGCTGGCGCAGAGTTTCGGCACGGTCGATCAGTTATCGGGCGGGCGGGTGGTGGTCGGGCTGGGGGCGAGCGCGCCGGGGGCGATCGAGCGGTTTCACGGGGTCAAGTTCGAGCGGCCGTTTGCGCGGATTCGCGAGGCGGTGGAGCTGATCAGGCTGTACTGGTCGCGTGAGCGGTTCAGCTACGAGGGGCCAACGATCCAGGTGGAGCGGGCGCTGGTCAGCGGGATGATTCCGGGTCAGCCGACTCCGCCGATTCACCTGGCGACGCTGAATCCGATTTCGGTCAAGATGACGGCGGAGATCGCGGACGGCTGGATGCCGACCTGGATTCCCAACAACCGGGTCGAGGGGGCAGTCGGACAGGTGCGGCAGTGGTCGGTGGAGGCCGGCAGGAGCGCGGATGCGGTGGAGGTGCGGTCGCCCGGGTCGGCGACCGTGGTGCTCGATCCGGAGCGGCAGGCGGAGCTGGATCGGGGGTTTGCGCAGGGACTGTCGTTCTTTGCCGTGCGGAACGGTCCGGGCTACTTCCGGCAGTTCGAGCGTCAGGGCTTCGCCGAGGAGGTCGCGGCGATGCGGGACGCCTGGCAAGACGGCGGTCCGGGCGCGGCTGCGGAGATTGCGATGGAGATCGCGCCGCGGTTCTCCTGCCGCGGATCGCTGGACGATTGCGTGCGGCAGATCGACGAACAGTCGGCAGCCGGAGTGGACCTGCACCAGGTGTCGGTGGACACGGAACACGACCATGTGTGGGCGGACGTGCTGGCGCAGATCGTGGGTTAACGTGCATCAAGGAAACAGACCAACCGCAGAGACTGAACCGGAGGATCGACGATGGCAGACAACGATCTGGCGGCGGCGCTGGCCAAGTTCACCGACCGCGTGCTGCGCTGGACGGCGGAATCGATGCAGGACCTGAGCCAGGACGAGGTTCATTTCTGCACCTACGAAGGTCAGAACTGCATCGGCTTCGAGGCCTGGCATATCGCGAGGACCGCCGACAACCTGATCCACTTCGCGTTCGAGCGGGAGCAGCCGATCTGGATGTCGAAGAACATGCACGAGGCCTGGGGACTGCCCAAGGTCGACCAGGGCACGGGCACGAGCTACGACGAAGTCTCGACCTGGGTGTTTCCCGACGGTCCCACGCTGGCCGGGTATCTGACCGACGTTGCGGACGTGATCGTCCCGCGGATTGCGGAGATGACGCCGGAGTATCTGAACTCGATCACGCGGATCGTGCCGCAGGGCGAGCTGCCCAAGTGGGAGATCATCGGGCAGGTAATCATCAATCACTCGAACAATCACCTGGGCCAGATCAACGTGGGCCGTTCGATGCAGGGCAAGGAAGGCCTGGGCTTCTAGGAGCCGGAGATGTCCGATTCGGGCGATGTCCAACTGGTCCAGCCGATCTCGCTGAGCGAGCAGGTCGGAGCGGCGCGCTCCGGAACGCTACCGCTGCAGGATTTGATTGAGCAGACGCTGGAGCGGCTTGACGCGGTCAATCCGTTGGTACGGGCGATGCTGCCCGATCCGAGGCAGCGCGAACGGTTGTCGTCGGAGGCGGCGACGCTGATCGAGCGCTGGCCGTCGCCGGAGGAGCGGCCGCCGCTGTACGGCGCGATGGTTGCGGTGAAGGACATCTTCAACGTCGACCGGATGCCGACGCGCGCCGGCTCGGCGGTGCCGCCGGAATCGTTCAGCGGGCGCGAAGCGGACGTGGTGTCACAGTTGCGCAACGCCGGCGCCCTGATCCTGGGCAAGGCGGTGACGACGGAGTTCGCGTTCTTCGCCTCGGGCGCGACGGCGAATCCACATAACCGGGAGCACACGCCCGGAGGCTCCAGCAGCGGCTCGGCGGCGGCGGTCGCGGCCGGGATTGCACCGCTGGCGCTGGGCTCGCAGACGGTTGGATCGGTGATTCGGCCGGCGTCGTTCTGCGGCGTGGTCGGTTACAAGCCGTCGTATGACCGGATTCCCACGGGAGGCACGCTGTACTACTCGCCGTCGGTGGATACGGTGGGTTACTTCGTCAATTCGGTCGCTGACGCCATCCTGGTCGCGTCGTCGCTGTTGCTGGGCTGGCGCGAGGGCGAGGACGAAGAGGCGGCGGCGCCGCGAGTGGGGATTCCGACGGGGGCGTTCCTCGACCAGGCGGGAGCGGAGATCTGCGCGGCGCTTGACGATGCCGGGGCGAAGCTGCGGGAAGCGGGGATCAGCGTCGAGCCGACGCCGACGCTGCGCGACATTGAAGCAATCAACGTCCGGCATCGGCAGATGACGACGTTCGAGTTCACGGAAACGCATCGGGAGCGGTACGCAAGGTACGGCGCGATGTTCCGTCCCGAGAGCGCCCGGCTGTACGAGGAGGGGCTGTCGATCTCGAGCTCCGACGCCGAGGCGGGGCGCGCCAGCCGAATCGCGCTGCGCCAGCGGCTGCACGAGCGGATGGACCGGGCGGGGATCGACGTCTGGCTGGCTCCGTCGGCGCTTGGCGGTGCGCCTCGTGGTTTCAACGGCACCGGCGAGCCGGCGATGAACCTGCCCTGGACGCACGCGGGGATGCCGGTGATCAATCTGCCCTTTGGAGATGTGGAGGGGTTGCCGCTGGGGCTCTCGCTGGTCGGGCGGTTTGGTCACGACGAGACGTTGTTGGGTCAGGCGGCGATGGTGGAGTCGGCGCTGGTGGGTTGAGGCTGGGTGCTCCACCCAGACGGGATGCAAACGGGCCTATGGAAACGCGCCAGCAACAACTTGCCAGAGTGCCGGACGACCTGGCTGCCCTGAACTGACCCCTACACAGCTCTTGCCGGTTCGTGCGGCCTGATACTCGCGATCTCTTCCGCCTCAGCTCGCTGCGCGTGGTAGAGGTCCCACCGGAGTTGCAAGTTCATCCAGAAATCGGGCGATGTACCCAGGAACCTGGATAGACGCAGGGCGGTGCTCGGCGAGACTCCGCGCCGCCCCCGTACCACCTCGTTCACGCGCTGGAACGGGACATGGATGGCAGTTGCCAGATCACGCTGGGTCAGATCCATGGGCCGCAGAAACTCAAGCAGCAGCATCTCTCCTGGATGAGTCGGCTGTCGATCAGTGGGAATCCGAACCACGGCTAGTCTTCTCTCTAGTGATAGTCGGCGATTTCGACTTCGTCAGGACCTGCGTCGGTCCAGACGAAGCAGATGCGGTACTGGTCATTGATGCGGATGCTGTGCTGTCCACTTCTGTCGCCCGTCAAGCGCTCAAGTCTGTTTCCTGGGGGCGCCGCCAGATCGCTCAGGACCACGGCAGAATCCAGCATGTCCAGTTTTCTCCTGGCCACTCTCCAGACTGCAGGAGGGCAGGTGCGGCGCGCGCGACGAGAGTCGCGCCCGTCAAACACATCCTCCGTTCCACCTCTTCGAAAGGCGACTATCATGGTAACACGGTATCACGGAGGTCGTGCTACTCAGAAGCAACTGTCGACTTCAGTCCTGCCGAGTCCCTTTAGTGCAGCTCACACCGGGGACCTTGCCTGAACTCCCTGACTGAGTAGACGGGGCGCGCTGCAGTTCTGTCGTCATACTGAAGGCCGAGTATGGCGCACCGGAGTGGCAGATGCCCGCCAACGACCACATTCGATACGAACCGGACGATTCGGCGCCATGGCCGTTGACGGTCAACGTGGCATTCCAGGGCGCGGTGCTGATCGTCTCGAACACGATCACGTTCGTGGTGATCTTTTCGGCGGCGTTCGAGGACGACGGGAGCTACGCCGAGTGGGCGATGGTCGGGGCGCTGATCATTGCCGGGCTGGTGACGGCGCTGCACGCGTCGCGGTTGGGCCGAATGGGGCCGGGTCACATCCTGCTGATGGGTCCGGGCGTGCCGTTCCTGGCGGCCTGCGTGCTGGCGGTGGATGCGGGCGGACTGGAGCTGATGTCGAGTCTGGTGATTGCCTCGTCGCTGATCCAGTTCGCGGTGGCGGCGTGGCTGGCGCGTCTGCGGCGGCTGATTACGCCGGTGGTGTCGGGCGTGGCGTTCATGATGATCGCACTGTCGGCGATGCCGATTGCGATCGAGCGAATGAGCGACGTGCCGGCGGGCGTGTCGGACGCGGCCGGTCCGGCGGTGGGCGTGGCGGCGCTGGCATTCACGGCGCTGCTGATGCTGCGCGGGGTGGGTCTGTGGAGCCTGTGGGCGATGCCGATCGCGATTGTTGCGGCGTGTGTGGTGGCGGTTCCGCTGGGCGTCTACGACGGGCAGCCGGTGCTGGACGCGGCCTGGATCGATCTGCCCGAGACGGGCGGCTGGCCGGGATTCGCTTCGATCCTGGATCGTGACTTCTGGGTGTTGCTGCTGGTGTTCCTGGTGGTGAGCGCGGTGGTGGCAGTGCGATCGAGCAGCGAGGGGGCGGCGATCCAACAGGCGTCGCGGAGGGTGCCGCGGTCGATCGACTTCCGCGGCGTGCAGCGGACGCTGAACGTTGGCGGGATCGCGGTGTTGTTCTCGGGGCTGGCGGGGACGCCGCCGACGATTGCCTATCTGCCTTCGACGATCTCACTGTTCAACTTCACCGGCGTGGCGTCGCGGCGGGCGGGGATCGTGATGGGCGGGATGTTGATCGTGCTGGCGCTGCTGCCCAAGGCGGTGGCCGTGTTGCTGACGATCCCGCGTCCGGTCAGCGGGGCGTTGCTGATGGTCGTGATGGGGCTGCTGTTCGTCGAAGGGATGCGCTCGGTGATGCGCGAGGGACTGAACCGGCAGCGGGCGTTCGTCGTCGGCATCTCGCTGGCGATTGCGGTGGGACTGCAGAACCAGCCGGGGTTGCTCGAGTCGGTGGGCGGATCGTGGTCGGGGGTGCTGGGCAACGGGGTGCTGGTCGGGGTTGGCGCGGCGGTGTTGTTGACCCTGGTGCTGGAACTGACCGGATCGCGCCGGAGCCGGCTGGAGACGGCGCTGGACTACTCGTCGCTGCCCGACCTGGACGCGTTCCTGCGCGGGCTGGGCGGGCGGATGGGCTGGAGCGAGGCGTCGCTTGAGCGGCTCTGCGCGGCGGGCGAGGAGACGCTGTCGGCGATGATGCAACTGCGCGAGGATCACGAGGCCGACACGCCGCCTCGAGTGATGATCAACGCGCGGCCAGGAACGGGCGTGATCGAGTTGGAGTTCATGGCCCTGTTCTCAGAGGAGAACCTGGAGGATCGGATCGCCTACATCAGCGAGCAGGCCGAGGCGCCGGACGTGGGCGATATCTCCTTCCGGCTGCTCCGGTTGTATGCCAGCGCGGTGCGGCATCGGAAGTACTACGGCATCGACATCGTCACGGTCGAAGTCGAAGGCGGCGGTTGACGGCTATCTTGGTGTGCGATGCCGATGTCGGAGCCGAACTCGGTGAGATACCCGCGGCAAGCGCGGGTATGACGGAGATGCAAGGAGGCAGGTTGCGATGAATGGCTACGTGGTGATTGACACTGAGGTAATCGACCAGGAGGCGTTTGCGGAGTTCGTCGAACGGATTCCCGAGGCGATGGCCGCGAACGGCGGCCGCTTCGCCGCCCGCGGCGGCCGGAGCGAAGTGGTCGAGGGAGACTGGTCGCCGCAGCGGCTGGTGATCATGGAGTTCGACAGCTACGACGCGGCGCGGGCGTTCATCGGCTCGGCGGAGTACCGGGCGCTGGGAGAGTTGCGCAGCCGGGCGCTGAGGTCGAACGTCGTCGTGATCGAGGGCTATGAATCCTGAAGCCGGGCGAGTCCTGGTTGGTTCCAGACGATCCAGATGGCGAGGCCGTCTGGTCCCCCCGGGAGGATTCGAACCTCCGCGCGCGGTTTAGGAAACCGGTGCTCTATCCCCTGAGCTACGGGGGGCTGTTGCCGAGTGTATTCGCGTGTGGGCTGATTGATCCTCGTGCGCCGTTTCGTATTCTGCGAGGAGACGTTGATCGATCAAGCGGAGCGCCACCGATGCCGATGTACGAGTACTACTGCCAACCCTGCAACGAGACGTTCACGAAGCTGCGGCCGATGAGTGCGGCTTCGGATCCCTATGAATGCGAGTGCGGAGCCGTCGCGCAGAAGGTGTTGACGGCGGCGGTGGTCTCGATTGCCGGGCAGTACCCGGAGATGGAGTCGGCGGAAGCGATGCCGTCCGGCGGCGGCTGCGCCTGCGGCCGCGGCTCCTGCGGCTGCGGTGGCGGAGGCATGGGCGGGCTCAACTAGCGTCATCCCTTGACCGGCCGAATCAATCGGCATTCCAGCCACTTCTCAGCGTCTGGATTCGTGATGTCTCATCCGTTTCGCACCTTGAGCGCCGGAGCGCTGCTGATTGCCCTGGTTGTCGGCTCAGCGTTGTCGAGCGGGGTGGTTCGATTCGATTTTGCCGCCTCCGATCACCACGGCGGCGGCGAGACCGAGTTCCGTGTCCAGGCTCGGCAGACGGAGAGCGGGCGGGTCGAGGTGCGAGCGCAGGCGCGGATGAGCGCAGATGAGTGGACGACGCACACGCCCGATGCCCGCTTCCTGCCCATTCCGACGGAACCGGGCAGGTGGTACTCGAGCAACGTGTTCGCCGTGGGCGGGTCGGCGGCCGCGCCGGATATCTCCGATCCTGGCGCATACACGCAGTTCTATGTCGCTGAGGCGGTTGACTACTACGAGCGCCACGGCCGGTCCGAGATGCTGCGCTACTACAACTCTGCGGAGAGCATGGTCGGTCAGTGGTACCTGTTCGCCTACGACGAAAACGACACCTACATCGCGCACCGGATTGCGTCGCGGTTGGGACAATCGGCGAGCGACATCGTCGGTCCCGACGGCTATCCGATCCCGCTGGTCCTGATTGGGGCGGCAACCGAAGAAGGAAGCTGGGTGGACTATCTGCACGTAAACGCCGAAACGGGCGCGGTGCAGCTCAAGCACTCGTGGGTCGTGCGCCACGACGGGATCGTGCTTGGCTCCGGTTGGTACGAAGACGGACCGTCGAGAGAGCACGCGCCGGGCGCCTTCGCTCAGTCGTTTGTCGAGCGGGCGCTGGCGATGTATCAGGCGTTGGGGCGTGAGGCGACGCTGGAGCACTACAACTCTCCCGAGAGCGTGGATGGCGAGTGGTACGTGAGCATCTACGAACTCGACGGCACTCGTTTGGCGCACCCCTACTTGCCGATAGGAGGGAACTTGCTGGACGGCGGGCCTGATGTGACCGGGCGCCACTTCCGAGAGGAATTCATCGCGATTGAAGATCGCGGATGGGTCGGTTACGTGTTCCTCAATCCCGATAGCGGTGAGCAGGAGCAGAAGCACACCTGGGTCGTGCGGCATGACGGTCTGCTCTTCGCGTCGGGTTGGTACGAAGCGGGCGTCGTCGCGTCGTCGGACGGAGACTCCTAGACGGGCGTCAGCCTCTGTCGCTGACGCCACTCGTAGATGCCGGCGAACAATGCCGGGGTGACGTCGACGGCGAGCGTGACGCCGCCGATCAGCATCGTGGTGTCGAAGAAGAATCCCTGGGGGAATAGCTGGATCAGTCCGTCGCGGGAGCTGAGCTGCCAGAGGTCGTTGGTGAAGAAGATGAGGTGAAACTGGCGGAAGGCGGCGTCGAATCCAGCGATGCCGATGACGCCCAGCACGACGACCAACAGCGCAACCACGCCCGAAGCGGACAGGATTGAGCGAGCCAGCACCTTCGGGGCGCGGCGGCGATGCCGCCAGATGACGAAGCCGACGAAGGCAACGATGTAGCCCAGCGCGGCCCAGCCGGCGTCGAAGGTGCGAGCCATGAGGCGTTTGACGTCAATCATGTGGAGGATTTCGCGCTCCGAGTAGAAGGGCTCGCCATCTACGTTGACGCTGAGGCGTTCCATGTCGTTGGTGAGGTAGTCGCGTGTCTCTTGGGCGATTCGCAGGACCTCGTCTTGCGGCAGTCCGGTGCGACGGGTGGCGTCGTACTTCTCGAATCCGCGCTCCCACCAGGAGGCGGATGTCGTCGCATAGCGGACGGTGAAGGCGACGGGCAGGGTGAACAGCGCGAGCGCGAGTGCGACCAGCGCCAGGGCGGCGAGCGGGCGGGTCGGCGAGATGCGGGCGATAGGCTTCATATGTCAAGCCTGAGCGTATCGCCAGCCGGAGATCGTCAATGTCCGTGAGCCTGTCCCAGATCATCGAAGCGGCCGGTCTGGAGAGCGAACCGACGTTAACGGTGACGAGGGCGACCGCCGAGGAGCAGCCAATCACGACCGGCAGGCTCGTTGTGTTGATCGACGATCGGTCGAAGCTGGGTGAGGCGCTGCGGCACTATCCGGGCGAGCATCCGCTCCGCGTGATCGACACGACGTTCCGGGTTCGCGAGGCCACGCTGTCCGACGCCCTGGACGATCTGGCGCCAGACGCGGTGGCGCTCGTGCTGGAGCCGGTTCCGTTGTTTGACGTGCGCCACGCGCCCGACGGTGTGCGGGGGGTGATGGATCGGTTGCGGGATCCGGTCGACGGCTGTCCCTGGGACAACGCGCAGACGCACGAGAGTCTGCGGCCGCATCTGCTGGAAGAGACGTACGAGGTGCTCGAGGCGATCGCGGCAGGCGAGCCAGCCGAACTCTGCGAGGAGCTGGGGGACCTGATGATGCAGGTCGTGCTACACGCGAAGCTGGCGGAACAGGCTGGACAGTTCACGCTGGACGACGTGTCGGAGGGGATCCGGGCCAAGCTGGTGCGGCGGCATCCGCATGTGTTCGGGGACGGCATAGCCGACACGCCGAAGTTGGTTGAAGGGGCGTGGGAGAAGCTCAAGGCGCGAGAGCGGCCGAATCGAGAGTCGGTGCTGGACGGCGTGCCGAGAACGCTGCCGGCGCTGGCGCGGGCGCAGTCGATCCTGGGTCGGGCGCAGCGCAACGGGTTTGAACGCGACTCGGCCGCCAGCGCCGATCTGGGCGAGCGGTTGCTCGACCTGGTGCAGGAAGCGCGCGAACTGGACGTGTCGGCGGAGGACGCGCTGCGAGACGCGCTGGGCGCGTTCGAGCGCGGTGTCCGGACGGCGGAACGGGCAGAGCGCGCTAGGCCCGAGTGAGGTTGGCCATCGATGCCAGCAGCCGCTTGACGCCGGTGTCGGCGAAGCGGACGGTGACCTCGGCGTCGCGGCCGATCGCGCGCAAGGAGAGTACGACGCCGTCGCCGAAGATCTCGTGCGAGACTTCGTCGCCTTCTTTGAGTCCAACGCTGGGCGCTGTGACCGGTTCGGCGTCAACGGAATCGAAGTCGTCCCAGCGGACGGTGCGGTTGCGGGCGGGTCGGACATCCTCACCGACGCGCGCCTGCTGTCGCTGGTGGCGTTGCAGCAGCTCTTCGGGAATGTCGGCGAGGAAGCGGGAGGGCGGGTTGTGGCCGCTGCGACCCTGGAAGGCGCGTCGGAAGGCGTAGAGCAAGTGGAGTTCGCGCATCGCGCGGGTCATGCCGACATAACAGAGGCGGCGCTCTTCCTGGAGCTGGTTCGGATCGTCCATCGAGAGCTGGTGGGGCAGCAGATACTCTTCCATGCCGACCATGAAGACGACGGGGAACTCCAGGCCCTTGGCCTGATGCAAGGTGATCAGGGTGACGGCGTCGGGCGGACCGTCGGGCAGGTCGTCGACATCGGCGACCAGAGCCACGTCCTCGAGGAATGCGTCCAGGGCGGCTCCGGGGGCGATTTCCGCGTAATTTTCGGTGACCGTGATCAACTCCTGGACGTTTTCCCAACGGCTCTCCGCCTCGGTCTCGGTGTCCGACTGCCTGACCAGCCACTCCCGGTAGCGGGTCTTGACCAGGATGGCGCGGAGGACATCGGCGAGCGGCTCGCGCGACGCCTGCGCGCGGGCCTCCTCAATCAGGGTGACGAACTCCTTGAGCGAGGCGGCGGCGCGACGCGAGACGTCCGGCGGTTTGAGATATCCGCCGAGGGCGTCGGAGTCGATGCCGGCTGCGGCGGCTGCGGCCTGAAACGGTGACCTCGTGTGGTTCGCGGCCCAGTCGATGAGCGTTTCCAGCGTCCGCGCGCCGATTCCGCGAGTAGGCACGTTGGCGATCCGGGTGAAGGCCACGGCGTCGGACGGGTTGCGCACGAGGCGCAGGTAGGCGAGCAGATCGCGGACTTCGCGGCGGTCGTAGAAGCGAGTCGCGCCGACGAGTCGGTAGGGAATGCCGTGCTGGACCAGCGACTCCTCGATGGCCCGCGACTGGGCGTTGGTGCGGTACAGGACGGCTGCGTCGCCGGAGCGAATCGAACCGTCGCGCAGGCCGCGCTCGACGTAGCCGGAGACGTACTCCGCCTCGTCGCTTTCGCTGTAGGCCTCGTGCAATCGCGGCAGCGGCCCGTCATGGTTGTCGGTGACCAGGCGGCGCTTGATCCGGTTCGAGGCGCGATCGATGACGGCGTTGGCGGCGTCGAGGATCTGCTGGGTCGAGCGGTAGTTGTTGTTGAGCTGTACTTCGGTGGCGTCCGAATGATCGCGGACGAAGTAGTTGAGGTTGCGGATATCGGCAGATCGCCAGGAGTAGATCGATTGATCCGGGTCGCCGACCACGGTCAGGTTGCCGCTGCCGGCCGACCAGGCGCGAGCGAGTTGATACTGAATCGTGGAGGTGTCCTGGAACTCGTCGACCAGGACGTGGTCGAATCGCTCTTCGTAGGTGCGGCGCACCGAGTCGACCTCGAAGAGGTCGAGCGTCTTGAGCAACAGGTCGTCGAAGTCGAGCGCGGCGGCTTCATTGAGCTGGGAGGTGTAGCGGGCCCAGACGCGGCCGGCGATTTCGTCGAAGTAAGACCCGGTCGAGGCGGCGAAGTCCTGCTCGGAGGTTCCCTCCGACTTGGCCCGGGAGATGCGGCTGAGCAGGGCGCGCGGCGGATATTGCTTGGGATCGATCTGCAGGTCCTTGAGCGCGCTGCGCACGACCTGCATCTGGTCGTCGCTGTCGAAGATGACGAAGTTGCGGGGAACGCCAATCTCCTGGCCCTGAGAGCGCAGCATGCGCACGCAGATGCGGTGAAACGTACCGAGCCAGACCTTGTCGCTATCGTCGGTTCCGATCAGCGACTCCAGGCGCGAGCGCATCTCGCGGGCGGCGCGGTTGGTGAAGGTGACGGCGAGGATGCGCCAGGGCGGCGTGCCCTGCTCGATCAGCCAGGCGATGCGATGGGTGATCACGCGCGTTTTGCCGGAGCCGGGGCCGGCGATGACCAGCAATGGTCCGTGCGGATGGGTGACTGCCGCCCGCTGCGCGTCGTTGAGGTGCTCGAGATCGATCGAGGTCAGCGGCGAGGCGGGGAAATCGCTCATGGCAGCGAGCATAACGGCGAGTTCGGCCTATAGTGGCCTCAGCGGGGGATGACAACAGAGGCGATCCATGCTCGACGGCGTCGGCATCTCCTGGCCCGGGGGATCACCCGAAAACACCGGCTTGATTCTCGCGCTGATCGTCGGCGCGTACTTCGTCGTGCTCTGGCTGTCGGCGGTGGTCTGGACGGCGCGAGACATTCATCAGCGCACGACCGAGCCGATGGCCCAGCTTGTGTTCACGCTGATCGTGCTGATCTTCAATTTCCCTGGTCTGGTCGTGTACCGCGTGCTGCGCCCGCCGCTGACGCTGCAGGAGGCGGAGGAGCACCGGCTGGAGTCGACGGCGCTGACGCGAGAGTTGCAGCAGAATCCACCGTGTCCGCGCTGCGGCTACGAGATCCTGGCCGACTTCCTGGCCTGCCCGCGCTGCGGGCTGACACTGCGCATGCCCTGTGACGGTTGCGAGCGCGTGCTGGACCCGAGCTGGAAGATCTGTCCCTGGTGTGTGGCGCCAATCACGGCCGAGTTGCCAGCATCCGCCAACGGCGGCGAGCGGCCGGCGCCGGTACATGCACCGACCGATCCACCGACCGCGGCAAGGACAACCGATGGCTGAACTGCGGGAGTCGCGGCTCGCGATCAACGGCGTTGCCGGAGTGGTCACCGAGGCCGGAGACGGCGACGGCGAAGAAGCGGTTGTCTGCTTGCACTCGGTGCCGGGATCGGGCCGTGACTTCCAGTTTGTGATGCCGGCGATCGGCGAAGTCATGCGAGTCGTCGCGATCGATCTGCCGGGCTTCGGCCGGGCCGACAAGCCCGAGGATTTTCCCTACTCGATTGAGGGTTACCAGACCTGGCTGACGCCGGCGCTGGGCGAGTTGGGCCTGAAGCGAGTACATCTGCTGATGCACAGTTTTCATTCCCAGACCGGCTTGTTGTGGGCGGCGATGAACCCCGACAAGTGCGCGTCGGTGATGCTGCTGGACGGCGGCGTGCTGGAGGACTATCCGGGCAACCTGGTCGCCAACATCTGGCGCACCAGGTACGCGGGCGAGATTCTGCAGGCGATCACGACCCGACCCGCCTTCAAGCTGTTCATGCGCTGGGGCAATCCGCGCGGGCTGCATCCGCAGTGGCTGGACGAACTGATCACGGAAGACGACCGCGATACGCGGAGGGTGACGCTGGAGCTGTACCGGAACACGGACTTCGACGAAGGGCACATCCTGCGGCAAGCGCTATCGCCCCGCAACCTGCCGGCGCTCGTGATCTACGGCCGCAAGGACCCGTTCATCAGTTGGCGCTACGCCGAGCGGCAACGTGAGACCTTCGCCGACGCGGAGGTCCACGTCTGGGACGACTGCGGTCACTTCCCCCACGTCCAGCATCCGCAGCGGACGGCGGAGTTGGTGACCGCATTCCTGCGTTCGCAGGTTGACTCCCGCGACTAGTCGGTCGCCCCCAGTTCGACGGCGAGGTTGGCCGTCTTCTTCATCTCCTCGAAGCGCGCAGCTTGCTCGCGAGCTCGCTTCTCGGCCTCTTCGTGGTGATACTCCTCGCTGAGACGGTTGGAGCTGGAGACCACGTCGAAGCCGTAGGGCGGGTAGACGGGGATGTCCTCGTCGGAGAGTTCGGCCATCATCTCGTTGCGCTCGGCTTTGCGCTTGAACGCTTCCTCGATGTAGGGCGCGAGTTCCTCTTCCTTCCTGGCGACGCGCTCGGCCTCGAACTCCTTGAACTCGGGCATCACGTCGCGGGCGAAGATCTCCAGCGACTCGCAGATGTGCTCGTGGCGGTTGTTGCCGGCCTGCTGGATGAAGACGGATTGGTCGACGCCACAGTCGGAGAAGATGCGCAGGTGCTCGCGCAGCTCGTCCGGCGTGCCGATGCCACCTTCGCCGCCCTGTCGCGGCCAGGTCTCGCGGAGCTGTTCCCAGGCCTTCCAGATGTTGGTCCGGCCCGGCTTGTGCATGCCGGCGGCGTAGTGATGGCCGAGGGCGAACTGGAAGAAGCGGAAGCCGTCGCCGCCTCGGCGTTCGGCCTCGTCGGCGTCGGGGTGGACCGAGAAGGACGAGACCATCGCGATGTTCGCGTTGACGGTGTGGCCGATCGGCACGCACTCGGTCTTGATCGTCTCGTAGTAGTCGTTGACCCAGTGCTCGGCCTCGGCCGGGTCGATGAAGGCGAACGTCAGCGCGCCGATGCCGAGTTTGGCGGCGAGGTGAATCGTGTCGCGGTTGGAGCAGGCGACCCAGAGCGGCGGGTGCGGCTTTTGCACCGGCTTGGGGACCACGTTGCGGGTCGGCATCGAGAAGTATTTGCCCTCGTAGCCGGGGTAGGGGTTCATCGCCAGCATGTTGGCGACCTGCTCGACGGTCTCGAGCCACATCGAGCGGCGTTCTTCGGGGTTGACCCGATAGCCCTCGAGTTCGGCGCGCGAGGCCGACTCGCCGGTGCCGAATTCGACGCGGCCGTTGGAGACGAGGTCGAGCGTGGCGATACGCTCGGCGACTCGAGCGGGGTGGTTGTAGCCGGGCGGCATCAGCACGATGCCGTGTCCGAGGCGAATGTTCTGCGTGCGCTGCGAGGCGGCGGCGAGGAAGACCTCGGGCGCGGAGGAGTGAGAGTACTCCTCGAGGAAGTGGTGCTCGACCTCCCAGGCGTGGTCGATGCCGAGCTGGTCGGCGAGTTCAACCTGATCGAGGGCGTCCTGGAAGAGTTGCTGTTCCTGACCCTCGCTCCAGGGCTTGGGCAGTTGGTGTTCGTAGAAGATTCCGAATCTCATCAGCGGCTCCGTTCGTGTCGGTCTGTGTTGAGTTTAGGAGACGACGACGATTTCGCGACCCTGCAGGATCACCGTGGCAGAGGCATCGATCAGCGGCGGGAATGGGTCGCCCGGTTCGACGGAGGGCGGCAAGCCTCGCGCTGCGGCGTCGGCGTCGGTGTACCAGAGCGAGGCGATGCCGTCCCAGGGACCGCCGGACGCGCCCTGGTCGGCGTGCGAGGTCGTGTAGCGCAGGCAGCGGCCCTCGGCGCGGGCAATGGTCTTGCTCACGCGCGGCGAGTGACCGTCGTGCCAGGCGTGGAACAGTTGCTCGCGGCTCACGTCCTCGCCCCGCTTGACGAACGCGACCCACTTCATCGTTTCTTCCGATGTCGGCTCGTCGACGTAGATGCGCTCGGTCGTGAAGAGCGAATCCGACAGTGGCTCCGTGAGCTGGTTGAAGCCGTCAATCGTACGCAGCGCGCCTCGGTGGTCGCCGAATGCGTCGTTGAAGTGATCGAAGTCGCGGAACCACAGCTCGGCCAGACCGTCGTATGCCATCTCGTCCGCCGCCGGCGCGCCGCCCAGCGATGCGGCGCTCTCGAAGAACGTGATGCAGTAACGCTCGGGCTTAGCCAGATTGGCGACGTGCGGCGCGTGGACGCAGCGCCAGAATTCGTAGAAGGCTTCGCGATCGACACCCTCCTGCTTGATAACCGGAACGACCCACTTCAGCATGGCGAGCCTCCTCTGCCGTTCTGCTGCTTAGTTCTGGGCCGAGTCTAGGCGTTCGGCGAGCTCACGCGCGCGTTGGGCCTGAACTCGGGCGATCTCGGCGCAGGCGCCGGTGTAGCCGGCGGGATCGAGCAGTTCGTCCAGCTCCTGCTCGGACAGATGCCGGCGGACTTCCTCGTCGGCAACCAGCAGGTCGCGGAACGATGTGTGTTGCACGGCGGCGTCCTGCGCGTGCTCGTAGACAATGTCGTGGGCGCGCTGTCGTCCGACCCGCTCGCCGAGTGCGAGCATGATCCGCTCGCTCATGATCAGGCCGCCGGAGAGATCGAGATTCTGTCTCATCCGCTCCGGTTTCACGTCGATACCGTCGAACAGCACGATCATCCGGGCGAGGATGTCGCCGACCAGCTCGATTGAGCCGTGGACGACGCGTTCGATCATGACGCTGGTCGAGCCGTCGGCTTCATGCTCCGTGCGCATGGCGTCGAGGGCGAGCGGGAACAGCGTCGTGACCTGTGCGGTTGCGGCGCGGATGTCTTGCGAGAGCTTCGGATTTCGCTTCTGTGGCATCGTGCTGCTGCCGACGGTGCCGGGCGGGACCGGCTCCTCGATCTCGCCGAACTCGGGCTTCATCAACGTGTAGGTCTCGTCGGCGATCTTGCGGCAGGTGGCAGCGAGCATGGCCAGGATGGCTGCGTACTCGGCGTGATGATCGTGGCTGGTGCGTCCGGGGACGGGCATGGGCAACAGGTCGAGGTATCGGGCCATGCCTTCCTGGACGGCAAGACCGGGTGCGCCGAAGGAGGCGAGCGTGCCGGCGGCGCCGCCGAGCATGGCCACGAAGATGCGCGGCTCGGCGTCCCGCAGCCGCTCGACATGGCGGCAGAGTTCATCGATCCATGCGCCGACCTTGTAGCCGAAGGTCGCCGGGACCGCATGCTGACCGTGCGTGCGTCCGGCGCAGGGATCGTCAGCGTGACGCTCAGCCAGCGGCGCGAGCAGGGTGAGGAGGTGCCCAATCTGGCCAAGGATGATCCCGTGCGCCCGGCGCAGTTG
Source organism: Dehalococcoidia bacterium (assembly GCA_022825855.1). Taxonomy (GTDB): domain Bacteria; phylum Chloroflexota; class Dehalococcoidia; order Bin125; family Bin125; genus Bin125. The sequence continues at coordinate 112,394 of JAJDWB010000013.1, forward strand.
CAGGATGTCGCCGGTCTGAGTGATGTTCTGCGTCGTCGCGCCCCAGTGGACGTAGCCGCCGATCTCGTCGCCGAGGACGCGGTCAAGCTCCCAGATCAACGGCACCAGCGGGTGCGCGGTGACGGCCAGGATCGCTTCGATCTTCTCCATGTCCAGCAACTCGAGCCGGCAGTGTTCGGCGATCTGCACGGCCGCGTCGGCGGGGATCATGTCCAGTTCGGCCTCGGCCCGCGCCAATGCGGCCTCGACATCGAGCCAGGATTGCCAGCGTGCTTCGCGAGTGAACAGTTCGCGGATTCCGGGGTCGGGTATCCGAGAGGCGGTTGGTCGGTGTTGCATGGTCGGCTCCTATTGATCTTGAATCGGTGTCGCGGCAAGTAGGATCGGACTGCAAGTTAACGAAGGGTCTGGCTATGGTTGCGCCGCTCGAGGGAATTCGGGTCGTGGAGGTTGCGAACTGGTTGGCGGCGCCGTCGGCGGCCGCATTGATGGCCGATCTGGGCGCCGATGTCGTCAAGGTCGAGAATCCCGTGGGCGACGCCTGGCGCACCACGCTAATGCGGGGCCAGAAGTCAGACTTCGACCCCGAGACAGACGTGGATGCCGCGTTCGAGCTGGACAACCGCGGCAAGCGCGGGGTCGCGCTCTCGCTGGAGCGTCCGGGCGCGAGCGAGGTCGCCAAGCGGATGGTCGCCGACGCCGACATCTTCATCACCAACCTGACCGCTCCGCGCATTGCCCGCTACGACCTGACCCGCGAATCGTTGCAGGACGTCAATCCGGGTCTGATCTACGTGGTGCTGACCGGCTACGGGACGCGCGGGCCGGACAACGCGAAGACGGCATTCGACTACTCGGCGTTCTGGTCGCGTTCGGGGATCATGAGTCTGATCGGCGAGCCCGGCGGTCCGCCGATGCCCTGCCGTCCGGGACAGGGCGATCACGCGACGGCGTTGAACCTGCTCGCCGGCGCGCTGGCGGCGCTACGGCTTCGCGATCGCACCGGGGAGGGACAGTACGTTGAAGTCACGCTGCAGCGGACCGGCGCGTGGACGATCGGGGCGGACGTATCGGCGGCGTTGATTACGGAGCAGCAACCGCAGCGGATCGATCGGTTGCAGCCGGGCAATCCGCTGTTCAACTCCTACGAGACCGGCGACGGCCGCTGGTTGATGCTGGTCATGCCGACCGGGGATCGATACTGGGCGCCGGCTTGCCGCGCGCTGGGCCGCGTCGATCTGCTGGCCGACGAGCGCTACGCGACGTTGCTGAGCCGAATGGAGCATTCGCACGAGTTGACGTCCGAGATTGCCTCGACATTCCGCTCGAAGACGCTGGCCGAGTGGGTTCCACTGCTGGACGCCGAGGCCTTGACCTGGGCGCCGGTCGCCGAGTTGCCGGAGCTGATTCACGACCCGCAGATGGAAGAGATGAATGCGTGGAGCGTAATTGACGGGTCAGAGGGCCGATTTCGCACGCTCAACACGCCGTTCGAAATCGAGGGCGCGGACATCGGGCCGCGCGGACCCGCGCCGAAAACCGGGCAACACACGCACGACGTGTTGCGCGAGGTCGGCCTGTCCGACGACGAGATCGCGGCGCTGGCCGAGAGCGGCGCGCTCGGCTGAGCGACGGGATCTGCGCGTCGCTGGTTGGATGGTGAAGCGTGAGCGAAGCACTCGATCTCATCCTTGAGGCCGTTCGCCGCTTCGTCCGCAAGGAGGTCTGGCTGCAGGAGCGGCGGATCGAGCCGAATGCGCATCGGCTGCCGGCTGACGTGTTCGCGGCGCTACTGGACCGCGCCGGAGAGCTCGGTATCGATCACCTGATGGCGCCGCGCCAGGCGGCAGTTGGACCGCAGATCGACCTTCCCGACGCTGATCGATTGCGGATCGCGGAAGAGCTGTCCCAGCATCGGGCGGGACTGCTCAATCCGGCGTACGGCCTGTTCGATCCGGATCCGCCGCACCAGCTCTATGCGGCGACAGCCGACCAACAAGAGCGGTTCCTGATGCCGCTGCTGCGCCGAGAGGTGACCTGCTTCCGCGGACTGGACGATCTCGATCTCGAGTATCTGCCGACGGACGGCGTAAGGATCCGGGCCCTGAAGCACCCGCTCGGATGGATGCTGGACGGGACCAAGCTGTTCGTGGCCGACGCAGCGGATGCCGCTTTTGGCATCGTCTACTGCAACACGGAAGAAACACCGGGCGAGCGGTCGGGCGTGTCGGCGATCGTCGTGGAGAGCGATCGGGTGGGGTTCCAGCATTGGCGGCCCTGGCCGACGCTGGCCGCCGGTCGCGACACGATGGAGCTCAACCTGTCGGCGGTGAAGGTGCCGGAGTCGAATCTGCTTGGCGCACCATCGCAGGGTCCGGCCTTTGCCAACGACCTGGGGCTGCGGCGACGACTGTTCACGGCGGCGCATCTGACGGGCATCGCGTCCGCAGCACAGGACATGTGCCGCGGCGCGGTCTGGTCGCAGCGGGAACATGGAGCGCCGCTGGCGCAGGGCGAGCGCGCCAGGCTGGCGCTGGCCGACAACGAGATTGCTACGTCCGCCTCGCGCGCGCTGTACATCGCTGCAGCCGACCATGTCGAAGAGCTGGCGTTGGCGTCTCTGGCATTCGCACTCGACTCGGCCATCGCCGTCGTCGGACGATCGATGGACCTGCACGGTCCGGCGGGCGGCGCCGCGGACCTGCCACTGGAACGCTGGTCGCGAGAACTGCGCTGGATGTCATTGAGCAACGGCGGGGCCGATCAGCATCGGCTGGGGATCGCGCGGCGGCTGACGTCGACGTTCAAGAAGTGACAGTCAGTCGAACTCGGGCAGTGGATCAAGTGCGTCGGCGGCGATCAGTTCGAGTCCGCGCGGGGTGATGGGCGGATTGTGCAGCGGACCGCGGACGTCGCGGTAGTAGCGCTCCAGAGGCTGCGAGCGATGCAGAGAGACGCCGCCGACCAGCCTCATGCAGCGGTCGACCACGTCGACGGCGATGTCCCCGGCGTGCAACTTGGCCGCGGCAACGCGGGGGCCGAGCGATCCCCGGGCCTCGTGGTCGAGTTGGTCCCAGGCCGATGCCGTCTCGTGCAGCAGCGCCCGCGCCGACATCAACCGCAGGTCGATCTCACCGACCTGGGCGCGCACGGTCGGGATGCTGCCGATTGGACCCGGCGCGCCTCCGGGTCGGCGGTGGCGGGCGAACTCGACGGTGTAATCGCGCGCCGCCTCGGCGACGCCCAGCGATGCCGCGGCGACCAGCAGGGCAAACCAGGCGAAGTCACCGTGACGCTGACCGGCTCGGGACGGATCCTGTCGAACCAGAAACTCGTCGTCCGTCACCGCGACATTCTCATACCAGACGTCGTGCGATCCGGTCGCGCGCAACCCGACGACGTCCCACGTCTCTTCAATCCGCAATCCGGGCGAGTCGCGATGTACGGCGACGCGGGCGAGCATGCCCGAGCCGTCCTCGATGGCGCAGTAAGTGAGAAACCAGGTCAGCGCCGGAGCGAGCGTGGTGAAGGACTTGCGGCCGTTGATGCGCCAGCGGCCCGGACCGTCGGGAGTGAGTGTGGTCTGCGGGCGTCCGCCGCCCTGGGGCGATCCGAGATCGGGCTCCGTGGCGACCTGGTTGCAGAGCGCGCCTTCCTCCACGACGGAGTGAAAGATGCGCTCGCGCAACTGGTCGGGCCAGGTGCGATTGGCGCGCTCAGAACCGACCGACATGAGGTGCATGCCGCAAGAGAACGCGAGGGCCATGTCGAGTCTGGCCAGCGCCGTCTGAGCGGCGACGAGATCGGCGAGCGAGCACTCGGAGCCGCCGTACTCGCGTGGAATGGGCGCGGAGAACCAGCCAATATCGCGCAGCAGCTCGAAGGACGCAAACGGGAACGAGGCCTCGCGATCGTGCGTGATCGCGTGCCTGGCCAGATCGTCTTGATGCGGAGCCAGCCGCTCAATCAACTCCCTTCCGGCATCGTTCGAAGCGGGAAGGGGAGACATGGGCGACTCGGAGGGTGGATCTAGAGCACGTCGCGGAGGCGCTTCAGCGCACGCACGCGTACCTTGCCGCGATCCAGGGCCGGACGCGCGGCGATCGTGATCGCCTCGCCGGTGGCGGGGTTGCGGCCCTGGCGTTCGGGACGCGCCGTCTGCGGGACGATGTCCACTTTGATCAATCCGGCGACCGTGACCGAACCCGGGCCGCCCTGCGACAGGTCTTCCAACACGACATCGGCGAGCCCGTCCAGGACCTCGGACACATCTCGGCTGGCGATCCCGGTCTTGTCCTCAATCGCCTTGGCGATCTGAACCTTGGTCTTGGGCTTGTCGTTGCTCATGTCCCTACCCTCTCCGGAATGTCAGACGTGTCGGGAATTGAATCGACTAAGTCGATAGTGTTATCGGGAATTGTTTAAGGCGCAAGCACAGAGGGAACCCTTGATGCTTCGGTTAGCGTGACCCTAATGACTTCTATCCGCTCGATCACCGTAACTTCGGAACTGGCCGCGTACATGGAAGCGGCCTCGACCAGAGAGGACGATACCTGGCGGCGACTTCGCGAAGAGACTTCGGCGTTGCCCGCCGGCGGGATGCAGATTGGCGCAGACCAGGCGAGGCTGCTTGGCTGGTTGGTCCGGCTGGTCGGCGCGCGCCGGACCCTGGAGATTGGCACCTTCACCGGCGCCTCGGCTCTGGCGGTCGCCCAGGCGTTGCCCGTCGATGGCCGCGTGGTCGCCTGCGACGTGAGCGAGGAGTGGACTTCGATCGCGCGCCGCTACTGGGCCGACGCCGGCGTCGCCGACAAGATTGAGCTGCGGCTCGGTCCTGCGCTGGACACGCTCGGCCGGCTGCGCCGGGAAGGCGGCAGTCCGTTCGACTTCGCCTTCATCGATGCGGACAAAGAACCGATCTGGAGCTACTTTGAAGCCGCGCTGGAGCTGGTACGCCCGGGCGGGCTGATCGCAGTCGACAACACGCTCTGGGGCGGTCAGGTCGCCAATCCCGATGCGAACGACCCGGACACGAAGGCGATTGACGCGTTCAACCGCCGCGTGACCGACGATCCACGGGTCGACTCGGTGCAACTGACCGTTGGCGACGGTCTGACCCTGGCGCTCAAGCGTTAGGCCAGGGTATCCACCGGGAGCGCGCCGCCGACCAGCTCGACGGCGGTGTCGAGCTTGCGCCGGCCAACGAAGGCGGAGCGACCGTAGAGCGGGCCGATCGCTTCGACCGTCTCCAGCGTGGTCATTGCGGTCGTGATCAAGGCGAACGACTCACGTTCGGCGCGTTGCGCGACGTAGGGCAGCGTGGGCTCGCCGCCGGCGAGAATCAGGCAGAGCGGCTCGTAGTCGAGCGCGCCCAGGGCGATATCGATCCGGTCGTGGCGTGTGATCAGCGTCTTGTCTGGGTACTTGCGGAAGTAATCCATGCCTTCGTGTGCGCTGACCGGCCCGATCACCAGGTCGCGGGAGGCTTCGGCGAACAACGCCGCATCGCCGGAGAGATCGCCGTCGATAGCCGGGGCGATGTCAGCGACCGTCGGCGCCGCAAGGTGCCGGTCCTGGGGCAGCGCGCGCACATCGCCGCCGCCAAGCCCGCTGACTCGCGAGGCCGCTTCGGCATCGCCGTGCTCGGGGACCGCGTTGACCACCACGACATCGGGATCGAGCGTGTCCAGCGCCCGTGAAACGGTCTCATCGTCGGCCTCGCCGTGGCGGATCACGAGCACCGTCCGATCACGTTCGACGCCTTCGGCGCTCGAGGCCTCGATCACGATGTGGTCGGTGTCGGACTCGACATCGCCGGCGGCGATCGGACGAGCGCTGCCGCGTACGCCGTTGACTCGCGAGAGCTGCTCCGCGTCTGCGGCGGCGGAGTCGGAGTCGTCGACCCGTTCCAGACGGACGGTCGCGCCGGTCGCTCGCAGCGCTGCGGCGAGACCGGCGGCGACGACCGACTTGCCGTCGCCGGGCAGCGTGGAAGTGACGAGAATGCTGGTCACGTGCGGCTCCGCATCTCCGGTTGCCATGATGGCCCGTTCAGGCCTCAGGAGAGAGACTAGAGGCAAGCGCCGCTATGCGCAGATCGCAGGGCGCGAGGGACAGGCGAGCGGTCGCTACTGCTTGGCTAGACTGGCGGCACGCCCGGATCGGAAACGCAGGCGAGGACGACGAGATGCCCGAGCAGTCCGGCTCAGGACGGGACGTCTGGCCGCCGCCTGCGCCCGACTCGCCGCGCGCGAGGCGGCGTCCGCCCGAGCGGCACGCCCGCTGGATTGACCATCGCAATCGGGCGGACGAGCCGCGCGAGGATGCGCCCAGGCTGTTGTGGTGGGTGCTGGGCGGGTTGCTGCTGTTCGGCGTGTTTTCGGTGCTGGTCCGAATGTTCCTGGTTCTCTAACGCACGCTCTTCAGTATCTTGATTGACAATCTGTGGCATCGCGCCGCGCCACGTGGTGAGGTGTCCGCGAGGGCGCGAGGTTCGCGTTCGCGCCTGCTGTGACACACACAGGATCGGAGTTCGAGGATGACGACTGCAGGGTCGGACACGCTGTTGGCCGGGGTGAGAGTGCTCGATCTGGCGACGCGCCGCGCAGAGATGGCGGGTCGAGTGCTCGCCGACATGGGCGCCGAGGTGATCAAGGTCGAGCCGCCAGAGGGCGCCGAAGCGCGTCGGCTGCCGCCGTTTAGCGACTCGGAGCCGGGTCGCTCGCTCTATTGGGCTTCGGTCGGCTTCGGCAAGCGCAGCGTGGTTGTCGATCTGGACTCGGAGCACGGCCGCGACGACTTCCGCGCCTTGCTCGCGACGGCCGACGTGCTGATCGAGTCGTTCGATCCTGGAACCATGTCGCGGTGGGGCCTGGGCTACGAGGACATTCAGGAGGAACATCCCGAACTGATCTACGTGTCGGTCACGCCCTACGGACAGGACGGACCGCATGCCGATCGGCCGGCGACCGATCTGACGATCGAGTCCGCCGGCGGCCTGGTCGGGCTGCAAGGCGACGGCGACCGGCCGCCGGTGCCTGTGGGATTTCCGCAGGCCTCGATTCATGCCGGCGTGCAGGCAGCGGCCGATACGTCGATCGCCCTGCGCGAGCGCGAGCTGTCGGGTCTGGGACAGCATCTCGATGTGTCGATGCAGGCGGCGGTGGTCTGGACGCTGATGCACGCAACTGGGTTCCCGCCGAACACGGGCGGCGATCCGCCGGGTACCTGCGCGCAGCGTAACATCGGCGGCGACAACATGGGCGGCGCCGTGATGGGCGTGCATCCCTGCCTCGACGGTTACATCGTCTTCAGCATCGTGCCGGGCGGTCTGGGGCTGCGCCACTCGACGTTGGTCTTGAAGTGGATCGAGGAAGAGGGGGAGCTGATCGGTGAGCTGGAGGGCGCAAACATTGACGAGTGGGCCGCCAACATCGCCCGCCTGGTGACGGAAGATCCGGCCGAAGTGGGCCGGCAGGTGGTGATCGCGACGGAGAATATGCACCACTTCGTGGCCAAGAAGACGATGGCCGAGTGCTTCGAGCGGGCGGTCCGCGACAGCTTCATGATGGCCCCGCTCTACACGATGGAGCAGATCGCCAGCGACACGCATCTGGCCGCCCGGAACTTCTGGGTCGATATCGACGGACACCGCTATCCGGGACCGTTCGCCAAGCTCTCGGAGACGCCGCTGCAGCTCAACCGGCCCGCGCCGACGCTGGGCCAGGACCAACATCTGCTGGCCGAGGTCGGCCGCGCGTCCAGGCGGGCGGCGCGCCCGCCGGTCTCCTCCAACGGCGTGCGGGGCGAGGACGGCGGCGCGCTGTCTGGTGTCAAGATTGCCGACTTTGCCTGGGTCGGCGTGGGTCCGCTGATCTCCAAGTCGATGGCCGACCACGGCGCAACCGTGGTGCACATCGAGTCGGCGACGCGGCCGGATGTGCTGCGCCTGGCGCCGCCGTTCAAGGACAACGAGCCGGGCATGGACCGGGCGCAGTTCATGGCCAACTTCAACTCGTCCAAGATCGGCGTCGCCCTGCGGCTCAACACGGAGCAGGGAAGAGACTACGCCCGCCAACTGATCGACTGGGCCGATGTGGTCGTCGAGTCGTTCACGCCTGGCACGATGAAGCAGTTTGGCTTCGACTACGCGACGCTCAGTCAAGATCGCCCTGAGCTGATCATGTTGAGCACCTGCCTGCGCGGGCAAACGGGACCCGAGTCGAGTTATCCCGGGTTCGGCCTGCAAGGCGCCTGTCTGTCGGGTCTGCACCGGATCACGGGTTGGCCCGACCGTCAACCCGCGGGCACCTGGGGCGCGTACACGGACTTCATCAACCCGCGCTTCGGTTCAGGCGTGTTGGCGGCTGCGATTCGTCACCGCGACCGGACCGGGCAGGGCCAGTACATCGACCTGGCACAGAGCGAGGCGGGGATTCATTTTGCCGCGCCGCTGCTGCTCGACTACATCGAGAACGGCCGGATCGCGCAGGCGCCGGGCCACGACTCGCTGTATGCGGCCCCGCACGGTGTGTTCCGCGTCGGTGAGGGCGAGCGCTACGTAGCGATCGCGACCGAAACCGCGGAACAGTGGCAAGCCCTTCGCGATGCGGCTGGTCTGGAGCACTGGTCGAGCGCCGACTACGACGACCTCTCGGCCCGGGTCGCCGCCAAGGCGGAGATCGAGGCGGCGCTCGCCGCGTGGTGTGCGCCGCAAACCGCGGACGCGGTGGTCGATTGCCTGACCGCCGCCGGCGTGCCGGCGTCGATGGTCGAGTGGCCGTCGGACCTCTATGAGGACGCCCAGCTCGCGCACCGGGACTTCTTCGTCACGCTGAACCACTCGGTGATGGGTCCGACGCCGTACGACGGCCTGGTGACGAAGTTCTCGGGCGGGACGGCGAAGCTGCGACGCGCCGCGCCGGCAATCGGCGAGCACACGCACTATGTGCTGTCGGAGATTCTCTCGGTCTCTGACGAAGAGATCACGGAGGCACTCGTCGCCGGTGTGTTTCAGTAACCGTCGATTCCCGGGTATCCCCTAAACTGCCAGCAACGATTCGCAAGGAAGGACAAAAGAGATGGGCAACCGCACGATGCGTGGCGAAACTGCCATTATCGGCGTCGGCGAGACGACCTACTACAAGCGCGGCCGCTCCCCGGACGCCGAGTTCAAGCTCGTGATCGAAGCGATCCTCAAGGCCAGCGCCGATGCCGGGATCGATCCGCGCGAAATCAATGGTTTTGCGTCTTACTCCAACGACCGTAACGACCCGTCACGGATCGCGGCGGCGCTGGACATCAAGGATCTGCGCTTCTCCAACATGGAGTGGGGCGGCGGCGGCGGCGGCGGTTCGGCAGCCTGCGCCCACGCGGCGTCGGCCGTGGCAACCGGACTCGCCGATACCGTCGTGGTCTTCCGCGGACTCGCGCAGGGGCAGTTTGGCCGCTTCGGTCAGGGCGCTCGGGTGCCGCACGTCCGCGGCGACCAGGCGTACACCGCGCCCTACGGGTTGATGTCACCGGCGCAGTCGTTCGCGATGCGCGTCCATCGACTGTTCGACGACCACGGCATCACGCAGGACACGCTCAAGGCCTGTTCGCTGGCGTCGTACCACCACGCCCAGAACAATCCGCGAGCGGTCATGTACGGTCGGCCGCTGACGCCCGAGGACTATGACGCCTCCCGGTGGATTGTGGAGCCCTTCCACCTGTTCGACTGCTGCCAGGAGAACGACGGCGCCGCGGCGATGATCTTCGTCTCGGCCGACCGGGCCAAGGACTTCGCCAAGACGCCGGTCTACTTCCTCGGCGGCGCGGTCGGTTCGGGCAACCGGGCCGGATCCGGCTCGCACAACGCGACAGACTACGCGACGTCGAATTTCAAGACGGTGGCGCCGCGCATGTACGACATGGCGCAGGTCAAGCCAGAGGAAGTCGACGTGGCGCAGGTCTACGAGAACTTCACCGGCGGCGTGGTGATGAGCATCATCGAGCACGGGCTGACTTCCTACGAAGAAGCCAACGAGTTCATCACCTTCGACAACCTGATCGCGCCGAGCGGCAAGATGCCGATCAACACCAGCGGCGGCAACCTGGCCGAATGCTACATGCACGGTCTGGAGCTGAACATCGAGGCCGTTCGGCAGGTGCGAGGCGAGTCCTGTAACCAGGTCGATGACGTGAACGTCTCGCTGGTCGCCTCGGGTCCGATGGTGACACCGGTATCCGACATGATCGTCGGTTCAGAGGCGGTGCTCTAATGGCGAATCCTGGACGTTACTACCTGGGCGAGGGCATGCCTGCCCCCGCGCCGTCCATTGACGGGCTCGACACCGAGTACTGGGAAGGCCTGAAGCGCCACAAGCTCTTCGTCCAGCACTGTCACACGTGCGATCGCCCCCAGTTCGGTCCCGAATGGGTCTGCCACATTTGCCACAGCTTTGATCTGGGCTGGCGAGAGGTCGAAGGCCACGGCCGGATCTACTCGTGGGAGCGCGTATGGCACCCGGTCCATCCTGCTTTGCAGGATTCGTGCCCATACCTCGTCGTCCTGGTCGAACTGCCCAACCACGAGAATGTGCGCATGGTCGGCAATCTCGTCGGCGACCCGATGCAGACGGTCGAGATCGGCGCGGAAGTGCGCCCCGTGTTCGAAGATCACGAGGGCAACGACGAGGTCGAGCCGTTCACCCTGGTGCACTGGGAACTGGTCGGCTAAGGCAGCGGCCTAGCCGGTGTTGCGCAGGCCGGCGGCGACGCCGTTGACGCTACGCAGGATCGCCTCGAGCGTGTCCGCGTACTCCGGATCGCTCTCCGGCAGGTCGCGAATGCGGCCGAGCAGGTCGACCTGCAGGAAACTCAGGGCGTCGACATACGGGTTGCGCAGCGCGATGGAGCGCTGCAGCACCGGCGACTTGTCGAGCAGTCGTTCCTGGCCGGACAGCAGGTTGACCATGTCTACGGTGCGCACGTACTCGTCGCGCAAGCGCCCGAAGGTGCGCAGGTCCAGGTCACCGTCGCCAAGTGTGCGCGCGTAGTGCTCGGCGACATCGAAGTCGGCCTTGGCCAGGACCATTTCGACATTCGAGAGCAAGGTGGCGAAGAAGGGCCAGCGGTCGCGCATGTCCTTGAGCAGCGCTTCACCGGCGTTGCCGTGACGCTTGATGAACTCGTCGAAGGCCGTGCCAACGCCCATCCAGCCGGTGATCACGTGTCGCGTCTGCATCCAGGCGAAGACCCAGGGAATGGCGCGCAGCGAGGTCAGCGAGGCGTCGGAACCGGGACGGAACGTCGGACGCGAGCCAATCGCGAGATTGCCGAGCATGCCGATTGGCGTGACGCGCTGGAAGTAGGCGTGCAGGTCGGCATTCTCGACCACTTGCGAGCGGTAGGCCGCCTGGGCGATCTCCGAGAGTTCGTCCATGGCGGCGTGATAACGCTCGCGCTCGGTGTCCGGCGTGTCGCCGTGGTCCTGGTCGAAGCGTTTGACTAGCGACGCGGCCAGCGTCTGTTCCAGGTTCCATCGCGCCAGCCCGGGCATGCCGTAGGTGAACTGGATCATCTCGCCCTGCTCGGTGAACTTGATCCCGCCCTCGGTCGTGTGCGGCGGCAGGGCGAGGATGGCGTCGTGCGACGGTCCGCCGCCGCGGCTGACGGTACCGCCGCGGCCGTGGAAGAACATCAGGTTGATGCCGGCCTCGCGCGCGACTTCGTGCATCAGGTCCTGGGCCCGGTAGAGGCCCCAGAGCGAGGGCAGCACACCGGCGTCCTTGGCCGAGTCCGAGTAGCCGACCATCACTTCCTGCAGGTCGTCGTGGGCCTTGAGATGCCGTCGGTACGCGTCGTGCGAAAACAGCGAGCGGAGCACCGACGGGGCGCGATCGAGGTCGGCGACGCGCTCGAACAGGGGCGCGATTCTGATCTGTCCGCCGGGCGCGCGCAGGTTGACATCGTTCAGCCCCGCCTGACGAGCGACGAGCACCGGGGCGAGCACGTCCGCGGCGGTCTCGCTCATCGAGACGATGCAGGTCTGCATCGCTTCGGGCCCGCAGATGCGCTGGATTCGGCGGGCGGTGCGGAATCGGCGCAGCGTCTCGTCGTCGTGCGTCGACATCGCGTGGCCGACCGGAAGGTAGTCGCGGTCCAGTTCGCGGGCGAGGAACTCCTCGCGCTGGGCCTTGGTGAGATCGAGGTAGCTGCCACCCGGTGGCTGGATATCGAGACCGCGCAACACGGCGTCGGCTGCCGCGTGAAAGCGGTCGGCGTGATCGCGGATGTCGAGCGTGGCCAGGTGGAAGCCGAACGCGCGGGCGCGATCAATCAGCGGTTGCACGACGGTGTCGGCCCCGGCGTTCGCTCCGTGGAGCCTGAGGCTATCCGCAATCGCTTCGAGGTCCTCGACATATTCTCCGGGCGAGTCGTAGGCGGCGCCGTCGGGTTCTTCGGCGCTGAGCCTGGCGTCGTGGATCGTTGCGGCCCGGGTGTCGAGCAGCGCGTAGTCCGCCTCCAAAGTCGCCTCGAGCCGCGCTGCCATGTAACGAATCTTGTGGCGGTACCGCTCGGCCTGGTTGCGGTGCTCGAGCCGCGCCTCGACCCTCGGCATGCGCCGCGCGTCTCGCTGCAGCGACTCCTCAAGCGAGGCTGAAGCGGCGACCCGGCGCACGGAGTGAGGCAGCATCGTGTCCATCGCGCGAACGGCCTGCAGGTGCAACCGCAAGACGCGTGCGCGCATGGTCAGGGCCGTTTGCCAGGTCAGGTCCGGCGTCACGTTCGGATTGCCGTCGGCGTCGCCGCCCATCCACGAACCGAGGATGACCGGCGCAGGCGCTTCCTCGGCGGTAACGCCGGTGGCGCGCCTGAATCGCCCGGTCACATCCGGCACGGCGTCCCAGAGCGTGGTCTCGAAGGTGCGCAGCAGCAACCGTGACTCTTCCAGCACCGTGGGACGCCGATGGCGCAGGTGATCGGCCTGCCAGAGGCCCTCGATATGCGTGCGCAGGGCGGCGTCGATCTCGTCCAGATCCGAGGGAATCGCGTGTTCGCGGTCGAGCAGCAGGCGGTGCAAATCCTGCAATGTGCCGAGCATGGTCAGTCGCTGAGACTCCGTTGGGTGCGCGGTGAACACCGGCTGCAGGTGGATGCCTGCGGCCTGCTCGCGAACCGTTGATTCGTCGATGCCGCGCGAGAGGAGCTGTTCGACCACGGCGGGCAGCGAACGCGGCGCGGCATGGCTGTTGCTCGAGCGCAGCCGCCGGCGGCGAATCCGGTGCGCTTCCTCGGCTGTGTTGGTAAGCAAGAAGTAAGTCAGGAATGCGTTGCCGACCTCTGCCGCCAGCCACAGCGGCCAGCTATGCACGAGCTGCACGATTTCGGCGGTGAGCTGCGGTTCCGGTTCCTGGCGGATGCCTCGGCGACGCTGAGCCAGCCCCCGCAACTGCTCGACCGCGTTGAACACCTCTTCTCCGTCGACGCGCCGAATCGTATTGCCCAGCAGACTGCTGAGCAGGCGCACATCGGCGGCCAGCGGAGCGTCGACCAGGCGGCGGTCTTGATTGGCCTGTGCTGCTGCCTCAATCGTGGTGCGGGCGCTGGCCGGTCGTTGTGAGGTCACGTCTCATCCCTCTCGCAGCGTGTCCGGGCGAGCTGATCTCGGATCCTCGCCTACGATGATTGCAGGTTTCTGGAGAGATGGGGCCACGATGAGTGAACATTCGGGCAATCCAACAGTCGCGCCGTACGGCTCCTGGGAATCGCCGGTCGCCACGGAGATGCTTACGCAAGGCGCGCTGAGGTTCGACGAGCTTGATGTCGACGGCGACGACCTGTATTGGGTCGAGTCTCGGCCGGACGAGCAAGGCCGCTACGCGGCGATGCGGTACACCACAGCGGGCGAGCTGAGCGAGGTCACGACCTCCGACCTCAGCGCCCGCACGTTGGTCCACGAGTACGGCGGCGGGTCGTTGGCCGTGTCGAACGGCGTCGCCTACTTCTCGAACTTCAGCGACCAGCGTCTCTATCGGCGCAGCGTGGACGGCTCTGATGCTCCGACGCTGCTGACTCCCGAGATCGACATTCGATTTGCGGACGCGACGATCGACGACGAGCGCGGACGGTTGATCTGCGTGGCCGAGGATCATCGCCGCGAGGGTCTGGAGGCGGAGAACTACCTCGCCTCGATTCCGATCGACGGCAGCGCTGCGAATGGGGAAGAGATCACCCGGCTGCACGAGGGCTTTGACTTCTGCTCGTCTCCTCGGCTGAGTCCCGACGGCCGGCGGCTGGCCTGGATCTGCTGGAACCATCCCAACATGCCCTGGGACGCGACCGAACTCTGGCTGGCCGAAGTTGCCGCCAACGGTTCGCTGCTCTCACCTCGGCGGATTGCCGGAGACGCACGGGGCAGCGTTTCGATCACCGAACCGCAGTGGGGGCCGGACGGCACGCTGTTCTGCGTCTCGGACGCCTCGGGTTGGTGGAACATCCAGCGATTCGACGGCAGCGATCTGATACCCGTCGTCAGTTTGGACGCGGAGTTCGGCCAGCCGCAATGGGAATTCTCGATGTCGAGCTACGCCGTCATGGACGAGTGTTGCCTGGTCGCGCAGTACGGCAACGCCGACGGTCGCAAGCTCGCCGTGGTGGATCTTGAAGTCGGCGAACTCCGACCGATCGAGACGCCTTTCAACAGCTTTGGCTACTTCACCGCTGCCTGCGGACCGCGGGTGATCTGCGCCGCCGCCGGACCGGATGTCGGCGCGGCGATTGTGGCCATTGACGTCGATACCGGCGAGGTTGAGACCATCCGCGCCTCGGCCAGCCCCGAACTCGACCCCGCTTACTTCTCCCAAGCCGAAGCGATTACGTATCCCACCGCCGGCGGTCTGATTTCTCATGCCTACTACTATCCGCCCACGAATCCCGACTTTGCGGGACCTGAGGATGAACTGCCGCCGCTGGTGACGTTCATCCACGGAGGACCGACCAGCGCCACCAATCCCGGCTTCGCCCTGGCGATTCAGTACTGGACCACGCGCGGATTTGCCGTCGTCGACGTCAACTACCGCGGGTCGACCGGGTACGGCACCGAGTATCGGCGTCAGCTCAACGGCAACTGGGGCATCGCCGACCGTGAGGATTGCGAAGCGGCGGCGCGCTACCTGGTCGACCGAGGCGATGTCGATCCGGCGCGGCTGGCAATCCGCGGCGGCTCGGCCGGCGGCTACACGACGCTCTGCGCGCTGACCTTCGGCGATGTGTTCACCGCCGGCGCGTCCTACTTCGGCGTCTCCGACGCTGCCGCACTGGCCGAGGACACACACAAATTCGAGTCGCGCTACCTCGACTCGCTGATTGGGCCGTATCCCGAGCGGGCCGAGCTGTACGAGCAGCGTTCGCCGATTCACTCCGTCGACCGGCTCTCCTGCCCGGTCATCTTTCTGCAGGGTCTGGAGGACAAGATTGTCCCGCCCAACCAGGCCGAGCGGATGGTGGACGCGCTGCGCAAGAAGGGCCTGCCGGTCGCCTACATCGCGTTCGAGGGCGAACAGCACGGATTCCGTCAGGCGGCCAACATCCAGCGCGCGACCGAGGCGGAACTGGACTTCTATGGTCGCATTTTCGGATTCAGCCCCGCCGGAGAGATCGAGCCGGTCGAGATCGAGAATCTCTGATGTCCGAGATCCACGAGCTCTCAGCTCAGGAACTGCGCGCCGCCTACGACTCGCGTAGCCTCTCGCCGATCGAGGTCGTTGAAGCGCTCTTTGATCGCATCGACCGCCTGGAGCCGTCGCTGCACGCCTTCATCACACGGACTCGAGAGTCGGCGTTGTCGCAGGCTCGGGTCGCCGCTCGCGAGTGGCGCTTCCGCGAGTCGGACGATCCGCCCGCGCTGCTGGGCATTCCGCTCACGATCAAGGACCTGGTCGACGTGCAGGGCTCGCCCACGACGATGGGATCGCTGGCGACATCGCGCGAACCGGCAGAGCGGGACGAGCTGTTCGTCGAGCGTCTCCGCGACGCCGGCGCCGTGTTCCTGGGCAAGACGAACACCTCCGAATTCGGACTCGCGGCGCAGACGATGAACCGACTGGGAGCGCCGACCGCGAATCCCTGGAACCTTGAACGGACCGCGGGCGGCTCGAGCGGCGGCGCGGCGGCGGCCTGCGCGGCGAGATACGGCCCGCTGCATCACGGCACCGACGGCGGCGGTTCGGTGCGCCTGCCTGCGGCCTACTGCGGTGTTGTCGGGATCAAGCCAACCGGCAGGCGCATTCCGCGCCGCGTGCGCGGCGCTGGTATGTCGCAGATCTCCACCGACGGTGTCCTCGCCCGAACTCTGAAGGACGCTGCGTTGATGCTGGGCGTGATGGCGGGTGAAGACTCGAGAGATCCGGTGGCCTATCGCTCGGAACCAATCGACTTCATGCAGGTTGCCGAGCCCAGTGTGCTGGACGGCGTCCGAGTAGCGTGGACGACTCAACTCGGTTGGCCGACGCCGTGTGAGCCGGAGATTGCCAAGCGCGTGGCTGAGGCAGCCGAAGTACTGCAGGCTGCCGGAGCGAAGGTCGAGTCGGCAACGCCGCCGATTCGCGACCCGAATGAGGTCTTTCCGACGCTTTCCGCCGTCGGCGCGGCTGCCAACTATGGCCGTCTGTGCATAGGCCGCGAAGATGACCTGAGCGACTACACGCGAGGCAGCCTGAGACGCGGTGCTGGTCTGACCGGAGTGCAGGTCGCGGAAGCCTACGCGGCTCAGGATCGCCTGAAGCGGCAGATGGACGCCTGGTTCGACGACTATGACGTTCTGCTCACGCCGACCAGCGCGATCGCCGCGCCGAGACATGACGAGCGGATCGAGGAGATTGCCGGCACGTCGGTGAGCCCCTGGACCACGTCAATCCTCTACACACCGCTGGCCAACCTGATCCAGGCTCCGGCGATTGCGATGCCTGCCGGCCTGGGAAGTGAGGGGTCGCCGCTCTCGGTGCAGATCGCGGCCCGCGAAGGCAGCGACGCCATGGCCATTCGCTGTGCCGCAGTCCTGGAGGATGCCGGCTTCGGCGCTAGTCCTGCAGCACCAGTGTGACCGGCGCGTGATCGGACGGTTTGTCGCCGTCGCCTTCCATCCGCCGTTCGTCGATGTCGATCTCGACCGCCGCAGCTCGCTCGACCAGCGGCGCGCTGATCAGATGATGATCAATGCGCAGGCCTACGCCCTGCATGACTCCCCCGGTGCGGTAGTCCCACCACGTGTAAACCCCTGCCGACTCGTCGAACAGGCGCAGCGCGTCGGTCAGGCCCCAGTCGATCAGTCCATTGAGACGCTCGCGTTCAGGTGTGGAGCAGAGATTGCGCTCGTGCCAGAACTCGGGATCGTTGACGTCGCGGTCGTCGAAAGTGATGTTGTAGTCGCCGGTCAGGACGAGTTCGCTTGACTGCTCCTGACCATCCAGCCAGGCGCGCAGGCGGTCGAACCACTCCAGCTTGTAGCGGTACATCTCGTGACCGACCTCGCGTCCGTTGGGACAGTAGAGGCTGACGACGCGAACGCCGTTGATGTCGGCGGCGATGCCGCGCGACTGGTCGTCGTCGGGCCAGGGCACGGCAACCTCAACATCGTCGGGAAAGTCGAGCGAGGCGATAGCGACGCCGTTGTACGACTTCTGGCCGTGAATCTCCACGTTGTAGCCGAGCGCGTCGAAGCCGTCGAACGGAAACTGCTCCTCGGTGCACTTGAGTTCCTGCAAGCAGAGCACATCGGGCTGATGTTGATCGAGCCAGTTGAGGACTCGATCCTCGCGCGCGCGGATCGAGTTCACGTTCCAGGTCGTGATTCTCATTGAGGGCTCCCCTCGATACCCGGTTGACTCGCATGGTGCAGGATGATGCCCGCGGCGACATTGACGTTCAGTGAATCGACGCCTTCGCGAATCGGGACGGCGACTCGCTTGTCGATCAACGGGTCCAGTTCCGGATTGATGCCCGATCCTTCGTTGCCGAACAGCCAGGCGGCGCGGTCGGGAATTGGTATCTGGTCGAGCGAATCTCCGGCGCGTTCGGCCGCGTAGATCGATGCGCCGGCGGCTCTCAACCGAGTCAGGTCGTCGGCCAGACTCCCGGATCTGGCGATCTGCACCCGAAACCATGCGCCGGTGGCTGCGCGGGTGACCCGTGGATGCGTGGGGTCGGCGCTGCCGGGCCCGACGATCACCGCGTCGGCGCCGAACGCGGCCGCCGAGCGGATGATGCCGCCGACATTGCCGGCATCCTGGACGCCGTCCAGTACGACGACCTGCCAGGCATCGCTCCCGGGAACTCGCAACGGTTCGAGGCAGTCACGGACGACCGCGAAGTGTCCCTGCGGGGTGCGGGTGTCGGAGAGCCGTTCCGAGTCCGCCTGGCTGAGCTTGAGGACCGAACACGGCGCGTCCGGCCACTCCTCCGGCGAGAGGCTGAGGATTTCGGTGATTGGCGCTGCGGAGGCCAGGGCGTCGCGGACCAGCTTGAGGCCGTCGAGCAGGAACGACTGCTGCTCGCGGCGGCCTCTGGCTGTCTGCAACTGTTGGAACTGGCGCAAGCGGGCGCGTGTCAGTGGTTGTGGATCCCGCCCGCTGCTCACGACGCCCGCTGTTCCAGAACTCTCACCTAGCCGCCGTTGAACTCGGCCTTGACTTCGTTGTAGCGGTCGAGCAAGGGGATCACGGTTCCAGCGTCGGCCGGCGGCAGGCCGAAGATGATCCGCTGGAAGCCGATGTCGATCAGCTCCTGGACCTGCTTTGGGTCCGGTCCAACGCCGAAGACGGTGCGATCGATCGTGTCAAAGTCGCGTTCGGCGCGGTCGGCCGCGGCCTTGAGCTGCTCCATGTCGGCTCGCATGTCGCCGCGCAAGGCGATCGGCAACCAGCCGTCGCAGTAGTCAACGACGCGGTCGAACGCCCACTTGGACTGAGCGCCGAGCAAGATGGGCACGTCGCCGTCGACCGGCTTGGGGTAACTCCAGACGGGGTCGAAGTCGATGAACTCGCCGTGGAACTCGGGTTCGTCCTTGGACCAGAGCTCGCGCCAGGCGAGCACGATCTCGCGGGTCACCTTCCAGCGGTCCTTGAAATCCCAGCCGTGATTTTCGAGTTCCTCCGCGTTCCAGCCGGCGCCGATCCCGAGGATCAGGCGGCCGCCGGAGATCATGTCGAGCGAGGCGGCCGACTTGGCCGCCACGAGCACGTCGTGCTCGGGGACGAGCAGGATGCCGGTGCCGACCTTGATCGTCTCCGTGGCAGCGGCGGCGGCCATCAGCGAGACGAACGGGTCGTGCGTGTGCCAGTACTCCTGGGGCAGGTCGCCGCCGCCCGGCCAGGGCGATCTGCGGGAGGTGGGAATGTGGGTGTGCTCGGGGAACCAGAGCGATTCGAAGCCGCGCGCTTCCACCTCGCGGGCGAGTTCAGGCGGCTGGATCGCGTAGTCGGTCGGGAACATCGATACGCCGAAGTCGGTCATGAACGGTCCTGTCTATTGGCCTGCATCGGTTCGTGACTGAGGATATCGCCTGCCGTCGCGCCAACGGCACGCGAAGCAATCAGATCGTCAGGCCGCCCAGTCCGAGCAGGCCGCGGGCGTGCTCGACCTCGCCGACGTGGCGGTAGCCGTGGTAGAGCAGCATGCCGGTCAGCGCCTGCCAGATCGACATCGGTGGCGTAGGTCGGATCACGATTTCTTTGGGCAGGTCGTCCTCGGTCAGGGTCGAGACCCACTCGCGCGTCACGACCCAGACGCCCTGCTGGTAGGTCAACCAGGCGTCCACGTCGTTGAGCAGCACGGCGTCGGCCTCCGCCTTGCTCATGCCCGTGCCCTGCGAGGTCCGGTGCAGACCGAAGTGCTGGTCCCACTGGCCATCGAGCCAGACGGTGGGGCGTCGGTGGACCACCCAGTTGACGATGTTGTCCTCAGTCCGCACGTAGTGCCAGAGCGAGAAAAATGCGCTGACGCCGTCGTCGGCGGGCCGCGCGTTCCACTGGTCGGCAGTCATGTCGGGCACGGCTCGATCGAGCATCGCGTGCATCCCGTCGAGACCTTCCTGGATCACCTCAAGTTGGGACAATGGCATCGGCTCACTCCTTCACGTAGCCGGGCAACGGGCTGATCATATGCTGAACCGACGATCCAGAGCGAGGGGGCGATCATGGCGAGTCGGGTGGGGCCGGATGAGTATCAGGAGATGCTGCGTCACGGGACGATGTCGGTGGGGTTGTACACGCCGCGTGAGGTCGACAAGCAGTCTCCGCACGAACAGGACGAGGTCTACATTGTGGCGTCGGGGACGGGCGTGTTCGCGCTCGGGGAACGGCGGATGGAGTGCGCGCCGGGCGACACGTTCTTCGTCGGCGCGGGAGTGTCGCACCGATTCGAGGAGTTCAGCGACGATCTGGCAGTCTGGGTCGTGTTCTACGGTCCAGAGGGCGGCGAGCACGGTGCTGGAGCCGGCTGATGGCGGATCAGCACTCGATTCAACGAGTAGCTCTCGATATGGCGCTCGCGCGCCAACTGGAACAGACCTCATACCGGTCGACGTTGGATACGCGGGTTGGCCAGTCGTTTGCGTTGGGCGCGGCAATGATCGCGTTGATGGGGTCAGCCCTGCTGATTGCCGATCAAGATCTGCGCGATTCGGTCCGAGGCGGTTTTTCGGTGGCCGCCGGACTATTCATCGCCAGCATCGTCACATCAACGTGTGCGTACGTGATGTCACGTTGGCGAACGGCGCCGTCGTCCGCGGACTTGCTGTTGACGCTGACGATTGACGAAGAGGACGAGCTTCAGGTGCTGAGAGATATGACGGTCACGATCCTGACCGTGATCGATCAGAATGAGCCCTGGCTTCGCGCGAAAGCGGCATTGGTCAATACCTCGATCGTGCTTACCGCCGCCACGGCCATTTCCATCGTCGCTTCCGCGTTGACGGCTCTGTGAGCGACACGCGTTCGAAGGCCTCGTCCGGCTTCAGTCGCCACAGGCTGGAAATGGGTACCCAACCACCGCGATAGATGATGTCAGCTTCGTTGGACAGGATCTTGACTTCAGGTCTCGGTTGACCGTTGGGCAGCGTTGCTTGACGGGCCATGGTCGGCTCACCTCTGAGGCTCATGCTACCCGCTTTTTCGCGACGACTTAGTAGACGCCGCCGAGCTTGTTGTGGTCCCAGCTGTAGACGCGGGTGGGGTTGATGCGAACGACCGCTCGCTTCGAGGCCTGGCGGACTCGCTGTTCATCGTCCATCGGCGTCGACGAGCGGCCCTGGGCGTTGGGGTTTCGCTTCTCGCCGGTGGCGTCCTGGACGGCCATCACGAGCTGGGGGTCGTTCTCGATCACGTCGGCTTCGCCCTCGATCACGAGACCCTTGATCTTCGAGTACTCGACGCCGGATTCCAGCATCACCGTGATGCGTGGGTCGCGCTTGAGATTGAGCACCTTCTGCGCCTTGGCGTAGGTGGTGAAATGGATCTTGTCGTCGATCACGCCGTACCACATGGCGACGAGGTGGGGAAACCCGTTGTTGCCGTTGGAGGCGACCTGCAGGGTCCAGCCGGTCTCAATGAACTCTTTGGCTTCCTCGTCGGTCATGGCGATCATGTTGCGTCGGCTGGGCATGGCGTCTCCGATTCCTGGTTCGTGTTGTCGGCAGTCTAGGGGCGGGTCATCTCTTCCGGCTTGACCCACTCGGCGAACTGCTCTTCGGTGAGCAGGCCGAGTTCGAGGCCGGCGGAGAGCAGGGTGCCGTTGTCGGCGTGGGCCTTCTTGGCGATCGCGGCGGCATTGTCGTAGCCGATGTGCGGGTTGAGCGCGGTGACCAACATCAGCGAAGAGCGCATCAGCTCGTCGATCCGGCCGTGGTTGGGCTCGATGCCGACGACGCAGTTGTCGGTGAAGGAGACGGCGGCGTCGCCGAGCAGCTTGATGCTCTGCAGGTTGTTGAAGGCCATGACCGGCTTGAAGACGTTGAGTTCGAAGTGTCCGTTGGAGCCGCCGACCGAGACGGCGACGGCGTTGCCCATGACCTGCGCGCAGACCATGGTCAGCGCCTCGGACTGGGTCGGGTTGACCTTGCCGGGCATGATCGAGGAGCCGGGCTCGTTTGCCGGCAAGACGAGTTCGCCGAGGCCGGCGCGGGGGCCGGAGCCGAGCATGCGCACGTCGTTGGCGATCTTCATCAGGGAGACGGCGATCGTGTTGAGCACGCCGGCCAGTTCGACCTGGGCGTCGTGGGCGGCGAGGGCCTCGAACTTGTTCGGCGCGCTGACGAAGGGCAGGCCGGTGAAGTCGGCAATTTCCTCGGCGACCTTGAACGCGTAGTCGGGGTGCGAGTTGATGCCGGTGCCGACGGCGGTGCCGCCCAGCGCGAGTTCATAGAGGCGCGGCAGCGACTGTTCGGCGCGCTGGATGCCGTAGGCGACCTGCTGGACGTAGCCGCTGAACTCCTGACCCAGCGTGAGCGGGACAGCGTCCATGAAGTGGGTGCGGCCAATCTTGACGATGTTGGTCCATTCCTCGGCCTTGGCCTGGAGCGCGTCGTGCAGGTAGCGCAGGCTGGGAATCAGGTGCTGGACGGTCTGCTCGGCGGTGGCGATCGCCATGGCGCCGGGGAAGACGTCGTTGGACGACTGCGACATGTTGACGTGGTCGTTGGGATGGACCGGCGACTTGGAGCCGATCTCGCCGCCGAGCAATTCGATCGCGCGATTCGAGATTACCTCGTTGGCGTTCATGTTCGACTGGGTGCCGGAACCGGTCTGCCAGACGACGAGGGGGAAGTGGTCGTCCAACTCGCCGTCGATCACCTGCTGACCAGCCGAGCGGATGGCGTCGGCGAGTTCGGCGTCGAGGCGGCCCAGCTTCTGGTTGGCGCTGGCCGAGGCGTGCTTGACGATGCCCATCGCGCGCAGGATCGAGCGGGGCATGCGCTCGCCGCCGATTTTGAAGTTCTCCAGCGAGCGCTGCGTCTGCGCGCCCCAGTAGCGGTCGGCGGGAACCTCGATCGTTCCCATGGTGTCGGATTCGACTCGGATCTGGCTCATGTTCAGTCCTCAGCGGGGTTTCGGCGTTCTCAGCGATCGGATTCGATCGGATTTGATCGGGTTTGATCGGTTTCTGTTCAGGATTGCTCAGTTTTGCTCGACGAGTGATCGGGCCTATTCGCCGTTGTTCTGGCTCAGTCGGGCCATATCGTCGACCAGACCCTGCACGGCGTCGGCCGAGTGCTTGAGCTGGGCCTGCTCATGGTCCGTGAGATCGATCTCGAGGATCTGCTCGATGCCGTTCTTGCCGAGGACGACGGGGACGCCGATGAAGAGGCCGTCGACGCCGTACTGACCCTCGAGCAGCGCGGCGCAGGGGAGGATGCGGCGCTTGTCGAGCGCGATCGCGTCGACCATCTGCGCGACCGCGGCGGAGGGGGCGTAGAAGGCGGAACCGGTCTTGAGCAGGTTGACAATCTCCGCGCCGCCGTCGCGGGTGCGCTGGATGATCTGGTCGAGCTGGTCCTGCGGCAGCAGCTTCGTGATCGGGATGCCAGCGGCAGTGGTGTAGGAGGCGAGCGGAACCATCGTGTCGCCGTGGCCGCCGAGAACGAAGGCGTTGATGTCCTCGACCGAGATGTTGATCGCCTCGGAGAGGAAGGAGCGGTAGCGGGCGGTGTCGAGGATGCCGGCCATACCGACGACGCGCGAGCTGGGGATGCCGGCGGCGTCGTAGGCGACGTGGCACATGGCGTCGAGCGGGTTGGAGACGACGACGATGGTCGCGTCGGGCGATTCGGCGACGGCGGCTCGGGTGACCGAGTCGACGATGCCCATGTTGATTTGCAGCAGGTCGTCGCGCGACATGCCCGGCTTGCGGGCGACGCCCGACGTGATCACGACGATGTCGGAGCCGGCAGTCGGACCGTAGTCGGTCGTGCCGGTGATGCAGGAGTCGACGCCGATCACGGGTGAGGCTTCATACATGTCGAGCGCCTTGCCCTGGGGCAGGCCGTCGACGATGTCGACGAGGACGACATCGGCGTAACCGCGCTCGGCGAGTCGCTGAGCGGTGGTCGCGCCGACATTGCCGGCTCCAATGACGGTCACCTTCGTTCGCATGGGAGTAGACCTTTCTGGGCACGGGCAGCCATACCCCTGTGGGAAGTGACGGGGCTTGTCCAATTGTTATCCGATGCTCGGCCTTGAGTCTGCTACGTGCGTGGCTGAGGAGCGCTCGCGACTACTGCGAGGCGGCGATCTTGTTGAGGGCGCTGCCGGCCTGGAACCAGGTGATCTGTTCCTCGGTGAAAGTGTGGTTGACCGAGACCTCGTCGCTGGAGCCGTCCTCGTGGTCGATGCGCAGCGTCAACGGTTGGCCGGGGGCGAACCCATCGAGGCCGAGCACGCTGATCCGGTCGCGCTCGCCGACCAGGTCGTAGTCGGCGGGATCGCTGAAGGTGAGGGCGAGGATGCCCTGCTTCTTGAGATTGGTCTCGGCGATGCGGGCGAACGATCGCGCGATCACGGCGTAGCCGCCGCTCCAGCGGATCTCCATCGAGGCGTGCTCGCGGCTGGAGCCCTCGCCGTAGTTCTCGTCTCCCACGGCGACCCAGCGAATGCCGGCGTCCTTGTAGGCGCGGGCGACCTCGTTGATCGGCTGGTCGGCCTGACCGCTGATCTGGTTGAGCGTCGTGCCGGTGTCGCCGGAGTAGGCGTTGACGCCGCCGCTGAAGAGGTTGCCGGAGATGTTCTCGAGGTGTCCGCGGAAGCGCAGCCAGGAGCCGGCGGGCGAGATGTGGTCGGTGGTGGTCTTGCCCTGCGTCTTGATCAGGACGGAGAGGTAGCTGTAGTCCGCGCTGTCCCAGGCCGGGAAAGGGGTCAGACGCTGAAGGCGGTTGCTCTCGGGGCTGACAATCACGTCGACGCCGCTGCCGTCGTCGGGCGGGGCGATGTAGCCCTCGTCGCCGGCGTCGAAGCCGGTCGGGGGCAGCTCGTCGCCGGTCGGCGCGCTGAAGCGAAACTCGCCGTCCTCGGTGGCGATGGCGTCGGAGCGCGGATCGAAGCCCATCTCACCGGCGAAGGCGGTCGCGACGACGAGCTCGGGCGAGCCGATGAAGGCGAGCGTGTTGCGGTTGGCGTCGTTGCGTCCGGGGAAGTTGCGGTTGAAGGAGGTGACGATCGTGTTCTGTTCGTCGCCCTCGAGGTCTTCGCGTTTCCACTGGCCGATGCAGGGTCCACAGGCGTTGGCGAGCACGGTCGCCCCGGCCGACTCGAAGGCCTCGATCTGGCCGTCGCGCTGGATCGTGGCGCGGATCTGCTCGGAGCCGGGCGTGACCAACAGGGGCGCGCGGAGTTCGAGACCGGCTTCGGCCGCCTGCCGGGCGATGTGTGCGGCGCGGCTCATGTCTTCGTACGAAGAATTGGTGCAGGAACCGATCAGGGCGTTGGTCACGTTGAGCGGGTAGTCCTCGGACTCCATGAATCCGCGGACCTCTGCGACCGTGTTGCGCAGGTCGGGCGTATGCGGTCCGACCCAGGCTGGTTCGAGTTCGCTGAGATCGATCTCGATCACGCGGTCAAAGATCTCGCCGCGCGCGTCGGCGACGCCGTCGTCGGCGCGCAGGTGCTCGGCGTTCGCCTCGGCCAGTTCGGCAATGTCGCCGCGACCGGTGCTGCGCAAGTAGTCCGCAGTGCGTTCGTCGAAGGGGAAGAGCGACGTGGTGGCGCCGATTTCTGCGCCCATGTTGGTCACGGTGCCGCGGCCGGTGGCGCTCATCGAGGCGAGTCCGGGACCGAAGTACTCGACGATCGCGCCGGTGCCGCCCTTGACGGTGAGTTCGTCGGCGACGCGCAGGATGACGTCCTTGGGCGAGGTCCAGCCGTCGAGCGCGCCGGTCAGGTGGACGCCGATCAGCCTGGGCATGGTCACGCCCCAGCCGAGTCCGGCCATCACGTCGACCGCGTCGGCGCCTCCGACGCCGATCGCGATCATGCCCATGCCGCCGGCATTGGGCGTGTGCGAGTCGGTGCCGATCATCATGCCGCCGGGGAAGGCGTAGTTCTCGAACACGACCTGGTGGATGATGCCGGAGCCGGGCTTCCAGAAACCGGCGCCGTAGCAGGCGGCGGCGGTGCGCAGAAACTCGTAGACCTCTTCGTTCTCGGTCACGGCGACCTGGAGGTCGGTGTCCGCGCCGACGCGGGCCTGGATCAGGTGGTCGCAGTGGACGGTCGTGGGGACGACGACGCGCTGGAGTCCGGCAAGCTCGAACTGGAGCAGGGCCATCTGCGCGGTGGCGTCCTGCAGGGCGACGCGGTCGGGCTGCAGCGAGGCGTGGTCGGTGCCGCGTCCGAGCGGTTGGTTGGCCGGATCGACGAAGTGGCCGAAGAGGATCTTCTCGGCCAGGGTCAGTGGCCGGTCGATGCGCTGACGCGCGGCCTCGATGCCGTCGCGCAGCTTCGCGTACGCGGCGTCGATGCGCTGGAGGGCGTCGGATTCGTATGCCATGGTCGGATCCAGTTCGGTGCTGACTTGCTCAAGGTCAGGCGGGGTCGAGGACGGTCGGTGTCAGGAGCAGGGCCTCACAGAGGAATGTTGCCGTGTTTCTTGGGCGGCGAGGTGTCGACCTTGTCCGCGAGCATATCGAGGGCGCGGAAGATGGCGGTGCGGGTCTCGCGCGGGTGGATCACGTCGTCGACGAATCCCAGTTCGGCGGCCTGGTAGGGGCGGTAGAACTCGGCCTCGTACTCGGCGATCAGCTTGGCCCGCTCGGCGACCGGGTCCTCGGCCGCGGCGATCCGGCGGCGGTGAATGATGTTGACCGCGCCGTCCGAGCCGGTGACCGCGATCTGCGCGGTCGGCCAGGCCAGGTTGACGTCCGAGCGCAGGTGCTTGCTGCTCATCACGACGTAGGCGCCGCCGATCGACTTGCGCAGCGTGACCGCCACCTTGGGCACGGTCGCCTCGGCGTAGGCGTAGAGCAGCTTGGCCCCGTGGGCGATGATTCCGCCGTATTCCTGCTGGGTGCCGGGCAGGAAGCCGGGCACGTCGACCAGCGTGACGATGGGAATGTTGAAGCAGTCGCAGAAGCGGACGAAGCGGGCCGCCTTGCGCGAAGCGTCGATGTCGAGCACACCGGCGAGCGAGTCGGGGTCGTTGGCAACAATGCCGACGCCGTAGCCGCCCATGTGGGCGAAGCCCACCGCGACGTTGCGCGCCCACTGGGCCTGGATCTCCATGAACTGCCCGTTGTCGACGATCTCGCGGATCACGCGGCGGATGTCGTAGGGACGGGTGGAATCGGCCGGGACGATATCGACGAGATTGTCGAGCTTGCGGTCGGGCGAGTCGCCGGTGTCGGTCCAGCGCGGGTCTTCCATGTTGTTCTGCGGCAGGAAGGTGAGGAGCTGGCGGACGCTGTTGAGCGTCGCCTCTTCGCCCGGGATGCAAAAGTGGGCGACGCCGGTCTTGGTTGCGTGGGTCATCGCGCCGCCGAGCTCTTCGTGGGTGACTTCCTCGCCCGAGACGGCGCGGATCACGTCGGGGCCGGTGATGTACATCTGCCCGGTGCCCTGGACCATGAAGATGAAGTCCATGATCGCGGGCGAATAGACGCCGCCGCCGGCGGCCGGTCCGGCGCAGACCGCGATCTGGGGCACGACGCCTGAGGAGAGCGTGTTGCGCAGGAAAATCTCGCCGTAGCCGCGCAGCGAGGTGACGCCTTCCTGGATGCGCGCGCCGCCGCCGTCGTTGATCGCCACGATCGGCGCGCCGACCTTCATCGACAGGTCCTGGATCTTGGCGATCTTCTCGGCGGCGGCCTCCGAGACGGAGCCGCCGAAGAGGGTGAAGTCCTGCGCGTAGGCGAAGACGGTGCGTCCGTCGACCGTGCCGTGTCCGACGACGACGGCGTCGCCCTCGGGCCGGTTGTTCTCCAGTCCGAAGCCGGCGCCCCGGTGCTTGACGAACGGGTCGATCTCGGTGAACGAGCCGGCGTCGAAGAGGATGTCGAGCCGCTCGCGGGCGCTCAGCTTGCCCCGGCCGTGCTGTCGTTCGAGCGCCGCCGCGCGGGTCGATTGGGCGTTGCCGTTGAGCCGGCGCTGGGCGACCTCTTCCAGCAGAAAATCAATCCCCCGCTGCGAAGATTGCTGCGCAGGTTCAGAGACCATGACACACCCCTTGCCCCTCCCGCGGGACCCACCCGGTCGCCGCTCCGCAGACAGTGAGGCTACTACAGGGGTATCGAGGGAACAATCAAGCGAGCGCCACGCGGACAGGACTGAGCCGTGGGTTCACGCCGGGTTCCGTTAGCCGGGCGGCTCGGATGGAGATTCCTCTTCGACCGCCTCCGCCTGCTCTTCGGACTCGGTCGGCGGGGGCGGAATGATCAGCGCCTGACCAATCTGCAGATTGGTTGCCTGGGCCTCGGTCAGTCCGTTGTAGTTCATCAGGTCGACCCAGGTGAAACCGTAGGCGGCGGCGATGTCGGCCAGCGTGTCGCCCGCTTCGACGATGTAGATCTCGCCCGGCGGCCGGGCGGGCTGCTCGTCGGCCGCCGAGTCGTCCGCCTGCGCGCTCTCCGGCGCCGCGGCGCCGCAGCCACCCTCGCGGATCGGTATCCGCAGTTCGTCGCCGATGTCGAGCGCGTTGATGTCAACGATCGTGTTCAGGCGCTGGATCTCTTCGACGGTGATGCAGAACCGATCGGCGATCGCGGCGAGGCTGTCGCCGGGCTGGACGACGTAGGTGGTTTCCGTAATCGGCGCTTGCTCCACGGTGACATCGTCCTCGATCAGATGCGGCGCCGGCAGTGGATCCGGCAGCGCTTCGACGGGAATGTCTTCGTTGACGACGGCGATTTCCGATGCCGCAGCCGGGTCGGTCGGCGTCGGCGTGGAGGCCTCGCTGTTGCAGGCGACGCCGATTGCCGCTATCGGCAGCGCGATGGCGAAGAGCAGGCGGGGCAGGTTGCTGGGTGGATTCACAGGTCTAGTGTCTCACGTCGCAGCGTGACCGGACGGCGGAACGTCACTCGCCGCATGACGTGTCCGGCCTGACCGGACTTCCCGCGCGCAGCAGCAGGCAGGCCAGGATGCCGTGGTTGAGTACGGCAATGTCCTCGAAGACCTCGTGGTTGAAGTTGGCGAGATTGTCCAACGGCGTGTGCAACGTCGCGCCGGGAGGGAAGACGAAGACGACCGGCACACCCGCCGAGTGAAAACTGGAGTGATCGGAGCCCAGCATCATCGGCAGTGAGCCGCCGCCGGCGAAGATCTGCAACTCGGCGGCGACCGCGTCGGCAATCGACTGGAGTTCCGACGAAGCGATGATGTGATAGGGAGCGCGGCCGTCGCCGATCGCGTCGAGGTTGAGCATCGCGCTGACCTGGTCGAGCGTAGCCGAGTCGCGCAGCGAGCGGACAAAGGCTACCGAGCCGTGCAGACCTTGCTCTTCGGCGCCGAAGCCGACGAAGCAGATGTCGGCGGCCGCGGGATGGTCGGTCCATGCTTCGGCGAGCGCGAGCGTCAGCGCCGTCCCGGAGGCGTTGTCGTTCGCGCCGCTGACTTCAGGAACCGTGTCGTAGTGTCCGCCCACGACGACGCGGCAGGCCCCATCGGGCTTGCGGGCGATCACGTTCTGTGACTCGCCCGACCGCGGCGCCGAGGCCGGGATGGTCGCCGTCTCAAGCAGGCGGCCGCGCAGTGCGTCGCCGGCTTCCCTCGTGATCTGGAGCACCGGGATCTGGCTCGTGTTGGGGCCGAACGTGCCGCCCAGCGACTCGTTGTCGAAGCGGTTGACCACGATCAGGGCGACGGCCCCGGCAGCCTCCGCGTTGACCGCCTTGGCGTGGAACTCGATCGCGCCGCGGTTGACGATCGCGACCTTGCCGAGCGCATCGACCGACTCGAAGTCGGCGGGCTCGCCGAATCCGGGAACGTCCACCAGCACGCCTCTCACGGCCTGGTCGCCTGAGCCGGTGAAGCGGAAGGCCAGCGTGCTGGAGCCGTCGTCCAGGTCGATCCGACCGACGCTGAAGCGGACGGTGTAGCTGAACTCCTGCACCTCGACGATGTAGCCGAGCCGCTCAAACGTCTCGGCCAGATACGCGGCGGCCGCCCGTTCCTGCTCGGTACCCGTCGTGCGCGGTCCCAGTTCACCGGCCAGGTACTCGACATAACGGCCGGCCGCTTCGACACTCAGGCTGGGCGCCGGGATCGCGTCCTCGGACGGTGTCAGCGGAGGCGCAGCCTCCGCTGATTCGTCCTGCGTCTGAGCAGGTTCAGTCTGTTGCGGCTCCGGCTGACCGGATTCTGGCTCGGCAGACTGAGCCTCGAGCTGTTCATCGCTCTGGACGGCCGGTTGCTCGGGCGGCGCGGGCTGTTGAGCCGGCTGTTGCGCGGCCTGTTGAACCGGTTGCGAGACATCCTGCGACGTCTCGCCCGCGGTTGGCTGCGCGTCCTCCGAGGCGCACGCGACGGATATCGTCGCCGCGATGACCATCGCGGGGAGCAGTCGTCGGATCACGGCTGAATCAGCGGCTGCGGCGGAAGAGGCGTCGCAGCGGATTGCCCGATTGCGGCTCGTAGCTGATGTAGCGGTCGCGCCAGTAGCCGCCTCGCGGTTGTCCGCCGCCGCCGCCACCGCCGCCTCGCGACGCCCAGAACAGACCGATCACGAACACCACAATGCCGCCCACCGCCAGCCACATCCCGCCGCCGCGCAAGATCAGCCCCACGATCAACAGCGCTGCGCCCAGCAGCAGCAGGTGATTCGCGGTCAACGAGGCGGCGCGGTTGACAATCGCGCCGGCGAAGCGCTGGAAGGCGATGCGGATCGGGCCGGGACGCCGCGACTGCCTGCGCCTCCAGTCGAAATCATCGATGTTGGAGAGCACTTCTTCGACATCGCGTTCGAGTCGGTCTGAGCCGTCCGGCATGGTCGCTCCTGCACTTCCCGTGGATGCAAGTTTAGCGCCCCACTCAGCGTGTCGGGGGCGCGCCCCAGCCGCCTCCGCCGGGAGTTTCGAGTCGGATTATCTCGCCCGCCTGCACGTTGATCGTGACTTTACCGGGCAGCTTGCGCCGCGAACGCAGCCGACCCTCCACGGATCGTTCCAGGCTGTTCTGGCCGCTCGTGCCGGGCAGCCCGCCCTGCACGCCCCAGGGCTGCATCACGCGTCGTTCGCTGATGATCGTGACCTGCGCCGGAGCGAGGAACTCGGTGCGCCGGGTCAGCCCGTATCCGCCGCGGTGCTCGCCGGCCCCCGACGAACGCGCGCGGATGCTGTTCTCGACCACGCGCAACGGATAGGCCAGCTCCAGCGCCTCGGCCGGCGTGTTCAGGGTGTTGGTCATGTGCGAGTGGGCCGCGTCGAGTCCGGGACCGGATGGACCGCCGCCCAGCCCGCCTCCGGAGGTCTCGTAGTAGGCCCAGGGTTGGCCGCTGCGCGGATCGATCCCGCCCGCGGTGAGATTGTTCATCGTGCCCGATGAGGCCGCCGGCATGCGATCGGGCAGGACCTGGGCGAACGCGCCCCAGACGGTATCAACGATGCGCTGCGAGGTCTCGACATTGCCGGCCGCGACGGCGACCGGCGATTGCGCGGCCACGACCGATCGCTCGGGCAGCGTGAACGTGATCGGCCGGAACAGGCCCGAGTTCATCGGCGTATCGGGCGGCAGCAGGCAGCGGATCACGTAGTAGCAGGCCGACCGCGTCACCGGTGCGACGGCATTGATCGAGGCCGCGCGTTGCGGCGCGCTGCCGCTGAAGTCGAAGTGGGCGCGATCTTCCGCCAGGGTCAGAGCCAGCCTGATTGGCACCGGCTCCGGCTCGTGCCCGTCGTCGTCGAGCGCGTCCTCGAAGGTCCAGGAGCCGTGCGGCAGCTCGCGCAGGTAGGCGCGCGTCAGCCGCTCGCCGTAATCGAGCAGCGCGCTCGTGGTCTGCCGGTAACCGTCCTCGCCGTACTCGGCCCGCAAATCCGCGAGCCGCCGCTCGCCCAGCCGCTGCGCAGCAATCTGGGCGTTGAAGTCGCCGCGCCGCTCGTCCGGCGTGCGCACATTGCGCAGGATTAGGCGCATCGCCTCGTCCACGAGCTCGCCGCGCCGATACAGCCGGATCGGCGGAATCACCAGCCCTTCCTGGATCAGTTCCTGCGCGACCGGCATCGATCCGGGCGCCATGCCGCCGATGTCGGCCTGGTGTGCGCGGCTGGCGACGTAACCGATCGGGATGTCGTCCGCTTGAGCGTCGTGCGCAAACACCGGCGAGACCATCGTCACGTCGGGCAAGTGCGTGCCGCCCAGGAACGGATCATTGAGGATCGCCAAGTCGCCCGGCTGCCAGGGCGCCAGCGACTCGACCGCGCGCACCGACTCGGGCATCGCGCCCAGGTGCACCGGGATATGGGCAGCCTGGGCGAGCAACTGGCCCGCTTGATCGAAGACGGCGCAGGAAAAGTCGGCGCGTTCCTTGATGTTCGGCGAGAGCGCCGTATGCCGCAGCGCGGCGCCCATTTCCTCCGCGATCGAGCTGACCAGCGAGTCGAAGATGGCAAGCCGAGCGGGATCGACGTTGGCTCCAGGCATCAGTCGCTCCCCTCGCTGTCTCGGCGAAGCAGCAGGCTGCCTTCGGCCAGCGGCTCCGCCGACCAGCCCGGCGGCACCGTCACGGTTGTATCGACCTGCGTCACGATCGCCGGACCGTGCAGCGTCTCCGATACGGCCGCTCTGGGCAGTACCGTGGTGCTGCGCGCCCGATCCCAGGTCACATCTTCCTGCCGCGATGCGGCGTCGGACGCGTCATGACCGACGCCGAGGCCGCCCTGGAGTCCGGGGTGCCGCGCCTTGGCCCGGGCAATGACCACTTCGACCGGAACGTCCGCGGAGTCGAAGCCGAAGCGTTCCCGGTGCGCCGCGTGGAACGCCTCGCGTACCGACTCCGCGTCGCAGCCGGCCGGCAGCCGTACCGTGAGCTCGTGCGACTGTCCCCGATAGCGCAGATCGGCCGCGAACTCGACTGCGACGCCGCTGCGGTAGCCGTCTTCGCCGATCGCCTCGGTCGCCTGCCGCTCAACGGCCGCGAACGCTTCGTCCAGCGGTGGGACCGCTCCGGCGTCCGCCGGATCGATGGCGAGATGCAGACCGCGTTCGGCGTCGCGCGTGATGTCGGCAATCAACATGCCCGCGGCCGAGAGCACGCCCGGCGCGGAGGGAATCAGCACCTGGGGAATGCCGACCGCGTCGGCCAGTTCGCAGGCATGCAGCGGGCCGGCGCCGCCAAAGGCGACCAGCGTGAAGCGCGCCGGGTCGTGACCGCGCTCGACCGAGATCACCCGCAAGGCTCGCGCCATGTTGGCGTTGACGACGTCGATCACCGCCTGCGCCGCCGCTTCGGTCGAGCCGAACGGCTCGGCGAGCGTGGCGATCGCCGCCTTGGCGCGCAGGACGTCCAGCGACACGGTCCCGCCGAGTTGCTGCTCGGGACGCAGGCGGCCGAGGACGACATGCGCGTCGGTGACCGTCGGCAGCCGGCCGCGACCGTAGGCCGCGGGCCCCGGGTCGGCACCCGCCGATTGCGGACCAACGCGCAACGCGCCGCCGGCGTCGAACCAGGCTATCGAGCCGCCGCCGGCGCCGACCGTATGCAGGTCGACGGCCGGCGTGCGGATCGGCATGTCGTCGACGATCAGGTCGGTCCGCTCCAGCAAGCGCCCCGGACACAGCGACACGTCGGCGGAGGTGCCGCCCATGTCGAAGGTGATGGCGTGGTCGAAGCCGTCGGCCCGGGCTGCGGCGAACGCCCCGGCGACGCCGCCGGCGGGGCCGGAGAGCACGGTGCGCACCGCATGACGTCCCGCCGATCCGGCCGAGAGCGAACCGCCGTTGGACTGCATCACGCGCAGCCGCACCGTTTGGTCGCGGGACTCGTTGAGCCGCGCCTCCAGCGCGTCGAGGTAGGAAGTCATCACTGGCGCGAGATACGCGTTGGCTGTGGTCGTGCTCATCCGCTCGAACTCGCGGTGTTGGGGCAACACTTCGTACGAAGCGGAGACGTCGAATCCGCGCGCCCGCGCGCGCTCAGCGGTGAGCCGTTCATGTTCGGGATTGATGAAACTGAAGAGGAAGCAGATCGCGACGCTGTGAGCGCCGGAACGCCCGATCCGATTGAGCACGGCGTCGATGTCGTCGAGCACGATCGGCGTCACCACGGATCCGTCCGCGGCGATCCGCTCTTCGATCTCGTAGCGCCGCCGACGCGGCACGAGCGGGTCGCGCCGCTGCGGGTGCAGCGCGTACAGGTCGGGCCGCGCCTGGCGGCCGATCACCAGCGTGTCGCGAAAACCGCGCGTGGTAATCAGAGCGACGGACGCGCCGGTCCGGGTCAGCAGCGTGTTGGTCGCCACGGTGGAGCCGTGGATCACTTCTTCGGGTGACCAGCCGAACTCAGCCAGACCATTGAGGATGGCGCGGCCGGGATCGTCCGGCGTTGACGGGCGCTTGGCAATCTCGACCCGGCCCTCGCGCAGGAGAACGAAGTCGGTGAACGTGCCTCCGACATCGACGCCGAGCAGTTGCTCCCGCGGGACGTCGGCGGCCTCGTCGAAGGTGGTCGTCATCGTGGCGATAGTGTACGGCGAGACTCCCAAGAGTCCGTGTGCTGCTTGACCGGCCTGTATCGCGCTCATAGCGTCGATTGATAAGCTCTGGCAGGACGACAACACACACCCCGGCGCGGGTTGAGATGGATGGTTGGACATGGCTGATGCTGCGGAAGTGATCTTGCATGTGGAGCGTCGCAGCGTCCTGGGCAAGCGGGTCAAGCGGCTGCGCCGCGACGGTTGGATTCCGGGCAATCTCTATGGTCGCGGGCGCGAGTCGCAGTCGATCCAAACGGCGGACAGCGAGGTCCGGCGAGTCTTTTCGGCGGTCGACCGCAACGCGGTCGTACCGATTGCAATCGACGGCGCCGAAGACACCATTCCCGTCGTCCTGCGCGAGGTGCAGCGCCATCCCGTGAGCCGCCAGATCCTGCACATGGACTTCTACGAGGTCGACCTCACCCGGCGCATCCACTCCGAGGCGCGCCTGGTCCTGATCGGTAGCTCCGAGGCGGAATCGCGCGGCGGCACCGTTGTGCAATCGCTGGAGCACGTCGTGCTGGAAGCGCTGCCGACGGAGATGCCCTCGGTGCTCGAAGTGGACGTCAGCGGCCTGGACGACTTCGGACAGTCGGTCCTGGTTCGCGATCTGGCGCTGCCCGACGGCGTCGAATCGCTGACCGACGACACGGTCGCGGTCGCCACCGTGCTGGCGCCGCGTGTCGCAGAAGAAGACGAGGTCGAGGAAGAGGAACTGCTCGAAGGCGAAGAGGGCGAAGTCGAGGAAGAAGAGGAAGAAGAGGAGTAGGCGCACGCGCGCCGATTGCCTATCCCGCACTCCGCACGCGGTCGCCCCGGAGCTGTCCGCAGGCGGCCGCGATGTCGCGGCCCTGCTCGACCCGGACCGTGGCCGGCACGCCGCGATCCTGCAGCGCCTGCTGGAAGCTCAGCGTCGCCCGTCGCGAGGGCCGATCTCCGACCACGCCCGGCGATGGGTTCAGCGGGATCAGGTTGACGTGGGCGCGCAGGCCCGCAATCCGTTCGGCCAGGCGTCGCGCATGGCCTCGGCTGTCGTTGACCCCGCGCAGCAGCACATACTCGAACGTCACACGCCCGCCGGTCATCCGGTTGTGTTCGCGGACCGCGGACAGAATGTCGTCGATTGAGGCTCCCGGCACCGGCACCAACTCCCGGCGCAACTGCGGATCGGGCGCGTGCAGCGAGACCGCCAGGTTGACCCGCGGATGGTCCGCGGCGAGCCGCCGGATGCCGGGCGGTACGCCGACGGTCGAGACGGTGATCCGCCGCGGAGAGAGAGCGAACCCGTCCGGATCGGTGAGCCGCGCGATCGCCTCGCTGACGTTGGCATAGTTGGCCAGCGGCTCGCCCATGCCCATGAACACGACATGCGTCAGCTCGCGGTCCTCCTCCCGCGACCACTCGCGCGCCAGGATTGCCTGACGCATGATCTCGCCGGCCGTAAGCTGTCGGCGCAGACCCTGCAGTCCGGTCGCGCAGAAGACGCAGCCCATGGCGCAGCCGGCTTGCGAGGAGAGGCAGACGGTGTCCCGCGGCGCGGAGCGGATCAGTACCGTCTCGATCAGCTCACCATCGCCCAGGGGAATCAGCGCCTTGCTAGTCGAGCCGTCCTCTGATCGCTGCGTTTCGAGCGGCTCGGCGGGAACCGGCGCGGCCTCGGCAAGCTGCCTGCGAAGCTCGGCCGGAAGATCCGACATCTGCGACGCGTCGAGCTGCCCACGCTGGTAAAGCTGCCGCCAGATCTGCTTCGCTCGGTAGGCAGGCTGATCGAGCGATTCGATCAGCGCCCGCAAACCGTCCAGATCGAAGTGCAGCAGGTCGGGCCCGTTAGGCGTTTCGGGCGGTTCAGTCATCTTCCGAGCCGAATCGAAGGCCTGCGAGATCTCGCACGCCTCGGGCGAACTCCTCCGCGCTCAACTCGCGTTTGCCCGCGCGCTGCAGCCGTTGGATCTGGAGCGTCCCCGACCCGGTTGCGACCGCGATCACGCTGCCAACCTCGGCGATCGTTCCCGGCTCCGCGTTTACAGATTCCGTCGCACCGGTCGCCGCGGTCACGCGAATGGTCGAGTCTCCGAGCGTCGTGGTTGCCGCCGGCCAGGGCGTGTAGGCGCGGACGTGCCTGGCGATCTGGTCGGCCGGCTGACTCCAGTCGATCCTGCCCTGCCGCTTGGTCACGCGGCGCGCCCTCGTTGCCCGTTCCGAATCCTGCGGCTCCGGCCCGATGCCGCCTGCGATCCAGTCCGGAATCGTCTCGAGCAGCAACGCCGCCCCCATCTCGGCCAGCCGGTCGCTGAGCTGTCCCGCGTGTTCCATCTCGTCGATCGGCGTGGCGCGTTGACGCAGGATCGCGCCCGTGTCCTCGGTCTCGTCGACCAGCATGATCGTCACGCCGGTCTCCGCGTCGCCGTGCAGAATCGCGGCCGAGATCGGCGACGCCCCCCGCCAGCGCGGAAGCAGCGAGGCGTGCACGTTGAGCGATCCGAACGCCGGCAGCTCCAGGATCTCCACGGGAATGATCTGGCCGTAGGCGGCGACGATCTGCAGGTTGGGCCGCAGGCTGGCAATCTGGGCAATCGCGGCGCCGTCACGCAGCCGGGCCGGCTGAATTGCGGGGATGCCGTGCTCGGCGGCAACCTCCTTGACCGGCGGCGGTTGCATGCGGCGGCCCCGACCCGAGCGCGCGTCGGGCTGCGTCACGACGGCCACCGGCCGCCAGGGGCTGTCAATCAGCGCACGCAGCGTGGGCACGGCGAAGTCGGGCGATCCGTAGAAGAGGACTCGCGGTGAATCGGACATGGTCAGGCCGGATGCTGAACAGGCCGGATCAGACCTGGGTCGCGGCGATGCTGAGACCGACGAACACCAGCATCAGCACGATCGTGCCGCGGAACAGCGTGCGCTCGATGCCGCGTCGCGTGCGGTACGACTCGCCGCCGGCGCCGCCGAAGATGTTGCCCAGCCCCGCGCCCTTGGCCTGCAGGATGACCGCGCCGATCACGACCAGCGCAACCAGGATCTGAAAGACGTTGAGGATGTCTGACGTGCTCACGTAGTGTTCGTATCCCTGCGCGCTGAACGCCTATTGCTCGGTAACGCCGACCCGCTGCGGCCTGCGCGGACGCACGCCGGCCTCGCGTCCCTCATGGTATGCGGTCATGATCGCGTCGGCGAGCTTGGCGCTGTCATGTCGGTAACGGTTGCCGGTGTCGACGATGTCCGCCTCGATCAGCCGCAGCGAGTCCGGCAGCCGCGACTCCTCGCCGTCGCGGGCGATCCGCACCGGCTCGGACCTCCAGCCACGCGGTAGCCGCGCTCGGCTGTTGTTGTTGGCGACGACCGCGTCGAACGGCAAACCGCCGATGTGATCGGCAATCACGCGGACGTGGTCCTGCACGGAGAAATGGTCGGTCTCGCCGTGCTGGGTCGCAACGTTCGAGACGTACAGCTTCATCGCGCCCGACTCCTGGAAGGCCAGCCTCAGGTCCGGTACCAACAGATTGGGCAGCACCGACGTGAACAGCGAACCGGGACCGACCACGATCAGATCCGCATTCCGGATCGCGTTCAGCGTCTCGGGATACGCGGCCGGATGTTGCGGCTCAAGGTCGAGGTGCGCGATGCGCTGCCCGGCCTCAGTGATCGAGGACTCCCCGCGGATGCGCTCGCCGTCGTCTGTGGTCGCGGCCAGGCGGATGTTCTCCAGCGTCGAGGGCAAGATCTTGCCGCGCACCGCCAGCACCCGCCCCGTCTCGTGGATCGCTTCCTCCATCGACCCCGCCACATCCGACATCGCGACGATGAACAGGTTGCCGAACGAATGCCCCTCGAGACCGTTGCCCGATCCCTCGGGAAAGCGGTACTGGAAGAGCCGCGTCATCAACGGCTCGGCGTCGGCCAGCGCGGCGATGCAGTTGCGCAGATCGCCGGGCGGAATGATCCCCATGTCGCGCCTCAGCCGACCCGACGAACCGCCGTCGTCGGCCACGCTGACCACGGCCGACAGATTGTCGGTGTACGCCTTCAGCCCGCGCAGCAGCACCGAGAGTCCGGTGCCGCCGCCCATGCACACGATCCGAATCCCGCGCCCGGCGAATCGCTGCCGGTGCAACAACTCGACCAGCGGCTCCTCGACTCCCGCGCGGCTGTCGGACGACCGCGCCGCAACCACCAGCCCGGAGGTGAATTTGCCAATCCCGATGCCCACGCAGAGGACCGCCAGCCCGATCAGCACCGCGCCGCGAACCGCGTACGGCAGAAACTGCAGCGTGATGTAGTAAAACGCGTCCGGCAGCGTGACCGTCAGATACAGCTCGCGGGCCAGGAACGACACGCCCAGACCGAGCAGGCCCATGCCCAGCAGCAGCAGCACGAACCAGCGCTTGATCCCGATCCCCGGCGCCAGCCACTTGCGCAAGTGCCATTCCGGTCGGGAGCCGTTGCCGTTGGGCACGTCCGCAGGCGGACCCGAACCTCGGCTGCGTCGGAACATAACGCCACTATAGTGCCGTGCGTCGGCAAGACGGTAGCTTGTTCCAGCAGAACCAATCGATTCGGCATCACGCCGACTGGACAGGACTCTTGACGATGGAACAGCGACGATTCGGGAACAGCGACCTGGTCGCCTCGGCGGTGGGATTCGGCACCTGGGAGATGAGCGGCAACATGTACGGTCACATCGACCGCACCGAGGCCGCCCGAGCCGTGAACATGGCCATCGATCGCGGCATCACCCTCTTCGACACCGCCGAGGTCTACGGACCCAACCACTCCGAGGAACTGCTCGCCGAAGGACTCGGCAGCCGCCGCAACGAAGTCGTCCTCGTCACCAAGGTCGGCTTCGACTACAACGACGTGCCCCAGGTAATCGGTCTGAACTCGAAGAAAGACCACATCATCGAGCACACCGAAGGCTGCCTGCGCCGCCTGCAGACCGACTACGTCGACCTGATGCTGATCCACTGGCCTGACCACGACACCCCCTTCGACGAGACGATGGAAGGTCTCGAGGAACTCAAGCAGGCCGGCAAGATCCGCCACTACGGCGTCTCCAACTTCAACATCGACATGATGGAGGAGTGCCAGCGCCACGGCACGATCGTCGCCAACCAGGTCGGCTATCACATGTTCGACCGCCGCATGGAATCCCGCGTGCTGCCCTGGTGCATGGCCAACGGCGTCGGCTTCATGTCCTACGGATCGCTCGCCTTCGGCCTGCTCACCGCCGCCTTCCAGCCCGATCACCAGTTCGACGAGGGCGATTGGCGCGCCAACGGCGTCGCCTTCAACCTGCCCCTGTTCGAGGGCGAGCGCTTCAAACAGGAAGTCGAAATCGCCAACCGCCTCGCCGAACTCGCCGACGGCTACGGCAAGACCTGCGCCCAGCTCGGCATCGCTTGGGTCCTCGACCACCCCGGCGTCAGTTGCGCGCTGGTCGGCATGCGCAACGAACGCGAGCTCGAGGAAAACGTCGCCGCCACCGACTGGAAGCTGACCGAGGAAATCCGCAGCGGCGTCAACCAGATCTTCGACGACGTCGGCGTCCCCACCTACCAGAACCTCGACCAGGTCGTCCACGTCGCCCGAGCCACCGGCCGCCGCCGCTAGGCGACGGCGCCACTCCGTCAACCCGGTGAATTCCTCCCCCTAGTGGGGAGGAATGAACACCTGGTACCCGGGCCCGAACAGCGTCTCGCCCCGGAACCTCGGCGGAGATGTGATCTCGACGGTCAACTCCGCTCCCTCGGGCACGTCATCGAGTACGGCCGTCTCGACCGCATCGCCACTCGGCCGGTGCAGTCGCCACCAACTCTCGTGCGGACCCTGAAGCCGCACCAGATACAGCCACGCGTCCGGCTGAGCCGTCCAGCTCACGCTGACGCGGCCCTCCGTGCGCTCGATACGCGCGTCATCGACGTCCTCCAGCGTGGTGAACGACGAGACCGTCGACCACTCCTTCGGCTCCGAGCCGTCGTCGAAGAACGGCCGGTACGCCAGTTGAAACTCATACCTGGTTCCCGGCCTCAGATCCGGCCATACCCATCGGCATTGGTTGCGGGATTCGTATCCCGGTGATCCCCTTTCGATCTCTTGGTACTGCCAGGCACCAGAGCCGGACCAGCGCCAGCGCAGCAAGAACGTTAAGGGTGGCCTTGGAGCATAGCCGAGTACGCTCCAGATATGGCAGGGCCACCCCAGGTGAGCCTCTCGCTCATCGACGCTGAAGACCCTCGCTTGAGGCACGGGCACGCTTCGGTCTTGTTCATCGCCATAGAGCGGCGCATGCCGAATCTCCCTGGTGAGAGTGCTTGTGCGACTACGGGCGTCGACCAGGCTAATGACTACTGATTCCGACAACGGTTCATCGTCGTCGGGAGGTAGTTCACAGGGCACGATTTCGATTCCCTCGCGTTCGGACGTCTCGTATGCCTCGCGATTCCCGACCGCAATGAAGAATGGCGCGACGCCCCCACGAACTTCCCAAGGAATCGCCGCCGGCAGACCGCTGTAAGGATCGCACATGATGTAGTCGTTGTAGTACCGGGCGAAGTGCAGTTCGGGAGGAGCACCGGGTGAGATGGTGACAGTCCGTGAGCGGTGTCCTGTCCCGTACTGGCGATGGTATGAGGCGATTTGAATGCCGACAGGGTTACCACGGGCAGGCATCGGGATACTCAACCTGGTCCCGGTCCCGGCGTCGAACTCCACTTCCTCGCCGGACTCAAAGGTCAGATACACCCGATATCCGTCGGCAGGCGTGAGGGAGTAGGGGACAGGATTCCACTCGATGTGCCACTGATCATCCTGTTCATAGGCTTGGATGCTGTAGTGACTCGGTGGAACCGGAGTCGTGCTCCGATACTGCCAAGGCGTCCAATCGGTCCATTGATCCTTGACGCGGAGTCTGGAGCGGAACCTGTAGCTGCCTGGATGTGCGACTTGAATGACTATCGGAGCGGCGCCAAACGAGTGCATGGTGCGACCTCGTGTCTGCCATTGAACTTGCGCATACCGAGCAGGGAGCGCCGGCTCCCACTTGACGATAAAGGTGTTGCGTATCCCGTCGTCGTTGGCGGTGCCTCTCCAATCGACGAACAGCTCCGAGATGCCCGTCTCCCGGTTTAGATTGGTTCGTACATCCTCAAATCTTGCCCGGGTCTCAACAAAGACCTCATCGCGAGTGCGATGCAGGTCGTCGTACGCAACCACGACGCGGTACAGCGTGCCCGGCCGTACGTTGGCGATCCACAACTGGTTCTGGTCGGATTTGACCCTCCGGATCTCCTGGTAGTCGATAGGAGTGCCGAACTCATACGCGTAGACCAGGACCTCGATGTCATCGTCGAGCAGAGGAGCTTCCCATTCGACTGCGATCACATCCCTGCCATCGGGTTGGTAGACAGAAGTGATGACCGGTCCCGCGTAGGCTCGCGATGCGTCTGTCCGTTCAGGTCCCGTGCGAATGTCGAACGTCGCTTCGGGCAACACGATCCCCGACCAGTTCTGCAGCGAGATTGAGTAATCGTGTTCGGGTCTGAGATTGTCAAACTCAACCCGGTACGAGTGCTGGCCTTTGACCACTTGGGTCTCGCTGGCGTAGTATCCGCGTCCAGCCCGCTCGTCGTCCTCAAGTGTCAATCTCCAATAGGTGTCTGTCCGATTGGCGCGCCAGCTTACGACCGCGCTGTCGCCCGACGTCCGAACCGTCACGTCGTTCGGTGGACCGTCGCTGATCGCCGTCAGCGTTCGGGTCCAGCGCAACGCATCGGGGGTCTCTCGCTCGATCGGATCACGTAGCTGACTGATTTGTACCTCGTACCGTGTGCCCGAAGCATGCTGGTGCAGTTGCTGCGAGAAGAACGAATCAGACGTTGATTCATCATGCGAGTGGTAGGTCCAAGTGTTGCTTCCGGCCTGACGCCAACGAAACAGAAACAGGGACGGAGGCGGCGCTTGGTACTGGTCTTCTGCGAAGTGCCGATTTACGCCGGCATACAGCCCGGCGAAGCGGTAA
The DNA here is from genome assembly GCA_022825855.1 of Dehalococcoidia bacterium. GTDB lineage: Bacteria > Chloroflexota > Dehalococcoidia > Bin125 > Bin125 > Bin125. Next base: position 155,053 of record JAJDWB010000013.1, read on the forward strand.
TCGCTCCATTCCTGCCCGGCGCCGGCAAAGGCCCTGCGCGGCGGCGGAAACGGCTGCGTCAATGGCAGCACGAGACTGTCGGACGCTCCTTGATTCGACGCATCCGTCACCGTCGCCCGGATCACCGTCCGCTCGAATGCGTACAACTGCGAGGGATCGGTGAGACCCTCCGCCAGGGCGCACAGCACCCGTTCGCTCGCGGCGTCAGGATCGACCGCCACCCCGTTGACGGCGACCTCGTACGGAGCCGTCCCGCCCGAGATCCGCCACGAGACGTCCGTCAAGGTCCCGACCGTGCATGTTTCCCGCGAGCTGGAGATCGAGATCGAAAGCGGTTCTTCCGCCGAGGTCGGGTTCGGCAGCAGCAACAGGCCAACCAGCGCAACAAGCGGCCCGAACAACCCCAAGCAACGCCGTATGCCCATGGTCAACAGACGACGGCGGGACGGGAGTTGTTCCCCGGCTACTCCACCAACGCCGACACCAACAACTCCGACGCCTGCGCCGGATTCGCCTGACCACGCGAATGCCGCATCACCTGGCCCACCAGGTACTTCAACGCCGCTTCCTTGCCCGAGCGATAGTCGTTGACCGCGTCGGGATTGTCCCCAATCACCTGCTCGATGATCGGCGTCAGCGCGTCCTCGCCGCTGATCTGCGTCAGACCCTTGGCCTTCACGATCGCCGCCGGATCGTCGCCCGTCTCGTACATCGACTCGAACACCGTCCGCGCCTGGCTGCGTGAGATCTCCCCGCCCGTGATCAGCCCCACCAACTCGGCGACCTGCGCCGGCCGCACCGGTTGATCTGCAAGGTCGGGATGCGACGGGTCCTTGTTGATCTGCGCAAACAGGTCGCCCGTGATCCAGTTCGCCGCCTCGCGCGCGTGCCCGCGGTCGCTGAGTGCAGACACCGTCTGGTCGAAGTAATCCGCACGCGACGGCTCCTCGGTCAGCAGGTTCGCCTCGAAATCGCCCAGCCCGTACTCCGACTGGAAGCGCGCCCGCCGCTCCTCCGGCAGCTCCGGCAGTTCGCCCCGCAGCGCCTCCACCTCGTCCGCCGTGATCTTCAGCGGCGGCAGGTCCGGCTCCGGGAAGTAGCGGTAATCGTGCGCCTCTTCCTTCGAGCGCTGCGACAGCGTGATCTGCCGGTCCTCGTCCCAGCCCCGCGTCTCTTGGTCGATCCGTCCGCCCGCGCGCAACACCTCGGTCTGCCGCACCACCTCGTGCTCCAGCGCGCTGTGTACGCCGCGGAACGAGTTCATGTTCTTGATCTCGACCTTGGCGCCGAGCTCCTCCGAACCCACCGGCCGCAGCGAGACGTTCGCGTCGCAGCGGAACGATCCCTTCTCCATGTCCGCCGTCGAGACGCCCAGGTAGCGCAAGATCTGCCGCAACTGCACCAGGTAGGTCCGCGCCTCGTCCGGCGAGCGCATGTCCGGCTCCGACACGATCTCCATCAGCGGCACGCCCGAGCGGTTCACGTCGACCAGCGAGAAGCGCTCGCCCGCCTCGTTCTCCCGGTGCAGCAGCCGCGCCGTGTCCTCCTCCAGGTGTACCCGCGTGATCCCGATCCGCCGCTTGCCCAGCGCCTCCGTCTCCACGTCCATCCAGCCGCCCTCCGACAGCGGCATGTCGTACTGCGAAATCTGGTAGCCCTTCATCAGGTCGGGATACGGATAGTTCTTGCGGTCGAACTTGGACAGCTCCGGGATCGTCATGTTCAGCGCCAGCGCCGTCCGGATCGTCCACTCCACCGCCTTCTTGTTGATCACCGGCAGCGTGCCCGGCATGCCCAGGCAGAGCGGGCAAGTAAAGGTGTTGGGCTCGGCTGAGGCGTAGTCCGCCGGGCAGCGGCAGAACATCTTGCTCTCGGTCCGCAGTTGGCAGTGGACCTCGAGCCCGATCACGGTCTCGTACTCGGTGGCGGTCGCAGGCGCAGTGTCGGTGGTCATGGACGCCAGTGTAATCCGGCATACCCACATGCCCGCCCAAGAACGTATATGCTGTTACAGAACAGGCGTGCATCCACCGTCGCGCCGGGAGCAGACACGGAGAGATCGATGCCCGCAACCTCGCCGCACGCGGTCGCACAGGGCCGCTCTGCTTCAGCGAAACCCGCACAGGATCGCACAAATTCGAACAAAAACCGTACACAATCGAACAAAATCGAACAAACCAACCTGCGAAAACCCGTCAAAATCTGGCCCCAATTGATCAAAATTGATCGCCCTGATTGCGCGATCCCCAGTAAAACACTGGAAATCGGCGTCCGGACCGGCCGGAGGAAAAAAAGTGACCTGACCGCCCACTGACCGACCATGCGGCCTTTTTCCCAATCCGCACAGGCCCTAGTCTGCAAAGACCAATGCGCCGTGCGGGAGCGGCGTCGGGGATGTGTGCGCCGCATGAGTACTGATGTCTATCCACCGCGAGCCGGCCTGTCGGGCGGCGTATCGAGCGCCGGGCCGGAGGTCCGACCGCTGCGGATGCTGCACACCTCCGATGTGCACCTCGGCGCCTACACCTCGCAGCCCTACCGCGAAGAGCCCGACGGCTCCGAGTCGCTCGAACCGGCGCTGAACGCCTTCAAGCACGTGCTCGAGCTGGGCGTCGAAGCCGATGTCGACGTCGTCGCCATCGCCGGCGACTTCTTCGACCATGTCCGCGTCAAGCGCCCCTACGTCGAGGTCACCGGCGAACTGATGGCCGCCGTCGGCCGCCCCGTCGTCGTCCTGCCCGGCAACCACGACCCGCACATGCCCGAAGGCATCTACCAGAAGTTCGCCGACGCCTTCCCCTCCAACGTCCACATCATCGCCTCCGCCGAGGGCGAACTGGTCCTGCTCAAGGAGCACGGCGTCCAGTTCTGGGGTCAGGCCCACGAGAGCTACAACGACTTCTCCCCCGCCTCCGCCCAACCCGCCTGGTCCGACGACGCCGAACGCTACATCTGGCGCGTCGCCATGGCCCACGGCTACTACGTCGGCACCGGCGAGTCGCGCTACTCCTACCAGATTCACTCTTCGGAGATCCAATCGCTCGCCGCCGACTACGTCGCGCTCGGCCACATCGACGTCCACGAGGGCGTCGGCGACGGCACCGTCCCGGCCTACTACCCCGGCGCCCCGCGCCACTCCGGCGGCGCCACCATCGTCGACTTCAGCGCCAAGGGCGTCGTCGTCCGCCACGAGCTCCACGACGGCGCAGCATCCGACCCGCAGACGGCCAACCCAATGGAAGCCGCCCGCCTGCACTAAGCAATCCAAAATCCCCTCTCCCTCTGGGAGAGGGCTAGGGTGAGGGTCCCCGCAAATGCGGGAATCTTCCCCCCGCAAGGGCGGGAAGCTTCCCCCCGCGCAAGCGGGAAACTTGCCCCGCGAAGGCGGGGAGCCTGCCCCCGCAAAGGCGAGGGAGAGGGCTCCCATGAATCAGGAGTTGCAGTGAGCTATCGAGCATTCGTGGTCAACAAGGACGGCGACGACTTCACAGCCTCGGTCCAGAGTCTCGACGAGTCGGCATTGCCGCAAGGCGACGTGACCGTCGCCGTCGAATGGTCCGACCTCAACTACAAGGACGGCCTCGCCTGCACAGCCAACGGCCGCGTCGTCACCAGCTATCCGATGACGCTGGGCATCGACTTCGCCGGCGCCGTGGTCGAATCCTCCGACTCCCGCTACGCGCCGGGCGACGCCGTCGTCGCCACCGGCTACGACCTGGGCACGGGACACCCGGGCGGCTACGCCGAACGTGTCCGCGTCCCGGCCGACTGGCTCTCGCCGCGCCCCGACGGCATGTCCGCCGAAGAAGCGATGACCCTGGGCACCGCCGGTATCACAGCCGCGATGTCGATCGATGCAATCGAGAAAGCCGGCATCGGACCCGACGCCGGCCCTGTCATCGTCTCCGGCGCGACCGGCGGCGTCGGCTCGACGGCGGTGGCGATGCTGGCTGCTCGCGGTTACACGGTCCACGCCAGCACGGGCAAGGCGTCCGAGCACGACTTCTTGCGCGACCTCGGCGCTACGGAAATCCTCGACCGGGAAGAACTCTCCGCCGAGTCACGCCGGCCGCTGGAGTCGGAGCGCTGGGCCGCCGGCATCGACCCGGTCGGCGGTCCGACCACGGCGACCATGCTGCGCCAGACCAGGTACGGCGGCGTCGTGGCGGTCTCCGGTCTGGCCGGCGGCGTCGCGGTCGGCACGACCGTGATGCCCTTCATCCTGCGCGGCGTTTCCCTCGTCGGCATCGAGTCGGTCTACTGGCCGGGCGAGGATCGGCCGCGCCTCTGGGCCCGCATGGCCGAGGACTTCAGCGCCCGCAACCTGTTGGACCTCGTCGAAGCGCGGATCGGACTCGAAGACGTGCCCGAAGCCGGCGCGCGCATCCTCGCCGGCGGCGTTCGCGGCAGAGTCCTCGTACAACCCTCGTAGGCAGTCAGAACCGGAGGCGGAACATGCAAATCGGAATCTTCATCGGCGGTGCGGGCCCCGCGCCGAGCGTCCACGACATCGTCGAGCAGGCGCAACGCGCCGAAGCCGCCGGCTTCTCGACCTTCGGCATGGCCAACATCTTCTCCCACGACGCAATGGGCGCGCTCACTCTGGCCGGCGCCCAGACTGAGTCGATCGAGCTGATGACCGCCGTCGTGCCCACCTACCCGAGACATCCCCACGCCATGGCGCAGCAGGCGCTGACCGTGCAGGCCGCCTCGGGCGGGTCGCGCTTCGTGATGGGCATCGGCCTCTCGCACCAGATCGTGATCGAGAACATGTTCGGCTACTCCTTCGACCGTCCCGCGCGGCACATGAAGGAATACCTCGACGTGCTCCTCCCGCTGCTCAACGGCGAGCCGGTCAAGACCGACGGCGAACACTACCGAGGCCAGGTCAGCCTCGAGATCCCCGACGCCGCCAAGCCGGTCTCCTGCATGCTCGCCGCCATGGGTCCGGCCATGCTCCGGCTGGCCGGCGCGCGCACCGACGGCACCATCCTCTGGATGACCGCCGCCGGCGTCGTCGAGTCCTACATCGCGCCGACGATCAACGCCGCCGCCGAAGCAGCCGGACGTCCGCTGCCAAGAATCGTGGTCGGCCTGCCGGTCATGCTCCACTCGGACGTCGACGCCGCCCGCGCCACCGCAGCCGAACAGTTCTCCAACTACGGCAATCTGCCCTCCTACCGCTCGATGCTGGACAAGCAGGGCGCGGCCAACCCCGAGGATGTCGCCCTGCTCGGTACCGAAGAGCAGATTGAGACCCAACTCCGGCAGTTGCAGGATGCAGGCACAACCGACTTCGTCGGCGTCACCTTCGGCTCCGAGGATGAGCGATCGCGGACGGAAGAGTTCCTGGGCTCGCTCGCGCCGACGCTCTAGTCAGCCGCTGCGGTTCAGGCGAATGACCTGGATCTCGCGCGGTTTGGCGCGCTCCGCGTACTCGACGTAGGGCGGCCAGACCTCGGTCGCGGCGCTCCAGATCCGCTCCCGCTCCTCGCCATCGAGGAATTCCGCCTCGACCGGATGCCGCTTCCGATCGACGAACACCCAGGCATGGGGATTGGCCCGCAGGTTGTGCACCCATGACGGATGCTGCGGTCGTCCGCCGACCGAGCCGATGATCACCCAGCTCTCGCCGTCGGGGACGTAGAAGAGGACCGCGTCGCGCAGGTCGCCCGACTTCGCGCCGACCGAGCGCAGCATCAACGAGTCGACATACGGAACGCCTTCGTTCCAGGTGATCATGCGTCCCAGCAGCGAGTAGCCGCTCAACCTGACCGATGCTTCTTCGAGCGGCCGGAGTAGCCCGTCACGGCGCAGAAGATTCGCGAGTTGCTGCCACATGGCTCCACCCGTTCAGGGGCGCTACTCGATGTAGTCGCGCAGGCGGGTGGCGCGGGTCGGGTGGCGGAGCTGGCGCAGGGCCTTGGCCTCGATCTGGCGGATGCGCTCGCGGGTCACGTCGAAGTCGCGGCCGACTTCTTCCAGCGTGCGGGCGCGGCCGTCGCCCAGTCCGAAGCGTAGCTCCAGCACCTGCCGCTCCCTGGGCGAGAGTGAGCCGAGGACCGCGCTGACCGTCTCCTTGAGCAACTGCTGTCCGGCAGCGGCGTCGGGTGCGACCATCTTCTCGTCCTCGACGAAGTCGCCCAGGTGGCTGTCGTCTTCCTCGCCGATCGGTGTCTCAAGCGAAACCGGCTCCTGCGAGACCTTGATGATCTCACGCACGCGCTGGGCGTCGACGCCCATGCCCTCGCCGATCTCTTCGTAGGTCGGCTCGCGGCCGAGTTCCTGAACCAGGCGGCGCGAGACGCGGACCTGTTTGTTGATCGTCTCGACCATGTGCACGGGAATGCGGATCGTTCGCGCCTGGTCGGCGATGGCGCGAGTGATCGCCTGGCGGATCCACCAGGTGGCATAGGTCGAGAACTTGTAGCCCTTGCGGTAGTCGAACTTCTCGACCGCGCGGACCAGGCCGATGTTGCCTTCCTGGATCAGGTCGAGCATCGACATGCCGCGGCCGATGTACTTCTTGGCAACCGAGACGACCAGGCGGAGATTGGCCTCGGTCAGCCGCTTCTCGGACAGATAGGCGTCTTCCTTAAGCACGCCGATGTGGCGCTCGCAGCGCAACGAGATCGGTTCCAGCTTCTCGTCGAGGTCGGGCGGGCACGGCATGAGCAGCTCGAGACCGCCGGCGGCCCGAAGCAGATGTCGTACATGGCGGTGGTCGAAAATGTGAGTCACGACCGAGACCTGCACCAAACGTTCCTCGGCCCGAGCCTCGTCGTACTCCTCGTCCATGGCCTGGAAGCGGTTGATCAGCGCCTCACGCAGCTCCGGATCCATCTCCTGGTCGACGCGCTCGCGGAAGGTGGGGTCCTTGGTCAGATCGAACAGCGAGAGCTGTGGCTTCTCGATCTCCTCAGCAATGACGGCGATCTCGGGCAGCAGGGATTCGAGCTGCAGGAGCAAGTAGATCGTGACCTCGATGGCGTTCGGCGCGCGCCCGTTGAGGATCTTCCAATCCTCTTCGAAGTCCCGGATCCAGTTGCCTTCCTCCATCTGACGCGAAAGCACCCGCTCGTCTTCGGCGGTCAGCAGATTGACTCGACCGATCTCGCGGAGATACATGCGGACCGGGTCGTCAATGCCCTCCGCCTCTTCGTGGACGCTCTGGCGTCCCTCTTTGCGCATCTCGATGATGCGTCGCGAGCCGACTTCCTTGGAGCGGCCGTACAGGTCGACAGCCGGCGGAGCCTGCTCGGCCGGCTCTTTCTTGCTCTTGCCCTTACCGCGTCCTCTGCCCTTGGTTCCTGTACGTGAGCGCCGGCTGCTTGGCTTTGGCGCCGGCGGGCGTTTGGCTTCCAGCGGCCGGTCCAGCGCCCCCAGCAGGTTGCTCAGGGAATCGACATCTTCCTGCGTTTCCTCACCGGTCAGCTTGAAGCTGGCCACCGAGGCGTGAGACACCTGGCGTTCCTCGTGCATCTTCGCCTGGTTGCGACGCTCGGCCGCCTTCTTCGGCGTTGGCGCGGCCTTGGTCGACTTCTTCGTCGTGCGCTTGGGTTGCTCGGCCAGGTTGATCGTGCGGCGCCCGGCCGGCATTGAAAACTCGTCCACAGGCGCGGTCAAGGCGCGCACCCGAGCCTCTTCCTCAGACTGGGCCACGGCGCGCGGCTTGCGCTGGCCGGGAGCCTCGGCCGTCATCCGCCGATCGCCCAGTTGCTCGCGGACGACGTTGCGCAAGGAGCCAACGAAGTGATTGTCCAGCTCCGCCTCGCGTGCGCGATCGGCCAGTGCGGCGGCCGTGACATCCGGAGCGCTGCGCTTGCGCGCAGACGAGCTCTTGCCATTCCGCGATGTTGCAGAGTCACTGGCTGACTTGCCGTTCTTCGACGCGGCTGCTGTGCCGGCGGCGCCGTTGGCTGCGGCCGGCTCGGTCTCCGGAGGATTGGCGAGCGTGGTGGCGACATCATCCGTTGCGGCCTCGGCGGTTGCTTCTCGAGCGATCACCATGGTCGTGGTCCCTTCTCTCAACGTGCTCTCAGCGTGGTCCCCCAGCGCGTGGCGCGGTCATGATCAACAATCAGTCCGACCCCGAGAGGGTTGGCTGATGCAAGCTTCGGGCGGAGTTGCGGATCTCTACGAGCGAGCCGGCGGCTTCGGCCAGTTCGGGATCGCAGAGTTCGTCGTTGACAAGTTGTGCGGCGGCGCGGGCGAGTTGGTCGGCGCCGAGTTGACGCTCGCGCTCGCCGATTTCCAGGTTCTTCAGACGAAGGCCTTCTTTGCTTCGAGTCCTACGAATACGTGCAACGGCGTCGGCAACGGCCTCAACGGCCTCTGCGTCACTGTAGGGCGGCAGACGTTCCGCGTCACGCAGGAGAGCCCCGATCCGCGACTCGGAATCGGTCAGGTCGGCGGCCCAGTCGTCCTCGGACGAGTTCAACCGGGCCTGGAGAATGCTGCGATCCTCGCTGTCTTCAATCAGGTCGATGGCCTCGAACTCGAACGCGTTGCGGACTGCTTCGAACCTCAGGGCGAGCTGCAGCAGGAACGACTGCCGTCGGTCGTGCCGTCGGCCGCCTGTCGAAGCATCATGCCGATCCTCGCCGCCATTCCGGCGACTCGGGCCGGAAGACGGCGAGTATCGCGCGTTCAACGACGCGGGATCGACGCGCCCCCAGGCGGCGAGCCGGTGCAGATACTCCTCGCGCACCACCGCGTGGCCAATCGTGCGGAACGTGGGCAGCAGTTCATCGATGAAGCGGGAGCGGCCGCGAGGAGTGTCGAGATCGTGCTGCGCCCGAACGTGGTCCATCAGCCAGTCCAGGAACGTCGGCGCTGTGTCGACCAACTCGCGCCAAAGATCGGGCTCGGAGCGGATCAGGTCGTCGGGATCGCGGCCGCCGGGCAGCGGAATGATGCGGATGTCGCTGGCCAGCTGGTTCTGCAGCGCGCCGACGTGACGCCAGTCGGTGGACACCTGCTGTTCCGCGCCCAGGGCCTGACGAGCGGTATCGATGCCCCTGCGGGCAGCCGCCTGCCCCGCCGCGTCCGGATCGAGCGCCAGCCGCAAGTCGTTGGCCAGCGGCTTGATCAGGCCGACCTGGGTGTCCGTCAGCGCCGTGCCCATGGATGCGACGGTGTTGAGGCTGCCGTACTCATGCGCGCTGATCACGTCGGTGTAGCCCTCGACGATGATCACAAACCCGGCGTCGCGAATCGCCGAACGTGCCAGGTCGAATCCATACAAGAGATCGCGCTTGCGGAAGAGGTCGGATTCGGGAGTGTTGACGTACTTGGCCGGCTCGTCGATCAACGTGCGGCCGCCGAAGCCGACGGTCTCGCTCCTGGCGTTGCGAATCGGGAAGATGAGCCGATCGCGGAAGCGGTCTCTGGGTCCGTGTTCGGTGTTGAGGATCAGGCCGGCCGCTTCCGCGTCCGAGAGTTGGTGACCGCGTGCGGAGAGATGGTGAGCGAGCCCGTCCTGGTCGGAACCGGCGAGGCCCAGGTTGAAACGCTGCGCCGCCTCGGCCAAGATGCCGCGTTCCCTCAGATACGCCTGCGCATCGCGTCCGGTGACCGGATCTTCGAGCAGGCCGCGCCAGTAGTGAAGCGCGGACTCATTGGCGCGCAGCAGCCGCTGCCGCTGCTCGTCGCGGCGCGCTTGTTCCTCGGTCCTGGGACGTAACTGGACGCCGGCGCGTTGGGCCAAACGCTGCAGCGCCTCGCGGAAGTCGACGTTGTGGCGCTTCATCTCCCAGCTAAAGACATCGCCGCCCTCGGAACAGGCGCCGAAGCAGTGCCAGGTCTGTCGATCCGGATTGACGATGAAGGAGGGCGTCTTCTCTGCGTGGAACGGGCAGGGCGCCTTGTAGGATGCGCCGCTCCGCTTGAGCTGGACCTCGGAGGCGATCAAATCGACGATGTCGATCTTCGCCTTGACTTCCTCTGCTACCGACATGCGCAGAGGCCCGGCAGGCTGGTCGAGCGGATCGGGAACGGCATACGTCGAATTTACGTTGATGCGGAACTTTTATCAATGATCACGACCAGGATTGGCCCAAAATCAATGGAACTGTTGGCGGATCAGGGCACCTCATAGGTCTGAGTGTTGTCGCCGAGGTTGCGCTCGCCGTCGGACGAGCTGGCGACCACCGTGATCACGACCGTTCCGGAGTGCGGCAGGAGACTGGTCAGGATTTCGGCGGCGCCGGGTACGAGCGGTTGACCGTCGGCGTCGCGGCGGGAGATGGTCTCCAGTTCTGTACCGCTGCCGTCGGCGATCACGATTGTGAACGTGCTGGCCTCACCGTCGCCGTTGTTGATCACCGTCAAGAGCACATAGCCGTCACTGGTGGCCCGGATGTCGAGCAACGCCAGGTCGGGCGCAGGGCCCGGCTCAGCCGGTTCCTGCGGCTGCCGGTCCTCCGACTCCTGTTCCTGTTGCACTGCTTCATCTTGCGCGGCCTGTTCTTGCTGCTGGGCCTGATCCGGCTCGGCCTGGGCCGGCACCGCGGCGAGCGTGACCGGGAAGACGTTGTTGGCCGCGTTGCTGTCGGCGCTGGCTTCGAGCAAGACGAGCGCCTGGACTTCGACGCCCGTTTCAAGCTTGAGGTCGAGCGGAATCGTACGCAGGTCCTGCGACTCGATGCCCAGCGTCACTTCGGCCACGGCGAGCTCAGAGCCGTCGTTGGCGTCGGCAACGGTAATCAGGACATCGACCCGCTCGATGTCAACGCTGCTGGAGTTGGTGATCGAGACGTTCAGGCGGGTCGGATCATCGTCTGCCTGCCGAGCCGTGACAATGGCCAGGTCCACCTCGTCCGACAGTTCCGAGTCGGGCGGCGACGGTTGGTCTTCGTCTCCGGCGTCGGCGACGACGTGGAACCTGATTCGGTGGTCGTACCGATCCTGCTCGGGCGTGAACACGACCAGTTGCAGTTCGTAGGTGCCGGAGCTGGTGATCCATTGCTCGACGTCTTCGACGCGCTCACTGAACTCTGCGCCGCCGTTGCCTTCGGAAGAGTGGATCAACACCGAGTTGCCCAACGTGTTGTTGGGCGCGACCGGAGTCAGGTAGAGCAGGGTGCTGGCTACGGGTCCCACGCCGCGAGCAACGACTTGTACGTCAATGGCGAGATTGGAGTCGAGCGTGAACCGAGCGCCGTCTTGTGGAGACTCGATCCGGGCCAGCGCCTCACCGTCGTCCAACGCTGCCTCCGCTTCCTGAGGAGCGTCTTCGGAGTCAGTCCCCTCATCTGCTTCGGTCTCTTCGTCGCCGGCGGGGTCCAGGCTGCCCTGCGGCACGATGACGACGGGAATGGTCTGCGACTCTTCGCGTCCGTCAACATCGATGGCGGCAATCGTGACCTCGACCTCTCCGGTTTGCAGCGGCGTCCACTCGATCGCGGCGATGTACTGTCCCGACTCGTCCAGCACCGGTGTGACCGAGACCACGTGCTGGCCGTCGACCAGCATGTCGAAGCGTTCGATGGGCTCGCTGCCAGTGGCAGAGATCGCGAGGCGAATGCCGCCGCCTGCCGGAAACTGTTCGAGTGGAGATATACCGAGGACCTGGACACGGAGCGCCGCCGCGACTCTCGCCTGGTCATCGGTGACTTCGACCTGGATCAAGCGGGTGGATTCCACTCCCTGCTCATCCAGCGTCACAATCTGTACGTTGGCGAACCCGAGCCGCTCCGGAGTCCAGACGAAGGAGCCGATCCAGGCGCCGCGTTCTGCGGAGTAGGGCGGAATGACCTCGGCGACCTTGGCCTCGTCAACCAATAGCTCGAGCGTGGCGATTGGGCTGCCGGAAGAGATAGTCACGGTGATGCTCTGCGGCTCGTTGAGCAGGACGAGTTCACCGTCGTCCAGCGAAACGACGATGACCGGGGCATCGGGTTCTCCGGTGTTGAGCAGGTCGAGCCGGGTAATGATGACCACGACGGCGGCCACGATCGCGCCGATGACGAGAAGGATGGCGATTGAGCCGATGCGGCTGCCCATGCGTCTCCAACGAGCGGATTGCGGCGCGAGCGCCGAACGTCGGTAGGGGAGTGACTCGCCGTCACTCTATATCGCGATATCGCGGCCGGCCCCAGTCGCTTAGCTGGAACGCCGCGCTTCGGCGTTCGCGACCAACTGGCGGGTCTGCTCAATCACGTCGGGCGTGACGGAGATCGAAGTAATGCCCCAGTCAACAAGACGCTGAGCGAGGTCCGGATGTTCCGACGGGCCCTGGCCGCAGACGGAAACCGTGATGCCGCGCCGCTTGGCCGTCATGATCACGTGCTCGATAGCCCTCAGCACCGCCGGGTTTCGCTCGTCGAATGTGTCGGCGAATCGCTCGGAGTCGCGGTCGATGCCGAGCGTCAGTTGGGTCAGGTCGTTGGAACCGATCGAGACGCCGTCGATACCGCAGTCGATGAACTCATCCAGGAGCAGCACGTTGGAGGGCACCTCGACCATCATCCAGAGCTGGAAGCCGCCGGGCCGGTCTGCCTGGCGTTCGAGTCCATAGGCGTCGACCTGACTGACGACCTGGGCCATTTCGTCCGGCGTGCGCACGAACGGGATCATCAGGTGCAGGTTGGGATGATCGGCGCGGACGTGCTCCAGCGCTCGCAACTCCAATTCAAAGAGGTCCGGTTCGCGGATGTAACGCGCCGCGCCCCGGTAGCCAATCATCGGGTTCTCTTCGTCGGGCTCGTAGATGTCTCCGCCGGTCAGGTTGGCGTACTCGTTCGTCTTGAAGTCCGTGGCGCGGTAGACGACGGGGCGCGGGTCAAACGCCGACGCGATCTTGCGCATGCCTTCGGAGAGGCGGCGCACATACTCGTCCTGGCGACCGGTGTTGATAAAGCTGCGCGGATGCTCGCCCATGCGGGCGATGATGAACTCGGCTCGCAGCAGACCGACGCCGTCCACATCGCGGTCCGCGACCCGGTCGGCGATTTCCGGTTCGGCCAAGTTGACGTAGAGCTTGGTCTCGGTGGCGACCGGCGCGTAGAGCTCTTCTTCGCGGTCGTGCCACCAGTCAAGCAGCGCGGTCTGGACGCCGTCGTAGACGAGCCCGGAGGCGCCGTCCACGGTGACTTCTCGGCCGTTGGCCAGCGTAGCGGCGCCGACCGCTCCCACGACGCATGGCACACCGAGTTCTCGCGAGATGATCGCGGCGTGACAGGTGCGGCCGCCGCGCTCGGTGATGATCGCCGCCGCCCGCTTCATCGCCGGGACGAAGTCCGGCGTCGTCATCTCCGCGACCAGCACATCGCCCTCTCCGATCGCCGCCGTCTCATGCGCATCAACGATGACCCGCACGCGCCCCGTTGCGATTCCGGGTGAAGCGGGCGAGCCGCCGAGGATGGGCTCCTCCGTCGGTGTCGGCGCAGGATTGTCGCCGTTGGTCCTGGCCGACGGCGCCACGGTCGTGATCGGTCGGGTCTGCAGCAGGTAGAAGCGGCCGTCAACAAGTCCCCACTCGATGTCCTGCGGGGCGCCGTAGTGCGCTTCGATCCGCTTGCCAACTTCGCTCAGTTCGAGGACTTCCCCGTCGCTCAACTTTTGGGCGGAGCCAGCGGTTTCCGACAGAGTCTGCCAGGTGTTGTGTCCGTGCTCAGAGTCAATCCTGCCGTCCAGGGAGCGCACCAGCATGCGGTCCTGTGTAAAGACCTGCTTCTGGGAGATGCTCGCCGCCGCCTTGTCGACTTCGAAGTGGTCCGGCGACACGAGACCGCCGACGACTGCCTCGCCGAGGCCGAACGCGGCCTCGATGACCACGGTGTTGTGGTCGTTGGTGATTGGGTCGACCGTGAACATGACGCCGGACGACTGGGACTGAACCATCTGCTGGACGGGTACGGCCAGATCGACATCAAGGTGTCCCCAGCCGGCCTGCTCGCGATAGAAGATGGCGCGCGGTTCGAAGAGCGAGGCCCAGCAGCGCTGCACGGCCTCGACTACCTGCACTCCGCCTTCGACGTTGAGGAAAGTCGCCTGCTGGCCGGCAAAGGAGGCTTCGGCGAGGTCTTCTGCCGTGGCTGAGCTGCGCACGGCGACCGGTCCTTCGCCGAGCTGGGCATAGGCCGCGGTGATCTCCTGCTGCATTGTGGCCGGCATCTCCGCCTGCTCCACGGCGTGCTGGACGGCGCGGGCCTTACGGTTGAGCTGCTCATCGTCGTTGACGTCAAGGCCGTCAAGAATGCGCCGCAGGACGTGGTCGAGTCCGCTGTGGTCGATGAACTCTCGATAGGCGCGAGTGGTGACGACAAACCCGGGAGGTACGGGGATCTGCGCGCGGGTCAACTCACCCAGATTCGCGCCCTTGCCGCCGACCAGCGGTACCGAGTCCCGCCCGACTTCCGCGAACCAGACGATGTGCTTGGAATCTGAGGTCATGGAGGCTGTCCGCGAGGGTAGGTAGGAACGTAGACGGCTCGCGGGGGCAGGATATCACCGCGTTAACGAAACTCGACTGTCGCCTGGCTGACTGACGGCCGGGAGTGCAGGTTCGCGATGTTCACTCGACGGTGACCGTCTTGGCCAGATTTCTCGGTTGATCAATGTCCAGTCCGCGAGCTAGCGCGATGTGATAGGCGAGGAGCTGGATCACCGGCGTCAGCGCGAACGGTGTGAGCAGGTCGGACGCGGGCGGTACGCCGATGTAGTGATCGACCAGGCCGGCGAGTTCGTCGTCGCCTTCGTCGCCGACGGCGATCACCGGCGCACGCCGGGCGCTGACCTGTTGAATGGCCGACATCATCTTGTCGAAGAGCGGGCCACGGGTCGCCAGCGCAATGACGGGAAACTGCTGGTCGAGCAGCGCGATCGGGCCGTGCTTCATCTCACCGGCGGCGTACCCCTCGGCGTGAACGTAGGAGATTTCCTTGCACTTGAGCGCCGCCTCCATCGCGAGCGGGTGCTCGATACCGCGTCCGAGTACGAGGAAATTGGTTGAACCCGTGTAGGACCTGGCAATCTCGTTGCACTGATCAGACAGCGCGAGACCGCGTTCCACCAGTGACGGTGAGGTGAGGAGCTGTTCCAGCGCTTCGCCTAGGTCGGCATCACCGAGTGAGCCGCGAGCCTTGCCGATCCGGCAGGCGAGCAGGTACAGCGCAGCCAGCGAGCCAAGGAACGTCTTAGTCGACGCCACACCGACCTCGGGACCGCAGCGCATCAGGATCGACGCGTCCGCTTTGCGCGTGGCTTCCGAACCTTCGACGTTGGTGACCACGATCTGGGGCGCGCCCCAGCGATCGCGGACGTGATCCATGGCGCCGAGCGTGTCGATGGTCTCTCCGGATTGGGTCACCGAAACGACCAGCGTGGCGGGGCCAATCACCGGTGCGCGGAAACGAAACTCCGAGGCGTTGTCGAAGTCTGCCGGGATGCCGGCGATCTGCTCGATCCACCATCGGCCGATCATGGCCGCGTGCAGGGACGTACCCATGCCAATGACGAGTACGCGCTCGACCGAGCGGAGCGTCGCGTCCGAAATCTCGAACTCGTCAGCCAATGCGCTCGGCGGATCGAGCCTGGCCCGTCCGCGGATGGTGTCCGAGAGCGCGCGCGGCTGCTCGAAGATCTCCTTGAGCATGAAGTGCCGATAGGGCCCACGCGCTACGGCAACCGGGTCGAGATCCACTTGCCTCGGCTCGGGACGGTGTCTGGGCCGATCGGCCCGGTGAATGAGTGCGCCCTGCGAATCGATGACCGCGATCTCGCCATCCTCGAGGTGGTACACATCGGTCGTGTGCGGTAGCAGGGCTGGCAAGTCGCTGGCGAGAAACATCTCGCCGTCGCCGTAACCGATCACCATGCCGCCCGCCGAGCCCTTGCGGGCCGCATAGATCCGCGTCGGATCGGCTCGATGAAACGCCGCGATCGCATTGGCGCCGCGCAGACGGGCGATAGCGGCTTGCAGCGCCTCCTCGAACATTTGCCCGCGAGCGAGCTCACGGGCGATCAGCTCTGGAATGACTTCGGTGTCGGTATCGGACAGCCAGGAACGTCCCTGCGCTGCCAGGGTCTGCTCCAGTTCAGCCTTGAGGCTGCGATAGTTCTCGACGATACCGTTCTGCACGACGATCACGTCGCCGGAACTGGAGGCGTGTGGATGGGCGTTGCGGTCGGACGGCACGCCGTGTGTTGCCCAGCGAGTGTGGCCGATGCCGGCGCCGCCCGACGGCATCGCGACGATGGCTGCTTCGAGATCGCGCAGCTTGCCCTGCCGCTTGAGCACGGCCAGCGAACCGTCGCGATCGAGCACAGCGATGCCCGAAGAGTCGTAACCGCGATATTCGAGTCGCTGCAGACCCTCCAGCAGGATGGGTCCGGCCGACTGATGACCGACGTAACCGACGATGCCGCACATGGTGAGCCCTGCGTCTACCCCGCCGCGGGCGTTGTCCAACTTCGACCGTTGGAACGCAGATTGGGCCGAGGCTGCCTGTGGTCGCGGCCTTCCTGTTCAACGCCTTCGATGATCGACTCTAGTAGCTCGGACATGGAATAGACAAAAGACAACGGACGACCGAGCTGAGATTCCAGTTCCTTCGGCGTGAGATCGTCGAGGAACTTGTTGCCGAAGTAGTCGAGCGACGCGCGGGGCAGAAACACCCGCTCGGGGAGTTCGCGGCCATCAAACGCAGCCAGGAAATCCAGTCCCGGTATCAGGCCGCTGACATTGACACGTGAGCCGAAGAGCGTGTTGTCAACCGCTACGACATCGAATCCGCAGCCGGTTAGCTCCGCGGCCTCGTCGCACAATCGACGAAGCGTCGGAGCAATCAGCGTTCCGCACGCGATCAGGGCGCGTGTCGGGGGCACGTGCAGCCGGCCCGCGCGGATCTTGCGGCGTGTCCTGACCCAGTCGTCGATCAGCGCGCGGGTCATGCCGATGCCGTTCTCGTACTGGGGGAAGCCGTCGTAGCGGCTCGCGGAGGGAAGCCGGGATCCGGCGGTGAGATAAAACTCGTCGCTGGGGAACACGACCGACGCCTCGCGCTCTGCGCGAGCGACACGCTGCCATCGCCGGAGCTGGCGAACCACCGCCTTCGCCTCGTTCATGCTGTGCGCGCGCATGCCGGCGTCGTTGATCCGAGCCTCGCCTTCCAGCGAGGAGCCCACCGGAACGACGCCGATTGAGAGCACATTGTCGTGACGCAGCAGGTCGGACACGGTCTGGTCGAGGGCGTCGCCGTCGTTGATGCCCGGGCAGAGCACGACTTGCGTATGCGCTTCGATGCGCATGGCGGCGAGGCGTTGGAGTTGGTTGAGGATGTCGGGCGCCATTCTGTTGCCTAACAGACGCCGGCGCAGGTCGAGGTCGGTCGCGTGCACGCTGATGTGCAACGGGCTCAGTCGCTGCTCTTCGAGACGTGACCAGTCGTCGTCGCTGAGATTGGTCATGGTGACAAAATTGCCGTGCAGAAAAGACAGACGATAGTCGTCGTCCTTGATGTAGAGCGGACGTCGCAGGCCCTTGGGCAACCCTTTGAGGAAACAGAAGAAACACTTGTTGTTACAGATGCGAGTTCCGTCGAAGGCGTCGTCGTCGAACTCGATCCCGAGCGGTTCGTCGATCGGCTTCTCGAACTCGACAAAGCCCACGTCGCCGTCGTGGATGACCTCAAGCTCGACGAGCTGTTCAGTCGTCTGGAAGCGATAGTCGACCGGATCGCGGATCGGTTGCCCGTTGACGGAAAGCACCTGATCGCCGGGTTGCAGGCCGGCCTCGTTGGCCAGCGAACCTGGATCCACAGCGCTGATCGCGCCGGCTGGGACTCGGGAGCGGCGCGGTGGGGGCATCGGCAGTTTGGCGATCTGGCTCAAACCGTGGCGGAGGCGAGTTGGTCGATCTCTTCGATCCGCGCGACAACGGCGTCGATCGAGAAGTCGGGCGTCGAGGCGCCGGCGGTGACGCCGATGTCCTCGTGTCCCTCGAACCACTGTGGTTCAAGCTCCTCGGCGGTCTCGACGTGATAGGTCTCGATGCCGTTAGCGCGCGAGAGTTCGGCCAGGTGCCGGGTGTTGGCGGAGTTGTGGCCGCCGACCACGATCATCAGGTCCACATCCTCGGTCAGGTCTCTGGTCGCCGCCTGCTGGGAGGTGGTCGCATTGCAGAGGACATTGACCACGCGAATCTCGGTGATCTGGTCAATCCGCGCGCGCATCAGATTGGAGACGAACGCCGCGAACCGCTCGGGCGTGTGAGTCGTTTGAGAGATGACCCCGATCTTCGCGGGCAGATAGTCGGGCAAGTCTTCCAGCGACTCGTTCTTGATCACGATGCCGCGGCCCCGGCACCAGCCCAGCACGCCCTTGACCTCGGGATGGGTCGGGTCGCCGAAGATGATCACGGTGAAGCCGCGTTCGGCCAGATTGCGCGCAGCCCGTTGCGAGCGTGAGACGAACTGGCAGGTCGTGTCGATTACCTGCAGACCGCGATCTTCGATGTCGCGCACTACGGTTTCTCCGACCCCGTGCGCGGTGATCGCCACGGTTTCCGTGTCGACACCCTCGGCCGAACGGTCTTCCTTGACGGTGATGCCGGTCTTCTGCAGTTCGGCCACGACCTGCGGATTGTGTACGACCTGGCCCAAGGTTGTAACCCTGGTCCCGTTGGCCGCCGCCTCCTTCATCATGTCAACGGCGCGACGAACGCCAAAGCAGAAGCCCATGTCGCTAGCTCGGTGAATGTTCATGCCGCTGCTCCTGGCTCTTGGGGCGTCTGCGATACCGACTCCGACTGGCTGGTCGACGTGTCCTGATCGTCGTCGACCAAGTGCGCATATACGCCACGATACGCGGGGGGTAGCTGTTCGGCAATGGCGCGCATGATCGTGGCGTGGGCGCGGTCGATATCGGCGCGGGTGATGCGTTTGCCGGTGGACTCGACGACGAATGGATGTGAGGCGGTCATGCGAACACGGGTGCGGGCGAACAGCGCGCGCCATCCGCCACGTAATCGCTCGGATCCGGTGATCCCGACGGCAACCACAGGCGCCCGCGATCGCAGCGCGAGCAACGCCGTGCCCGAGTGCGCCTGCATCATCGCACCCGTGTCGGAACGGTGCCCTTCGGGGAACATGCCCACGGCTGCCCCTTCGTTCAGCAGGCGCTCGGCTTCACGGATCGCCAGCCGATCTCCGGCCCCGCGCCGCACCGGGAACGCGCCCGACAGGGCAAAGAGGTAGCCAATGACCGGCGCCTTCTGGAACAACTCGACCTTGGCCATGTAGCGCGGAGAACGCGGGTAGATCGCGGAGGCCATCATCGCAGGGTCGGCGGAAGACACGTGATTGGACGCGATGATCACTGCGCCCCGGGGAATACGCTCGAAGTGGTTCCACTCGCAACGCACGATGCGCAGGAACGCCAGACGGGCGAAGAATCCGGCGACCAGGAACCAGACACGGGACGCGTTGGGCATGCCCGTCATGCCGATGTTGACCAGGGCCTCGTACTCGCCGAAGAACAGGCGGGTAAGTTGTCGCGTCGTCCAACGGTAGGCGCGGCGTCGCATTGGTTAGCCTCGCGCCGGCGGGATTGCTCGGCCCGGTTCCGCCAATTCGGGCATCTGCCGTCGAACGATTCGCTCGGCTTCGTCGATCGACTCTTCGAGGGTGAGGTTGGATGTGTCGAGGACGACTGCATCGGCAGCCGCGATCAACGGCGACGTCTCGCGGCCCCGGTCCCTGGCGTCGCGACGGCGGGTAGCAACGAGCACTGCCTGTTCGTCGTCTCCGTTGTGTTGTTCCGCGGCGCGGCGACGGGCGCGGACCTCTTCGCTGGCCTCGAGGAAGATCTTCACCGGCGCGTCGGGCAGGACGACCGTGCCGATGTCTCGGCCGACTACGATCATGCAGCCCTGTGCAGCCTGTTGTTGCTGGATGCGGACCATCAGACGGCGCACTTCGGCAATCGCGGCGACGGTTGGCACGCCGGATTCGACCGCTGACTCTCGCAGGTGGGGTGTCGCGTTCTCACCGTCAACGTGCACCTCAAGCTCGGTCGAGTTCCGATCGGGGCACGGCACGAGTTGGAAGTCCGAGGCGCCGATCAGGTCAGTGACCGTCTCGTGTTCGTCGAGGTGCACAGCGTGACGCTGGGCCTTCCATGTGGCGGCGCGGTACATGATCCCGGTGTCGAACAACCGCCAGCCCAGGCGCTGGGCCAAGGCTCGGCCAACGGCGGTCTTGCCCGAGGCGACGGGCCCGTCGATCGCGACCACCCGGCGTTCACATTCGGACGCAAGGGCTTGTGTCATGCGGCCATGGTAACGGTGGCCCATTCAGGCTTCGGTGTCCGAAGAGTCGCCCGCGAGTCCGGCCGCGCGGCGCAGGAGTCGGATTTCCCGCCGGCTCAGGGGACGCACGGCGCCGACGGGCAAGTCTCTGAGCAAGAGCGGCCCAAAGCGCACACGGCGGAGCGTCACGACGCGGTGGCCGATCGCCTCGCAGAGGCGGCGCACTTCGCGTTTGCGTCCCGTGTGCAGGGTGAGCGTCAGCCAGGACGTCCGTCTCCCGTTGTCGAGCGGCCGCCCGGGCCGCCGCGAGCGAGCGGGTCTGGCGCGAAGCATATCTCCGTCGTCCTCGATGCCCTCATTGATCTGGCCGAGCATCGCATCGGTTGGATCTCCAATGACTTCGGCGAGGTAGACGCGCGGGACCTCTCTCGACGGGTGCAGCAGGCCTGTGACCAGGGGTCCATCGTTGGTCAGCAGGATGAGTCCTTCGCTGTCGAGGTCGAGGCGGCCGACGGGAACGCAGCGCGGGGCCTTCTTGGGGAGCAAGTCAACAACAGTTTGCCGGCCGCGGTCGTCTCGGGCGCTGGAGAGGACGCCCCTGGGCTTGTGCAGCGCGTAGTAACGGAGCGGTTCGGACTTGGGTAGCGGCGCGCCGTCGAGTGTGATCTGCTGTGCGTCTGGATCGACGCGCAGCGACAGGTCTGTCGTGACCACTCCGTCTACGGCGACGCGGCGCTCTCGGACCAGCGTCTCCGCACCCCGACGCGACGCGCGACCGCTGCGCGCAATGGCGACAGCGATGCGTATGCGGTCGGAGTCAATCATTGCCGCGGGTTCTCAGAGTCGCGTTCGAGCTCCAACTCCGGCTCGCGCTGCTGCGGTGCTCCCGTGTACTCATCGGGCTCCGCGGGAGCATCCAGAGGCTCCGGACCTGGTTGCCAACGGCGCAGCGACAATGTCAGGATGACGCCGATCAGGGCGAAGCTGACAATCATCCAGGCATTGACTCCGTCGTCGGGCGGCGACTGGACCACGGGTAGCCGGCCTTCGTCCGATTCTGGTTGCCTGATCGCCGCTGCTCGGAACGAGTCTTCGAGCAGCGGCAGGACCTCGCTCGTGCCAGGGGAAGGACGCGCCGTGACGACCCAGCGCGAGGGATCGAGCGCGACCGACAGGCCTCGACCCGGCGCCGCAAGCTCGTCGGTGCCGTACGAGACCCGATCCACTTCGCGCCCGTCTTGGTCGAACAGGACGACGGTGTCGCCGTTGTTGTTGAGTCCGTTGCCGATCCGTTCGACCACGAGGACGGGAACGTCGGAGTCGAGCGGCAACGACCCGACCACCAGGCGACCGCCGGCCGGCAACGTCCCGGACAGCTCGGTGCGGCCTGCCAGGTCGCCCACCGACCAGCCGCCCAGATCGATAGGTCGGTCGGAGGCATTGGCGATCTCGATCCACTCGGGCTGACCGGCCAACGGAGCCGGCAGGATCTCGGTAATGCTGACCTGGTACGTGAGTGCCGAATCCTGATCAGAACTCGGTTCAGCTTCCTCGGCTGCCTCAGTGGATCCTGCCTCGGCGAGCGAATTGGTCGCCTGCTCCTCTTGTGAATGAGTCGACGAAGCGTCTGTTGGAGCGTCGCCCGGAGTCGGCGCGCCGACCGTCGGCATGCCGTCGGGGCTGTTCCGCTGGATTGACCGAGTCTCGTCCGGCGCCTTCACGTTTGAATAGGTTCGGTCGTTGCCCCAACTGATCGAGCTCACGACGATCCCGTCCGGGTCGATCAATGTGAGTCGATCGCCGGCATTGGCCAGACCATTGCCGATGCGACCGTCGCTGACTATCGAGTTCACTGATTCGAGGCCATCGCCGGAAACGCCGACGACTACGGAGGATCGAGCCGGTGCGACCAGTCCGTCGAGAGGGTCGCTGGACGTGTTGTCCTCGATGGTCCATCCCGTCAGATCGATCTCCGTGTCGCTCCAGTTCGTGATCTCGAACCACTCGAATCGAGCGTCCTCACGGCCTCGGCCCGTGTTTGGATAGACCTCGCTGATCCACACAGAGGGCGCGTCATGCGGGACGTCCTGCTTCGGGATCGGTTCCGGTTGTTCGGTCAGCATCCGGTAGGCGATGTTAGAGGCGCAGAACTGGCAAGATTCCAAGTCAGCCGCTGCGAGGTGATAGCGGAACGGTCCGAAAAATGGTTCGTGCCAGGGAATCCGTGGATGCGTTCTGGCCAATGGATTGAAGCGCAACTCCAGCCCGGGATCCGGCGCTGGCTGGCGATGAAATGTGTGATCGTCGCCCCAACTACCGGTCGCGAGCCAGTTGCCATGTTGATCGCGGAGCACCAGATGGCCGCCACTGCGCGCCAGGCCGGAGCCAATCCGGCCGCCCGGTTGGCGGATGACATGCGAGTCGCCTGGGAGAATCCGGACCGAACGGAGCTTCACGAGCGAGGAGCCGGCGGTGAGGGTCCAGTTGATTGTCAAGACCGGTTCATCACCGAAGTTGCGGACGGTGACGCTCTCCGCCTCGCCCTCGGGAGGATCGATCAGTGCCGCGGTGATCCGCAGCTTCGTATCCGGTCTGGGATGCTCGTGTCGGTGCGGTTGGGCACTGATCGTCTGCGGGGCGGTCCACGGTGTGAGTTCCTCCGAGACTCGCTGGTGTCCGTGAGCAGTGCGAGTGATGGATTGACTCGGTTCCGGCGGTTCCATGAACTGGGGGCTGCGGACATCGCCCCAGCTCACGGCGTCGTAGCGAATGCCATAAGGACTGACGAGGGCGACGCGGTCGCCGCTGTCGCGCAGCCCCGTGCCAATTGCGGGAGAGTCGAGGACGATTAGTGTGCTGCCCGGGGGCACGGCCATCTCCGCGTTGCGTCCGACGACGAGCACGGCGGCTCGAGGGCCGAGGTCGAAGTCGGGGAGGCGAGCGATGGCCTGAGCGTCTTCTACGATCCATCCTGAGAGATTGACCCGGTGGGATTCGAGGTTTCTGATTTCAATCCACTCGTTGGTCTCGATCGATGAGCCGACCTCGAGTGTGTTGGGGTAGACCTCGCTGATGACTAGTCGCGGGTTGTGCGACGCGGTTGTGGTACGGGGACTGTCGCCCAGCGAGCACAGGACGATGGCGAGCGTGACCGGGAGGAGGATTCTAGGAGAGGACAGTGACTCGACGGCGAACCGTCGTTTGTTCTTCAACAAGGATCGTTTGCTTGTGCTGTGGCGCCGGGGCGATGATCTGGCGTGCGGAGTCGATTAACGCCGGTGCAGCATATCGGGCGGTGAACTCGGCGACGGCAGCGGCCGCCAGGATGCCGACCACGTTACGTATGGCGGGGACGAACGGCGCGAGGTCTTCACGAATCGCGGGAACGAGCGCAGTGGAGCGCGGCTCGACCAGCGTCGGAGTCAGCACGGGCACGTGATCGTCGGTCATGGCGCGATCATATAGTTATTCGCCTACGCGCGTAAACAGTTCCTGCATAGTGTCCTCAGTTGACATAACGCTGAGTCACGCACTGGCTTGCGACCGCAGTTCCTTTTCGACAAGGTCGGTGATCTCCGAGCCGGCCGAGCTTGATTGAGGACCGGGAATCTTCGCGATTCCCTCGGCAATCGCGTGCAGGGATTGCAAGACGAACGCCGGCTCGCGCTGCGCGCCGGCCTGGCGGATGGCCTGGAAGAGCGGGGTTTCGTTCTCGGCATCGCCGCCGTGTTGCTCCCAGAGCGGCCGAAAGTCTGTTCCCTGAATCGGATATTGCGCCCAGGTGACGGTCGGTCCGCGGTCCAGCTCTGTCGTCACCCGCTGCAGGACCATGCCGGAACGGTGGGCCCGCTCGGCGATGAGCTGCTGAATCACCTGTTGCCACGTGCCGATTGGACCATCGGGCAAGGCGGGATGCAGATTGAGAGAGGCGAGGTTATCGCAGATCACATCGGTCACGACCAGCATGTATCCGGCCAGCATGGCGATCTCCGGGCGATGACCGGCGATGCGTTCGTACAGGTAGGTGTCATAATCCCGACGCCAGGCGGCCAGCCCCTGGAGAGGGTCCGAGATCTTGCCGCCGACCGACTTGCGCCACTCGCCCGAGCTTCGGGCGATCAGCGGAATGCCGGCGCGCTCGACATCGTCGAGGAAGGCGTCGGTGTTGGACGACTGACCGCGCTCGCGGTTGCAGACGACGCAGACGATTTCGGCATCGAGGCGGCCATCGGCGATTGCGGCCTGAGCGGCGTTGAGCAGCTTGCGGGAGCTTGTGCCCCTGGCGGTGGCGAACCAGGCGATTCGGAGCGTCATCGGTACGGATCCGATGATCGGACGAGAATCTCAGAGCAGGTGCAAGAATCTGCCTTGTGTAGCTTGGAAGTGCGGCTTGGCGTGTTCAGATTTATCCAGTTTTGTCCAGACAAGTCCAGCTCAGTCCGGCCTTGAGAGGCGTTGATCCAGCCGAATCCAGGGAGGTCCGGGCTCGTCCAGAGGGCTGAAATGTTCATCGCGGATGCCTCTTCGATCATTCCTGTGGGCGGGCGTCGACCATCTTATACGTACTGTCGTTCTACTGGGCCAATTGTGATGCGTCAGGCTTCGTCATTGAGTGCGTTGATGCGAAGTTCGGCGTCGGCGAGGAGTTGTTGCGCTTCGCGGCTGAGCTTGACGCCGTGCTCGTAGGCGTCCAGCGCCTTGTCCAACGGCAGACCGCCATCCTCGAGCTGGGTGAGGACGGTTTCGAGGTCGTCGACAATCTCCTCGTAGGAGCGCTCAGGTTCGTCGGGCATGCTGATCATCCTCGTTGGTGGTTCTCGCGGCGACGCGGCCATCGGCGAATTGGATGGTGACGTCTTCATTCGGACTGAGCGCGGATGCGGCGGCGACGACCTGTCCGCCCGGCCGGGAGACGATGGTGTAGCCGCGTTCGAGAGTGGCGCGAGGGTTGAGTGCGGTCAAGCGAGAATCGCGGGCGGTCTGGCCGGCGCGCCAGAGCGCCACCTGACGTTCGATCACCTGGCTGAGATCGCGCCGCCGCCGTTCGACCTCGATCCTGAGCGTCGGCGCGTGCGGCGCGCCGCGTTCGAGTCGTTCGCGATAGAGCGCGACCTGTTGACCGTGCTGTGAGATCCGGCTGTCGACCGCGGCCTGGGCGTACTGCCGCAGAGCTGCCACGCGCGTCGCCTCTTCGACCCGATCGGGCACGGCCAGCTCGGCGGCCGCCGACGGGGTGGGCGCGCGCAAGTCGGCGACATGATCGGCGATCGACACATCGGTCTCGTGGCCGACGGCGGAGATGACCGGAATATCGCTGGCGAAGATTGCTCGTGCGACCGGCTCCTCGTTGTAGGCCCAGAGGTCCTCGGGCGAGCCGCCGCCTCGGGCGACGATAATCACCTCAGGCTCGTCGACGGTCAGCAGATTCAGGTCTCGAATGGCCTCGGCGACAGATTCGGTCGCGCCCGCGCCCTGAGTCAGGCAGGGGGAGAGCAGCAATGAAGTCAGCGGCCAGCGTCTGGCGACCACCTGTTGGATATCGTGCCAGACGGCGCCGCTGGGTGAAGTGACCACGCCGATGCGCCTCGGATAGGTCGGAATCGGACGCTTGCGATCGGGATTGAACAGGCCCTCGGCTTCGAGGTTGCGGAAAAGCCGCTGGAACTCGGCCTGCAGGACGCCCTCGCCGATCGGCCGCAGCGCGTTGACGATGATCTGGAGGCTGCCCCGGGGCAGGTAGACATCGGCGCTGCCGTGGACGAGCACCTGGTCGCCCTGCGCGACCCTGATGCCCCGGTTCTGGTTGCGGAAG
Organism: Dehalococcoidia bacterium; assembly: GCA_022825855.1. Lineage (GTDB taxonomy): Bacteria > Chloroflexota > Dehalococcoidia > Bin125 > Bin125 > Bin125. The sequence continues at coordinate 181,116 of JAJDWB010000013.1, forward strand.
AACGCACAGGAGAGGGCCGCGTCGGTCTCGGCGTCGGCGAGGTCGAAGTAGTAGTGACCCGCGCCAGAGCGGTTGAAGCTGCGGACCTCGCCCTCGATCCAGACATCGTTGAGTTGCGGATCGGACTTGAGCTGCGTGCGGATGTGCCGGGCGATATCGCCAACCGGCCGCGATTGCGGCGCGGCGGTTGGCGCAGGGTCGTCCCAGTCGATGTGGCGCTGCTGGGCGCGGCGGACGTTGAAGCCGGTCGGAGGTCGCTTGGGCATTGGTCGGTTCTTTGGTCGGTTGCCCTGGTCGTACGGAGTGTCACCCGTTGCCTTCGGCATCTCCCCCCCGCCGAGCGGGGAGAGAGGGGATCTGGGCTCACCTTAGCCCGCGGAGCTGGAGGAGAGGATCTGCGGGAGCAGGGATCGACTCAGGCGCGTTCGAGATACTGGCCGCTGCGGGTGTCAACCTTGATCGTGTCTCCGGGACCGATGAAGAGAGGAACGTTGACGGTGAGGCCGGTCTCGAGCGTGGCCGGCTTGGTCGCGCCGGTGGCAGTGTCACCCTTGACGCCCGGATCGGACTCCGAGACGACCAGCGGAACGGCGGCGGGTAGCTCGACGGCGACGGGATTCTCGCCGACGATCAGCACTTCGACCTCCGCGTTCTCGGCAAGGTAGTGGACCGAGTCGCCGACGACCTCCAGCGAGAGCGGTTCCTGGTCGAAAGTTTCGGTGTTCATGAAGTAGAGCAGGTCGTCCTCGCGGTAGAGGTACTGCATGGTCCGGTGCTCGGTACGGATGCGGCGGAACTTGGTGCCGGCCTGGAACGTGCGCTCGATCGTATGACCGCCGCGAATGTCGCGCAGCCTGAGCCGGGCCTGCGCCGAGCCGCGACCAACCTTGATGTGTTCCCAATCGACGATCTGGTACTCGTTGCCGTCGAGTTCGATCACGAATCCGCGCTTGAGGTCGCCGGTGGAGATCATCTTCTGCCTGTCAGTTGTGCGCCGTTGAGTCTGCCGAGTTAGGAGACGAAGCGAAGCTTGGGCGTGCCGGCAAACGAGTGAAAGCCGTCTTCTTCGAGCAGGCCCATGTCTTCGATCCGCACTCCGCCCCAGTCCGGCAAGTAGATTCCCGGTTCAATCGTAATGACCATCCCGGCTTCCAGGGTGTCGGTGGAGGTGATACCGAGGTGTGGCGTCTCGTGGATCTGCAGTCCGACGCCATGTCCGAGGCCGTGACCGAAGTGTTCGCCGTAGCCGGCGTCTACGATCACCTGCCGCGCGAGCTGGTCGGCGACCTTACCCGACATGCCCGGCTCGATCATCTGAGCAGCCGTATCGTGCGCGGCGAGCACAGTGTCGTAGATACGGGGGAATTGCACGTCAGGCGGTCCGAGGACGATGGTACGGGTCATATCGGCGCAGTAACCGCGATAGCGCGCGCCCATGTCGATCACGATGGGCTCAGCCTCGCCGATTGCTTCGTCGCGGGGACGCGCGTGGGGGCGAGCGCCCCAGGGTCCGGCGGCGACGATGGACTCAAAGGCCATGGCTTCCGCGCCATGACTGCGGGCATACTGCTCGATCTCCCAGGACACGCGGGTTTCGGTCCAGCCGGCTTCCATCGTTGACTCGACATGGGCGAAGGATTCGTCCGTGAGTTGGGCCGCGCGGCGCAGCAGGGCGAGTTCGGTTTCATCCTTGCACGCCCGGACCGATTCCACGATCTGGTTGGTCTGGACCAGGGCGGGGCGCTGGCCGGCGGGCAGCTTGGCGTTGATGTCTCGAAGCTGCTTGTGCGCCGCGACGGTAATGGCGCCCGACTCGAATCCCAGCCGGACCCTGCCGAGCGGTCTGGCCAGTTCTCCCCACCACTGCTCCATCTTGCCCTTCATCTGCACGACTTCGAAACTCGGGGATTCCTGCGCGGCCTGTTCGAGGTAGCGAAAGTCGGTGGCGAGGACGGGCGGACGCGAATCGTCGGCGGCAATCACAAGCCAGCCATTGGAGCCGCTGAAGCCGGATGCATAGCGGCGGTTGTAGGGGTCGGTGATCAGCAGCGCGTCAACGTCGGCCTCGGTCAGGCGTTCGCGGATGCGCTCAACTCGGCTAGGGGTGGAGGTCATGGACTTGATTCGGGATCGGGGCGCTGGGCAGGTTCGTCGCGATTGAGTCGTTCCTGCAGCATCGGCACGAGGGCATCGAGGGCGGCGAGGTAGCCGCGCCAGCCGAGTCCGGCGACGACGCCGTCCATGATCGGGGCAGTGACGAGGTTGTGTCGGAACTGCTCGCGGGCGTGGACGTTGGAGAGGTGGACTTCCATCTTGCCGCCGGGGAAGGCTTCGAGCGCGTCGCGGAGCGAATAGCCGTAGTGAGAAAGTGCGCCGGGATTGATGATCAGGCCTTCGGCCGAGCGCTCCTGCTGGATGAAGTCGATGATCGCGCCTTCGTGATTGGACTGGTAGGGGCGAATCGTGACCCCCCACTCCTTGGCCCGCTTGGCGACGAGGTCCTCGATGTCGGCGAGCGTCTGGGTCCCATAGATCTCGGGCTGGCGCTGGCCGAGGATGTTGAGGTTGGGTCCGGAAATGAGCAGGACTTTCATGGCGGTGGCTCTACTCGTCCAGTTCCCGGCTGCGTCGTTCGCGCAGCAGGTCGGCGATGCCGTCGAGGGCGTGTTCAATGGTCTCGCGGCGAGCGGCGTCGCTGACGTGGGTGTAGATCTGCGTGGTCGACACGGAAGCGTGACCGAGCAACTCCTGGACCACCCGGACATCGGCGCCTCCATCGAGCATATGAGTGGCGAAAGAGTGCCGCAACAGATGGGGATGCAGGTCCGGTGGGAGGCCGGCGCGTTCGGCACAGCGCTTGACCAGGAGCTGGACGGCGCGGGTCGAGAGCGGGCCGCCAAAGCGGTTGAGCCAGAGCCAGGACTCGGACCTGGCGGAGACCAGCCCAGGGCGACCGTCGCGCAGGTATCTCCTGATCCAACGGCGGGCCGCGGTTCCGATCAGCGCGACGCGCTGCTTGTCGCCCTTGCCGTTGACGATGAAGGCGTTGTGGTCTGCGTCGTAGTCGGACGTGTGCAGGCCGGTCAGCTCGGAAACGCGCAGCCCGGCGGCATAAAGGCATTCGAGGATGGCGCGGTCGCGGATGCCCGACGGGGTCGACGTGTCGGGCGCGGCGAGCAGCGCTTCAACCTGTTTCGGGCTGAGGACGGCAGGCAGGCGGGAGGCGGCCTTGGGCGTGGCGGCCAGGGTGAGCGGGTCGCGCTCAAGATCGCCGGCTCGCTTGAGGTGTCGAGTGAATGAGCGGATGGATGATGCGCGACGCCTGATCGAGGCTTCGGCGACTGCGTTGTCCTGCAGGGATGCGAGGTACTCGCGGTAATCGGCGCGCGTGAGTTCCGACAACTCGCGATCCTGGCCACGCAGCCAGTCGAGGAAGTGGGTGATGTCGGTGCGGTAGTTGCGGATCGTGTGGGAAGAGAGCCCGCGTCCATGTTCGAGCAGGGCGAGGTAGTGGTCGAGAGACGGATACTGAGTCGTCGCAGGGGCGTCGGTCGTCACGGATTCACTGTAGGGCGGACGGGCGGGTGCGGGCGACTCAGGAACGCCGACGCCCGCGGCTGCCGCGCGGCCGTCCTCTGCCCCGGCGTTGCGCTCTTGGTTCGGCAAGCAGGGCCAGGGCGCGGTCGAGTTCGATGGTCTCGAGATCGTCATCGTCCTTGAGATTGCGGCGTTCGTCGCCGGACTGGACGTAGGGGCCCCAGCGTCCCGGTCGGACGGCGACTTCCTCGCCGGTCTCGGGGTGAGTGCCGAGGGTCTTGGGCCAGCGAAGCCACTCGATGGCGTGTTCCAGGTTGACTTCGGAGAGCTCCATGTCCTTGGGTACCGAGGCACGCCTGGGCTTGGGTTCTCCGCGCTTGGGCCGGCCGACCGCTTCTCCGATCTGCACGAAGGGGCCGAATCGGCCGTTGAGCAGCCAGACGTCGTCCTCGTACTCGGGGTGTCGGCCCAGGCGGCGGGGCAACTGCAGGGTCGTTTCGAGGAGTTCGTCGGCGCCGGAGAGGGTGAGGTCGGCCGGGGCCAGATCGGGCGGGAGGGGAGCGGTGCGCATGTCGTCGCCAACGCCGCGGCGGAGGAAGGACTGGCCGCCGCGCACGCGGACCTGAATGTCGTCGGGTCCGATGTGGGCGTCGTCGGTATCGGGATCGAGGGTCAGGCCGTCGGCGGTGAGGTTGAGCGCCCAGAAGGGAATCGTGTCGATCTTCTCGGCGACGCGGCCCTTGAGTCCGTTGGTTGCGTCGTCGTCGCCGAAGTAGAAGGCGTGCAGGTGTTCCTCGCTGCGGGTTTCGCCGCGTGCGATCTGGTCGAGGTGCTCTTCCATCTCGGCCGTGAATTCGGCATTGACGAGGTCGGCGAAGTGCTGGGTAAGGAGGTCGGTGACGGCGAAGCCGAGGAAGCTGGGAATCAGGGTGCGTCCACTTCGATTGACGTAGTTGCGGTCAGTAAGGGTCTTGATGATGGCGGCGTAAGTGCTGGGCCGGCCGAGGCCGTCGTCCTCGAGCTTCTTGACCAGGGTCGCCTCGGTGTAGCGGGCGGGGGGTTGCGACTCGCTCTTGCGAGGCTCGAAGCTTGCCAGCCTGGCGGCGTCGCCCTGGGAGACGTCGGGCAGAAGCTGCTGTCCGTCGCCGCGCGGTGGGAGCACTTCGTACCAGCCGGGGAAGACGACGACCTGGCCGTTGGCGACCATGACGGCGGGATTGTCGTCCGGGCGATCGGGCAAGGATGCTTGCAGCTCGATGCGCGTTCGTTCGACCTGAGCATCGGCCATCTGGCAGGCGACGGAGCGGCGCCAGATCAGGTCGTAGAGGGCGAAGTCGTCGCCGTCAAGCAAACCCCGCAGGGAGTCCGGCGTGCGTGCGATGTCGGTTGGACGGATCGCCTCGTGGGCCTCTTGAGCGTTGCGGGAGCGAGTTCGGTAGGTGCGGAACTGGTGGTAGTCCTCGCCGTAGGTGTTCTTGATATAGCTGGAGGCTTGGGCGAGGGCCTGGTCGGAGAGGGTGACCGAGTCGGTGCGCATGTAGGTGATCAGTCCGACCCGCTCCGCGCCGAGGTCGACCCCCTGGTAGAGCCGCTGCGCCGCGGCCATGGCGCGGGCGGCTCCCATGCCGAGGCGGTTCGACGCCGCCTGCTGCATGGTGGACGTGGTGAAGGGCGGCGCCGGGCGCATCCGGGCGCGGGTCTTGGCGACGGTCGACACGGTCCAGTCGGCGGCGTTCAGGGCGGGACGGAGGCCTTCGAGCGATTGCTCGGTCTCCCAGCGCTTTTCGGTCGCGGAGAGTTGACCGGTTGCGGAGTCGAAGTCCGAGGTCTGGCTGGCAAGTTCGCGGTCGGCGAGCGAGAAGAGGCGGGCGCCGAGCTCGCTGTCGCCGACCTCGAAGGCGGCGTTGGCGCCCCAGTACTCGGCGCTGACGAACGCCATGCGCTCGCGCTCGCGGTCGACGAGGAACTTGAGCGCCACGCTCTGCACACGACCGGCGGAAGTGCCCTGTCCGAGCTTGCGCCAGAGCACAGGACTGAGCGAGTAGCCGTAGAGGCGATCGAGGATGCGGCGCGATTCCTGCGCTTCGACGAGGTGCTCGTCGATCTCGCGGGGCGACTCGAGCGCAGACTCGATGGCTGAGGCGGTGATCTCGTGGAAGACGATCCGTTCGTAGGGCACCTTGGGCTTAAGCACTTCTACGAGATGCCAGCCGATCGATTCGCCTTCGCGATCTTCGTCCGTGGCGAGCAGCACGCGATCTGCCTGCTTCAGTTCCTTGCGCAGGCGGGTGACGTGTTTCTTCGATTCGCCGGGGACGATGTAGTAGGGCTGGAATCCGTGGTCGACATCGACGGAGAAGTCGGCCCAGGGCTGACCCTTGATCTTGGCCGGGCGCTCGGCCGCGCGGCGGGGCAGGTCGCGAATGTGGCCGAAACAGGCAGTGACGACATAGTCGTCGTCGAGGAAGCGGGAGATCGTCTCGGCCTTGGCGCCCGACTCGACGATGACCAGTGTCTTGCCGTCGCGGGTTGCGTTCCGATCAGCGTCGGGCATAGGTCATTGGTCCTACCTGATGGATCAGTCCCTTGAGTTCCAGCGTGGCCATGGCTGCCGCGGTTTCGTGGACGGGTTGCCCGAGCAGCCTCGAGAGCTCGTCCACGTGGATCGGCTCGCTGCCGATCTGCTGCAACAGCATGGCCTCAACCGGGTCCTCGGGCAACTGCTCGGCCAACTCGGCCTGCCGTTCGATGGGTCCGACGTTGAGTTCGTCCAGCACATCCTGGGCGCAAGAGACGAGCTTACCTAAGCCACGCTTGATGACGTTGTTCGCGCCAGTGGACTGCTCGGAGGTGATGGGTCCGGGGACCGCGAAGACCTCGCGGCCCTGGTCGAGCGCCGAGGTCACTGTATGCCAGGTGCCCGACTTTTCACCCGCCTCGGTGACCAACGTCCCCAGGGTGACTCCGGCGATGATCCGGTTTCGGCGTGGGAAGAACCGGGCGTCAGGGCGCGTGCCGAGCGGATACTCGCTGAGCAGTGCGCCGCCGGACTCGAGGATCTGCGCGGAGAGACGCTGGTGTTCAGGCGGATACACAAGGTCAAGTCCGCAGGCCACCACGGCGACGGTTCGGGCGCCGCGCTCCAGCGCGGTCTCGTGGGCAATGCCGTCGACGCCGCGCGCGAGTCCGGAGACGATTGTCAATCCGGCGTCGGCCAGCTCGCCAGTCAGCGACCGCGTCACCTGTCGGCCGTAGGCGGTAGGCCGCCTGGTGCCGACAATGGCAATCGACCATTCGTCGCGCTCGGCCAACTCACCCTTGAGATAGAGCAGCGGCGGCGGATCGGCGATCTCCCGCAGGCGCCTGGGATAGCCGTCGTCTGAGATGGTCAGCGCGACGACGCCGGCATCGAGCATTTCGGTGTGGACCTGGAACGGATCGAGCGTCGCCCGGGCAGACTCCAACTCTTCGATAGCGCGCGCGTCGAGGCCGGCCTCGCGCAGCATGGAGCGGTCCGCCGACCACGCCTGGTCCAGGCTCTCGAACGTGCGCTCAAGCGCCGACATGCGGGCCGGACCGATTCCCGTGACGTGGGAAAAGGCGACTCGATACGGAGTATCGGAAGTCGTCGATGGGTCGAGATTTGACACGAGCGCTCACGTTAGCGCGAGTTGCGCTAGCTGTCACCAGCAGACGACGCCGCGACCATGGCGCGCATCTGGATCACCCGACGACCGTTCATGCGCTCGACGACGACGGAGAGATTGCCGAGCCGCACCTCATCGCCGACCTCGGGTATGCGGCCCAGCCGATCGAAGACGAGCCCCGCCACGGTGTCGTAGTCGGCGGCCTCAACGTGACCGCCAATCTGCTCAAGCGCCCCCAGCGGCGCGCGTCCATCCAGGACGAGAGCGCCGTCGACCATGCGAGCGCCGTCGTCGTCTGCGCCCGCGGGGTCATACTCGTCGGCAATCTCGCCGACGATTTCTTCGAGGATGTCTTCCAGAGTGATCAGGCCCGCGGTACCGCCGTATTCGTCAAGGACGATCGCCATGTGGACACGGGACCCGCGCAACTCGTGCAGCAGGTCGTCGATCAGCTTCGATTCGGGTACCAGGATCGGTGGACGGGCGATCTCGGCAATCGAGCGTTCGCCATGGTTGACGATCTCGGCCATCAGATCTTTTGCGTAGACGATGCCGGTGACGTTGTCGACCGATTCCTCGAAGATCGGTACGCGCGAGAAGCCGTGTTCGAGGAGGAAGTTGGCGGCTTCGGTCAGGTTGGTGTCGGCCTGGAGCGCGGCCATATCCAGCCGCGGGGTCATGGCTTCGCGGACGATGCGGTCGCCGATCGTCATGATTCCGCGGATCATCTCGCGTTCGTCTTCGGCGATCGTCTCGTGCTCCTGCTCGATCAGGACCTCAATGTCGGTCGGTTGCGGCGCGACTTCGGTGTGGCGGCGGCCGAGTCCGGTGACCAGTCTCGCCGGGGCTTCGAGGATGGCGGCTGGGATCAGAAAGACGGCATCGAGCAGGTCGATGATCGGCACAAAGTTGAGCGCGAAGCCTTCCGGCCAGGTCGCGGCCAGGCGGCGCGGCACGGAATGAATCAGCGCCGCGACGACGGCGGAGACAACGCCGGTGATTAGCAGCGACTCCCACTCAAACCCGGTCTCGCGAATGACGATGTAGAAGATCGCGGTGAAGCCGCTGGCGACAGCAACCGTGCGGCCAACGGCAAACGATCCCAGAGCGCGCTCTCGTTCCGCGGTGATCACGGTCAGCCGATTGGCGCGGCGGCTGTCGGGCTGGCGGCTGGCGAGCAGCCGTGCGCGGGAACGGGAGAGGGAGATGACGCCGGCCTCGGCGATCGCTTCCAGCACCAGCAGGGTGACGGCGAGGATGAGGATGACGAGGGCGATGATGGAGCCGTCGCTCATGGCATCGGCTCCGATGCGAGGCGGTCCGCGCGCGACTGAGCGAGCCGCGCGGGGTGGCCGAGGGCGCTGGCGTCGTCGGGGACATCCTTGGTCACAACCGATCCAGCCCCGGTGCGGGCGCGGTCTCCGATTCGAAGCGGTGCAACCAGCATCGAGTCGCTGCCAATGAAGGCGTCGTCGCCGATGATCGTGCGGTGCTTTGAGACGCCGTCGAAGTTGCAAGTGATCGCGCCGGCGCCGATGTTGGAGCGCGCGCCAACCTCGACGTCGCCGAGATAGCTGAAGTGTCCAATCTGGACGCCGTCGCCGATCCGCGCCTGCTTGAGCTCCGCGTGGGTGCCGATGTGCGCATTCGGACCGATCTCACAGCCGGGCCGGATGGTCGAGTAGGGTCCCACCTCGACGTCGCGACTCAGCGTCGAACCGCGGATCGTGCAGGACTCGATAGTGCAGCGTTCACCAATGCTGGAGTCTTCGATCACGGCGTTGGGCCCAATGCGGGCGCTCGCGCCGATTGTGCTCTGTCCGCGGATGTGGACGCCGGGTTCGATTACAGCTCGGGGTGCGATCGTGGCCTGAGCATCGATCCAGACGGCGTGAGGATCGCGGATGTGGACGCCGGCGTGCAGGTGCCGCTCGACGATCCGCCGGCGAATCAGGGCCGCAGCGTTGGCGGCGTCGGCAGGGGTCTCTACATTCATACGTCCATTGGTGAGCGGTACCTCAACCGCCACTGCGCGCCCCAACTGAACCGCTAGGGGAATAGCGTCGGTGGCATAGGCCTCGCCGGTCTGTGACGACGCGGCGACGATACGTTCCAACTCGGGCCAGAGGAAGTCGCTGCGGAAGAGGTAGATGCCGAGGTTGACCTCGTTGTCGTGCCGCTGCTTCTCCGATGCGTCTTCCCACTCCACGATGCCCGCGAGCGAACCGCACTGCGCGCGCACGATCCGGCCCATCTTCGCAGGTTCGGAGACTCTGGCCGTGGCGATGATGGCGTCGGCGTCAGGCAGTCGGAGGAGGGGCGAAATCTGCTCGGGGGTGATCAGCGGCAGGTCGCCGTTGACGACGAGCAGGTGTGAAGTGGAGACATGGTCGCGAGCCGCAAGGACGGCGTCGGCGGTGCCTCGCGGGTTGGTCTGGACGGCGTAGGCGAGGTTGAGCTCGGCGGGATCGCCGGCGAGCGCTTCGCGTACGGCATGGCCGCGGTCGTTGGGAGCGACCACTGCGACGGCCCGGCGCACGCCGGCCGCGCTCAAGGCGTGCAGGACGTGGGCGGACATGGCTCGACCGCAGATGGGGAAGGCGGGCTTGGGGAGATCCGAAGCCAGGCGGCGCCCCTCGCCCGCCGCGAGCACCACGGCGGTGATATGTGGATAGGGGTCAGATTCTGGCGGATCGTCGTCGGAACTCAATCGGGGCTCCGATTCCATCGTTTTGGTGGACTCCACGCTAGGTAGGCAGTTCATTGACTGTCAACCGCGTCGACGGCGCCCGGCCGCAGACTGCCTGTGGGTTGGGTTGCCTGCGTATACTCGATTTCTGTGGCTGCTTCCGCAGGGGCAGCATTGATCGACGTGTGCACTGGCGCAGCGCGCTCCCGATTCCCAAGGTGACCGGCGAACCATGGACGCTCAAACCATTCGCAAGACTTTCACTGACTTCTTCGTTGAACGGGACCATCTCGCCGTGGCGTCGGCTCCGTTGACGGCGCCCGGGGATCCGACGTTGCTGTTTACCAGCGCGGGGATGGTGCCGTTCAAGCCGTATTTTCTCGGCGAGGCACAGCCGCCGCACCACCGCTTGACTTCGATCCAGAAGTGTTTCCGTACGACCGACATCGACGAAGTCGGAGACGCCTCGCATCTGACCATGTTCGAGATGCTGGGCAACTTCTCGCTCGGTGATTACTTCAAGGCAGAGGCGCAGGCGTGGGCGTGGGAACTGGTCACCGAAGTGATCGGAATTCAGCCGGAGCGGCTGGTCGCGACCGTGTTCACGGACGACGACTTCGCATACGACCAGTGGAAGAAGATCGGACTGCCGGACTCGAAAATCTACCGCTACGGCGAGGACCAGGGCAACTTCTGGGCGGCCGGTCCGACGGGGCCGTGCGGGCCGTGCTCGGAGCTGCATTACGACATGCGGCCTGGTTACCGCGTCGATGCCGGTCCGGCCGAGGCCGAGGAAAAGTGGCTGGAGATCTGGAATCTGGTCTTCATGCAGTGGACGCGCTTTGACGACGGTCGCCGCGAAGACTTGCCCGCGCAGAGCATCGACACCGGAGCCGGTCTCGAGCGCTGGGCGATGATGCTGCAGGACCAGGACAACCTGTACGACACAGACTTGTTTGTGCCGCTGCTCAACTACATCGGGGAGCGCTGCGAACGCGAGTACAAGTCGGCGGCCGAGTCCGAGCGGCGGGCGATGCGCGTGGTGGCCGAGCACGGCCGGGCAATGACGTTCCTGATCGCGGACGGCGCGATTCCCGGCAACGAGGGCCGCGGTTACGTGCTGCGTCGCCTGATCCGGCGTGCGTTGTACATGGCCGATTCGCTGGGGATCGAGGACGACCTGCTGTCGGATCTGGCAGTTCGCGTGCGCGAGGTGATGGCGGCCTGGTACCCGGAGTTGGACGAGCACTCGGCGCTGGTCGCCAATGTGCTGAACCAGGAAGAACACCGTTTCAGGCGGACGCTCTCTACGGGGCGATCACTGCTGGAGGGCAGGATTGCGGCGCTGGACTCCGGCGCGATCAGCGGTCGGGACGCGTTCGAGCTGTACGACACCTACGGCCTGCCCTTCGAGGTGACGGCCGAGGTGGCCAGGGAGCGCAACGCCTTGGGTGACGCGGAGCAGATGCGGGCGCAGTTCGACGCCGCACTGGAGGAGCAACGCGAGCGATCGCGGCAGCAGGCGACGTTTGCCTATGACGAAGACGCCGCGCGCTATGCCGAGCTTGAGACGGCGACCGAGTTCACCGGCTATCAATCCATTGAGGCCGAAGCGCAGGTGATCGCGATCGTCGCCGGCGGCGAGCGAGTGGCGTTCGCTTCTGCGGGAGACGACGTGAGCGTCGTGTTGAGCCGGACCTCGTTTTATCCCGAGGGCGGCGGTCAGGTCGGCGATGCAGGCTGGCTGCGCGGCGACGAGTCCCAGGTTGACATCCACGACACCCGCGCCTTTGGCGACGTGATTGCGCACATTGGCACGGTCACTTCGGGCGAGGTCTCGGTCGGTGATCGGATCTCCGGGACTGTAAGCCGCGCGCGACGCGCAGATGCGGCCCGCAACCACACGGCGACCCATCTGTTGCATGCTGCGTTGCGGCAGGTGCTGGGCGATCACGTGCGGCAGGCCGGTTCGCTGGTCGCGCCGGATCATCTGCGCTTCGACTACACGCAACCCGAGGCTCCGGCATCGTCCGACTTGCGCCGGGTGCAGCAGCTTGTACAGGAACGGATCCGGGACAACATCCCCGTCTCGACGACCGAGATGTCCTACGACGACGCACTCAAGACCGGCGCGATGGCAATCTTCGGGGAGCGATACGAGACCGATGTCCGTGTCGTGGAGATTTGCGATCCCGACCCGCATGTGCACGACTGCTTCTCGAAGGAGTTGTGCGGCGGCACGCACGCGCCGGCGACTGGATTCGTGGGGGCGTTTCAGATCATCTCAGAGGGCGGCGTCGGGGCCGGTGTGCGCCGGATCGAGGCGCTGACCGGGGCGTCGGCGTCGGACTGGACCGACTCACGATTGGATGCGCTGGCGGAGATCGCGACTTCGGTGCGGGCGACGCCCGACACGGCAGGCGAGCGGATTGGCCAGTTGCAGGCGGAGGCTGCCGGGTTGCGCCGGCGGCTGCAGGCGGTCGAAGCGAAGGCGGGCGCGACCGTCGCGGAGGAGATCGCGGCGAACGCGGTGGACATCGGAGCGCTGGCGGTGGCCTCGGGACGAGTTGCGGTTGAGTCGGCGGACGCGCTGCGCCGGGCCGGCGACGAAGTGCGCCGCCACCTGGGCGACAGCGGTCGCGAGGGCGTCATCGTTGTGGGTGCAGTGGCCAATGATCGGCCGCTGTTCGTGGCGATGGCGACGGACGGTGCGGTTTCGGAGGGAATCAACGCGGGCCAGCTGATTGGCGGGATCGCGCGGATCGCCGGCGGCGGTGGCGGCGGCGCGCCCGACATGGCGCAGGCCGGCGGGCGCGACGCCGGCAAGCTCGACGATGCTCTGGCTGCGGTCGCCGACGCGGTTCGGGAGCAGCTTGGATAGGACGCCGTCCATGTCAGGCGGCTGTGCGGTCGCGATCGATCCGGGAGAGCGCTGGATTGGCGTGGCCCGAGCCGCGCCCGGTTCCTCGCTCGCCCTGCCCGTGGGAACCCTGGATCGCAGCCAGGGAGACTCAGCGACGGTTGACGCCATTCGCGGCCTGCTTGGCAACGAGCGCGTGGCCCACGTGGTCGTCGGCGTGCCGCTGCGTCCGGACGGCCGCGAGGACGAGCAAGCTGTTCGATTCCGCCGGTTCGGAGAGGCGCTGGCCGAAGCGCTTGGGGCCGACTGCGTTGCCCAGGACGAGCGATTCACCAGCGACGGGTCGTTCGCCAGGTTGATATCCGCCGAACGGAGCGCGAGCCGCAAGTCGCGGTCACCGGGCCGCAAGAGCGTTCAGCGGCAGCGCCGAGAGCGGCAGCGGGCGCACGCGGAAGCCGCCGCTCGGATCCTGCAGCGCTGGCTTGACTCCGAAGCAGGATCGAGGGCTCGTGACCTGGCGGACGGTGAACGGCCATGACCTCGTCGCCGCTGAGGCTAGGCGTCACGGTGGCGATGTGTGCCGTGGTCTTTGCCGCCGTCGCGACGGCGGCGGTGTCGCTGTCACGGACTCCCGGCAGGCAAGAGGTCGAACCTGGTCCGCGGGCGAGCGTCACAGCGACTGACAACACCGCGGTAAGCGTCGTAGCCGGCGACACGGCTGCATCGATTGGCCGGCGGTTGGCCGCGAACGACGTGATTGACTCCTACTATCGATTTGAGTTGCTGGCCCTGCTCCTGGGGTGGGAGTCGCACCTCGAGCCCGGCGCGTACAGTTTCGAGCCCGGTCTCACGACCTACGAGATCCTGCGGCGCATACACTTCGGAGAGACGTCGCCCTGGCGGGTGGTGTTTCCCGAGGGTCTGAGGCTCGAACAGGTGACGGACCGTCTGGTGGAGTCGAACGTGGTCGATGCAGCATCATTCCGGGCCGTGCTTGAAGATCCGTCGCCGGAGGTGGTCGAGGGGACGCTGGCCGCGCGGCGTCCCTCGGGCACGTCACTCGAGGGGTATCTCTTCCCCAGCGCCTATACGTTCCCGTTGGACGGCACGGCCGAGGACGCGGTGCGCCAGATGCTGCAGCGCTTGGATGAGTCGATCACGCCACGCGTGTGGCATCAGATCAACGAGTCGGGACGACCATTGCACGAGATTCTGACCATCGCCTCGATCATTGAGCGGGAAGTGGTCGACGACGCCGAGCGAGTGCTGGTCTCTGCCGTGATCTGGAATCGTCTTGCGGCCGGGATGCCGCTGCAGATGGACTCCACGGTCCAATACGCCGTCGGCCATGCGGACGAGTGGTGGAAAGGTGAGCTCTCGCTGGGCGACCTCGAGAAGGAGTCGCCGTTCAACACGTACGTCGTGCCGGGTCTGCCGCCGTCGCCGATCGCCGCGCCCGGTCTCGCATCGATTGAGGCGGCCGCCAATCCGGCCGCGGTGCCGTATCTCTACTTCGTCGCCCGGGGCGACGGCACGCACGCCTTTGCCGTGACCTATGAGGAACACCAGGCCAACGTGGATCGATATCGGGGCGCGGGCCAATGACCCATCGCGTTGGCGTCATTGGTCACCCGGTCGCGCACAGCATCTCGCCGCGGTTCCAGCAAGCCGGATTCGACGCGGCGTGCATCGACGCGCGGTACGAAGCCTGGGACCTGCAGCCGACCGAGCTGGAATCGTTCGTCAACGGCCTGCGCAGCTCGGACTCGCTGGGTGCCAATGTGACGATTCCGTACAAGGAGGCCGCGTTGCGACACATGGACGGACTGCATCAGACGGCCCGATTTGTGGGCGCGATCAATACGATTGTCAACAACGACGGTCATCTGCAGGGCTACAACACCGACGTGACGGGGTTCCAGAGATCGTTGTCGGAGGCCGACTTCGATCCGCGGGGCACGCGGGCCGTGCTCTGGGGAGCAGGCGGTGCGGCGCGGGCAGTCGCCTGGGCGCTGATCTGGCGGGGCGTGGAGGCGCTGACCATCGTGAACCGGACGGCTGTGAGGGGCGGACGGCTGCGGCACGACCTGGCCTCCGCCTCGGCCGGCGTCGCGCTCAAGTCCCTGGGCGCGGACGAGGAAGGAGTTTCGGACGCGCTCGGCAGCGCGGACCTGGTCGTGCAGTGCACCTCGGTCGGGCTGCGAGGCAGCGAGACCGAAGGCCGGTTGCCCTTGGAGGTCTCCAGGCTGTCATCGAGCGCGTTCGTTGCCGATCTGATAGCCAATCCGGTCGAGACGGCACTGGTTCGGGAGACGCGCGCGTCCGGCCGGCAGGCGATCGGCGGCCTGCCCATGCTCGTCTACCAGGGCGCGGCGTCGTTCGAGCTGTGGACCGAGCAAGCGGCGCCGGTCGAAGTGATGCTGAACTCCGCCGAACAGGCGATGTTGGAGGCAGGCGCGTGAGCGAGGGCGTGACGATCGGTTTCGCGATCATCGCCGTGCTCTTCGGCGGAATCGGGCTGTTGCTGTTCAAGGAGGCGCGCACGCACCGGTTCTGGCGTCAACTGGTCGCCGAGAATGACATGGACGCGATCCGCGGCATTCTTGACCAGGAGATCGAGCACTGGCGCACGCAGCGTCCACCCAAGGACGTGAGCGCCGTGGTCTGGGCCGGAGTCCAGGGACTCGACCTGGTGGGCGCGTCGGCACAGCATGTGCGAGTCAGCACCTCGGCGGACCCCGAGTTCGGCACCGTGGACGGCAAGCGGGAGCAGATTTCATCTTCGCTCGACATCGCGTACGCGACCGCGATGCGTTTGGTCGAGATGATCTTCTACGACGTGCCCAACTTCCGTCCCGACCACGCGCGGGTCGATGTCTACACCACGTTTCGCGATTCGGAAGGCCGTGCCGAAGCGTTGCCGATTCTCTCCGTCCAAGCCGACCGCCCATCGGCAATGAGCCTGGACTGGAATCTGCCGCCGGCCGCCCTCGCCCGAGAGTTCGAGACGACCGCCAATCGTGCGCCCAATGGCGAACCGCGGCCGATTGAACTGCCTGATGATCCGTTCGCCGATATGGTGGATCAGACGACGGCGACCAGCGCCGACTGAGCCGGAAAACAGGGGATCGAGCGATGGGCAGTCTGCGCTGGTTCACGGCGGGCGAGTCGCACGGACCCGGTCTGACCGTGATTATGGACGGCGTGCCGGCCGGACTGCCTTTGTCTGAAGAACAGATTCGGCAGCAGTTGGCGCGTCGGCAGAAAGGCTATGGACGCGGCGGTCGGATGAAGATCGAGACCGATTACGCGGAGATCCGAGGCGGTGTACGCCAAGGCCGGACGATTGGCAGTCCGGTCGCGCTGTGGATCGAAAACCGCGACTTTGACCAGGGTCTGGGTCCGGACAAGCGTCCCTGGCGCGAGACGATGTCACTGGAGACGGTGGATCCGCCGCCGACGCAGGTGACGCGGGTGCGGCCGGGTCATGCCGACCTGACGGCCTCGCTGAAGTACGGGTACGACGACGTGCGCGACTCGCTGGAGCGCGCCTCGGCCCGAGAGAGCGCGGCCCGAGTCGGTGCAGGCGCCGTCGCCCGGCGGCTCTGCGAAGAACTAGGCTGCCGGTTCAACAGCCACGTCGTGCAGATCGGCTCGGTCGCTCTCGGCCTTGATGCTGACGTCGACTGGCAGGCAGTGGAAGCATCTCCCGTCCGCTGCACCGACGAGTCGGTGGCCGGCGCGATGATCGACGCGATCAATGCGGCCAAGCAGGACGGCGACACGCTGGGCGGCACGCTGGAAGCGAGAGTCGGAGGCGTGCCGTTCGGCCTGGGATCGCATGTCCAGTGGGATCGCAAACTGAGCGGCAGGATTGGCCAGGCGATTCTCTCGATGAACGCGTTCAAGGGCGTCGAGATCGGCGACGGGTTTAGCGGCGCGACGCTGACCGGCCGGGGCTATCACGACGTCGTGCTGCCGCAGGACGCCTGGGGAGAGCATCCCTGGCGGCGTCAGACGAATCACGCCGGCGGCATCGAAGGCGGCATCTCCAACGGTGAAGACTTGGTCGTCCGGGTCGCGGTCAAGCCGATCGCGACGCTCGCGCATCCCTTGCCGTCCGCCGATCTGAGCACCGGCGAACGCGTTGAGGCGCATTACGAACGCTCGGATGTCTGCGTCGTCCCGGCGGCCGGCGTGATTGTCGAGGCGATGCTCGCGTTGGTTCTGGCCGACGCCATCCTGGAGAAGTTCGGCGGAGATTCGCTGTCCGAGACCCGACGAAACATGGAGGCGTTTCAGGCCACGGCCGTGCCTCGCGGGGAGTGGACATGAATCTGCACGAAGGTCTGAAACGCGTCGTGCTGATCGGTTTCAGCGCCACCGGCAAGTCGGTGCTCGCTCCGTTTATCGCGCATCGGCTTGGCTGGACGGTCGTTGATCTCGACGTGGAGATCGAACGAATCGCAGGGCGGACGATTCCCCAGTTGTTCACCGACGAAGGCGAATCCGGCTTCCGCCGCCGCGAACTCCAGGCTGTGCGTGACGCGGCCGAACAGGACGGCGTCGTGATTGCCACCGGCGGCGGCGTCTGGCTGAGCGCGGAGAACCGCGCGCTGCTGGCCGACGGCGGTTTCGTCGTCACGCTGGAGGCGCGGGCGGCCACGATCCTGGCCCGCTACGCGCAGACCGAGCAGGGCGCGACGGAGGTGCGTCCGATGCTGGACGGAGCCGACCCGCGGCACCGGGTCGAGACGCTCAAGGCGGCCAGGCAGCCGTTCTATGCGCTCTCCGACCTCACCGTGCATACCGACGAGATCGAGATTGGCGAAGCGGTTGACGAGATCGTTGAAGCCGTGACTCGGCGCTCGCCAGGCGTGCTCGCGTCGGACGCGCGAATTCGGGAAATGCAGAACGGACCCGGTGTCGATCCGCCGGCGCTGATTGACTTCGGACCCGATCTGGGCTGCATCGTCGACGCAGGATCTTCGCGGTATCCGGTCTACTGCGCCTGGGGTCTGCTGGAGCGGGCGGGCGAGATCCTGGATCGGCTGGGGTTGTCGGGCCGCATGTTCCTGATCGCCGATCGCGCAGTGATGGACTCGCATGGAGCGACGGCGCTGGAGTCGCTACGCCGCGCCGGACGCATCGTGGAAACCCACGCAGTGCCGTCGGGGGAGGCAAGCAAGTCGCTCGACTCGCTGCAGCGGCTATACGACTGGCTGTCTGCGCATCGAGCTGAGCGGCGAGACGTCATCTTCGCGCTGGGCGGCGGCGTGACCACCGATCTCGCCGGCACCGTGGCCGCGACCTATCTGCGGGGAATGCCCCTGGTGCACGCGCCGACGACCGTGCTGGGGATGGTGGACGCCGCGATCGGCGGCAAGGTCGCCATCGACCTGCCCTCCGGCAAGAACCTCGTCGGTGCGTTCTATCAACCTCGGGCCGTGCTCGCCGACGTAGCCACGCTGGCCACTTTGCCGCCGCGCGAACTCCGCTCCGGCTTCGCCGAGGTGATCAAGCACGGATTCATCCGCGACGAGCCCATGCTGGACTTGCTGGAAGAGACCGCGGACTCGCTGCTTGACCCGGCGGCCGGTTCGTTGGATTCGTCGAGGCGGCAGTTGCTGGTCGACGTAATCACGAGAAACCAGGCGATCAAGGCCGCTGTCGTGTCCGCCGATGAACGCGAGTCCGACATCCGCGCCATTCTCAACTACGGACACACGCTTGGACACGCGATCGAGGCGGTCACCGGCTACAGCTCGGTGCTGCACGGTGAAGCCGTGGCGATGGGCATGGTCGCAGTCGCGGAGATGGGCTGCGCGATGGGCTTGATCGACGAAGCGCTGGTCGCCCGACACCGCCGCTTGATTGAGCGCTTCGGGCTGCCCACCAAGAGCCCTCCCGGTTTGGGTCGGGCCGAGATTGACGAGGCCATGTCGCGCGACAAGAAGGTTGTGGGCGGCAAGCAGCGCTGGATCCTGCTCGAGAGCGTCGGCAATCCGATCGTTCGCGACGACGTGCCCGCCGAGGTCGTCTCCGACGCCATCGACGCGGTGGTCGGCGTGTCCTGACGCTGCGGATATCGGTGCGCGGCGGCGTCCCTCCCTCAGTCGACGGCCGCCTCAACTTCGACGCCGGCGTGAGCGCGACCGCTTGAACGCTCGACGCGAACGTCGAGATGCCTGAGTCCGCGCAGGACGATGTTCTGCTTGTAGACGGGGGTTCGAGAGCCGAACTGCAGGTCGTCGAATCGTTCCAATAGCGCCTCAAACGCGATCTTGCCCTCAAGCCTCGCTAGCGGCGCGCCGAGACAGTGATGGATGCCTCGGCCGAAGGAGATGTTGCCGGCGTCTTCTCGGGTGATGTCCAGCGTCTCCGGATCGCTGAACTCCTCGGGGTCGCGGTTGGCGCCGCCGACCAGCAGCGAGACCGGTCGCCCCGGCTTCAGCGTGTGGCGGTCCAGGTCGAACTCGTCGAGCGTGACCCTCCCGTCCAATTGCACCGGCGAGTCGTAGCGCAGCAGCTCCTCGATCGCGTTGTCGATCAGTTCCGGGCGTTGGCGAAGCAGTTCAAGCTGGTCCGGATGCTCGAGCAGTGCCTTGAGTCCGTTGCCAATCAGGTTTGTGGTCGTCTCGTTGCCGGCGACGAGCAGCAGCCGCAGCGTGACGATCATCTCGTCCTCGGTCAGCTTGTCGCCTTCTTCCTCCGCCTCGATCAATCGCGAGACCAGGTCGTCCCGGGGCTGCGAGCGGTGTTCTGCGACGATGCCCTTGAAGTACTGGTCGAAGAGTTGGGCGGTGTCGAAGACGACGCCCAACTCGCTCTCGCTCAGGTTCGGTTCCAGCACGCGGGCGAACTTGTCGGACCACTCCTTGAACTGCTGTCGATCCTCGGTCGGCACGCCGATCATCTCGGCGATCACCACGGTCGGCAGCAGCGCGGCCAGGTTGGACATCAGGTCGAACTCGTTCTGGCCTTCGACCTCGTCGAGCAAAGCGTGCGCCGTCTCGCGGATGTGGTCTTCCATCTTCGCGATCTGACGAGGCGTGAATGCCCGGCTGACGAGGCCGCGCAGCCTGGTGTGGTCGGGTGGATCGAGGGAGAGCATTGAGGGCTGCAGCTCGTTCTCGATCTGTTCGCCAATGTTGCGGCGGTTGCGGGTACCGACCGGTCCTCGTTCGTTGGAGAAGACCTTGTAGTTGCGCAGGATGGCGTCCACGTCGTCGTACTTCGAGACCACCAGTGCGCCGGTCAGCGGGCTGGGGTGATAGGGGTCGCGCTCACGCAGCTCCTTGTAGGTCGGATAGGGATTGGCGATGAAGTCGGGATCGAGCGGGAACCAAACGACGCCCGACTGCAGGCGTTCCTGCATCAGCCGCGCCTTGATGTACCACGGGGTCACAGCCGATCGGATAGCGGTTCGTACGGACATGCTGCTCTCGATTCCTTGTTCGCGAACTTGCGGGTTCAGTCGAGCGGTTGATCCCAATCGACCATGATCACATCGCACTCCTCGCCGGCATGGACGCGCTCACGGTCTTCCGGGCACACCGCATAGCCACTCGCGAGCGCCATTGAGGTGAGCACACCGCTGCCCTGGGGTCCGGTCAGGCGTGCGTGCCAGCGGCCCTCGGCGTCCTGCTCGAGAATGGCTCGGGCATAGACCCGACGCCAATCTGTGTTGACGATGTCCTCTTCGGCGATCGCGCGGACAATCGGTCTCGGCTGCGGCCTGCGGCCCATCATCTGTTGTATCGCCAAACGACCGAACAGCTCGAACGCCAGCAGCGAGGACACGGGATTGCCCGGCAGGCCGATATGGGGCACGCGGCGACCGTCGGGTGCTGCGAACTCACCAAAGGCGAGCGGCTTGCCTGGCTTCATCTTCACCGTCCAGAAGTCGATCGCTCCTTCGCGAGCCAGGACCTCCTTGACCACGTCGAAATCGCCCCGCGACACACCGGCCGACGTGATCACCAGGTCGCAGGTCTCCAGCGCCTCGTTGATCTTGGCGGTCAGCGCGGGGATCGTGTCCTGGGCGATACCGAATCGCTTTGGAATTCCGCCGTATTGCGAGACCAGCGCGCTCAGCCCGTAGGAGTTGGAATCGTAGATCTTGCCCGGTGCGGGAGGTTCGCCGGGCGTGAGCAGTTCGTCGCCGGTCGAGAGGATCGCGACGCGCGGCCGGCGAATGACGTCCACTTCGCCCACGCCCAGCGAGGCGAGCACCGCGACCTGCGGACCGCGCAACACGGCGCCCGCATCGAGTACCTGCTGCCCCTGGCGCACATCTTCTCCTCGACGGCGGATGTTGTTTCCCGGACCGGCCGCTTTGAGAATCCCGACGTCGTCGATCGCGGCGTGCTCCTGGCCTGGAGCGCGCAACCCGATCTCGTCCGTCTCCTCGAAGGGCACGATCGTGTCGGCCCCGTCCGGCATCGGAGCGCCGGTCATGATCCTGACCGCCTCGCCTGGGCCAACCGATCCGTCGAACAGGTAGCCCGCGGCCAATTCGCCTATCACCTTGAGCCGCACCGGATTCGACTCCGCCGCGCCGTCGGTGCTGTCCGATTGGACGGCGTAGCCGTCCATGGCCGTGTTGTCGTGCGGGGGGATGTCGAATGGCGCGGAGATGTCGGTAGCCAGCACCTGTCCGACGGCGTCTTCAATCGCCAGCCTCTCTGCAGGTAACGGTGCGCAGAACGACAGGATGCGTTCGGCGGCGTCCTCAACGGGAAGCATGTCAACGGGCGGCTCAGTGGACCGCGACTCGGGCGGCGGTGCAGTGGTCATCGGCGAAGCGTTCTAGTTGGTCGTGGCCAACAGCGGTCGGCCTGCTAGACCTGGATCGTGAGACAGGTCGTGGTGCGCTTGACGCCGGCGACCGTTTGAATCGAGTCGGTGATGCAACTTCCCAGCCGCTCCAGGTTCTCCGCCTCAACCAGGCAGATCACATCGAACGGTCCGGTGACCAGTTCCACGGACTTGATTTCGCCGTCGCTGTGGGTAATGTCGGCAAGCGACAGCGCCACCTGCTTGGCCGTGCCGACATCGGTTTCAATCAAGATGTAACTCTTCACTGCCATGGCGGACGCTCCAGAAACCAGAACTGCACGCGGATCCGCTGCCTCGAACGGTCCGACAGTTCGCTCAAGTCTACTATCCGCTGCGCGAGGCAAATCCCTGAGCAGCGCCGGATTCGACGCTGGCGGATCGGCGGGTACGATACGTGACAGATGCGTGACCGGTCAGTGATGGAAATGCGCCGTGGTTGATCTTGAGGCGTTGGAGGCGGAGGCGCGGGCGTCGCTCGCCGAGGCGGGCGACGAGGCCTCGCTGGACGCCTGGCGCGTGGTGTGGCTGGGCCGCCGGGGACGGCTGACTTCGGTGCTGCGCGGCGTGCGCGATCTGCCGGTCGAGGAGCGCCCCCGAGTGGGCGCGGGAGCGAATCGGCTCAAGGTCTCCTTGGAAGAAGCCGTGGCCGCGCACCGATCGCAGTTGCTGGCCTCGGCGGCCGATACCGACGCAATCGATGTGACGCTGCCCGGTCGCGCGCCGCCGCTCGGTTCGCTGCATCCGATCACGTTGACCAGGCGCATGCTTGAACGCACCTTCCGCGACATGGGGTTCGATGTCGTCGAGGGTCCCGATGTCGAGCTGGAGGAGTACAACTTCGATCGGCTGCGCATTCCCGCCGGACATCCCGCCCGCGATATGTGGGATACGATCTGGGTCGCCGATGACGGCGATAGTGGACCGCGACAGTTGTTGCGGACTCACACGTCGCCGATGCAGATCCGCTATCTCGAGCGACGCAGCCCGCCGATCCGGGTGATCGTGCCCGGCACCTGTTACCGCTACGAAGCGACCGACGCCACCCACGAATGGATGCTGACCCAGATCGAGGGCCTGGTCATCGACCGGAACCTCTCGATGGCGCATCTGAAAGGGACCCTGGAAGCGTTCGTGCGCCGCATGTTCGGCGCCGACATTGAGACGCGCTTCCGCTGCGACTACTTCCCCTTCGTCGAACCGGGCGCCGAACTCGGCGTCCGCTGGCAGGGCGACTGGCTCGAGATCCTGGGCTGCGGCATGGTCCATCCCGAGATCATCGAAGACGCCGGGTTGGATCCTGAGCTATACACCGGGTTCGCCTTCGGCATGGGCGTCGAGCGTGTCGCCATGCTCCGCTATGGCGTCCGTGACATCCGCCACTTCTATCGCAACGACGTACGTTTCCTGCGTCAGTTCGAAGGGCGCCGATGATGGACGTCCCCCTTAAGTGGCTCGCCCGCTACGTCGATTGGGATCTCTCGGTTGAAGAGCTCGCTCATCGGCTGAGCATGGCCGGCGCAGAGGTCGAGTCGATCAGGAGCAGCGGCGGCGAGTGGGATCAGGTGGTCGTGGGACGCGTCGCCGCCGTCGATCCGCATCCCAACGCCGACCGCCTGCGTCTGGCTACCGTCGAGTTCGGAGCCGACGAGCCGCTGCAGGTGGTCTGCGGCGCGCCCAACCTGGAGGCTGGTCAGACGATCGCCTTCGCCCAGGTGGGAGCCCAACTGATCGATCCGGGGACCCGCGAGCCGCGCAAACTGCGCCGCGGCAAGATTCGCGGCGTGACCTCAATGGGCATGGTCTGTTCCGAGCGCGAGCTCGGACTCTCGGACGAGCACGAGGGCATCCTCGTCTTGGACACCGATGCGCCGCTCGGCACGCCGCTCGCCGACGTGCTGGGTGATGTCGTGCTCGACATCAAGCCAACCCCCAACCGTCCCGACCACTTCTCCATCCTCGGCATCGCCCGCGAGGTTGCCGCCTTGACCGGCGGATCGGTGATCGAGCCGGCGTCGGTCTACCCCGAGTCGGATATCCCGATTGACGCGCGATCCAGCGTCACGATCGAAGACGCCGAGGGTTGTCCTCGATACACGGCCATCGTGATTGATGGAGTGCGCATCGGTCCGTCGCCCGAGTGGATGCAGGAAGCGTTGCTGTCGGCGGGCATGCGACCGATCAACAACATCGTCGACGTAACCAACTACGTCATGCTCGAGTGGGGTCAACCGCTGCACGCCTTCGACTTCGACTTGCTGCGAGAGCAGCGGATCGTCGTCAGACGGGCCCGCGCCGGCGAACAACTGGAGCTGCTGGACGGCTCACAACTCGAGCTCCAGACCGACGATCTCGTGATTGCCGACGGCGAGCGGGCGGTCGCCCTGGCCGGCATCATGGGCGGCGCCGACTCCGAGATCTCCGAGGCCACCACGACGGTGCTGCTGGAGACGGCCAACTTCCAGGAGGCGACGATCCGCCGCAGCCGAGCCATGCATACCGAGACGGGGACGGAGGCAAGCAGACGTTTCGAGAAGTCGCTCAACCCTGAACTGGCCGATCTGGCCGCTCGTCGAGCCGCGGCGCTAATCATCGAAACCGCCGGCGGCCAGGCGCTGGCCGGCTTGGTCGACGCGTATCCGGGCAAGACGCATCCACCGCAGGTCGTCGTCACCCAGCGCCGCATTGAGCAAATTCTCTCGCTGCTGCCCAGCGTGGAGGAAGTGCGCGGCACCCTGTCGGCGCTGGGCATCTCCAACCGTTGGATCCCGCCCGACCGGTTCGCGGTGAGCTGCCCGCCCTGGCGCTCGGACATCAAGGTCGCCGACGATGTCATCGAAGAGATCGGACGGATCCTCGGCTACGACAATCTGCCTTCCGCTCCCTTGCCCGGAGCCGTGCCCGATCCCGATATCGACCCACAGCGAGATCTGGGAGAACGGATTCGCGACACCCTCAGCGGTCTGGGACTGCGAGAGATCATCACCTACGTGACCGTCGCTGCCGAGGAATCCGCGGCGACTGCTTCGTCGGGCGACGACAACCGCATTGCCGTGCGACTGCAGAATCCGATGAACGCGGAGCGGGATCGGATGCGGCCGAGTTTGAGGCCTTGGGGACTGCGTTCGTTCGCCCAGAATCAGCGCGAGGCCAGAGGCGGCCTGGGTCTGTTCGAGGTGGGCAAGACGTTTGCCCCCAATCCCGGTCGCCAGCCGACCGAGACGCGAACTCTGCTGGCGTTGCTGGGCGGCGAGTCCGCTGCGACCGTGCACGGGGAAGCAGCGCGCGCGATCGACTTCTTCGACGCCAAGGGTCTGCTCGAGCAGCTCTGCGCCGGCTTGGGTGTGGAGTTCGCGCTAAGCGCCGACGCCGGCGACGCGTTCCTGGCCGGCGGGCAGTCCGCGACAGTGAACGTGCGCGGGCAGGAAGTCGGCGTGATCGGCAAAGTGCGGCCCTCGGTCGCGTCGACATTCGACGTGCAGGGCGACGTATTCGCGCTGGAGCTCTCGATGGCGGCGCTGGCCCCGGTGCTGGGCGAGTCCGAACCGGTCCCCTCGCCGTCGGTCTACCCGTCTGCAGTCGAGGACTTGGCCCTGGTGGTTGACGCGTCCTGCCCGGCAGGCGATCTTGCCGCTGCGATTTCCGGTAACGGGCTGGTCGAGAGGGTCGAGCTGTTTGACATCTATAGCGGCGACCAGATTCCCAACGGACAGAAATCCCTCGCGTTCCGCGTGTACTACCGCTCGCCCGACCGGACGCTAACCGATCGCGACGTCGAGAAAGCCCGTCGAGGCATCGTGCGGCGGCTGGAATCGCAGTTCCAGGCGTCGCTGCGCGACTCCTGATCGGGTCATTTCCCCTGCCAACCGACGAGTTCTGTGTCCCGTGTTGCACATTCGTGTCCGCGTCGGCGTGCGGAACTTGGCACTCTCATGTGGAGAGTGCCAGAATTGCATTCAACAGCAGATCCTGCGGAAAGGCACCGATCATGACCTACGTGCATCCGAACCTGTCCGAGAACTACGGCAGTGCCTTCGACCTCGGAGATCTGACCCACCGGCTCAACGATGCGGCCGACCACGTCGAACTCGCTTCGGTGCTCTACGACGCGACCGCCCTGCCTCCGATCGAGCTGCGCCGCGTGATGCGCGCCATGGCCCGGCGCGAAGGCGGCGCCTCGGTCGAAACAGCGCACGAGCTGGCCACGACGAGACTGCGCGCCTTCCTGCGGCTCGACGTTGAAGATGCGCGAGTTGCCGCTCGCGCCTTCGCCGACGCGCACATCGACCTGCCGGATCCCTGGCGCGAGCGCAATCGCGAGATCGAGTTTTCCGCGATCAAGAACGCGCTGCATCTGCGTGAGTTCGTCGCCCTCACCGAGATCGTGCCCTGGCTGCGCGACCATGAAGGAGCGCAGTGGATGCTCGATCGAGTGCCAGAGGGCGACACCTTCGAGATCGTGGCCGATTCCAGCGGGACGCCGACGCTGGCGGCAAGTTCATAACGCCCGCATAGCGCGTATCCAGACCGCACAACGCCCGGCTCGCCACGCTGGCGACGCCGGGCGTTCTTGTCTGCGCAAATTACCCGCAGGAAGAATGGTCGGGGTCAGGCCGCCTGAGCGCGTTCAACCACGGAGCTGAAGCCGGCCGGGTCGTGGACCGCCATCTCGGCGAGCACCTTGCGGTCAATCTCGATGTCCGCCTGCTTGAGGTCGTGAATCAGGCGGCTGTAGGTCGTGCCGTTCAGGCGCGCCGCTGCGTTGATTCGCTGGATCCAGATCCGGCGCATGTCGCCCTTGCGCTCGCGTCGATGCGCGTAGGCATAGGACAGAGCGTGCAGCCGCGACTCGGAGGCTCGCCGGTACAGGCGATTGCGTACGCCGTGGTGGCCTTTGGTCTGCTTGAGGACTTTCTTGTGGCGGCGTCGCTCGCGAGGGCCGCCCTTTACTCGTGGCATGGCAAAACTCCCTGTTCCGTCTGGCTAGTCTGACTAGGGTGAGCCGTAGGGCAGCAGCCGCTTGACCCGCTTCTGATCGCCGAGCCGTTTGACTTCGTGCATTCGGCTCTGTGCGCGCAGTGTGCGCTTGTGCTTCTTCTGCTTGTTGTGGCCGCGGTAGCCCTTCATCCGCATCACCTTGCCGTTCCGCGTGATTCGGAATCGCTTCGCCGCGCCCTTGTGGGTCTTCATCTTCGGCATTGATGTCTGTCTCCAGCGCAAACGCAGCCCGGGCGCAACCCGCCGGCGCGTGTCCTCAGCTTACGGGCTATCCGGACACAGTCCAATCAGACCCGACACACAGGTAGACGCGGGAGTCGACCCGGACAACTGCTTCTCGAACCGAACGCTAGCCGGCGGCCTCTGCCGTCTCCGCCGCCACGCTTGCCTCAGGCGCATCAGTCGATTCTGCGGCCTCCGCCTCGGCAGCGGCCTTGGCGTCCGCGATTGCCTTGGCCTTCGCCTTGTCCTCGACCACGATCACCGACATGAAGCGGCCCTCGGTCGTGATCGGCTTCTCGACCACGGTGGGCACGTCGTTCTCGGCCAGCGTGTCGAGCATCTCCTGGATCCGCTCCTGGCCGATTTCACGATGCGTGATCTCGCGGCCTCGGAACATCACTGAGATCTTGACCTTGTCGCCGTTGCGCAACAGACGGGCCGCCGTGCGGCCTTTGGCTTCCATGTCGTGTCTGCCGATGTTGGGGCGCATCTTCACCTGGTGCAGCGAAGCAGTCTTCTGCCGCCGCCGGCCTTCGCGCTCGCGCTTCGACTGTTCGTACTTGAACCGCCCGTAGTCCATCATTTTGGCGACGGGCGGGCGCGCGTTCGGCGCTACCTCCACCAGGTCCAAACCCTGTGCGCGCGCAAGATCGAGCGCCTGGGCGGTCGGCATGATGCCGAGCTGCTCGCCCTCGGAGCCGATCACCCGCACTTCGCGAATTCGAATCGCTTCGTTGACGCGCTGTTCTCGTTGTGCTCGTTGATCTTTGACGGCCAGAGGAAATCTCCTTCGCTGCGAATCGTCCTCCGATTCGCGCTGTTGTCGCCGATACTAGGTCCGCCGCCGCGCGGTTTCAATTTGTCCGCAGGGGAATTTTGCGAAACTCAGTCAGATTCCGTGTCGATCACCAGCATCAGGTCGCCCTGATCGACGGCATCGCCCGGATTCACGTTGACTTGCGTGATCTTGCCCGTCGCCGGAGAGCGAATCTCGTTGTTCATCTTCATCGCCACCATCACCAGTAGGCCGTCGTCCTCTGCTACCTCGTCGCCTTCAGCCACCAGCACTTCGGTGACCTGGCCGGTCATCGGCGCGGTCAATCGAACCTCTCCCGCGATCGCCGGTCCGGTCTGACTCAGCACCCCGGCGCTGCGTTCGATTTCGGCGCCGAAGCGGTCCGGGCCGATGAACACGTCCAGCGACATGCCGTCGCGCCGGATCGCAATCGGCGTGCTCTGGCCGTCGATCCACAGCCGGAACAGGCTGCTGTCATCCAGCGCCACGAGTTCCAGTTCGTGCGTCCGACCGTCGAAGTCGGCCCGATAGCGGCCGTCGGCTGCTTCTTCGATCGCGACTTCGCGCAAGGCGTCCTGGACGATTAGCCGGTAGTTCTTCGCCATCCGTGCTCCACGAGATTTCGGCGTCCGCGCGCGCTCCGCGCCCACGGACGGTGCCTGGTGGAGGGACCGCCGCGCTCGGCGTCGGCGCGCTCCCCTTGAGTGTGGAAGAACAGAGCCGCCGCAAGCGCGGCCTCGTGTTCGCCCGACGGCCGGCCGGCCGGATCCAGAATCTCATTCTCCTCCACGTACAGCGTGTGAATGTCGCCGTCGCGGAAGCTGCCGTCGTCCAACAGTGCCTGATGGAATGGAATCGAGGTGCTCACGCCCAGGATCAGATACTCGCCCAGGGCCCGCTTCATCCGCCGGATGCATTGGTCCCGCGTTTCGCCCCAGGTGATCAACTTGCTGATCAGCGAGTCGTAGAACGGGCTCACGCCCACGCCGCGGGCCAGCATCGAGTCCAGCCTCACGCCCGGACCGCCCGGCTCCCGGAACCACGCGATCGGCCCCACCGAAGGCGTGAAGTCCCGGAACGGATCCTCAGCCGTGATTCGGCACTCCATCGCCCATCCGCGGATCGGACGCTCTGCGGCCGTGTAGCCCAGCGGTTGGCCGCCGGCGATCTTCAACTGGTCCTGGACGAGGTCAACCCCCCGGACCAGTTCCGTAACGGGATGCTCGACCTGCAGGCGTGTGTTCATCTCCAGGAAGGCAAAGTTCTGACCGTCCGGCTCGTTCGGGTCGTCCCAGACCAGGAACTCGACCGTGCCGGTCGAGGTGTAGTCACAGGCGCGAGCGGCGTTGGTCGCTGCTTCTTCCATCCGCGCCCGGAGCTGAGGCGTCATCCCCGGCGCCGGCGACTCCTCGACCAGCTTCTGACGCCGGCGCTGGGCCGAGCAATCGCGCTCGCCCAGGCAAACGATGTTGCCGTGGGTATCGGCGACGACCTGGATTTCGATATGCCGGGCAGGCCGCAGCAACCGCTCGACGAACACCGCGCCGTCGCCGAAGGCCGTGATCGCTTCCTCCTGCGCCTGCTGCACCGCGCGCTCGATCTCCTCCGGAGACTCCACGACTCGGATCCCGCGGCCGCCGCCGCCGGCCGCCGCCTTGATCACCACCGGATAGCCGATCTCGTCTGCCGTGCGGCGCGCCTCGTCCGGATCGGAGAGCGGGTCGATCGCGCCGGGGATGATCGGCACGCCGTGCTGTTGCATCGTGCGGCGCGACTCGATCTTGTCGCCCATCAGCTCGATCGCCTCGGGCGAGGGACCAACAAAGATGATGCCGTTGTCGCGGCAAGCGCGGGCGAAGCGGGAGTTTTCGGACAGAAAGCCGTAGCCGGGATGAATCGCGTCCGCGCCCGATTCCTTGGCGGCGGCCAGCACGGCGTCGATCGAGAGATAACTGTCGGACGGCGGCGAATCACCGATCCGCACTGAGTCGTCGGCCATCCGCACATGCCTGGCGTTGCGGTCGGCGTCCGAGTAGACCGCCACGGTGCGAATGCCCAGGTCGCGCGCGCCGCGGATCACGCGCACGGCAATCTCCCCGCGATTGGCGATCAGAAGCGTGTCGAAGGGCCGCTGATTCTCGCTCATGCACTGCCTCTGCGGCTGGGCGGCGGTTCGCCGGTCGGAATCGATCCAGGGGTCGCCGAACGCGCTGCGACCTCGGCAATCATACTCGCCGAAGCGGTTCGAGGGTATCGAGCCTGAGACCTGGTCCCCGCGGCTGCGACGGTTCGGCCGCCCTCACTTCGGCTCGGCAGCCCGCGACTGCTTGAGATCGCTGAGCATCGCGCGAATCTGGTCGAGCGTCATCTCCCCAAGATCCTCGCCGTTGCGCACCCGTACGGCGGCGGAACCTCCCTCGACCTCCCGGTCGCCAATCACAAGCATGTACGGAATCTTGCGCCGTTGACCGTTGCGAATCTTGGCCTGCATCCGCTCGTTGCCATCGTCGACGTCAACCCGCAAGCCCGCCGCGCGCAGATCGGTCGCGACCTCGTGCGCCCAATCCTGGTGCCGATCGGCGATCGGAATGCAGCGCGCCTGGGTCGGCGCCAGCCAGAGCGGAAACGCGCCGGCGTAATGCTCGATCAGGATGCCCATGAACCGCTCGAACGATCCGTGTATCGCGCGGTGGATGACCACCGGCGTGCGACGCTCGCCGTCGTCGGCAACGTAGACGCAGCCAAGTCGCGCAGGTTGAATCAGGTCGAGCTGGATCGTCGAGAGTTGCCACTCCCTGCCCATCGCATCGGACACGAACAGGTCGGCCTTGGGCCCGTAGAAGGCTGCCTCGCCTTCCTGCTCCACATAATCCACGCCGGCCTGATCAAGCGCTCCCCTCAACGCCGTGACCGCCGTCGACCACGCCTGCGGGTCGTCGACGTACTTGCCGCCCTCGCCGGGCAGCGACAGCTCGTAGCGGAAGTTCGGCATGCCATAGGTCGTGAACAGCGTCTGCACCAGCTCCAGGACTCTCGCCACCTCATCCGAAATCTGCTCGGGCGTGATGAAGATGTGGCAATCGTCCTGGGTCAGCGATCGTACCCTCGTCAGCCCCGAGAGTTGGCCCGACTTCTCGTAGCGGTAGAGCGTCGTGTACTCGGCGTAACGCAGGGGCAGCTCGCGGTAGGAATGCAGCGAGTGGTTGTACAGCGTCATGTGCACAGGGCAGTTCATCGGCTTCAGGTAGTACGCGTCGGCGTCGTCGTCGGTCTCCTCGTGCTCGCGCATCGCCGGGTACATCACATCGGAGTAGTTCTCCAGGTGCCCCGAGCGCCGGAACAGTTCGCCCCGCGCCAAATGACCGGTCCACACCTCGCGGTAGCCGCGCGCATCCTGCAACTCGCGGATCAGACGCTCCATCTCCTGCCGCACCACCGCCCCGTCCGGCAGCAGCAAGGGCACCCCGGCCCCGACCAATTCATCGAACGCGAACAGGTCCAGATCCCGGCCCAGCCGTCGATGGTCGCGCCGCTGCGCCTCCTCGATCCGGGCAAAGTGGGCGTCCAGTTCCTCCCGGGTCGCGAACAGCGCGCCGTACACGCGTTGCAGCTGCGGTCGCTGCTCGTCGCCGCGCCAGTACGCGCCGGCCACGCTGGTCAGGCGGAACGGGCCGATCTGCCGCGTCGATTCCACGTGCCCGCCTTGGCACAGGTCGGTGAACTCCGCGTGCGTGCAGATCCCCAGGCGATCTGACTCGAGCGAGAACTGGTCGATCAACTCCTGTTTCAGCGGCTGATCGGCAAACCGCTCGCGCGCGTCATCGACCGAGATCTCTTCCCACGCGAAGCGATGATTGCGCCCCATCTCCTTCCGCATCCGCTTCTGAATCTGCGAGAGATCCTCGGGCGTCAGCGGACGCGGCAGGTCGAAGTCGTAGTAGAAGCCGGTATCGATCGGCGGGCCGATCGCGATTTTGCCCTCAGGGAACATCTCCAGGACGACCTGGGCCAGCACATGGGCGGCCGAGTGCCGCATCCGCTGCAGCCAGTCCGCCTCGTCCACCTCGCCCTGCGCGGCCACCGCGGGTGCGCCCGCTTGCAGTTCCGGCTCAAGATCAAACGGGTCTTCGGCCATCCGTCTGCCGTCAAGCTGCCGCCCGGAACCTCGCCGTCGAATCCCCGGGCTCTATCTGGTAGGAGAGTGGTGGGCGATACTGGACTTGAACCAGTGACCTCTGCGATGTCAACGCAGCGCTCTAGCCAACTGAGCTAACCGCCCGCAACGCCACGTTCGCTCGCTCGCGTTCCGTCGCGATGTGGCCTGGATTCATCGTATGCTCCGGCTTCACGCCGGGTCAACGAGAATTCCGATCGATCGCCCGCCGCCCCTCGCCGCCGACCCACTAGAATCTGTGTCAACTCGTTGACGCGCTGCAAGGTCTTGGCTAGCTTGCAGGCCATGCCAATCCGGAGCTGAAGTGGAACAACCGAATAGCGAGCCCCTCCAGGAGCCGCCGTTGAGCTGTCAGTCCCCGCGCCGCGCCAGCGCCGGGGGCGGTGTAAGATTGTGGGACGCCGAGATGCGACCCGTGTCCGGCGGCAACCACACGCGCGGGCCGCTAGCTCAATTGGCAGAGCAGCTGACTCTTAATCAGCAGGTTCGGGGTTCGAGTCCCTGGCGGCTCACCACACGTCTCAGCAGCATGGGCTGTCGGCCCACGCTTCTGCGCCGTTCGTCCGAGGTCGTCGCACTGACGACGCCTTCGGTCGCATCGGGGGAAGTGTCGGAATTGGCAGACGAGCATGATTTAGGTTCATGTGCCGCAAGGCGTAGGAGTTCGAGTCTCCTCTTCCCCACCAGTCCCCCCAGGCAACTCCGCCGTGACGAATCCTCGCTCACGGCGGGACACGTCATCGAACCAGAGGCGTCGCTCAAGGAGTGTTCTTATGGCTGACCCGCTGCTGAGTGTCCAGAATCTCTCGACGAGTTTCTTCACATCCGAAGGAGTGGTGAAGGCCGTCAACGACGTCTCCTACGACCTGTTGCCCGGACAGACGCTGGGTCTCGTCGGCGAGTCGGGCTCCGGCAAGAGCGTCTCCGCACTCTCGCTCCTGCGCCTGATCCCCAACCCGCCCGGCAAGATCGTCAACGGCGAGGTCTGGTTCGACGGCGAAGAGCTCATGGCCGTCGACGACTCGCGCATGCGCGAAATCCGCGGCAACGACATCGCCATGGTCTTCCAGGAGCCGATGACCTCGCTCAACCCCGTGCTGACCATCGGCCGACAGCTCACCGAGGCCATCGAGTTGCACATGGGCCTCAACCGCACCCAGGCCAATGAACGAGCAATCGAACTGCTCAACATGGTCGGCATCCCCGCCGCCGAACAGCGACTCTTCGACTTCCCCCACCAGTTCTCCGGCGGCATGCGCCAGCGCGTCATGATCGCGATGGCGCTCTCCTGTGACCCCAAGCTGCTGCTCGCCGACGAGCCGACCACCGCGCTCGACGTGACCATTCAGGCCCAGGTCCTCGAAGTCATGGCCCGGCTCAGCCGCGAACTCGGCACCGCCGTGATCGTCATCACCCACAACCTGGGCGTGGTCGCCCGCTACGCCGACCGCGTCAACGTCATGTACGGCGGCCGCATCGTCGAAAGCGGCGACGCGACCGAAATCTACGCCCGACCCAAGCACGCCTACACCCTCGGCCTGCTCGAGTCGGTGCCCCGGCTGGACGCTCGTACCGGCCGCCTGATCCCCATTGAGGGCACGCCTCCCGACCTCACCAACCTGCCCGACGGCTGCTCGTTCGCGCCGCGTTGCCGCTTCGCGACCGATCAATGCATCAACGAGCGACCCGAACTGGTCGAGTTCGCGCCCGGTCACCTGGTTGCCTGCTGGCAATCCGACGAGGTGGCCGACGAGGCCGACCGCATCCTGGCCAGCGCCCACACCGTGGAAATCCTGGAAGAGGAGACTGCCAATGTCTGAGAATGAACTGTCTGAGAATGAGCAGGCCCCCGACACCGAGGACGCGCAGTCCCAGGAAGACGTCCAGTCCCAGGAAGAGGCCGCCGTCGGTACGATGACGCCCGAGCAGATGCGCGCGGCTGCCGCCGCGTCCGTCAGCCAGGCCGCCGCGGCGATGGTCGAGCACGAGGGCAGCGGCCGGACCGAGCCGCACGAGAACACCTTGCTTGAGATCCAGGATCTCAAGATGTACTTCCCGGTCACGGCCGGGCTCCTGCTCAAGCGCAAGGTCGCCGACATCAAGGCCGTCGACGGCATCTCCTTCGCGGTCCGCGAGGGCGAGACCCTCGGTCTTGTCGGCGAGTCTGGTTGCGGCAAGTCCACCACCGGCCGCGCCATCCTCCAGCTCTACCGCCCCACCGGCGGACAGGTCTTCATGTCGCCGCCGCGCTACACCTCGCACATCGGTGTGGAGGAGAACGGCGCCGACGCAGCCGACGAAGAACTCACCCCAGAGGTCGCCGCCGGCGGACCGGTCGATCTGACCGAACTCTCCGGTCGCAACCTGCGCGCCTACCGGCGCCAGATGCAGATGATCTTCCAGGACCCCTACGCGTCCCTCAACCCCCGTATGAGCGTCGGCAGCATCGTCTCCGAGCCCATGGTGATTCACGGATTGCAGAAGGGCCGGCGCAAGGAGCGCGTCCGCGAGCTGCTCGAGACGGTCGGGCTGAATCCCTACTTCGCCAGCCGCTATCCACACGAGTTCTCCGGTGGACAGCGGCAGCGCATCGGGATCGCCCGGGCGCTCGCCGTCGAACCCGCATTCATCGTTTGCGACGAGCCCGTTTCGGCGCTCGATGTGTCGATTCAGGCGCAGATCATCAACCTGCTTGAGGACCTGCAGGCCGACTTCGGCCTCACCTACCTGTTCATCGCGCACGACCTCTCCGTAGTGCGGCACATCTCCCACCGCATCGCGGTGATGTACCTCGGCAAGATCGTCGAGTTGGCCCAATCGGACCAGCTCTACGAGAACCCGCTGCATCCCTACACCCAGGCGTTGATCTCGGCCGTCCCGATTCCCGACCCGGCATTGGAACGTCGGCGCGAGCGCCTGATCCTCACCGGCGACGTGCCCAACCCGATCGCGCCGCCGCCGGGCTGCAACTTCCACACGCGCTGCCCGATCGCCATCGACATCTGCCGCGAGGAAGACCCCGAGTGGCGCGAAATCGTCGAGGACCACTTTGTGCGTTGCCACCGCGTCTAGCGTGCCGGCCAGCCGCACTGATCCGGAACGGGGCCGCAAGGCCCCGTTCTGCGTATCCGCCACCCAGACTTCGGCGCGCTGACTGGTACGATCTGCGCACATGGACCCCACGCGCATCCGCAACTTCTGCATCGTCGCTCACATCGACCACGGCAAATCGACACTGTCCGATCGTCTGATCGAGGCGACCGCCACCGTCGACCGCCGCGAGATGTCCGATCAGTTGCTCGATTCGATGGACCTCGAGCGCGAGAAGGGCATCACGATCAAGGCCCGCGCCGTGCGCATGGAGTACGAGTCGCCGACCCATGGCCGGCATCGACTGCACCTGATCGACACCCCCGGTCACGTCGACTTCTCCTACGAGGTCTCGCGCAGCCTGGCCGCCGCCGAGGGCGCGCTGCTGGTCGTGGACGCCGTCGAAGGCATCCAGGCCCAGACCCTGGCCAACGTCTACCTGGCCATGGAGCAGGATCTCACGCTGATCCCGGTGATCAACAAGATCGACCTGGACGTCGCCCGGCCCGAAGCGATCGCGGCAGAGCTGGTCGACGTGATCGGCTTCAGCTACGACGAAATGCTCTACGTCTCGGCCAAGACAGGCGAAGGCATCGAGGAGTTGCTCGCAGCCATCGTCGATCGGATCCCGCCTCCGAAGGGAAACGCCGTCGACCCGCTGCGCGCCCTGATTTTCGACTCCGAGTACGACTCCTACAAGGGCGTGATCGCGCACGTGCGCGTCGTTGACGGCGAGGCGAAGGGCCAGGCCCCGCTCCGCCTGAGCGCCACCAACCGCCGCTTCGAGGCCATGGAGGTCGGCAGCTTTTCTCCCGCCTTGCATCGGCTCGACTCGCTGGCCGCCGGCGACGTTGGCTACGTCGCCACCGGACTCAAGGACGTCGCCGATGTCCGCGTCGGCGACACGCTCACGGTCGGCGGCCGCGCCTATCCCGACCCGTTGCCGGGCTACCGCGAGCCCAAGGCGATGGTCTTCGCCGGGCTCTACCCCGCCAACTCGTCCGACTACCAGGAACTCTCCGACGCGCTCGACAAGCTGCGTCTCTCCGACAGCTCGATCCAGTACCAGCCCGAGTCGTCCGCCGCGCTCGGGTTCGGCTACCGCATGGGCTTCCTCGGATTGCTGCACATGGAGATCGTCCAGGAACGCCTCGAGCGTGAGTACGGCCTCGAACTGGTCTTCACCGCTCCGTCCGTTGAGTACGAGGTCGAGGGCGTCGACGGCCGCGTCCGCTTGATCGAGAATCCCTCCGACCTGCCCGCGCCCAATCACATTGGCGAGATACGCGAACCCTGGGTGCGCATCTCGGTCATCGCGCCGCACGAACACGTCGGCGCGGTGATGGAGACCGTCACCGGCCGGCGCGGCGTCTTCAAGCAGATGGAGTACCTCCAGCGCACCAGCCGCTCCAACGGCTCCGAGGATGCAGCGCCCGCCACCAGCGAGATTCGCGTCCTGCTCGAGTACGAACTGCCCCTCTCGGAAATCCTGACCGACTTCTACGACGAGCTGAAGTCGCGCACACGAGGCTTCGCCAGCCTCGATTACACCTTGATCGGCTATCAGCCGGCCAAGCTGGTCAAGCTTGACCTGCTGATCAACGGCGAGCCGGTCGACGCGTTGTCGGCCATCGTCCACTCCGACGCCGCCTCCTCCCAGGGCCGCGAACTGGCCGATCGCCTGCGCAAGCTGATCCCGCGCCAGCTCTTCGACGTGCCCATCCAGGCCGCCGTGGGCGGTCGCATCGTGGCCCGCGAGACGGTCCGCGCCATGCGCAAGAACGTGACCGCCAAGTGCTACGGCGGCGACATCACGCGCAAGCGCAAACTGCTCGCCCGACAGGCCGAGGGCAAGAGACGGCTCAAGCGGGTCGGCAATGTCGAGATTCCCCAGGAGGCCTTCCTCGCCGTCCTGCAACTCGGCAAGAACTAGCCCCGACTGCCTGCCCAGCTCTTGTTGCCTGCGCTACCTCGCCCCTGCGCGCAAGAACGTGCGTGCGGATACAATCGGCGATCCACAGCAACAGACGGCAACCCGGGAGCGCCTCATGAACCACGCCAACCCACCCAACATCGCTCGACATGACCCAACCTCAGTCGCCCTGCCTCACCCGGATCTGACCTCACTCACCCAAAATCCGACAGGATCTGACCAAATCTGACATCCCCCAGCATGATTTCCCAGCCCACAGCGCCAAATCCCGGCAATTCAGCCGCCGTCGCCTCAGAAAAGGCTGAAAAAGAAAGGATGGTGAACAAGCCCGAACCGAAATCAGGCCGGATCCGGAGCGCCCACGACGGCGCCGTTGTCCGCTCCCACAGAAGTTTGCTCTTCTGGCGCGTCCTCGACCTCGTCGTCGGCTTCGTCCTCAGGCGCGATCTCCAGTACTCCGGCGGTCTCGGCAATCGACTGGCGGATGTCCTGCAGCACGTCGGGCTCGTCGCTCGCCTCAGCCGCGAACGTGACCAGTTCGAACAGCGCCTCCGACGGGATAAGGGCGAACCCGTAGGTTTCGCAGGCGTTGATCAGCGTCTGCGGGAACGGATCGCGGCGGATGCGCGGATCGGTGCCGCGGAACCCGTTGGCCACGATGATCCCCTGCGGCCGACTCTTGCGCCGCAAGAAGTGCTCCTCGATCCGCTGCTGCAACGTCAGATACAGCCGATCGCTGACCGCGTTGTTGGACGACGCGATCTCGACCAGGACCGACTTCGAGCCGTCGCGAATCTCCATCGCCTCGCTGGACGAGGAGACGCTGTAGCCGAGCAGACGGAAGGCGTCCTCGATCACCTCGCGGAACGCGGCATTCTGGCTCTGCCAGAGCATGCCCTGGAAGCGGGTCGCGTCGGCGAGCAGCGATCGCGCCTCCTGCACCCGCCGTTGCGCCTGCTTGAGTCCATCTTCCGCCGCCGCCAGGTCGTCGCGAACGGTGGCCGACTCAGGCGTGTCGTAGCGGCGGACCCAGACCGGCGCTTCAGCCACATCGGGTTCCTGCAGCAGCCGCTCGATGCACTCCAGCAGCGCCGACGTGAACACCTTGCGTTGCGTCGCCGCCAACGCATCGGGAGGCGGCAGCAACACGATCCGTCCCGCGCCGACCCGGAACTCGGCGGCAATGGCCGCGCCCCCGACCGAGCGTCCCAACACCGTGCCGTCGTGTGAGGCGTTCAGGTCGAGAATCGCCCGGTAGCGCAAGCGACCCGCCAGATCGTCCAGGTACCCGCTGGCCGCGTGTTGCGGGATGACCGGGCGCAGGTCCTTGCCGTCGGCGGGACGCAGCGTGGGCCACTTGAACGGCTCGCCCTCCGGACTGGGAATCAGCGAATAGCGATGCAGACCCGGGAACGAAGCCACGCTCGGATGCCGCACGTTGGCATACGCGAAGACGATCAGCAAGCCCCCGCGCTCCAGCAACTGCCGCAGCTCAAGCTGCCGCGCTTCCAGCAGTTCGCCCAGGCCGAAGTGGTACGCGCCCGATTCCCCCGTCGAGATCGCCCGTCCGTCGGGCGACTTCGCATCCAGCGTCATCCCCGCAATGCCTTCGATCTGTTCCGAGACCGCTTGCGTATCGATGATGCAGGCGTCGTAGTCGAAGATCGACGGCGCATTGGCGATCGAGTGGTTATCGACGTGAGGACTGGGTACGGGGCAGCCGATCGAAATGATTCGCACGGGCGGCTCCTTGTCTCTGCCGGCTGGGTTCGCTCGGCGTCCTCTGCCGATGAGTGTATCCGCGCCTGCCCTTGCGGCGGTTGATGGTAACGTTATTGGCGGTCGTGCTAGACGGGGAGCTAGCGGTGCCCTGTACCCGCAATCCGCTCTAGCGGGGTTGAACTCCTGAGTTGAGGCCGGTGATATGAGACCTACCGACGCCAAGCAGTGATGAAGTCTGGGTCCCGCGCGGCGGCCCGCCGTGAACCCCGTCAGGTCCGAGAGGAAGCAGCGGTAAGCGGTCGTTTGGTCGGGTGACGCGGGAGTGCCTGGGCGGAGCCGGCTAGCGAAGGCAAGCTCGTGGAGTCGGTCGATTCCAGGTGCACGACCACACTACGCACCCTCCTCCAACGCCCAATCAGCCGGGACGCAGCATGAGTGGACGCCGCCGGCGAGCTCGCCTGGGTCAGCACCTGCTCCGCGATCCGCGCGTGCTCGACGACATCATTGAGGCGCTGCCCGATCGACCCGCACCGATCCTCGAAGTCGGCGCCGGCGACGGCGCACTGACCGAGAGACTCGCGCAGACCGGCCGGCCGTTGGTATCTATCGAACTTGATGAGGCGATGGCCTTCCGCACACGCCGCAGACTCGCCAACGCCGGCCTCGACGCCGCAACCGCGGTGCTGGAACAGGACGTGCTCGACCTCAACCCGCCGGAAGCGCTGGCGGCGGTGGCAGCCGCCCCGCCCTACGGCCTCGTCGGCAATCTGCCCTACGCCATCACCGCGCCCATCTTCCGCAAGTTCCTCGAAACCGAAACCTGCCGCCCGGACTGGATGCTGGTCATGATCCAGCACGAAGTCGCCCAACGAATCACCGCGCGCCCAGGCAAACTCTCCCTGATCGGCGTCTCGGTCCAGTTCTACGCCCGGCCGGAACTGCTCTTCACGGTCGAGCGCGAGGCATTCGACCCGCCGCCCCAGGTCCGCTCCGCCGTCGTGCGACTTGAAGTGCTCCCTCAACCAGCCGTCGACGTGCCCAGCGTGGACCGCTTCTTCGAAGTCGTCCGCGGAGGATTCCGCAGCCCGCGCAAGCAGTTACATAATGCCCTCGCACAGGGAGTCTGGTTGCCGCCTGACGGCGCCGCCGACTGGCTCGACGCTTGCCGGATCGATCCGGCCCGGCGTCCCGGGACTCTGAGCCTCGACGAGTGGGCTCGCCTCGCCTGGTGGCGTGAAGAGCACATCGCCGAGTACGGCGGGCAACCGCGATGACCACCTGGACCACGCTTGCCCCGGCCAAGCTGAATCTGACTCTCGAAGTGCAGGGCAAACGCAGTGACGGCTTTCACGACCTCGCGTCTGTCGTCGTCGCGCTGGACCTGGCCGACGAAGTGCGTCTCAGCCCCGGCGCTGCGGAGCGCTCGATTTCCTACCGGGACGACAGCGGCCGGCCGGTCTCCATCGAAACCTCGGACGACATCATCCAGCGGGCCTGGTCCGCCCTCGAGCGTCGATCTCGCTTGCCCTCCGGCGCCGCGGTCCAGGTGACCAAGCGGATTCCGATCGCAAGCGGACTCGGCGGCGGCTCAACCGACGCCGCAGCATTCCTCCGGCTCGCGCGCGCCGCCTGGCAGCTCGACCTGTCGGACGAAGAACTCTACGAAATCGGCGCACAGGTCGGCTCCGATGTCCCCGTCTGCCTGATGAGCGGTGCCGTCCAGATGCAGGGACGCGGAGACATCCTGACGCCGCTCAAGCTGCGCGAGTCTCAATTGGACGGCCGCCTGATTCTCCTGCACCGGGCCGAGATTCCTGTGCCGGAATCCAAGACGGCAACGATGTATCGATCCCTCCGCTCGTCCGACTTCCGCCGCGGCGAGGCGACGGCGAACTTGACCGATCTGCTCCGCAACGGACACCACGTGAGTCAGGATGATTGCCTGAACTCGTTCGATGCACCGGCGCGAGAGGTCATGCAAGGCCTGACCGGGGCCTGGAGAACGATGGGCGCCGCCATCGCGCATGCCGCCCAGGAGTCGAATCAGGAACCGGTCGTCCCTTTGCTGGCAGGCGCCGGACCGACGCTCTTCGCGCTGCTCTCGGCGTCGACGGCGCAGCGCGCCGCCGCACGGCTGGCCACGCGCCGTGGCTTCACTCGTGTGGTCCGCCCGATCATTGGACGCGAACTCACGGACGTGCGGCAGCTCTGAGCATGGAAACCGTGGCCGCGCTGTTCTCGGGCTTCGTCGCCGGCGCTGCGGTCGGCGTGCTGAGCCTCGGCATCTTCGGTCCGCTATTGGTCAGCGTGCCCACGACGAACTGGCTCCGTCGCCAGTTTCCCGACCCGTCCAACTGGGTCATGGTCAGCCTCGGCGCAGCGCTCGTGGCTCAGGCCGGTTGCGCCGTGCTCGGACTGCTGCTCGGCGTCGCGTTTCTCAACGTCGCCGACGGCGGCTCCGGCGGATTGGGCAGCCCTTCCTGGCAGTTCACGACGGGCGTGATCCTCGTCGTCGCGCTGCTCGCGCTCGCCGCCGCCTTATGGCAGCCGGCGCTGTGGCGCAGGTTCGTTCTGACCGCCCTGCTCGCGATCGGTTGCTACGGCTGGATGCTCCCACACCTCGCCGTCTCTTGATACGCAGGTCCGTCGATTCGTGCGAGCCGGGCGCTGTCGGATCGGTGCGTATACTCACATGAGCAACTCGCAACCGCCCCGGAGCAGGAGCACTGGTGGATCCACAGTCACTTCCCGGAACCATCCTCGACGCCCACATTCACACCGTTCGCGGCGCAGCGGATTCGGCGCTGCAGCCCGATGAGTTGATGGATGAGGCGCAACGGATCGGTCTCACCGGCGTCAATCTGAGCGAGCACGACCGCGTCTGGGAACGCTACGACTGGAATCGCTACAACGAATCGATGGGCGAGGCCGGCATCTACCTCAATCCGGGCATGGAGGTCTCCACAGACCTGGGTCACATCCTCGTCTTTGGCATTGACCAGTACTACCCGGGCATTCGCTCAGCAGAGCGGCTGCGCGAAGTCTGCGACGAGATTGGCGCGTTCATGTCGGTCGCGCACCCGTTCCGCCACTTCTTCGATCCGGTCACCTTCCGCCGCCGCGGTGAGGAACCCTTCTCAATGACGCCCGAAGAAGCGGCCGAGAAAATGCACGTCTTCCAGGTCGTACACGGAATCGAAGTCGGCAACGGGGGCAATACGCGACGCGAGAACCTGTTCGCGCTCGAGGTCGCTCGCATCCTCGACAAGCCGATGACCGGCGGCTCCGACGCGCACTCCACCTCCGGGATCGGCAGCTACACGACGGTATTCCCCGAGAAGCTGACCGGCCGCGAGCACACCGTGCAGCTCCTCCATGACGGCGCGACGGTGTGCTACGAAGGACTCAACGTCGGCGAGTTCCGCCCCTTCGCTCCCTGCGCCGGCGACGAGGCGCCCTGACCCGGACCTCGCGGTTCCCTGGCCATCTCATCGTCGGCGTGATTCGCGCTACGATAAGAACGGATGACCGCTAAAGGGAAGGTGGCCAGAGTGCTCCGAGCGTCAGTCCGTTCTCGCCCAATCCGCGTCTCGCGCCCGGCGCTGAAGCCTCATCGTGTTCGCCTCGGTCCCGAACGCTGCCGAACACTCCCGAACAAAACCAAACATAACGAACCGAAAAAACCTGAAAAAACCCGAAAATTCCTGAAACTGTTCAGCGCCCAATTTCCCGTAAAACACTGGGAATCATGCTCGATCGCCGGCCGAAAAAAAAAATCTCCCCGAAAGGCTGAATGTCCAAATTCTCTCGTTCGGCCGAACACGCTCCGAGCCCGCAACGCCGCAGACGCTGATCGCTGGTGCCCGGGGTGACTGATCGCACCTACGCCGCCATCGACCTGGAGATGACCGGCCTCAAGCCCGGCTTCGACGAGATCATCGAAGTAGGCATCATTCGCTGTACGCCGGAGCAAGTGCTGGACCAGTGGCAGACGCTCGTTCGGCCGCTGGAAATGCCGCCGCTCCGCGTCCGCCGTATGACCGGGATCACCGAAGAGATGCTGCAAGACGCGCCGACCTGGGACCAGGTCGAAGACCGCGTGCGCGAGCTCC
The DNA here is from genome assembly GCA_022825855.1 of Dehalococcoidia bacterium. Taxonomy (GTDB): domain Bacteria; phylum Chloroflexota; class Dehalococcoidia; order Bin125; family Bin125; genus Bin125. The sequence goes on from JAJDWB010000013.1 coordinate 223,734, forward strand.
TGGACGGAGCGACCTTGATCGGTCACAACGTCGGCTTCGACGAGGACTTCCTCAAGGCCGTCGGGATCGAATCGTCCGCCCCCTCCGTGGACACGCTGCCGCTGGCGCAGATGATCGATCCGGTTGCGTCCTCGCACCGTCTGGGTGATCTCTGTGAGCGCTACGGCATCGCGCTCGACGACGCCCATCGCGCGCTGGCGGACGCCGAGGCGAGCCGACAAGTGTTTCTCAAACTCCGGGAGCGCTTTGCCGCGACTCCGCTCGAAGCTCGCGACGCCCTCGCCGAGGTCAGCAGCGCCGGTTCCTTCTTCTGGCCGCCGGCACGCGTACTCCGAGACTGGGAGCGGACCGCGCCTCGCGCTCAGGCCGACGAACGGTCGGTCCACCCCCGACCCGCTCCTGCTCGCGCGCCCGTTCGTGTCGACTTGCCGCCCGGCTCTCTGGCCAGCCTGACGCAGGCCGCGTTCGCCTCGCTGGATGACGGAGCGTTCGAGCATCGAACCGAACAACTCGAGATGGCCCGCGATGTCGCCGAGTCGCTGCAGAACGGCGGCACGATGATCGTTGAGGCCGGCACCGGCACCGGCAAGTCGCTGGCCTACCTGGTGCCCGCCGCGCTCTGGGCGCTGAAGACGGGCAGCACCGTGATCGTCAGCACCCACACGATCAATCTGCAGCAGCAACTCGAGCACAAGGACATCGAGTTTGCCCGCCAACTGATCGCAGGCGTCAGCCAGGAAGCCGCCGAGGCGCTCAAGGCCACCGTGGTCAAGGGACGCGACAACTATCTCTGCCAGGAGAAGCTCGACCTCGAGCTCGGCCGCTGCGCCGACTGGGAGGACCCGCTGCTGCTCGCCCGAGCCGCAGTCTGGCGTTCGCTGACCGACCGCGCCGATCGCGCCGAACTGCGACTCCCGGCGCCAATGCTCGATCTCTGGCCCAAACTCTCTGCGAACGACACCCTCTGTCTCTCCGATCGCACCTGCGAGTACACCAACAACGGCTCCTGCTTCCTGCTCCAGGTCCAGCGCCAGGCGGCCGCCTCCCACATCGTGATCGCCAACCATGCGCTCCTGACCCGGGCGCTGATCGGCGGCGCGATCACCGTGCCCGACGCACCGGTGGTGATCATCGATGAAGCGCACGCGTTTGAGGATGTCGCCACCGACCAGCTCTCTCTGACGATGAACGAGGGCTGGATGATGGAAGCGGTCATGAAGGTCGCACACGGCGCCGACTCGTTGGCCGCCGGCGCATCCCGGTTCGGGCTTGAGGGGGAGGCTGCAGGGGCCGCACAGGCCGCTGCTCGGTCTGAGACATCACTCGCCAAACTGTTCGAAGACATCGCCGCCTTCGCATCCGAGTACGCCGAAGACCGCATGGGCAACGAGGACCGCGTCATGCTCACTCCCGGCGCGCGCGGCACGCGCGCCTGGTCCGACCTGGAAATGGTCTGGGAACACGCACGGGAGGACTTGGCCGCGCTGGTCTCTGACGTCCAGGAGATATCCAACCTCTGTCTCGCGAAGGCCTCCGACCTGCAGGGCGAGGCGGAGCAGGAGGTCCTCGCATTCGCCGCTGAGGCAGAGATGCTGCTCGGAGATCTCAGGGAGCGCATGGACCAGCTCAACCGGGCCGTCACCGAACATTCACTGGACGTCGTCGCCTGGGTCGCGCGTGAGACCAGGAGGTCCGAGCGGGCGAGCGTCAATGCCGCGCCGCTTAGTGTCGCCCAACACCTGCAACCGCTCTGGCAACAGCGTCACGCAACGGTACTGACCGGCGCGACGCTCGCCGCCTCGTCACCGGAACAGGCCGACTTCGGCTTCCTCCAGGAGCGTCTCGGCATCGCCGACGCCGCCGAAGCGCAATACGGTTCACCCTTCGACTACAAGCGCCGTTGCCGCATCTATCTGCCCAGCGACATCATCGACGCGAACAGTCCCGAACATCACGATTCGGTCGCCGACGCCATCGCCGAACTGGCCGAGGCCGCTGACGGACGGACGATGGTCCTCTTCCGGTCATACAGCGCCATGAATCAGGTGGCGCGGCGCGTGCAGGACCGTCTTGAACGGGCGGGATTGGTGCTGATCCGGCAGGGTCGAGACGGATCGGCGGCCGCAGTCGTCGAGGCGCTGCGCCGCGACTCCCGATCCGTGCTCTTCGGGGTCAACGCACTCTGGACCGGCGTGGACATACCCGGCGACGCGCTGTCGTCGCTGATCGTGACGCGATTGCCCTTTGCGCCGCCCAACGATCCCGTGCTTCGCGCTCGCGGCGAACAGTACGACAACGAGTTCATGGACTTCACGCTGCCGGCTGCGATTCTCCAGTTTCGGCAGGGCGTGGGCAGGCTGATCCGCACGCAGTCCGACATCGGCGCCGTCGTCATCCTCGACGGCCGTGTCGTCAATCGTCGCTACGGACAGCGCTTCCTCGACGCGATGCCGCCCGCGCCCGTCAGGCAGATCCCGATTGCGGCCGCCGCCGCCGAGCTGCGAGAGTTCCTGCCGGCCCGGGAGACGACGCCATGAGACCACCGATCGCGTGGCCGTCGATGGTCACCGGCGAACGCGCGGCGATCGCCGTGTTCGACGAACCACCGGTGTTGGTCGAGTGGTTCGAGGAAGCTGCGCAGGCGATCGCCGGTCGGGCCGAGCCTTGCCGGATCGAGCATCGCTTGTCGGAGGGCGATCAGGGATGTTGGATCGTGGCAGAAGGGACCAACGCCGGCGCGCTCTGCGTCCGGATCGCAACCACGGCCGAGACTCCTGAGCGGATGGCCGTGATCTGGACTTGGCTCGCCGTCGACGCTCGCTGGCGAGCCTACGGCTTCGGCGGCGCTGCCGTGCCCCTGGTGGAATCCGCGGCCCGCTCGGTCGGCGCAACCGTCGCGCTCGTCCCGCTGCCGCCCGACAATGGAGTCGCGCTCTACTTCTGGCTACGCTTGGGCTACACGCCGCTGCGCTCGGTCGATCTCAGAGCTCGGGATTGGCCTTCCGGAGTCGCCCGGGACGCGTTGTGGATGCAGCGCTCGTTGACTTCCACCGAACCACCAGAGGACGGAGCCGCCGCCGATGCCAATGATCTTGCCCGATGACGTCAAGGACCGGGTCAACCGCGCCCTCGACGAGGGCTTCCCGCTCTCCTTCATGGCCGTCGGCAGCGACGCCCAACCCGTCGTCAGTTTTCGCGGCAGCGCCCAGACCTTCGGCGACGATTCGCTCGCCATCTGGGTGCGCGGCGAGCCGTCTTCTACGCTCGAAGCGATCGCCCTCAACCCGAGCGTCGCCATGACCTACACCAACATGCCCGCGCGCAAGTTCTTCATCTTCCGCGGTCAGGCGGCGGTCACGACCGATCAGGCGCAGCGCGACGCCGTCTGGGAAGGTCAGCATGACCTTGAAAAGTCTCGCGACACGGAGCGGACCGGCACCGCCGTGATCATCCGCCTCGACTCGGTACAGGGCAGCGGAGTCAACCTCACGCGGGACTAGCGCCGACGCTCCATTCGGCTCTGCAGCGAGCGACGAAAGATCCGTCCGCCGCCCAGACCCGCCATCAGCACCCCGACCCACAGGGCGATGTCTGCCGGCCATCCCCCCGCCCCACCGAACGCGAGCCCCAGCCAGATACCGACGCCCGTCCCCGTGACGATCCCGGCCGACGGCAGCCAGCGCCGCAACGAGGGCTGCTCAGCCGGCTCCGAATGCGGCTCGGCGACCGTGACTTGAGCGGTGCCGGTTCCAGCGGCGCTGCGTCGGCGTCGGCGTCGAGGTCGCTGTCGAGGCATCTCAGCGCCGCCTTCGCGCAAGATCGCGAGCCGACGCACCGCCGGTCGCACGGCGAGCCCTCGGCCTGGAGGGGCCAGGATCAGCCTCCGATTGCAGCGGCTCGGCCGGCGTGGGGGCAGGCTCGCCTCGTTGCTCGGCCAGACAGTTGTGGCAGGCAAACTGCAGCGCCATCACCTCATCGTCAATCCAGACATCGCCGCAGTCGGGACCGGTGGCCGTGGTCGTCAACCGCAGGTGAAAGTACTCGCCGCAGCGATAGCAGTCCGATCGCGCCTCCGCAGCGGCCGGCTCACCGCAGACGACGCAAGCGATCGTTCCCGATTCCAGCGCTGCATCCATAGTCATCGCGACAATCGTATCTGTTCTTCAATCTGCGCCATAGACACCGGGTCGTTCGGGTCGAGCGCGCCGTCCCAGACCTCCGCCTCAAGCGATCGCAACCGCTCGCCGAGCGCAACGCCCGGCTCCAGGCCCAGCTCTCTCAGTCGCGTCGCCGAGATCGGTGAGCGGACGTCATCCCGCCGCGCGAGGTATGTGCTGACTGCGCGCCCCGACGCCGACGCGCCCCACAGAGTGGCCGCCGACTCCAGCGCGACATCGGGAATCCTCGACAGCGCGGCGGCCACCCTTGACGGTCGTCTCATCGCGCCGACGCTGCGCCTCAGCCCCCGCAACTCGACGCCGGCCGCAAGCGCCGCCCGCTCCTGTCGGCGCATGCCCACGGATTCGGGCAACCACCGCTCGATCTGGTCCGACCGGCTGGTCAGCCCGACGCAAGACCAGAAGAACTCCGCGCCCCGCGGCCAATCGGCGCATCTCGCCGGCAGCGACCATCTCGCCTCACGGCTCTGCGTAATCTTGAGTCGACGTGTAATCCTCAGCGCTTTCGACGAGGCCTGGTCATTGAGCAGCAATCTCCAGGCATCCCCGAATCGACCTATGCTCAGCAATGAGAGCGTTGGTCGGTCTCGCCGGGCATCGCGAACGGTGCTGCGTGCGATGGTCCCGCCAATCCGGGCCGCGTACCGAGCCGCTCTAATCAGCCGCGTCGGGTCGTCGCGAAACGAGTCGCGATGCAGCGTGCGAATCACTCGAGCGTCCAGGTCGGCTGAGGCGCCGAACGGGTCAAGCAGCCACCCGGAGTTCGGGCCGGACAGTGCCACCGCTGCCGAATGAATGGTGAAGTCGCGGCGCGCGAGATCCACATCGATCGGCGCCGGCTCGACGATCGGCAGCGACCCCGGCGCCGGATACCGCTCCGACCGAGTGCGGGCCAGATCGATGCTGGCGCCGTCGGACAGCCTGACGCTCGCCGTGCCAAACCGATCGTGGCGCGTCGCTGCGACAGCAGCCGCGTCCGTGATCACCGTTCGATACGGTGTCGGGTCGGCATCGACGGCGACATCAAGGTCGAGTGACTGCTGCGGAGTCTGGTCGACGCCAAGCAGCATGTCCCGCACGACGCCGCCGACGACGAAGAGTGGCTCACCCCTGAGTTCCGCGGTTTGACATAATGCAAACAACACCGCTCCGGCGGTCTCGGATCGCTGGCTGACGAAATCGAGCACCCCTCGCTGTGGAAACTTGCGATTCATGCCCTCCACCGTACGCCGATGCCATGCTGACTCAGTGTGTGTCTCGAAAACTGATCACCTGAGTACACTGAGATGACTATGTGCGTGCGCTCGGAGGAACAGTTCGACCGACTGCAGGACCGACTGCAGTATCGCTTCACCGATCCTGCTTGCCTGGCCCAGGCGCTCGTGCACCGATCCTGGCTCAACGAAGCAGCGGGCGCGGGCAAGCAATCCAACGAGCGGCTGGAGTTCCTTGGCGACTCCATCCTCGGTTCGGTCGTCGCGCGTCGGCTGTTTCTCGACTTTCCCGACGCCGACGAGGGCTGGATGACGGTTGCGCGCTCTTCTCTCGTGCGCAAGGAGACCTTGGCCGCCATCGCCAGAGTGCTCGAAATCGGTCCCTGCCTCCTGATGGGCGCCGGAATCGCGAATGACGGCGCTCGCGACCGCGACACCGTGCTCAGCCGTGCTCTCGAAGCGATCCTCGGCGCGGTCTGGATTGACGGCGGAAGCGACGCGGCGGAACAGGTCATTCTCCGGCTGCTGTCCGAGGAACTCACGGCCATTGCCGATGCCGGCGTGACTCGAGACGCCAAGTCGCAATTGCAGCTCGTCACCCAGGCCCGGAGTGGCGCTCAGCCGGTCTACGCGATCCTCGACGAGCGTGGACCGCAGCACGATCCTTCGTTCCGGGCGGTGGTCGAAGTCGACGGCGCCGAATTGGCGCAAGGAGAAGGCCGCAGCAAACAGGCCGCCGAAATGGACGCCGCGCGCCGCGCGTTGCGCCTTCTGCTGGAGGAGTCGGCCTGATGCGCCTTCGCTCGATCGAGCTGCACGGCTACAAGTCCTTCGCCGCACGCACGGCGCTGCAGTTCGACTCGCCGCTCACCGCCGTGGTCGGACCCAATGGCTCCGGCAAATCCAATGTCATGGACGGCTTGCGCTGGGTCATCGGAGCCGGCTCCGGACGCGCGCTGCGGACACGGCGCGCCGAAGACGTCGTCTTCACCGGTGGCCGCGATCGTGCTCCAGCCGGATTCGCCGAGGTTCGCGTACAACTCGACAACAGCGAACGCTGGCTCGACCTCGATGCCGCCGAAATCGAAATCGTCCGCCGGGTCCATCGTGATGGGCAATCCGACATCCGCGTCAATGGGAGACCGGCGCGATTGCGCGAGGTCCAGGACCTGTTCCGCAACAGCGGACTGGGCACCGGCGGCTTTGCGCTCATGAGCCAGGGTCTGGTTGACGAAATGCTTCGGCTGCGGCCGTTCGAACGCCGGCAGGCAATCGAGGAAGTCGGCGGCGTACGCCAACATCGCCACCGAATGGAGGAGTCGCGCCGACGTCGTGAGCGAGCCCAGGATCACCTGGAACGTGCGCGCCTGCTTCGCGACGAACTCAGCCCTCGACTGAAGAGTCTCGAACGCGCTGCCCGGCGCGCGCGCCAGTTCCACAAGGTCAGCCTGGAGCTCGACGAGACTCGGCGCGACTACTTCCACGCCGCCGCGGCGGAGCTGGAGCAAGAACTGCTGAATCGCAACGACGCGGCCTCCTTGGCGGCCGACGCCCGGGCGTCGGCGGAAGCCGAACGCGCTTCGGCGACCAATGCGCTGGCGAACGCGGAGCGCGAGGCCGCAGACGCCCGCCAGACGGTCGAGTCGTCCGCCGAGCACATCCGCAACGCCAGATCGCAACTGCGAACGCTGGAACACCAGCAGGAACTCGATCAGCAGCAACGCTCCTGGCTCGCTCGCCAGATCGGCGACCTCTCAGAGCGAGTCCAGTCCCAGGCGTCCGAGCAGTTCTCGGGCGATGTTGACGCCGCAGCACGGCAACTCGCCCAGGCCGACATCGAGCTGTCAGCCGCCCGCAAGGAGCGAGACGAATACGAACACAAGCGGGCAGGAGCGTTGTCGCGCCGGCGCCGGGCGCAGGCCGAGATCGAGGAGTGCAGGACGCAGGCGACGGGCCTGGCTCGACGTTGGCGCATGAACGCTTCTGAGCTGGCCCTCTCGATCTCGGAGATCTCCGCCGCCAGGACGGAACACCAGGTGCGTGAGGCCGAATGGCGCGCGGCGGCAGAGCGCCTCGACAGTGCCGATCAGCGTCTGGCCGAGGCTCGCGAGGGCTACGAGCTCAACCAGCGCCGCGCTGCCAGCCTGGACCGCAGAATCCAGGAAATCGATACACAAACGAATGCGTTTGAACGACGACTTGCCGCGGCCGACACGCTCCGAGCCCGCGTCTACGAGCTGACGGACGACCACATCCGCGCCGACGCCATCTTCGGCGAGTTGATGGATGCCACGCTGCACGACTCGATCGAAGAGGCCATTGACACGGTCCGTCGCGTCGTCGAAGGCGACGCAGGTCGCGCTCTCGGTCTCCCCCTCGACCGAGCTGACGAGCTCATTCGAACAACGCTCGAGTCCGTGGACTTCGTCGACACCCTCGGTCAGGCCGGCAGCTCAATCACCGACAGCAGCACTATCGCGACGCCCGAGGGCATGGTGATCAGGCCCGATGGCGTGATCCAGGGTGGCGGCTCGCAGCCCGGCGCCGCGCGGCTGCGACGCCAGCTTGACGAGCTGCGCTCTGAGCGCTCGCAGATCGAGCTGGAGCTTCGCGCCATCCCGCCCGCCGAACAGACCAAGGAAGAGCTCAATTCGGCAGAACAGACACAACGAAGCTGCGCAATCGAACGGGAAAACGCTCGCTTGGCCGCCACCAGCGCGGCAGACGAACTCGAGACGCTGCGCCGCCGGCGCGGCGCGGTGCTCTCGCAACACCAGTCGCTGCGTGCCGACACTGAGCGGGTCCGGGTCCGTCTTGCTGAAGCGCGCAACAGCGAGTTGCGAGCGTCCAGTGAGTTCGAACACATCGCGAGCAACAGTCCGCCGGACCTTGCGTTGCTGGAACGTCGGCGCGACGACTGCGCTGCGGCGCTGGCTGAAGTGAGAGCTCGTGCCGCGTCCGCCGACCGCGACCGAGCCGACCGCGCGCGGCTTGCGTCGCACCGGCGCGAACTGGCCGATGTCGAATCGGCGATCCGAGAGCGCGAGCCGCAACTCGAAGCAGCGGCGTCGGCCGCAGCCGAGACCTCCGCGCACGACCTGGCCCGTGAACACCTGGACACGATTGAGCAGCGGCGAGCAGAGGCGCACCGGCAGGTCGAGCGAACCCAACAGGCGCGGCTGGCGTCCGAAGGGCGAGCGGTTGAAGCCGACGCGTCGCTACGCGAATCCGAGGCCGCGAGAGCCCGGCTTGCGACTGAGGCCGCAGCCGTAGGCATAGATCTGTCGCACCCGCATCCGAGTTCGCAATCTTCGCAACCGCCCCTTCGGCTCAACGGATCGCGGCCGGCAGCCAATGGGGCAGACGCCAGCGGTGGATCGGCGCACGCGACGGCCGCGACAACGGTGGCGCTGGCCGAGCCCAAACCGATCCCGGTTTCCCAGCTCAGACAGCAGGTCCAGGACCTGGAGTCGAGGCTGCAGCGTCTGGGCCCGGTCGATCCCGGAGCCGCCGCCGAGTACGAGTCCGAACACGCACGCTGGGAGAAGATGGAAGCCCAGATCGAGGACCTCGAGCAGACTGAGCAATCGCTGCGCGAGGCCGAGCGAGACCTGGAGCAGCAGATCGAGCGTCAGTTCCGGGAAGCCTGCCGCAAGGTCGACGAGGCGTTTCAGCGCTACTTCCAGCTCATGTTCCGAGGCGGTCACGCCGAGTTGGTACTGACCGAAGAGTCGGACGGAACCGCCGAGGACGGTGAGCTCGAAGATCAGCTACGGAAGCAAGTCGGCGTGGAAATCCGTGCGCAACCGCCGGGCAAGCGCGTGTCGACGCTTGGACTTCTCTCTGGCGGCGAGCGCGCACTGACTGCGATCGCCTTGCTCTTCGCGCTCCTCGAAGTCCGGCCCGCGCCATTCTGCGTCCTCGACGAGGTCGATGCCGCGCTCGATGAAGCCAACGTCGAGCGATTCGTCAACGCCCTGAAGGAACGCGCCGGGCAAACGCAGTTCGTGGTCATCACCCACAATCGCCGAACGATCGAACAGGCCGACAGCATCTATGGCGTCACCATGGGCGCAGCAGGCGTCAGCCGGCTGCTCTCGGTCAGGGTCGATCAGGCGGCCCAGGCCGCGTCATGACGAACTCTTGACGCGCTGCTGACAGTGCACAGACATTGATCAAAGATCCGCCGACAGTCTGCACGCCACGCTGTCGTAGTCTGAGTGCCATGGACTTCATACACGCTGTCTGGACCCCGGCTGGCCCGGGACCTCATCCAACCCTGATCGCCTTGCACGGACACGGCGCGCACTGCCAGGACCTGGCTCCGCTCGCACCGCTGCTGGCCGATGGTCAACTCCAGGTGATCTGTCCGCAGGCCGAGTTCCGCCTCGAGGGCGCGCCCTACTCGTACGCACCCATGTACACCTGGATGCGCCGCGGCGACAATGACCGACCGCTCGACGGCGAACTCGCGCGCGTCGCAGCGTCCCTCTCACTGTTCGTCGACGCGGCCTGCGAGCGCTATCAAGTGGACACCCAGCGGCTGGCGCTCTTGGGATTCTCGCAGGGCGGCTCGCTCGCCTATCGGCTCGCTCTGAGCGAGCCCCGTCGCTGGCGCGGCGCCGCCATGCTGTCAACCTGGTTCTCCGACGAAGCCGCCGACGATGTGCATGTCGACGCTCCCGACCTGCCGCTGCTCGTCCTGCACGGCACGAACGACCCGCTCGTCGAAATCGATCGCGGTCGCAACTCTCGCGACCGTCTTCAGGCCATGCGGATGAACCTCGACTACCGCGAGTATCCAATGCAGCATGAGATTGGACGCCAAAGCCTGCACGATCTCTCCGCCTGGCTCAGTGAGCGACTGCTCGGCGAAGAGGCCGGCGACTGATGGCCAGACTCTTCGGACGCTTGCGCCGCGGCCGCGGCGAGCAGCCGGAACAGGTCGCGGCGCAGGATGCCCAGGATTCTGCTGAGCTGCGCGACGAATATCAGCGCAGCGTGGCCGCTACCCGCCGTGGTCAGCTGGGCGCGCTGCGACGCATCTTTCGACGTTCCCGCGTCGACGACGACTTCTGGGAAGAGCTGGAAGAGACTCTGATTCTGGGCGACGTCGGCGGTGCGACATCGGCGCGATGGGTAGAAGAACTGCAGGAAGAGTCGACTGGCCAGGATGCCGCCGCCGTCCGAGGCATGTTGCGCGATCGGATGATCCGGGGCTTGGAGCGTCCGTCGGGCGACGGATCTCTCTGGAACTCGGAGAACGGCTCGGAGCCCGCGAACACGCCCCACATCATCCTCGTTGTCGGCGTTAACGGCGCCGGCAAAACCACCTCAATCGCCAAGCTGGCTCACGCGTACCAGACAGAGGGCAAGTCGGTCATCCTGGCCGCCGCTGACACCTTCCGCGCCGCTGCGATCGAGCAACTCCAGACTTGGGGCGAGCGAATCGATGCCCCGGTCATCGCCCATCAGCAGGGCTCAGACCCAGGCGCCGTCGCCTACGACGCAGTCGAAGCCGCGATTTCGCGGGGCGCTGACATCGTGTTGATCGACACCGCCGGCCGGCTCCAGACCCAGCGCAACTTGATGTCCGAGTTGGGCAAGGTGCGGCGAGTGGTCGAGTCTCGCCATCCCGGTGCGCCGCACGAGGTCCTGCTGGTGATCGACGCGACCAGCGGACAGAACGCGCTCAGCCAGGCACGGCAGTTCTCCGACGCAACCGGAGTCACGGCCGTCTGCCTGGCCAAACTGGACGGCACCAGCAAGGGCGGCATCGTGTTCGCCATCGCCGAAGAGCTCGGCATCCCCGTGCGCTTCGCTGGTACCGGCGAACGGCTCGGCGACATCGCGCCCTTCGAGGCGGCGGCATTCGTTGACGCGTTGCTCTCGGACGATTAACCGCTACATAACGGAGGCGAGACCTATGTTGGGCCAAGTGCTGAATCTCAGCCCGCGGCGGCTGCTCATGCTCGCGCTGCTCCTCGCCGGTGTGGCCCTGGCCGCGCTGCTGATCGTCCTCTGGCAAGTCGGCATCTTCGACAGCGCGCCGCCGCCGGCGGCACTGGAATCGGTGGTTGAGTCGGTCACTCCAGAAGGACAGCAAGACACGCCAGACCAGAGAAACTCAACGCAGGAGTCTGCCGCTGAGTCAGTGAGACAGCAAGAGCAGCAAGAGCAGCAAGAGCAATCCGCAGCCGCCGACACAAGCGCTGCGCAGCCCCAACAAAACCTGCAGGACGCGGAGGCCGCACCGTCGGAGCAGACTGCCGTCGACCAGTACCAGGATCAGTACCAGGACGATTACGAGGCCGAGGCCCAACAGGATGCGGAACCGCAGCAACAGGTCCAGCAGGCGCAACCGCAGCAGGATCAGCAAGATTCCAGTGGACAGCCGTCAGGTCTTGCCGACCTCGCCGGCTCGTGGACTATCTCTGAACGTGGCGAGTCGTTCGTTGGCTATCGGATCGGTGAGGAGTTGGCCAACATCGGCACCACAACCGCCGTGGGGCGCACGGGCGACATTGAGGCAGCCCTCGAGTTCGACGGCGCCGCGATCACGTCGGTCGTGATTACTGCCGACCTCCGAACCCTGCGCAGCGACCAGTCGTTCCGAGACAGCGCCCTGCGCACGCGCGGCATTGAGACCGACACCTACCCCTTCGCCACCTTCATGCTGACGGAGCCGATTGCTATCAGCGAGTTGCCGGTGGCCGGGCAGACGCTCAATGTGACCGTCGGGGGCACGCTCGAACTGCACGGCGTCACCAATGCCGTTGCCATCGACCTCCAGGGTCAATACGTGGACGGACTCGTCGTCGTTGCCGGTTCGACCGAGATCGCCCTTGCCGACTATGACATCGAGAAGCCGACCGGATTCCGCGTCCTATCGATCGAAGACATCGGGATCATGGAGTTCGAGCTCGTCTTTGAGCGAACCGAGTGACCTGCGCAGTCAGTTATGTCGCCATCTCGGATTTAGGACCGACATAACCTGCATAGTGCGATCATGACTCCGCACGGCGCGATCAGATCGATCAGAGATCGCCGCTGTTCCTCGTAGCCGCCAGATCGAATCTCAGATTGCCAAACGAATCCTGTTCGACGTTGCGTATCTCGCCTTCGGCGTCGAGATGACCGAGGATCTGGAACAGATCGAGCCGGCGCAGGTCTTCATCCGAGTGCTCCATCAGCATCGTCACCGAGATCCGATCTCGGCGACCCAACCGCTTCGACTCCGCCAGCAAGGCGCGTCGCACGGTCTCGACGTCGGCCAGCGTCGCCGCTTCGGCCTGCGACGCTTCGCGCACGTCGTTGACTTCAGACAGGCGGCGGCGCAGTCGGTCGAGCAATCCCATCGTCGATATCCGCATCCAGGTCGAGTCCGAGGCTCAGCGCTCGTTCCACGATAGCCAGTCCGTCCGGATGTCCGTTCTCCAAATTGTCGAGGCGGACATCTGCGACCCCGGCCAGCCGCCACAACGTCGTCAGCAGCATCGCCGCCGACTCCCAATCCGCTTCCGAAGCCGGAAACTCGTCCTGCGGCGCGAAGCCCCGCGCCAGGATCACCGCCCGACGGCCGTCTGAAGCCTCGCGCTCGGCGCCGAACTCCTCAATCACCGCATCGAACTCGTGCTCAGCGTGTTCCAGTTCGTCTCGTGCGAGACGTACCAGGCCGTGTATCAACCGCGAGTCGACATCATACGGACGCCGGTCCGCGGCCCGATAGGACGCGTCCAGGGCAGATTCCAGGTTGCCTCGAAACAGCGCGACCCAGGACGACTCGACATCGTTATGTCCGGTTAGGCCCTGCACGACTTGCTGAATCATCGCAACCGATCCGCCGTCGCGCAGCATCCGCTCGGCTGCTCCCAGACTGCTGCGTCGCAGCTCGGACTCCGGGTCAAGCCCGATCCGGCGGCGAAGGCGGCTGAACAGACTCATCGTTGCCCCCGTGCCGGCTTCCGCTATTGATAGCGTAGTGGCGTGACCACCCGCCCAAGCCTCCGACACGTCATTCACGCCGATATGGACGCCTTTTTCGCCTCGGTCGAGCAGCGCGACCGGCCCGAACTTCGCGGCAAGCCGGTGCTGGTTGGCGGCTCGCCAAAGGGCCGGGGCGTCGTAGCCGCGGCCTCCTACGAGTCGCGCGTCTTCGGCTGCCGATCGGCCATGCCGATGCGCACGGCCGTCCGTCTCTGTCCGCACGCCGAGATCGTCCGGCCCCGATTCTCCCGCTATCGCGAGATCTCCTCGCAGGTGATGTCCATTTTCCGCGACGTCTCGCCCCTGGTCGAGCCGCTCTCGGTCGACGAAGCCTTCATCGACATCAGCCATCGCGTCGACGCAGGCGACATGCCTGCTGAGGTCGCCCAATGGATCCGTCAGCGTGTGCGCCAGGACACGGCGCTCACGGTCTCCTGCGGCGTCGCCACGAGTAAGTCCGTGGCCAAAATCGCGTCCGACCAGCACAAGCCCGACGGGCTGACCGTCGTCGCCCCGGGAGATGAGGCCGCCTTTCTCGCCCCGCTGCCGATCTCCGACCTTTGGGGCGTCGGCCCGAAGACAGCCGACCGGTTGCGCAACGCTGGCATCGAGACGATCGGCCAGCTAGCCGAGCGGCCGCTGCCCTGGCTGATCGACCGCTTCGGGTCGCGGGGCGAGTTCTTCTGGCAGCTCGCGCGAGGCATTGACGAGCGGGAGATCAGCCGCGACCGCGAGACCAAGTCGATCTCTTCCGAGATCACGTTCGCCGAGGATGTTGGCGATGCCGAGCGGCTGCGCGCAGTCGTCAGGGAGCAGTCCGCCGGTGTCGCCAATCGATTAGTCGAGCACGGCTTCCGTGCTCGGACCGTCCAGGTCAAACTGCGCCTCTCCGACTTCACGACGTTCACGCGCCAGCGCACCCTCTCAGATCCCACCAACGATGCGGCGAGGATCGAGCGTACGGCCCAGGACCTGCTCGACGAACAACTCTCGCCCTCGCGTCGCTTCCGACTGATTGGCGTAGGCGTCGCCGGGCTTGAGCATCAGGGAGTCGCAGCGCAACTCTCGCTCTTCGACCAGTCCGGCGAATCCGCCCTTGAGCCGCCGCAGTCCGCGGCCCGGCGCGCTCGCCAACGCGTCGTTGACGAGGCCGTCAGTGAACTGAACCAGAAGTACGGTGGCGATATCGTGCACTTTGGCCCCACGCCGACATCCGGGGAATCTCGATGATCCATCCACGCGACGCAGCCGTGATCACGTTCGATTGCTACGGCACGCTGATCGACTGGCAGACCGGTGCTCGCGCCGCGGTGCGGGCGATTCCCGAGCTGGCCCACCTGGACGTGGAGGCGCTGATCGCCCGCCGGCTGGAGGTCGAACTCGTCGTCGAGCACGAGTTCTACCGACCGTACGACCAGGTGCTTGCGCTCTCGATTCAACGAACAGGCGCCGAATTCGGCGCGTCAGTCTCCGACGCGTCGGCTCAGTCTTTCGCCGATTCGATCGCCCACTGGCCGCCGTTCCAGGATGCCGGCGGTTTCCTCAAGCGGCTGGCCACCGTTCAGACCCCGATGGCGATTCTCTCGAATGTCACCAGGTCGAGCCTCGATGTCAGCGTGCGCAAACTCGGTGCCGTCTTCAGCCAGCTCGTGACCGCCGAAGACGTTCGCAGCTACAAGCCCGACCACGATCACTGGCGCGAACTGCTACAGAGCCGCGGTATCACCGCCGACCAGCAACTCCATATCGCCGGCTCAATCACGCACGACATCCGACCCGCTGTCGAAGTCGGCGCGCACACAGTCTGGGTCAGGCGGGCCAATGAGCCGATTCCCGACGACGTCCGGCCCGACCTGATCGTCCAATCGCTCGCCGAACTCGGCGACTACTGGCGGCTCTACTACTCGCGATAGCATCTGCTCAGGAGGTCCGTGATGAGACTCACGAGGATGTATCAGGGCGAAGACGGAACTTCGCAGTTCGAGGACATCGAGATCGGCATGAAAGAGTTCGATGTGGGCGCATTCACGCGCAATCTGCGCCCCGAACAGATGTCGTTCCGCGTCTCGCAACCCGGTCTGGTCAACGACTGGCACAACGCCATGCAGAAGACCATGATCATCGTGATCCAGGGCTCGGTCCAAACCCAGGTCTCAAACGGCGACACACGCAGCTTCGGTCCCGGCGAGATCTGCTACGCCGAGGATGTCGATGGTCCAGGCCACCTGACCACCGATCTGGAAGGTCCGAGGCTCAGCCTCATGGTGTTTCTGCCCGACGACTTCGACGTCCACCGCTGGGCCAGACAGTTCGACGAGTGACGGGAGCATCCGCCATGCAAATCACGCGCGTATACACCGGCGACGACGGTGAATCCCATTTCGAGACCATAGAGGTTGCGCAATCCGAGAGCCGCTACGGCGCCCTCTCCGAGATGTTCGACGCCGAAGGCGTCATCTTCCGCACCACCCCGGTTGGCGGCGAGCTCGATTTCCACAACGCCCCACGCCGCCAGTTTGTCGTCACCTTGAGCGGAACGGTTGAGATCGAGGTCGGCGACGGGACCAGGCTCCGCCTGCACGGCGGCGACATCCTCCTCGCCGACGATGTCAGCGGTCGCGGGCACATCACCCGAGACATCGAAGGCCCGCGCCAGAGCCTGTTCATCCCATTGCCCGAGGACTTTGATGTCGATGCGCTCAGGGGATAACGATTAGCGGCCCACCTGACCGCTCCAGCGCCAGAAGTGGTCGAACGCCGCGATCGTCAGCGCGTGCGTGATCGACTTGTCGTTGAGCAAACCGGGGATCTCGTCCAACGGCACTCTCGTCACCTCGATCGCCTCGCTCGACGTGCCCACCACGTGATCGTCGTCGACCGCCAACTCAACATCCTGCGCCAGATACGACCAGCAGCGATTCTCCTGCAGCGCCGGATTGGGGTGCACCCAGCCCAGCTCCACCACGTTGGCGGAGTGAAAGCCCGACTCCTCGAACATCTCTCGAATCGCCGCCTCTTTGGGCGACTCGCCCGGGTCCACGATGCCGCCGGGAATCTCCAGTGTCAGTTCTCGCGTGCCGTGCCGAAACTGATTGACGAACACCACCTCACGCTCGGGAGTGAGCGGCATGATGTTCACCCAGTCGGGAAACTCGAAGATGAAGAACCGGTGATCGCGTCCGGTGGTGGGATGCCGTGAGATGTCCCGCCGCAGCTTGAAAAATGTGAAGTCTTCGATCGTCTCCGAACTCATTCTCCGCCAGTCGTCGATGCCGCCTGCCTCGTTCGGATGACTCATGTCGCCGCATTGATCACTTTCGCGTAGGTGTCGATCTTGAGGAATGAGTCCAACCCCGCATCCACGAACTGGGCCTCCAGATTCTCCAACAGCGTCCGCTTGTACTCGTCCACGTCAATGCCCAATGCAGCCACGTCCCCCTTGATTCGCCGCAGCCCCAGGGCGACCGCACCCGCCAGCAGAATCTGGCTTTGCCAGATGTACATCCGTCCGGCCGATGGCAACCGATCGATCAACTTGGGCAGAATCGTGTGCAGGAAGTTCACATGCCGAACCTCGTCCCTCAGGATCAGCCGGAAGATCTCCTTGGCCAGCGGATCGACATCGTCAAGCTCCAGCGCCCGCTGCAGAAACAGGGCCGCGAAGTTCTCGCTGAACAGCGTCGACGTCAGCCAGTTCTCGACCCGGTAGAAGCCCCACGATGCCATCCCCCCGAAGCGCTCGATCAGGAACCGTTCGGGCCGCGAGATGAATCCATGCCCGTTCACCTCGCTCAGATAGCGATCCAGGACGTACACATGCCGAGCTTCGTCCTGGCACTGTGCCGCCAGGTACAGATTCAGCGCCGGATCCCGCACCTGGTGGGTCGCTTGGCTCATCATCACCTGAATCGTGTCCAGGCCCATCACTTCGAGCCCCAGGAACACGTTCATCATTCGCAGCCAGGCGGCTCGCTTGGAGTCGGGAATCTCCGACCCGGCCGCCCAATCGACATCCCGGTCCGCGTTCCAGAGCCGGTCGCTCTGCTGCCGAAACAGCGTGCGGAACGCGTCGGCCTGCTCGACAGAGCGATGAGGGCGTACGGCGCTGGGCGATCGTCGCATCGGAGTTGGGCCTTTGCCCGATCATACTCACCGGCCTGGCGTCAGGCAGCGCGTGCCGCGCGGACGCTGATCGTATACTGCAGCCATGCCCGACGAAGGATTCGACCTCGAAGAGACGCTGCGCGCCTTACGGGAGGCCGATGTCGTCGTGATCGGGTTCGGCTGGCTCCAGGAGCGGCTGTTGATCGATGGCCGTCGCAACGAGACCGACGGCCCCTACATTCGAGTCGTCGAGCCGGTCAGGTCGCCGCAAGACCGGATTCGAGAGCTGCGCAAGCTGCGCCCCAGTTTCGACGACCCTGAGTCTTTTGTCTTTTTCCCCTGGGCAGGACGGGTCGACTCATTCGTCGAGGCCGACCTCTTCGACCGCATTCTCGAGCGTTGCGACGGCGACCCCACCGCGGAGGACGACGCGCGGGCCGCATTGAGCCGGCTGTACGAACTCGACCGCGAGGACATTCGCCAAGCCATCGCAGGCGGCGAGAAATATCACACGCTCTATGAGCGCACGCTGTGAGCGTTCTGTTCACTGCACAGTTACGTCACCGGCTTTGTGAGTGTTAGCTGCTTATCATAGGCTGAACGCAGTTCAGCGTGCCCTGATGGCTGATCGACAAGGCGGAACACGTGGTTGAGCGTAGAACAAAGCCCCAGCACCAGGCCGAGGCGAACGAGCCGGAGATTGGCGAACCGGCTCTTGAGACCGTTGAGTGCTCACACGTTTGGGAAATAGATCGCCCCAATCAGCAGGTCTCCCACGGACGTTGTTCCAAGTGCGGCGCTGAGAAAGACTTCCTCAACTACGGCGAAGAGCTGAGAATGCCGTTTGGCCGCCGCCGCCGTTCCTAGACCCCGTCCAAGCCGGACAATCGACTCCCCGACTCAGGGCGGCGGAGCTGCCACTTCCACGCGGACCGCGATGATCCGCTCGATCTCATGGAACGCAACGAGATTGAAAGCCGCTGGACTCATCTGCAGGTCCGTGTTCGTCGCCTCTGTGCCGCGTACGACCACCAGAGCCTGCGCGCCCACGACCGCGGCCTGCTGCTCGTCGGTCAACAGCGTCGCTCCGGGCAGCCTGGTCAGTCGTAGCGTCGTGCCCACAGGCCAGCGCGACGTGAACACGGTCGCCGGTTCGGTCGGGTCGTAGTCGGCTCCGTCGGCCAGCGTTCGCGGAATCCCCGATGGAATCGCTTCCGCCGTCACCCGCTCCGCCACGATCTCTGCGCCGCCAATCTGAGCGGGCGTCACCGCCTCCTCGCTCACCGTCGGCGTAATGGCCGACACTGAAGGCGGTGCCGCCTCAAGCTCTCCTTGTTGTTCGGCGTCAGGCTCCGTCGCCTCCGGCGCCGAGGACTGGGATGCCTGATCCTGAGCCGCTCCCTCGCTGTCGGCCTCGTTCGACGCGGTGTCCGCCGCCGGCTGCTCGGCCGCTGCGGGCTCGTCCGGTGGTGACGTCGATCCTTGCCCCTCCGCCGGCTCAGCCTGCTCGGTCGCTTCCACACTGGTGGCGGCCGGCGTCTCGTCTTCCTCGATCAGCTCCGTAACGCCGAAGTACACGCCCACGCCGATCCCGCCGACGGCGGCCAGCGTCAACAGCGCGCCGAACAGGCGGCGGAGCTTGGGACCGATCGGTGGTCCTTCATTGGGCAATCGGAGGCGCTGACTGCTGTACTGACGAAAGTCGTTCGCGCCCCGAACGCGAACCTGGGGACTGGAAAAGTCCCGCGCCCCTCGCGGGTCCCGGGAGAATTGACTCATGAACGCAGGGTATGTGATCAATTCCCGATGACGGTAGCCGCAAACACCGGCAATGCCGCTGTCGATAGGATGACACTATGGCTGCCCAAGTCGCCACCAGGCACATCCGCTGCCCCAACTGCTCTCATGCCCTGGATGTCGGCATTCCGCCGGAGACCGGCCGGACCCGGCGGGTCGTCACGCGATGTGCGCAGTGCAATCACGACCTGGTCGTCTCGCGGGCCCAGAAAGAGGGCGAACCGCTCCGCATCCGCGCTTGTCTGCGCTGGGACGTCACCTGTCCGTACTGCCAGGAAGCAACCGTCGCCCGTGTACCGCCCAAGGGGCTGCTGCGCCGCAAGGAAACGACTCCCTGTCGGCTCTGCCGCAAACCGCTCATTGTCGAGCGACGCGAAGAGGGGCAGCTCGTCCTACGAGCTCATCGCGGCATCCTCGAAGGCTCCCTCTTGTAGCTGCGCGGTTCCTGGCGGCCCGTATTGGCGCCTACTTGGTGATCGGGATGTAATCGCTGCTACGTATCGCCTGTTCCGACCCCATGTCCGACGCTTCTCTAGTGACCGATTTCACTTACGCGTTTACAGTGCAGGAATACCAATTCGCGGCCCCGGCGCTCCGTCGCGAGGCCTCAGAAAGAGCGGGAACATGAGCGACTACGACCAGCGCGCCATTGAGATGCATCGTGAATGGGGCGGCAAGGTCGACTACGCCTCCAAGGTCACCGTCGAGAACCACGACGACCTCTCGGTCGTCTACACCCCTGGCGTCGCCGCCCCCTGCCTCGAGATCGCCCGCGACCCGGAGCTCGCTCGCGTGATGACCGGCGTCGGCAACCTGGTCGCCGTGATCACCGATGGCTCCGCCGTGCTCGGACTCGGCGACATCGGACCCCAGGCAGCGCTCCCGGTAATGGAAGGCAAGTGTGTCCTCTTCCGCAGCTTCGCGGGCGTCGACGCGATTCCGATTGCGCTGTCGGTCCGTGAGGTTGACGACATCGTTGCGGCGATCGAGGCCATCGCGCCCTCGCTCGGCGGCATCAACCTCGAGGACATCTCCGCGCCGCGTTGCTTCGAGATCGAGCAGCGCCTGCACGACTCCCTGGACATTCCGGTGATGCACGACGATCAGCATGGCACGGCCGTGGTCGCTCTGGCTGGGGTGATCAACGCGCTGCGTCTGACCAACCGCGACTTCAAGGACATCCGCACCTCCATCCTCGGCGCGGGCGCCAGTGGCATCGCCTGCGGGGCAATCTTGCGTGAGATGGGCTGCGAAGATGTCGCCCTGATCGACTCCAAGGGTCTGCTCACCATCGACCGCGAGGACCTCAACCCCTGGAAGCGCGCTGCCGCCGAATGGTGCGAGTACCGCAACAACCCCGACGGCAGCATTCCCCAAACCTCACAGGTCATGCGCGGGACCGACCTCTTCCTCGGCCTCGCCGGTCCCGGTCTCGTGACCGTCTCCGATGTCGCCTCGATGAACGACAACGCGATGGTCTTCGCGATGGCCAATCCGACCCCGGAGATTATGCCCGACGAGGCGGCCGAGGCCGGCGCGTCGATCGTCGCCACCGGACGCTCAGACTTCCCCAACCAGATCAACAATGCGCTCGGCTTCCCGGGTATGTTCCGCGGTCTGCTCGACGGCGGTATCCCCAAGATCGAGGACGAGCACAAGATTGCGGCTGCACAGGCGATCGCCGACTTCGTCGCCGATCCTACGCCCGACCGGATCGTGCCCAGCATCTTCGAGGAAGGCCTGGCCTACAAGGTCGCCGACGCCGTCAAGGCCACCGGCTAACCCCGCAATCCCCAACCCTTAGGGAGAGGGCCCCTGGTCGGCGGCGGCGGATCCCCCGTAGACGTCCAGCGCCTGGGCCAGCGCACCGCGCAGACCCAGCAACGGTGCATAGCCCAGCGACACCCGCGCTCTCGAGTCGTCGATCAGATGCGGCCGCCCGGTCATGTCCACATACCCGTCCACCCCTTCGGGCTCAGGCAGGATCCAGGCCGACAGGCGCAGGGCGTCCATGCCTCGCGCAAACAGGTACGGCGCGCTCCAGAATCGACCCTCCACGCCGCGTAGCTGGCACGCCTCGCCCGCCAACTCCCGCCAGGTCGTGTGCGCCGAGGCGACGTGAAACACCTGGTCGACCGCTTCGTCGGTGTGATTCAGCATCGCCCATACCGCGCGCCCCAGGTCTGCGCCGGCGAGAATCGAGAGCGGCGCTCGGCCCCCGTCGACCAACGCACCCCGAGGCCGCGAGATGAAGTGCCTGATCGTATCCATCAACGCTCCACCGTCGCTGACGACTACCGGCGCCGCCCGCAAGATCGAAAGCGGCACGCGCCGTCGGTACGTCCTCGCCACGCGCTCCGCCGCGACGCGACTCTGCTGCGCCGGGCCGAGCGGTCGCGGAATCCAGCTCTCGGTCACTGGCCAGGGAGGCAGCCGGCGGCCGTAGGTCTCCGTTGTCGAGATCAACAGCACCTGCTCAAGATCCTGCTGCCGGCAAGCGTCCAGCAACGTCGTGGTCGCGTGGACGTTGGCAGCCGTATAGGCCGAGGCTGAGTGCCCCGGCTCCGTCAGCGACGCCGCGTGCACGACGTGCGTGACCTGCGCGGGAAGCGTGACGGCGCCTGCGTCCACACCAATCTCAATCGGCACAATCTCCACGTCTTGCCGCACCAATTCGCGGTACACCGCCCCGCCCAAGGCCTGCTCGCTGCCGGTCAACGCGATCCGCATCGTTGCCATGGAATCCTGCCTCCTCCAATGACCCCGCTGCTAGCCTCCGCCCTGCATGCAGAGCGTATGCCTTGAACAGTGATTCCTCAGCATCCGGAGGTTGGAATGCCGACTCTTTCTCGACCGAACTGCGACATCTTCTACGAGGAGACGGGCAGCGGACCGGCCATCATCTTCGCGCACGGCGCCGGCGGTAACCATCTCTCCTGGTGGCAGCAGGTTCCGGTGTTTGCCCACTCCTACCGTTGCGTCGCGTTCGATCACCGAGGCTGGGGCCGCAGCATTCCCAGCGGAGGTCCGGGACGCGCCGCCTTCGTTGACGACCTGTTGGCCTTGATGGACGAACTGCGCATCGACCGCGCCGCTCTCGTCGCGCAATCCATGGGCGGCTGGTCCTGCCTCGGCGCCGCAGTCCAGGCGCCCGAGCGTGTCTCGGCACTAGTCATGGCCGACACCATGGGCGGACTAATGACTGAGGAGATCAGAGAGCTGTGGGAAGAGACCCGGCGCCTCGTCGAAGCTCAGGGACTCGGCTCGCTCGCCTACGACCAGACCCTCAAGGAGCGCGATCCCGCCCTCGCCTTCCTCTACGACGAAATCATGGCCATGAACCCGCCGCGCGACCCCGATCTGGTCGACTCCCTCAACGAGCTCGCCCCAGATCCGGACGCGGTCGCCAGTCTCTCAATGCCGGTGCTCTGGGTGGTCGGCGGCAACGATCCCCTGACCTCGCCGGCAATCATCCGCGCCGCTCACGCACACGTGCCCGGCTCGCAGTACTACGAGATTCCGGCCACCGGCCACAGCGTCTACTTCGAGCGGGCCCAGGAGTTTAACGGGCAGCTAAGCCGCTTCCTCGTCGACGCTGGTTGGGGCGCCGGCATCTAGCCGCTAGCTGATCGTGGACCAGGAGATGCTCAAGGCGAGCTCCAGCGCCTGCTGCTCGTAGCTCAGCGACGGATCCCAGAGCATAAACCCGACTCCGCCGGCCGCAGCCGTTGCCGCAATCTGGGCGTGGACCTGCTCGGCGTAGTACGGCAGGCCGCGGGACTGATAGTCGTGAAAGTCCTGCAGCCAGGGGCGAACCAGGGCCGAGCCCGGGTCCTCGATCCGGTTGACAGTCGCTTCGACGTTGAAACGAACCACCGGACCTGGGTGCTCTGGTGGATAGGCGTAGCCGAACGAACCGGGTGTCCAGCCGCTTGGATAGACCATCGGCGAGATGTAATCGAGATACGGAGCCAGGCTCTCAACCGACTGACCGATCCCCTGGTCATTGCCTGCCGTCGACACCACACCAAACGTGTCGAACGATACGGCCACGCCCGCAAGATGGAGCGCCTCGCTCGCCTCTTGCGCGAATCGCGTGATTGCCGCGACCCGCGCCGCTTCACTCTTCCGTTCCAACAAACCGTTCTCGTACGGCAGTCGGACGTAGTCGTATTGAATCTCTTCGACGTAATCCGCCGCAGCAACCCCGATCTCGATGTTGTAGCTGCGAGCGCTGGAGTTGTAAGCGGATGACCATGTGCTTCCCATGCTGTCAATGAACAGACCGCCGGCAAGATTGTGCAGAGCATTGTCTACAAACCACCGGGGATAGGTTCGGTCTAGGAAGGTCACGACCCGGCCGATTCGATAGACACCTTTCTTCTGCAGCTCCTGCAGGAAGGTGCCGACCGACTCGACGTCGCGATCGGCATTGATCTGCTCGACGGTAGGCGTCGCGGCAATCGAAAACACCTGCCCCGACTCGTCCTTGATGTCGACCACTACCGCGTTAATCAAATCTCGATCCACGAGGTTGTGTGCCCATGCCTGCACCGATGGCTTGGTCACTTCATCGAACGGGATGTACACCGCCCGCACAACCAGGTTGCGCAGCACGATCACGGTTCGGTCGTAGTAGATCGGCCGCCTCACCACGTCGTATCCCGGTTGAATCACCGACAGCGATCCCGTCCGCTTGCCCGGCTCGAACAGGAATCGGCCGCTGCTGTCGGTCCGTACCATGGCGCTCCCGGTCGAGACCCGCGCCTGCGAGGCAGGTCGCAGGCGTCCCTGGTCCCACACGTAGACGCGGCCACTCAGATCCTCTGAGACCGCCGATGCAGTCAGACCAATCAGCTCTCCACTCTCCGGCCCGTGAGCTCCCACCTCGACCGGTTCCTCCGCGTCAACAATGCGCAACGCCGCTCCCGCGACGAACGCGAGCACCACAACTGCGGAGAGAATGGCAATTCGTATCAGTCGGGTCCAACGCAATCCATCTTGAGACAACACCTGAATGTGCCTTCCCCCCAACGCACGAATAGCCCTGCCACTATCCACATTGTACACATAACTACTTGACAACGTGATCTGCCCCTCACTCGGCGTCGACCTGCCGGTGTGATGCTTCGTCGTCTGGCTCAATGCTGCAGTCATGATTGATTAGGCGGCACCTGAGTCGCTTGACTCCGCAGCCTGGCACAGATTCAACAGTCCCTGGTGGGCAGCAGCCTCGAGCGGACGCATACCGCGTCCGAACAGGAACACATTGCTCAGCCTCCAGCGCCAGCCCAGCGGCCGCAATTGGTCGGATACCAGACAGCGATCGCCGCGCCGTTCAATCCGGTACGCATGCTGGACCCGGAAGCCGACACCCATCCGCACTTCAATCAACAACTCGCGCGGCGGATGCTCCACCAATATCTCCGCCTGTCCATCCGCCTCGCCCTCGCCTGCCTCATCGCGCAGCAGTCTCCACAGACGCTCGGCCGATGCTGCCGTCTCAATCGGTTCAATCATCGCGAGCCACCCCCTCGATCAATCCCCGAACCGCGTCGAGGTCCTCGCATCGGGTCACCAGTTCCGGATAGGCCAGACTCCGGTTCCGAGGCCAACTCACCAGACCGACGCGGATCCCGTTGCGTGCCAGCACCGCCGCGGTCGCGGCATCGTCATCGATGTGCAGCGCTGCGTCGATCCCGCCCAGGTACGCCTCCTTGTATCGCGCAGACGCGAGCGACGTGCCGTTCATCACGAGTTCCTCGATCATCGGGTCAAAGCCGTGCCGTTCCAACCACGCCTGCGTTTGTGTCCGCCCGCGTTCATGACGTCCCGTCAGGACAATCACTCGGCCATGGTTCGATGCAGCCTGAAGCGCCTCCCTGGCGCCCCGCCGTGGCGGACGCAAGACATACCGGAACCGATACCAGGTCCCTTCCAGCGCCCGGTCGACGAATCCACGCTTGCGTCGCGGCGCCGGCATCCCCTGTGACGCAGGCGCCAGCGAGACATCGCGATTGATCGCCGGATTCCAGCCGAACGGCGGCTCGGCCAGCACGCCGTCGAGATCGAACGACCACACTCGAGTCATCGCCGCTCCAGTCGTCAAACCCAGCCCTGGTCGCGATACCAGTTCATCGTCTCGCGCAGCCCGGCCTCCAGTGGCGTGCTCCGCCGCCAGCCGGTGTCCTCAGTCAACGGCAGCGAATCGCACAGCCACGCCCGCTGGCGCATCTCCAAGACTCGTGTCCGATCGAGCGCCGGCTCCGACCGGCTCAGCTTTGCCCACCACTCGGAACAGCGGGCGATGCCGTGAAACGCCGCGGGCGGCAGCGACGCAAGCAACAACCGCCGGCCGACCGCATCGCCAAGCGCCGACAGCATGTCGTTCCAGCTGAACGGACCATCCGCATCGCTGACGTGGTAGCAGCGTCGGCTGTCGATCCTGGCGTCCAGCAGCGCGGCCACAGCGTCTGCCAGATCAGGACCGTAGATCACGTCAACCAGGCGCGATCCGTCGCCCAAGCGAACCGAGAATCCGCGCCGCGCCATCCAGAAGAACGCCAGCAGGCCCGAATCGCGGGGACCATAGACCAGCGGCGGGCGCAACATGATGACGTCGGTGCGGTCCGAGACTGCCTCCAGCTCTCGCTCGCCTTCCAGCTTCGACCGGCCGTACGCCGACACCGGGTGCGGCGTCCCTTCGGTCGATTCCACGGCTCCGCCCGGTGACGGCCCCTGCGCCGCCAGGGATGAGATGTAGACGATCCGCTTCACGCCAGCAGCCGCGGCCGCCTCTGCCAGATGACGCGTGCCCTCGCGATTGGCCCTCATGAACTCCTGCGGATTCGCGGCCCGTAGCACCGCCGCTGAGTGAACCACGGCCTCCACGCCCTGACAAGCCGCCCGCAACGACTCAGGTTGGCGCAAGTCGCCGCTCGCTCGCTCGAAGTCGATGTCGTCAACAAAGGATGTGTCGCTGGTCGGTCTGACCAGCAACCGCAACTCGTGCCCCGACGCCGCGAGCGCCCGCGCGATATGTCCGCCGACGAAACCGCTGCCACCGGTCAACAGGACGCGCACGGCCGGCTACTTGATCACTCCGTGACGCCGCCCTGCTTCGGCAAAGATCTCCAGCGCCCGATCAAGCTGCTCGTCTGTGTGCGTGGCGATGTACGACGTGCGCAGTATCGCTTGGCCCCGAGGCACGGCCGGCGCGATCACCGCGTTGGTGTAGACGCCGTGGTTCAACAGGTCGCGCCAGAATGCTGCCGTGCGCACCTCGTCGCCGACCCGGATCGGAATGATCGGCGTTGCCGAGTTGGCGATGTCGAAGCCCAGCGCCGTCAGACCCTGGCGCATCCGCTCGCCGATTTCCTGGACCCGCGCCACTCGCCAGTTCTCCTCGTCAATCAGCCTCAGCGCTGCCAGCGCCGCGGCCGCCGAAGCAGGCGGCAACGCCGCCGTGAACAGCATCGGACGCGAGAAGTGCCGGATGTACTCGATCACCATCCGCGGACCGGCGCAGAAGCCGCCCACCGACGCCAGCGTCTTGCTGAACGTCCCGATCGTCAGGTCGTCCGGCTCCTCAAGTCCGAAGTGCGATCGAGTGCCGCGGCCGGTCGGCCCCACTGTCCCAATCGCGTGCGCGTCATCCACCAGCATGCGCGTGTCGTGCCTGCGGCAGACCTCGCGCAACTCCGGCAACGGAGCCAGGTCGCCGCCCATCGAGTAGGCGCCGTCGATCAACACCAAACGAGGCTGTTCGGGAGGCAGATTGCCCAGCACGCGGTCGAGGTGCGCCGGATCGTTATGTTGGAATCGCGTGTACTTGCCCAGCGCCAGCCCGGCCGCGTCGTAAATCGACGCGTGCACGTCGCGGTCGAGAACCGATACGCCGTGTCGGTCGACCAGTGCCGAGACCGCGCCCAGATTCGCCAGGTAGCCCGTCGAGAAGACAATCGCCGTCTCCATCCCGAGGAAGTCGGCCAGCGACTCCTCGAGTTCGAGATGCACGGGACTGGTTCCGTTGAGCAGGCGCGATCCGGTCATCGACGGTCCGAACCGTTCCAGAGCCTCCCGCGCCGCCTCCAACACCTTCGGATGCCTGGTCAGGCCCAGGTAGTTGTTCGACCCGAGCATGATCACGCGCTTGCCTTCCACGATCGCCTCGGGACCGTCGTTCACTTCGATCGGCTGAAAGAATGGATAGAGGCCGACCGCCCGCGCCTGATCGGCGAGCTGAAAGTGCGAAATCCGCGCGAAGATATCGGCCGAGCCAACCTCGCGTTGGTGACCGTCCATCTCCTCCATGCTCAGGCCGGCAGCCTGGGCCAACTCACTCAGCGACGGCGTGTCCGACTGCGTCTGGGTCATCGCCGTTCACTCTCCCTCGCACCGGGTCATCCACAGGTCTCGCGCATGATCGCGGAATGCCGCGTTTCGCGCGTTTCCCGCGAGTGTACGCGACCAGGTCCGACAACCCATCGCTGGCGCATCCATTTGGCTGCAGCTGATGTCTTCTCGGAGACCGTGGGTCGGCTAGAGTGAAATCGCAGACGCGTCGGCGGCGCGGCCATCAAAATCATGCGAGTGCAAGCCAAGCCCGCTGCGGCCGCCGCGGCCGCGACATTCCTGCTACTGCTCCTGCTCAGCCTCACCTGGCCCGGACACGGTGTCTGGTTGTTGGTCGTTGGGATACCGCTCGCACTGGCCGCCGCCGCCCTCTGGTGGCATGGCCGACTCCAAACCCGGCAGGACTCATTCTCGGCCGCCCACGCTTCACCTTTCGAGCACGTCGGCGCTTACGGCATGACGGGCGCCTCGTTCGGCCCGGCGCGGCGCGAAGTCACAGGCGTGCCGCTCTCCATGCTGCTCGCGCCGGTCGGCGCGCTGGCCATCCTGCTCTTCATTGGCGGCGCGCTGGGGTCCTCCGAACCCACTCCCGCAGTATCCGAGACCTCCTTGCGCGACGATGTCAGCGCCATCGACCGCAGCGGCGACGGCGAGCCGACGGCGCCGCAGATCTCCCCGCAACGTCCGCAGCAGCTGGGGCAGACCAGCACCGGAGCGGGCATTGCATCCGCATCCACCACGACAGCTCCCCTGGACGCGCAACAGTCCGAGTCCGCTGAATCCGCCGGTTCGGGCGCGGTAGTCAGGCCGATCGTCGTCGCCGCGCCCAGTCCGGCCTCGGCCGCCTCCGACGACACGCAGGAAGACGCCGTCGCGCTGCCGCAATCGACCAACACCTTTGAGTACGTCGTTGACGAGGGCGACACGCTCTACGACATCGCCGAACGCTACGGAACCACCGTCGACGCGCTCATGGAGATCAACAGCCTGGACGGCTTCAGCTTCATCCACCCTGGCGATGTCCTGCTCATCCCCAGGAGCGAGGACGAGGGCGAAGATTCGTAACTCCCGTCGCTGCGGTTCAGGCGTGCAACTCGACGTTGACCAGCCGCGCCGCGCGAGCCTGCTCGTCGGCGTGATAGGAACTGCGGACCATCGGACCCGATTCCACATGGCGGAAGCCCAGGCTCAACGCCTCTTCGCGGATTGAATCGAACTCCTCCGGCGGCGCGTAGCGGCGAACGGGCAGATGTTTCTGCGAGGGCCGCAGGTACTGTCCCACGGTCAGCAGCTCGACGTTCGCTCCTCGCAAGTCGCGCAGCAACTCCGAGACTTCATCGCGCTCCTCGCCGAGCCCCAGCATGAATCCGGTCTTTGTCGGAATCCGCGGCGTCCACTCCGAGGCGCGCTGCAGCAGTTCCAGCGAGCGCTCATAGCGAGCCTGGTAGCGGACAGTGGGGTACAACCGTCGAACGGTCTCGACGTTGTGGTTCAGCACCGTCGGGTCGGCCGACAACACCGTCTCCAGAGCGTCCCGGTCGCCGAGGAAGTCGGGGATCAGGACTTCAACCGCGGTTTCTGGCCGCCGCCGCCGGATCAGCTCGATGCACGAGGCGAAAATCTGAGCCCCGCCGTCTGCCGCATCGTCCCGGTTGACCGACGTGATCACGACGTAGGCAAGATTTAGCCGTTCCACCGCTTCGGCCAGGCGTTGCGGCTCAGTCCAGTCGATCGGCGACGGCCTGCCCGATGTTACAGCGCAGAACCCGCAGGCCCGCGTACAGATGTCGCCCAGGATCATGAACGTCGCCGTGCCTCGATTGAAACACTCGCCGATGTTCGGGCAGCGCGCCTCTTCACAGACCGTGTGCAGCGTCTCCTCGCGCAGCAGACGCTTGATCTCGCCGTAGCGCATCCCCGACGGAAACTGCGCCCGGATCCAGTGCGGCTTGCGTGCTCGCAGGCTGCTCATCGCTCGCTCCCTGGCGCGCCGACCGGAGACAGCCGCAAGCCGAACACCTCGCCGATCGCTCGGCGCATCAGCGGTTCGCATTCCGCAACCCCGACCGGGCGGCCAATCTCGGCTGTCAACGACGTAGCCGTGGCTCCCTCGATCCCGCACGCCCGGATGCCTTCGAACCAGGACAGATCGACATCGCAGTTGAGTGCCAGTCCGTGCCTGCTCACGCCCGACTGCAGCCGCACGCCGACGCTCGCCAGTTTGCGCTCGCCAATCCAGACCCCCGGCCGTCCACGAACTCGTTCAGCCCGCAATCCAAGTCCACCTGCAGTCTGAATAGCGGCCCGCTCGAGACCGCGAACATACGCCGCGATGCCAATGCCCCGTTCCCGCAACCTCAGACTCGGCCAGACCACCAGCTGCCCCGGTCCGTGAAACGTGATGTCGCCGCCGCGATCCGTGTCCACGATCGGCGCCGCGAGCTCGCCAAGCACGTGTTCACGCCCGCCCCGACGACCCTGCGTGTAGATCGGATCGTGTGCCACGAAGGTGACGATCTCGGGCAATGCGCCCTCCGCGACCGCCGCCGCTCGTTGCGCCTGCCAGGACAACGCATCCTCGTACGGCATCGCCGGCAGCCACCCGCACTGCACGATCTGCGAGCGTTCAATGCCGGGCTCGAGCCTGCGTGCCGCCGCCGTCGATGCCGAGATCGCCATGCCGCCCCTCGCCCTGTGTTCCTGTGGTTAAGTCTATTGATCACACCGTTTCGTCAAGGGACGCCGACTCGCGGTTGAGTAAACTGACATGGCGATGACCACCTCAGAGTCCCCCTGGCGAAAGGCCCTTGGCCGCGAAGTCGACCCTTCCGGATCGGAAGACTGGCTGGAGACCAACGACTGGGTCGACTCTCTCCGCGATGTCGCCCGGCGACGAGGTCCGGAGCGCGTCTCCCGCCTGCTGCAGACCCTGCAGATCGAAGCCCAGCGTTCCGGCATCCGCCTGCCCGTCACCTCGCAGACGCCATACGTCAACACGATCCCTATCGAGAAGCAGCCGCCCTATCCCGGCGATCTCGGTCTCGAACGGCGGATCAAATCCATCATCCGCTGGAACGCGATGGCGATGGTCGTCGAGGCCAATCAGAACAATCACGGCATCGGCGGACACATCTCCACCTATGCCTCCGCCGCCACCCTCTACGAGGTGGGATTCAATCACTTCTTCCGCGGACAGGACCATCCCAGCGGCGGAGACCTCGTCTACTTCCAGGGACACTCGGCTCCCGGCATCTACGCCCGCGGTTATGTCGAAGGCCGGCTCCCGCCCGACCAGCTCCACAAGTTCCGTCGCGAACTCTCCGGTGGTCTGCCCTCCTATCCACATCCCTGGCTGATGGACGACTACTGGCAGTTCCCCACCGTCTCGATGGGGCTGGGACCGATCCAGGCGATCTACCAGGCCCGATTCATCCGCTACCTCGAGAACCGCAACCTCCTCGAACCCACCGACCGCAAGGTCTGGTGCTTCCTCGGCGACGGCGAAACCGACGAGCCGGAAACCCTCGGCTCCATCGCCCTCGCCTCACGCGAGGAACTCGACAACCTCATCTTCGTCGTCAACTGCAACCTGCAGCGGCTCGACGGCCCGGTCCGCGGCAACGGCCAGATCATCCAGGAACTCGAGGCCGTCTTCCGCGGCGTTGGCTGGAACGTGATCAAGGTCATCTGGGGCTCCGAGTGGGACCAGCTCCTCGCCCGCGACGATCATGGACTCCTGGTCCAGCGCATGGGCGAGGTCGTCGACGGCGAGTACCAGAAGTACACCGTCGCCGGCGGCAGCTACATCCGCAGCCAGTTCTGGGGCGTTGATCCCCGTCTGCGCCGCATGGTCGACGACATATCCGACGACGAGCTCTGGCGGATGAGACTCGGCGGCCACGATCCGCTCAAGGTCCACGCCGCCTACCAGTCCGCCGTCGACCACCGCGGCGCGCCCACCGTCATCCTCGCGCGAACGATCAAGGGCTACGGCCTCGGCGAGGCCGGCGAAGGCCGCAACATCACCCATCAGCAAAAGGAGCTCAACGAGCGCGAGCTGATGCAGTTCCGCGATCGCTTCGCGATCCCCCTGTCCGACGACGAAGTCGTCGGCGCTCCCCTCTACCGGCCCTCGCGCGACAGCCGAGAAGCCGCCTACATCTCCACCCGCAAGGAAGTCCTCGGCGGACACGTCCCCGAACGCCGCTCGCCGAAGTCCGATCTCACGTCACCGCCCGATGAGACCTTCTCCGAGTTCCACGAGGGCACCGGCGACCGTGAAGCGTCGACCACCATGGGCCTGGTCAGAATGCTCAGCCGGCTCATGCGCGACCGAGAGCTGGGCGAACACGTCGTCCCGATCGTGCCCGACGAGTCCCGCACCTTCGGCATGGAAGGCATGTTCCGCGAGTTCGGTATCTACGCCTCCGCCGGTCAGCTCTACGAGCCGGTCGACTCTGATCGGCTGCTCTACTACAAAGAATCTCGCGACGGACAGATCCTGGAAGAGGGCATCACCGAGGCCGGCGCGATGTCCTCCTTCATCGCCGGCGGCACCGCCTACTCCTCGCTCAAGGTGCCGATGATTCCCTTCTACATCTTCTACTCGATGTTTGGCCTGCAGCGCTTCGGCGATCTCGCCTACGCCGCCGGCGATTCACGCGCCCGAGGATTCCTGATCGGCGCCACCGCCGGTCGAACGACGTTGAACGGCGAAGGGCTCCAGCACCAGGACGGACACAGCCACCTCCTCGCTTCGACCATCCCCAATCTCGTCGCCTACGACCCCGCCTATGCCTACGAGATTGCCGTCATCGTTCAGGACGGCATCCGCCGCATGCACGACGAAGACGAGAGCATCTTCTACTACATCACCGTCGAGAACGAGGCATACATCCAGCCACCGATGCCGGAGTCGGAAGTGGTGCGCGAAGGCATCCTGCGCGGCATCTATCTTCTGGTCCCCGACGATGCGCCCCAGGTGCGATTGCTCGGCAGCGGTCCGATCCTCAACGAGGTCCGCATCGCCCAGCAGATGCTCCGCGACGACTTCGGCATCCGCGCCGATGTCTGGTCGGTCACCTCCTACACCGAACTCCGCCGCGAGGCCCTGCAGACCGACCGCTGGAACCGCTTCCATCCCCTCGAAGCCCCCCGCCGCTGCTGGTTGGAGACGTCCCTCGGCCAATGTGACGCCCCAATCGTCGCCGCTAGTGATTACACCGCGTCCCTGCCCGACCTCGTCGCGCGCTGGCTGCCCGGTCCGCTGACCGCCCTTGGCACCGACGGATTCGGCCGCTCCGACACCAGGGAGGCGCTGCGCGACCACTTCGAGGTCGACGCCGGTCACGTTGTCTGGTCCGCGCTCAGCGCGCTCAACCGCCGCGACGAAATCGACGGCGACACGCTGCTGCGGGCGCGCGACCAACTCGGTATCGATCCGTCACGCCCCGACCCGATGATGCTCTAGGGAGCAGATATGACCACCGCTGCATCCGACCCCGGCATCGTCCTCTTGCCCGACCTCGGCGAAGACATCGAAGAGGCCGATGTCCTCCAGGTCTACGTCGGCGTCGGCGACCAGATCGCGCTTGAACAGCCGATCGCCGAAATTGAGACCGAGAAGGCCACGCTCGACCTCCCCTCCTCCGTCGCCGGCGTGGTCATCGAACTGCACGTCAAGCCCGGAGACACCATCCGCCCGGGCGACCCCGTCCTCAGCGTCGATCCGGCCGCAGCCCCATCGCCGTCTCCCCCCGCTCCTGCGGAAGCTGAAGCTCCTCTGCCAACCGATACATCCGGCACACCTCCATCGCCGCCTCAGCCGGTCGACGTGGCTGCCGCAACTTCGGAGAACGGAGCCGATCCGTCGAGTCAATCGCTCGAGACCCTCGACACATCCGAACCCGAACGCGAGCCCGATGCGCCGAGCCCGCCGTTGCCCACCGCCGCGCCCGCGCCGTTGGTCGAGGGCGACCTCGAGACACGCCCGGTCTTCGCCTCGCCCTCCGTCCGCCGCTTCGCCCGGGAAATCGGTGTCGACATACATGCGGTCCGGGGCTCCGGACCCGGCGGCCGCATCGACCTCGAAGACGTCAAGCGCCACTCGCGGGAGGTCCCCGATCCCGCCCCAGTCGGCCTCCACAACGCGCCCACGCCCGGGCCCCTGCCCGATTTCTCCGAGTTCGGATCCGTCGAGCGCGTCCCCATGAGCCGACTGCGACGCACGATCAAGCGGAACATGGCCACCTCCTGGCACGAGGTCCCCCACGTCACCCTCTTCCACACCGCCGACGTCACCGAACTCGAGCAGGTCCGCCGCGACTACCGCGATCACGCCAAGGAAGCGGGCGGCCGCCTCACGATCACCGCCATCCTGCTCAAGATCACCGCCGCGGCGCTCCAGGAACATCCCCACGTCAACAGCTCAATCGACGCTGAGAACGACGAACTCATCCTCAAGAAGTACGTCCATCTCGGCGTCGCCGTCGACACCCCTCGCGGCCTCGTCGTGCCGGTCATACGCAACGTCGACGAGAAGAACATCATCGAGATCTCGGTCGAGCTGACCGACATCTCCGAGCGCGCCCGCTCGGGCAGCCTGGGACTCCAGGACTTCCGCGGCAGCAGCTTCACCGTGACCAATCTCGGCGGCATGGGCACCGGACACTTCACCCCGATCATCCACCATCCCAACACCGCCATCCTTGGCATCGGACGCGCCGAGCGACGCCCGGTCTGGTCCGACGCACTCAACAGTTGGGAGCCGCGCAGCATCCTCCCGCTTTCCCTCACCTTCGATCACCGCGTCATCGACGGCGCCGACGGGGCCCGCTTCATGACCTGGATCGCCGACGTGATCCGCCAGCCGCTCGTGCTGGCGCTCGGGGGATAGCCGTGGTCGCAAACGAAGCAGAACCCAACGGCAGCCTGCGCCTCGCCGTGCTCGGCGCTGGACCCGGGGGCTATCCGGCCGCCTTCCACGCCGCCGAACGCGGACTCGACGTCACCTTGATCGACACGCGGCCTCAACCGGGAGGCGTCTGCCTCTACGAAGGCTGCATCCCTTCCAAGGCCCTCCTCCATGTCGCCAAGCTCATGCGCGAGGCGCGTCAGGCCTCCGAGTGGGGCATCAGCTTCGGTGAACCGGACATCGATCTCGACCAGCTCCGCGACTGGAAGGACGGCGTCGTCCGCAAGATGACCAACGGCCTCGGGCTCCTGCGCCGCCAGCACAGCGTCCAGTACCAGCAGGGCTTCGGACGCATCCGCCACGCCTCGCAACTCAACATCGAGTCCAACGGCGAGGTCCTGCCGCTCGACTTCGACGCCCTGATC
This sequence comes from Dehalococcoidia bacterium, assembly GCA_022825855.1. Taxonomy (GTDB): domain Bacteria; phylum Chloroflexota; class Dehalococcoidia; order Bin125; family Bin125; genus Bin125. Next base: position 258,706 of record JAJDWB010000013.1, read on the forward strand.
GTCGCCACTGGTTCCACGGCGGTGATTCCCCGGCCGCTGCAACTGGAGTCCGACCGCGTCATGGACGCCGCCGAAGCGCTCGAACTGCCCGACATTCCCGCATCGCTCCTCGTTGTCGGCGGCGGCTACATCGGACTCGAACTCGGTACCGTCTACGCCGAGTTGGGCTCAGAGGTAACCGTGGTCGAGGCGCTGCCCGACATCCTCACCGGCGTCGAGCACGACCTCGTCCGCGTCCTCAAGCGCAGCCTGCGCTCGCGCTTCAAGGACACCCATGTCAATACGGCCGTCGTCTCCTTGACCGAAGTTGACCAGGGTATCGAGGCGGTCATCGCCGACAGCGCCGGCGTCGAACGCACCGAGACCTTCGAGCGCGTGCTGATCGCGACCGGCCGCCGGCCCAACAGCGGCGGACTGGGACTGCACCGCACCAGGGCGCACGTTGACGATCACGGCTTCATCGTCACCGATGAGCGCCGTCGCACGGCCGAGCCCTCGATCTTCGCCATCGGCGATGTCGCCGGCGAACCGATGCTGGCCCACAAGGCAACCGCCGAGGCCTCCGTCGCCGTCGAGGCAATCCTCGGCAATCCCTCGGCCTTCCGCCCTCTCGCCGTTCCCGCTGTGATCTTCACCGACCCCGAGATCGCCTGGTGCGGCCTCTCCCAGGCCGACGCCGCCGCGCTCGATATCGAGGCCGAGACCGTCAGCTTCCCCTGGGCTGCCCTCGGCCGCGCTTCCGCCTCCGGGCGCAACGACGGCCTCACCCGGCTGGTCATCGAGCGGGGCTCCGAGCGGGTCCTGGGCATGCAGATCGTCGGTCCCGGCGCGGGAGAGCTGATCGGGGAAGGTGTGCTCGCCGTGGAGATGGGCGCCCGCGTCTCCGACCTGGCCGAGTCGATCCATGCCCACCCGACCCTCAACGAGTCGATCATGGAGGCCGCCCAGCTCTTCTTCGGACGCAGCCCCCACTACGTGGCCAGGCGGCGCTGAGGCCCCGGCGATGCAGATCGAACTCGGAGGCCGTTCGCTCGACGCCACCGACCGCTGCCTGGTCATGGGCATCCTCAACGTCGCCACCGACTCGCCTGTCTCCGGCTCCGTCGTCCCCGTCGGCGACGCGCCGCGTCGCGCCGAGCGCCTGCGCGACGCCGGCGCCAGCATCATCGATGTTGGCGCCCAATCGACCAGCACCGGCGCCGCCCAGATATCCCCGGACGAGGAGATCGCGCGCGTCGCCCCGGTGGTCGAGTCGGTCGTCGCCGAGGGTCACCTGGTCTCCGTCGACACCTGGACTTCGTCCGTCGCCCGCGCCGCTGTGCAGGCCGGTGCGCACCTGATCAATGACATCACCGGCGCCGATCCCGAGACGGTCTCGGTCGCCGTCGAGACCGGTACGCCGATCGCCATCATGCACATGCGCGGCCGCCCACAGCGGCATCGCGAAGCTGACCACGAGTATCACAACGTCGCGAGCGAGGTACGCCGCTATCTCGAACAGCGGGCCGGTGAGATCAAGACGGCCGGCGCGCCCGATGTCTGGATCGACCCCGGCTTCCAGTTCGGCCGCGGTCTCGAGGACAATCTCCGCCTGCTGCTCGATCTCCCCGACCTCGCCAACCTTGGTTACCCCGTCCTGATCTCCGCCTCGCGCAAGGGATTCCTCGCCGAGCTGCTGGGCCACGGCGAGCTCCGTTCGCACGACGCCCAGGGTCGTCCCGGTATGTTGGAGGCCACGATCGCCTTCAACGTCCTCGCCGCCTGGCTCGGCGCGCACGTGGTCCGCGTGCACGACGTGGAGGAGGTCGCTTGGGCGCTCAACGTGTCGAGCGCGGCCCGCGAACTGCAACGCGCCGTTCTGTCCGCCCGGGCGCGATAAACTCGATCCGATCGCACCACGCGTCAGGAGATGATCAGATGCCTGTCTACACCTATCACTGCGAAGAGTGCAGCGAGAGCTTTGAGAAAATCCGTCCCATGTCCCAGGCTGCCGAGCCTCAGACCTGCCCGTCCTGCGACGAGAAGGCTGAACGTGTCATGGCCGGTATCTTCGAGAACAACTCCACCAAGAACCGCTCCGCCAACTTCCCCAAGCGCAAGCGGTACACCAACTGGTAACCACCTCGGTCACCCTGACTAGCCCGGAGACTCGAATGACCCAGAGGCCGCCCGATCCGATCCCGTTCCCCGGCGACCGAGTCCAGCGAGGCGCGCCGCCTCCGCCCCAGCAGCAGCAACCGTCCGGGCCGGTCATCTACTCAGCCTCCGGCCAGCCCATGCGCCGCGTGCAACAGCAACCCGCGCCGCCGCCCGAGCCGGTCCCGCTCCGCACCGCACCGCCTCCGGCCCAGCCGCCGGAGTCCGCGCCGGATGAAGAGCCTCTGGGTCTGCACGGACACGTCGCCGCCGTGATCGACGCGACCGACGCCACCTTCAACCAGGACGTGATCCAGCGCTCACATGAGATTCCCGTCATCGTCGACTGCTGGGCCCCGTGGTGCGGCCCCTGCCGCGTCCTCGGACCCATCCTCGAACGGCTCGCCTACGAGCGCGACGGCCAGGTCCAGCTCGTCAAGGTCAACACCGACGAGAACCCTCAGGTCGCCCAGGCGCTCCAGGTCGAGGGCATCCCCGCCGTCTTCGCCTTCGTCGGCGGACAGCTCGTCAACCGCTTCGTCGGCGCAATCCCCGAGGAACAGGTCCGCGCCTTCTTCGACTCCCTCATCCCCTCCGAGGCCGACATCAAGGCCGCCGAGGGCTACCGCATGCTCCAGGAAAACCAGATCCCCATCGCTCGCCTGCACTTTGAGGCCGCCCTCGAGGAAGACCCTGATCACGAACCGGCCGGCGTCGGACTCGCCGCCGTGCTCTCGCGCACCGGCGAGACCGATCGCGCCGCCGAACTGGCCCGCCGATGGCCCAACCATCCCATGAGCAAGAGCGTGCTCACCGCCATGGAACTCACCCAGGCACTGGACGGGCACGACCCGGACGAACTCCGCCGCGCCGCCGCCCAGTCGCCCGACGATCCTCTGGTCCGCTACCGCCACGGATGCCTGCTCGCCGTCGAGGGTCAGTGGATGGAAGCGCTCGACGAACTGCTCGAATCGGTCCGCATCGACAAGTCCGCCGGCGACGATGCAGCCCGCAAGACCCTGCTCGGCATCTTCGGCATGCTCGGAGACGATCAACCCTTCGTCGCCGAGTACCGCAAGCGCCTCGGCCGCCTGCTCTTCTAGAGCCTGCATACGTTCCGGCATCGACACTCAAACGCGCCGTCATACCCGCGCTTGTCGCGGGTATCTCGCCGAATCCAGTACCAACGTCAATGCCTTGGCAGAAAGCCTGTCGCAGCCTGCCCCGTCATGAACACGAGATGCAAGCGTGAAGCCTACCCGCCGTCCTCTTCCATCCCCCGCGTGTACCACTCCCGAGTCCGCCACCACGGCATCGGCTCCTCGTCGTCCTCCCGCCGCGCCCGGTTGCGAATCGCCCAGACAAACACCAGCAGCGTCGCCCCCACGAAACAGAACGGGATGAACAGCGACGTCGCCAGCGTCTCGTCCGAGACGTGCAGGCTGTCCTCTTCCTCGCCGCCCGCATCCGCAACCTGCAGCGGCTCCGACACGGCGTACTCACCCGCCGCCGCAACACCCAGCGTGAGCGCGCTCAGGCCGCCAACCACGACCAGCGCCAGCAGAAATCGGCGAAGCTGAGACATCGGATCACATCCTTCAACGATTCGCAATCGACTACACGCCATAGTGTCGCGCCAACCCGTGACACGGTCAATCACAGTCGACCCTTCCGCAGGACAACCAAACACCGCTCGGCGCTAGAATACGTCCATGCACCCTCCCACGCAGTTCTCGCTCGCCAACGCTGAAGGCGAACAGATGCAGTTCCCGCCCGACGGGCCCGTCCTGCTCGCCCTCGTCAAGGAAGACTGCGACACCTGCAACCTCACCCTGCCGCTGCTCGAAGCCGTCCACCGCGCGACCGAGGACGGCCTCGACGTCTGGGTCGCCGTCCAGAAGCGCGACGACATCGCCGTGCTCAAGGACCGCCACGACCTCACCATGCCCTTGCTCGACGACGACGCGCTCGACCTCTCCTACGAGACCGACATCGACACCGTGCCCACCCTCTTCCTCTACGACGAAGATCGAAACTGCACCCTGCAGACCTTCGGCTTCGACAAGCACGAGTGGCGCGAGATCGCCGGCGAATCGATGACCCTCGCCGGACGCCCCGGCGCCGACACCGCCATCGACTGGGCCTCCCTGCCCGAACAGCGCCCAGGTTGCGGCGCCCGCAACTACGAGCCGGGCGTCTACGAACGCCTCCAGGCGCTCAAGAGCGGCGATCTGCTCTCCCGCCTCGTTGACCTCGCCTCCAGCGACGACATCCACGAGTTCATGTACGAACAGGGCTACACCGACGGATTCCCCGTCGTCCCGCCCACCCGCGAGCGCGTCTGGAAGATGCTCCAGGGCACCCAACGCGACCCGCAGGAAGAAGTCGCGGTCGTGCCGCCCAACCTCGCCCCGATCACGGTCGAGAAGATCGCGATCAACGCCGTCATGGCCGGCGCCAAACCCGAGTACCTGCCCTCGATCATCACCCTCGTCGAGATAGCCTGCACCGAGTCCTTCAACATCCACGGCGTGCTCGCCACCACGATGGGCGCCACGCCCGTCGGCGTCTTCAACGGACCCATCCGCGACCGCATCGGCATGAACTACCTGCACAACGCGCTCGGCAGCGGCAACCGCGCCAACGCGGCCATCGGCCGCGCGCTCCGGCTCTGCGCCCGCAACGTCGGCGGCAGCCTGCCCGGCGGCACCGACCGCGCCACCCAGGGCGGTCCCCATCGCATGACCATGAACTTCGCCGAGAACGAGCAGGCCAGCCCCTGGGACTCCTTCGCCGTCGAGCGCGGCTTCGAGCCGACCGACGACGTCGCCACGCTGATGGCGATGTCCGGCGGCCCAGCGACGGTCGCCGACGAGCGTTCGCGCGACGGCCGCGCCCTGGCCGGAACTCTCGCCCTCTCCATGAGCTGCATGCAGGACCCCAAGTCGCCCATGGTCGACACGCTCGTTGTGCTCTCGCCCGACCACGCCGGCATCTTCGGCCGCTCCGGCTGGTCCAAGGACGATGTCCGCGAATGCATCATGGAGCAGACCGCGATCCCCCTCAAGGACCGCCTGCGCTCCGCCGACGCCGGCTGCGGCCTGCCGCCCGAAATCGTCGAACGCTTCGGCGGCGAAGCCGCCCTCGACACGCCCGTGCCCAAGTTCCGCGAAAAGTCCAACATCATCCTCGTCGTCGCCGGTTCGCCGGCAGCCAAGTTCTCCACCATCCTCGGTGGCTGGGCCGGCGGTGCCTACTCCGTACCCACCAGCGCCAGGATCGGCGTCTAGGAGCGCCGAACATGACACACTGCGCAATACGCGCCGCAACCCTGCAGACGGCGCGTTGATCGAGAGGCCGCCATGGTTACCCAGATCCTTGACCCCACCGACGAACGAGTGCCGATCAAGCGCTCCCTCACACCGCGCCCCGAAGCGCTGCATGGGACGATCGCCCTGCTCGACATCTCCAAGCCGCGCGGCGACGTCTTCCTCGACCGCCTCGAGCAACTCCTCCACGAGCGCGCCCCCGGCATCGAGACCCGGCGCTTCATGAAGCCCACCGTGGCCAAGCCCGCACCGCAGCCCATCAAGGACGAGATTCTGGAGGAGTGCGACTTCGTCATCGAAGCGCTCGCCGATTGAGGCTCCTGCACGACGTGCAGTGTGCACGACACCGTCTTCTTCGAACTGCAGGGCAAGCCCAGCGTCTTCGTTGCCACCTCCGAGTTCATCAAGGCCGCCAGCCATCAGGCTGAGCGCCTCGGACTCGAAGAAGTGCGCCGCGTCTTCATCCCGCATCCAATGCAGGACCGCACCGACGCCGAAATGCACGAACACGCCGAACGCTTCGTCGACGAAATCCTCGACACCCTCATGGCCCCCGTCGAGTAACCCACCGATCCTCTCTCCCTCGGCGAGAGAGTGTGGACCGTCCGGTCCCCTCTCCCTGAGGGAGAGGGTTAGGGTGAGGGCCCTCCGCTCCCGCCTCCCTCTTCGAGTGAGTTAGGGCGGAGCCCCTCAGATCCCCTCTCCCCGAGGGAGAGGGTTAGGGTGAGGGCCCCTCCCTCTCCACCGCTCAACCACCGAAGGCGCCCCAGTGTCCGCCGACCCCGCAACCCCAGCGCGAATCATCGACATCGCCGAACACGACGACGTCTACGAGTTCATGTTCGCCCAGGGCATCACCGACGGCCTTCCCGTCGTCCCGCCCACTCGCGAGCGCGTCGACCGCATGCTCGCCGGCGCGCCCGCCGACTGGAGCGACCCCCAGGCGACCGTCGCCGTCCTCCCGCCCAACATGGCCCCGATGACCGTCGAGAAAGCCGCCATCAACGCCGTCATGGCCGGCTGCAAGCCCGAGTACTTCCCCACCGTCCTCGCCTGCGTCGAGGCCGCCGCCGGCGGTCGGTTCCCCCTCCACGGCTCGATCGCCACCACCGCCGGACTTGCCCCGATGATGCTCGTCAACGGACCCGTGCGCCAGGCAATCGGCATGAACTGGGGACTCAACGCCCTCGGCCAGGGCAACCGCGCCAACTCCACCCTCGGCCGCGCACTCCGGCTCATGCTCCGCAACATCGGCGGCGCCGTCCCCGGCGAGATCGAGCAGGCCATCCAGGGCGGCGGTCACAAGTGGACCCTCAGCTACGCCGAGGACGAGGACACCTCTCCCTGGGAACCCTTCCACGTCGAGCACGGCTACGAACCCGGCGACAGCGTGGTCTCACTGCTGCCCACCACCGGCGGACCGCGCGTCTGTATCGACCAGACCAGCCGCGACGCCCGCGCCCTCACCGGCTCGATCGCCATGGCCTTCCAGCAGGTCGTCAAGCCGCGCGGCCAGGTCTCGCCGACCATGTTCGTCGTCAGCCCCGAACACGCCGACGTCTACCGCGCCGACGGCTGGTCCAAGGACAACATCCGCGAAGCGATCATGGAGTTCACCGCGCTCCCACTGCGCGAGCGCCTCGCCTCGCCCACCATGGGCGGCGGCATCGGCGAGTTCCTGCCCGAGAAGTACGGTTGGACCGAGCAGGACCTCGACACCCCCATGTCCAAGGTCCCGCATCCGTCGTTCATCAACATCACCGTCGCCGGCAGCCACGCGGGCAAGTGGACCAGCATCTACCAGGGCATCTTCGGCGACGGCGACGCGACCCAGCCCGCCCCGGTCTTCCGCCCGCCCTCCGCCAAAGTCCGTACATGACCACTTCGGCCGATCATCGCGCCGACCTCCGGGCGCAGCTCGCGACGCACCCGACAATCGAGATGGACACCGGCTCACGCAGCCTCAGCCTGCGCTCGCGCCACGGACTCTTCTCCGCCCGCGCGCTCGACGAGGGCACCGCCCTCCTCCTGCGCGAGCTCGAGCGGCTGCCGGCGCCGACGCGCGTCCTCGACCTCGGCTGCGGCTACGGAGCCATCGGACTCACCCTCGCCGCCCGCTGGCCCAACGCCCGCGTCGCTATGGTGGACACAGACATCCGCGCCGTCGAGGCCGCTGCCGAGAACATCGCCCGCAACCAACTGAGCAACGCACACGTGACACTCAGCGACGGCATCCGCGCACTCGAACGGCCGAGCGGCCAGTTCGATCTCGTCGTCTCCAACTTGCCCGCCCAGGCCGGCAACGACGCGCTCGATCAACTCCTGCTCGACGCCCACGACGCACTTGCCGGCGGCGGCGCGCTGGCCGTCGTCGCCGTCAACGGGCTGCGCAAGTACCTCCAGCGCCGCTTGGTCGACATCTTCGGACCCGGACAGGCCGCCAAGGTCCGCCAGGGCTCGCGGCACACCGTGCTCGAAGCGGCGAAACTACCGACATGAGCGCCAAGCCGACTCCCACCCGACCGGGCATGACCGAGCCCCTGCGCCTGCGCGAGTTCCGCCTGCTGCTCACCGGCTTCATCGTTGGACAGTCGATGATGCCGCTCCAGTTCGTCGCCTCCATCGCCTGGATCCAGTTCGTCGCCGACGACAGCGTCGAGATCATCATGGTCGGCGCGATCGGCACGATTCGCGGTCTCGGCATGATCGGCTTCGGACTCTTCGGCGGCGCGCTCGCCGACCGCTTCGACCGCCGCCGCCTGCTGATGGTCACCCAGGCGGTCGCCTTCATCTCCAACATCCTGATCGCGGTCGTGATGTGGACCGGCTCCGGCACGACGACCGACCTGATCGTCTTCTTCGCCCTCACGGTGGTCGCATCCTCCGCGCACGCGATCGACGGCCCGACTCGCAACGCCATCACGCCCGAAATCCTGGGACCGCGCCTGACCCCGTCCGGGATCGCGCTCAACGCCGCCGCCATGCAACTCGCGATGCCGATTTCGATCTTTGCCTCCGGTCTGCTGATTGATCACCTCGGCCACGGCACCGTCTTCGCCATCTCCGCCTTCGGACACCTGGGCGAAGTCCTGATTCTCGCCATGATGTCCTACCGCACGGTCTTCTCCGCCGCTCACATCGCCGCGCGGCAGGGACAGGGAGCGGGACAGGCCGTCCGCGACATCGTCGCCGGCCTGCGCTATGCCCGTTCAAAGGCCGTCATCCTCTGGACGGTCGTCATCGTCGTTCTCATGATGTCCCTGATCATGCCGCCCACCGGCACGCTCGGTCCGCAGTGGGTGACCACAGTCGTCGGCGCGACCTGGTCGCAGTTCAGCTACATCGCCGTCTTCTGGGGCGGCGGCGCGATGGTCGCCTCGCTCGTTCTTGTTCGCTTTTCCTGGATCGAGCGCAAGGGCATGCTCACCGCCCTCGGTGTGATTGTGATGGCGCTCGGCTTCGTCGTCTTCACCAATCCACCCACGGTCCTCAACGCGATGCTTGGCAACGCCCTGCTCGGCATCGGCATGTCGACCGCGATGGTCTCCGCCAACGCCACCCTCGCCCACGAAACGCCCAACGAGATGCGCGGCCGCATCATGGGCCTGGTCTTCCTCGGCATGGGCATCGCCCAGGCCGTCGGCCTGCCCCTCGGCGCAGTCGCCCAGTCGCTGACCATGGAAACCCTCTTCCCGCCCATGTCCTACGTCGTCCTCGCCTTCCTCACCGGCCTGATCGTCCTCCGCCCCGTCATCCTCCGCGCCCGCGTCCCCCAGCATCCCCTGGAAGCACCGCCCCAGCCGGCCCAGACCACCCGAACCGTCCTCAACGGCGCCGCATCCTTCATCCTCCGCGCCGCCCCAAACAAAGCCCGCACCTGACCCTCCGATCCCCTCTCCCCTCCAGCCCGCTTTCGCCCATCAACTCGCTTCCCCCCTTGGGGGGAAGCTGCCGAAAGCCTGCCCCGCACTCGATGCAGGGGCTAAAGGGGGGGGCGCCCGCCTCAAATCCCGTCATCCCTGCACCCTCTCCGTCATTCCTGCACCCTCTCCGTCATTCCTGCGAAGGCAGGAACCACGATCCTCCCATCTCCGCCACCTGCACCCCCTTCAGCCGTCCCACCAACCACCGCAAACCCGATCTCCTCCCACCTCCACCAAATCGCGCTACTATCAGAACATACGTACACCGCACAGCAAAGGAGACCCGCAATGCCCAACCCCTACCACTACCGAGCACACATCGACCGACTCTGGCGCCAGGCCAACAGCGACATCCCCGCCTACAAGCAGCTCAAAGCCCTCAAGGCCCTCGTCCGCGAGATGTTCCCGCCCAACCCCAACGCCGCCCGCAACAACCGCCTCTACCACTCCACCGACCCCTACGACGTCGCCCGCCACCTCCTCCGAGACCTCTATGACCGGGACTCCGAGTCACTCTCTCCCCCCGCTTCCAGCGGGGGGAGATGTCACGGAGTGACAGAGGGGGGCGCCCCGCAAGCACACGAACCACCCGAAGAAGACGACGACCCCTTGTAATCCCCCCAATCTCCTCCGCCCGTTTTTTTCTTTCCCGGCCGATCACCCGACCCCAGCCGCAGCGTGCCCGACACCCACGCTGCGGTAGCATTCAGGCCAACGCACAGACACTCTGGGAGCCGCAAAATGGAGTACCGATTCAGCGACAAGGCCCTGGCCTTCGAGGCCGAGGTCAACGAATTCCTCGACCAGGAGTGGACGACCGAACTCCGCGCCACGATCGGCGATCCGACCACCGACACCATGGTCGAGGAGCGCGGCTTTCGCAAACTGCTCGCCGAGCGCGGCTGGCTGACCATGTCCTGGCCCGCCGAGTACGGCGGACAGGAACGCTCCCTCGAGGAGCAGTACCTCTTCTGGGAGGCGATGAACTACGTCGGCGCGCCCCAGGCCACCGTCGCCACCCAGCAGGTCGGCCCGACCCTGATGCGCTTCGGCACCGAGGAGCAGCAGGAGCGCTTCCTCCCGCCAATCGCCCGCGGCGAGGTCGAGTTCGCCTTGGGCTACACCGAGCCCGACGCCGGCTCCGACCTGGCCTCGCTCCAGCTCCGCGCCGTCAAGGACGGCGACGACTACATCCTCAACGGCATCAAGCGCTTCACCTCCGGCGCCCACCGCAGCGAGTACGTCTGGCTCGCAACCCGCACCAACCCCGACGCCCCCAAGCACCGCGGCGTCTCGATGATGCTGGTCGACATGCGATCGGCCGGCATCACCGTCAAGCCGCTCTGGACGATGGCCGGCTACCGCACCAACGAGGTTTACTTCGAGGATGTCCGCGTGCCGACCAACGTCCTCGTCGGCGAGGAAAACCAGGGCTGGTACTACGCCGCCCACGCCCTCGACCGCGAACGCATCTCGATCTTCACCGTCTCCTCCGTCCGCGCCGTCTACGACCGCCTGATGGACTGGGCTTGCTCCGACACGCCGATGGGCCGCCCCATCGACGACGCCGGCATCAAGCGCACGATGGCCGACTTCAAGGTCCAGCTCGAAGTCCTCCAGCACCTCAGCTACCGCATCCTCGACATGCTCAAGCGCGAGGAATCCCCCAACTACGAGGCCAGCCAGGTCAAGATCTTCTCCACCGAGATGATGCAGCGCCTGCAGAACTTCTCGCTCCACGCCATGGGCCTCTACGGTCAGCTCAACGGCAACGACAAGCGCGCCCCAATCGAAGGCTCGGCCGAGAACGGCTACCTCGCCGCCGTCATGCCCACCTTCGGCGCCGGCGGCAACGAGCTCCAGCGCAACATCATCGCCCAGCGAGGCTTCGGCCTCCCCCGCGCCTAGGGTCAGATGTACCGTCATACCCGCGCTTGCCGCGGGTATCTCGTCGAGTCCAGCTCCATCATCGGCAGTCGGGCGTCGATGTGAGCAAGCCCTAACTCAGCGCCTGCATGTGCGCCTCATGCGCAATCAACCAGGCTCGCGAGTTCGGCGCAATCGCTTCGGGCAACTGCGGCAGCGTCTCCCGCAGCCAGCGCAGGTCGGACGGCGTGTCCAGGTCGAACGCCCAGACATCGATCCGGGCCTCGCGGAACGGCACCCCCATCTCGCCCGCCGCCGCCGCCGACTGCTGATGCGCCCGCGCCGATGAGGGACCGAACTGCGGCGAAATCACGTCCGGCGGCCGCAGCAGCAGCCCGTTCGTCCCGCCGTCATGCGCCGGCGCCACCACCACCGCCGGACCCTCCGGCGCAGTCGAGACCATCAAGTCAACCGCGTCCGGCGTAATCAGCGGCACGTCGGCCGGAACAATCAGCATGGCGTCCGACTCGGAAAGGGCCTGCTGGGCGAACTGTACCGCCCGGTTGTAGCCGAGCCGCAGATCGGTCTGGTCGAGGAAGCCGACGCCCAGCCGCGCCGCCTCGTCGCGGGCCGCCGCGTCCCGCGACGCAATCACCACCTCGTCGACCCGCTCGGCCGCAACCAGCGCCGCGACCACGTCGTCCAGCATCGCCCGAACCAGCGAGTTGCGCTCCTCAAGATCAAGCAGCGCGGCCAGCCGCCGCTTGCCCGCCGGCAACCCCCGCACCGGCACGACGGCCACCACGCCGCTCGGCTCAGCCGTCATGGAGCGCCGCCTTCAGGGTCCCCGCAGCCAGCGCCATCTTCGCCTCGACATCCGTCATCAGCGTCGGCATCACGACCACCCGCATCCGCGTCTCAGCCTCAATCGCGTCGGCTAGCGGCGCATCTGTCTCGTCCAGCACAAACACCTCCGCCACATCCTCGTACAATCGTGCGACACCCAGCGCAGACACATCGTGTCCCAGTGATTGGAGAATGTCGGCCGCCGGACCCTTAACCGCCTCTCCCCCGATAATCGGGCTGATCGCTGCGACCGGGGCCCGGGAGTTGACCACTGCGTCCCTGATGCCTCTGACGCTCAGGATCGGCTCGATGCTCAGGAATGGGTTGGACGGCGCGATCACGATGACGTCGGCTTCGAGCAGCGCGTTGATGACCTTCGGCGTCGGCTGCGCGGTGTCGATGCCATCGAAGCGGATGCCCCGCACAGTGTCGGAGGCGCGCCGCCGCACGAAGTAATCCTGGAAGGCGAATTCACCCGCGTCGGTATCGACCATCGTGCGCAGGCGGTCGTCGGTGACGGGTGTGATGAACAGCTCCAGGCCCGCCCGTTTCGCGAGGTCGCGGGTAACGGTGGAAAGCGGATTGCCCTGGCCGAGCCAGTGCGTGCGGAACAGGTGCGTGGCGAGGTCGAGGTCGCCGATCATGAACCAGTCCGGCCCGCCCAGCTCGGACAGCCGGTCGAGCGTGCGGCGCGACTCCCCACGCAAACCCCAGCCCGTCTCCGGATTGACCATGTCGGCCAGCGTGTACATGACCGTGTCGAGGTCTGGCGAAATGTGCAGCCCGGCCCACTCCATGTCGTCGCCGACGTTGACAATCGCGGTCACGTCCTCGGGCGGCAGCACCCGAACGAGTCCGTCGAGGAACCGCGCCGCCCCGACGCCGCCGGCAAGCACGGCCGCGCGGGTCACGGCTTGACCCCTCGCAACGCCAGGCGCATATCGAGATCTCCGTCCTGGCGCGACCGGGCCTCCAGCCTCACGGTCTCGGAGGTCAACCGGAATTCCAGGTCCTCCCAGTCGACCGCGTCGGGCTCGCCGTCCAGGGCAACCGACTCGGGTGCCCCGTCGAGCTCAAGCGTCATCTCGGCCTCCGCCAGATCGCCGTCGTGATCGACGACGACATGCAGCGCCGTCTCGCCGCCCGCGACTTCCCCGACAATCTCAAGATGCCGGCTGCCATCAAGCTGGCGCTCATCCAACACGACGCTGCCGACGAATGTGAACTGTCTCACGTGGCGATGGTACAAGCCGACACTGGATACCGGGCGGTTGACCGACTTGGCAGTTGCCGTGAGCCTTCAACGAGATGCTCATCGACATGCACACCCACACGTCGGTCTTCTCGACCGACAGCAATCTGCTGCCGCATGAGTCCCTCGCGCGTGCGGCCGAGCGCGGACTCGACGGCGTCGTCCTCACCGAGCACGACGTGATCTGGGCGGCCGATCGGGCGGCGCGCCTGGCTGAGCAGGTGGGCATCCTCGTGCTGCCAGGCATCGAAGTGACGACGGAACTGGGACACGTACTGGTCTACGGCGTGACCGAGCCGTTCCCGCGAATCACCGACTCCAAGCGTCTGCGCGACTACTGCGACGAGCGCGACGCCCTAATGTACCTCGCCCATCCCGCCCGCGACCCTGGACTGCGGGTTCCGCGCGAAGCGATGGAGCTGTTCGACGGCGTCGAAGGTCTGAACGGTTGCGATGGTCCGCTCCAGAATCAAAGCGCATCGTCACGGGGACGGACCCGGCCGCTGCCGCCGATCGGCGGTAGCGACTCCCACGCGCTGCACGAGGTCGCGACGGCCGCCACCGAATTCGAAGCCAGGATCCGCAGCCTGGACGACCTGATGAAGGCCCTGCGCAGCGGCGACTACCGGCCTGCAACGTTGCCCTACTAAGCTCGAATTCAGGAGTGCAGCATCGTGGGTCGATTCGATCCTCTGCCGACCGATCCTTATCGGGACCAGCCTCGCGTCCATGGAGCGCTCTGCGCAGCATGCCGCGAGGTCACCAGGCTTGGCACGAAATTCTGCTCCAACTGCAGCGCCTTCCGCGACGATGCAGAGCGGGGCCACACGATTCGCTATGCCACATCCCGCTGGATGCGCTTCGCCGCCCGCATCGTCGATAGCGTCATCGTTGTCGTCCTCTCAATCGTCGTGTTCTTCATCCTCGAGTCGGCAGGCGTCGTCGAGTTCGACGCAGCCGATGCGGAGTCAATTGCCGCTTCCGACCTGAATCTCAGCGTCTTGGTCGGTACGGCCATCTGGTTCCTCTGGTTCGCCATTGTCGCGCCGCGCGGTCAGACGCCGGGCAAGCAGATCGTCCGCACCAAGGTGATCACGGCCGAAGGTCAGGATGTCTCCACCCAACGAATCTGGCTGCGCGAGGGCTTGTTCCAGGGATTCCCGCTGCTTTCCTCACTGTTCGCCGAGCCGATCATGACCCCGCCCGAGGCCGTCACCCAGTTGCTCGCCATCGCCACGTTGTTCGTCCTGCTCGATGCGGTCGCGATCTTCTTCAGCTCGGATCGCCAGACGATCCACGATCGCGTCTTCGGCACGCTCGTGGTCAATGTCCGGCCGGTTCGGCAACCCAGCGCGGAGCTGCGAGCGCTGTAACCGTCCGGCGCGAGAGCCGAACGTGTCCGGACGCCTGTCGGAAGTCCGGCCCGTCGGCGCTAGCCTCCCAGCGAGCCACAAAGCATGCGAGCCAGTCATGGCCGGCAGGAAACCCGGCGCGTTGCGCGCCGAACATTGCCCGATTTGCGACGAGTATCCCGGCGTCGGCGTGTTCTGCGCCAGGTGCGGCGTGCTCATGTCGCACCCGACATCCGGCGACTTTGCCGCTCCCTATCTGATGCGGCTGGGCAGCGAAATCCTGGATTTGCTGATCTTCCTGCTCCTGCCGATCTGGCTGTACATGATGTGGTTCACCTCGCGCGACGGTCAGTCGCCGGCCAAGTCGCTGCTCGACCTGTACGTGATCAACGAGGCGGGACAGGAGGTCACGCCGCAACGCATGTGGATGCGCGAACTGGTAATCAAGCGCTTGCTGCTCGGCTTCATCGGCTACGCGTTCGGTCTGCTGGGGCCGGTGATCAATGCCGGTTGGATCTTGATGAATCCCGATCGGCAGTGCATTCATGACCGCATGGTAGGCACGCTGGTCGTAGTCCGGAGAGATGCGCCCAAGCCTGCCGTGAAGCCGTCCGAGTTCGCGCCAGATGATGTGCGAATGCCGCCACCGGCGCCACCCGGTCCGCGAGTCTCGCCGCCGGCGCCGGCTCCAACCCTCCCCGCTGACGTGCCCGCTGACGTGAGAGCCGAGACCGCACAGCGGCGTCCGTCAAAGCCGGCGCCGAGTTCGCCGGAACTCGACGCGCTCGAGGCGCAGCGCAGCAGCCTCTCTCAGACCGAGTACGAACGCCGCCGCCGGGCGCTGCTCGCGGATGCGCGAGACTCCCGCGACAGTGCGGGGGAATAGCGGCGAAGCGCGGTCCGTCTAGGAGCAGCCGGAAGTGGCTCCGCAGTTCATGCAGCGGAAGCAGGAGCCGGAGCGGACCATGATCGAGCCGCATTCCGCGCATGGCGGAGCATCGAGTTGGTTCTGGAATCCGCTCGTCCCGGTGTAATCGACCAGCGGGACTTCTGCCACAGATTGAGTCACCGGTGCGGGACCTGCCTCCTCGTCGGCCAGCTTGACTTCTTCCGGCGACATGACCAGTTGGCCCTGCTTGGCGACTGTGTCGGCCGAATCTGCCGCGAGGTACCTGGCCCCCATCCAGCGGAAGACGTAGTCGAGAATCGAGTCGGCATGAGGGATGTCCTGGTTACGGGTCCAACCCATCGGCTCGAAGCGCATGTGAGCGAACTTCTTGACCAGCGTTGACAGCGGTACGCCGGACTGCAGCGCGACGGAGGTCAGCGTGCCGACCGCGTCCATCAGGCCGGAGACCGTCGAGCCTTCCTTCGAGATGTGGACGAACACCTCGCCGGGCCGGCCGTCCTCGAACTCGCCAATCGTCATGTAGCCCTCGTGCTCGCCAATCGTGAACTTGTGAGTCAGCGCCTGGCGCTCATCCGGCAATCGGTGCCGGCGATAGGCCGGCGGCGAGAGAGCGTTCTCGACGACGACCGGTGCATCGGTCGGCATGGACGGACCCGGCTGCTCAATCACCGCCGCGGCCTGCGCCGAGCCGGTTCGCTCGCCGGTCTCCAGCGGCTGAATCCGCTTGGAGTTGTCGCGGTAAATGGCGACGGCCTTGACGCCGAGTTTCCACGCGTCGACGTAGGTCTGCATGATCTCGTCAACGCTGGTCTGTTCGGGCACATTGACCGTCTTGGAGACCGCGCCCGAGAGGAACGGCTGCACCGCGCCGAGCATGCGGATGTGACCGAGCGGGGCAATGCTGCGCTGTCCGGCCTGGGCCTTGAAGGCGCAGTCGAAAATGGCCAGGTGCTCGGTCTCCAGGTCGGCCGCGCCTTCAATCGTGCCGGTGTCGTCGATATGCGCGCCGATCCGCTCGATCGCGTCTTCGGCGTAGCCCAGACGGCGCAGCGCCGCCGGCACCGTGCGGTTGACGATCTTGAAGTAGCCGCCGCCGGAGAGGTTCTTGTACTTGACCAGGGAAATGTCGGGCTCAACGCCGGTCGTGTCGCAGTCCATCATGAACGCGATCGTGCCGGTCGGCGCAAGCACCGTGGCCTGGGCATTGCGGTAGCCATGCAACTCGCCCAGCACGAGCGCCTGACGCCAGGCGTCCTCGGCGGCATCGCGGACCGCATCCGGGACCGTGTCCAGACCGTCGATCCGGCCGACCGCCGCCTGGTGCTTGCGCATCACCCGCAGGAACGGGTCGCGGTTGTCGGCGTAGCCCGAGAAGGCGCCGATGCGCTCCGCAATCCGGGCCGACTGCAGGTATCCCTCGCCGGTCATCAGCGCCGTCACTGTCGCCGCCAGGGCGCGTCCCGCGACGGAGTCGTAGGGCAGCCCGCGAGCCATCAACAGCGCGCCGAGGTTGGTGTAACCCAGACCTAGCGGGCGGTACTTCTCCGAGTTCTCGCCTATCAGGGCCGACGGATAGGACGCGTTCGAGACCAGGATCTCCTGCGCCGTGATGATCACACGGCAGGCGTGACGGTACGCCTCGACATCGAACTCATGCGTCTCCAGGTCGTAGAACTTGAGCAGGTTCAACGACGCCAGGTTGCAGGCCGTGTCGTCCAGGAACATGTACTCGGAGCACGGGTTCGAGGCATAAATGCGGTCGGTATTGGAGCAGGTGTGCCAGTCGTTGATCACCGAGTCGAACTGCATGCCCGGGTCGCCGCACTGGTGCGTCGCCGCCGAGATCGCCCGCAGGATCTCGCGGGCTGGCATCTGCTCGACCACTTCGCCGCCGACCACTTCGCGCGTGGCCCACATGCCGTTCGCTTCGACCGCCTGCATGAACTCGTCCGATACGCGCACCGAGTGGTTGGCGTTCTGGAACGAGACCGAGGAGTAGGCATCGCCGTTCAACGAGCCGTCGTAGCCGGAGTCGATCAGCGCCCACGCCTTGCGCTCCTCGTCGGCCTTGCAGTTGATGAACTCAAGCACATCGGGGTGATCGGCATTGAGGATGATCATCTTGGCCGCGCGGCGCGTCTTGCCGCCCGACTTGATCACGTTGGCGAAAGCGTCGTATCCGCGCATGAAGGAGACCGGCCCGGACGCCTTGCCGCCGCCGGTCAGCGATTCGCGGCTGGATCGCAAAGTGGACAGGTTGGATCCGGTGCCGCTGCCCCACTTGAACAGCAGGGCCTCGCGCTTGGCCAGGTCCATGATCGACTCCATCGTGTCCTCGACGGAGTTGATGAAGCAGGCCGAGCACTGCGGCGTCTCCTCAACGCCGACGTTGAACCAGACCGGCGAGTTGAAGGCCGCATATTGATTGATCAGCAGATAGCGCAACTCCTGGGAGAAGGCCGAGGCCGCCGCGCCGTCGTTGAAGTAGCCGCCCGCGCGGCCCCAGCGCGTGATCGTCTCGACGACGCGGTCAACCAGCGTCTTCATCGAGGATTCGCGTTCGTCCGTGCCGGCCTGGCCCCAGAAGTACTTGGAAGCCACGATGTTGGTCGCCGTCTGCGACCAGAAGGCAGGCGTCTCGATGTCGGACTGCTCGAAGATCGTCTCGCCCGAGTCGGAGGTAATCGCCGCCGTGCGGTAGGTCCACTCGATCTGTCCGTAGACATCCTCGCCAGGCTGCGTGAAATGGCGTCCAATCAGCGGTTCGCGCACGGCTCGCGCCGCGGGTGTGGCCTGTTCCTCCTGACCGGCCTCGCTGGACAATGCAGCGGCCGCCTCTTCGGTGACATTGGTTTGTTCATCGGCGCGGGTCATGATTGTTGCTCCCACAAGGACAATTATGGCGCACTGGCTCCGGCTTGGGAGCGGTTCGTGCCCTCGATGATGTGGCTCAGACCGATGTCAGCCCTACGACCGCCGTCAGTCTTCAATTGCTCACCTGTGTGAACAGTTGGGCAGTAAGTCTAGTCACATGTGGCAACTCTTGGCAACTCAAGGCGACTCGGCACGCGTCTCGCACTCAGGAATCTACGACAACACAGGTACACTGGTCACCTCGGCTCCGTGAACGGCTCGGCGCCCTGCCCACATCTCCACAGGAGTCGTTGATCAAGTGGACGCACCCATTCACCTGCCGCTGCTGCCCTGTGGCGTCGGCTCCACGCGGCACACCGACCCCGCCGAAGCGGTCTCGGAGATGCTCGAGGACTACTGGCGCCTGCCCTTCTGGCCCCAGCTTCCCAACCGTTCCGGCGAGGAACTGATGATCCCTCAGACCGGCCTTTCATTGCCCGGAGCGACATGGGACGGTCAGCACGTCACCTGGAGCGGGCAGATCTCCGACGCCGACCTGGCCAACGCAGCACTGCCGCCGCGCGAGCGTGCCGAGGGGCTCTACGAGCTGCTCGAACGGCTGCCCGGCGTGCCCGAGGAGCGCAAGTCGCCCGTGGTCAAGGGTCACCTGGTCGGACCGATCACGCTGGCCCGCTGGACGCGCGACCCGTCCGGCGCATCACCGCTTGAGGACGTGCAGACGCTTGAACGTCTGGGCGCGTGGCTGGGCGCGGCGGCTGCCGAGCAAGCCCGAGTCTTCCAGCGCCAGGGATTCCAGGCGATCATCATGTTCGACGAGCCGGAGCTGGCCTCGGTCGGCGAACCGTCGATCCCGCTGCCCTGGCGCGAAGTCATCCCGGTGCTGCGTGCAGCGATCGAGCCGCTCCAGCGACTCGGCGCGCTGGCCGGCATTCATTGCTGCGCCTCGCCCAACTGGACCCGGATCCTCGACGCGCGGCCTAACCTGATCCACTTCGACGCCCGCGAGGGCCACGTCGACGACGTGATCGAACATCACCGCGCCGTGCGCGAGCACGTCGCCCGCGGCGGCTATCTCGGCTGGGGTCTCTGGCCCACCGACGGTCGCGGACCGCTGCCTTTCGACTCCAGGGAGATGCAGTACTTCCTCGCCAACAAGGCGCGTGACCTGTCCTTCGTCGACGCCTCTGTGGGGCTAATCTTCAAGCGCTCGATGCTGACCGGAGTCTGCGGAGGCGCAGGCCTCGACGCCGAAACGGAGCGACAGGTTGCCCGCGACCTGGAAGAACTGTCGATGGGCATCAGGCACCGCTATTGGATCGCTGCGACCACCGATGTCGACCCCGACGCGCCGCTGACCTGAATCGCAAACGCGTGGCTAGCCCGCCGGACTCTCGGCGTCGTGCCGGTAGCGCTCGAGGAACTCCAACATCAGACGGTTGACGTCCTCGGCGCCTTCCTGCTGCACCCAGTGACCGCTGTCGGGCAGATAGGTGAGCTCGAACGGTCCCGTGAACAGCTTCTGCATGTCGTTGGTCAGTTCCTTGCCCAGGGCCTTGTCGCGTTCGCCCCAGAGCAACAGCGTCGGCGCCGCAATGCGCGGATAGCTGACCGGCTCCTCCGTCGACGCCCCGAAGATGCTGTCGAAGGCCTGCCCCAGACCGTTCAGGCGGCTGCTCAACCGCGTTCTGGAGTCCTGTGCGCCGGCCCGTACGGCCGCGCGATAGAAGTGGATCGGGCCGGTCAGCCCGTTTCGCGCCGCGGCCCGGCGGTACTCCTGCAGCACCTCCGGTGGAAATGCCTCCGGATGCGCGGCCGTGTCGCGGAAGATCAGGCCGATCCGCTCGTAATCGTTGATCGCAAGCCAGCGCTCGGGCAGCCACGGAATTTGGAAGACGAACATGTACCAGGATCGGCCGATCTGTCGGATGTTGGGCCGCCCGCCAAAGGCTTCCGCCATCCGCTCGGGATGCGGAGCGTTCATCACCACCAGCCGTTCGGTCCAATCCGGATAGTCCATGGCGAAACGCCAGGCCACCGCTCCGCCCCAGTCGTGGCCGACGATCACGGCGCGATCACGCCCGCTATGCGCGATCAGACGTTGCACGTCCTCGGTCAGCAGATCCAGCTCATAGTCCTCAATACGCGACGGCGCGTCGGACAGGTTGTAGCCGCGCAAGTCGGGCGCGATTGCCCAGTAGCCGGCGGCTGCGAGAGCAGGCAGTTGCAACCGCCAGGACCACCAGAACTCGGGGAATCCGTGCAGCAGGATCGCCAGCGGCGCCGAGTCGAGATCGCCCTCGGGACGGACCTCGGCATAGTGCAGCCTGACGCCTCCCGCTCCCTCGGCGAACCCGTGACTCCAGTTGCCGGGCGGCTGCGACTCAATCGCGGGATCGGCCATCAGCCCGACTCCCCTGCATCCGGTGGCGCGAGGAAGTCGAGCATCGCCGCGGTCACCTGCTGGGGCTGCTCCTGCTGCACCCAGTGGCCTGCCTCGTCAATCAGGACCGTGCGCAGATCGTCCACCTGCTCTGAGGCCTCCTCCATGAAGGGCAGCCGCACGGCCTGGTCGTCCCGGCCCCAGATGAACTGGGTTGGGCACGTGATCCGCTTGTGCCGATCGGGCCAGGTCAGGAACCAGTTGGGCCAGTAAATCGAGCGGTAGTACTTCATCGCCGAGGACAACGCCTTGGGCTGCTTGAGCGCTTCCGCGAAGATCTCGATGTCGCGTTCGCTGAACGCGCCCGCGCGCGAGCCGACGCCGGTGAAGATGCGCTCGGTGGTCGCGTCGATGTCCGACCAGTTCCGCCGCTCCGCCAATCCCGGCACTTGCATCAGCAGCGCGTAGACGTTGTTCGGGTAGTTGCGCTTGCCCCAGTACCAGGAACGCACCAGGGGAGCGTTCAGCACGATCAGGCGGTCGCACGCCTTCGGGTAGTCGATCGGGAACTGCAGCGAAATCACGCCGCCCCAATCGTGACCGACGATCGTGGCCGACTCCTCGCCCATGGCGCGGATCAGGCCGCGCACATCCTTGGTCAGGTTCTTGATGTCGTAGCCTCCGCGAGGCTTGTCGGAGAGGTTGTAGCCGCGCATGTCGGGTGCGACCACCCGGAATCCCGCCTCGGCCAGCGGACCGATCTGGTAGCGCCACGAGTACCAGTGCTCGGGGAAGCCGTGCAGCAGGACGACCAGCGGCCCCTCACCCTGGCTCACGTAGTGCAATCGGACGCCGTTGGTCGTGGCGTATCCGTGCGTCCATTGCGATTCGTCGAATGCGGCGCCGTCTGTGCTCATGACAACCTCCACGCCGAACGGAGTTGCGACACGGCGCGGTCGGCAATCCTGGAAGGGAGTCGATCCGGCCGCTGTTCGGCTAGTTCAGCCAGGCGAGCGGATTGACTGCCTGGCCGTCGATGATGATCTCGAAATGCAGGTGCGCGCCCGAGGAGTTCCCGGTGTTCCCCACAGTGCCAATGTAGGCGTTGGATTGCACCCATTCACCCTCGCGCACCCAGATCTCGTCAAGATGCGCATAACGCGAGCGATATCCCCCGCCGTGATTGATCTCGACCCAGTTTCCGTAAGAGGGATCCCAGGTCGCCACCGTCACCTGACCGCCCGCTGTCGCGCCCACGATCGTGCCCAGCGGAGCGAGGAAATCGACGCCCGTGTGATAGCCGAAGGCATTCGCCCGTGGAGTCCCGAAGGGATCGCTGATTCCGTCCGGTCCCAGCGGCCAGGCGAACGTCGGCACGGCCCAGACCTGGGCACTCTGTCCGCTGCTGCCTGTGGAAGTCGCGCTCGCCGTGGCGCCGGCCGGCAGCGACGCCGAGCCCTGAACCAGCAGCAGCTTCTGTCCGACTTGGATCTGTTCCGGCGTGGAGATCCCGTTCGATGTGAAGGCGATCGTTGCCTCAAAGTCGGCCTGGTAGTTCTCTTCCAACCGCGACAGCGTGTCTCCGGGCTGCACCGTGTAGACCAGTCCGTCCACCGGCGGAAGCTGAAGAATCTGGCCCACGGTCAGGTGATCCGGATCGTAGATGTCGAAGTTGTTGAACAGCACCGTCGCCTCTTCCAGGCCGAACCGCCTGGCAATGCTCGAGGCCGTGTCTCCCTCCTGGACCTCGTAGCCGAAGGAGACCGGCAACTGCGCGCCGGCCGAGAGCCCCAGGTACTCACGAATCCGCG
Source organism: Dehalococcoidia bacterium (assembly GCA_022825855.1). Taxonomy (GTDB): domain Bacteria; phylum Chloroflexota; class Dehalococcoidia; order Bin125; family Bin125; genus Bin125. The sequence continues at coordinate 281,385 of JAJDWB010000013.1, forward strand.
AGGCAGGATCGCCCGCGGCAGCGCCTGTCGTATCGGCTGCGTCGCTGCTGCCGGACACGGCTGAGCTCGACGCTGCCCCGGCGGTCTGAACGGCCTCGCCGCGATCCGCGGCCGCGGTCGATCTGACTCCGGTGGCAGTCGAACCGAGCGTGCTCGGCGAGACGCCGGTCTCTGCGGTTGCGGTCGCCGCGGTCGTGGTCCGGGTGGCGCTCGTGACCGGCTCCGGCGCCTCAATCGACGGCCGCGACTGAGTCCGATCGGTCAGCAACGACGCTCGGACGATCGCATCCTCGAACAGGGCTGCCGATCGGATCTGGGCTTCAGAGGCGATCCGCACATCAAAGACGACCGCCAGCATCGCCACCAGGCCTGCTGCAGCCAGAATCAACAGCGACCAATGCTGTCCGCCCGAGGCGATCCGGCGGGGTGGGCTATCCACCACCGCCCATCCGCCCACGCGGCTGCTGAGCAGCGGCTCGGCCAGCCTCAGCATCGGCAGCGTCCCTCGGTCGTTGGGTGTTGCACGAGGACTCCCGTTACGTTCGAAGTGTATCCGAGATCGGCGATACCGCGGCTGCCCATTGACAGGTGACAAATCCTGCGCCATGCGATACCATGACGGCGGTTGGGAACTGGAAGGAGGATTCGATGCGCAAGCTGAACATTCACCTCCGTTACGGAGTCCTTCAAGTCGACAGGCTTGGCTCCCGCTAGGGAGCCTGATGCACACAGGATGATGCGCCCCCGCAAGGGGGCGTTCTCATATCCGATGGATCCTCCCCATGACCGAATCAATCGACCGCGACGAACAGAACGACCTGCACCAGGAATCCATCGAACGCGCCGCCACACTGCTCGCGCAGTCGCACTACTGCATCGCACTGACCGGTGCGGGCATCTCCGCCGAGTCCGGCATTCCTACCTTCCGCGGCAAGGACGGACTCTGGACCAAGCACGGCGAGCCGCCGCTCAATCAATACGAGCAGTTCTCGGACGACCCCGCCGCCTGGTGGCAGAAGGTCGCCGAGCGCCGCCGCAACCCCGACGAACTCACCGCAACCATCTCCCAGGCTCAGCCCAACGACGCCCACTTCGCCATGGCCGAGCTCGAGCGGATCGGCGTGCTCAAGCACATCATCACCCAGAACGTCGACGGCCTGCACCGCGCCGCCGGCGCCGAGAGCCTGACCGAGATCCACGGCTGCACGACGCTGCTGCGCTGCATTGAATGCAACATGCGCTGGCCCTTCGATGAGATTCCCGAGGTCTTCCCGCCGCGCTGCGACGACTGCGGCGGCATCATCAAGACCGACACCGTGATGTTCGGCGAACCGATTCCCCCCGACTGCCTGCAACGTTGTTATGTCGAGTCGTCCCAGGCCGATTGCGTCATCCTCGTTGGCACGACCGCCGTAGTCTCGCCCGCAGCCGACTTTGCCTTCGCCGTCGGACAGCGCGGGCATCCAATGATCGAGGTCAACCTCGATCCCACCGTGATCACCAACTATTGCGCCGTCGCCATCCACGACCGCGCCGGCGAGTTGATGTCGCGCATCACCGCCGAAGTCAAGCGCCTGCTCGCCAACGCCGCGTCCTGATCCGAAGCGGTCGATACGTATACTCGCAGCATGACCTCGACACCCCAACTCGGAATCAACTGGGACGACGTGACCGCCGAAGTCACCTCGGTGTTGCGCGATTATCTGCGCGTCAACACCTCTAATCCGCCCGGCAACGAACAGGCCGCGGCGGAGTATCTGGCTCCCATCCTGGAGGCCGAGGGATACGAGTGCGAGTACGTCCAGGCCGGACCGGGCCGCGTCTCCATGCGCACACGGCTGCCCGGCACCGGCGACGAGCGGCCATTGATGCTGCTCAACCACACCGATGTCGTCCCTGTGCAGGAAGAGTTCTGGGACGTGGACCCGTTCGCCGCCGTCGAGAAGGACGGCATGCTCTGGGGTCGGGGCGCGCTCGACATGAAGGGCATGGGTGTGCTCGAGCTGCTCGTGATGCTGCTCTTCAAGCGGCTCAACCTCACCCCGAACCGGGACATCGTCTTCCTCGCCGTGGCCGACGAAGAAGCGGGCTCGATGTTCGGCATGGAGTGGCTCGACCAGAACCGGCGCGAATGGATCACCGAGCCCGAGTACGCGCTCAACGAGGGCGGCATGGGCGCGCTCAACCTGCTCGGATCCAACCGCCCAGTCTTCGCCTGTGCCCCCTCCGAGAAGTCGCCGCTCTGGCTCAAGCTGCGTGCGGAAGGACAACCCGGACACGGCTCCACGCCCCACGCCGACAACGCAGTCGAGCGTCTGATTCGCGCGCTCTATGCGATCCAGAACTGGGATCGCGCCGTTACCGTCCAGCCGCACACGGCCGAGTCCTTGCAGCGCATGCGAGACGCCAACGCCTGGGGCAGCTCGGCGCCCAGCATCAGCAAGCTATGTCAGACCTATCCCGCCTTCGCCGCGGTCACTCGCGACACCATCTCCAACACCGGCGCGACCTCCGGGATCAAGCACAATGTCATCCCGGCCGACGCCGAAGCCACGCTCGACTGCCGCCTCCTCCCCGGTGAGACATACGACCACTTCATCAAGGAGATGCGCAATGTGATCGACGACCCGAAGGTCGAGGTCGAGGTGGTCTTCGGCAGCATGGGTCCGCCCAGCAGCTTCGAGACCGAAATCGTCAGCGTGATCGAGGACGTCGTTCGAGAGCAGGTCGAAGGCGCGCTCGTCGTGCCCTCGACCTGTGTCGGCTTCACCGATTCCCGCGTCCTCCGACGACACGGCGTGCACTCCTATGGATTCGTGCCCACCTTGATGGATGCCTCGCTCGCCGCAGGCGTGCACGGTCACAACGAACGCACGCCGATCGAAGGACTCAACACCGGCGTCCAGATTCTCTTCGAGGTCGTGCGCCGCTTCACCAATGCCCAACGCCTGTAGTCGGGCAAGTCCTGACACCACAGATCAGACTGCAGCGAGGAGTCCGACCGTGCGACATCCGCAACTCGATGGACAGTGGGCGTTGATTCTTGGGGCCTCTTCCGGATTCGGCGGCACCACCGCCGTCGCCCTGGCCGAGGCCGGCATGAACATCGCCGGCGTCCACCTGGACCGGCGTTCGACGATGGCCAATGTGGATCGCATCGTCGGCGAGATCGAGGCCCACGGGCGTCAGGCGGTCTTCCACAACATCAACGCCGCCGACGCCGCCAAGCGCGGCGAGATGCTCGACAGCCTGCGCGATCAACTCGATGCCGCGGACGGTCCCGGAACCGTCCGCGTGCTCTTGCACTCGCTGGCCTTCGGCACCCTCGGACCGTACGTCGGCGAGAAGGAGGATCGGCCCATCACTCAGCGTCAAATGGAGATGACGCTCGACGTGATGGCCAACTCGGTCGTCTATTGGACCCAGGACATGGTCGGCCGCGGCCTGCTCGGTCGGGGCAGCAAGATTTACGGCATGACCTCGGGCGGCGATGTGCGCGTCATTCCCCAGTACGGCGCGGTCTCCGCGGCCAAGGCCGCCCTCGCCGCCCATCTGCGCCAGCTCGCCGTCGAGCTCGCCCCGCAGGGCATTGCCGCCAACGCGATCAAGGCCGGCATCACCCACACCCCCGCCCTGGAGAAAATCCCGGCCGGCATGCAACTGCTCGACTTCGCCCAGAATCACAATCCCTCCGGCCGCGTCACCGAGCCGGATGACATTGCCCGCGCCATCATCGGCCTCAGCCTCGACGACTCCAACTGGGTCACCGGCAACACCATCAACGTCGACGGCGGCGAAGACATCACCGTGCTCTGAACCAACGCCCAGCCGACCCACCCGGCCCGGGGCAGCCTCAGTCCACTGCTAAACTGAGCCCGCATTCGCGAGGAGTTTCACATGAGCGATCCGATCAGGGGACAGACCGCCATCTGCGGGCTTGGCATCACCGAAATGGGCAAGGTCTACGGACACGACGCCTCGTGGTTCGCCGGTGAATCGATCCGACTCGCAATCGAAGACGCGGGTCTCGAGAAGGACGACATCGACGGCCTGCTCGTCAACCCCGGCATCACCGGAATGATGGGCACCGGCATCAGCATTCCCCTGCAGGGATACCTCGGGCTGCGCAACCTGCGTTTGCTCAACCACATGAACTCGTTCGGCGCGACCGCCTCGGCGATGGTCCAGTACGCGGCTCTCGCCGTCCACCACGGCATGGCCAACTACGTCGCCTGTATCTTCGCCGACGCGCCGCTCCAGCAGGGCGGGTCGGCGGGCGCCGCCTACGGTGGCGCCGGTCGCCGCGGACCCACCGGCATGGCCTCGCTCATGCCCGCCTTCGGCTTCTACGGCGCCAACACCTCGTACGCCCTCGCCGCCCGCCGCTACATGGAGCGCTACGGCATCACCAACAACGACCTTGGCCGCGTCTCCGTCGCCCAGCGCCGCTACGCCGTCGACAATCCGCACGCCACCATGCGCCAGCCGCTCACGCTCGAGGATTACCACAACTCGCGCTGGATCGTGGAGCCGTTCCACCTGCTCGATTGCTGCCTCGTCTCCAACGGCGCGGTCTGCACCATCGTCACCACCGCCGAGCGCGCCCGCGACCTCAAGTCCTCGCCCGCCTACGTCTGGGGCATGGGGCAGGGACACCCCGGCAACTTCCCGCACGCCGAGATCGAGGTCGGCACCACGTCCGGCGCAACCGTATCCGGCGAGACCGCCTACCGCATGGCCGGCGTCGGCCCCGAAGACGTCGACGTCTGCGAGTTCTACGACTGCTACACCTACACCGTGCTCCGCACGATCGAGGACTACGGCCTGGCCAAGCCAGGCGAGGCGATCGGACTCTACCCGGACGATCCCGCCGATCCCGAGGCCGAATTGCCCACCATCAACACCGGCGGTGGCCAGCTCTCCTCCTACTACATGTGGGGCATGACCCCGATCTCGGAGGGCGTCATCCAGGCCCGAGGCTCGGGCGGCGACCGCCAGGTCGAGAAGCACGACATCGTGCTTTGCTCCGGCAACGGCGGCACCCTCGACACCCACGGCACCCTCATCCTCTCGCCCAACGCCAACTAGGACCTCTCGCATATGGCCTACGACAAGCCGCTCCCCAACCCCGACGAGAACACGCAGCCCTTCTTCGACGGCCTCCGGGAGCACAAGCTGCTGCTCCAGTACTTCCCCTCCGCCGACCATTACCAGTACCCCTACAGCGACCGCTGCTACAAGGACTGGTCGACCGACTGGGAATGGCGCGAATCGACGGGCAACGGCGAGGTCTACACCTGGGTCCGCATGCACCAGCTCTACCATCCGTCCTGGAAGGAAGAGATTCCCTACACGCTCGCCGTGGTCCAGCTCGACGAGGGGCCGAGGATGAACACCAATCTCGTCAACGTCGATGTCGACGAGATCCGCGTCGGCATGCGAGTCAAAGTCCTCTTCGACGATGTCACCGACGAGCACACCCTGCCCAAGTTCGAGCCTGTCTAGGCCGCCGCCTCGCCAATGTCCGACTCCGAGCCCAACACGCGACCGCCGCTCGACGGCGTCCGGGTGATCGATTTCACCTGGATCGTCGCCGGACCCACCTGCACCCGACTCTTGGGCGATCTCGGCGCGGAGGTGATTCGCGTCGAGAACGAGCAGACGCTCGACTCCATCCGCTTCGGCCGGCCGCATCCCAACGGCTTCCAGCCGCCCAACTCCAGCGGCATGTTCAACTGGCTCGACCGCAACAAGCGCTCCGTCACGATCAACGCCCGTCATCCCGACGGCCTGGACCTGATCAAGCAGTTGATCCGCGTCTCCGATGTCCTCGTCGAGAACTACTCCTCCCGCATCCTCGAGAACTGGGGGCTGAGCTACGAGGAACAGCGCGCCGAAAACCCCGAGATCATCTACGTCTCGCTCTCCGGATTCGGACACTCGGGACCCCGTCGCGATTACTCGACCTGGGGCCCAACCGCTCAGGCGCTCAGCGGGCTGACCTCCATGTCCGGTCTGCCCGAAGCGCCTGAGCCCGCCGGCTGGGGCTACTCCTACCTCGATCACATGGCCGGCTTCACCGCCGCCGCCGCCATCACGGCGGCCCTGCGGCATCGCCGCGAAACCGGTCAGGGCCAGTGGATCGACCTCTCCCAGGTCGAGACCGGCATGGCCCTCACCGGACCCGCCACGCTCGACTTCACCGTCAACGGCCGCCGCTATCGCGACACCGGCAATCCGCCCGGCAATCGCTCGGTCTGGCCTCAGGCCGCGCCGCACAACACCTACCCCACCGCCGGCGACGACAACTGGATCATGATCACCTGCACTTCCGACGCCGAGTGGGAAGCCTTCTGCGAGATCAGTGATCACCCGCACTGGCGCACCGATGCTCGCTTCGCCACCTTGCCTGCCCGCCTCAGGCATCAGGACGAGCTGGACGAAAACATCGGCTCCTGGACCGCCGGCCAGGACGGTCGCGCGCTGATGCAACGCCTGCAGAGCGCCGATGTCCCCGCCGGCGTCGTCCAGAACGGCGTCGAACTCGTCCTCAACGACCCCCAGATGAAGGCCCGCGAGTGGACCGCAACTCGCGACCACCCCGTCATCGGACCGCATCTGACCGACGGCCTCCAGATCCGCCTGTCGCGCACGCCCGCGCACCGCGATCGCCCTGGACCCGTGTTGGGCGAAGCCAACCAGTACGTGTTCGGCGAGCTGCTCGGACTCAACGGAGCGCGGATCGACGAGCTGCAGGCCAACGGAGCGATGGGCTGACATGGGAGCGCTCGACGGTATCCGTGTCTTCGACTGCTCCGATCCGAAGGGCCACTTCGCCGGCAAGCTGCTCGCCGGACTCGGCGCGGACGTGATCAAGATCGAACCCCCCGACGGCGACATCGGCCGGTCCTATGGACCGTTCCTCGACGATCAGCCCGGACCCGAGCGCAGCCTCTATTGGTGGCACTACGCCGCCGGCAAGCGATCGCTCGCGCTCGATCTGCACAGCGCCGACGGACTCGAACTCTTCCTCCCGCTCGCCGAGCAGGCCGATGTCGTCCTCGAATCCTGCCAGCCTGGCCGCGGCCGACCGTTCGACCCCGTCGCCCTGTCCGAGCACCTCCCCGAGCTCATCGTCCTCAGCCTGACGCCCTTCGGCCAGACCGGTCCCTGGCGCGATTACGCCTGGTCCGACGCCGTCGGACTCGCCCTCGGCGGACCGATGGGCAGTTGCGGTTACGACAACATCCCCGGCACGCCGCCGATCCGCCCGACCGAGCATCACGCCGGACACATCTCCGGATACTTCGCCGCCACCGGTGTCTGCGCCGCCATCTACGAGCGTCAGCAGAGCGGACTCGGCCAGCACATCGATATCGCCATGCACGAGTGCATGGGCTTCACCATCGAGTCCTCCGCTCCCTGGGCGCTCTACGAACAGCATCCCTTAATCCGCCAGGCAGGCCGCCACGCCGGTCCCCAGCCGACCGAGCCCTGGCAATACCCCACCGCCGACGGCCGCCTGATCAACATCTTCGGCATGCCCCGCTCCGAAGCGAGCTGGCTCGCACTGGTCGGCTTCATCCAGGAGCACGGCATGGGCCCGAACCTGTCCGCTCTCGAACTGCTCGACGGCCGCAAGCGTCAACTCGGACTCCAACAACCCACCGTCGCCATGATGCTCGCCGACATCGCCGAGTTCATCGCGGCGCATGACGCGCAAGAGATATACGCTGGCGCACAGGCCGCCGGCGCAGCCTGGAGCATCATTCGCACCCCCGACGAGTGCCTCGATGATGAACACTGGCACGCACGCGGCTTCTTCGTCGATGTCGAACACGAGGAACGCAACCGAACCGTGACCTTCCCCGGCGCTCCCTACATCCTCAGCCGCACGCCCTGGACTCATGGCCGCCGCGCGCCCATGCTCGGCGAGCACACCGCCGAGATCCTCTGCGGCGAACTCGGACTCAGCCGCGACGAACTGGGCGCGCTGATCGCCGCCGGAGTCGCCCAATGAGCCAGCAATCCGGACGCCGCCGACGCCGCAGACGACGCCCCGCCCGACCCGTCGGGCAGGACGGCGAGTCCGAGGTCGGACAGCGCTCCGAGTCCGAGCCGGCGTCGGATCGCGGAGACCGCAGCGATCGCGGCCGCGGCGGCGGCCGCCGATCCGGCAGCGGCTCCGAGCCGCAGCAGCGGCCCCGCACCTTCCTCGGCATGCCCCGCATGACCGTCGCATTGCTCGGTGGTCTGCTCGTCGCCATGATTGCTGTCTTCGCCATGCAGCTCATCTTCCCGCCCGAGGAAGTCCTCGACGTCGAGGGCGTCCAGGTCTTCCCCGACCAGGGACGCCGCCACCTCGAACCCGGCGACTCGTTCGACGCCTACAACTCGTTCCCGCCAACCTCCGGTCCCCAACCGGCCGAGGGCGCGGCGGTCGAGGTCTACCTGCCCGACGACGACGCCATTCCCGATCCCGTCGACATGCTCCCGCTGCTCGAACGCGGCGGCGTAGTCGTCTACTACGACCCCGGGCAGTACACCAGCGCCGACGATCCCAGCGGCTTGCTCGGTGCAATGCAGAGCCTGCGTCAGTTCCGCGAGCGGCTCGCCGTGGTGCCCATTGAGGACCTCTCCGATCAACACGACGGCGCGACCATCGTGCTCGCCGCCTGGCGGACCCTGCTCGCGATCGCCGCATGGGATGCCGAAGGCAACGATCAACTCACCGCCTTCCTCCAGAACGCGCCCGACGGCTACTACGACCGCTACCGGCTCGAACGCGGCGACTCCGCGATCTCTGTGGGAGCGGCGAGCGAATGAACCGCCAACTCGCCGCCTGCGCCGCGCTCGTCCTGACCGGCCTCTCCGCTTTGCTGCTCGCAGCCTGCGGCGGATCGGGCGACGGCGGACCCTCGGGCGGCATCTACGACCATCCCGCGCTCGAGCTGTACGACAACGAGCACACCACCGACGCCCAGTTGCACCTGCCCTCCGGCGCGTCCGCCGACTACACCGTGATCCCGCCCTACGGCGAGGAGCACTCTCCCATCCCCCAGCCTTGCGGCGCTTACGAAGCGACCCCCACGTTCGAGATGGTCGTCCACGCCATGGAGCACGGCGCGGTCGTGATCTGGTACTCCCCCGATGACATCAGCAGCGACCAGAAGCAACAGCTCACCGGGATCACGGCCAGACACTTCGAAGACGGTGACTACGTCATTCAGGCGCCCTACGGCGGTCTGTCCAGCCCGATCATGCTCGTCGCCTGGGGTGTCCGCCTGCCCCTGGACGGCATCGAGGAACGAACCATTGACCAGTTCTTCGACGAGTTCCACGACGAAGCCCCGGAGCCCCTCGCTGCCGGCGGCTGCTCGACAGCGGGCTGAAACCCGTCACCTCGTACACTCTCAACCGTGACCGAACCTCACCCCCTCGACCCCATCTTCTACCCGCGCGGCGTCGCCGTCGTCGGCGCGTCTCGCGACAGCCGCAATCCACGCGGTCCCGGAGATTGGATCCACTCACTCAAGGACGCCGGTCAGCCCAACATCTATCCGGTCAATCCAAGGGCCGACGAGATCGATGGTCTGACTGCCTACGCGCGGCTGACCGACATTACCGGTCCAGTAGACCACGTGATCAGCGCCATCCCCGCCGCCTACGTCCTCGAGATGCTCGAGGATGCCTCCGCCAAGGGCGTCCGCTCCATCCATCTCTTCACCGCCGGCTTCGCCGAGACCGGCATCGAGGACCGGCTGCAACTCCAACAACAACTCAAGTCGCGCGCCGCCGAGCTTGGCATCCGCCTGATCGGTCCCAATTGCTTGGGGCTCTATGTGCCCGAGGGCAGAGTCTCGTTCGCACAACAATTGCCGACCGACGCCGGGCCCGTTGCCTTCTTCTCCCAATCCGGCACCAACGCCAGCGACGTCACCTACAACGGCGCAGTGCGCGGCCTGCGCTTCTCCAAGGTTGTTTCCTTCGGCAACGCCATTGACGTGTCGGGCGCCGAGCTGATCGACTACGCCGCCGGCGATCCCGGCACCGAGATCATCGGCGCGTACATCGAAGGCATGACGGACGCGCGGGACTTCTTCGCCTCGCTGCGCCGCGCCTCGCGCCTCAAGCCCGTTGCCCTGCTCAAGGGCGGACTGCTGCCCTCCGGCGGGCGCGCCACGCAGTCGCACACCGCGTCGCTCGCTGGTTCCGGCGACATCTGGGCGACCGCCGCCCGCCAGACCAACACTGTCCTAGTGCACAACATGCAGGAGATGATCGACGTGCTGGTCGGCTGGAGATTCGGCGCCGTGCCGGCCGGTCCGAGGCTCGGTCTGATAGTGGGCGGCGGCGGGGTCTCCGTGCAAGGCGCAGATGACGTTGAGCGCGAAGGACTCGAACTGCCCGCATTGGGCGAACACACGCTTTCACGGCTTGCCGAGGTCACGCCGGTCGCCGGTACCGGCATTCGCAATCCCGTCGACACGATGTCGCTCTGGGACGGTCAGAGAATCCGTCCGACCCTCGATGCCGTCGCCGAGGACCCTCGGGTCGACGCCGTCATCGTGCAGGTGGGCATGAGCTGGGGCGTCGGCTTCTTCGGAGGCGAGCAAACCGATGTGCGGCAACGGATGGTTGATGAGATTGCCGAAGCGAGACGGAGGCACGGCATGGCCATTGCGATGGTCGTGCCCTTCAACATGGATCATCGGCACGGACAGTCCAACGCTGCGCTCGCGCGCATGATCTCCGAGGCGGGTCTGCCGCTCTACTACAGCATCCGCGACGCCGCTCGGGCGATGAAACGCCTCCACACCTGGCACACCCGCCGAATCGAAAGGTCCGCGACATGAGCAACCGAACCACCGACATCTACGAAGTCATGCAGACCCAACGCGCCATCCGCCGCTGGACCGACGAATCCGTCGACCGCGAAACCATCGAGCGCATCATCCAGGCCGGTTGCTGGGCCCCCAGCGGCAGCAACTCCCAGCCCTGGGGATTCCTCGTCGTCACCGACGACGGCATCCGCGAGCGACTCGCGGCGGCAATCCGCGAGTCCTTCGCCTCGCGCTTCGGCGCAGACCGCCCCAACCCCGACGAGATCGAAGATCCGACCACCCGCCGCATGCTGCGCGGAGCCTTCAACCTCTTCGACAACTTCGCCGCCGCCCCCGTCTGGATCATCCCCTGCCTCGTCCGCCCCGAGTCGCCCGCGCCGACCGGCCTGCTCGCCGGCAGCAGCATCTATCCCAGCATCCAGAACATGATGCTCGCCGCCCGCGCCGAAGGACTCGGCACCGTCCTCACCACCCCGCAGGACGGCATCATCGACCAGCTCCGCGCCGAACTCAACCTGCCCGACAACGCCACCCCCGTCGCCGTCATCCCCATGGGCCACCCAAACGCCAACTTCGGCCCCGTCACCCGCAAACCCCTCTCCGACTTCCTCCACTGGAACGGCTGGAACGCGTAATCACGTTGGCCACGAGTTGCTCGTCGCGATGGATCCGTCATTCCCGCGCTTGCCGCGGGAATCTCGCCGAATTCTGCTCAGACCTTTCGCCGCGTTCCGAATTGCGCTACCATCAGAACATATGGGCGCGCAGCGACAATCACAGCACTCCATCCTGCCGTTCGCTGCACTCCGCACAGCACCGCACACCGCCGCTCCAGACCGCACAACATCGGTCGAATCCCGCACAAAATCCGTCCAAAATCGAACACAGTCGAACAAAACCGAACAAACACGGCTGGCAAAACCTGGCAAGAATTGTTCAAAACTGTCCCAAATTGATCCCCCCGGATCACGCGATCCCCAGCAAAACACTGGAGACCACGCGTTTTTCGGCACCGGAGAAAAAATCTGACCCGACCACCTGAATCCGCGAGAACTCCACCATGCCAACACCCCGACGCAGATTCTCAATCCGCCAGGCCAGCGCCCATCTCCGCGACGCCGACCCAATCCTCGCGCGCCTGATCGACGAGCACGGTTCCTACCAGCCGCGACCGTCGCCCGACCCCTGGTCCGCCCTTGTCCGAGCCATCCTCTTCCAGCAGCTCGCCGGCGCGGCAGCCTCCGCCATCCAGCGCAAGTGGTACGGCTTCTACGGCGATGAAGAAGCCACCCCCACGCCCGAGCAAATCCTTGAGACCTCCGACGAGGACTTCCGCGCCTGCGGCATCTCCCGCCAGAAAATGTCGTACCTCCGCGACCTCGCGCTCCACACCTCCGACGGCCGGCTCAAGCTCACGCGCCTCAGTCGCATGTCCGACGACGACGTGATCAAGGCGCTCACCGCGGTCAAGGGCGTCGGCGAGTGGACCGCCCACATGCACCTCATGTTTCATCTCGGCCGGCCCGACATCCTGCCCGTCGGCGATCTTGGCGTGCGCAAGGGGATGCAGGTGGCCTACGCACTCTCCGAGATGCCGACTCCGAAGGAAGCGATCGGGATTGGCGCGAAGTGGGCCCCGTTCCGTTCGGTCGGCAGTTGGTACATGTGGCGCGCCGCCGATACCTTCACCCCGGAACAATCAATGTGAGGACTCCGAAATGGCAGATGCTTCCCGCGACCAACTGATCGGCTTCATCGGCGTCGGCAACATCGGCAATCCGATGGCCCGCAACCTGATCGAGGCCGGCCATCAACTGGTCATCTTCGATCTGCGCTCCGAGGTCATGGAGAACCTGCTCGAACTCGGCGCGGAATCCGCCCAGAGCGGCGCCGAGGTCGCCTCCCGTTGCTCAATCGTCTTCAGCTCGCTGCCCGGCCCGCCCGAGATCGAAGCCGCGATCACCGCCGCCGACGGCATCCTCGCCGGCGCCGGCCGCGGCGACATCCACGTCGACCTGAGCAGCAACTCGATCACCACCGTGCGCCGCTTGGCCCAGCTCGAGGCCGATGCCGGAGTCAGCTTCATCGACGCCCCGGTCACCGGCGGCGTGCCCGGCGCTGAAGCGGGAACGCTCACCGTGCTCGGCAGCGGCGACGCCGACGCATTCGAGCGCGTCCGTCCCTTGCTCGACCACATCGGCGCGAACATCTTCCATCTCGGCGAGGCCGGAGCCGGCTGCCTGTTCAAGCTGCTCAACAACGTGATCATCCTCTGCGGCAATCAAATCGTCCAGGAAGCGCTGGTCCTCGGGACCAAGGCCGGACTCGATCCTGAGGACCTGGTCGAGAAGCTGCGCCTCGGCACCGCCCGACCCTACATGGGACTCGCTCCCTACCTGCTGGGCAAGCGCTTCGACAATCCCTCCTTCACCCTGCGCCTGGCCGAGAAGGACGTGTCGCTCGCCCTCGAAGCCGCCCGTGTCAACCAGGTCCCCATGCCCGTCGCCAACGCCGCCCATCAGACTTTCCTCCGAGCGCTCAGCGCCGGACACGGCGAGCAGTCCTTCCTCGCCACTCTCCAGGCCCTCGAAGCCGCAGCCGGAACCGAAATCCCCACCGTCCAGATCGAGGGCGGCGGAGCGTCGTTGTAATCGCAGGACCGGAGACCTGGCCATGAGCAGCAGAGACCAGCGCATCGGATTCATCGGCGCCGGCAACATCGGCAATCCCATGGCCTGCCAGCTAATCCGCGGCGGACATCAACTCGTCGTCTTCGATCTGCGGCCCGAGGCCATCGAAAACCTGCTCGAACTCGGCGCAGAACCCGCTGACAGCGCCGCCGAGGTCGCCTCACGCTGCGCCATCGTCTTCACCTCGCTGCCCGGACCGCCTCAGATCGAAGCGGCCACCGCCGGTCCCGACGGCATCCTCGCCGGCTGCTCCCCCGGCGACATCCACATCGACCTCAGTACCAACTCACGACGCGGAGTGCAGCGCATCCTCGAACTGGAGACGCAAGCCGGAGTCACGCACATCGACGCGCCCGTCACCGGCGGCGTCGTCCGCGCCGGCCAGGGCACGCTCACCGTGCTCGGCAGCGGCGACCCCGACACGTTCGAGCAAATCCGTCCGCTGCTCGATCACATCGGAGAGCACGTCCTCTATCTCGGCGAGGCCGGCATGGGCTGCCTCTACAAACTGGTCAACAACGTGATCGTGCTCTCCGGCCACCTGATCGTGCAGGAGGCGTTGGTCGTCGGCGCTAAGGCCGGACTCGACCGCCAGGACTTGGTCGACAAGCTGCGCAGCGGCACCGCCCGCCCGTTCATGGGTCTCGCCGATCAATTCCTGGCCAAGCAGTGGGAGGATCCGACCTCCACCACCTACATCGCCGAAAAAGACGTCGCGCTGGCGCTGGAGCTCGCCCGCGAGCTACAGGTCCCCATGCCCGTCGCCAACGCCGCCCACCAGACCTATCTGGCAACCATGGCAGCCGGATTCGAAGAGCTGCATCACTACAGCACGCTCGACATGATGGAGGCCGCCGCGGGCGTCGACGTGCCGCCTGCCGCGCCTACCAGGCGTCCACCGGATGCTTCTTGACCGGCGACAACGGCGCGCGCGGCGTCATCCGCAACATCGCGATCAGCCGTTCGCGCGTCTCCTCCGGCGCAATCACGTCGTCGAAGTCGTACCGCTTGCCCGCATTGATCGCCGAGTTCCGCTCGCGCATCTCGGCCGCCCACTCGTCCCGCAACCGCTTCGCCTCCGCCGGATCGTCCCGTTCCACTACGCGGATGAGATCGCGGTTCACCAGCAGCGACGCGCCCTCAAGTCCCATGCCGCCCGACTCGGCCGTCGGCCAGGCCAGCCTCAGGTCGCGGTTCGCATACGAGTTGCCCATCGCCGCCGGACCGAGTCCGTAAGCCTTGCGCAACTGGATCGTGTAGAGCGGAACCGTGCGGTTCTGGTGCGCGATGATCGGCCGCGCGTGATGCCGCGCGATGCCCGCCTCTTCTGCCGGCCGCCCGACCATGTAGCCGGGATTGTCGATCAACGAGACCATCGCGATCTCATAGGCGTCGCAGAGCTGGATGAAGCGCGCGATCTTGTCCGACGCGTCCGAATCGATCGCCCCGGCAATCACCGAGAGCGGCTGGTTGGCGATGATCCCCACCGATCGCCCGCCCAACCTGGCCAGCGCCGTCACCAGTTGCGGCGCCCACTTGGGCCGCAGCTCGAACACCGTGTCACGATCCATGATCGCCCGGATCACTCGCCGTATGTCGTAAGCCCGCCGTCGATTCGAAGGCACGATCGAGCGGATCCGTTCAGCCCACGGATCGATGTCGCCGTCGGGCAGGTCGTAGAGGAAGTAGCGCAGATACCTGCCGGCCGCATCGATCGCCTCCGCTTCGCTCTCGACCATCAGGTCGATCCCGCCGACCCGCTCGTGCATCTCGGCCGGGCCAATCTCGTCCGGCGTCAGCTTCAGTCCCATCGCGCCCTCGACCAGCGGCGGTCCGCCCATGCCGATCGCCGAGTCGCGGGTCGCCACGATGAAGTCGGACAGTCCGGCGATCGAGGCATTGCCGGCGAACGACCGACCCGACACCACCGAGACGGTCGGCACCCAGCCCGAGAGCTGCGCCATGCCGTCGAACGTGCCCCAGCGGCCGGTCAGGCCCATGCGCGATCCGGCCAGATCGTGCGCCCGCGCGCCGCCGCCGTCGGCGAACGTGATCATCGGCCAGCGGCGCTCATGCGCCAGCTCGATCAGCCGGTCGAACTTGCCATGATTCAGCGCCGTCTGCGTGCCGCCCTGCACTGTGTAGTCGTAGGACGCAATCGCCACCGGATGCCCGTCGACCGTGCCGAAGCCCTGCACCAGGCCGTCCGCCGGCCCCTGCATCGACTGGTTCGCGGGCACGGCCAGCACGCCGTACTCGACAAAGCTGTCCGCATCGAGCATCATCCCAATCCGCTCGCGAGCCGTGAACTTGTCCCTGGCGTGCACCTTCGCCGAGGCCTCCGGGCGCGCCGCGTCCATGGCCCGCGATCGCGCGTCCAGCACTTCCTGGATGATCGCTTCGTCCATCGGTCCGTTCCCCTCCGCTGGTACCCTCCGCATACGGTATCCGCTGATCAGAATCGCCCGCCTTGCAGCAGGAGTTGGAGTTGATCCATGGCCTCAGACATCGATCTCGTCGGCCCAATCGTGCGAGAGATCCAGCGCCGCGCGTTGGACGAGCCCGACGCCTTCTGGTCCGAGGCCGCCGCAAGAATTCCCTGGTTCCGCGAGTGGGACGACGTCTTCGAGTGGAATCCGGGCGACGTGCCGGCGTTCCGCTGGTTCATCGGCGGCGAGACCAATCTCGCCTACGCCTGCCTCGACGCCCAGGTCGATAGCGGCAACGGCGGCCGCGCCGCGCTGATCGCGCTGGACGAGAACGGCGGCCAGCGGGTCTACACCTACGCGCAACTGCTGCGCAATGTCGAGCGCATGGCCGCCTCCCTGCGCGCCATCGGAATCGAGCGCGGCGACCGCGTCGCGGTCTACATGCCGACCAACTACGAGGCCATCGCCCTGATGCTCGCCTGCGCCCGGATCGGCGCCGTGCACCTGGTCATCTTCGCCGGCTTCGGCGCGGGCGCAATTGCCGAGCGGGTCAAGCTGGCTGAAGCCAAAGCGATCTTCTGCACCGACTCCACCTACCGGCGCGGACGCAACGTGCCGCTCGATCACTTCGTGCGCGGCGCGCTCGAGAACGAGGGCGCCGCAGAGATCGTCGAAACCGTGGTCGTCGAACGCCGCCTTGAGGACAGCCCCAACATCGGCGGCGACAAGGAGATGAGCTGGCAGGACTTCCTCGCCGCCGGAGCGGACGGCGACGGATCCGTCGCCGCCATGGAAGCCAACGACCCCGCCTACATCCTCGCCACGTCGGGCACCACCGCCCGCCCCAAGCTCTGCGTGCACACCCACGGCGGCTATCCGGTCTGGGTCGCCAGCCAGGCCGATTGGGTCTTCGACCTACAGCCCGAGGATGTCTGGTGGGCGACCTCGGACATCGGCTGGGTCGTGGGACACTCCTACATCGTCTATGGCCCGCTGCTGGCCGGCGCGACCACGATCGCCTTTGAAGGCGCGCTCGATTATCCCGATGTCGGCACCTTCTACAAGATCGTCGAGGACCACGGTGTGACCGGCATGTTCACTTCGCCGACCGCGATCCGCCTGCTGATGCGCTCCGGCACCGAGCCCGCCGAGGCCGTCGACATGTCCTCGTTGACCCGCGTCTTCTCAGCCGGAGAAGTGCTCAATCCGCCCGCCTGGGAGTGGTTCCAGCACGAGATCTTCGGCGATCAGATTCCGGTCCTCGACCACATGTGGCAGACCGAGACCGGCGGCCCCATCATCGGCAATCCGTATGGCGTGCAGATGCTGCCGATCAAGCCCGGCTCGGCCGGCGTGCCGCTGCCCGGCATCGAGGGCACGGTGCTCGACACCGACGGCGAGGAACTGGCGGCCGACGAGAAGGGCATCTTCGCCATCACCCGCCCGTTCCCCGGCCTGACCGCACGGCTTTGGGGCGAGCCCGAGCGTTACCAGACCGACTACTGGGGCAAGGTGCCGGGCAAGCAGGTCTACTTCACTGGAGACGCCACCTCGGTTGACGAGGACGGCTACGTCTGGTTCTCGGGTCGGGCTGACGAGATCATCAAGATTGCCGCGCACCGGCTCGGCACAATCGAGGTCGAGTCGGCGATCCTGCGTCACCCCGGCGCGGCCGAGGCCGGCGTGACGGGCCGTCCCGACGAACTGCGCGGGGAGGTGATCTCGGCATTCGTCGTGCTCAAGGCCGGCTACGGGCCGGGCGACGAGCTCAAGACCGAAATCCTGCAGACAATCCGTGGCGAGCTCGGCCCGGTCGCCGTGATCGGCGAACTCAACTTCGTCGACGCGCTGCCCAAGACCCGCTCGGGCAAGATCATGCGCCGCGTGCTCAAGGCCGTCACGCTCGACACCGACCCCGGCGACATCTCGACAATCGAGGACGAAGGCTCAGTCGAAGACGCCCGCTCGGCCTGGGAAACCATGAAGGCCAGCATTCGGTGAGTCAAGTGCTCAGGTGGCGTAGGGAGCAGTTCGATCGGTTACTGAAGTCTGCCCGGAATGACGAACTGCGGCTCAACTGGGAGAAGCGCTTCGAGCCGGTTCTGTTAGCCCTCGCCGCGGCCATGGTGCCGCTCATTGTTGGGCCGTACGTCAGTGAGCTCTCTGTTGCCGTTGAGCGCTGGTTTCTCATTGGCGATCTGATCATTTGGGCGATCTTCGTCATCGATCTGCTCGTCAGGCTTTGGCTGGCTGAGAACCGAACGGGCTTCCTGAAGTCGCACTGGCCTGAGGTGCTCATTGTGGTTGTGCCCATCTTCCGACCGTTGCGGCTGCTCAGGCTCGCGCTGTTAGTCCCTCGAGTGGCGGAGATTCTCAAGCGGCGTGCCGTCGGCGGCGCGCTGATTGGTGCCGTAGTTGCCATCGCCGTAGCCACGATCGCCGTTGCGCTCGTCGAGCAGACCGCCGACGGACAAATCGGCGATTGGGGCACAGCTCTCTGGTGGGCGCTAGCGACCATCACTACAGTCGGCTACGGCGACGTTGTACCTGAGACTTTGGTCGGTCGCATTATCGGTTCCCTGTTGATGATCGTGGGCATCGGTGTGTTCGGCGTCTTTACTGCCAATGTCGCCGCTTGGTTCGTCGCTGGCGATGATCGAACCCAGGAACAGACACTGGCCGAACTCAAGTCGTCCCAGGAGCAGATACTGGTCGAGCTCAGGTTGTTGAGAGAGGAAGTCGAATCGCTCCACGAGGATTTCGAGGATGGCGATCAAGATTCCGAGTGACTAGAAGGGACGGCCGATTTCCTCGCCGATCTTGCGCAGGCGTTCGACTCGCTGCTCGGTTGGTGGGTGGGTCGAGAAGAAGCGGCCCGCGCCGCCAGCGAGAGGGTTGACGATGAACATGTGGTTGGCAGCCTCGGCGGTCTTCATCTCCTCGGCCGCGTAGCGCGACTCAGGCGTCCTCACCCCTTGCTCCAGCTTCATCAGCGCGTAAGCGAGCGCCTCGGGATCGCCGCAACGCCGCGCGCCGGTGTCGTCGGCCTTCAGTTCGCGCTGCCGGCTCACCGCCATCTGGATCACCATCGCGACGAAGGGCGCGAGAATTGCCACAATCAGCGCGCCGGCGAGATGTCCCGCCCCGCCTCCTTCGCCGTCGCGGCCGCCCATCCCTCCGAAGAGGAAGGCCATGAACAGCGACCACTGGGCGATCATGCCGATGAAGGAAATCACCATCGCCATCGAGGCGACGATCGTTGACCAGAGCGTGTCGCGGTTGGTCACGTGGGCCAGTTCGTGGGCCATGACACCGGCCAGCTCGCGCTGCGTGAGCAAGCCCATGATCCCGGTCGTGGCCGCCACGGCGGAGTGGTTCGGATGGCGTCCGGTGGCAAAGGCGTTGGGGATCGGCGTCTCAATGACGTAGACCGAGGGGATGTGGCGGGGGCAGTCGCCGGGCCGGCAGTGTCCGGTGCAGCGGGCCTCCAGGTGTTCAACGGTGAACTGCGAGAGCAGTTCCTTCTTCAACGGCATCTGCGCCTGGCAAGCGGCGCGCTCGACGATGCGGTAGAGCTCGGGCGCCTCCTGGGCAGTGACGAGCTGTCCGCCCATCATCTTGGGCACCATCGAATGCGAGTTGTAGTAGCTGTACAGGTTGATGCCCAGGGCGACCACGGCCATGATGATCAACCCGATCTGGCCAGCGACCGCGAGACCGACCACCATCATCAGCCCCGCCATGAGCACCACGAGGAACATCGTGCGTAATCCGTACACGGTTCAACTCCCCCTCATCGCAATCATGTTCACCGATTTCGCCGATGCCGAACACGTGCGGCAGTTACGTCGAGATCGTACCATCGGGAGAGGCGGATCGACCCTCTGCCACAGCCGCCGGGAGCACGCCATGCCAATCTACGAATACGCCTGCCGAGCCTGCGGCAAGGAGTGGGAGCACTTTACCCGCAAGATCGACGCGCCCGCGCCCGATTGCGAAGACTGCGAGGCTGGTGGACCGGTCGAGCGGTTGATTGCCCGATCGGCGTTCATCAAGGACGAGAATACGAAGATGCGCGAGATGCATCCCAAGTACGCGAAGATGGTCGATGCAGCCTGGGACAAGGCCTCTCGCAACGATCCGCTCAGCAAGACCCGCTTCGCGCCCCTCGTCGACTCGGGCAAGCGCGTCCAGGACATGACCTAGCCGCGCTTGCGGATCGACGCCTTACTCCGCCGGAGCGGGCGCAAACACCGCGCCGACCCCAACGCCGTTAGCCGAGGCCCAGTCCGCGGCGGGCTGACGGTTGCGGCCGACCGCGAGCGTGTCGACGCGGACCGACCCGCCGTCGCCGCAGACGACGCTCATGCCGTTGCCGTCGATGGCGGCGATTTCGCCCGCTGCGCCGCCCGAGTGATCGGATCTGGTCGAGCCGAGCAGGGTGACGCGTTCGCCGTTGATCTCGCTCCAGGCGCCGGGAGCGCGGTCGGAGCCGCGGATGAAGTTATGCACGGTCTGTGCCGGCTGCGTCCAGTCGATCCGCGCGATGTCGCCCTCCCAGGGACCCTCGTAGGTCATGTCGTCTTCGTTCTGGACATGCCGCGGAGCCTGACCGGCCTCGACCAGCTTGACGGCCTCGGACATTGCCTCGACGCCGAGCGGGAAGAGGTATTCGCGGTAGACCTCGTTGAGGGTGGCGTCGGGTCCAATCGGACAGGATCGCTGCAGCAGGATCGGACCGGTGTCGATGCCTTCGTCGACCCAGAAGATCGTGACGCCGGTCATCGTGTCGCCCTGCAGGATGGCGTGATTGATGGCAGAGCGTCCGCGGTGCCTGGGCAAGATCGAGGGGTGGTACTGAATCGTCTTCCGCGCGGGGAAGTCGAGCACGCGAGTGGGAATGATCTGGGTAACGAAGGCCATCACGTTGAGGTCGGGATTCGTGGCCTCGTACTCGGCAACGACATCCTCGTCGACGACGCCTCGCCGCTGCCAGCGGCGCGGCTGGACCAGGGTGATGTCGGCATCGCGGGCCGCCTGGGCGAGCGGGTCGGGCCGGCCGCCTTCGCGCTCGGGAGGAGTGAAAACGCCGACGATCTCGTGACCATCGGCGACCAGCCGCTCGAACACGGAAGCGCCAAAAGGAGCCTGTCCAATCAGGGCGATACGCATCGGTTCATCCTCTCGTCTGCAACGCTGGCAGGTCTACGGCGTGCACAAGGTCATGGAGACGCGCGCCAGATGCGCGGCCGCTTGTTGGCGATGATGTCGTTGAACGTGGTGATCGAGACCCGCTCCAGACGCACCTTGAGCATCGCCGGAGCTCGCAGGTCGGGCCCGAAGAAGTCGTCAACGGTGTAGGGGAAGTGGGGCGCGATCTCGGCGATCTCGTCCGCGTCGTCGACCACAGCCGCCGACCCGGCCAGATTGAGATGACGGAAGTCGGAGGTCCAATGCAGCAGCTCGACCAGCGCGTTGGCCTGGACCTGTTCGGCCTTGGGAGAACCGGAGGAAGTGAGCACGTAAGCAATCATGTCAACGTACGTCGGGACGACCGGTCGCACGTGAGGCTGACGGCCCTCCACCGTCGCCAACAGCGCGATGGGGGCACTGTGGACGACATCGAGCGCCTCCGGCCAGAAGTCCGGAGCGTCTGCTGAGACGAGCTTGCCCGGCGTAGTTTCCGACGTCACAGATCCTCCGAGCCGCTTGATGCGCCTGGACGCAGGTTAAGGCTAGTCCAGCGCTTGGGGATCCGAAGGATCGACTTCGCGCATGCGGCCGTCGCGCATGAGGAAGAGCCGTCCGGCGCGCCTGGCGATCTCCAGGTTGTGGGTGACCATCACGATCGTCTGACCGGCGCAATTCAGGTCTTCCAGCAGGCGGACGATTTCGTGCCCGGTCTGAGAATCAAGATTGCCGGTCGGCTCGTCGGCCAGGATCACATCTGGATCGTTGGCGAGCGCCCGGGCGATGGCCACGCGCTGGCGTTCGCCGCCGGAGAGTTGCAGCGGGCGGTGCTCGAGCCGTTGTCCCAGTCCCACCGACTCCAACAGCTCCCTGGCGCGGGCGCGGCGTTTGCGCCGCGGCCAGCCGGCCAGCGCGAGCGCAATCTCGACGTTCTGGCGCGCGGTCAGCATCTGCAAGAGGTTGAACGCCTGGAAGACGAAACCTAGCGTCTTTAGCCGCAGCGCGGCGCGTTGCTCGCCGCCCAGGCCCTGCGCGGCTTGATCCTGAACCCGTACTTCGCCCGAGGTTGGCGAGTCGATCAGGCCGAGGAGTTGCAGCAGCGTCGATTTGCCCGAGCCCGACGGTCCCGCGATGGCGATGAAGTCGCCTCGGTGGATGTCCAGATTGAGCGGTTCCAGGGCGTGGATCGTCTGTCCGCCAAGGCGGTAGATGCGGGCCAGATTGCGGGCCGACAACAGCGGGGGGTGCTCTTCCGGTTTCGATCCCACGACTGCCGCCTCACTCGTAGCGCAGGGCGATGATCGGGTCGACCTGCACCGCGCGCCAGGCGGGCATCACGGCGGCCAGCATCGAGCAGAAGCTGAGGATGCCGGCCGCGCCGTACTCGATTTCCCTGGAGCGCAATCCGGCCGCGTCGGGACCCAGGGCCTGGCGGATCACGACCCGCGACATCGGGACGCCAACCATGGAACCGGCGAGGGCGAATCCGGCCGACTCGGAGAGAATCAGCGAGAGCAACGCGCGCCTCGGCGCGCCGATGGCCCGGAGCGTGCCCAGCTCGCGCGTCCGTTCGAGGACCGACACGAACATCACGATCGCGATCAACAGGGCCGCCACCGACACGGAGGTCCAGCGCACAACGTTGAAGAGCTGGTTGACGCGGTCTAGCAACTTGCGGGCGTTCTCGGCGAGTTGTTTGTCCGAGATCACCATCAGTTCGGCGTGATCGGACTCGATCAGGGACTGCAAGGGTTCGATGTCGGATGCCCGCCTGGGCGAGAGCAGCATGGCCGAGACTGCGTCCGGCTTCTGCAGCACCGTCTGGGCGCTCTCCAGAGGGACCAGCACCGCCGAGCGCAGCAACTGATTGGTCTCGGGCTCGATGATTCCCTGTACTTCGAACTCGTGACCGCGCACCGAGATGGTGCTACCCAGCGCGGCCAGGGCGATTGGTCCGACAGGAGAAGGCACCTCGGTGGTCGCGGTGGCCGCCGAGGCGAAGTGCCGCGCGGCGAGGACGCCGAGGATCGCCGGCGGGGCTGCGGTTGCGCCGTTGGGTTGGGGAAAGTCGATTCGTCCAGCGACTGCCTCGGCACCGCCGAGAAAGACATCCTCTTTGCCCTGTTCGATGCCGACCAGCAGCGCCTCGGGCGGCGCGGTCGGATAGGGCGGCGGCGCCAGCGAAGCGAACGCCACCCTCGTCGAGCGTTCCGGATCGACGGCGGGCTGGGCGAGGACGGCCCGCGCCTCGGCGTTCGAGATGGTCGAGGAGATCGGAGGCCACTCGATGCCGGACATGCCCGCCAAGCCGCGCGACTGGACGAACAACACGCCGGTGAAGCGTTGGACCTGGAGATCGAGGTCATCGGTAATGAACCGCATCACGGTCGTGACCACGATGTAGAGGTTGACGCAGACGCCGAAGCCCAGCACGGTCAGTGCGCTGCGGAGCTTCTTGGTGAGGAGTTGTTGAATGGCCAGCGTGAGCATCGGACGTAGCGTATCGCGCAATCGCGCTCGGGCAGGCCAACTCAGCTTCCGACGAAGATGCCGCCGTCGGGGTGGAGGATCTGTCCGGTGATGTAGCTCGACTGGTCGCTCAGCAGGAAGAGGGCCGCCTCGGCGATGTCGGAGGGTTCACCGAGGCGGTTCAGGGGAATGCCCTCGATGCGCCGCTGACGGCGTTCTTCGTCGGTGGTCACGGCCAGCGTCATCGGCGTGTCGATCAGGCCCGGCGCGACCGTGTTGACGCGGATCTGGTTGGGCGCGAGTTCCAGCGCAAGACAGCGGGTCATCATCCAGACGCCGGCCTTGGACACGCAGTAGTCGGCCATGCCGCGGATTGGCGCCTTGGCTGCGCCCGAAGAGATGTTGACGATTGCGCCGCCCTCGCCCTGGTCGATCATCCGCCGGGCGACGGCGCGGTTGGTGAGCATCACGCCGGTCAGGTTGACCGCGAGGACTTTCTCCCAGTATTCGACCGGCTTGTGAATCACATGCCGTTGCGCGCCGCCGAGCAGGGGCTCGCCTTCGGTTACTTCGCCCGAGATGTAACCCGCGTGGGAGATGCCGGCTGCGGCGATGCACAGGTCGAGCCGGCCGAAATGTTCCAGCGCGGCCTCGGCCACGACGTCGCAGTCGGCTTCCCTGGTGACGTCGACGCCGACGTAGACGGCCTGTCCGCCGGCCGCTTCGACCATGGCCACGGTCTCTGCCCCGCGATCGTCGTCTGGCAGGCCGGCCACGATCACCGACGCGCCCTCGCGTCCCAGGCGGATCGAAGACTCGCGGCCCATGCCGCTCGCGCCTCCGGTGACCACGGCAACCTTGCCCTGGAAGCGATCCAGCGACTCTTCGGGTGGCAACGGCATGACTTGACTCCCTGAATCCGAAGGCGCGGCGTCCTACGCCGGCTGTTCGCCGACAAGATATCTGCTGACGCTATTCGTTGCGCAGAGCGGCGATCGGATCGACGATCGTGGCTCTCCAGGCTGGATAGAGTCCGCTGAGCAGACCGATACCGGCCGCCACGCCGAACGCGGCCGCGATCGACCAGGCCTGGATCACGGTGGTCATCTCCTGATCACCGACCGTGCGTCCGTCGACCAGCAGCGACGCAACCACGCCCAGCACGATGCCGATCAGGCCGCCGATCACGCTGAGCGCCAGGGCCTCGGTCACAAACTGATTGACGATGTCGCGCGCCGTTGCCCCGACTGCACGCCTGATGCCGATTTCCCGCGTGCGCTCGGTGACAGAGACGAGCATGATGTTCATGACGCCGATGCCACCCACCAGGAGGGAGATTCCGGCGATGCTTCCCAGGAGGATCGAGAGTGTGTTAGCCACTTCCGAGGCAGCGTCGAGCAGGTCGTCCTGGCTTTCGACCGTGAAGTCAGGTTCGGTGCGGTTGTGTCTGATGAGCAGCAGGTCGGTGAGCTGCTGCTTGAGTTCCTCGGTGTCGGCCCCGGGCGTCGCCTGTATGTCAATCTGCGTGACGCGCGCCTCTCCGGTGGGCGTGTAGAGGAAGCGGAATCGGTTGGCGAGACCGAGCAAGGGGATGAAGACCTGATCGTCGGCCTCTGCCGCGCCGCCGACCGGCTCCAGCACGCCGATCACGGTGAAGGCGAATACGATCCGGCCGGCAAGGAAGGAGAGCCGCACTTCCTGACCGATCGGATCAACGCTGGGATAGAGCGTTTCGGCGACGCGCGAGCCGAGCACGGCGACCAGGCTTCCCGCCTCTTCGTGCAACGGCGCGATGAACGAACCGGTCGCGACTTCGAGGTCGCGGACTTCCGCGTAGTTGGAGAAGGTGAAGACCGACTGCGCGCCTACGTTGTTTGCGCCGGCGATCGCCTGGGTTTCCCCCGTGATGTGCGAGGTGACGGCCGAGATCGCAGGATTGCCGTTGGCGGCGATCGCCTGAGCGTCGGCGTGAGTCAAGGTGGTCGTCAAGACCGCCGCGCCGCCGCCCTGCTGGGTGGTCGCGGCCGCCGACGGCTCGATGAAGATCAGATCGGTGCCGAGGCCGCGGATCTGATCGCTGACGCCCTTCTGGGTGCCCTGCCCGACGGCGATGAGCGCGATCACGGAGCTGACGCCGATCACGAGTCCAAGCAGCGTCAGCAGGCTGCGCAACCGATTGGCGACGATGGCCCGGACAGCGATTCGGATGGCATCGAAGAGGCTCATCGGATCGGCGCGCTTCCCTCGGCGTTTGCCGCGCCGCTCCGGCCCGTGTCCTCGATGATCTGGCCGTCTCGCATGCGCACGCTGCGATGGGCAAAGGCCGCGACTTCCGGCTCATGCGTGACAAGGATCAGGGTCATGCCTTGCTGATCGACGAGATCGCTGAGCAAGGTCATGACTTCGTGGCCGGTGGCGGTGTCCAGCGCGCCGGTCGGCTCGTCGGCGAGGACGACCAACGGATCGACCACTAACGAACGCGCGATCGCGACTCGCTGTTGCTCGCCTCCCGAGAGCTGGGTCGGCGTGTGTCCGATCCGATCGGCCAGGCCGACCCGGACCAGCGCCTCCGCCGCCCGGCGGCGTCTGTTTCGCACGCCCTGGTAGATCAACGGCAGTTCGACCTGTTCGAGTGCGTTCATTCTGGGCAGCAGCGAGTAGGACTGGAAGACGAAGCCGAAGGCGGAGCCGCGCAGCCGCGCCCGCGCGTGTTCGTCCAGCGCTGCCACGTCCCGACCTGAGAGCAGATAGGCGCCTTCGTCTGGCCGATCGAGCAAGCCGATGATGTTCATCATCGTGCTCTTGCCCGAGCCGGATTGGCCCATGATCGCGACGAACTCGCCGCGTTCAATCTCGAGATCCACGCCATCGAGCGCGTGGATTGCGGACTCGCCCGCGCGAAACGTCTTACGCACTCCCTGCAGGCGGATCATCAGCCGCCTCCGGCTCTGCCCGCGCCACCGGCTCCGGGAAGTCCGCCGCCGAGGCCGCCAGCCGCGCCGCCCGACGGGAGTTGCGTCGCGCTGTAAGCGATGCCGTCCGAGTCGACCCCGACCAACACCGTGTCTCCCGAGGCCAGGCCCGAGAGGATCTCCACGTCGGTACCGTCCGACTCGCCGATCTGGACTTCAATCCGTTCCCAGCCCGGCGGTTCGGATGTCGACACGGCCACAAAGAGCGCGCCCTCGATCTGTCGAACGGCTGAGGTCGGGAGCAAGACGGACTCGTCGCGCACGGCCGTGAGGAGGATGACGGTGGCGCTCATGCCGTCCACGGGAAGCTGCCGATCGTCGTCAATGGCTGCGCGTCCACCGGCCGCCGAAGCGCCGCCGCCACCGGTGAATCGCTCGAGCACGGCCCGCAACTGGGCTCGCTGTTCGTCGGTGATCTCAAACTCCTCAGGCAATTCGACGCCTTCGGGCAAGGGATCATCGTTGGCGATTGCCTGCACGACTTGCAAGACGGTCACGCCCTCCGGTAGATCGAGCGACTGGAGGAAAGCCTGGAATCGCGCCGCCTGCTGGGGATTCGCGCCTGCTCCGCCTCCCTCGCCCCCTGCTTGTGCGCCCTGCGCAGCTGCCGGTCTGGGTTCTGGAACCGTCACGCCCAGCGCCGTCAACTCGTCCCGAACCTGCTGGATCTCGGGCGGACTGAGCACCGTCGCCTCGACGGCGTAGGTCACCACGCCCTGCTCCACGTTGGGCACCCTGCTGATCGTCGTAATCTGCACCGGATACTGGACGCCCTCGATCGCATCGAACAGGGCAACCCCGACCTGCAGGTCGGCGAGCTCGAAGATCTCCGCCTCGGTGACGGTGAGAGAGACGATCACCTGGTCCGGTGTGCTGATTACGATCGCTGTGGCGCCCGAGCCAACGCGATCGCCGGGATTGACGTTGATCTGTTCGACCACGCCGGCGAACGGCGCCTTGATCAATAGATCGTCCATGGCCGAGCGCGCCTGCTCGACCGAAATCTCTGCCAGCCGAACGTTCTCTTGCTGCTGGGCGATCGCGTTGCCGGTCGCGCCGGTCATCAACTCGTCATGACGCGCTCGGGCTTCGTCCAGCGACGATTGCGCGCCGAGCAAGGCCAACTCCGCTTCCAGGACATCCTCCTCGGTGGCCGGGGCCAACAGTTCGTCGAGGGTCGCCTGGGCGGCATCCTGGTGCGACCGCGCCGCTGTAAGCGACTGCTGCGCCTGGAAGACATCATCGGGATCGGCATCGCCGAGCAGGTCGTCGAGTTCGGCCTGGGCGGCGTCAAGGCCGGCCTGCGCCGCAGCGACCGCCTGCTCGGCCCGGAACACGTCGTCGTCTTCCGCTGGCGAGAGGAGATCGTCAAGGTGTCCTTCGGCGACTTCGAGCGCACCACGCGCGGCGGCCACGGCCTGTTCCGCACGGTACAGCTCGGCGTCGGTCGGCGGCGCCACGAGTTCATCCAGTCTGGCCCGGGCTGCCGCGTGGGACGCCTGGGCTGCTTCGAAGGACTCTCTGGCCTGTTCGACTGCATCCGGGTCCGGATCCAGCAGCGCGTCCAACCGAGCCTCGGCGGCCGCCAAGGCCGACACGGCTGCTTCGTAGGAGTTAGACGCCGTTTCCCAGCCGAGTTGGGCGCTGATCAGCTCGCGGGCACGGCGTTCGAGCGTTGATCCGCTGTTCTCGGTCTTGGATTCAAGCAGTTCAATTTCCGACTCGGGCAATGGTGGAGGCGCGTCGCAGATCTCCGGCAGGACCACGATGTCGTCGCAGAAATCCTCGTGGGCGCGCTCGAGGCGATACTCGGCGGCAGTGAGCGTCTCCTCGGCGTTGCTGACAGGCACGCGGGCCTGGAGGGCGTTGGATCTCGCCGTCTCCAGTTCGGCGACGCTCGGCTCCTCCGTCAGCGCCGAGTACGCCTGCTCGGCGCTGAGCAGTTGCGACGCAGCCGACGCGACTGCCTGCTCGGCGGTTGCGATCTCGGCAGCGCTCGGTTCATCGCTCAGCGATTCCAGCGATTCCTCGGCTTGCGACAGTTGTCCGCGCGCATTGGCGACTGCCTGCTCAGCCGAGGCGAGTTCCGTCGCAGTGGGCTCGCCGATCAGGTCGGCCAAGGCCTCCCGCGCGGCAGACAACTGTGATTCCGCGTTCGCGACCGCCTGGGTGGCTCGTGCGATCTGGGCGGCGGAGGCGTCCTCGGTCAGGTCGGCCAGAGCCTGGGCGGCATTCGAGACCTGGACCAGCGCATTGGCGAGCGCCTGTTCGGCGCCGGCGATGTCGCCCGGGTCAGGAGGGTTCTGCAGTTCGTCCAGCGCCGCGGCGGCGCTGACGAGCTGCGCCTCGGCGTTGGCGAGGCTGCGCTCGGAGGCGGCGATCTCCGCTGCCGATGCGCTCTCAAGCAGGTCTTCAAGCCGGAGCTGGGCCAGACGGAGCTGAATCTCGGCCGTCTCGAGTTGACGTTCGGCGTCGCTCGTATCCAGCCGTGCCAGCACATCTCCCTGAGCGACTTCGTCGCCGACTTGAGCCGCCACCTCCGCGACCTCGCCGCCCGCGGCGAAGCTGAGCGATGCCGTCTGTGCGGCCTCGGCCGAACCGGACAACTCGAGCGTGGTGGTCAGCCGACCGGAGGTGGCAGTGACGCGCTGGGGTTCGAAGACTGCTTCCTCTTCCTCGCCTTGAGTCAGGAACCAGGCCAGCACCGCGATCACGGCAACAGTAGCCAGCACCAGCAGGTAGAGGACACGCCGGGGCCTGCGTCGTCCCCGCACGAGGGCATCGATATCAACGTCTTGTGTGCTCAATGCAGCGCCGCCTCTTCCGTCTGTTCGTGCCGAGGGTCAATCTAGTGATGCGGCTGATGCCGCTCCAGCGAACGCTAGGGACCGTGCGTAATGTCGCAGTCAAGCGAGCGTGATTTCTGCTCAAACCGGACGGCGGGGACTAGCCGGTGAACAGTCCTCCGTCGGGATGGAGGATCTGTCCACTGATGTAACTGGCGTGGTCGCTGAGCAGGAAGAGAGTGGCCTCGGCGATATCTTCGGCTTCGCCGAGGCGGCCGAGCGGGACGAAGCGCTCGAAGGCCGCGCGGCGCTCCTCGTCCTGCGAGAGTCCGAGCGCCATTGGCGTGTCGATCACGCCGGGCGCGACGGTATTGACCCGGATCTGGTGCGGCGCGAGTTCGAGCGCCAGGACCCGGGTGAGCATCCAGACTCCGGTCTTGGAGACCGAGTACTCGGCCGAGCCGGGCATCGGAATCTTGGCCGCGCCGGAGGAGATGTTGACGATCGCGCCGCCGTCGCCCTGGGCAATCATGTATCGAGCGACGGCGCGATTGGTCAGCATCACGCCGGTCAGATTGACGGAAAGCACCTTTTCCCAGAACTCAACCGGCTTGTTGATGATGTGTCCGGCTCGGCGATCGGCGGCCAGAGCATCGTCCGGGACTTCGCCCGACACATAGTGGGCGTTGAGGATGCAGGCCGCGGCCATGCAGAGGTCGATCCGGCCGAAGGCGTCGACGGCTGCCTGCGCGGCGGCGTCGCAGTCGGCCTCACGCGACACGTCGGCGCCGACGTAAATGGCGTTGCCTCCGGCATCGGTGATTTGCGCGACGACATCTGCGCCGCGCGGGTCGTCGGGCAGTCCGACGACGGCGACCGACGCGCCTTCCCGGGCCAGGCGGATCGATGTCTCCGCGCCCATGCCGGAGGCGCCGCCTGTGACCAGGGCGACCTTGCCCTGGAATCGCTGGATGCCGGTTGAGGCCATCTGTGGGATCCGTCTCTAGACGCCGTTGACTTGCTGGGGATAGCGCCAGGGCGTGTCCGGCTGCTCGGCGTCCTCGTCGAGGGTCCACTGCGGCAGCGACAGGCCCTCGGCGACGTCGGCGAAGACCATGCGCATGCGGGAGCCGATGCCGACCTGTTTGACCAGGTCAGGGCCGGCGAAGTTTCCGTCGGCGTCGACCAGGTTGCCGGCGACGCGCAGGGCCTCGTGCTCGGTCGGCTCGCCGGCCTGAGTGTCGAGCTCGACCAGCAGGATCATGTAGGGGGCGCGCTCGCGGAAGGCGGGCTGGATGGCGTGGTGGACCTCGCCGTAGGAATGGACGGTGCCGCGTGCGTCAACGGGGACCCATACCATCTCGCGGCTCGAACACCACGGGCAGGCGGTGCCAGGCGGGTAGCGGAGCAGGTCGCATTCGGGGTCGACGCAGCGCTGGAGATGGAAGTCGTGGTTGGCGCAATGTTGGAAGTAGGCCAGGTTCTCCTGGTCGAGGTCGAGAACGGTGAGGGTCATTCCCAGGTATTCGCCCTGCGGCATGTTCGGCTCCAGTTCGGATTCGTCGTCGTTGCTGAGTTCCGCTCTAGCCCTTGCGCATGATCAGCGAGGAACCGGTGCCGGGCATGGCCCAGCCCAGGTTCTGCGTGATCTCCAGGTTGGGAACCTGGCGGCATCCGCCGCCCTCCTCAGGCGGCGCGTAGTTGTAGCTGTGGATGCGCCTGTCGTTCTCGTCCTTCGGGCAATAGCAATCGACCTCGCCGCGGAGCTGACGCACGTTTTCGATGATCATGTTCATCCCGTGCGTGTAGCCCTCGCAGAGGTGTCCGCCTGAGGTGTTGTTGGGACGCTCGCCGCCGAGTCGCATGACGCCGGAGGAGACGTAGTCTCCGCCCTCGCCCTTCTTGCAGAAGCCGTAGTCCTCAAGCTGCAGCATCGAGGTGAAGGTGAAGGCGTCGTAGGCGCCGGTGCACTGGATGTCCTCGGGACCGACGCCGGCGTTGCGGTAGATGATGTCCTTGATGTAGTGACCGGCGACGGTCGAGATCGGGCCGTGCTGGAAGTGCATGTCGATGCGCGGCTTGCAGACGCGGCCGGCCACTCCGAGGATGCGCGCCGGCGTGTTGCGGTAGTCGTAGGCCTTGTCGACGGAGGTCACGATCAGCGCCGTGGCGTTGTCGGTCTCGACGCAGCAGTCGAGCAGGTGCAGCGGCTTGCAGATCATGCGCGAGTTGACGACGTCTTCGACGGTCACTCGCTGCTTGTAGTACGCCTTGGGATTGTTGGAGGCGTGCTCGGAGTGGATCACCTTGACCATCGCGACCTGCTCGGGCGTGGTGCCGTAGTCGTACATGTGGCGCATGAAGGTGGGTGAGAAGTTCTGTCCGGCCGAGAACCAGCCGTAGGCTGCGGCGTGCAGCGCGTCGCCGCCGACCGGAACCGAGGCTCGCGCGCCGGTGCCGCCGATGCGGACCTGGGAGAAGCCGTTCATCGATCGGAAGATGACGACGGTCTCGCACATGCCCGCTTCGATCGCGCCGATGGCGAGGCCGATCAGCGCCTCCGACGACGAGCCGCCGCCCTGGACGTCCATGTAGAAGTTGAGCCGGATGCCGAGGTCGCCAGCGAGCATGGGTGAGGCGGTCGAGTCGTTGCCCGAGTAGGACATCATGCCGTCGATCTCGGACGCGGGGATGCCGGCGTCATCCATCGCGTTCTTGATCGCCCAGGTGCCGAGGGCGCGGGTGGTCATGCCCGATCCTCGGGTGTAGGTGGTCTCGCCGACGCCGATGATGGCGTACTTGTCGCGCAGATACTTGTCGGCGGTCGTGTCGATGTCAGTCGTCACTGCATGCTCCTCTCAAGGACATCCGGTCGGGCCCGGCGGCGCCGTCAACGCCGCCAGGACGTGCGCAGTCTAGGACAGGAGCGCGGCGCGACACGCGCTAGTCTCCGGCGGCCGTGTCCGCTGCGTCCGCGGAGGCGGCGGGCTCGCGGGCGAAGACAACCGCGTAGAGCGCCTGCGCGACAGGCCCAATGAGTTGGGCCATGCTGCGATAGGCGTCGCGACGGTAGTCCCAGCCGAATTCGGAGCGTTCGACCTGCTCCAACCAGTCGAAGAGATGCACGACGGCGAGATCGTGGAGTTGGTCGGCCGGCACGTTGATGGCCGCGCCACGGCGGTCGGAGATTGAGAACCTGGTTGCTCCGCCGAGCGCGGCCGAGACGGCGGCGTCGAAGGTGGAGCGGTCCATGACGCAGTTGAGCCAGGCGATGCGCTCTGCGTGATCGCCGATCAGCGCGCGCACTTCGGAACGGCGATCCAGCGGCAGGGAGAAGTCCTGGAACTTCTCGGTGCCGTAGATCGAGTGATACAGACCCGCCGCCGCGAGTTCGTCGCCCATGCCGTGCTCGACCAACAGGTCGCTGACGGCCTTGAGGTGAGTGAGGAAGTCGTGGCCGGTGTGGTCGATCTCGGCCGTGCCCAGCGAGTAGAGGAACTCGACCAGCTCGTCGATCGGTCGCGGCGTGTGATTGGTCATTGGGACATCCCAGGTCTGTTCGGAGCTGATTCACTGCTCTGCGTCGGCTGCCGATCCGGCGAGGGTTAGGCCGGCACGGGGGAATTCTTTGCGGATTCCGGGCGGAATGCGCGGATTCGGTGCTGGGGGCTGATGTTTCTCGCGTCGGCATGTCAGATTTGGTCAGATTCGGTCAGATTATGTCTGAGAAAGGTCAGATGAGGGTGAGTATTGTCGGCGCCGGGTGGCAGATGATGGGAGATGTCGGGTGATGCGGCGGGGGTCATGGGTCTTTCCTCAGGCGCTGCCGTGGGTCGGCCATTGCCCATTGTATTCGCACTGACGTTCGTGGACGTGGTTGCGCTGTATCGGGGTTCACGGTCGCGACGCGGACGGAGGGCTTGGGCACGGATTCGTCTGGTCAGTGTGGTCAGCACGGGCAGCGTCCTATCCTGCGGACACACTAGCCGCCGCAAGCGATGGAGTTGCCATGTCCGATTCACTGAGCGACGCGCAAGTCGTCGAAGCCGCCGACTTCCTCGATCAGGCCAGGGCCGACGGCCTGCCACTGCCGCCAATCCCGGAGTCCTGCCGACCGCAGAGCGCCGACGACGGCGGCCGCATCTACTGGGAGCGCTGGTCGCGCAACCCGCGACCGGCCGTCGCCTGGAAAGCGGCGGTGATCGGCGACGACATGGTGCTGGCGCCGTTCTTCGAGGGCATGGTGATCGACTCGCCCGCTTCAATCCCGGGCGATGAGTTCGTTGCCTGCATTCTTGAGGCCGAGGTCGCGTTCCGCGTGGGCCGGGAGTATGCGCCGGCCGATGGCGGACACAGCCGAGAGTCGGTGCTGGACGGCGTGTCGAGTGCGTACATTGTGATTGAAGCGCCAAACAACCGCTTCGGCGGCGTGCCCGAGTTCCCCAGCATGGCGGCTGACGGCGTAGGCAACCAGGCGCTGATCGTCGGTCCGGAGATTGACGACTGGCGGAACAAGGACCTCGTCAGCCTGCCCTGCTCGATTCAGATCGACGGCGAGGTCGTGGCGGAGGGTCGCGACGGGCGGCCCAATCCCGTTGAGGTGTTGGTCGCGACGGTCAATGAGATCAACAATCGCGGTATGACGGTCTCGCCAGGCGAGATCATCACCACGGGCGCGGCCGCGCTGCATCCCGGCGGACAGGCCGGGATGGAGGTCACGATTCACTTCCCCGACATCGGCGACGTCGAGTTGAGCCTGACCTAACCGCTACTCCACGCGGCCGATTGCGTCGACCTTCCAGAGACCCTCGACTTCGACCCACTGGGTGAAGATGGCGCCGTCGCCGCCGGCGCTCTCGGGGCCGCGGAAGGTGATGTGCAGCAGGTTGTCGCCCTGGTCTTCGATCTCGAAGCTGGTCGAGCCGGCCGCTGAGCCGGCGTTGGGGTCCTGCTGCATGGCCATCGCCTGGCCGATGCCGACGGGCGTAAAGACCGGCATCAGACCGGCGACGTTGTTGGCGATCAGGTCTTTGGCGAACTGATCGGCGGTCTCCATCAGGCTGGCGGATTCGGTCATGAGGGGTTCCATTCGTTCGCTCTGAGGGTTGGCACGAACGCTAGGCGATCACGGCGAAGCCGCTATGCGCTGCTCTACACTCCCGCGAGCTGACCGCGATTTTCCGGGTCGATGACGCCGCGATTACGCGGGGGCGGGATAGGCTGGGGCGGAGCCGACAGGCATTGTCGTGTGATCGCGCCGAGTGCCACATGGCTCGTTGGGAGTCCTCCATGACTTTACGCCCGCTGGACCTTGAAGCCGAATCCGCGCCGCAGAAGTCTGCGGCCGCCAGAGCGGCGACCGATTCGATCATCGTCGCCCGCGACGTGCACAAGACGTACGCAGGGGCGGGACAGCCGGTGCACGCGCTGCGCGGCGCGACGCTGGACGTGGCGCGGGGCGAGATGGTGACGATCATGGGACCGTCGGGTTGCGGCAAGACGACGCTGCTCAACTGCCTGTCAGGGCTGGAGACTATCGATCAGGGCGAGATCTACGTCGAGGGTCGCAGCATCCACGACATGCCGGACACCGAGCGCACCGACCACCGGGCGCGGCGGATGGGGTTCATCTTCCAGTTCTACAACCTGCTGCCGGTGCTTTCTTCGATCGAGAACGTCGAGCTGCCGCTGTTGCTGGGCGGCGTGGGCCAGCGGGAGTCGCGCGAGAGGGCGATGCTGGCCCTGGAGCAGGTCGACCTGGGCGACTGGGCCGGTCATCGGCCGGCCCAGCTCTCGGGCGGGCAGCGACAGCGGGTGACGATTGCCCGGGCGCTGGTCAACGATCCGGCGATCGTCTGGGGCGACGAACCGACCGGCGACCTCGACTCGACCAATGCCAGCCAGATCATGGACCTGCTCGAGGATCTGAACGATCGCAACCAGCAGACGTTTGTGATTGTCACTCACGACGAGAACATCGGGCGCCGGGCGAACCGGACGATTCATATGCGTGACGGGTTGATCGAGGGTGAGACGATTCACCGGCAGCTCGGCACCTAGCGGCACGTAACGGGCTGCTGCGCCGGACGATTCTCAGCGCTAGGGCAACTGCGACATGGAAGAACTCTTCGGTCTGCCCACGATCCGGTTGATGTGGATCGTCGTCGCCATCGCCGGCGTTGCGGCGGCGGTGATTGCGTTCATCTTCTTCAAGCGGCCGATCCTGGTGCGGATGGGCTTGCGCAACATCCCGCGGCGTCGGGCGCAGACGGTGCTGGTGACGATGGGTCTGACGCTGGCGACGATCATTGTCACGATTGCCTTTTCCACGGGCGACTCGCTGGCGGTCAGCATCCGAGGTCTGGCGCTGGACAGCCTGGAACGGATCGACCACTTCATCGAGCCGGAAGAGATCGACACCAGCGCTGGCGAAGGTGTGGGCGACACGATTCCGGACCAGGTCCTGCGGGACTTGCAGGCGTACTTCGCCGGCGACGAGCGGATTGACGCGATCTTCGGCTCGCGCTTTGAGCTTGTGCCGATCGAGCATCCCGAGGCCGGCCTGATCGAGCCGCAGTTCTTCCTCGTCGGGGTGGACCCCGCGCTGGCCGACCGGCTCAACGCCGTCCGCGACGAGGACGGCGATTTGCTGCGTCTGACGGAACTGGCGCCGAATGAGGTGGTGATCAACGAGATCGCGGCGCGAGAGCTTGACGCGGAGCCGGGCGACGAGGTCCGGCTCTATGTGCTGGGCCAGCCTCGCCAGTACACGGTCGCCGCAATCGGGCGCGACGCCGTGCTGACCGGCAACCTGGACGCCGGGGCGGCGGGCGGTCTGCTGTCGATGGCTCAGTACCAGGACCTGCTGGGTTCGCGACTGTCGCCGCCCGACCAGTGGGACACGATCCTGGTGAGCGGCGCGGGCGGCGTCAATGCGCCGCTGCAATTCTCGGACGCGCTCGACGACGACATCAACCGGGCCCTGGCCGGGCTGCAGCGAACCAAGCCGGACCTGTACCTGAGCAACGGACTGCCGCGATTCGCCACGGACCCGATCAAGGCCGACAGCCTGGAAGGCGCCGAGTTCATTGCCAGCGCCTTCACCACGCTCTTTCTCTTCATGGGATCGTTCTCGGTCGCCGCGGGGATCCTGCTGATCTTCCTGATCTTCGCCATGCTGGCGGAGGAGCGAAAGCCGGAGATGGGTATCGCGCGGGCCGTGGGGATGCAGCGCAACGACCTGATCCAGACGTTCATCTCGGAGGGCATGGTCTACAACGTGGGCGCGGCCGTGATTGGCGTGGTGCTGGGCCTGCTGTTCGCGGTTGGCCTGATTGCCGCGCTCAACCAGGGATTCGAGAGCTTCGGCTTCCAGTTCACCTGGACCGTGACGATCAAGAGCCTGGTGATTTCGGCCTGCATCGGGATCGTGATCACGTTCATCACGGTAGTGTTCTCCAGCTTCCGCGCCTCGCGGCTGAACATCGTCGCCGCGATCCGCGACGTCCCGGAGGGGCAGTACGAGGAGACCTATCCGCTGACGCCGCGGCGGGTGCTGCGCAATGTGCTGGGCGTCTTCACCACCGCCATCGGGATTGTGCTGGTCTTGACGACGCCGTGGACGCTGATCCTGGGCGCGCCGATTGCACTGTTCCTGCAACTGACCGGCAACCGCCGGGCGCGACGGCTGATTCCGTGGATCCTGCTGTTCGGCTGGCGGGTGCTGCGCTGGAATCCGCAGTGGTGGGTGCTGTTCCTGGTCGGCGGCCTGTACCTGGTCAATCTCGGGCTGGGACAGGAGAGCCTGTTCCTGTACATCGCCGGTGTTTCGCTGGCTCCGCTGGGCATCGTGATGGGGCTGAACAAGCTCCGGATGCGGGGACGCCGGATCAACCAGCGCCTGCTGTACACCGTCGGGGCGGGCGTCGTGATGTTCCTCTGGTTCATCCCCAACGACTGGCACGAGAACTTCTTCAACAACAACCTCAACGGAGGTCCGGAGCTGTTCGTGCTTGCCGGCACGATGCTGACGGCGGCGGGCACGCTGCTGCTGATCTTCAATCTGGACCTGATCGTGGGCGCCATCCGGGCGGTGGTCGGCGGGGTGGGACGGCTGGCGCCGGTGATCCGGACGGCGGCTGCCTATCCGGCGGCGGCGCGTTACCGGACCGGGATGACGATTGCGATGATCGCGTTGATCACGTTCGCGCTAGTCAACTTCAGCACGATCAACGCTTCGTTCAGCCAGGCCTTCACCGGGGGCGACACGGCCGGCGGGTTCGAGGTGCTTGCCTTCAACACCGAGATCAACGAGACCTCCGACATTCGGGCGGGGCTGGCCGAGGCGGGCGCCAGCGACGTGCTTGCGGACATCGAGAACGCAGGTCGGATCGAGGCCGGACCGGAACGCGGCACTCGCGCGGTGACGGTGCTGGCCGAGCGATGGAATCCGGTGAGCGAAGAGCACATCCTGGATAGCGACGGCGAGATTCGCGTTGTCGAGCCCGACCTGTCCACGGTGGCCTTCGACAAGCGCCAAGCGGTCGTGGTGGGAGGGGTCAACGACGAGTTCATCGCAGGGCAGGAGATCAAACTGCAGGCGATTTCGTACCGCTACGACGACGAACGCGACGTCTGGTCGGCGCTGGCCGGCGGCGAGATGGTCGCGGTGGTGACCGTCGACGCGATCGACGGCGCCTTTGGCTTCAACGAGAGCGGTCTCGATCCGTGGTCGACGCCCGACGGCGTGACGGACGAGTCGACCCGGCTGCCGCGGATCGTGGTCGAGGTGGGGTTGGGCGCCAGCGCGCGGCAGGTCGAAGTGATCGGCGTACTGGAGCGGGTCAGCGGCGCGTTCGTCGACCTCGACGGCGAGGAGGGCGGTCTGCCGACGCTGCTGCTGCCCGAGTCGATCGCCGACCAGGTGATCGGGCAGTCGGAGACGACGCGTCACTACATCTCCACGCGCGACGGGGCGGACTCGCTTGACGTGGCGCAGGGCATCGAGCGCGAGCTGCGGATCTTCGCCGTTGACATCCAGGGCGAACTGAAGCGCCAGCAGAGTACGCAGTCGTCGATTCTGGCGCTGTTCCAGGGGTTCATCGGCATTGGACTGGTGGCGGGCTTGGCGGCGCTGGGCGTGATCGCGCTGCGCGCAGTGGTTGAGCGGCGGCAGCAGATCGGCGTCTTGCGGGCGATTGGCTTCCAGGCGCGACTGGTCGGCTTCGAGTTGCTGCTGGAGATGGGATTCATCGCCCTGCTGGGACTTGGGTTGGGCACGGCGCTCGCGCTGGGACTCGCCTGGCGGCTGTTTGCGGAGGGCACGTTCGGCGAGATTGACATGTACGTCCCGCTAGGGACGATCCTGCCGATCCTGTTCGGCGCGTTCATCGCGTCGCTGGTGCTGACCTACTTCCCCGCGCGGCAGGCCGCGCGGACGACGATTGCCGAGGCATTGCGATATGAGTGACGACACGGGCCAGTTGGATCTACTGCGGGAGCTGGCGTTCGGTTATGACCGCGATCTGCCGTTTGAGGCGCAGACTGCGCCGGCGGGTGAGGGCGGCGGGATCTCGGTGGAGCGGTTTGAGATCACGTCGCGCTACGACGAGCGGATGAGCGGGTTGTTGATTCAGTCGGCCGAGGCCGAGGGTCAGCGACCGCTGGTGCTGGTCGGGCATCCGGGGACGCTGGACAAGTCCAGCGACTACGTGCTCTGGCCGGCGGAGCAGTGGGTCCAGCGCGGGGCGATCTGCGCGACGATCGACCAGGCGGGGCACGGCGAGCGGGCCCGGCGAGCGGTCTCGATGGAGGACTTCCAGCGCTGGCCGATGCGTCGGCTGGACCAGTCGTTGCAGACCGTGGTCGACTGGATGCGGACGCTGGACTACCTGTCGGAGCGGCCGGAGGTCGACGCCGAGCGGGTCGGGTTTGTGGGGTTCTCGAT
This sequence comes from Dehalococcoidia bacterium, assembly GCA_022825855.1. Lineage (GTDB taxonomy): Bacteria > Chloroflexota > Dehalococcoidia > Bin125 > Bin125 > Bin125. Next base: position 320,711 of record JAJDWB010000013.1, read on the forward strand.
GGGCGGGATGCGCGGTGCGCCGTTTGTCGGAGTTGACGAGCGGGTCGGGGCGGCGTCGTTCTGCATCTCGGGGGCGAGCACGCTGTCGGGTCGGGGCGGCAGCGCGGGCGAGCTGGCGGACCGGTTGACGGATCCGGGCGTCTATGCGCCGTTGATGGCGGGGCGGGCGGTGCAGGTCGTGGCCGGCGAGCGGGACGACTTGATCACGCCGGAGGCGACGCAGCGGTTCTACGACTTGTTGTCGGAGCCGAAGGAGCTGGTCTGGCTGCCGTGCGGTCACTGGGACTTCATGCCGCAGGGCATCCAGCCGGTCGGTCCGTTCCTCGAGCGCGAACTGGGCTTCGGCGGCGAGGGTTAGGCAGGGTCAGGACAGCACGCCCGAGGCGGTGAGCTCCGCGACTTCTTCGGCCGAGTAGCCGAGCACGTCGGTTGCGACTTCAAACGTGTGCTCGCCGAAGAGCGGGGCCGGGGAGGCGAGGTAGCCGGGCGTTTCGTGGAGCTTGACCGTGGGTCCGTCGTAGAGCGAGATGCCGGTTTCGGGGTGATCGAGGTAGGCGTAGAAGCCGCGCTGGGCGAGGTGGTCGTCGTGCTCGCACATGTCTTCGGCGTCCTGGACGAGCGCGGCGGGGACCCCGACCGACTGCAGGTGGACGGCGAGGGATGCGGCGTCGAAGGAGGCGGTCCAGTCCGAGATGGCGTGGTTGAGCTCGGCCTCGCTCCGGCGGCGGCCGAGCAGGGTAGCGAACCGATCTTCGGAGGCGAAGGACGAGCCTGCGGCGAGGGCGCAAAGGGATTCCCATTCGGCGTCGTCGCGGATTGCGACGGCGATCCAGCGCTCGCGGCCGGACGGGTCGTCGGCGCAGCGGTAGATGCCGTGCGGGGACATCCAGGTCGAGCGATTGCCCTTGCGATCCTGGTTGACGCCGTTGACGGTGTAGTCCATCAGGGCGGGTCCCATGGTGGCGGCGACCGACTCGATCTGGGCGAGTTCGATGCGCTGGCCTCTGCCGGTCTTGCGGCGATGGCGGAGGGCGGCGAGGATGGCGATGATGGTGTGGCCGGGATTGATGGCGTAGTCGGGGTAGTTGGTGCCGACGCCGACCGGGCGGCGGTCGGGATCGCCGGAGAGATGGGAGATGCCGGTGGTCGGTGTGAGGACGGCGCCGAAGCCGAGGAAATCGCGGTGCGGTCCCCAGGTGCCCTGCATCGGCTGGTAGGCGGCGATGATGTCGGGTTTGACCTCGCAGAGTTCCTCGTATGTCAATCCCCAGCGCTCGATCACGCGGGGGGTGAGATTGGAGAGGAAGATGTCGGAGCGCTCGACGATGCGCAGGGCGACCTCGCGCGAGCCTTCGGCCGACATGTTGAGCAGGAAGGAGCGCTTGTCGGCGTTGAAGTTGTTGAAGTAGGCGCAGACGTTGTAGCCGGACTTGCCGGGCTTCTGGGGCTGTCCCAGGCGGAGGCCGTCGACGCGGGCCTCGGACTCGATGCGGATGACGTCGGCGCCGAAGTCGGCCATCGTGCGTCCGGCGATCGGCCCTGCGCCGAACCAGGAGAAGTCGGCGACGCGGATGCCGTCGAGCGGCCGCGCGGCCGTTGTGCCGTTGAGCGATGTCTGTGAGGTCATACGGCGCCCTCTCCGGCGAATGCGATCAGGTCCTCGGCAGGAATGCCGACTTCGTCCACCCAGACTTGCTGGTTATGTTCGCCGATCTGCGGGGCCGGACGGCGAATCTCGGCCGGTGTTTCAGAGAGCCGGTAGGGCGGCCCGGGGAAGCGAACATGGGCGTCGTCGGCGCCGAGTTTGGTCGGCTGGTCGATCTCCAGCCACCACTCACGGGTCTTGAGGTGCTCGTCGTCGCCGATGTCGGCGGGCGAAGCGACCATGCCGATCAGCAGTCGGCGGGCCTGTCCCTGCTCGTAGGCCTCGAGCGATGTCTTGGAGGCGTAGAAGGCGGTCAGGACTTCTTGGGCCCGGTTCATGATCGGGGCGAGCTTGGCCAGCTCCTCCTGCATGCCGAGGGCGCGCATGTTGAAGTTGGCGAAGGTCTCGGCGTAGACGGGTTCGGTCAGATCCTCGGCCTGGCCTTCTTCGTCCATCCAACGGATCAGCTCCGACCAGGGGGAGCCGAACCCGGGAATGCCGACGGCGGAGTAGATGTAGCCGTCGCGCGTCTGGTAGGTGCCGATGCCGGGCATGCGGTGTTGCTCGCCGATGCGCTCGCGCGAGACGCCCTGGAAGTCCCACTGCAGATGCGCGGTTTCCTGGCAGATCGAGAGCGCTTCCTGGATCGAGGTCTCGACCCGCTGTCCCGCGCCGGTCGCCTCGGCCTGGAGCAGGGCGAGGAGCGCTCCCTGGGCCGCCGAGATGCCGGCGACGATGTAGGCCTGGTTGCCGGCGATGCGCATGGGGGAGCCGTCGGGGTATCCAGCCAGGGTGGCGATGCCGGAGGCGGCCTGGGCGATGAGGTCGGTGACCTGCCAGCCGGAGCGTGGACCGTCGAGTCCGAAGCCCGTGATCGAGACCCAGATCAAGGCCGGTTGGGCGTCCATACAGGCGACGGGATCGAGCCCGAGTTCCGCCAGCTCGGAGCGCTCGGCGGCGGTCCAGGACTCGATCACGATGTCGGCGGTCTTGACCAACTCGCCAAACAGCCAGCGGCCGTCGTACTGGCCGAGGTCGACGGTGGCCGAGCGCTTGTTGGCGTTGAAGTACCAGAAGCGCAGTGAGGTCTCGCGTCCCGGCGCGCCGTTCCAGTAGGGCGCCCGGCCGCGGGAGGGGTCGCCGCCTACCGGCTCGACCTTGATCACGTCCGCGCCGAGGTCGGCGAGCAGTTTGCCCGCGTACCAACCCATCTCGGAGGTGAGGTCGAGGATGCGGACGCCGTCGAGAGCTGTTTGGTTCATGTTCGGATTGTAGGAGGCGATTTCGTGGACACGGGGTGGTTGGTAGAGATTTTTCTCTCGAGGCGAACACACAGCGGTCTGGCAAGGATTTTCAGTGTCTTGCGGGACATCGCGGAGATTCGGGTGGTTGGAAGTGGTTGGAAGTGGTCAGTCCTGGTCAGGTCTCGGCGTTCGGGTTTGTTCGGGTTTGTTCGATCTTGTTCGATAGCGTTCGGTTCTGCACGGTTCTGAACGGAGGTTGGCGGCGGGCGGATGGGCGTGGATTTGAGGGTTGTGGGCGTGTGTCATGGGTTGTGCTCTCTTTGCTTCACCGGGAGCAGGATTGAACTTATCAGAACATGTGAGCGTTGCCAATGAAGGGTGGGAGAGTGCGTATGCTGGCTTACAGGAGGCCGAGATGGCGATCAGGAAGATGGACGGCGGGTTGGACGCGGAACGGGACGTGACGCCGATGTCGGAGATTCGGCGGCATGAGGCGATTCCGTTTGAAGAGTTTTGTCAGCGGTATCCCGATTGGGAGTGGTCGGAGCGGCGCAGGCGGAATCGGTTGATGTACGACGCAGACGGTCGATGCTGGGTTCCGATGATCGAGCCGGAGCGCGGTCTGCCTTACGGCTATGACGAGCCGGGGTTCACGGCGGCAGCCGAGGAAGCGCTCGCGGAGATTTCACGCAGGGCTCTGGAAGAGGTCAGAAATGGTGGGGGTGTTGACTTTGCCGAGCTGGATGCAGACGAATCGTTCTGGACCGATGACTAGCTCATGCGCTTTCGAGTCACGCTGAACGCCGACGCCGATGATCAGCTACGCGCGTTGGCGCCGGTTCCCAAGAAGGAGATTCGTCGAGTGCTTCGGGAGATGGTGAACAATCCGTACGCTCTCGACACGATTCCGCTAGATCGCCCGGAACCGTTCCATCGTGTTCGGGTGGGTGATTATCGGATCATCTTTCGGCCCGGGCCGCGTCGACGGGAGGTGACGGTGATTCGGATTGGGCATCGGGAGTGGGTGTATGAGGGGTTGGAGCGGTTGTCGGGGGAATGAGTCTGAATCGCATATCGTGAGGCGAGGAGGGCATCATGGTGAGTCGGGAAGTCGAAGGCGAACCGGGTTTGGAACGGGAAGTGACGCCGATGTCGGAGATTCGGCGGCGCAAGTCGATCACGCTTGACGAGTTCGATCGCCGCTATCCGGAATATGAGTGGACGGAAGGCCGCAAGGGCATCCTGCTGCGGGACGACCATGGCGGTCTCTGGGTACCGCTGGTCGACCCGCTGCACGGGTTGCATTACGAGTTCGACGATCCTGAGTTGACGCCGGAGATCGAAGACGCGCTAGTCGAGCACTCGCGCAGGGCGATGGAGCGGGTCAAGGCGGGACATTTCACCTACTTCGATGAGCTGGACCAGGACGAGTCATTCTGGGATGACGAGTAGCGGTGCGCTTCCGCGTCCCTCTGGAAGACGAGGCGCGAGCGCAGCTTCGCGAGCTGGCTCCCGTGCCCAAACGGGAAGTGCGACGAGTGCTGCGTGAGATGGAAAACGACCCGTACGCGCTGGATACGATTCCGCTTCAGCGGCGGGAGATCAGGTACCGCGTTCGTGTGGGCGACTATCGGATTATCTTTCGTCCCGGGCCGGGGGAGCGTGAAGTGACGGTGACGCGGATTGGACATCGGGATCGGGTGTATGAGGGGTTGGAGCGCGGGGCGGGGGAGTGAGTCAGAATCGCATATCGTGAGGCGAGGAGGACATCATGGTGAGTCGGGAAGTCGAAGGCGAACCGGGTTTGGAACGGGAAGTGACGCCGATGACGGAGATCCGGCGGCGGAAGTCGATCACGGTTGACGAGTTTAATCGCCGCTATCCGGAGTATGAGTGGACGGAGGGCCGCAAGGGCATCCTGCTGCGGGACGACCATGGCGGTCTCTGGGTACCGCTGGTCGACCCCTTGCACGGGCTGTACTACGAGTTCGACGATCCTGAGTTGACGCCGGAGATCGAAGAGGCGCTGCTGGAGCTCGCGCGCGAGGCGCGGGAGGGCATCAAGGCTGGCCGGTACTACACCCTGGACGATCTCGATGCAGAAGACGGCATAGCTGAGTAGCTGTGCGTTATCGGGTCAACGTGTCGGAGGAGGCGAGGGCGCAACGGTCCAGGTTGGCTCCGGCGCCCAGGCGACTCGTGCGGAGGGCACTCCGCGAGATGGAGGACGACCCGTACGCACTTGACACGATCCCATTGCGTCCGCCGTTGGATGGTCTGTACCGCGTCCGGGTGGGCGAACATAGGATTGTGTTCGAATTCGGGGAAGATCAACGCGACGTCAACGTCGTCCGGATCGGCCACCGGGAATGGGTGTATGAGGGGTTGGAGCGCGGGGCGGGGGAGTGAAGGCTCGTCTGCGGCCAGTTCACATGACGAACAGCCGGAGTCTGTGACTTCGTCATAGCCGTGCCGAGCCACGACATCGGCGGTGGCATCAGCGAGATTGCCGCGGCGGGGCGCGGCAATGACGGGTTAGGCGGAGACGGCGGCCTTGACGTTCGCAGGCAACCTCGACGTGAACACCTCGACTGCCTCCCTCACCATCTCCTCTAACACCTCTGCCGCCGGGCGGAGCTCGTGGAGGAGCCCGCTGATCTGGCCGGCGGCGTTCATCAGCAGGTCTTCACGTTCGCCCTGCTTGGCGGCTTCGGCGATGTCGGCGATGAGCAGGCCCTGGAGGCCCATGGGCAGGGCCTGGGCGCCGGAGTCTTCCCAGGCTTCGATCAGCTCGTTGGTGATGTTGCGCATGGTCTTGCCGGAGTAGAGGCGGGTGACTCGGGTGTCCTCGTCGTTGGCGGCGAGGATGCGGCGCTTGCGGAACTCGTCGAGGTTGGCTTCCTGGGTGGGGATGAAAACGGTCCCGCACCAGACGCCGACGCAGCCCATGGCGAGGGCGGCGGCGAGTCCGCGTCCGTCGCCGATGCCTCCGGCGGCGATGACGGGTTTGGGGGCGACGGCGTCGAGGACCTGGGGGAGCAGGGCCATGGTGCCGATGCGTCCGGTATGGCCGCCGGCCTCGTGGCCCTGGGCGACGACGATGTCGGCGTTGCCCTCGTGGACGCGGCGGGCGTTCTTGACGTTGCCGACGAGGGAGATGACCTTGCCGTTGGCCTCGTGGACCTGGTCGACGAAGGGGGCGGGATTGCCGAGTCCGGTGGCGAGCACGGGCACCTGCATACCGGTGATCGTGTCGACCTGGTCCTGCGGCGTGAAGCGCGGGGTGCGGACATCGGCGCGCGGGGCCTGGACGTCGGGCAGGTCGAGATCGGCGCGGATGCCGCCGATTACCTGCTTGTGGTCGTCCGGCAGGAGGTCGCGCGGGTCCGCAGGCCGCTGACGACCGCTGGGGCGCGCCGCAACGTTGGAGGGAACGAGGATGTCGACGCCGAAGGGGCGGTCGGTGAGGTCCTGGATGCGTCGGATCTGGGCTTCGAGGCGGTCGGGCGGGAATCCGGCGGCGCCGAGCACGCCGAGTCCGCCGGCGTTGGAGATGGCTGCGACGAGTTCGGGTCCGGCGACGCCGCCCTGGCCGCCGCCGACGGTCGGGCCCATGCCGGCCAGCGCGATGGGGTACTCGATGTCCAGGAGATCGCACATCTCGGTGTGGAGGATGGGTCGGGTCATGGTGTTGCTCGCTCGCTGTGTTGACCGGGTTGCGCAGGCTGATTCGCCGGCTCGGGGCGACCTGCGCGACCGCTGTGCCTGGAATGCTCTGTTCGCTGCTCATTGTTCCGGTGTCCCGTGACGCGGTCAAGCATGGAGGCGACTTGGTCGGGGGTACCATGGGTTCATGTCGACGCATACCTTCGTCCGAGGTCTGAGCGGGGCGCTGGACAGCGTTCTGGCGGCCGCGTCGCGGACTCTGGGGCCGCTGGGCCGGCGGCTGAGGCGGCCGCTGATGATCCTGATCGGCGGCATCGTCCTGCTGATGCTGCTGATCGTGGTGCTGCAGTCGGGGCTGGGGGTCGACAACGACGTGACGATTACGGACAGTCATCGACCGGAGATCGTCGGCGACTGATTGAGCGGACAGAGGAGCGATCGAACCGATGCCACGACCAAGCGAAGCGCTGATGAATGAAGCCGGGGAATGGATTGCGGAGCAGCTCTCGGAAGAGGGCTTGATGGTGACGAGCGGTTTTGTCGACCTGGTGTTGGACATGGAGTGGACGGCGATCGAGGAGGGGCTCGATCCCGATCAGCGTGGCCAGGTCGTGGATGCGGTGATGCAGAAGATGGCGGAGGAGAACATCCAGGTCGGTCCGCCGCCGGAGACGCTCTCGACGGACGGGATCGACACATCGCAGATTCGCCCGGTGCCGAGGGGATTCGTGGAGCAGGTCCTGAGCTGGGAGGACGACTTCCTTGGTTTCGCGGGCATCCGACGGGCAGACGTCGCGGCGGGGACGGGCTGAGCCGATGCGGGAACGTCGGCACATGGTCACGATTGAACCGTCGGGGCTGACGGTTGAGGTTCCCGACGGGGAGCGTCTGATGCAGGCGGCTCGCGACGCGGGGATGTGGTGGCCGAACCAGTGCGACATGCAGTGCCGTTGCGCGGGGTGTTTCGTGACGGTGATTGAGGGCGCCGAGTGCCTGTCGGAGATGGGTCGGGCGGAAGAGGAGGCGCTGCTGAATCAGCGCGGACGGAAGGCGCTTGAGGATCCTGTGCGGCTTGCTTGTCAACTGGGCGTGTACGGGGACGCCACCGTGCGCAAAACGGGCGTACGGTCGAGCTAGAAGGGTACGCACAGAGAGCGAGGCAGGCACGATGCAGGGTATTCACGGGATTGACCTGGCTCGGCTGGAAGCGTTTGTGGAGGTGGCGTCGGCGCGATCCTTTTCGCGAGCGGCGGAACGGCTGAATCTGACGCAACCGACGGTATCGGCTCGGATTGCGCAGATGGAGGCGCAACTGGGGGTGGTGCTGTTCGAGCGGCTGGGACGTCGGGTGAGGCTGACGGATGCGGGTCGGACGCTGCTACCGCATGCGCAGCGGACGCTGCAGGCGGCGCGGGATGCAGCGGAGGCGGTGCACGCGCTGCGCGCGGGCGGAGGCGGCAGCCTGGTGATCGGCACGGCGCCGACGGTGGGGACGTACGTGCTGCCGGGTCTGCTGCAGCGCTATGCGGCGGCGCAGCCGAACGTGGAGATCTCGATCCGAACGGGCCGCAGCCACGAGGTGTCGCAGATGGTGCTGGACGACGAAGTGCAGATCGGTTTCGAGCGTGAGCTTGGGCACGCGGAGATCGAGTCGGTGCCGCTGTACGAGGACGACATTGTGCTGCTGGCGGGGCAGAATCACGATCTGGCCGGACAGGGACCGATCTCGCCGTCGGCGATCGCCAACGAGGCGGTGATTTTCTTCGACACGGGCAGCAGCTATCACGCGATCAGCCAGGCGGTGTTCCACAACTCGGGCGCGTCGCCGCGGCACTCGATCGATGTCGACAGCCTGGAGATGGCGAAGCGGCTGGTGTTGCGAGGGCTGGGTCTGGCCTTCCTGCCCAAGGTGGCAGTGGAAGAGGAGCTCCGGCGGGGCGAGCTGGCGCCGATCGAGATCGAATCGGCGATGCCGATCCGGCGCAGCATTGCCGTGATTCGGCGGCGGCGGCGGACGCTGAGCGACGCGGCGCTGTCGTTCCTGAGCCTGGTCGGGCACGTCTACGGGGTCGAGGTGATGCCGGATGTCGGGCAACCGGGGCGTGGGTCGCGGCGGGCGCGGGCGGCGTCGTAGCTGCGGGAGTCTGGGACTCAGGCGGTCGGGGTCGGCACGGCCGGCAGTGCGGGCTCGTCGCGCAGAGCCTTGAGCAGGGCGACATCGGCCTGACCGGGGCCTCCGCCCTCGATGCCGGGGACTTCGAGCAGCCAAGCGGCCTTGCGCAGGATGCGGTTGCGGACCATGCGGCGGAAGGCCTTGATGCCGATCGTGCCCTGGCCGATGTTCTCGTGGCGGTCCTTGCCCGAGCCGAGCTCGGTCTTGGAGTCGTTGGCGTGGATGGCGGACAGCATCTCTGCGCCGATTTCGCGCTGGAACTCATCCATGGCGGCCTTCAGTCCCGCGACGGTGGCGACGTTGTAGCCGGCGGCGTGCGCGTGGCATGTGTCGAGGCAGACGCGGACGCGGGGATGGTCGACGGCGTCCATGATTGCAGCGATCTCGGTGAAGCTGGAGCCGACCGACCGGCCGGCGCCGGCGTTGTTCTCGATCAGGAGCAGGGCGTCATCGGGCGTGCGATCGAGCGCCTCGGACATGGAGGCTGCGATGCGGGGCAGGGCGTGGTCGAAGCCGGAGCCCATGTGCGAGCCGACGTGGAAGATGACGCCGTCGGCGCCGATGCGCGAGGCGAGATCGAGCTCGGCGGTCAGCGTGTCGGTCGATTTGCGCAGCAGGTCGTCGTCCGGGGAGGCGAGATTGATCAGATAGACGGCGTGGATGTAGGAGGACTTGAGTCCGGCCTGCTTGAATTTCTCGCGGTAGGACTCGGTGTCTTCGTCGGGATGGTGCTTGCGTTTCCACATCTGTGGGGCTGCGCCGAAGATCTGGAAGGACTCGGCGCCGACATCGACGGCGCGATCGACCGCCTTGTCGATGCCTCCGGCCGAGGACACGTGCGCGCCCAGACTGGGCGTCCTCGGCATGGCTAGAATCCGACCGCCCGAGCCGCGCGCTCAGCGGCGCGGCGCAGGGGCATGGCGTAGGCAGCGTCGAGCACCGCCTGCTCCAGGACCTCGTGGTTAATCGATTCGGTCAAGCGGACGGTCGCGGTGGCGCTCTCGAGGTCGCAGGAGGCGGACTCGACGCCGTCGAGGCGGCTGAGCGAGCTGGCGACACGGTTGGCGCAGACGCCGCAGAAGAGTCCATCGATCCGCAGCGTGGCGCTGCGGGCATCGAACGCGGTGACGCTGGAGTCCGGCGCCCTCAGCAGTCTGCTCGGCTTGATCCAGGCCATGTCGACAGCCTATCGATTCTGCCAGTCGAGATATCGCCGCACCGCCTGCGCGCAGGCTTCGATGCTCTGGAAGCAGGCGATGCCGTGGTCGTTGAGTCGATGCTGTAGATCGAGGCCGCGCTCGAATCCCTCGCTGGTGCGCGCCTGGCGAATGACGACGGCGAGCGGCTTGCTCAGTTTGGGGGCGACGGCGGCGAGACCATCGGCCATCTGCCGGGCGTAGCTGTCCTGGCGGCCACGCGGACCGCCTCCGTCTGCGCCGGTGTGGACCATCAACCAGTCGATGCCGGGGTCGTCGGCGACTGCGCGCAGGGCGGTCTCCATCTGATCGCCCTCGAGCATGAAGCCGGCGTCGAGCGGGTTGCGAATCGAAGTGCCGGCGACAGGCGTGAACTCGCGCAGCACCTGCTGGGTCTGCTCCGCGAACCAGGGGACGGGGATGTCGTTGCGATCGCAGATGTCGGCGGCCAGTACGGAGACGCCTCCGCCGCCGCCGAGGACGGCGCAGCGCGGTCCGGCAACGGCCGGCATCCGCTCGATGGTTACGGCCAGGTCGAGCAGTTCCTCAACGCTGTGGGCGGGCATGAAGCCGCCCTGTTTCTGTACCGCGTTCCAGATCTGGGCGGAGCCGGCGAGTGAGCCGGTATGCGAAGCGGCGGCGCGAGAACCGGCCTCGGTGAGGCCGCCCTTGAGCACGACCAAGGGCTTGCGGCAGCTTGACATCTCGCGGGCGACGCGAAGGAAGCGGCGGCCGTCGCGAATGCCTTCGAGGTAGGCGAGCACGAGGTGAGAGTCGGGATCGTTGGCCAGGAATTCGAGGTAGTCGGCCTCGTTCAGATCGGAGGCGTTGCCGAAGGAGGCGACGTTGGAGAAGTTGATTCCCCGCCGCGCGCCGTGGCCGACGACCTCGGAGGCATTCATGCCGGACTGCGAGAGCATGCCGACATGTCCCGGGGTCGAACCGCCGTCGTCCATCCAGGAGACGCCGCCGCGGGTCGAGTGAATGCCCATGCAGTTCGGGCCGATCAGGCGAATCCCGGCGTGGCGCAACTTGCCCAGAACTTCGGTTTCGAGTTCGGCGCGCTCGACGCTGCCGGTCTCGCCGAATCCGGCGGTGAACAGGTGGACGACCTTGACGCCCTTGGCGACGGCGTCGTCGACCAGGCCGAGGATCGCCGAGGCGGGCACGGCGGAAATCAGCGATTCGACCGGACCGGGGACGTCGGCCAGCGAGCGGTAGAGCGGCGTGCCGTCGTCGAGCTCGCCGCCGCGCGGATTGAGACAGTAGACCTGCGGGACGCGGTCGAGATTGCGGATGGCGCGGAGGAACATCTGGCCACCGCCCCAGCCGGTGGTGCGCGGCGAGACGCCGGCGATGGCGACAGATTGGGGCGCGAACGCGGTCTGCAGCGCCGCCTGGGCATCGGACTCGCGGGCGGCATCGGTCGGAACAAAGGTCATGGACGGGCCTTCCTCGTGGACGCCCAAGTAGCGTATCAAGCGTCATGGCGATGTCCGACGTCACTATTGGATCCGCGCAGGGGCCGATCGACGCGCGCTGGCATCCTGCGGAGCCGGCGGCGGGCGCGCGCGGCGCCGTGATCTGCGTGGGCGGCTTCGACGGTGGGTTCGACGGTCCGGCGGAGGGGATCTACGGCGACCTGGCGGAGGCGCTGGCAGAGGCCGGCGTCGGCGCGTTGCGGCTCGACTTTCGCGTCAAGACGTCACCGGGACCGATCGACGACGGTACGGCGGATGTGCTGGCGGGGATCGAGTGGCTGGCGGCGCAAGGAGTCAGCCGCATGGCGCTGCTCGGGCATTCCTACGGGGGCGCCATCGTGATTCGGGCGGCGGCTCGATCGCCCTTTGTGGCCGGGACGTGCGCCCTGTCGACACAGACGATGGGTATTGAGCCGACCGAGGTGCGTTCGCTTGCGCCGCGGCCGCTGCTGTTGATTCACGGCGGGGCCGACTGGCGTCTGCCGCCGCGGCTGTCGGAGTGGGTCTACTCGGTGGCCGGCGAGGGCCGCGAGCTGCATATCCTCGACGGCGCGACGCATTCCCTGCGTCAGCGCCGGGAGGATCTGTGGGTGTTGTTGGTGGACTGGATTGATCGGGTGTTGCCGGCGGAAGGGCCCTCATCCTAACCCTCTCCCTCGGGGAGAGGGGACCGGAGGGCGCTGCCAGCCGCCGAGGTCGGTTTCGAGGGCGGCGGCGAGTGCGAGGGTGATGTCCTCGCGCCAGGGTCGGGCGAGGACCTGGACGCCGATGGGCAGGCCGTCGGCGGACTCGCCGCAGCGCAGGGCCGTGCC
>JAJDWB010000015.1 GCA_022825855.1 Dehalococcoidia bacterium
CAGACGGGCGACTACGGCGTCGCGACCGGTTCGCAGACCGTGACGATTCCGACGAGCGGCAGATATACGCTCACGATTGCAACATCGGACGATTCGGTAGACGAAGCGGACGGCTCGGTCACGGTGACGGTGAACACCGGCTCGGGCTACACCGTGTCCACCACTGCAGGTTCGGCCAACGTTGCCGTGGCTGACGATGACGCCGAACCGCCAGCGACGCCGGAGGTGAGCATCAGCGGAGGTTCGGGCATCACTGAGGGCGGGAACGCCAGCTTTACCCTGACTGCCAATCCGGTGCCGGCGTCGGCGCTGTCGGTCAGCGTTGCGGTGTCGCAGACGGGCGACTACGGCGTCGCGACCGGTTCGCAGACCGTGACGATTCCGACGAGCGGCAGCGCGACGCTGACCGTCGCCACGACGAATGATAGCGCTGACGAAGCCGACGGCTCGGTCACTGCCACGGTGAGCGCCGGGCAGGGCTACACCGTGTCCAGCAGTGCCGGGGCGGCCACCGTGGCTGTGGCTGACGACGACATCCCGGCGAGTGGGGTCACCGCCTCCATCTCCGATGCGTCTGCCAACGAGAGCGACGGCACTGTCGCCTTCACCGTTACGCTGTCGAAGGCGGCGGCGCACGAGATTCGTGTTAGGTGGGATACCGATTTTCATTTCGGCGCAGCGTATCCGCCCTACCCGGCCTACTGGTGGGATGACTACTGGATCACGGATGGTGATCATTGGTTCGTCTTCGCCCCCGGCGAGACTAGCAAGACGGGACAGGTGAATATCGAAGACGACAACTTGGTCGAGTCAACGGAGGTCTTCCTGGTACGTCTACTGGAAGCCAGCGGCGCGAGTATCGCCGACGAGGAGGGCGTGATGACGATCATCGACAACGACTGACCGACTGGGAAGAGTTGCTCGCAGCCATGACAGAGACCGCAGTACATGGAGCCGGGATACCGCAGCAATGGCGATGTCCCCCTCCTTCCAGTTACCCACCGGCAGCGGCAAGGCCCGACTGCTGTTAGCGGCCGAGCGACCTGTCGAGAGCCGAACCACCGTCTCCGGGGAGGCTGGTGTTGCGGACACGACGAAATGCCGGACACATGGAGGGAGCGGGGAACTCCGCCGCAACAGCGATGTCCCCTGCATCCGTCTACCAGGCCGCCCCGCGAGCCTGCACTCCTGCTCCCGTTCGAGCGCCCAGTCGAAGACTGGGAGCGTAGTGCCTCGCGCCGGGTGAGACCCTGGACGGCCGCGTCTCCTCATCCGCCATAAACTCCGCCCACGAGAGGCCCCGTGTCGGAGGGAGCGAGCTTGGCATCGACTAGGTGTCTGCTCGGGCGTGGCGAGTGGACGTCGAGCGCCGGGGGCATCGTCTTGCGCGTGCTCACGGACTGTATTGATCGCTCTAAAGTCAGGCCACTTGGGGCCAGGCCCCAACCTGTAATCGACGGGTGCAAATGCCGGTCGGGAGAGACGGATGCTCGGAGTGATGGACATCTACGCGCTGCGGCGCAAGGTGTTGGTCGAGGGCAAGAGTCAACGCAGCGTGGCCCGAGAGATGGGCCTGGCGCGGGACACGGTGCGCCGCTACCTGGCAACGCCGACGCTCGAGCGGCAACAGCGGCGGCGATCGAGTCCAGTGCTGAATCACGTCCTTGCTCGCCACGGCGGCGCTCCTGCCGTTGCTCCTCTCGTGCGGCGGCGACATCGTCATCGCCACCGTGGTCGACTACCACACCTTCGACTTCGTCAACGACGAGGGCAAGATCGACGGCCTCGAGCGCGAACTGGGCGACGAGCTGTGCCCGTGCGCCAGCCTGAAGTGCGAGTGGATCCTGCACGAGTGCGACACGCTCATCCCGCACCTGGTCGAGGAGCAATTCGATGTCATCATCGCCGGCATGAGCATCACCGCCGAACGCGACGAGTTAATCGACTTTGCGGGCCCGTGCTACCCGCCACGCCCCTCCATGTACCTGGCCCGCACAGGTCCGAGTGACGAAGCTCGCCGAGCATGCCGGGTGGCTCGAGGCGGTCGGCCCGTCGCCGCGGCTCGACCAGGGCCTCTGCATGGGCGTCCGCACGGGCAGCGATCTCCTGGCCGCCTTCAACGACGCCCTCGATTCGATCAAGGCCGACGGGGCGCTGAACGCACTGATCCGCAGGTGGCCGGGGGCAGACGCGGCGACGTTCGGGCGGCAACTGGCAGCGGGGCTCGGGGAGAGGTCCCGGAGTCCAGGCCCGCGGGCCCTGCCGCCGGTCGCGTACTGGTAGATGAAGATGTCGGGCGGGCTCTAGAGGGCCTGCACCTCGTCTGCCGTCATCACGGGCGTGTCCTGATCGAAGAAGAGCAGGGAGGCCGGGCGCTCCGAGGGCGGGGTGAGCACCCAGCGTTCCTAGCCGTCGACCTTGATGCGCGGCAGGCCGAAGCCCTCCATGTCGATCGCGAACTCAACCTCGGGGTGGTCCTCGACGGCGTCGCGGTCCAGAAGCATCCAGTCCGTGAACTGGTGCTTCATCAGCACCTTAGACGGCAGGCCCTCCTCGCGCACGAGCATGACGAGCTCGCGCTGGACCACGTCGACCGGCTCGTCCGTAATCGAGCCGATGGCGAACCCCGTCCTCACGCCGAGCTGCTCCGTCGCGAACTCCCGTCAAGGGCGACGTGCACGAACAGCTCGCGCAGGAGGGCGCTAGCAGCGGCATCTCGGACAATGGGTCGCTCCAGCCGATCTGGCGTCGAGGAAGAGCAGTGGGCCGTGCTAGGGCGTGTTCACTCTAAGCGGCACTGGTGACAGAGTGATTCGACGGTCTGGCGGCCGGGGTCAACGATGCTCATGCAACTGACCGACGCACACTGGGCGCGGATCGCGCCGCTGATGCCGACCCCGCGCGGCAACTGCAAGCTGGCCAGCCGCCAGGTGCTCGAAGGCTGGCTCTTCGTCACCAAGGAGGGTTGCAGTTGGCGCGCCTTGCCCGAACGCTACGGCCGCTGGCACACGGTCTACATGCGCGGCCGGCGCTGGATCGACAAGGGCGTGCTGGAGCGCGTCTTCGCCGAGCTGCAGCGCCACGAACTGGAGACGCAACTCGAACGACGCGAGCCGGACCGTCCCGTTCGCGTTTCGATCGACAGCACGATCGTGAAGGTGCATCAGGACGGGACGGGGGCGCGGATCAAAAGGGGCGCCAAGCGATCGGCCGCTCGCGCGGAGGCCTGACGACCAAGCTGCACGCCCTGGTGCTGGATGATCAGCTGCCGTTGCTCATGACCCTGACGCCGGGCCACTGGGGCGATGCGCCCTGGGGACGCCGGCTGCTGGAGCCGTTCGGTCCCGTATCTGGTCCGTCGCAGCTGATCGCCGACCGTGCCTACGAGGGCGATGCGATGCGCGCGCTGGCCGCCGAACTCGGCTGGGAGTTGGTTACGCCGCCGTAGTCGAACCGCCTCAAGCCCTGGCCCTTGGACCGCGAGGCCTACCGCGCCCGCAATGCGATCGAGCGCTGTTTCGGATGGATCAAACGGATGCGCGGCATCGTCGCCAGATATCACAAGCTCGCCCGCAACTACCTCAACCAGATTCTCCTCGTCTGCATCCACTTCATGACGAAATAGAGTGAACAGGCCCTAGTGCGCTTGACTTCGGCGTGATGGGCTCGAGCGCCTAGCCAGGACATGACGCAGTGATGGCTCGCGTAGGCAGGCTAAAGCCAGTTTAGGCGCCCGGGCCTGCTGATCCCCTTTTGTCAATCTGGCGGGGTTCTCTCGGCTGTCGATTCGCCGAACAGCGACATCAAGGGACGGCCAGTTTTGAGCCAGATTCTGGAACTGCTCGTGGTCCGCTTCGACGTAGAGATCGACGAGGCGGCCCTCGTCCGTCGAGGAGTCGCAGTATCGCAATACCTCGCGTACGAGGGTAGCTCGTATCTTATCAAGCGTCCGTTCGGTCTGATCGCCATGGCTATGGCCGGGGTGGTGCCATCGTTGATCATTTGGGTAACGGACGACCCAAGACCAGGAGCGGCTGGTGTCGGAGTACGGAATGGCGTCGTATGCAAGGAATGCGACCCATGCGCCGTTGCGTGGGTGCTGTGCGCGGCTGACGTTGATCTTTTGCTTTGAATGCACCTTCCCGATACGTCTCGGACTCGAGTGAGCGAAACCAGAGCGCAGTATCAGTGCTCAGCGCAGTCGCCCTGTGCAGAGATCCTGGTGATCTCAGCCACCGAGCAACTCGCTGCGTAGCTGGCCGTACAGCTCTGGGTAGTCGTCTTTGACCCCGAGCAGCGTGTCCCGCAGCGGCGCAACGGAGTCGTCGAAATGCCTGCTCTGGTTCCGGCTTCGCTCGGCTTCTCGCTCAACGTACCAGTCGACCGCGATCGAAAGTCGCACCACGTGCTCTGTCACGTCTCTATCCGTCATCGCTCAGGTTCCATTTCTCAGAGTGTCTCCGCTGCGATCAAGTATATTCGCCGCTCAGCTGGCGATCTTGGGCCCAAATCATGTCACGCAACACCAGTGCTACAACCGGACCAGGTACATCACCTGCGTAGCCCGGCGGCTGGAAACGCAGACGGCCATCCGCTCGGAATGGGTCGAGCAAGTAGCAGGACAGGCGGTGTCTCAGGCAGTCTGGCCATGTTGACGGTGGCGGCTTCGATGTCGAGCGCGCGAGCGGAGTGTCGATAGCCAGGGTCTTTTGACCACCCATGGCCACAGTCACTTGACCAGGTGAGCCGCCGGTAGATGGTTGGGTGTCAGTCTGAGGTTGGTGGGTCAAACAGCTCCTTCTGTTCGAGAAGGGCGCGGCACGGTGAGAGCCGTTGGCGATAGCTCTCGCCTTCGATGACCATCTGGTAGCTGGCGTTAGCCAAGCGCTGGGAGACGCTGTTGCCGAGGATCGGGTCGCCGAACAGGCCGAGCCATTCTTCGACCGAGCGTTTGGAGGTGATCACGAAGCTGGCCGATGGGTGGCGGGCGATGACGTCCGTAGCGGCGACTCCCGCCGCCGCCCGACCGGTTTCAGGGCAGGAGGAAACCTGACGTTGACGACTTCGATGTTGGAGGCCATCCGCGGGTGCAGCGGGCGCGGGCGACTCGCTGGCCTAACCCTGTACGCCCTCTTCTCCAACGCGTACATCAACGTCGTCGGTCCCGTCACCGACACCTAGCGGGACGTTCTGGCCAAAATCTACGACATGTACGGCCATGCGCGAGGGCAGCCCACAATCGGCCCAGAACACCCAGGAGTTCGCCGGTAGCTTCGGCGTCTTCGGCCCGCCCGACTACTGCGTCCAATGCCTGGGAGCACTGATCGACCTGGGAGATACCCGCTTCTACATCGCCGGCACAACTCTCGATCCCAGCCACCCCAACTCAGAATGCAGCGAACGCTTCGTCGCCGAGGTAATGCCGCAACTCAGCCGTTAGTGCGTGATCACCAGCTTGCCCTTGACCTCGCCCGTGTCGAAGTGGCGCAGCGCATCCGGCACGTCCTCGAGTGAGTAGGTGCGCTCAATGGCCGGAGTGATGTCACCGGCGGCGACCCGATCCCCGACCCACATAAGGTCGTCGCGATCGAATGTGTGGGTCCGGATTGTGTAAGTTCGCCTATCGATGCGGGTCGCGATCGGAGCGACCAGGCCGAAGTAGACGATTCGCAACACTGGCCCGCCGGTCATGACGTAGACGCCGTCTGGCGCCAGCGCGCGCCGGACATCTAGGAGGCCGCGATGCGAGGAAACATCGAGGATCAGGTCGTAGCGGTCACTAGTCCGCGTGTAATCCTCGCGCTGGTAATCGATCACGATGTCTGCGCCGAGCGACCGGAGCATCTCCAGCTTTCCGCCGCGGTCGACGCAGGTGACCTGCGCGCCCAGATGCTTGGCGATCTGTAGCGCGATCGTCCCGGCAGCGCCGCCCCCGCCATTGATCAGGACGCGATCGCCGGGGCGATCCGGCCATCGCTCGCGCAAGCAGTGCAGCGCTAGCAGACCGCTCTGCGGCAGCGTCGCGGCGTCCTCGAAGCTGACATCGGCTGGCTTGTGCGCCATCGAGTCCGCTCGACCGACGGCATACTCGGCGAAGCCGCCCCAACCACTGGTGCTCAGGTCGCCAAAGACCTCATCTCGTGGGTTGAACTCGGTCACGCCGGGTCCGACCGCTTCAACGACCCCCGCAATCTCGGATCCGAGGATCCGATGCTGAGGTCGAAACGCACCGAACATCAGACGCTCGAAGAGCATGCCATGCACCAGATGCCAGTCCCACGAGTTGACCGCACTGGCGACGACGCGAATCAGAATCTCGCCCGGGCCCGGAGCCGGCTGGTCGATTGCCTCAAGGCGCAGTTGGTCGGCGGAGCCGTAGCGGTCGTAGACGATGGCTTTCACGAGTTGTTGTCCAGCGTCGGTTGATCGAGAAACCGGAGGCGTAAGTCGGTCATTGCTGCAGGCCGCTCGTGCTGGATCCGATGGCCCGCGCCGTCGAATAGGTGATGCCCAACAGCCTGGTGGCAGCCACCTTCATCTGATCAAGCCCACCAAACCTCCTAGAGCCAAGAGCATTTGAGTTGACATTCGTGCTGGGGTTCTGAATCAGAGTCCAGGCAGATGGATGTCGACCGCCTACTCGGGCCCGATTACTGAGTCTCGCCATGGTGTGAGTGTAATCGAGATAGATTCATGTTTAGGCAGACGATTTCTGGCTTAGGGGCCTGTTGACATTCACGAGCGAGCGTGGGAGAACCGCGCCCGCAAATCGCTAGTGGAGCGCGATCAAGAGCGACAACCGAAAGCAGTGAATCGCTGCGGGCGGGTTCCATCGCGCAGCCTATGCGCGGATCCGTTCATCCCCCATATCGCAGGGCTTGTCCAGATAATGGCCAGCTGCTTCGGCAGAGGCGAAGCAAGCTCGCCATACTGCTCCAGCCACACGTGACGGACGCGAAGCATTGAAGCGTTGACAGAGAGGGTTTGGGCTGCCGGTCCCCCTTCCCGGCGTTTCAAGCGGGTCGGTCATGCGTGGCAACAGACCAAATCCGTGCCTGAAGGGGGCGACCATCAGCTACACAGTATCTGTTGACGTGTTCGCAACGTTCCTCGGCGGGGAAGCAATCACCCTTGTCATCTACTTCGTGTTGGGGATTGTCTACTCCACTCCGGCGGCTGTCAGACCGCGATGTCTTCAAAGCCACCAATCGCAAACAACTCATCAGGCGGCCTGCCTCGCCAATGAGTCGGCCGTAGACCGAGGTGACGCGCCGAGGCGGGAATCCAGAACGGTCGGCCAACAGGTTGATGAAGTTTCGCCGGGTGAGGCTGGGGTTCGGCGAATTAGTGGAACTGAATGAGTCGTCACGACGTCTGCATGACTCCATTCAGAGAACAGCTTGAGAGTTCCACGACCGAAGAGAGACAACGATCGCCAGGAGTCAGCGCGAGATCCGCTGCCGCCGCCTCGCTACGCCTGCATTCGCCCAGGCAAGCGACGCCGAGTGGATTGCCCGGCTGCAACTCCGCCCCGTGTCGGGCCTGTCCGCATGTTGAGCGTTCGCGCTGTTGGCGTTTCTTGTACTCCCGCAGCCCACTCCCGATTACTCGAACGTTGCCGCGTCCGCACCGAGCCACTTGCGGATGAGCTCGTTCAGAGTTCCGTCGGCCTTCATCGAGTCGAGCGCGTCGTTGAAGGTGCCCAAGAGGTCACTGCCGCTGCGGACGCCGATTCCGAGGCCCTGGTCAAGCCGCAACGAGGGGCCGACGGCCTCGAGCTGCCCAGCATGCTCGGCAAGCTTCGCGACACCGTAGCCGTGGTCCACAAGCACGGCGTCCACGTCGCCGGAGAGCACGGCTGAGGCCGCGTCGACGACTCCTTCGAGCGGTGTGAACGCGATGCCTTGCTCCGTCAGGTAGTCGGAGAAGATGGTGTTGGCCGTGGTGCCGAGGGTTCCCTCCAACGCCTGATCACCCGCACCTGTCCGTGCCAGGTACATGGAAGGCCGCGGCGGATAGTAGGGGCCCGCGAAGTCGATCAACTCGTCGCGTTCGGCGGTGATGCTCATGCCGGCGATGATGACATCGAACTGGTCTTCGATCAGCTGGGGAATGAGCGTTTCCCACTCGTGCAGGATCCACTCGCACCGCAGGCCAGCGCGCTGGCACAGTTCGTCGCCAATATCGCGTTCGAGCCCGTCAATCTCGCCGTCGTCGTTGATGAAGTCGAAGGGGTGATAGTCGCCCACGGTGGCGATGACCACCGTGTCGGAGCCGTTGCACGACAGGAGCAGCGGCAGAAGTGCCACCGTGATGAACAGGGCAACGAGTGGCCTCAGCATGTAGTCTCCGGCGAGCGACAGAGGACCGCTTGACTGCCAATGATACGGCGCTACGGTTCAGGAGCTCTGCGGGACCGGGAAGCGCGAGTGCAGTCCGCCGCCTCAGATCAGCGCCGCCACTCGGCGATGTTCCAGAGCTCGCTGTCCCAGGCGTTGAACCGGACGCCCTTGAGCGAGTCGAGATGAGCGGAGACCGCGCCGCGGCTGACCAGTGGAATCTGCACGTAGCTGCGTACGAGCAGGTCATTGAGCTGCTTGACTAGCGCCTCGCGCTCGGCGCCGAGCGGCAGACCGGGCAGCTCGGCGAACGCGAGATCGTACTCGGGGTTGCAGGCGCGGGCAACGTTGCCGCCCACCCATAGCGTCTCGCCCACAGCGATCTGGTTGCATCGCTGATCGGCGAGGTGGCGCTCTGGTTCAATCCCACCACCTGTCGTGAACATCTGCACATCCGCGAAGAAGCGTCGGTAGGAGGCGTCGGCGTGCTCGATCGGATCGCCGCCGAAGTACACGCTGGCGTCAAAATCGAGCAGCTCCGTCGCGATTCCAATCTCACGCCACCAGTCCCTGACCAGCGCCTGCGTCGCCTGACGAATCGCATTGGTCGAGGTGACGAAGCTGACCCGCAGGGACACGCCCTGATACTCCCGGATGCCGTCGCCGTCAGCGTCGACAATCCCATGCTCATCGAGTAGACGCTGGGCGCCGGCAACATCCTGCGCCAGGCACTCATTGTTCGCGCCTGACGTATAGTGCGGCGGTCCCGCAACCAGGTCGCACTCGGGCCGTCCGGCAAAGCCGTACAGCTCCGCGATCTGGCCGCGGTCGATCGCCATCGACATCGCTTGGCGCAGCGGCAGGAAGCTGAGGAATGGGTGAGGGTTCGTTCCGTCGAGGTATTCGGAGCGGTCCTCGCCCAGCGAGGGATCCGAGTTGGCTTGATTGAGCACGAGCCGCTCGACCAGGTCGGCGAAGGTGGACACCACACGGCCGCGCCCGTTCGCTTCCAGTTCAGCGAGCAGGGACGGCTCGATCTGCAAGTTCCAGGCGTAGTCCGCCTCGCCGCGACCGAGCACGGCGCGCGCGGCCGCTTCGGCGCTGCCGCCACCCCGCAGGATCACCCGATCGAAGTAGGGCCGGTCGCCCCGATAGTGCGGATTGCGCTCGTAGATCGCCTCACTGTCGGCGGCGAACGAGACGATTCGGTAGGGTCCGGTGCCGAGCGGCGACTGATTCTGATCGACACAGCCGACGGCGGCTGCGCCAACGCAGTCCTCGAACTGTGAACGGCTGATGATTGGCTGGCTGCCGCCCACGAAGGCACGATAGGGGTACGGCGTGGGCGCCTCAAAGTGGATGCGCACTGTGTGTTCGTCGAGCGCCTCCACGGAGCGGATGCCGGCGAAGGCCTCCGCAGCGGTGCAACCTGTCTCCGTATCACTGCAGTAACGCCAGGTGAAAACCACGTCGGCGGCGGTCAGATCGCTGCCGTCCGACCACTTCACGTCTTGTTGCAGACTCCAAGTAATGGAGCGCAGGTCGGCGGCGACTCCACCGTTGTCGAGCGTCGGAATCGTCTCGGCCAGGGCGGGTACGAGCACACCGTCCGGGTCGTAGTGAGCGAGCGGCTCGAGGGTGATCGCGCCAGCGTCTCGATCTTTGGTCCCACCCGACAGATACGGTCCCGGCAGCGTGGGCGCTTGCCAGTAGAGGATGGTCAGCGTCCGCTCATCTCCGCCGCAGGAGAGCAGCAGCCAGACCGCCAATAGCGGCAAGGCCGCCATGAGCGCCAGTCGCCGCATCCGGCTGCTGCAGGATGGGTGATCGATCATCCTGTCCAGACTATCCGGCTCAGAGTCGATTGAGGCGAACGCACCTGCGGTCGCTCAGGCAGGCCGCGGACTGCGAGATGCGGGAGCCGCGCTTATGTACCTGCCGGACCAGCGAGCACAATCGGCTCTCCCAACGCGGCCAGTCCCATCGATTGCCGCAACTCGCCCGTCTTCCAGGCCATGACGTTGCCGCCGGTCAAGTCGCGGTAGAGCCGCTCGATCGGGGCGCCCTTGACGAACGCGTGGGCGCCGGTGATCGACATGCCCAGTTTCGCGACCTCTTCCGCCATTCGGCGGAGGTGGTGCGTGACGCGGACCTGCATGTGGAGGAACGCCTGGCGGTCGCTGTACGGCGTCTCCACCTGCTCAAGCGCGTGCGCCAACATCACCTCGCCAGAGCCGATCCAGCCATCCATCTCGCCGAGCTCCATCTGCGCCCAGGCCTGTTTGTCGCGAGTCTCCGCCGATCCACCGAGCGGGGTGCCGGCGACCGCCAGGTAACCCCGCCGCTTGCGCAGGTAGGGGACGGTCTCGTCGAACATCGCCTTGGCGTTGCCGAGCCAGATGGCCAGAATGCCGAGCGCTGGATACGCGCGACGTTGCCATTGCGCCATCGGCATCATCTGCTGTCCCACCTCGATCATTGACACCGGCACGACGAAGCAATCCGCTCGTGGAACACGCAGATCTTCGATCACGATGTCGTTCGAGGCGGTCGAGCGCAGTCCCATCGCATTCCAGTTGCCACGATTGGTGACCGCTGGGTCGCTCAGTTCAGGGAAGGCGATCATGAGCTCATTCTCGGGCTCTTTCTCGATCAGGCCGCCGACAAAGACGAAGCGGGCGTTGTCCGATCCCGATCCGAAGCCGCCACGGCCGGAGATGACCAGATCACTGCCGTCCTCGACCCCGCGGAAGCCGGTGGTGGCGTTATCGAGCTCGCGCGAGGGCACGCTGCCGGGTCCGCAGATCCAGTCTCCCGAGGCGCAGGCCTGCAGGACCTGGTCGCGCCGGGGAAAGGCCGGTAGCGCGTTTGCGAATGCGGCGATCAGCAGGTGCATGTTGACCACGACCGCTGTCGAGGCATCGCCATAGGCAATCTCCTCGATCACCTTCAGCAGCGTCGCCCCGCTCGCCTCGAGCCCACCGAATGCCTCTGGCAGCAGCAATCCGGGAATGCCCAACTCGGAGAGCTCCACGTAGTTTTCGCGTGGCAGCATGCCGCTCGCATCCGCCTCTTCAGCGCGCTCGCGAAACGGCCCGCGAGCAAGTTCGCGAACCTGCTCGATCAACTGGTTCGACTGTTCTGGATTCATGGCCCACCCTGATCATGGCGCGCGACGCAATCTGCGTTGCCAAGATCAGCGTATCAACGGGCAGACGAGACGTTCGTTGCCGCGTCCAAGCACTGTCAGGAGAGCGGCAGAAATCGCGCCAACAGCTCCTCAGGCGCTCGCGAGTCGGACTTGGTCGTATGCGTCGCGATCACGCCGTCGGGACGGACCACGACGGCCTCAGACTCCGCATACGGAGTGTTCACGGCGTGCCGCATCTGCTCGATGCGAATGGGGAAGCCGCTCTGACGGTAGCCGTTGACCGCTGACTGCCAGCCGTCGTGCTCGCCCTGGCAGAGCATGACCACATACTCCGCCCCAAACCAGTCGAGTGTGGAGACCCTGCGGTGCGGATCGAGCCAGGCGTGCGGCGCGCGGCGCCCGCCGCGCACAACCGGGATGAAGTCGCGGTGCTCGTTCTCAACGTGGGGCGGCGGGTCCCGATCGACCTGGCAGAGGTCGGACCGGTACTCGTAGCCCATGATCATGCCCTCGTAGCTGCCGTACTGGTGGCAATTGATCTCGGCCTGGGCCATGTCGCCGCCGGTCCGGTACGCCTGCCCGATCGCGGCGGCCAGGTTGGCGTTTTCGATGCTCAGCCGCACGCGCCGCTCAGCGATCGGGCGGTGCTCCTGCTCGTAGGTGTCGAGCAACGAGGCGGGCGAGTGTCCCTGCAGCACGTAGGCGAGCTTCCAGCAGAGGTTGTGTGCGCCCGAGAATCCGGTGTTGCTGCCCATCCCGCCGGTGGGAATGAAGGCGTGCGCCGCGTCGCCCGCGAGAAAGACGCGGCCATCGGAGAAACGCTCGGACAGTCCGGCGATGAAGTTCCAGGGGCGGATGCTGACCACCTCGAGGTCGAGCTCCGATTCGTCCACGCCGACGGCCTCGACGATGTAGTCGTGCGCCTCTTGCATGGTCAGGTCGCCGCGATTGGGGTCCCAGCCTGGGAGCTGGACGCGCCAGCGCGTGGCGCCGTCCATCGGCTGATAGACGCCCATGCCGTAGGAGGTGAAGATGAACATCAGGCCGCCCATGCGGTTGCCGACCCAGCGTGAGAGGTCGGCGTGGAAGAGGATGTCCTGGAGATAGAAGTTGAAGCTGTTTTCGTCCAGCGGGCAGCCGATCTGTTCTCGGGTCGCGCTGTGCACGCCGTCGGCGGCGATCACGTACTCGGCGCGGATCGGCTCGCCATCCCGGGTCTCGCGATCGATCAGCGTAACCGAGCAGCCCTCGGCGTCCTGCGTGAGGTGTTCGGCGCTCGTGTAGAAGCGGACGTCGGCCGGCGCGCGCTCCCGCGCCGCCTGCCAGAGCGTTTCCTCGATCATGTCCTGCGCACCCATCACCGGGATGCTGGGGCTGTACTCGGCCGGGGCCATCTGGAACGACTCGGTCGGTACGGACGCGACATCCTTGCCGGCCAGGCTTTCGATCCAGCGATTTTGCCGGGTCCAGAGATCGCCGATGCCGGTCGCTTCTACGTCGTGATGCACGCCGAAGCGCCGCAGCAGCTCCAGCGTGCGGCGGTCGTAGAGCCGGGCACGCGGGTGGTCGCTCGTGTGCGGTCGCCGGTCAACGAGGATGTGCTCGACTCCGAGGCTGGACAGCAAGAGCGACGACGTCAACCCGATGAGGCTACCGCCGATCACCAAGACCTGAGTCTCACGCATCGCACGCCATCCAATCGCCTCGACCGTCAAGCCTACCCAATGTGAGGCGCGCTCGGGTTGGATCGCCTACTCACCGAGTACCTCGGCCGCGCGCCGTGCGGCGCTGCGCAGGCGGTGATTCTGGTAGGCGCCCCAGAGGATCATCGTCGGCGGGACAACGACGATGGCGGCGATCAGCGCGTAGGCGATCGTAATCGCGGTGACCAGACCGAACTGCTGGAACGGCGTCAACGTGGAGAAGACGAGCACGCCGAATCCGAGCGCCGTGGTCAGCGCTGAGCCGAGCAACGCGGAGCCAGTCGTGCCCAGCGTCGTCCGAGCGGCCTGCTCCGGATCCCCGGTATGCAGGAACTCCTCCTCGTAGCGATGAATGACGTGGATCGTGTAGTCGACGCCGATGCCGATCGAGAGCGCCGTGATCAGCGCCGTGATTACGTTGTACGGAATCCCGGCCAGCGACATCGTGCCGAGCACGCAGGCGAGCACCAACACGATCGGAAATACGGCGATGAAGCCGAGCTCGGGCCGGCCGTCGGCAATCCAGAAGAACAGCGTGAGGATGACCAGCGCCGCGATCACCGTGGTCGCAATTGCGGCAGTTTGACTACCGGTCATCGCGGCCACGACCTCGAGCCCAATGATCTCGCCCGAGGTGGCGGTCAGTTCCGCGTCGTCGCCGTACCAGAGCGCATCGATGTCTTCCACCATCCGACCGGCGCGCTCCTGGTCGCGTGTCAGCGCGTCGAAGCGAATCAGCATCGTGTCGATTCCGTCAGGATCGTCGACCAGCACTTGGCCGAAGGCGACGGGGTCGAGTTCCTCGACGCGGTCGATGATCGACTGCACGTCGTTGGGGTCGAGGCGGAACTGGTTGGCCGCTGCCGCCATCTCGGCGAGCTCGGCGTCGTAGCGGTCCTCCGGCGTGCCGTCGTCCGTCACCCAGTCGTTGAAGAGGACTCCAAACGAGGATGAGATTCCGCCGACCACGCCTTCGGGACGACGGAGATCATCGTCGAAGGCGCCGGTGAAATCGAAGATGTTGCGGAGCGTGCGGTCGTCGGTGAGCTCGGCCTCAATCACCACCTGCACCGCATCGGTCGAGCCACCAAAGGCGGCGTCGAGCGTCTCGACGTCGCGGACGCCATCGCTGCCGCGCGGCAGGAAGTCGCGCGAGTCGAACTCGGTGCTGATGTCGGTCGCGGCGATGCCCAGGATCACCGTAATCACGGCGATCACGATGAGGAACGGAGCCGGGCGTCGGGCGAGCAGCCCGCCGAGCGCTTCAACCGCCGGTCCGACGCCGGGGATCGCCCCGGAAACGGGCTTCGCTTCGCCGAGCCTGCCGCTGTCCTCTCGACGGCCGTCGATCAGCGCTCTCGCCGAGGAGAGCAGCGCCAGCATCACGATCAGGCCGGCAGCGACTCCGACAGCCGCGACGATACCGAAGTCGCCGTTCGCGGGAATCGGCGAGGAGACGTTGGTGAGGAAGGAGACAATCGTCGTCACAGCCGCGAGCGAGAGCGGTAAGAGCACGGAGCGCAGGCTGATTCTCGCCGCTGAGCGGGCCTTCGCGCCCTCGCTGCGCGATTCGCGATAGAGGCCAATGGTCTGGATTGCGTAGTCGACGACGAGGCCGATCAGCATCACCGGGACCATCGTCGTCATCGTATTGGGCGCGCCGATCAGGCCGAGTCCGTTGGGGCCCGCCACCCTTGCGCGCCGATCACCCAGACGATTGTGAGAATCAGGCCGATCACCGACAGGGCCAGGTCGAGCAGCGAGCGGGTGAAGGCCAGGATCAGCAGCCCGATCACGGCCAGCGCGATGACAATGATGATCGTCATCTGGGTGCCGGTCGCGCGTTCGGTCTCTTCTGCGGTGGTCGCCTCGGAGAGTCCGCTGCCCTCGAGCGGACCCGGCGTGTCGACCGCGATGGCGCGGATCAGCAGCTGGGCTTCCTCAAGCGTCTCTTCGTCGTCGACCTTGTCGCCATCCCGAGCGCCATCCTGGAAGAGGCGCACGTTGGCGATCGCGACGATCGTGCCGTCGACGTCAGCGCTGATCAGTCGATCCAGCGGCAGTTGCGCCGCCGCGGCATCGATCCGCGGCTGCGAGAGCGAAGCGAAGTCGTTGGTCTCGAGCGCGAGCCCGAGCGGGATGGTCGGTGAGACCACGCCGCCGGGCACGAGGAACGGCGCCACCAGGGAGTCGGTCACGACCGAGTCGATGACCTGCTGAATCTGCGCCAGGCCGTCGGGCGTGAGCGTCTCGCCTCGAAACAGCAACGTGACGGAGATCGTGTCCTGTGAGCTGCCGAAGAGGTTCTCGATCGTCTCGGTGGCGACGGTGACGTCGCTGTCTTCGGGCAGGAAGACGGAGTTGTCGGCCTGGTCGGCTATCTGCGTGATGCCCGCGCCCAGGAACACCGTGACCGCAAGCAAGGCAACAAGCGTGAGCACAGGTTTGACCGTGAACAACCAGCTGAGACCGTCCAGGACTCTCGACATGTCGGGCTCCCTTTGTCACAACTCCAAGAGCAAGAGGCTGCACTGTCGGCAGACTTGGCCGCTCAGCTTGTTCCGTCTGTCCGCTTCGCGGCCAGATCAGTTAGTACGCTGAGGAACAACCGGCAAGCGTTGCGGCCGCTCAGGAGATCAAGATGGCAACTCCCTTCGACACCCCGCCTCAATCCCTGGACGAGGTCAACATCACCTCACCCGACGGCTACGCCTTGAGCGGATACCCGCACAGCCACTGGGCGTACCTGCGTCAGCACGCGCCGGCATTTCGCTACCAGGCGAGCGACGAGGAGCTCGAACCGTTCTGGGCGATCACGAAGTGGGAGGACATCCAGCGCATCTCCCGCGATCCGCAGACGTTCTCCAATAAGACGGACATCGTCTTGCGGCTCGGTCAGCTCGCGGAGGGCGGCGCGGCGCCGCAAACGCACCATCTGCTGGACATGGATCCGCCGGAACACGCGCAGTACCGAGCGCTCGTCAACCGGCGTTTCACCACGAGGGGCTTGTCCATGCTCGAGGAGCGCATCGATGAGGTGGCCGGCGAGGTGGTCGATCGGGCAGCGCGCCAGATCGTCGACGAGGTCGCCCGGCGCGGTGAGTGCGAGGTCGTCGCGGAGATTTCGAACCTCTTGCCGCTGGTCACCATCTGCGAACTGCTCGGCGTGCCCCGCGAACGGGAGGGCGACATGATCCAGTGGGTCAACGAGATGGTCGGCTCAGGCGATCCCGAGTACCAGCGAGGCCGCACCCAGCAGGAGACGTTGGCCGCGGCCTCGCAGGCGTTGCTCGGCTTCTTCATGCAGCTGTCGCAGCAGAAACGAGAACAACCGACCGACGACCTGCTCACGACCCTGGTGCAGTCGGAGATCGATGGCGCCCCGCTGAGCCCGCTCGATCTGCTCTCCTATTGCTACCTGTTGATCATCGCCGGTAACGAAACGACCCGAAACACGATCTCGGGCGGTCTCATGGCCCTGATCGAGCATCCAGAACAGATGGCGTTGCTGCGCGCGGACCGATCACTCATGGATACCGCGGTGGAGGAGATCCTGCGCTGGGTCTCACCGGTGATTCACTTTGCCCGGGTCGTGACCGAAGACGTCGAAGTCGGCGGCCAGCTGATTCCCGCGGGTGAGAAGGTGGTCATGTTCTACCCCTCGGCGAATCGAGATGAGGACATCTTCGACGATCCCTTCAGGTTCGACATCACCCGCACGCCGAACGATCATCTCGCCTTTGGCGGGTTTGGCGAGCACTACTGCCTCGGCGCCAACCTGGCCCGCTTGCAGCTGCGGACCATGTTCGGGCACATCCTCGATCGATTGGATGAGATCGAGCTGAACGGCGACATCGAACGACTACGCTCCGGCTTCGTCGGTGGGGTCAAGCGTCTGCCGATTCGCTACCTCGCTGACGGCTAACGGCGACTGGCGCACCGTTCGCCGATCCAATCTGCTCGGGAATCATCCGCACGTCTCAGCAACATCTCAGTTTGGCGGATCCCGTTCCTGCATGCGTTCCAGCGCTTCGCGTAGCTCACGAACTTCTTGCCTGAGCGCGGCAGAGTCCGTGTGCTCGGGTTCGCCGTGCCGTGTGAGCATCGAAGCGAGATTGGCCGTGAGTGCGGCGAATAATCCGATGCCGCCCAGCATGAGCACGTAGGCCAGCGCGCGACCTGCTGGCGTGACCGGCACGACATCGCCGTAACCCACCGTTGTCACGGTGGCGACCGACCACCACAAGGCGTCGCCAAACGAGTCAATCTGGGAGCCGTGCCCTTGCTCGAGCGTGGTCACGATCGTCGCGATCAGCAGGACGAGTCCAACCGCGTAGGCAGCCAGAAAGTCGATGTGCGCGAAGCGGACTCGACGTCCGTAGGCATGAGAACCGACCAGGAGGATGAGTGGGACCCTGAGCGGGCGGGCGACGGGAGCCAGAGCGGCCAGTAGATCGAACCAGTTGCGCCGCAGATATCGTGCTCGCTGCGGCGCTAGCGCGATCCTGACGGCCAGCTCCACCACGAAGATCGCCCAAGACACGCCGTACAGCGCGATCGCGGTCGAACGCGACACCGGACCAGAATCCCACACGAAGATCCCAGCGATCAGCGGAACCATCGCCGCCGAGAGGATCATCAGCGGCACTTCAGTCGCACGCTCGATCTTGCCAAGCAACAGGCTGCGGCGTTCGAGCGATACGGAAGTGATTTCCTCGTGCTTCATCAAGCCCATGATGATCATCAGCCCGCGGGGCGGCGCGCCATTTGAGTCGCAGCCGCAGAGAACATCGCCTGGTGAAGACGAGCGCTACCGTCTCGATGGCAGTGAGATCATCGTGCCATCGACGCCCAGCGTGATCTGCCCGCTGAAGGCGTCGCTGGTCCGCCGAAGAAACTGCCGTTCGAGCGTGGGCAGCAACAGCAACGGGGCGATGTGGTAGAGCAGCAACTGTCCGACGTCCGCTTCCGCGGCGGTCTCGGCAGCTTCTTCCGGCGTGGTGTGGTAGGAGATGATGTCGCGGGCGCCTTGCGCCGCCCGATCGTTCCCGGCAGCCTCAGCTGCGTTGGCAATCCATTCGGTTAAGCGGAAGTCGAGCGCTTCATGTACGAGCAGGTCGACTCCGCGGGCGTAGCCAATCAAATTGGCGGACTTGGTCGTGTCACCACTGATCACGATCGAGCGGTCGCGATAATCGATTCGATAGCCCACGGCCTCGGCAACGGGTTCGTGCGAGACCAAGAACGCGCGGACCCGGACGCCGTCTTCAGTCTCGATGATGGTCTGCGACTCGCCCTCCGCCGGGAGCGGAAACGGTACCGGGTCGAGGCCGCCGCCGCTCGCCGGCGTGAAGTCAGGCCCGTGGTGCGCGACGCGGTAACTGATATCGGCCGCGTAGGCGCGATTGAATCCGTCGGTCACCTCGCTGACCACCGGCGGGCCGTGCACGGGCAACGGATGCTCAGCGCCCGAATTGACCCAACGCAGGATGCCGAGCTCACCGAGTCCGTCGATGTGGTCGGAGTGGACATGGGTCAGGAAGACGGCCTCGACGCGTCCGATGTTCACGCCGAAGCGGGTGAGGTTTCGCGCCCCGTTGGTGCCGGCGTCGAACACGTACAGGTGGCGGCCCGCCTGAATCGCCACACAGGGACCGGAGCGCCTGATGTCGGCTAGCGGGCTGCCCGCGCCGCAGAGCAGCAGGTGGAGGCCATCAGGCAGATCGCCAAGGGTGTCGCGGGTCATCGCGGCCGCGACGGCTCGTTCGACCACCCGCTTGGTCATGCGCTCGGGCAGGAGCGAGGCGAGCCTGGACGCCAATAGCCGCGCAATCATGGCCAGGGCGATTCGCCTCATGCTGCTCTCCTGCGAACGAACCAGGCCAACTCTCGTTTCGCCGCATTCATGCGCACTGGGCCTCGTCGGATCGAGCTTCGGAGGTCCAGCCCGCCCTCGGCACGGCAAGGTTACCAGTAGGAACGGGCATCGGCGTGCAGATGAGGGAGGATCCTCCATGTCAGGAGGTGCCGATCTCTTGTAGCCAAGCACTGCGCTCCGACGAACATGGCCTGCTCAAGCGCCACCATATCCGTCAGCGATGAGAGGCGACACGGGCCGTATGAGCCGATGATGTCTGCCACTGTGTATCCGGGGACCATCCAACTGAAGCGACAACCGGCCCGCGACCCGATCGGTCGACCTCCCGTCTCTTGGTCGGTCGAATCTGCCCCCGCTCGTTATCCTTGCGTTCGTTCTCATTGCACTGCCACCCTATGCGCAACGCGAATCACACAATCGAGTTCGGCCGCGCGGTTGGTGGCCGGGAACGCGGCCGCTGACAACCGTACCGGTGCCCATGTCACGCCGGACCTCTGAGTCAGCGCTGAAGCGCCCGCCTGGCGAAGATCCCGGCCAATCGCCGACTCCAGCGATAATCGAGCGGGGCAACGAACAACAATGCCGCGCCGAGACGCAGCGACACGATGAAGGTCGTCCTCGTGTAGCCGACCGCGCCGCCACTGTCCCCGTCGCTGAGCACCTCCAATCCCAGCCCAACGCGCGTCGTTCTCAATATCGAGGGGGAAGATCACCTGTCGCCCGGGCTGCGCATAGGACGCTCGTAGAGCGCTCACTCTCGCCACGTCCGGCCTCGTCTGCTCCGGCTAGACGAGCGTACGCGTCCTGAACTCTGGATTGCATTCGACTCGAAATCGCGAACTTGAGCGACAGGTTCGGGATCCTGTCTGGTTCCTCTCTCTTGGCCGACTGCGTGATGGTCTTGCCACTGCGCATGCTGGTGTGTCTCGCCTTGCTCAACAGAAAGGTCAGTCTCAGTCTTGTGAATGGGCGGTTTTGGCCATGACCCCTGGGGAGCTGCAACTCAGTCGGCATGCTTGAGGCTGACGGTGTACTCGGCGAGGCCCTCGATGACAGAGCGTCGGGCTGCGAAGGTCCCGGTCCGATCCGAAGAAATCGACGTTCGCTGCTACTCTTCCTCGATGCACTCGAGCGCCACCCTGGTCGGCAGCCAGCCCGCCCAGACCTCCTCCGACGCGCGCGCCGCTTCGGCGGTGTACGGCGTCAAGGTGGCGTCCTGCACGTCGCCGAACGCGATCAGCACACGCTTCCAGTTCTCGCCGTATCCGGGTGGGTTGTCCTTGTTCGCGTCGTAGTAGGACCGAACCGTGTTGAGCAGGACCTGCGAGACGCACACCGACTGCGGGTCGTCGTCCGCCACCGCGACCGTGGCCGCGCCCTGCGTCGCCGAGACGGTGTACTTCGCGCCCGGGCTCAGGGCGACCGTGACGGAACCGTCCGCCTGGTCCGTGGCGTTGTCGGTGGTGGCGATGCTGAGCGTCGCCGTGCCGCTGGGGCCGATCGTGACCGACCGCGCCTCGGCCGTCCACGGGGCGTCCCGCAGCGGGGGCAGGTGTGACGCTTGCGATCCAGCTGCTTGTGCGAGACCGGCACGACTTCCGGGTCCACGATCTGCGCCGTGCAGTTGGGGCAAGCCGGAGTCATGACGAACTCGCCGGTCTCCGCGTCGCGGACGGGATGGCCGTTCTCGTCCTTCAGTCGGCGCATCCAGTAGGCGGCACGGAAGCGGTAACCCAGCTTGGCCCTTGAGTGCGACATGACCGCGCATTAGGGTCTAGGACCTTCTTGATGCGGGAGCGCCTAGAGGTCGGTGATGATGTCGGCGATGGCTACCTTCGCCCGCGGGGAGACGCTGGCGATCAGGTCCTCGGGTTCAAGCACCGTCTGGCTGATTGGAGTCTCGCTCTCCGCGACGGCGGGACCGGCGCGCTGCGCTGGCAATGACGGATTGTAGGAAGCGGTATGGGCGAAAATGCTCCCGTCCTGTTGCTGTCTGGCAGGGTCAGCGCACGGGGCCAGCTCAGGGGCGGACAGCCGTAGCCTGGCTGAAGGCCATGGCGGCCAGCGCGCCGGGATCATGACGCCACTCCTCTAGGCAGCGTCGGATGGACAGATTCATCTGTTCCGTGATCGCCCCGTAAGCCTCGGCGGCGTTCACAATGCCCTCCGGCTCCAGAAGAATGTGTTCGACGACGGCGTGAAAGAACTCCCGCTCCTCTGGCGTGTCATAGATCTCGTAGGAAAGGGTCATCACGACGTCCGCGAACCCGGCACGAATCAGCCGCCCCTTGATATCCCGGGCAATGCTCGGACTGCCTCCGTCCGCGCCCACCACGTCAACGAACATCTCAATCGTACGCTGCATCATCCCCAACTCAGGATGGCCGAAGCAGGACTCCGGGATCAGGTCCCGGCAGGCAATCAGGCCACCCGGCCTCAGCACCCGGCGGGCCTCCTCCAGCGCCCGGTCAACGTCGCAGATGTGCAGCAGCACGCCACCAAAATGCAGCACGTCAAAGGAGCCGTCCCGAAAGGGCAAGTCTAGCGCGTCGCCCACCTGAAACTGCGTGTTCGCCACACCCCGTCGGGCCGCCGTCTCCCTAGCCAGGTCCACCTGAGACGGCTCTAGGTCAATCCCTACCAGCTCTCCCTGCGCCACCGCCTCGGCCAGCTGGGACGACAGGAATCCTCCACCGCAGCCTACGTCCAGGAGCCGCTGGCCGGGAGCCAATTGGGGGACCAGGAAGTTCAGGCTGGGTTGCTGGGCAAAGCGGGCTTGGGCACGGATGTACTCTGGGCGGTAACCCATGGTGTACACCGAGTCCTCTACGCCGTCTAACATCTCTCGTAGCCTCCTCGCTTCACTGTAAATTGCTGTAAATGCATAGCTGACCGACAGCGCGCTGTCGGTCAGCGCATTGTCAAGGCTACCGCGCGTTCACCGTCATCGCCTCGAGGATCTGTATGGCGTCCTGTAACCGTTCGGGCGGTATTCCTCGGGTCAACCTCCCTTCCAGCTCCTGCTGGGTCTGCTGAAGCTCCCCTATCAGTTCGGTGCCGGTCGCGGTGACAGAAAGTGACACGGTCCGCCGGTCCGTCCGCGAGCGTTTCCGGGACAACAGCCCCCGCTCGTAGAGGCGCTGCACCGTTCGGCTGATCAGCGACTGCTCCAGGACGATGTGGCGACTGAGCGTCGTTGCTGTCATGGGACCCCTCTCCAGCAGAAGCACGAGCACCCGGTACTGCGCGGGTGTGAGCCCGCTGGGACGCAGGGCGTCCGCCAACTGTCGCTCGATCAGGGCGCCCAAGTCGGCGAGCGTCCAGCTAGTCAGCATGTCTTCAGATCTCTTCCGAGTACACGTTCGAACAAAACGGCAACTCGCTTCACCCTGGCCGGCAATGGCCTCGGTGGCACGCGATGCTAGGCGATTATAGCGCTCGCCATTAGGTGTGATACCATCCGTTGCTGTGCCAATTGTTCCCAGCACATAGGAGTGGTGTATCTTGCACAGCCTCGCCAAGTACTTCCCTGCCCGCTTCCTGCGCAAGGGCGTGAGAGCGGGCGCAATCCGCCCGGTCGGACTGGCAATTCTGGCTATCGCCCTGCTCGGCATTGAGGCCCTGGCCGCCAGTGTGCTGTTGCCGCAGGCGGCAAATGCGAGCGACCCGCCTGGACCCTGCGATGACGGCTACGTCGCCCCGACTCCGGTCGCGGTGGCGGTGACCGGCGTTCCCATCGAGGTCGCTTCGACCACCGCTGACTATTTTGTGTTGTACATCCGTTATGGTGGCGGCATCGATCTGCCTATCTCGGTGACGCTCGGCGAGGCGGGAACCACCACACTCACGGACCGACTGCGGCCGCTGGCGGCCAACCGGTATCGCGTGGAGAAGTACGCGGTGGCCCATCCCGCTGACATTGACGGCGACTGTATCGACGACCTCACTGAACTTGCCGACATGGGCACTCACCATCCCCTGAATCCAGCACAACTCTCCGACTCCAACCTCGGCATGGTCGCCTTGCCATCTCACGATGAGTTCGAGACCCTGTCCTTTACCGGGCTGTCCCGCCCGATACCTGGTCATTATCTGAATGATGTGCAATACGTCAAGTTCTGGATTGTGGACACGACGACCGCTCGTCCCAGCCTCTATCTGATGAACACCAACACGACATACTGGCATCAAGACTTCGCCGAGAAGGTGGGCGTTCCCAACCGCGATGGTGTGCAAGGCGAGATCATATTCCACCCCAACGTGAGTGCCCCTGATGGGTCGTTGGGGCATTACAGCTTCAGTGCATCCCTGTCGCATCGCGGGATCTTTTGGTTCCATCGGGCAGAGCGCGTCAACGAGATTCTAGCTACGGCCTTGCCGTTCATCGATAACAATCTTGCTTACTATCCGCCGACTGCATTCGTCGACTTCTACGAAACGGAGAAGGAAGAATATGCAGCCTCTCGGGTCAATGTTCTGTTGGAGGAGGATATCCTCCCCGACATTGACTTCATTCCCCTCAATCAAGCTGAGGGCTACGGACGGCTGCGATTGATGGAGGATGACGACCGACCCAGTCCCTACGATGTGGCGATATACACCAGCTTGCCCAACGACCTGCCTCGCGTGGCCGGAACGATCACCACGGTGCCGCAGACGCCGCTCTCCCACGTCAATCTGCGAGCAATTCAGAACAATCTGCCCAATGCGTTCATCCGCGACGTGCTCAAAGATGAAGCGATCAAGCCGATCATTGGCAAATACGTGTATTACGCCGTGACCGGCAAGGGCTACACCATCCGCGAGGCGACCAAGAAGGAAGTGGACGACCACCACGAGAGCTTGCGTCCCCAGAGCGCCCAAACCCTGCAAAGCGACTTGACAGTCACAACAATCGCCTCGTTGGCGGATGTCGACTTCGATGACTGGACCGCCTTCGGCGTCAAGGCGGCCAACGTGGCCGAGCTCACAACGCTCTCGCTGCCCGATGGCACGACGCCCGTCGGCTACGCGGTGCCCTTCTACTTCTACGATCAATTCATGAAGCAGGCGACCATCGCCAAGGAAACCATCCTTGGCAAGAAGAAAGCACCTGACGAGGAGAAGGTTACCCTTGCGGCCGGGACCACGCTCGCCTCTGCAGTCACGCAGATGCTGGCGCATCCGTACTTCCAGACGGATGCCGACATTCAGGAAGAGATGCTGGACGACTTGCGGGATGCTATCAAGGACGCGGCGACACCTCAGTTCATCATCGACGCCCTGACTGATATGCACGCCGAGTACCCGGATGGACAGTCCCTACGCTACCGGTCCAGCACCAACAACGAGGACCTGCCGAACTTCAACGGTGCCGGCCTGTACAGCTCCAAGACTCAGGATCCAGACGAGACCACCGACGAAGGCATCGATAAGTCGATCAAGAGCGTCTGGGCCAGCCTGTGGAATCATCGCGCATTCCTGGAGCGCGATTTCCATCGGATTGACCACACGACCGTGTACATGGGCGTCCTCGTACACCCGAACTACTCGGACGAACTGGTCAACGGCGTCGCGGTCAGCTACGACCCCGTCACCTTCCAGGACAACGCCTACTACGTTAACTCGCAGATGGGCGAGGACCTGGTCACCAATCCCGAGGCCTACTCCCAGCCCGAGCAACTGCTGCTGGGGGCCACCGGTGCCGCCACGGTGCTGTCTCGCTCCAATCTGGCGACTTCAGAGCAGCTCCTGATGAGCGACGCCCAGATGCAACAACTACGCAGCAACCTGGAGACCATCCACAACCACTTCAAAACTCTGTACGGAGTACAGGATGGCGAGGACTTCGCCATTGAGATTGAGTTCAAGATTACCGCGGCGAACAAATTGGCGATCAAGCAGGCACGACCGTGGATCTTCGCCCAACCGTTGGAACTGACGCCCACGGTGACGATCGCCTTGAGTTCAGCCCAGGTCTCTGAGGACGCCAAGCTGGAGCTGACAGTAACCCGTAGCGGCGGTGTGTTATCGGTGCCCCTCACGGTCGATCTGACCTGGAGCGAAACGGGCTCCATGCTCAAGGCCGCCAAGCCGGCCACGGTGACGATCCCGATCAATCAGGCGACGACGACCATCAGCGTGCCGATCGCCAACGACCAGGAAGATGAGCATGACAGCATCATCAGTGTGAGCATCGCTGCCAACGCCAGCTACGCCATCGGCACTCCCGGTTCGGCGTCCGCCACTGTGACTGATGATGACCTGACCCAGATCTCAGTGCGCGCTGACGCCGAAACGGTGACGGAGGGATCGACAGCAGATTTCACTTTCAAGAGATCCGGCAGCGTATTGGGGCAGCCCCTGACCGTGGATGTTACGGTTACTGACAGCGGGAGTCGGCTGACGGGCATCTTGCCCGCCTCAGTAACGTTCCCCGCCAACAGTGCGACGACGAGCGTGTCGCTGGCGACCGCTGACGACGAGGTCATTACTCACCAGAGCGTGGTCACCGTTCAGATTGACGCCGGCAGCGGATACGGCATCGCTGGTGCTGGGTCGGCGAAGGTCACGGTGCAGGACGACGAAGTGCCGGGACCCATATTGCTGTTTCCCGCTGACCACGCCGTCAGCGATGGCACAGTCTACGTGGTCGCATTGAACACCAGCAGAAGTACCAGAAACGGCTTGAGGTTCTCGATCGACGGGCCCGACACCGGCGCATTCACCCTGTACGGAAGTGCCGAACTCCTGGTGTTCAATGAGCATGGGTACGACCCGCCGGGTGACGCCAATCAAGATGGCGTCTATGAGATAGATTTCGTGGCGGAGAACAGCTTCGACGGCCGCGTCGGCACAACGAAGGTGCGCATGCGTTTCACTGTCACCAACGCCGAGCTGATCGCCCTGGCGGAGCAACAATGGGATCAGACGAACCCAGAGCAGCGCGCCGCACTCTTACCAAATGTGCATACATCGCGGCTGCGGCACGCATACGCCAACCTACCGACTGATGTGCAGGCCATGGCGCTGCGGCTCGCGCGGCAACAGCAATTCCAATCGCCCGGCCCCACGGTCAGCATTGCAGCAGACAGCGACATCAGTGAGGGCGGCAGCGCTGTCTTCACCGTCACCGCCGACCCTGCGCCTGCCGCGGACCTGGATGTCACCGTGAGCGTGTCCCAGACCGGCGACTTCGGCGTCTCAACCGGCTCGCAGACCGTAACGATCCCGACCAGCGGCAGCGCGACGCTGACTCTGTCGACCTCGGACGACTCGGTCGACGAGGCCGACGGCTCGGTGATAGTCGCCGTGAACCGAGGCCATGGCTACCTGGTGTCTTGGGCGGCAGAGGAGGCAACGGTGGCGGTGGCCGACGACGATGCTGCCCCTCCCACAACCACGCCTGAAATCAGCATCACCGCCGGTTCCGGCATCATTGAGGGCGGCGTCGCGACGTTCACGATCAGCGCCAATCCCGCACCGGCTGCCGCGCTCTCGGTTGCTGTTGCGGTATCGCAGACGGGCGACGTTGGGGTCACGCCGGGTTCACAGACGGTGACCATTCCCACCAGCGGCAGCTACACGCTGAGCGTCGCCACCGTGAATGACAACGTGGACGAGGCCGATGGCTCGGTGACTGTCACGGTGGCTAGCGGCCAGGACTACACCGTGTCCAGCACGGCAGGTTCGGCCGCGGTTGCCGTGGCGGATGATGACGATCCGCCGCAAACCTGTACGCCGAACCTGCCAGCGGACGCCATCACCGTGTCAGACGTGAAGACCTGGCGCGGCGATTACTCGCACGCCGCCCACGTGTCGCGCTGGAACCGCGTCCTCGCGGCGCTCGGCGAGGATACGGGCGAATCGGCGATGTCGGCGGACGACGCTCGGACCATCAAGCAGCAGTTCGACAACTCGCGCTGGGGCCGCACCGTCCGCACGCTGGACGCAATGGAGCAGTGCGCCGATTCAACCGATACAACCGAACCGCCAGCCACGCCGGAGGTGAGCATCAGCGGAGGTTCGGGCATCACTGAGGGCGGGAACGCCAGCTTTACCCTGACTGCCAATCCTGCGCCCGTCGCCGCGCTGTCGGTCACCGTTGCGGTGTCGCAGACGGGCGACTACGGCGTCGCAACCGGTTCGCAGACCGTGACGATTCCGACGAGCGGCAGCTATACGCTCACGGTCGCCACGACCAACGACGCAGTCGACGAAGTGGACGGCTCGGTCACGGTGACGGTGGACACCGGCTCGGGCTACACCGTGTCCACCACTGCGGGTTCGGCCAACGTTGCCGTGGCTGACGATGACGCCGCGCCGCCCGCGACGCCGGTGATCAGCATCACCGCTGGGGGCAGCGTCACCGAGGGCGTGAATGCCAGCTTCACGGTGACCGCCGACCCTGCGCCGGCGTCGGCGCTGTCGGTCACCATTGCGGTGTCGCAGACGGGCGACTTCGGCGTCGCGACCGGTTCGCAGACGGTGACGATCCCGACCAGCGGCAGCTACACGCTCACGATTGCAACATCGGACGATTCGGTCGACGAAGTGGACGGCTCGGTCACGGTGACGGTGAACTCTGGCACGGGTTACGATGTGTCGTCAACCGCTGGCAGCGCAACCGTCGCAGTCTCGGATGACGATGATCCGCCGCCACCCCCGCCTGTTGTAAACACGACGCCGACGCTCTCGATTGGTGATGGGTCGGCGACCGAAGGCGGCGCCATCACGTTCACGGTGACCTTGAGTCCCTCGAGTAGTCAGTACGTGTGGGTACATTACTACGCCCGTCCCAGCTACGGGGCAGCGGCGTCGGCGACCTATGCGGACTTTGAGCAGACGTACGGTCTGCTCGCGTTCAATCCGGGCGAGACGTCGAAGACGATCACGGTGGCGCTGACCGACGATGGTGTCGTCGAAGGAGACGAGACGTTTGTCGTCGTCCTCTACAACGCCTACGGGGCGGGTCAGCCGAAGATCGGCGATGTGGAGGCGGTCGGCACGATCATCGACAACGACTGATTGAGCGGGTCGAGTCTCTCGCAGGCACGAAAAAAGACCGCGACACATGGAAGGGGGAGGTCGTCGATACGACGACCTCCCCCTTCCCGTCAGCCGCCAGCAGCCGCGAGTCCGGCCTGTTGCTCGCGCTCCAGCGCCCAGTCGAAGAGCGACGGCCCAGTCTGTCCGGAGCGCCGCCCACCGCGCTTGGGTTGCTCGTCCAACTCGGTCAGGAACTCGGCCCAGCTGAACAGCGTGGACTGTTCCTGATGCTCCGAGGAGTGATGCCCGCCACAGGGAACGAGCGCAGCGGCCGCGGGCTCCGCCCCCGAGGGCAGCGCGACGATCGGGGCCGGTTGCGGCTCGATCCCCTGCCAGTCGTCGTCGACCAGCAGCTGGTCAGCCTGGGCCGCGATCTCCTGCGCTTCCCGGAAGATGTCCTCGACCGGCGCATCGTCTGCGTCGCCCGAGACGAGCTTGCGGGCCAGGGCCATCATCAGGTCGTCGCCCGTGTCGCCGTAGCCGGCCAGGCCGTCCTCGGGCAGCTCGCCCTCGACCGCGAGCGACGACTGCAGCTTCTGCGCGACCAGCTTGAGCGCGTCCGCCTGTAGCGTCGAGCGGTAGGCCATGAACACGACCTTGACCGGCCGGGTCTGACCGATCCGCCAGCTGCGGCGCGAAGCCTGGCGCATCGTGTAGACCGAATAGTCAGTTTCATACCAACACACGGTCTCGAAAGCGATCAGGTCGAGCCCGGTCTGGACCAGCCGTGGGTGGCAGATCAGCACGTCAATGCCGTCCTCGACGCGCTTGGCGACCCAGGCCTCGCGCTGCTTGGGTTCGACCCGGTCGGCCTTCATCACCGCAGCGCGGAAGCCGTGCCGCTCCAGCATGGCCGAGAGCCGGCCGGTGATGTCGCGCGTGCCGGTGTGGGTCGCGTAGACCAGCACCCGCCGACCAGCGAGGCGTTCCTGCGCCACCAGGTCGATCAGCTGCTGCTCCTTCGGGTAGACGCGCTCCTCGTCCAGGGGCGGCAGCTGCACGATCAGCTCGCCCGAGTCGGGGTCGAAGACGGTCTCGCCCCGGGTGCAGCCCTCGGGATAGGCCAGGAGCGAATGCAGGTAGGTCGAGAGCAGCCGCTGCGAGCCGCGTTCGAGCGCAACCAGCAACGCCCGCTTGAGCTGGAGCGCGAGGTGCTGGTAGGCCGAGGCCTGCGAGAACCCGTGCAGGTTGGGCTCGTCGTCCAGCCTCGCCACCTGGATCTGCTCCTCGTAAGGCGGCAGACCCGAAGCCACATCACTCAACTTGAGGAAGAGCGAGTGGCCGATGATGTGGAACAGCGCTCCGGGCGCGAGGCCCGGCCGCTCCTTGACCTGGTTGCGGTAGCTCTTGCGCCGCGAGACGGAGCCGTCCTCGGTTGGGTCGTCGGGGTCGCGGTCGTGGCGCACGGACTGCTCCAGGAAGCCGTAGCGCTGGACCCACTTGCTCTCCTCGGAGCGCCCGAACTCGGAACGGATTTCCGGGGAGAACCGGTAGAGCAGGTGGAAGAGCGTACTCGCGTACCCTCCCATTAGGGTTCCACTCAGGGCCAGCGACTTGCCGCAGGCGTCGGCCAGGATGCCGGCGGAGAGGCCCTGGGCCGAACCTCTCCCCTTGTGCTCGTGAACCTCGTCGACGACCAGCAGGTCGAAGTAGCCGCGCATGTGGTTCTTGACGTAGTCGGCCAGCGGGTACTTGCGCGGACCCTGCCCCGGCGCCCGTCGAGCCATGAGCCCGGCGTTGTAGTCGGTCGTCACGGTCTGGACCGGACGGGCCTCCGCCGTCCACAGGGGCGTGCCGCACTTTGGGCAGCTGTGTCGCTTGCGGTCCAACAGCTTGTGCGAGACGGGGACGCCTTCGGCGTCCACGATCTGCGCCGTGCAGTCGGAGCAGGCCGGGGTCATGACAAACTCGCCGGTCTCCGCGTCGCGCACGGGATGGCCGTCCTCGTCCTTGAGCCTGCGCATCCAGTAGGCGGGACGGAAGCGGTGACCGAGCTTGGCCCGTGAGTGCGACATGACCACGTACTGTGGTCCCGGACCTTCTTGGTGGCGCAGCGCCTCGAGGTCGCTGATGCTGTCCGCGATGGCCGTGCGGACCAGGGGCAGCGTCTCCTCGATCTCGCGCTTCCACTTGCCCACGAGATGGGGCGGGCACAATACGAGCACGCGGCGGAAGCCGGCCAGTTGCGCGGCGGCGATGCCGATGAACGTCTTGCCGACGCCCATCTCGCCGACCACGGTGGTGCCGCGCTGCTCGGTCAGGCTCAGCGCGGCCCCGCGGATGGCGGTCTCCTGGGCGCCCATCGGCCGGCGCTTGAGCGGCGGCAGCGGGCGGTCGTCCTCGGCCGGACGGTAGCGGGGTGGATAGCTGTGGACGATCCGCTTCGTGATCGCCTCGCGGTAGGTGTCGATGAACTCAGAGAGGTTCACGGGGTCGGTTCCTCCTCGATGTGGGCCCGGGCGTCCTTGACGCAGGCGGACAGTTCGTCGTATTCGTCTCGGCTGAGACCGCAGCGGCACCACCAGCTGTAGCTGCGGCCGGCGGTCTCGTTGCCGTGTTCGTCGATGGCTGTGAGTTCCTCGAAGAAGATCTCGCAGCTCTTGTCGTTGCTCCAGGGGTCCATGGCTGGTTACACCTCGATGTGGCGGCGGGCGTCGCGGACGCAATCGTCAAGCGACTCGTACTCGTCGTGGTCGCGCCCGCAACTGGCGCAGTGGTAGCGGTAGGTCGAGGGCGCGGCGTCGTTGTCGTGCTCGTCAACGGGCGTGATCCGGTCGAAGTAGATGTGGCAGCCCAGGTCGTTGAGCCAGGGGTTCATGGTTGGGGTTCCGTTCTAGCCCGACCCGCTCTCCAGGGGCGGGTCGGGCGGAGTGGGGGTTAGGCCGCGAGCGCGAGCGTGAGCTGCCGCTCCGGGGCGGGAGCGTCGAGATGCTCGGCCAGGAGCCGCGCGAAGTTGCGGTCTTCACAGTCGTCCATGTGGAGCTGTTCGAGCTCGAACAGCGCGCTCAGGACCTGACCGATCGTGACGGTGGCGTTGAGGTCCGGCAGGCCGGACGAGGGTTCAGGCATGGCTGACCAGCCAGACCCGATCGTCGGGCTGCCAGTCGACCAGTTCGACCCGGTCGTCGGGCTGCCAATCGGTCAACGGAGCGCGCTCGTCGCGCTCCCGCTCGAAGATCGGATACTCGCGCTCGCGGACGCCGCGAGCGTCCTGGCGGGCGCAGGTCGCGCACTGGTTGAGCGGCGTCGCCTCGGCCTCGGGCGTGTAGGTCTGGTCCTCGACCTCGTAGGTCTCGCGGCAGAAGCCGCACTGGGTAGTCTGGGTCATGTCAGGTTCTCTCAATCTGACTAGAGCGGA
Source organism: Dehalococcoidia bacterium (assembly GCA_022825855.1). Classification (GTDB taxonomy): domain Bacteria; phylum Chloroflexota; class Dehalococcoidia; order Bin125; family Bin125; genus Bin125. Next base: position 31,457 of record JAJDWB010000015.1, read on the forward strand.
CGAGGGGTGCATCCCTTGTCCGCTCGCTTGGTTCAGTCGGCGCAGTCGCAGGGGCCGGGCAGAACGAGCGACTGCTCGATGGCACCGCAGTGACTGCGTTCCCAGCGGGTGAACCCGTGCTGGTAGAACTGCCGCCAAGTCTGCGGCCGCTCTCGCTCGGCCGCCGGGTCGGGCGGCTGCTTGGTCGAGCGGTCCTCGTCCGTGATCTGTTCCGCGCTCTGCGGCGTGTGCTGCGCCATGAAGCCGCAGCCGCCGCAGGGCGCCTGGACGACCTCGGTCTCGTGGTAGCGGTAGTCGAAGTACTCGGCGGACGAGCGGCGGCCGCAGTGGTCGCAGGCGTAGTGAATCCTCAGTCGGGGCATGGTCGGTCTCCGTTTCCGGTGTGGGCGGTGGGTGGTGGCGATGCGCGTCCGCCCGGCCGCGCTTGAGTCGCGAGCCTGGCTCGCTGCTGTTCAGTTGGTTCCGGTCTGCTACGCCTCGATCCGTTCGATCCGTCCCGAGTCGAGGTCGAGCGCGACCACGCTGGTCTTGAGCTGCTCGCGGTAGGTGTCGTGCGTCTCGCCTTCCTGGACCAGCACCATCTCCTTGGTCGTGCGGCCCTTGACCAGCACGCGTGATTCCGGGGTCTCCAGTTCGAGGTTGTCGAGGAAGCCGGCCGCGACGAGCATCGCCAGGTGGCCCTTGCGCAGCGGCATCAAGGGGCGCGTGCTCTGGTCCGACGGCGGCCAGAACGCGTCGGTGATCTCGTCCTGGGTCCAGAGCCCGCGGGCGCGGGCTTCGGCGACCGCTTTGCGGAAGTCGATCACCCGGGTCGTGAACATCGCCGCGCCGGGCGGCGAGTGGCGCACGTCGTAGACGGGTCTGAGATTGGAGCGCAAGGACGGCAGGTCCTCGATGCTCGCGAGCAGCGCGTTCATCGCCCGCGCGTCGGGGCTGGGATGCTCCTTGCGCTCGCCCAGGACCACGACCTGGTCGAACAGTTCGCTCTCCGGCTCGGGGAAGGCCCAGGCCTGGACCTCTCCGTAGCTGGTCGTCAGGAAGCGCGCCGACCTCGCGATCTGGGCTCTCGGGATGATGTAGACCAGCACTCCGCCGGGTTCGAGGTAGCGCGTGCAGTGGGTGAGGAAAGAGTGCTCGACCCGCTTCTCCTCCTGGTCGTGGTCGTAGGGCGGGTTGAGCCAGAGCAGGTTGAACGTGCGGTTGGCGATCGAGCAGCGGAAGAGGTCGCTCGACAGCACGTGGTCGAGCTGCTCCGCCGCCTGTTGCGCTCGCTCCGAGTGCAGTTCCACGCCGTAGGTCTCGACCGCGACGCTGCGACCCATCGAGTCGGCCAGCTGGCGCAGGGCGTCGCCCGGTCCGCAGCAGGGGTCGAGCAGGCGCATCACGTTGCCGCGATTGGCCCGGCCCCAGACGGGGTAGGGCGCGAGCAGCGCGCGGATCAGGTCGACTACGCGCGGCGGAGTGGGGTAGAACCCGCCCTTGATTTGGCCTGCGAGTCTCATTCGGTGTCTTCCTTTCCGTGGTCGTCGGCCTCGACGAGGCCGAGCAGGTGGTCTTCGAGGTCTTCCGCGATCTGGGCGATCTGCCAGCTGGCTTCGTCCGATTGAAGCCACCAACCGGCCGTTTCGTCCGGACCGCGTTTGACGGTGACGATGATCTGGTCCTCGTCCGAGGGCGCGCTCATTCGTCGTCCTCCCCGTACTGCGCCAGCAGGTGGAGCAGGTGGTCGTGGATGTCTTCGTGGAAGCTCCCCTCGATCTCAGAGGCGTCTTCGGCGAGGTCGAAGCTGTAGATCGCGGTGATCTCCTCCCCGCAGATCTCGTCCTCGCCGGCGTGGGTCTCGACCGTGACGGTCACGAATCGGTGGCTCATGCCGCCGCTCCGTTCAGTTCGCGCGGCAGCTTCAGGGCCCCGTACCTGACGGCGGCCGAGAGCTCCATCTCCAGCTGCTCGGGGGCGTGGTAGCAGTACCAGGCGTGGAGGCCTTCGGACTTCAGCGGCCGGATCGCTTCGCTCTCCAGGCCCTGCTTCCAGAGCCAGTCGGCCCAGCTGCGGTGCAGGGGCAGCTCGGTGCGCTGGTTGAGGAAGCGCCAGTGAAGCTCGGGCGCCTGCTCCGGGTCCGGGGTCAGCAGGAGGAAGGCGTCGCGCTCGAACGAGAGCTCGGCCATCTGCGTGAACACCATGGCGTGCCAGGCACCGGCTTGCGGCAGCCGCGCGAGCTTGGTCTTCCAGGTGCCGATCGAGCCCTCGGGGATCTGGCAGCGTTCGTAGCCGCCCTCGTGCACGTCGTCCGCCGCGCCTTTGATCAGGAAGGCGAGGCTGGGCGGCGAGTTGAGCAGCGCCGCCCAGATCGCCTTGAGCGAGGTCTGGGCGCCGACCATCGAGACGAACCAGAGCTCGTTCTGCTCGGGGTCGGAGGCGAAGGCGTCGCAGGTGGCGGAGAAGCCGCCCGCAGTGATCGTGTAGAGCTGGGTCGTTTGGCCGTCTCCCGAAGGAGGCGTGGTTAGGGTGTCGAGCATGGCTCGTTCCTTTCGTTGATGGCGGTGTCGGGTTGAGTGGGGGTTAGTCGATCAGGCCCTGCTCCGTGATTGAGACCCAGTCGTCTTCGCCGATCACGACGTGGTCGAGCAGTTCGATGCCGAGCAGCCGACCGACTTCGGCCAGGTCCTTGGTCAACTTGATGTCGTCGCGGCTGGGCTCGGGGTCGCATTGAGTAGGGACGGCGCCGCCGATGGCCGGATTACTCCGGCTGGTTTGCGCCATCCCTCTCACCGAACCGGACGTGCGCCTTTCAGCGCATCCGGCTCTCCATCAGATGGTTCTTCGTTGCTGAGACGGTGTACGGCTTGGTGGCACGGTCGGCACAGCGTGACCAGGTCTTGCAGCGCGTGCGACTTGAGGCCCTTGGCGTGGTGGACTTGGAGATTGCTCCCTGTTCCGCACGCTTGGCAGCGGAAGTCGTCGCGCAGCTTGGCCTGGAGCTTTCGCTCATGGAGGTCCAGTGGGCCATCCTGGTTGCGGTTGGTCGCTCCCACGGTCACGCTGTAGATGCGTTCGTCCGGGCCTTGCGCGCCCCGGTTGTCGTCCTCGACTGCCTGCGCGCCGTCAGGCAGATAGGGGTGCGGGAAGCCCGCTTTGCCCTTCTGCCGGTAGCGCTCGCGCGCCAGTTCTTGGCGCGTGGGCAGCCATTGGTAGGCCTCGATGGCGCGGTCGCCGTGTGCGGCGACGGCGTACCAGCGGGTCCGACCGTGGAGGACTCGGGTCTTCTGGCGGATGAGCTGGCCTTTGTGGCTCCCCTTGTGCTTCTTCAGCAGCCAGGAGAGGTAGCGGTGCCAGGCGTAGCGCGTGACCTCCTCGATGTCCATCACGAGGCTGGTGTACCGGTAGTACTCGGCCCAGCCGCGGATGATGGCGTTGAGGCTGGTCAGGCGGCTATGCTCGTCCATCCAGGTCCAGTTGCGCTTGGTCAGGTCCTTGATTTTGCGCTTCACTCGCGCGGTGGCCTCGGCCGTTGGACGCAGGTGCACCACCCATCGGCCGCTGACGTGCTTGCGCTGGACGTGGAAGCCCAGGAACTCGAAGCCGTCGTTGACGTGGGTGATGACCGTCTTCTCGGTCGAGAGCGTGAGTTTCAGCTCGCCTTCAAGGAACTGGCGGATGTCCGCCAGGGTCGCCTGGACTTCGGCCTTGGACGCGTTGCTGACGACGACGAAGTCGTCGGCGTAGCGCACCATCCGATAGTTGCCCAGGACTGCTTTCCGGCGTCGCTGGCGCGCATAGGGAGTGAGCTCCCAGCGCTCCGTCGCCCAACGATCGAACTCGTTGAGGTAGACGTTGGCGAGCAGGGGCGAGATGATGCCGCCCTGCGGCACACCGGCGTCGGTGCGCGCGAACAGGCGGCCTTCCATCACGCCCGCCTTGAGGAACTTCCAGACCAGGTCGAGTAGGTCGCGGTCCGCCAGGCGACGGCGCAGCAGCTTTATCAGCGTCCGGTGATGGACGGTGTCGAAGTAGCTCTGCAGGTCGCCCTCGATCACGTAGAAGTGCTTGACGTTGCTGTTGAACAGCGGCATCAGGACCGCGATAGCGTCCATCGTGCGGCGGCCCTTGCGGAACCCGTACGAGTGCGGCTCGAAGTCCGACTCGTAGATTGGGTCCAGGATCGCTCGGAGCGCCTCTTGCACGATGCGGTCCCGCAGGGCGGGGATGCCCAGCGGGCGTTGTTTGCCGTTGGCTTTGGGTATGTAGACCCGGCGGACCGGTTGCGGCTTGTACGTCTTGCGTTTCAGCTGACCGATGAGCGCGCTCATCTGGCGCTCGTAGTCGTTGCGGAACGCGTCGCGCGTCGTGCCGTCCACTCCGTCGGTCTGGCTACCCGGTCGTGCCAGTACTCGTTCAGCCGCCGCGTGCATCCAACAGTCCCAGTGCAACAGGCTGTACAGGTTCGAGAACCTGTGTCGGGGATGCTGCGTGGCCGTCTCTGCTAAGAACTGCTGCTTTTCGGCCATCTTTGTCGGGTTCATACGTCCTTCCTCCGGCGTAGTTTGCGTTCGTTCTGCACTGCATCTGACTGCCCCCCTTCGCCGTGTGGCCGGCTTTCCCGGCCTCGGACTACTACGGGGGCTCTGTCCCACGCCCGGCATTAGCCGCAAGCTGGCCGACTCCCTCCGGGGAGGGAGAACCGGACGTGGTTCCCAAGTTCACGTAGGTTGCGTCGCCGCGTCGTCGTAGGTCCTGTCTGTACGCCTGGCCCGGCTCGTTGCCGGGCTCGTCATCGGGGAGCCGCCGGTTGTGTGAAGAGTGCGGCGCTCCTGCCCATCCGAGACTGTCCCCGCCCCAGCGAGACAGGGACTCCGATGACTCCACCCTGGCCCTACCGTCGGGGGGTGGTTCAACCTTCGACGCGTCTATCGACAGTTTCTTGTGTGACCGTAACGACGCTCTGGCTAGCAGCGCGCGGCGTAGTAGGGTGACCGCCGCCACATTGTCGGGGAGGCTTCAGACAGGGTTCCGCTTCGGGTCCCCCTGCCTGCTCCCCTAGCCACCGGCCCACTCTTGGCCGGGTTCCACGACTGGAACGTTCAACCTACGCGCTTCTTGGCGCACCGGAAGGATGGTTGTGCACCACGACGATGTGCGGGACGGCTTCGACAATCGCGGGGCGGAAGACTTCGGCCGGTCGGACCAGTGCCGCATATCCGTTGCCCTGGTAGATCGTGCGCTGGCCGACGACTCTGTTCTTGCGGTCGAGCAAGAGCACCCGGACCTGTTCCTGGGCCAGACGGCTCATCTCCTCGCCCAGGAGGTCGTAGACCGTCCGGGGCCGGTAGATGATGAGCATGTCCTCGGGTCGCTCGGGCCGCGCCTCGACCTCGTAGCGCACGGCCAGTTCGCTCAGCAGGCTGAAGTTGCGGCGCAGGGCATCGAGCAGCGCCTGTCGTTCTTCGTCGTCCGTGGAGGGGATCAGGGCGAGTTGGGTTGGGGTGGTCATTGGTTGCTCCTTCCGTTGGTGAGCGGGAACGAATGCGGGGCCGCGACCCATGAGGGAGCGCGGCCCCGGAGTGCGCCTCCGTGGAGGCGTCGGTGACTCGGAGGTGACTAGAAGGGCTGGTCGCCATCCGCCGGGCGGCTGCCGTTGCCGCTCGAGGAGCCCAGGAAGATCACCTCGTGGGCATGGACCTCGGCGCGGCTGCGGCGTTCGCCGGAGTCGGCCTCCCAGCTGTGCTGGTTGAGCCTGCCCGAGACGTAGACCCGCTCGCCCTTGCGGACGTACTGGGCGACGGCCTCGGCCTGCTTGTCCCAGCAGACGACGGTGTGCCAGTCGGTCTGGCTCTCCGCCGACTCGTCGCGGCTGCGGCGGTCGGTGGCCAGCCGCAGCTGGACGACGGCGGTCCCGTTCTGGGTCGTGCGCAACTCGGGGTCGGCTCCGACCCGGCCCAGCAGTTCGACTCGGTTGATCGTGCGTGACATCGGTAGTGCTCCTTTCAGAGAGCAGGTGTGTTGGCGCGGAACGCCCGCGCCGGTTAAACGAGGCGGGGCCGCGTCCCGTGAGGGAGCGCGGCCCCGTGGTGCGCCCGTCGTGCGGGCGTCGTGGCTCGATTTGGGCTAGAAGGGTTGGTCTCCCTCACTCTCTCGGCTGCCGTTGCCGTTCGAGGAACCCAGGAAGATCACCTCGGAGGCGTGGACCTCGGTGCGGCTGCGGCGTTCGCCGGAGTCGGTCTCCCAGCTGTGGTGATTGAGGCGGCCCGCGACGTAGACCCGCTCGCCCTTCTGGACGTACTGGGCGACCGCTTCGGCCTGCTTGTCCCAGCAGACGACGGTGTGCCAGTCGGTCTGCGAGTCCTCGTTCCCGTTCCGGCGGTCGGTCGCCAGCCGCAGCTGGACGACGGCGGTGCCGTTCTGGGTCGTGCGCAGCTCGGGGTCAGTCCCGACCCGGCCCAGCAGTTCGACTCGGTTGATCGTGCGTGACATTGGAAGTTGCTCCTTTCAGAGAGCGTGTGCGCCGGCGCGGAACACCCGTGCCGGCATGTGGAAATGAGCGAGGCCACCGTCCGATAGGAGGAAGGCGGCCTCGCCTGCCCCGCACTTGATGCGGGGTGATGCGCCCGTCTCGCGGGCGTCGATCGGGTAGGATGGCGGCTCAGCTGACGCGGACGTACTCCGACACTTGCTCGGTCACGATCTCGGCCCGCTGTTCGTGGTCGAGCAGCGCGTTGAGCCGTTTGTGGTCGACCGAGTAACGCCGGCTCGCGACCATCCCGACCGTGCGGGTCTTGGCCGAACCCTCCAACCTGGCCTTGGATTCTCCTTTCGTTTGGAGCCATCGCTGGAGGGTCTTGAGCGCCGTGCGCTTGTCCTGTTCGGACGCCTTGTTCTGCGACTGCGCCTGCTCGTAGTCGCGCAGCGCCGTTTGCGCCGCTTCGTCCGTGACCGGCTCACCCGGTTCCGCGTCCGTCTCATCCTCAAGCGCAGCCGCTTCTCCGGGCTGGCACAGGTTGAGGTAGGGGCAGCGCTTGCACTTCCAGTCGGCGGCAGTGAAGTCGCGCTCTGGCAGAGCATCCGGATCGGGGCCGTCAGCCTCGTAGTGGTCGGCGAGCACGGCTATTCGCTGTCCAGCTTCCCGCCAGGCGCGTTCGGCCCGTGACGCTGGAATCACTTCGTGATCCCAGCGCCGGGCGCCGGTGTCGAGGGTCGCGATCACGACGTCGCGGACCTCGCCGAACAGGCCCAGCGAGTAGCAGGCCGCCTGGGCGACCGACTCGGGGTGGCTGCGCTCGGCCCCCAGCGTCCGCCAGCGCTTGAACGCTTCGGGACCTCGCGTCTTGATCTCGATCACGAGTTCATCGCCTGCGTCGGCCGGCTCCTCCGCACCGAACAGGAACTGCTCGACGGCGGCGACCGCTCCGCCCTCAGGCGGCAGGTAGCCGGTCGCATCGGGATGGCCGGTCACCGTGAGCCGCTCGGAGACCTCGACCGTGACCGACTGGGACCGGTCGCGGTCGGCGGCTGAGACCCGCCAGCCGTCGCGCTGCATGGCCCGGACGACGACCGGTTCGAGCGCGTTGCCCGCTTCGAGCAGGGTCAGCGAGTCGGGCTCGGGCGGGTTGGTCGCGGGTCGTTCGGTCGCCGCGTACCAGAGCGCGCGGCGGCACTGGCCCAGGGCCGAGGCGCGGATGTCGAGCCGGCCGTCCTGGAAGCGGGCGGCGGGCCGAGTGTAGGCGTCGCGCTGAGGCGTGTGGGTTTCGGTGGTCATGGATGTTCCTCCTGTAGAGAGGAGCGGGGCCGCCTGCAGTGTGGCGAGGTGGACCCGCTCGCTGAGTTGGGTTCGAGAGCGGCCTTAGCCGGCTGCCGACTGTTGCGCCTGGGCGAGCTTGTCGGAGGCCGAGGCGATCAGCGGGTTGAGTTCGGCCGGGCCGAGCTCGTCCAGTTCGCGGCCGGTCTTGTTGCGCACCGCCGAGCGGACCTGGTCTTCCGTGAACCCCTGCTGGACGCTCAGCTCCACGAGCTGCTCGCGCAGGTTTCGGGCGTCGCGCTCGTCGTCCGGCTCCAGCTGAGACTCGCGTTGCACGACGCGTCGCTGCTGCCGTGGCGGGCTCTCGCGTTCGGCGGTCGGCTGCTGCTGCCGCTGCGGAGCGGACTCCGGCTCGCGATTGCTGCGGGCGTGGCTCGGCGGGTCTCCATAGAGCCCGTTGCCGAAGCGGTCGCCGAAGCTGCGCAGGGCGCGCTTGAGCGCGTCGGTGACGGCTCCTTTGTAGGCGGTCTCGTGGCTGTCGGGCGACTCGTCCGCGACGGGCTGGAACCCCACGTCGGTGCGCGAAGGCGCGCCCGGCACGGTGACCCGCACGACTGCCGAATACGCCGCCGTGCGCGTCACTTCGCCGGTGCGCGAGTCGGTCTGCTCGATCTGCCGCAGCGTCACGTCGCCGACCAGCTCAAACCCCCAGCCGCCATAGCCGAAGATGCGGTTGGCCTGGTCGATCGCCGTGTGGCCCTCGATGTAGTCGAACTTGCGCCCGCCGCGCCCCTTGCGCTGCGAGACCAGCTGGGGGTCCAGGGGCTGCGCCAGCGCCTCCGCGACGCGGGGCGCCAGCGCGTCCCAGTGCAGCGCCTCGACCGAGGCTGGGGCGGGGTCGCGCTCAATCGGGCTGGGCGAGGACGTTCGCGGGCGGGTGCCGTTCTCATTCCTGCGAGCCGCCGTCGCGATTCCATTGCCATTGCGGTGGTTTCCGTTACCGTTGTTCATCTCAAGCTCCTGTTTCGTTGTGGTGTCGGGTTGGGTGCGGTTGCCCGGTTCGACAACCGTGAAGCCGTGCCGAAGCACGGTCAGCCAGGGGCCATAGGCAGGCCTTCCGTTTCGTTGGGTGGGTGGGGTGGTTGAGTGGAGGCGGGACGAGTCCTGCCCTGGTGGTCGCTGTCAGTGGGCGGGCCGGGCCGCTCGCCTGAGCAGGTCGAGGAAGACCGCGCGGCCCTCCGGGCACCGGCCCAGCTCGGCCACATCGGAGATGCCCGGGGGCAGGCTCACGAGCCGGGTCCGGTGTGCGCCGAGCAGGCCGGCGAGGTCGGACGCCGCCCCGCGTCTGGCCTTGTCGGCGTCGAAGGCGAGGAAGACGCGGGACTGGTCCTGTAGGGAGGAAGCCAGCCTGTCCATCCCCTGGGTTCCGAGCGCGGCCACGGCGGGCAGACCCCAGCCGGCCAGCACGAGCCAGTCGAACAGGCCCTCGGCGACGACGATCCAGGGCGACGCCGCGGGCAGCCGCGAGAGTCCGAGCACCGGCTTGGCTCCCGGCAGCGCCTGGAAGCGCGGTCTCGCCTGGAGATGGATCGCCCGCCCGGCGAGCCAGTTGACGCGGCCCGCCGCAAGGTCGGGGACGACGATCATCCCGCGGAAGCGCTCGCGGCCCTCGGAGACCAGGCTGCCGGCGAGGACGCGCCGTCCGTCGAAGCCCGCGTCCGTCAACCACGAGTGCAGCCCGTGCCCGCTCGAGTAGCCCAGCCCCAGGCGCCGCGCGGCCTCCGCCGAGATCCCCCGAGAAGCGAGGTAGGCCTGGGCCGGCTCGCAGAGTTGCAGTTGCCGCGCGTAGCAGCGCATCGCCGCCGTCAGCAGAGCCGTGTCGCGCACGGCCACCGGCTCCGGCGCCTCCGACGTGAAAGGCGGAGGGGCCGGCGTCGTAGGTGTCTCAGGCGAGGCCTCCAGACGGCGGATCGCCTCGGGCAGATCGACGCCGTCCGTGCGCTGGATGAAGTCGAGCACGTCGCCGCCCAGGCCGCAGCCGAAGCAGTAGAACCGCTGCGTGTCGGCGTAGACGGTAAAGCTGCCCTCGGTCTCCTCGTGGAACGGGCAGAGGCCCTGTCGCACCCGGCCCCGTCCGCGCAGTTGGACACCCGCCGCCTCGACCACATCGCCGAGCGGATGGCGGCGCTTGAGCGCCGCGATGTCGACGTTGACGTGCGCGGTCGTCATGAGGCCCGCCGCCCGCTCATCGGCTGCAGTCCCCGCAGGCTGCGGCGCGAGACCAGCCTGCCCGGTCGCCAACGCATGCCGAAAGCGGCGCGGACTTCGAGCGTTCCCTCGTCGAGCGGGGTCAGGACGGCGGCCCGTCCCGTGCCCTGGCGATAGAGCCGGGCGTCGGCGGCGCCGAAACGCCGCCGGGCTAGGTCGAGGAACTCGGCGTAAGTCCAGCGGACCTCGCCAGCGGTCGCCCCTGTCAGGTCCAGCTCGGCGAAGATGGCGAGCGCCTGGTCGAGCTCGCGGTCCTGTCGGAGGCGGCGCGCCTCATGAATGGCTCGTGCCGGGGAGGTACGGGCGGGGACGGCGGAGTCGAAGCCGAAGATGGCGTCGATCAGCCGGTCGACCAGTTCCTCCAGCGTCGGGCTGGGATGGGTCGAGATAGCGGCCGCGGTGGATGCTGCAGTCATGGTGGTCTCCTTTCGCTTTGGACGTGTGACTGCGTCTCTGCGTTGGTGCGGTTGCCCTGGGGCAAACAGGAAGGGCAGCCTCCGAAGAGACGACCCGATGGGCGGGGTGTCCGGGGTCGCGGACTCAGCGTTTGCGGGCCGTCTTCGCGAGCGCGACGCTCCGATTGAGCAAGACGCGCCGGAGGAGCCAGGCGGTCCAGCAGAGTCCGACGGCGTTGAGCGCGATCACCTGCAGGTCGAAACCCAGCAGGATCGGCAGGGCCGCCGCCGCGATCAGAGCGACGAGCACCGGGCCGATGATCGGTTGGGTGGGCCGCCGCTTGACAGGCCGGGCAGCGAGTGAGCCACTGCCTCGCGCATCGGCGTAAGCCGACCAGATCGACTGGCCGGTCAGTTCCTCAAGCCGTCGGACAATGCGTTCCCGCGAGCACCGGCCGCTGTGGCAGCACACGTCAATCGCGCCGCCGTCGGGCCGCTGGCGGAACGACAGTCGGTGGTCGAGCGAGTCATGGCAAACGGCAGCGGTCTGAAACCAGCCACGCTCGAAGCGGACCCGCTGCGCCAGCCGCTGGGCGATCTCCCAGGCGTCGGGCCCGGTGTAGTGCCGCGTCGCGGCGTTGGAGGTGGGCAGGTTGGTGCTGGCTCTCATCGGTGGGACTCCTTTCTGTGGCGTCAGTGAGTGACGAGAGGCTGGGTGGCGGAACTGAACGTCGTTGTGGATAAGTGGAGACCGACGTCGGCATCCGCGACGCAGGTCCGCGCAGTCGGTGGTTGGAACTGGGGTGAGGAGGGTGGATAGACGCACTTCGCCTGCGGTCGGATGCAGGACACTCAGGGGCGACGAGTGCGGGAAAGAGGGAGGCGCGCGCCGTCAGCAGGCCGTTGGAGCCAGGTGGGCGAACGCGCGCGGATACGAGGCGACCGAGCTGCCCGGTTGGGGAGCTCGATCAGGGGCGAAACCTACGGTCAATGGGGCACTCCGCCCTCTTCATGACCGCGATGCCGGTTCCTGCGATATCAGGTCGCGCGTCGGTAGAGCAGAACTCAACCCCTCGGCCGACCTCGCGCCACAGGAGTGCGCGGTTGTCCCAATCTTGAGCAAGACCGTTGGGAGAGCGGAACTCAATCGCCAGGTCAGGCTCGGGTCTGGGACGACACCCGCCAGTGTTCTGAGGAGGAACCGCTGGCTGAAACCGAAAACCACAGTCATTAGACACGGATGCGAGGCAGTTGACCATGACGCTGGCGTCCGATTTGGCCGGGCGTCGACGGACAAGTGTTCCAGAATATGCAGTTCGGCTCTCAGGGTCGCAGCCTGACTGAGGAACAGGCCCGACACCGACGAAGCGTTCTAGCCTGACGTTGCCTCGGTCTGCTGCGGGTCGGTCGAAGGGAACATCATGGCCGGGCAGGTACTGGTCACGGTCGGCTTGGCGCTGGATATCGTCGGCGTCGCACTGCTGCTCGCCGGGCCGCGGGTACGCCCTCGCGGCAGCTTTCTTGCGCTGGAGAGCAGCGGCACTGAGGAGCTGTCCGGACTGCGTCGCGTGTGGTCAAGGCTCGGTGCCTTTGGCCTTCCGATCGTCACCGTCGGTTTCGCGCTCCAGATCTTCGGCACCTGGGCGTCCGATCTCGATCCGGGTTGGCTCGTGGGTATCATCGCCACTGCGATTTCGCTGGTCTTCATCGCCGCTTACGTGATCGTGCGCCAGTTGCCCTCGGGCGACTGACCCAAGTGGTCGTTCGGGGAGCGACCAGGTCGCACTGCCTGGGCTCGGCACCTTCGTTGCGTGGGTCCGGACAAGCAGTCGAAGTCTGTGGGGCTGACGCGGAACGCGCCTATCCCCGCAAACCCAGCGTCAACAGTCGCACGGCCCAGCGGCGCAGACGGGCTCGCCGCAACTCGCGTCGGCGCTGCGTGATGTGCTGGCGTTGCTGGTAGAGCCACCTGGACCGCGGTCCCTCGGCCAGGGGGTAATGGGCGGGCGGCATCGTCAGCCCGTGTTCCTCGACCACGGCCAGCTCCAGTTCCAGCATCCGCAGGTGCGCCCGGTACCCGTCCAGACTGCCCCAGTGCGCCTTGAACAATCCGCGCTGCTCGCGCCAGTCGGCGACCAGGGGCCAGGCGTCGCCGAAGTTGCGCTCGTCGTCCTCGGCGGGTTGGGTCGTGACCAGCTCGCGGAAGGAGCGAGGCGGGAAGAAGCGAGGTGGCTGCGAGAGAGCAGTAGCAGCATCGGCGTCATCGCCCTGTGCAACAACGGGTTCGGAAGTGGGCGCGGCGAGATGACCAGCAAGTTGCCGCTCCAGGCCCTGTAGGCGGTCCTCCACCGCCAGGAGCCGGCGCTTGAGCTCGTCGTCGGACGGGTTGGGGAACTCAGTATCGTCGCCCTGCTCCAGCTCGGCGACCCGTGTCTCCAGCGCCGCCAGCCGCCGTCTGAGGCGGCCGGACATCACGGCGGGGTCGCGACTGGCCTCCGCTTCGAGCGCCTCGCCCAGCTTGCGGCTGAGCTGGCCCGACCCGACAGCTCGCCTCAGGGTGCGCTCGCTCACATCCAGCCGGCGGGCAACGGCATCCCGGCCGTCAGCCTCGATCAGGTCCTGTAGGAACCCGACCAGGCGCCGATCCGTCTGCATAGCCTCTTCTGACACCGGCGCCTGAGCGCCATTCGCTCCTGACATACGCGTCCTTTCGACGTCAAACGTACCCGAATGGCTGTGCTGAGTTGGACAACACGGGCCGGTTTGTCCAACCAGCCGCGGAAATAGCCCATCCGCCCACGGCGACTCGGCTGAACCCCGTTTGTCCAGCGTTCGCCCGGTAAAACACAGGGTCTGAGCCCGTTCTGTCCAACCGCACCAAGGCTCAGATTCCTGTACACCCCCCGAACCTCGAATCGCCGATCTGTAACGGCGGGCACTGACGCCGGCGCCGGTGTCATGCGCGACATGACGCGCGCGCCCTGTTCACGGCGGCTGCCTCCGGACACACTTTCCATTGCCAATACAGAACGCACGTTCCTTGAAGGGATGAGCCGTGACAGCCCTCTCACCGATCAGCGCCTGGAGACGCCGGACGCTCGCAGCCGTCGCGCTGTTGCTCGCCGTGGTTGGTTCAGCATCTGCCCTCTGGCCGACCGCGCTGGCCCAGGTGCCGCCGCCCGTGCAGCCGCTGGTGATCGTCAACGACGACGAGGAGCAGCCGTTCATTGAGCGCAAGAAGCACGGCGAGTTTCGGGCCCGGCCGATCTTCTCCGAGCGGCTCTCGCGGCTGACCTACGGGATCCTGGACGCGGATTCGGGCGAGTGGTTGACGGCGATCTACCGGGTCTCGGGCGGCGAGGACGAGCGCGACGAGGGCTGGGAGTACGACTTCGATTATCCGGCGCTGGATGAGCAGCCGGAGCTCGACCCCGAGCGGACGTACCTCTTGGTGATTGCCGCTCAGGCGGTCGGGCATCCGACGCCGACGACCTTCTACGTCACGATTCCCGAGCACCAACCGGGCGGCATCTTCAACAAGATCCTGGGCGCGCTCGATCCCAGCCGCTGGGCGCGGGCGGCGGCGGTCTGGGTGATCGAAGGCGTGCATGGGGTGCTCTGCGGGGTCCTGGAACAGTTCGCCGGCGTCGGCCTCGAGCAGTGCGAGAGGTAGGCCCGGATGTCCGACATCATCACCGGTACGCCCGCGGGATTGACCTACGAGCACGCGCTCGTGCAAGAGGCCTGGCTCGCGGTCTGGATCGTCACCTCTGCCGCGTTGGCCCTGATCATCGGCTGGATCGGCGTCTCGCTGATCCTCGAGGAGCCGCTAGGCGGCCGCGGCTCGGGCTGGCGCGAGCTGATTCCGAGGCTGCTATTGGGCGTGGTCGCCGCGGCCGCGTCGCTCTGGTGGTGCGCCCTGGTCATCGACTTGGCGCACGCCGTCTCCGGCTTCATCGCCGCGACCTTGGAGGTCACGCCTGAAGACCTGCTGCTGGCGCCCGTCAACACGCTGCTCACCGCAGTCAAGTCCGGCTCGGTCGGGATCGCCCTCTTGCTGGCGCTGATTTACCTGATCTACGCGGTCTTCTGCCTCTACCTCTTGCTGCAGATGGTGCTGCGGCTGGCCTTGATCGACCTGCTCTTGGCGCTGGCGCCGGCGGCGATGGGTCTCTGGATCCTCCCGCAGACGGCGGGCTGGAGCCGCCAATGGCTGCGCACCTTCGCCACCACCGTGGCCCAGCAGGCGGTGCAACTCATAGCGCTGGCGCTGGGCATCGGCTTCCTCGCCGAGCTGGCCGAGATTCAGCCGTTCGAACCGGCCCGCGACCTCGTCTGGAAGCTGCTCATGGCGGTCGGCTTCGTCTACCTGGCGACCCGCGTGCCGGGCCTGCTGGGCAACGCCAACCCGTTCGACTCCTGGCTGCAGACGCTCTACTTCGCCTTCTCCTTGCCGATCAACGCGGCGCGCTCGGCGGGCGCCTTCGCCGCTTACGGCGGCGTCGGTTCCGCTTCGCGATCAGTCGCCAGCGGGCAAGGAACCGCCGTCGCCGCCGCGACGGTCGGCGCGTCTCACGCAGCCAGCACGGTCAACGGCCCAAGCGGCAACAGCGAGACCGAGGCCTCGGGCCGCGGCCTGCGCAGCCAGAACGAGTGAGGGGAGGGAGAGCGATGTGCTGAGCGGCAACTGCATCTCGCTTGGGATGCCACACACCACATCCAGTCAACGCAGAAAGGAACACCACTCATGGGTGACTTGATTCAGACCATCTCCAACCTCGTCGGCATCTTGCTCGGCGTGGTCGGCGCGATCGGCGTCGGCTATTTCGTCTTCGGCGCCTACCAGTACCTGACCGCCTCGGGTGCGCCGCACCAGATGGAGCGCGGCAAGACGGCGATGCTCACGGCGCTCGCCGGGATCGTGCTCGCGATGGTCGCCTTCGGCGTGGTCGAGCTCGTGATCGACGCCGTCGTCAACCCCAGCATCGACGTGGGCGCGCCGCCCGACCCCTCAGGCGGCAACAGCGGCGACGGCACGCCTCCCGCTGACGGCGGCTAAGCCGTCGTCCAGATTCCACCTCTGGAAAGGAGGTAACCCGTGCACGAACACGAAGTGCCGACCCACGTGCAGGCCGAAGACCGGGTGCTCTTGTGGTTCACGTTTCCGCAGCTGATCGCGCTCGCCGTCGCAGCGGCGCTCGGCTACGGCGTCTACCACTACGCGCCAGTCGGTCCAGAGCCGGTGCGGATCATGCTCGGCTTGGGCGTGGCGCTGACCGGCGTCGCCCTGGTAGCGGGCAAGGTCAGGGGACGGCCCCTGCCCGCCGTCCTGGCCGACCTGCTCAAGTTCGGTCTGGGCGCGAGCCGGTTCGCGGGACCCATCTCGCAGCTCGCCCGCGCAGAGCCGCCGGTTCCGCCCGCGCCGCCCGGCGTGGCTCAGCAACCGGCGAGCAAGCCCAAGCGGCGTTCCCGCACGCGCGGCGAGCGCATGCCGCGGGCGCCGCTGGGCTGGTTTCGGAAACGCAACCAGCAGCGTGTCCGGGGCCAGATCGATCACGCCCGTCGGACCCTCGCCAAGTCCCTGCGCGGCCAGCGTTTCCAGCGCTGGTCCGCGGGGCTGGGCGCGGCCGCGGTCGTGGCGGCGCTCTCGGTCGTCACCTGCACGCCGCGCGGGATCGTGGCCCAGGAGCCGACCGCAGCGCCGCGACTGCCTGAGGAGATCGAGTTTGAGCCGGGGCCCTTGATCGACGGCCGCCGGCTCTACATCGAGCGGCTCGTGATCACGCCCACCGAGGCGACCGTCGTGCTCAGAGCGGCGGCCGACCTCGAAGTTGACGTCCGGGCCTTTGGCGGCGTTCAGGGCAGGAGCTTGGTCGCGAGCCGATCGGTTGCGCTGCATGAGGGCGAGCGTTCCACCCAGCGGCTGCCGCTGAGCGGCGCCGAGCCGTCGTTCACCTTCGCCTGGTTGGATGAGCACCTCGAGGGCGGCGCGCTGACGCTCTCGGCCGATCAGCTGCCCCATCCGCTGCCGGCGGTCGAGGGCGATCTCTGCGACCTGCAACTGACCTCGCTTGAGTGGCGGCCCAGCCAGATTCGCGGCGCGGTGTCGTCAGTGTGCGTCGCCTCGATCGATGAGCAGGTTCGGCTGCAAACTGTGGCCGGCCACGTCAACCAGACCGAGACGGTTGTCTTGAGCAGCGACGTGAGATCGCTCAGCGGCGCGCTGCAGGTCTCAGTGGGAAGCCGTCAGACGAGCGTCCCGCTCGTCGCGGACGGAACGACGCGTTTCCAACTCACGCTTGAGTCCGGCGCTGGGATACAAGATGTCGCGCTCAGCGCGAACGTCACGGCCCAGCTGAACATCCCCCTGCCCGACCTGGTCCAGCTGACGTATCACCCCGCGCGGACCGAGGCGTTCAGCGAAACGGTCTCGTTCCCGATCCCGGATACGGAAGAGGTCGCATCACAGACCGTGACCTTCACGGTCACCCATCCGGCGCACGTGTGCGCGGCGATGGTCGCCCGCTCGCCGCTGACCAAGTCGCGCGAGGAGCGCCTCACGCTCACAACCGTGATCGCGAGCGACGACCCGTATGCAGCGCTGGTCGCGCCCGAGCGGCCGCCCACTGCCTCCACTCAGACGCGGGTTCCTGAGGACGAGCTCTCACAGCTGTTCGCGCAGCTCGGATGGGAGCTGAACTGATGCGCCGCCTGCTACTGGTGCTGCCACTGACGGTGGTTGCGCTTGCGACCAGCGCCGCGAAGCCCGAAGAGCAGGCGATGCTCGACGCCTTCGACACGGCGCTCACCGCCGTCGCCGTGGCCGCCTCCGGGCTGGCCCTGTCCGGGCTGGTTTGGGCCGGCTTCCTGCTGATGGCCGACGGCGCATCCGAGCGCGGCGGACGGGCGCGCGGCGCGGTCTTCATGACCGTCCTCGGGCTCGCCCTCGCGCTCTCGGCTAAGGGCCTGGCCGCCCTGATCGCCTCAGGCGCGATCCCGATTCCGATCCCCTGACCGAACGGAGCTCACCATGCGAAACCGTCTCAATGTCTCAGTACGGAAGACCAACAGCGAAGCTGAGCATTCCGCGCCGAAGCCGCCGCCCGAGTTGCCGCTCTGCTTCATGCTCTCGCACCTTGAGCCGGAAGGCCCGGTGCGGCTGGACGGGCTCAAGCTGTCGATCATCGAGCTCGTCGGCCTGGAACTGGACGAGGCCAAGCTGGGCGCGTTCGCGGGCGCGCTCAACGCCTGCGATTTCCCCTTGCAGCTGCTGGTGCGCCAGCATCCGCCCAATCTGGCTCGCCTGCGGCGCGAACTGCAAGCCGCGCAACCTGACAACTTGCCGGAGCGCACGCGCGAGGCGGCCGACTCAGCGCGCCGCCTGCTTGCGGAGCTGGAGTCGCGGCTGGGCATCCTCGACCGGCGCTTCTACGCGATCTCCGAACGCGAACATGCCGCCGAGCTGCGCGGTGTACTCAGCCGGTCCGGCCTGACGCTGCAACCCCTCAGGGACGAGCCACTCAGGCGGCTCGTGATCGCGGCGGCGCTGGGCGGCACCCCGACCGAGCGCGACCCCGACGAAGCGGCCGAAGTCACGATCAAACGCGCCGAGTTCGAGCTCGACCAGGACCTGCAGCGCTCGCTGCACCTGGTCAAGTGGCCGCGCTCGCTGGCGCCCGGCTTCCTGCAGCAGCTGATGTCGACCGGCGCGCCGATGGATCTGTCCCTGCACCTGGGACCGATTCCCGCAGCGCAGGCCGCACGCCAACTCGAGTGGCAGAAGGTCCGCTTCGAGTCGGCCCGTTCGCTCTCCATGAGACGCGGGAAGACGCTTTCGCCCGAGGCTGAAATCGCCCTGGAGGACGTGTCGCGGCTGCGCGACGACATCCAGCGCGGACGCGAGCGGCTCTTCCACGCCTCGCTCGCGATCACCCTGCACGCCCAGGACCCCGAAGCCCTGGATGAGCTGACCCAGCGCGCCTCGGCCCACTTCGCGGCATCGCTCGGCCAGGTCGATCCGCTGCCCTTCCGTCAGCGCGAGGGCAAGCTCTCGACCATGCCGCTGGCGCTCAACGCGGTCGCCGCCTGGCGCACCCTCGACACCTCAACGGTGGCCCGCTGCTTCCCCTTTTCGCCGCCTGACCTGGACACCCGCTCGGGCGCGCTCGTGGGCATCGACCTCCGGGCCCGCGCGCCGGTCGTCTACGACCCCTGGGACGGCACGCACCTCAACGCCAACACGGCGGTCCTGGCGCGTTCCGGCTCGGGCAAGTCGTTCGCGACCAAGCTAGGCGTGCTGCGCGGCGTCTCGCGCGGAGTCGTCGCCTACGTGATCGACCCCGAAGGCGAGTACGCCGACCTGGCCCGCGCCTCGGGCGGCCGCGTGTTCTCGCCCGGCGTGCCCGGTCAGGGCATGAACCCGTTCGTAATCGACCGCGCCGACCCCGAGGAACTGCTGCAGCGGATCGGTTCGCTCAGGCGGTTGATCGAAGTGATGGTCGGCGAGCGGCTCTCGGCGGAGCGCCGCGCCGCGCTCGATCACGCGCTGGCCAGTTACTACGCAACTCCGAGGGCGGGTTCAGGCTTCCGCGACTTCTACCGCTTCCTCGAATCGGACGACCCGGAGTCGCTGGCCAAGCTCTTGCGACCGTTTGAGTCGGGCAGCCTCAAGCATCTGCTCTCCGACGACGGCGACGACCTGCTCAAGCATGAGGCGCTGATCACCGTCTTCGACCTGCATCTCTTGGAACCGGAACTCAGACCCGCCGCGGCGATGGTCTGCACCGAGACGGTCTGGTCCGCCGCCGCGCGCGACCCGCGTCCGCGCCTCCTCGTGGTCGACGAGGTCTGGTCGATCATGCAGCACCCAGAGGGCGCCGCGTTCATGGTCTCGATGGCCAAGCGGGCGCGCAAGCACCGGCTCGGCCTGCAGTTCATCACCCAGGACGTGCAGGACCTCTTGTCCGAAGACACCAGCCGAACGATCACCGGTCATTCCGGCCGGGCGCTGCTGCAGAACGCCGCGTTCAAGCTCCTGCTCCAGCAAGACGCCGCCGCGATCGCCACGGTCGGCGACGCCTTCGACCTGCCCGAGGATCTGCAGCGCTGGCTGCTCTCCTGCCCGCGCGGCGACGGTCTGCTGCTCGCCCAGGGCCAGCGCTTCCCGATCCGGATCGAGGCCACGCCCGAGGAAACGGATCTAATCGACTGGCGTCCCGGCCAGCAAACACAACCCAACCAACAGAACGGAACCCCTTCGTGAAACTCAATCCACTCCATCTCCTCCGCCGCGAGCCGCCCGAGCCCGTGCTCTTAGCGGTGAAGCCGCCGCGCTCGGGCCAGCGCACCCTGCTCGGAGTCGAGAACCTGCTCCAGGCCCTGGCCGGGAGCGAGCCCTTTGCGCTGGAACTCGCCTCGGGCCGCGAGGGCGTGCGGCTGCTGGTGCGCAGCCGCTCAGAAACGCTCGTGCGCGGACAGATCGGCTCACACTATCCCCAGGCGCGGATCGAGGAGCTGCCTCGAGAGTGGGATCCGCTGCACGTGCGCGATCGTGAAGATGTCTGGTCGATGACGCTCAGAGCGTCCGGGCCCGAGTACCTGCCGCTGCGCATGTTCAGCGACCGTGACCTGCTCGACCCCGGCTCCGACCCGCTCTTGGCCCCGATCGGCGCGCTCACGGGGCTCGAGCCGGGCGAGCGGATCGTGGCCCGACTGCGCCTGCATCCGCTGCCTGCGGACTGGTCGCGTCCCTACCAGGCGCTGACGCAGCCGCCTGAGCAGCCGGCGCCCGCTCCCAGCGGCGGGTACCAGTCCAGGAACGGGCCCGAGCCGTTCGCGCTGGCCGTCCTCGGGCTGGCGGGCTTGGGCGCCTTCCAGGGCTACACCTGGTTTGAGGCGGGCGAGATCTGGAGCCTGACCGCGCTCTGCGCCGGCGTCGCCGGCCTACTGATCGGAGGGACCTGGCTGCGCCGGCGCTGGCAACGCTCGCGTCAGCGGATCATCGATCCGCAGCTGGTCAAGGAGAAGATCTACCGGGCCGCGTTCGCGGCCGACCTGGAGCTGATCGCCGTCCTGCCCGAGGGGACTCCCTCGGAGCGCGCCCGGCAGCTGCTCGAACGGGTTGCCACCGCCTACCGTCACTACGACCATCCGCAGGGCGCGGAGTTCGTCGCTGCTGAACCGGTCAAGCTGCCGGCGTTCAAAGCGCGCCTGGCGCCGCGCCCCGCGAGACTGTTCGCGAGGCGCAGCGTGCTCGGCGTGCGCGAGGCGGCCGCGCTCTGGCATCCGCCCGGCGCCCTTGACGAGACGCACGAACTGGCCCGCGCCGGGGCGAAGTCGCTGCCGCCGCCGACGGACGCGCTGCGCCAAGACGCCCTGGTCGGCGACTCCACCGGCGACGATCCGCGCCCGATCCACTTCCCCCGCGACCTCACCCGCCGCCACCACCTCTATGTAGCCAGAACGCGGATGGGGAAGTCGACCTTGATGCGGCACCTGGTTGCGCACAAGCTGAACGAGAAGGCCGCCGGCCGCGACCGCGACGCGATCGTGATCGTCGACCCGCACGCCGATCTCACCGCAGCGATCCTGGAGCAGACGCCCGAGTCGCTCGCCGACCAGGTCCGCCTGATCGACCTCGCCGACGAGCGCGGCGCGGTCGGGATCAACCTGCTCGATGCGCACGTGTTCACGGACCGCGACCGGACCGCCGACGCCGTGGTCCGGGTCGCCCGAGGGCTGTGGGAGCAGTGGGGTCCGCGCATGCAGTCGATCCTCGAGCAGACCGTGAAGACGCTGCACGAGGCCAACAGCCACCCGCTGACCGAACGCGACCAGCAGCACACGATCCTGGACGGTCTGCGGCTGCTCGGCGACGACCTGTTCCGGGCGGGTGTGCTGTCGCGCGTCAGCGACTCCTACCTGCTCGACTGGTGGGCGCGCGACTTCGGCGGCTGGCGCAAGGAGTACCGCGCCGAAGCGCTGGCGCCGGTCCAGACGCGGCTCAACTACTACGCCTCCTCGAAGCGCGCGCGAGCGATCCTGGGTCAATCCCGCTCCACCATCGACCTCCGCCAAACGATCCTCGACGGCGGCATCCTGCTCGTCTCAACGGCGCAGGGCTCGGTCGGACGCGACGTCGCGGCCCTGGTCGGCGCTTCGCTGCTCAACCTGGTCGACTCCGTGATCCGCGAACAAGAGCGCGTCCCGCAGGCCGACCGCCGCGGCGCGCTGGTGGTCGTCGATGAGATGCAGACGATCCCCGGCGTGCCGTTCGAGTCGATGCTCTCCGAGCTGGGCAAGTACGGCGCCTCGTTCGTGCTGGCGACGCAGAGCCTGGCCAAGCTGGACGACCTCTCGCCCACGATGAAGCACACGCTGTTGGCCAACACCGGCTGCCTCTGCGTCTTCCAGGTCTCAGGCGCGGACGCCCGCGAACTGGTCTGGGAGCTGGGCAAGGAGCGGCTCACAGAGGAGGACCTGGTTGGACAGCCGGCGCATCACTGCTACGTGCGGGCCTCGGTTGGCGCTCAGCGCCTGCCCGCGTTCTCGATGACCGTGCGCAAGCCCGAGCCGGGCGATCCCGAACTGGCCCAACGCATCCGCGAGGGCGCTCGGGCCTATACCACCAACGCCGAGCAGCTGGCCGCGCAGCAGGCCGAGCGCCAACGCCAAGTTGAACGGTTCCAGCAGGAGCTTGCCGCCGCAACCGAGCAGACTG
This sequence comes from Dehalococcoidia bacterium, assembly GCA_022825855.1. Taxonomy (GTDB): domain Bacteria; phylum Chloroflexota; class Dehalococcoidia; order Bin125; family Bin125; genus Bin125. Next base: position 53,571 of record JAJDWB010000015.1, read on the forward strand.
CCGCCGCTGCGGCCGAGCCGAAGCCCAAGTCGAAACCGAAGCGCGTGCGCAGCCGGCGCATGGAGCGATCCGCGTGAGTCCGCTCAGCGCCCAGACCGACCTGTTCCGTCAGCTGGCTCAGACTCCGCTTGCGGACCGCAGCGAACTCGCCGCGCTCAGCGGCTGGTCGCCCTCCGCGATCTACGGCCGCATCGCCCGGCTCGAGCGAGCGGGACTGGTGGAGCACGTGATCCACGCCTCGCCCTCGACGCCGGCTACGAGGCGCTACTGCCTCAGCGCCGCCGGCGTCCGCTCGTTCGCCGAGGATTCCGGCATCGGCTTGCGCCGAGCGCTGGCCCAACACCCGGTCTCGAACGAGTGGCGGCGGCTCCTGTTCCAGCGGCTCGACACCGCCGCTCTCCTCTACCGCATCGCCGTCGAGATCTGCGAGTCGGAGTATCCGCTGTGCTTTCGCTGGTACCGGGCGCAGCCGCTGGACGCGGCGGTGGAGCTGCCCGACGGACGCCGGATTGGGCTCGCCCGGATCGGCCGCACGGCCGACCGCACCGCGCTCGCCAAGCGGCTCGGCCGACTCGCTGATTCCGTCGGAGGCGGCGCGGCGCTGATCATCCTGCCCGATCAAGTACGGCTCAGGCACGCGCGCCGCATCCTGCGCGGTTCAGCGACGCTGGCCTTCCTCAGCCTGGAGGCGCAGGTCGCGCACGCCGACCCCGGAGCCGCGCCCTGGTGGATCGCGTCCGCAAACGCTCGCCTCAGCCTCGCAGAAGCGCTGAGGCATGCACCCGCTTCGTCCGCGTCGATCATCGAAGCTCCGCTGGCGAGGCTCTCGATGCCTCGGCCGCTCGGGCGGTCGGAGGCGCCGGCGCTCACTCGCAGCGAACAGCGGTCGCTCGACCTGATCGGCGACTGGCCCTGGCTGCGGCCCGCCCATCTCGCCGATCTGCTCAACTGCAGCCCGCGCCGCAGCCGGCAGGCGCTGAGCCGGCTGCGGCGTCTCGATCTCGTGGTTCGGCGGGTTGCCGCCGGGCAGCCGCGTCTGGCGCTGTCCGACGCCGGGCTCTCGCGGCTCGCCCGCCGCGACCGAGGCTCGGTCGCGATCGCCAGACGGCGCTGGAGCGTGGAGTCGGTGGAGCGTTCCACGCCCTCATCCTGGCGGGACGTGATCGGAGCCCGTTCGCGCCAGCTGCTGCGCCATCTCGCTCACACCGAATCGGTGCACCGGTTCGTCGCCCAGCTGGCCAAGCAGGCGACCGCAGCGGGGTGCGTCCATTTCCAGCTGGACCCGCCACAGCGCGCCTCGCGCTACTTTCGGCTTGACGGCGTCGTCCGCTCGATCCATCCAGACGCGTTCGCGTCACTCTGCGCCGATCGCGAGGTGCGGGCGTTCTTCTTGGAGTACGAGCGGCGCGCCGACCGCCCCGCCATGATGCGCGACCGGCTCGCGCCCTACCTCCGCTACTTCTCGACCCGCCGGCCGCTTGAGGATCACGGGGTCATCCCCTCGGTCCTGGTCGTCTTCGAGCACGACCTGACCGCTCACCACTTTCTGAACTTCGCCGAGCGGGAGATCGCCCGACGCGGTGTCGACGCTCCGCTCCTGGTCTCGAGTCGGCCCGCGCTGGAGCGGTTGGGCCCGCTAGGCGGAGCCTGGAGCATCCCGGGCGGACGCTCCAGGATCTCGCTGGTCTGAGATCGGTCACGAAGCCCGGCGCTCATGTCCGCCCAACTCGCATTCTCGGTCTGAGGCGCCGTGCCGTTCCGCTCCGGCGAGTCGCTCCCAGATGTCTCGATTGAAGAGCAGCGCCTGACGAGGGTCCCAGGGTTGGGCGCTGTCCAGCAAACAGTCCAGCGCGTCGTGTTCGGCGGCGAAGTCGAGCAGGATCAGGAGATGAGCGGCATCCGGCTTCGCGCCCGCCCGCCAGCGGTGCACGGCCCGCAGGTTGAGTCCCGCCGCTTCCGCGAGCGCTCGCCAGTTCGCTCCCAGTGCTGACCGCAGCCGCTCCAGCCGGCAGGGAAAGTCGTCCGGAAAGCCGCTTCGAAGCGGAGCGGGACATGGCGGGTCCGCGCTCATCACTTACCGTCCAGTCGCCGCTCTGGGCCCGCTTCCTCGCCCAGCAAATCGGCCAGGCCGCCCGGCACCGACGCAGCCAGCCGCGCCAGCGCGAGCATCGAGCCGCCCGAGGGCGACGCTCCACGCCGCCAGCGCAGCAGCTGGCGCGTGTCCACGCCGAGCGCGGCGGCCATCCCGTCCCAGGTCAGCCCGCTGCGGTCCTTGAGCCGCAGGAGGCGCTGGGGGAAGTTGCCGGGTATCCGGGCTTGACCTGCGATCGGTCCGGGCTGCGTCGCTTCCCTGCTTCGGCTCATCTGCACGTTCCTTCCGCCTGGCCGACGGCGTGCTCCGCGCCAGCTCCGTCCGCGGGCGCGGCGGGCTCCCGCTCGGCGGCCCGCTGTTCCAGGTGGCGCCGCGCGATCATCCGCGCCAGAAGGCGCAGACCGTCGCGCAGCGCCCGTTGCTCTGCTTCGGTCATCTCCGCTGGATGCATGACGTCCCGTTCTCCAACGAACTCGTGGCTGAGGCTGTAGTCGGAGCAGGTGGGTCATGGCGCACGCCCTATCGGAAACTGTGTTCTATTACGATTGTCAGAATATGGGTGGCAACGGTGTTTTGCAATGCCCGACAGAAGACAAAACAGATTATGTGGACAAGCCAACAGAGGGAAGCGGCCCCGGCGCTCAGTCCTGGCTGCGACCCGCGATCAAGGGACCGATCTCCCGCTCGCGCACATCCCGGAACGCCCGCTCCTTGAGCGACTCCACATCCGGCACCGACACCTCGCCCTTGAAACGACCGCTGGCCGCGTCTCCCCAGGTGATCGCCCCAGCCTCGGCCAGCTCCGCCAGTCCCGCCGCCACCGCCGAGCGCGACATCGTCGTCAGCCGCCCGATGTCCTTCTGCCTCATCGCGATGGTCCGATCCCCGCCGAAGTCCAGGTCGTCCAGCGCCAGCCGCGAGACCAGCGCTGCCGCCACCCGCGCCGATGGACTGCCGTTCGTCGCCAGCGACACCCAGTAGAATCGCGACAGCCGGCGCATCAGCAGCTCGTGCATTCGCTCGCGCACGGACGGTATCCGCTCGACGACCCGCGTCATCACGCCGATCGGAATGCCGACCACGACCGCCTCGTCGACCGCCGAGTAGCTGCCCACCCAGCGCTCGGCATCCATCAGCAACTCGTGAATCCCAACCAGGAACGGCGCCGCCAGCTCCGAGTGCGGGAACTGCCACGGCGCCAGCGTCCCGTGCTGGACGAAGTAGAGCTGCGTGAAGGCGCTGCCCGACGCGATGAGCGGGGTCTCCGACGACGGTTCGGCGACTCGCAGCTGAAGCGGCAGCCCGGTCTCAATCAGCACCGCCTCAAGGGCCTCCGGCGCGACGCCCTCAAAGTCGAGGCAGCGCGCCAGCGTCTGAGCGAGTCCCTCGATCTGAATGGGCATCGCCGCCGTTCCTCCTGTCGGCTGACAACCGCATTGTAGATTTGACGGCATGGCCTATGCCTTCCATCCGCAGATCTGTGCCATGCCTCTTGGCCAGCGGGATGTGGGTTGATTCTGCAACGCAGTCACCGCCTACGAACATGCCATGACCTGCAGCGCGAAGGCCAACGCCGCCGCGCCTGAGGCCGCGACCGCGCACAGGACGTGGGCCAGGAGGCTCGAAAACAGCGAGCGGCAGGGCCACGGCTTCGGCGTCTCGTTCGAGCGATTGGTTTCGCAGCAGCGCCGCGAATCTGGCTTCTTCGAAGTCTCGGTCGTAGGCGAGGGCCTCGGCGATCCCGCGTCCCTCCATGACGGGGACGCTCGCGCCGTCGGTCAGGCTCCAGCATTGGTTTGGTCGATCGGCATAGCGCCGAGCGGCGGCGCGGAACTGCTCGGTCGTTGGCGGGATGATCTCCGTTTGCGGATCCTGCTGCAATCGCAACACGAGCTTGAGCGCCGCGCGGCGGGCAGTCCCTCCGCGGCGCGACATCTGTTTGACACCTCAACCAGCACCATGTCGGTCGTCACAACTGTGTCGTCCGCCAACTCCACCGCCATGGCTTGGGCGGGGCGATGCACTCGGTCGCGTGGCTGCAGCAACGCGATCCAGTAGCCGGCGTCGGCAAAGACCGTGCGCACCAACCCGCTTCCTTGGGGTGGCCGTAGAGGTAGTGCTTCTTGTAGTGCCCATTGTTGCGGACGCAGTCGGCTGGATGTTCCCCCCAACTGGTCGGGAGGGAACTCGCGATGGATTTCCTCGATGATATCGAGAATGCGAGGCTTGTGCGAGTGCGCCGGCGACGGTGAGGCTGGCGCCGGAGCATCAGCCGCAGCGGCGCTGGCGGGCACGTTCACCGTGACCGCGCAGCCCTCCGGCAGATCGACCGGCTCCGACGGCGTGATCACGCCATTCGAGTAACGGGCGCGGAGGTTCTGGCCGATCAAGGCGAGGCTCCACTAAGAGCAGCGTGCCGGCGTTTCGACGCTCTTGACGCCGACGGTGATCTCGCTGCCGCCGGCCGAGGACATTGAGGCCTCGGCGCTCGCGGTCTCGATCTTCTGCGAGGAGGCGTAGGACATCCAGGGTTTGACCTTCACCCATTGGCCGTCCCAGCCCTACCAGAGCTCGCCCATCTGAATCAGCTGCGGTTCCGTCATCTCAGGTCTCCTTCAGCTGGTGGTCCGGGGCCGGGGTCGCACATGCTTGCCGGGGAGAATGGGCATCGGCCTCGTCCCCCGCGCCGACCATGCTGCTAGCCTGTCGCGGCCTGCCAACGGTAGAAGGACCAACGGGAGAAGGAGAATCCGATGGTTTCTCTACGGTACTCGCGCGTGGACGTCGACCAGGCGATCGAGGAACACGGCGCGTGGCTGTGCCTAGGGGCGGACGAGGAAATCGTCTTCGCCAGCAAGACGCGCCGCGACTTGATCATCTTCAGCAACGCCAGGCTGGTCGTGACGGACACGCAGGGACGGATGCGCAAGAAGACGAGCTACGACTCGATCCCGTTTACGTCGATCGGCCGATGGTCGATCGAGAGCAAGCGCGGCTGGCTGGACGGCGCGGACCTGAAGATCTGGCTCGGCCACAGCGCCGAGCCCCTGCTCGACATCGAACTGACCGGCGATTCGGACGGCCAGACGGTCGGCCAGTGGCTCTCGGAGAGCATCCTCTTCTGACTCACCAGCCGGTCCTGCCGCTGGTGACCTCGGCCTGGAAGCGGTCTCGTGCGGTGCCGGCGTTGCTGCGCACGTGGGTCGGCGGCGACGCTCCGGTAGAGTGAATAGCGCGCCCGGAGGAGGCGGGTCAGTCTTGATCGAGGGGTGCTCATGCCGGAAAGGACATACGGATTGTCGATCAAGGGCGAGTTGTCCCTCGCCGAGTCGGCCAAGGCGCTGTCCAGTTTCAGTGACCTCCTTGACGCCATCGCGCATGAAGAGGGTCCCGACAACACTGTGGCTTGGAGACCAGAGGCGCTGTCCGTGGGCAGCATTGATATCTCGGCGAAGGGAGCATCCGATAGTCTCGACTTGCTGGACAGGATCGACCAGCAATATCTGGACGTCGGGACATCAATCGGGAGCCCGAATGGACGAGAGTTCTCTGCACCGGTTACCCGTGCCGCTCAAGCCCTCCTCGACATCAACCGCAGCAACCGTGTCTCCATTCGGTTCAGCTCGCAATCTGGCATGGTGACGGTCGGAGATCTGAGCCTGTGGCCAGCCGAAGAACCGAAGGTGCCCCCTACCTTCTCCGAAGGCAGTGTGGAGGGGGTTGTTGAGACGGCATCAATTCATGACGGGTTCTGGTTCACGCTCTTCGATTCGCTCAATGGTCTAGCGGTCAGGTGTTACTACAGCAAGAGCCTTCAGGAACAGGTGAGGAGCGTCTGGGGAAAGCGGGCGGTCATCAGCGGGGTGATCCAGCGCGAGGCGCTATCCGGCCGACCACTAGCCATCCGTGACATCGAGATCGCGGAGTTGATCGAGGACACGCCCGCTGGCGCATACCGCCGGGCGCGGGGGGTCGTCCCGAGGTCGGCAGCTGCTAGCCAACCGGAGGTTGCAATTCGACGAGCCCGCAATGCCGACTAATCGGAAGCGGATCTATTGGGACGCATCTGCCTTCATCTCCTATTTCAATGGAGTCGAAGACCGCCTACCCACTCTCGACGCCCTGTTGGATGATGCCCGAGCCGAAGAGATTCTCATTGTGACATCGGTTGTCAGCATCGCCGAGGTGGTCTACAGCGTCGACGAAGAAGGGCAGAAGCTACTCACCGACGAGTCGTTTGGGGTCATCGACCTTCTGCTCCACGATAGGAAGATCGTCGGCTTGGTGGAAGTGAGTCCGGCGATCGCTAGCGCCGCCCGCAATCTCATACGGGATGGACTCGCTTCCGGCCGACCGCTCACGCCGATGGACGCGCTGCATCTCGCCACAGCACAGCTACTGGAACCGGCACCTGCGGAGATTCACACTTACGACGAAGAGTGGCTCGCGTGGGGGGACTTCCTCAACATTCCGGTCGTGAAACCCCGCACTGAGTCCCCGCGACTTCTCCCCTAGCATCTCCGTCGCCTCGATCGGTTGCCCGGTCCTACCAAGCGTTGACGCCGTTGGTGACTTCGGCCTGAAACCGGTTTCGGGCGGTGGTGTCGCTCCGCAAGCGCCCGCTCAAATCGAGCGTGTGCTGTTTCTTTTCGGCGGGGAGGAGGTCTGGCGTCTCGAAGTAGCGGACGCAGTGGTCGAGGCGCAGGCGCGGAGATTGTTGCCCGAGCCGACCGAGGCCTCGAATCGGATGAAGCGCAGGTCGCCGTTCTCGAAGTGGCCGTTCTCGATGTTGGCAGCCCCGTCTTGGTCCAGGACGATGTTGACGGTGCCGGGTAAGCGCGAGCGGCACCAGCCGCTCGTGTCCGGTTTCTTGCGGCCCTGGGGGTTGTAGGCGGGATCGAGGCCGGGGCCGTAGTCGAGCTGGAACGAGCGGATCCCGCCGACCTCGGTGGTAACGAGCGTGGCCCAGGTGTCGTCGACGTAGAGCTTGAAGGTCGCGACCGCAATTGCGGTGCGATCGATTGCGGTGCGATCGATCGAAGAGACGGCGACGGGGTTCCTACGCACGCGCGGGGATAGACCGGAGCGTCATGCTTCTCTGTCTCCCTAATGCTTGGAAGGTGTCGTGCGAGGGACGATTCCCCGGGCTTGCGGTGAGGCAGTGCCACGCGTCTAGACAGTCCGGGAGCTAGCCGTGCAGCCTATGGCTGCACCGCTACCTCACGAGGACATTGACCCTGACCCATCCTCTGACCCAGCAGACAGGGACTGGATTGGGGTCGGTGGCTCGTCGCCTGTTCGACACGATCGTCCTGATCCACGCCAGACGACTTGAACCGGGCGGAGAGCGGAAGCAAGGCCACAGTACTGGAGTCGCTGGCGCAGACGCGCGCGAACTGCTGTGGGAGCTGGGCCGCCAGCGGATCTCGGAAGGCGACCTCGTGCTCCAGCCGCGCCACCACTGCTACGTCGGCGCATCGGTCCGCGCGAACAACCTGCCGGCGTTCTCGATGACGGTGCGCAAGCCGGACCTCGGTGATCCGGATCGGGCGTAGCAGATCCGCCAGGAGACGGCGTCCTGCTTGACTTCGGCCGAGGGCATCGAGTATCGACTGGCCTAACGCCGCAAGCGGGCCAAGCAGTTCGCCGCTGAGGCCGAACAGGCCCAGGAACAGGCGGAGACGCCCGACGATGCGCCGCCCAAGAAGAAACGCAATAGGCCGCGCACAAAGGCCGTCCGAGTGAGCCGGATCGGCCGGACGTGTCGGCGCTCTTCTGCTGCCCGCGCAGCGCGATGTGCCACCCCGTTCGAAGCTCTGGAACCGGAGCGGGACGCCGCCTGTATGACAACGGACGCGGAGACACGGCGCAGTCTCGACTGTCGATGCCGATCCAGCCTGCGGGAGGCGCCGGTCCTGGTTTCAAGACCAAGCGAGGTCGCACCCGCCAGCCATCCGGCGGACTGGGGGTTGCCTGCCTCCTCGGACAGTGCAACATGCGCGTGCTTGAGTTGCTGGCCGACTGGTCCTGGCATGCTGCTCGATCATCTGGTCGCGCTGCCGTTGCGTCATCTCACCCGCACCGGAGCCATGCGCGGCTTACTGGCGGCGCTGGCCGAGGGGGCTCTCTCGAATGGCTGGGAACAAAGTCAGCTCGATCCGCTCCACCGAGCCTCGCGCTAGTTCTTCCTAGATGGCAAAGGTCTGTTCGATCCCGCCCGACGCCTTCCGCGTGCTTCACCGCGATGGCCGCGACCAGCCATTCTTCCTCAATGGGAGGACCACCTAGTCCGCGTCTCGATCATGACGGCTCGAAACGCTCCCTACCCGCGCCAACACGGTACGCGGCGGCCTAAGGATGACCAAAGAGCGCACCCGCTCGAACTGATCAAGTTCGATGATTCCCTTGCGGTTGATCGGCTACTGCGGGTGGTTCGACAGGACCCGGGGAGCAGCCGTTACAACCTCCCGGTCCACCTCACCGACCATCGCACGCTGGTCCGCGACGGCCCAGTATGCACCGTTTGCCCCACCGCGAAACGAGATAGCTCAGGGTCGGAATTCGCCGAGCCCAGACCGGCAGCCTGAAATCGAGTCCATTCAAGCCGTTCCGACGGTCACAGGATCGAGGGGAGACTCAGCAGCGAAGCAGATGAGTGGTGCGGCCTGTCGATCCGGCTCTTTCGCTGTTCTCCCGGTTGCCAAAAGCGCGCTGAGCGCTCATGACTCGGCCGAGCAACATAACCAAGTTCGGCTACTCTGCAGTCCTAAGGCCGAAGCTGTCCCCAGACAGGACTCTCGCTGGACCGGCGGCGGTCTAGCCGCTGGGAGATGGGACGGTCTGGTTTGCGTCGATTCCTTTTGGAACGAGCCTGACGGAGAATACGAGTGAACGACGACCAAACCGTCTTCGAGGCCAAACAGGTCGCAGAGTTCAGCTCGCCCGGTACCCGACTCGCGACCAGCCTTCGCAGCTCTTACAGGCGCATCGACGACTTCGAGCGCTCGCGTTTCGACGACATCTGCCAATCAACGCTCCTGTGCGGAGACGCAGAACAAGCGCTTCAGACCCTGCCCGAGAAGTCAGTGCAAACGGTTTTGACATCGCCGCCCTATTGGTCGCTGCGAGACTACGGCGTCGCCGAACAGATCGGCAGAGACGACAGCCTGGACGCCTACGTCTGCAGCATTGTCTCCGCACTCGAGCAGGTGAAACGCGTGCTGCGCGACGACGGCACCGTCTGGCTCAACGTGGGCGATTCCTATACCTCCGGCAACCGCCGCTTCCGTGCGTCCGATCGCAAGAACCGGGCGCGCGCCATGAGCGTCCGCCCGCCGACACCCGAGGGGCTCAAGCCGAAGGATCTGATTGGAGTGCCCTGGCGCTTGGCGCTCGCGCTTCAGGACGCCGGCTGGTGGGTCCGGGCGGAAGTGATCTGGTCCAAGCCGAATGCACACCCGGAGTCGGTTCGCGATCGCCCGACCAAGGCTCACGAAACGATTTTCTTGCTCTCAAAGTCCCAAGACTACTACGACATCGACGCCGTGAAGGGTCCGCGAGGCAGGCGACTGCGCAGCGTCTGGGAGATTCCGACCGAGCCGGTGCAGCGCCCCAACGGAGACACGGACGATCATCCAGCAATGATGCCGCTCTCCCTGGCGCGGCGATGTATCGCAATCACCACTCAAACGGGCAGCGTCGTCCTTGACCCGTACGCAGGCTCCGGAACCACGCTCCTGGCTGCGGACGAATTGAACCGTAGGTGGGTGGGGATTGAGTTGAAGCGCGCCTTCGTGGACCTGATCGAGCGAAGACTGGCGGGCGCGTGCTGACGCTGGAAGAACTCAAGGCCAGGCTTGAGACGTTCTCGCCTGTGCAGATCGAGTTCGTCGCCCAGGTCGTTGACTCGTTGTCCGATGCACCAGAGGCGGAGATCAATGCGCCCGGCACCTGGCTCACTGAGCAGCCGGACTGGATCGAGTATTTCGGGTTGCCGCTTTCGGTTCACCACAGCGCGACTACTGCTCCGCTCGGTCTCAAGTCTTTCGAATCAGTCTTCCAGAACGCCTGCGAACACATCGGCTGGCGGGTGGAAACGCCGGAGTCGGCCACCCCTCGCTTCCTGGACCTCGCCGTCTATCCAGGTGACGAGCCTGTGCGGTGACTCTCGCTCAAATCAACCGCCGCCAGGAGACTGTCGCCTACGTTCCTGCACATCTCCAAACTGACCGAAGCGGCTTGGATTCAAGACGTCAGGTCTGCCAGAGATCGGCGTCAGCGCCCGCAGGCACTCTTTCGCGAGTACCAGGAGCATGTGACCCAGATCGTCATGCTGCGCGCGTCTCGCGAAGCTGCAGACGCCGTGCCGCACCGCGATCAGCTCGTCGAAGTGCCCACCAGCATCTTCGATTCGATCTAAAGCGCCTCAGCCGAGGCATTCGCCAGCGATGCTCCGGCCATCCCCTGCCTTGTCGATGACGAAGAGGCGGCCGTCGTCGCCTTGGATCGCTCTGATGCCAAGGTCACGGTACGCCGCCTTCAGCTCGACGCCTGCACCGTGCATGCCGAATGGCGACAGAGGTGAGCTGGTCTCCATGAGGGCGAGCAACAATGTCGACAACGCAATTGTGGGAAACGCCGACAGCACGAGATATCGTTGAGCGCGGTTGATTTGGAACCAGCCGGATCACGTGTGGGATTCCTACTGCTCAGGGCAGTGACTTCCCCCCTCCCTCTGGAGCGGGATCCGAAGAGGGACTATGGGCTGCGAGCCCGATCGCCATTCCGGCGAGCCGATGCTTCCCGAGGGTGATTTGGTGCATTCCTTCGAGTCGTCGGCCGGTCTCACGAACCTCCGCCCGGGTTCGCCCATTGGCATCAGTTTGAGCGCTAGGTCGCGGGAGCAAACCGCCACCGAAGCGGCTCGCCCCGCCGGTCCAACTGGCAGCTTAACGAACGAGGGCGGGCCGGAGCCCGCCTCGCAACGTGGTGGATATTGCCCAGACAAGGGCTCACCTTGTTGTTGGCGCCCGGAGGCACCGCCAACCATTCCCTGAACTCCCAGTGTTACGATCCGAGCACCGACTGTCAACTCGAACGGATGCGCTGGGAGGACGGGAACCATGCTGCGACTAGGGCTGGACCTGGGCACGAACAGCATCGGCTGGGCGCTCTATCAGCTTGACACCGATGGAGAGCCAGAGGAGTTGGTCGATGGCGGCGTGCTGATCCACTCGGACGGACGCAATCCACAGAACCGCGCCTCCAACGCCGCTGAACGCCGTGAGAAGCGCGGACAGCGGCGTAACCGCGACCGAACGCTGCGCCGACGCAAGCGGGTCGCAGGCCAGCTGCATGAAGTGGGACTGCTTCCGCCGGTTAGCGATCACCAGGCTCGCGCCGATGCGGGGCGTCAGGATCCACTGCGCCTTCGCGCTGAAGCGCTCGACCGACCGCTGGCTCCATTTGAGTTGGGGCAGGTGCTATTGTCGTTCGTTGACCGACGCGGATTCAAGAGCAACCGCAAGGCGGACGGCGGCGAGGACGGCGCGATCCGCCAGGATGTGGGCAGGCTGCGCGAGCGAATGCAGCAGTCGGGGGCTCGAACATTGGGCGAGCACCTCTGGAGGCGGAGCAGGAAGGGCAAGACAATCCGGGCGCGCCTGGGCAACGGCCTTTATCCCGATCGGGCGATGGTTGATGAGGAGTTGCAGGCGATTCGCTCCGCACAAGCGGAGCATCATCTCCACATTGCTGACAACAACTGGGATGCGATCATCGAGACGATCCTGTTCCAGCGCGAGTTGCATCCCGTAGAGCGCGGTTGGTGCACGCTGATCGAGGGTGAACGCCGGATTCACAAGGCGGAGCCGCTCTTTCAGCGGTTCCGCATCTGGCAAGAAGTCTTGAATCTGAAGTACTCGGCGCCAGGCGAGCCCGAGGGTGAGTTGGACGAGCGCCAGCGTTGGCTGATCGTGGGCAAGCTCTTGGAGACCAGATCACAGAAATTCGAGCAGCTCGCCAAGCTCGCGGGACTGCCCGAGGGGGCGCGCTTCAACTTCGATACGACCGCCCGAGAGAAGCTGGACGGCGACCAGACCGCAGCCGTGCTGGGCGCCAAGAAGTGTTTCGGCAGCCACGCCTGGACAAACCTGGGACCCACACGACAGCAAGATGTGGTGGAGCGACTGATCGAAGAGAAGGACCATAGCGCGGTTACCAGGTGGTTGCGAGATGAGTTTGCCTTGAGCAGCGAGGCGGTCGATGCCGTGGCGAGCGCAGGCCTGCCGCAAGGTACGGGGCATCTCTCCCGAGCCGCGATTGAGAGACTGTTGCCGCTGATGGAGGAACAGGGAATACCCTACGCGGATGCCGTCCAGGCCGCTGGGTTGGGCCATCACTCCGATATCCACGGCGACGGTCGCGCGGACCGGCTGCCTTACTACGGTGCGGTGCTCACCCGAGACGTCGTTGGCGGAACGAGTAAGGGCGACGATCCAGACGTGAAGCGCTACGGACGCATCGGTAACCGGACTGTGCACATCGCGTTGGGACAGGTGCAGCGGCTGTTCAATGCGATTGCCGATCGGTACGGCAAGCCGGATGAGGTTGTGGTCGAGCTGGCCCGGGATCTGAAGCAAACCCGCGGGGAGCGGGAGCACGACCAACGCCAAAACCGGAACAACCAGCAGCGCAACGAGCGGCTGTGTGAGCTGGCGGCAAAGGCAGGCTTCCATGAACCCTCAGCCCTTGACATGCGCAAGCTGCGCTTGTGGGATGAGCAGGGGCCGGCGAATGCGCGGTTGTGCCCATTCACAGGTACGCCGCTATCGGTCGAGCGGGTGCTCTCAGATGAAACCGAGATCGAACACATCCTGCCCTACAGCCGCACGCTCGACGACAGCATGGCGAACACCGTCGTCGCCATGCGCGACGCCAATCGCGAAAAAGGGCGCAGGACACCATATGAGGCCTGGGGTCACGATCCCGTTCGCTACAAGCAAATCCTCGCTCGAGCCGAACAGTTGCGGGCCAACAAGCGCCGCCGCTTCCAGGTGGACGCGATGCAGCAATTCGAGGAACAGGGCGGATTCGTGGCGCGGCAGTTGAACGACACCCGGTACCTCTCGCGTTCGGTCAAGCGCTATCTGGAAACAGCAGTCGAACCGAATCGCATCTGGGTCACACCCGGCCGACTGACCGCCATGCTGCGAGTCGCCTGGGGGCTGAACTCGCTAATCGGAGAAGACGACCAGAAGGATCGCAACGATCACCGTCACCATCTGATTGACGCCGCGGTCGTGGGGATGACCTCCTGCTCGCTGCTCCAGCGCATCTCGCGTGAGAGCGCGCAGGGCGTCGATGATCTCGGCCAGCGCGTCGCCAAGTCGGTCACCGCTCCCTGGGAAACCTTCCGCCGTGACGTGGAAGCGCTCGTCGAGCGAACCACAGTCCGGCATCGCCCCGATCACTTCCAGCCCAAGCCGGGCGGTACCACCGGGAGTCTGCACAACGAGACCGCCTACGGACCGATCTTCAACGCCGACGGCAGGCTCCGACATGATGACCGAGGCAATGTGCTGCTGGTTGAAACCAAGCCGTTGGAAGCACTGGACAAGAAGAAACTGTCCACCATTCGTGATCCAGCCCTGCGCGAACGGCTCCAGTCGATCTGGGCTCAGGTCGAAGAGGAGTCCGGAGGAGGCAAGCTTGCAGAGCGGTTCGCTGAACGCGCCCGCCAGGAGCTGGGCGTCCGCCGTGTTCGAGTGCTCGTTCGCTTCGGCGATGACAGCCTTGCCTTCATCCGAGGCGAATCCGGCAAGGTCTACAAGGCCTACAAGACCGACGGCAACGCCTACATGGATGTCTGGTTGCTGCCCAACGGCAAGACGACAGGCGAGACGGTGAGTCGCTTCGACGCTCACCAGCCCGGTTTCCATTCGAAGATCAAGACGCAGTATCCGACGGCGAAGAAACTGATGCGACTCCAGATCAACGACACGATTGCCATCGGCGAAGGAGACGAGCGGAGCATCTTACGGGTTAAGGAGCTATCAGGACAACGGATTATCTCTGTTGATCACAGACAAGGAGGGAAGGCCAAAGACATGACACTGATCAACAAGCGCGCCACCCGGGTACTCCAAGAAGGCTTGCGTAAAATCTCTGTCAACATCCTCGGGCAGGTACACGACGGCGGTCCGTTCGACCAGAGTGGGAAGGGAACGTACGGTAGGAGTTGATCGCATGGAACGCCGCGTCATCGATATCGCAGAGGGAAAGCGGTATCTCTCGAAACGACGCGGCTCGCTGGTCGTGACGCGCGAGCCCCAGTCGGAGCAGGCGACAGAAACGCTGCTTCCGTTCGACGAGATTGAGTCGATCATCGTGCATACGCCGCGCGCCGGCTACTCCAACGGCGCGCTGGTCGAGTTGGCCCGACGCGGCATTCCTCTGGTCTGCTGCGATGAGTATCACTCGCCGGTCGCCTGGCTTTGGCCGGCCGCCGGCAACTACGAGCAAACCCGCCGCATGGCCGCCCAGGTGACCCTGTCCGGTGAGTTGCGCGGCGCGCTCTGGCAACGCATTCTGCAGGCGAAGATTACGGCACAGGCGGTTCTGCTGCAGGAGACCGACTGCGAGTACGAGCCCCTGCTGGAGACTGCGGAGCGGATTGAGCCGGGCGATCCGCTCAACCTCGAAGCGCAAGCGGCGCGTCACTACTGGAAGGAACTGTTCGACGACGAGTTTCGCCGCGGCGCGCGCGAACGACCTCCCAACGGACTGCTCAACTATGGCTACGCGGTCCTGTGAGCGACCGTGGCGCGACAGCTCTGCGCATCCGGACTGCATCCTTCGATCGGCCTCCATCACAGCAACCGATTCAACGCCTTTTGCCTGGCGGACGACCTGATGGAGCCGTTCCGGCCGGCCGTTGACCGCGCCGTACGCGAACTCTGGGAAGACGGGATGCGGGAGGTCAACGCTGAGACCAAACCGGACCTGGTCGCGGTGCTCGTCGAGGCGCAGCGGACCGAGCGCGGAACGGCGCCGCTGAGCCGCTGCATCGAATGGGCAGCGCAATCCTTTGCCCAGTCGATCCTTGACGGGCGTGAGCGTCTGCAGCTGCCGATCATGTCTGCGGCGAATGCGGCGTGAGCGCCTACAGCGGGTTCAGATTCATGTGGATGGTGGTGATGTTCGATCTGCCGGTGCTGAGCAAGCGCCAGCGCAAGCGGGCGGCGAAGTTCCGCCACGATCTGCTGGACCTGGGCTTCCAGATGGCGCAGTATTCGGTCTACATGAAGTTCTGTGGGCAACGGGACGCAGCTGAGGCGCTGGCAAAGCGGGTCGAGAAATGCGTGCCGCGGGAAGGCAGAGTCAGTATCCTGACGGTGACGGACAACCAATATGGCCGCATGCGGATCTTCTTCGGCGGCGGGCGCAGACCCAGCGAGGCACAGCGTGGGCAGTTGGTTCTGCTCTGACCACCGGCTCCTCGTCGAACTCGGCACCATCCGACATCTAGTTTAGTCGGTCAGGGAATGGTCGGCCGCCAAAACACGAATGGCTCTCGCGCGACGGCGAATATCAGTTTAGTCGGTCAGGGAATGGTCGGCCGCCAAAACTCGTTCTGCTGCATGGCGCATGGACGACCAAGTTTAGTCGGTCAGGGAATGGTCGGCCGCCAAAACAGCTGATGCTCAGGCGTTCATTACGGAATTAGTTTAGTCGGTCAGGGAATGGTCGGCCGCCAAAACGAGAAAATCGATCACCTCGTCGCTCGGCTCAGTTTAGTCGGTCAGGGAATGGTCGGCCGCCAAAACTCGGACGAGGAGTTCAACATGGCCCAGGTCAGTTTAGTCGGTCAGGGAATGGTCGGCCGCCAAAACGGCAGGAGGAACTGCAGGAGCACGAGCCTAGTTTAGTCGGTCAGGGAATGGTCGGCCGCCAAAACCTACGGCCACGTGCCCTGGTACGAGTTCGAAGTTTAGTCGGTCAGGGAATGGTCGGCCGCCAAAACTGGCCATCAGCGGGGGAGCCAGGTACTTGAAGTTTAGTCGGTCAGGGAATGGTCGGCCGCCAAAACGTACGGAGGCGTCCATGCGTCAGTCGTCTCAGTTTAGTCGGTCAGGGAATGGTCGGCCGCCAAAACTGTCGTCGCTTCGCTTCGACAACGGCAGTTAGTTTAGTCGGGCAGGGAATGGTCGGCCGCCAAAACGGTCAACGTGCAGGACGCGGAGAAGCTGAAAGTTTAGTCGGTCAGGGAATGGTCTGCCGCCAAAACCGCCAGGAGATCATCGAGATGTGGCAGGAAGTTTAGTCGGGCAGGGAATGGTCGGCCGCCAAAACCTCGTGTTGCACGGCAAGCAAGCTCGCTCCAGGTTTAGTCGGTCAGGGAATGGTCGGCCGCCAAAACGAAAAAATCGATCACCTCGTCGCTCGGCTCAGTTTAGTCGGTCAGGGAATGGTCGGCCGAGGCTGAGCAGACCTTCGTCGAGGTCGCCGCTAGGCTCGACCACGCCCCTTCGCCAGCACCCACACCAACCTCCTCGCCACGCAAGGAGTCCTGGGCGAGTCATGGCGCCTGCCGCCCCCGCAACCACCCGAACTACGGCTCCTGTACGACACTTGGACTGTCTAAACCTTCCCATCCGCCCATCCCGAACGCGTCCTGTAGGGGCCGCCCCTCCCCACTCCCTGTCCCACAACTGCCCTCTCCAGAGCCCCGTTCTGCACTGGGAATGCTGCGCCCACCTCACAGGACTGTCCGGCTTTTGTCCAACTGCAACTCCCCGTCAGCGCCTTTGAGCGCAGTTATGGGGAAGTTGTTGCAAAATGGTTCTCCCGACCAAGTGGCGCCGCAGCGCTCGCTCCGGCGTTCGGATCTGCAGCAGCCGGCGCTGCGAGTTCGATCCGGATAAGATGTTCCGAACAGTGATCAGCCACGACCGGCGCCCGGCTCGGCCGGTCCGTAAGGAATTGCA
>JAJDWB010000003.1 GCA_022825855.1 Dehalococcoidia bacterium
CCGCATGCCCGCCGCGCTCTACGCTCGAGTCTCCTCTGACCGCCAGGATGTGGACCTCTCTGTCGCCGCACAGCTTCGCGCCTTACGCGACTTCGCCGAGCGCAACGGCTACCGCGTCGTCCGCGAGTACATCGACGAAGCCGAGTCGGGGCGCGTCGCCGACCGGCCCCAGTTCCGCAAGATGCTGGACGAAGCCTCGGAGACCGAGTCTCCCTTCCAGGAGATCCTGGTCTGGAAGTTCTCCCGCTTCACCCGCAAGCGCGAGCACGCGGTCGCCTTCAAATCGATGCTCCGCCGGCGCGGCATCCGCGTCACTTCGATCACCGAGCACGCCGACGACACGCCGACCGGCAAGCTGATGGAGGCGATCATCGAGAGCGTCGATGAGTTCTACTCGGAGAACCTGGCCCAGGAAGTCCGCCGGGGGATGCGGGAGTCGGCCTCACGCGGCTTCTACCTGGCCTCGCACGCACCGCTCGGCTACCGCAAGGTCTATGTCACGGACGGCGGCAAGCAGCGTCCTCGGCTCGAACTCGACCCGCCCAGGGACGCCGTCGTGCGGCGCATCTTCGAGATGGCGTTGCGCGGACAGAGCATCCTCGAGATCGTGAAGACGCTCAACTCGGAGGGCATTCCCTCGGCCAAGGGCAAGCGCTGGCTCAAGACCGCGGTCCATAAGATCCTCTCCAACGAGGTCTACATGGGCACCCTGGTCTGGGGACTCAAAGCGACCGACGGCTCCGAGCCGGTCCGGGTCGAACATGCCGTCCCGGCGATCGTCTCGAAGGAGGAGTTCGAACAGGTGGGGGCCATGCTCGATGCGCGGGCCCCGGCCAAGTCCAACCCGCGCCGCGCGTCCAGTCCCTACCTGCTCTCCGGTCTGGTCGGCTGCGCCCTTTGCGGCAAGCAGCTGACGGCGTCCGAGGCCAAGGGCGGGCGATACTCCTACTACGTCTGCGGTTCGCTGCTCAAGCGCGGCTCGGGCAGCTGCGAGACGCCCAGGCTCAACGCCAAACGCTTCGAGACCCTGATCCTCGACCAGCTCCGCGACCACGTGCTGACCGAGAGCAACATCCGCGAACTGGTCAAGCTGCTGGACGAGGAGATGGACGGCGCCGCCCGCGAGGAGCGCGAGCGGCTGGAGATGATCGAGGCGGAACTGCGCGAGATTCGGCAGATGCTGGACCGCATCTGGCGGGTGATCGAGAAGACCGACTTGGATATCGACGACGCCGCGCCGCGCATCCGCGAGCACATGGCCCGCAAGGAGCTGTTAGAGACGGCCGCCGAGCAGGCCAGGAAGGCGCTGGCCGAACGGCGCGCGCTGCTGGACAAGGCCGAGGTGGTGGCTGAGTTCGCCGCCGACATGGCCGAATTCCTACGCTCCAGCGACATCACAGAGTCGAAGGCGTTCCTCCGCACCTTCATCAAGCGGATTGACGTCGAGCCCGGCCGGGCCGTCATCAACTACACGATCCCGATGCCGGAAGACAGCCCGATCGGGCGCAAAGACGCCGCTGAAGTGGCGCTCGCAGACGGAGTTCGCAATTCGGTACATGATGGTGGAGCTGGGGGGACTCGAACCCCCGGCCTTTTGACTGCCAGTCAAACGCTCTCCCAGCTGAGCTACAGCCCCACGAGTGCTGGTGACTGACAGCGTACGGCGGGGTTCGATGTCGCGCCAGCGCCGACGGAGTGCTGGGCGGCAAATCGGCGGGTACGCCTCCCTCCAGGCTGCCACGGGCCGCGCTTCCGTTTACGCTGGTCTAACTGAGATTGCCGTTTCCGTTTGTCGGACACGGCAGGGGCTGCATACATTGGCACTACCGGCGTCGGCGGTGACGCAGAGGAACGGCAGCCATGCTCGATCGAGTGCGGGACTTGTGGGCTGAGCGACCGGCATTGGTGGCGGCGGCCGGGATCGCCCCGGTGGCGTTCGTGATCACGCTGCTGGTGCTTTTCCTGGCCGTGGGCGGCAGCGACGCGAGCCAACCCGAGCAGCAGGCGGCGGCGCAGCAGGACGCACAGACCGAACAGTCGGCCGATCAGGCGGACCAGCAACAGGTCACGAGTCAACCGGAAGTGACCGTGATCGTGCGGGGCACCCAGTCGACGGATGCGCAGAGCGATCAGACGCACAGCGACGCGGACGAAGCGCAGCAGCAGTCCCAGCAAGTCGAAGTTCAACAGCAGAGCGATGCTCAGCAAGAGCAGCAGCAAGTCGTCGCGCAGCAACAGGAAGAACCGGAAGAGCCGAGCGGACCGCTGATGGTCGCCGGCTTCGAGGTGATTCCGCTCAGCAATCTGATGCCGGACGGCATCGAGGAAGACGCGCTCAAGCACGGCAGCGACGGCTCCGAAGGCGCGATCTTGCCTCGCGCCAACGGCGTGGTCCGCTCCAGCGGCGCCCGGCACCAGACGAACTGGGAACTGATTATCCCCTCGGCCGGCCTGAAGAGCGCCGTGGTCTCGCTGGGCCGCACGCCGACCGGCGCCATGGGCTCGCCCGACAACCCCTACGTGGTCGGCTGGCTGGATTCGACCGCCGCTCCGGGCGAAGTCGGCAACACGCTGCTGGCCGGACACCGCGATTATGAGGACATTTCCGGCAATATCGGCACCGGCGTCTGCTGGGAGTTGAACAACACCCGCGTGGGCGACCACATGCTGATCTGGGATGAAGAACTGAACGTCTACTACGTCTACACGGTGACGGAGACGGTCACGCTGGATCCGACCGATCGCGACTCTGCCCGCTATCTGCACAACACGGACGAGCCGGTGGTCACGTTGATCACGTGCACCGGGTCGTTCAACACGGAGACGCACCGCTACTCGCACCGGCTCGTGGTGGTGGGAGAGCTGGCAGCCGTCGCGTCGCCGGATGCGTAGCGGCTGGAGTCGAGCCGATGGGCCGCGCCCTCACTGATCTGCTCGGCTGGTGCTACGACCTGCTCTGGACGTTCTCGGAACTGCGCTACTCCCGGCCGAGGCTGTTCGCCGGAGTGATCGCGGGTCTCGCGGGAGTGGTCGTCGTCCTGCCGATCCTGGCCACGAACCTGGGCGGCAGCGACCCGCCGTCGGCGTCCGACTGGAGTCAAACAGGCCGCCCCGCGACGGACGACTCGCAGGGCCGGCAGTACGTCGCCTATGGCGGACTCGCCGCGTCGAGCACTGAGGCCGAGCCGGCGGCCGACTCGGGACCGGCCGTGCTGCCCCAGCCGCAGCGTGTGGTGCGCACGCTCTCCGAGGTGCTGAACGAAGATCTGGACCCGAACCGCTTGATCTACGGCAGCGACGGCTCCGAGGGCAGCATGCTGCCGCTGGACAACGGTGTCGTGCCCTCCAGCGGCCCGAGGTTCGATACGTCCTGGGAACTGATCCTGCCTTCGGCCCGGATCCGCGCCGCGGTCGTGCAGGTCGGCCTGACGCACGATGGCGCGATGGGCTCGCCCGACAACCCGTTCGTCGTCGGCTGGTTCAATCGCTCGGCCATCCCCGGCGAGCCCGGCAACGCGCTGCTGGGCGGTCACCGCGACTACCAGGACCGCGACGGTCACATTGATGTCGGCGTCTGCTGGGAGCTGGACGAGACGCGGGTCGGCGACCAGTTGATCATGTTCAACCAGACGCGCAACCACTACTTCGTCTACGACATCGTGGATAAGGTCACGATCCGGCCGGACTCCGAGGACGCGGTCAAGTACCTGAGCCAGACGCGCGAGTCGGTGGTGACGTTGATCACCTGCTCAGGCGACTTCGACGAAGAGACGCACAGCTACGCCGAGCGAATCGTGGTGGTGGCGCTGCTCGCCGCCGTTGCCTCGCCCGACGCGTAGACACTGAGACTCCAGACGAACCGAACGCGCCGACCAGTCCTGCCAGTCCTACCAGTATTGGCGGCGCTTGCCTCGTTTGCGGCCCGTGCCTCCGGCTCCGGAGTGACGCCATTCCGAGGGTTCGGCGGCGCGCTCGACGGCGACGGCGCAGACCTTGTACTCGGGGATGCGGGCGACATCGTCGTAGACATTGTTGGTCAGCCAGTTGGCGGCGGACTCGGCGAGGCGGACGAAGGGCACGAAGATCGAGCCCTCGGCGACGTCCTCGGTGACGAAACCGACGCCTTCGAGGCGGCCGCGGCGCGAGGCGACCCAGACCGACTCGCCATCCACGATCTCCATCCGCGCGGCGTCGTTGGGGTGGATCGCGACGCGCAGTTCGGGCCAGGAGTCGACCAGTCCTTCAACACGCCGGGTAATCGTGCCGCCGTGCCAGTGATAGAGCACGCGGCCGGTGTTCAGGATCAGCGGGTAGCGCTCGTCCGGCGCCTCCTCCGACGGCGGCAGTTGTTGGACGGGAATGAACCTGCCCAGGCCGCGGGGGAAGGACTCGTCGTACAGGCGAGGCGTGCCGGGATGATCCTCGCTGGGGCAGGGCCACTGGATCCCGCCTTCGTCGTCCAGCCGGCGGTGCGAGAGGCCGGCCATGATCGGCGTCAACGAGGCCAGCTCGTCGAAGACGGAGGCTGCCGAGCCGTGCTCGAATCCGTATGACGGCACACCCAACCGCTGCGCCGTGCGCCGGGCGACGTCCTGGACGATCTGCCAGTCGGCGCGCGACTGGCCAACCGGCGCAATCACCTGCCGGACGCGCTGCACGCGGCGCTCCGAGTTGGTGAATGTGCCTTCCTTCTCGGCGAACGACGCCGCCGGCAGCACCACGTCGGCCAGTTCAGCGGTTTCATGCATGAAGATGTCCTGCACGACGAGGAAGTCGAGCTTGGCGAAGGCCTCGTGCGCGTGCGCCAGGTTCGGTTCGGTCAGCAGCGGATTCTCGCCGACGATGTACATGCAGCGGACGCCGCCCGACTCCGGGCCCGAGAGGATGCTCTCGACCATGTCGGTGGCGCGCAGGCCCTCGTCGGACGGCAGCTCCGACTGCCACACCGAGTTGAACCGGTCGAGCACTTCTGGCGTGTAGCGCTGATAGCCGGGCAGCGCGTCGGGGATGCAACCGGCGTCGCCGGCGCCCTGCACGTTGTTCTGTCCGCGCAGCGGCGAGACGCCGTTGCCCGCCCGTCCGACCTGTCCGGTCAGCAGGGCGAGGTTGAGCAGCGCCGTCGCGTTGGCCGTGCCGTTGGTGTGCTGGGTGACGCCCATGCCCCAGATCAGGCAGGAGCCGCCCGGGCCGGCCTCGGTCGGGTCGGGGCGGGCATAGGTGCGTGCGGCTCGGATCAGCAGGTCGGCCGGCACGCCCGACATCCGCTCGACCGCCTTGGGCGTGTAGTCGTCCAGTTCGGCCCGCCACTCGGCGTAGCCCTCGGTCCGCTCGGCAATGAAAGCGTCGTCGGCGAGACCCTCGTCGAGGATCACCCTGGCCATGCCGTTGAGCACGGCGACGTCGGTGCCCGGATACTGCCGCAGCCAGAGGTCGGTGTGGTCGCAGAGCTCGATCCGCTTGGGGTTGAGCACGATCAGCGCTGCGCCGCGATCGACCGCCGTGCGCATTCTCGATGCCGCCACCGGATGGTTCGACGACGGGTCCGCGCCGACCACGAACAGGCAGTCGGCGGCCTCGTAGTCGCTGTAACTGTTTGAGGTCGCGCCCGATCCGAGCTGGGCCAGCATCGCCTCGACCGAAGGCGAGTGACAGAGCCGGGTGCAGTGGTCGATGTTGTTGGTGCCCATCACGGCGCGGACGAACTTCTGCAGGACGTAGTTGTCTTCGTTCGTTGCCTTGGCCGACGAGAACGCCCCGAACGCGCCGCGATGCTCGGCGAACTTCTCCGCGACCAGGTCCAGCGCCTCGTCCCATGAGGCCGGACGCAGGCCCTTCGGACCGCGGATCAGGGGCGTCGTCAGGCGGTCGGAGTGATTGACGAAGGCCGTGCCGAAGCGTCCCTTGACGCAGAGCAGACCCTGCGAGGAGCGGTTGTCGGGATCGTCGTCGACGTGGGTGAGGATGCCGTCCTCCGAGGTGATCTTGATCCCGCAGCCGACGCCGCAGTAGGGGCAGACGGTCGAGACCGTCTTCGCGCCCGAGGCCGCCCGCTTGGGCGTCAACGCTTCAGTGGGACAGGCCGCGACGCAGGAGCCGCACGAGGTGCAGGTCGATTCGCCCAGCGGTTCGTCGCCAAAGGACGCGATCCGCGCCGCCTTGCCTGCGCCGGCAATGCCAATCGCGCCGATGTGCTGACGATCGGAACAGGCAGAGACGCAGCGGCCGCAGAGGATGCAGTCGGTCGCGAGGAACTTGTAGAAGTGATTCGATTCATCCTCGTGCGGGTTGACGCGGCCCGTCCAGCGATCGGCCTGGGCCTGGTGCGACTGCGCGTGATGTCTGAGCTCGTTGCCGCCGGCGCCGTTCGAACGTGCCGCATTCGCGCTGAGGTCGGTCATCGCGAGCGTGAGTTCGAGGATGCCCTTGCGGGCCGAACGCGCGATCTCGGAGTCGGTCCGCACGACTTGTCCGTCGGCGGCCGGTGTATGGCAGGCGG
The DNA here is from genome assembly GCA_022825855.1 of Dehalococcoidia bacterium. Lineage (GTDB taxonomy): Bacteria > Chloroflexota > Dehalococcoidia > Bin125 > Bin125 > Bin125. The sequence goes on from JAJDWB010000003.1 coordinate 6,497, forward strand.
CGGGCAAGCCGCGCTGCCCGTCAATCTCGACCAGGCAGGTGCGGCAGGCGCCCAGCGCGGGACCATCGAGGTCCTTGCAGAGGTGGGGCAGATCGACGCCGGCGGCCAGGACGGCGTCCAGAATCGAAGCGCCCGGAGCGGTCTCCACCGACTGACCGTCGATCGTGACGCTGATGGACTCCGCAGTCGTCCCGGTCGTCATCGCCGCACCTCTCGAGCGCTGATACCCAGATGGTACAAGCGTCGGTCGCGGGGCTTCGTCGCGATTACTCGGGTTGGCGCAGGATGATGCGCGAACCGGCGGCATCGATCACCTTGACCGCCAGCGCGATTCGATTGTCCGGATCGAGCGCGTTCCAGTACATGTCCGCTATGTGCTGGAACGATCCGCTCAGCGGCAGCCAGAGCGGATCGCCGGCGAAGGGCGGCAGCGGGTTGCCGTCGTGCCGGTACGTGGTGATCCCGTAGCCCAGTCCGGGCGGCGGGAACGGCAGCCGCCAGACGATCCGGTCGGTCAGCGCCTGGTCGGCCGCATTGGCGCGGAGCATGGCAAAGGCCAGCTCGCCGTGGCCGCGCAGATCGAGCATCGCCGCGATGCGCGGCGTGAAGTTCGGCGCGTCGTCCTCGCGCTCGCGTACCGCCAGCGCGTCCTCAAGCCGCGCCGAACGCTCGATCGCGTCTCGGATCGTGTGCGTATGGTCGCCGTTGGAGACGAAGTACAGCTTCGGCAGTTCCAGCATCGCGTCGTAGATGATGTGCGTCGGATCCTCGACCAGCGCCGGCTCGCGCGCCTCGGTACGCAGTTCCGTGTCGTCCTCGCCGCCGACCACGAGGCGTCGATTGCGGCTGTGCTCGCTGCGTCCCATCAGCCAGTAGACCTGGACCCAGATGTCCGAGTCGCCCGACCCGTCCAGCCGACCCACGACCAGTCCCCGCCCGGGATAGCTGTTGGCGGCAATGTGGCGGCCGAAGTTCTGCTCGGCGAATACGCGGAGTTCGTCAGGTTGGGTCGTCATGCCTTCAGAGTATCCGTCCCGCCCTGAGGCGGGGATAGACTCAGGACATGTCCGGCGCTGAGCGGCTGCCCGAAAGTGTCCTGATTGCCAACCGGGGCGAGATCGCCTCGCGGATCATCCGTACCTGCCGCGACCTGGGCGTGCGGACGATCGCCGTCTACTCCGACGCCGACCGCTCGGCGCCACATGCCGCCGCGGCGGACGAGGCAGTGCGGATCGGTCCCGCTCCGGCTTCCGAGAGCTACCTCAACATTCCGGCGCTGATCGAGGCCGCACGCTCGACCGCGGCAACGGCGGTCCATCCCGGATACGGATTTCTCTCCGAGCGCAGCGACTTCGCCCGCGCCGTGACCGCGGCGGGTCTGACCTGGATCGGACCTCCGGCAGAGACAATCGACGCGCTGGGCGACAAGGTCGCCGCCAGGCGTCTGGCCGCCAACGCCGGCGTGCCCGTCGCCGACGGCGTAGAGGCAGACGACGGAGACGCCGCGCTCGCGCAAGCGATTGCCGAGATGGGCCTGCCGGTCATGGTCAAGGCCGCGGCCGGCGGCGGCGGACGCGGGATGCGGCTGCTGCGCTCGGAGGGCGATGCGCCCGACGGCCTCGAGGCTGCGGTCGCCGGAGCCAGGCGCGAAGCCTTGGCGGCGTTCGGCGACGGACGATTGTTGGTCGAACGCGCGCTCTCCGAGGGCCGGCACGTCGAAGTGCAGGTCATGTTCGACGCCGCGGGCAACGGCATCCACCTGGGTGAGCGCGATTGCTCGGTGCAGCGCCGGCGTCAGAAGGTGATCGAGGAGTCGCCCTCGCCGGCCGTCGACGACTCGCTCAGGCAGGAGCTGGGCCAAGCGGGGCTGCGAGTCTGCGCGGCGGCCGGCTACGTCGGCGCCGGGACGGTCGAGTTCCTGCTCATGCCGGACGGCTCCTACGTCTTCCTCGAGGTCAACGCCAGGATCCAGGTCGAGCATCCCGTCACCGAAGCGCTCACCGGACTCGACCTGATCGAACTGCAGCTCCGCGTGGCCGCCGGCGAACCGCTGCCGGTCGGCCAGGACGAGATCGAGTTCCATGGACACGCGATCGAGATGCGCCTCTACGCCGAAGACCCGTCGCGCGGGTACGTACCCTCGACCGGCCGGCTGCACTGGTTCGAGCCGCAAGACGCCAGGGCGCGGCACGACACCGGTCCCCGCAGTGGAGACGTCGTTACCGCCTTCTACGATCCCATGCTGGCCAAGACGATCGTGCACGCCCCCACCCGCGAACAAGCGCTGGCGCGAGCCTCGGAGGCGCTGGACGCCTGGGCGATCGACGGCGTGACTACGAACCTGGGACAGCTCTCGTCGATCCTTGAATCGGACGAGTTCCGAAACGGCGGGGTCGATATCGGCTGGCTGGATCGTGTCGAACTCGGCGAGCGCCCCGCCCCCGGCGATGCGCTCGCCGTCGCGGCCGTGGCCGACTCGGAACGCGGCGCCTGGCGCTCTTCGGGCGAACTGGCTCGCGCCTATCTGCTCCACGGCCGCCGTCACCTGGTACAGGTCCAGCGCGGTCCCGACGGCTGGGCCGCCGCCGTCGACGGCGCGCCGGCCGAGCCCGCGCCGACCGGTCGTCAATGGTCGGCAGACGTGTCTGCCCAGGGCGTGGTGGTCTCACACGGCGAACGCCGCTGGGTGTTCCTGCGCGAACGCAGGCGGCGGAGCGGCGCAGCACGTTCGCGCACGGCGGGCGCCAACATCGTCCGCGCGCCCATGCCCGGCACGATGATCGAGGTGCTCGTCGAAGTCGGCGACGAAGTCGACGCGGGACAGACGCTGGCCGTGATGGAGGCGATGAAAATGGAACACCTGCTGACCGCGCCCAACGCGGGAATCGTCGTAGCCGTACACACCTCGGCCGGGGCCTCGGTCGACGAAGACGCCGTACTGATTGAACTGGGGGCCGCCACATGAACGACGCGAATGTGCTGCGCGAACGACGCCGGCGGGTCGAAGCGGCCTGGTCGGCGTCTGGACACGACGTTCCAGTGCTGATCCCGGCCAGCCTGCCGATCCCAATCGACGGCACCGACCAGTTTCACGAGTTCCACGCCCATCCCGAGTTCCAGTATCTGACCGGGGTGGCCGAGCCGGGCGCGGCGCTGGCCTGGGAACCCGACGCCGGCTGGACCCTGTTCGCGCCCTCGCTCACGATCGAAGACCTGGTCTGGATGTCGGCGCCGCCCTCGGCAGACGAGCTGGCCGGAACGACCGGCGTCGGGCGCGCACAGGATCGTGCGGAGCTGGGCGGTTGGTTGGAGTCGCAGCGCGGCCGCGATCTCGCTTTGTTGGGTTCCCGCGATATCGAGGCGCGGGCCTCGGAGTACGGCGTCGACGCCTGGTCGACGCTGGAGGCGGTCGTCGACGAGGACGCGACCGAACGACTGGGCCAGGCCCTGGCCGAACTCCGTCGCGCCAAAGACGCGCTCGAGCTGGACCGCATGACGCGCGCCGTCGACGCCGCCGTGGCCGGGCATCTCGCCGCCCAGCGGCACGCGCGGCACGGCCTCAGCGAGCGAGCGCTGCAAATCGAGATGGAAGCCGAGTTCTTCCGCCAGGGAGGCGCGCGCACCGCCTACAGCTCGATTGTCGGCTCCGGACCCAACTCGGCCATCCTGCACGGGACACCGGGCGAGCGAGTGATGCATGACGGGGAATTGGTCTTGATCGACGCCGGCGCGGAGATCGAAGGCTATGCCTCGGACGTGACGCGCACGTTCCCCGTCTCAGCTGACTTCATCGGGATTCAGCGAGACATCTACAACGTCGTGCTGGCGTCGCAAGAAGAGGCGATCGCGGCCGCGGGGCCGGGCGTCGAGTACAAGTCGCTGCACTTACAGGCGTCCGCGACCATTGCCCGGGGCCTCGTCGATCTCGGCTTGCTGCGCGGCTCGACCGAGGACCTCGTCGCGGCCGACGCGCACGCACTCTTCTTCCCTCACGGACTGGGCCATATGCTCGGTCTCTCGACCCACGACTGCGCCGGCTATCTCGAGGGCCGCGTGCCCGAGGACCGCTTCGGGCTCGCCTATCTCCGCACCGATCTCCCGCTCGCGCCGGGCTACGTCGTCACGATTGAGCCGGGTATCTACTTCGTACCGGCGCTGCTGACCGATCCCGAGCGCCGCGAGCGCTACACGGAGATGGTCAACTGGGAGATGGTCGACGAATTGCTCGACTTCGGCGGCATCCGGATCGAGGACGATGTGTTGATCACCGACGACGGCTGCGACGTGATGAGCAAGGCCCTGCCCAAGGCAGCAGCGGAAATCGAGGCGATTCGTCGCGAGGGCCTGGGCGCCGCGCATGGCTGACCGGCTGACGATCTCGGATGTCGCCAGCTATCCGCGTCCGGGCATGGACGCGCCCGGAATGATCGGATTCACGCCCGACAGCCGTGCCGTGACCTGGCTGCACGCCGCCGACGGCGGGCTGGTGCGATCGCTCTGGCGGATCGACATCGAGACCGGCGAGCGTTCGGTCATCGCCGGACCTGGCGCCGATGCGCCGATGTCACGCGAGGAAGAGTTGCTGCGCGAACGCACCCGCACGCGGGAGCTGGGCGTATCCGCATACTCATGGGCTCGTGACTCCGAAGCGCCGGTCTTGATGATTCCCGGCCCAGTCGTACGCGTCTCCGTCGGCGGCGAGCCGCTGCGCGAGCTGGACGGCACGCAGGGCGCGCTGACGCCGACGCTGAGCCCGGACGGCGCCCAGCTCTCCTTTGTCCGCGCCGGCGAGTTGCATGTGATGGCCGTCGACGGGAGTAGTGAAGCGAGGCAACTCACATCGGGCGCCGAAGACGGCCTGACCCACGGACTGGCCGACTACATCGCCCAGGAGGAATTTGGCCAGCTTCGCGGCCATTGGTGGTCAAAGGACGGCCGGATCGCCTACCTGCGCGTCGACGAACGGCACATCGCGCCGTATCCCATCGTGCATCAAGGCGGCGACGACGTGGATGTCGAGTCGCATCGCTACCCGTTCGCGGGCGACGATAACGCGGAGGTCTCTCTCTGGGTCGTACCGACCTCCGGCGGAGAGGCGATCGCACAGCGGCTGCCGGCAGAGGATGGTTACCTGGTCCGCGTCGCCTGGTGGCCGGACGGCGAAGACGGCGAGCGGCTGGTCGTCCAGTGGATCGATCGGCAACAGAAGACGATCCGCCTGATCGCCTTCGACGACGGCCGCCCGACCACGCTGATCGACGAGTCGCAGGAGCCCTGGGTCAACGTCGCCGACGACGTGCGCGCGCTCAGGGATGGCACGTTCCTCTGGTCCTCCGAGTTGACCGGCTTCCGCCATCTTTCGCTGCACGAGCCGGACGGCACGGTCAGCCAAGCGTTGACCGACGGCGAGTGGATGGTTGACGGAGTGATCGGCGTCGACGAGGACGGCGGTTGGGTCTACTTCAGCTCAACTCGCGGCTCGCCCCTCGAACGTCGGGTGGAGCGCGTGCCTCTGGCAGGCGGCGAGATCGAGACGCTCTCCACCGCAGGCGGCGTCCACGGCGCGTCGCTCTCGCGCGACGGCGCCTGGCTGGCGATGCTCGACTCCTCGCTCAACGACCCGCCCTCGGTCTCGCTGGTCGCGGCCGACGGCTCGAACCGCCAGCCTCTCTATGAGTCAGAGGTCGCGCCCAAGGCGCTCGGACTTGCACCCCCCGATTTGCGCACGTTCACTGCCGTTGACGGGACGACGCTGTACGGCGCTCTGTATCGACCCGACGGCGAAGGGCCGCATCCGCTGCTGCTGGCCGTCTACGGCGGACCGCACGCGCAGACCGTGCTCGACGCCTGGGGACTGACCGTCGATCTGCGCTCCCAGTACCTGGCACAGCAGGGGTTCCTCGTGCTCAAGCTGGACAACCGCGGCATGGCGGGACGCGGATTGGAGTTCGAGGCGCACCTGCATCGGCAGATGGGCACGATCGAGGTGGACGACCAGGCGGCTGCCGTAGAGCAACTCTCCGCCGAAGGACTGGCCGACATCGAGCGGGTCGGCGTCTACGGCTGGTCCTACGGCGGGTACATGACCGTGATGTCGATGCTGCGCCGGCCCGACCTGTTCAAGGTCGGCGTCGCGGGCGCGCCGGTTTCCGACTGGGACGGCTACGACACCGGCTACACCGAGCGCTACATGGGCACGCCGCAGAACAACGCCGAGGGCTACCGCGAAGGCTCCCTGCTGACCCATGCCGACAGGCTGCGCGGTCAACTGCTGCTCATTCACGGCGGCGTCGACGAGAACGTGCACTTCCGCCATACGGCAAGATTGATCACTGCGCTGACCGCCGCCGATCGCGATTACGACCTGCTGATGTTCCCCGCCGAACGTCACATGCCCCGCGATCAGGCAGGGCTTGAGTACCAGGAGCGCCGGGTCGCTCGCTACTTCGAGCGGCATCTGTAGGAGAATCAGGAACGAGCGGGAGAGAGCATGCCGATTCCGAGTACACCGGCCGACGCCGCGGCGCTGCTGGGCGTCGGCTTGACGGCGGACCGCGACACGATCCGCGACCGCTACCGCCGGCTCGCGCGCATCTACCACCCCGACGCCAATCCCGACGACGACGCGGCTGGCGTGCGCATGCTGGAGCTGAACGCCGCCGTCGATCTGCTGCTCGGCGCCGACACGCCGACGCTCGATGACGTGATCACGCCCGACCAACACGGCCGCGCCATGACCACCCGCGAGCGCCGCCGCGATGCCCGCATCCGCTCCGCTCTCCAGCACCTCCCCTACGGCGTCTATGTGATCGGCACGGTCACGCCCGAGGGAACCCCGAACGCGATGGTCGCCGACTGGGTGATGCAGGTTTCGTTCCGGCCGCGCATCCTCTGCATCTCATTCGAGCGAGACGCCGCCTCGTTGCGCAATCTGCGCGAGACTCGCCAGCTCACCGTCAACCTGCTGCCCGAGTCGGGCATGGACCTGGCGGCGCGATTCCTGCAGCCCAGCGATCCCTCAAAGATCGAAGGCCGTTCGGCCGATTTCGCCGCGCCCGACAAGATGCGCGGCGTGCCGCACCAGCAACTGCCGCATGCCGATCTCGAAGCCGGAGCGCCCGTGCTGGAGGACTCGCTCGCCTGGGTTGCGGCCGAGGCCCAGCAGTTCGTGCCGATCGGCGAACACATCCTCGCCCTCTGCCGCGTCTTCGACGGCGACACCGTGCCGATCGACGAGGGCCCGCTGACCTCGCTTTACACCGGATGGCACTATGGCGGTTAGACCGCCGCAACCACCTGCCAGCTCCGTCGTCGTTCGTCGGGCGGGGCAGCATCCCTATCTTCGACCTCGCCCAGCCACAGCAGCTCGTCCTGCTTCTGCGCCCCCGATGCGTGTCTTCGGCCGGCGCATGCGGACCTTCGAGTCGTTCCGCGAACCGGCTTTCCGCTGGTTCTTCGTCTCGACCCTGGGCCAGATGTACTCGGCCATCGGCCAGATGTTCGTCCGTACCTTCCTCGTCTACGAGTTGACCGAGTCTTACGCCGCCGTCGGCCTGGTCGCGCTGGTCAGCGGACTGGTCCAGTTCCTGCTCGGACCCTACGGCGGCGTCCTCGCCGACCGCTTCCCCAAGAAGTCGGTCACCCAGGCCTTCCAGTTTGTCGGATTCCTCAACGCCTTCGTGATCGGCACGCTGGCCGTGATGGGCATCCTCGAGTTCTGGCACCTGCTGATCTCGTCGGTCTCGCAGGGCATCCTCGTCGCCCTGATGGTGCCCGCGCGCCAGGCGATGGTTTCGGAGATCGTCTCGCCCGAGCGGATCATGAACGGCGTCGCCCTCAACACGGCGGCGATGAACATGATGCAGTTCGGCGCGCCGCTGATCGGCGGGGCGCTGCTCGCCACCCTGGGCGCGGGCGTCACCTTCTACTCGATGGCCGGCTGCTATGTGCTGGCCATGCTCACGATGCTGCCGATTCCCACGGTGGCGGCGCAGGCCGGACGCGGCCGGGGCGGCGTGCGCGAAGCCTTCCGCGACATCGGCGACGGCTTCCGCTACATCGCCCGCCACCGCGTCCTGCGCATGGTCCTGCTGCTCGCCTTCTTCATCTCGATGCTGGGCACGCCCTTCCAGGGCCTGCTGCCCGGATTCGTTCAAGACGCCTTCGACGCCGGACCGGCGCTGGCCGCGTTGTTCATGACCTTCTCCGCCATCGGCGCCTTCCTGGCCGCCTTGATCATCGCCTCGCTCAGACGCAGCGGCCGCGGCAAGCTCTTGATTTTGATGGGCGTCTTCCTCGGCGCGGCCATCCTCGGCATGGCCATCTCGCCTTGGATCTGGCTCAGCCTGCCGATCATGATCCTGATGGGCGTCGGCCAGTCGGGCCGCATGGCGATGGCCTCGGCCCTGATCCAGGAGCAGGCCGAGCCCGCCTACCGCGGACGCGCGATGTCCGTCCTGATGATGCAGTTCGCCGTCATGCAGGGCGGCGTCTTCGTGCTCGGCATCGTCGCCGAGCTGGTCGGCATCCGCCTGGCCGTGTTCGTCGTCGGAGTCGCGCTGCTGGGCGTCCTTGCTCTGTTCGCCATGTTCTCGCCCACCCTGCGCCGGCTGCAGTAGGCGTCGATTATCTTGACCCCAGCGACACCCCGCGCCCCACTCGGCGCGGGCCGCAAGCGGACAGGGGCGAGCATGATTACCTATCTCGATCACGTGGGCATCGTCGCGCACACGCTGGAGGAGGCTACCTCGGTCCTCGTCGATCAGCTCGGTCTGCAGTACGACACCGAGCGCACGCCTTACCCCAAGGGCGGCTACTTCGCGCCCGAGCGAACCAAGATTTTCTTCGTCAAGGTCAACCTCGGCGAGACCCGGATCGAAATCCTGCTGCCCGACGACAACCAGAGCGGCATCGGCCGCTATCTCGAGCGCCGCGGCTCGGGACTGCACCACCTCGGCTACGGCTCCACCGACGTCGTCGCCGACACCAAGCTGTTCATGGAGCGGGGACTGAACTACATCGACTTCGGCGGCCCGATCGACGAGATCACCGCCTCGTTCTTCCATCCCAAGACGGCGGCCGGCATCCTCACCGAGATCGTGCCCGATCGGAGGCCGTAGGCCTAGACGATTGCCGGTCCGGCCGGGGAGAGACGGCGAGCAGATCGGATGTCGCTGGATCAGCAGCCCACTCATGCGGGTGACGAACAGCGCCTGGCGCTGGTGCTCAGCGGCGGCGGCGCGTCCGGCATCGTCCAGGTGCCTTTCCTCGAGGAACTGATTCGACGAGGCATCCGCCCGGACCTGATCGTCGGCTCCTCGGTCGGCGCGGTCAACGGCGCATTCCTCGCCTTCCACCCGCAGGGCATCGAGGGTCTGGCCGAACTCTGGATGGCGCTGCGCAGCACCAGGCTCTGGCACCGCAACGTGCTGCGCATCGGCCGCAACCTGCTCACCCGGGGCTCCTCGCTCTACTCCAACCGCTTCCTCCGCGATCTGGTCAAGCAGCACGTCACGATCGACGAAGTCGCCGCCGCCGAGATCCCGCTCTTCATCGTCACGACCAGTCTCTCCAGCGGCCGCAAGCGGATCGTCTCCAGCGGCGAGCTGCTGGCCGCCGTGATGGCCTCGATCGCCGTGCCCGGTCTCTTCCCGCCCGTGCGCCTGGGCGGCGACTGGTGCGTCGACGGCGGACTCTCCTCCGGTCTCGACCTGGAAACGGCGCTGTTTCAGGGCGCAACCCATACGCTGGCCGTTGACCTGGGCGTGCAACCGTCGCCCTACCGGCCGCGAGGTCTGGTCGACCTGCTGGCCCGCTCGATGGAGATCGCGGTGCAGGAACGAACCAAGTCCGAGATCGATCAGTTCGGATCGCTCGTGCCCACCGTGATCTGGCGGCCGGGCCTGCGCGCCGCCTCGTTCGGATCCTTCGACGACGTGGAGGACCTCTACGCGGCGGCCAGGGACATGGCGCCGGTCATGATCGAGCAGGCGCTCGGTCCCGAGGGCCAGTGGCTGCCCGGCATCTACGAGGGCGTCGTGCCCGTGGCCAGGGTCTAGAGAGTCCGGCGCATGGCCCGTATGTCTGACCTGCGCGTGCTCGATCTGAGCGAGTCCGTCGCCGGCGCCTACTGCGCCCGACTGCTCGCCACCGCCGGCGCCCAGGTCGCGCTGATCGAGCCGACCTCGGGCTTGTCCCTCCGATCCCGGCCGCCCCTGCTCAGCGCGAGCCAACCCCGCCGCAGCGCCGCTTTCGAGTACCTCTCGGCCTGGAAGCACGGCGCGGCGCTCGACTGGAGCACCGAAGCCGGATTCGACGCCCTCGGCCGACTGCTCGACGCCGCCGATGTCGTCGTCACCTCGCTGCCCGCCGACCAGGCGCTGGACTTCGACCGCCGCGCCCGCGCCGGCCGCCCGCAGCTCATCCATATCTCCGCGACCTCCTACGGCCTGACCGGTCCCTGGGCCGGCTGGCGATCGTCCGACCTCACCGACTGGGCGGCCGGCGGTTACCTCTACCTGACCGGAGATCCGCAGCGCGAGCCCCTGCAGGGCGCGGGGCCGTGGGCGTCCTACGTCGCCGGCGTCACGGCCGCGGTCGGCGCGATGGCCGCGTTGTGGTCGCGCCGATCCGGCGGCCGCGGCCAGCTCGTCGACGTCGGCGCGATGGAAGCGATGGCCTCCTCGCACCAGTGGAGCCTGGTCATGTGGTCACACCAGGGACGGATCAAGCATCGCGCCGCCAACCGTCACGCCGAGGCGCATCATCCCGTCTCCCTGATGCAGGTCCGCGACGGCTGGGTCTGCATCGCCGCGCCGACCCTGGCCCAGTGGACCAATCTCTGCATCGCGCTCGACCTGCCCGAGATGGCCCCCGACCCGCGCTACGCGACCGCCGGGCTGCGCTTCGACGCCGCCGAAGAGATCGACGCACGCTTCGCGCCCTTCCTGATGGCCCGGACCCGTACCGAAGTGGTCGAGCACTTGCAGTCGCATCACGTCCCGGCCAGCGCCGTGCTCTCGATGGACGAGGTGCTGGAGGACGAGCAGCTCCAAGCTCGCGCCTACTGGGCCTATCCGGACTTGTCGGACGGTGGGGCCAGGATGCCCGGCATCTCCTTCGATTTGCCGTCGTCGCCCTCGACGTTCCGCGCCGCGCCGGAGTTGGGCTCCGACACAGCCTCAGTGCTCGCAGCGGCTGGTTTCGGCGCCGACGAGATCGCGGCGCTGGCCGAGGCGGGCGTCGTGACGTTGGGCGGACCCCATGAGTGAGGGCATGCTCGCCGGGATTCGCGTGCTGGAGTTCGGCTACGCCTGGGCCGGACCGCTGGTCGGCCGAATGCTGGGCGACCTCGGCGCGGAGGTCATCAAGATCGAACAGGACACCGCCCGCAGCGGACATCTGCCCGACGATCCCTCCCTGCGCGCCGCGCTCGACGACTGGCGGCGCGGCGAGCAGGTCGAGCCGACCCTGCGCGCCTCGGTCTTTCCCGAAGGACAGCCCGGCCCCGATCCGTGGAATCGGGCCGGCATCTTCAACAAGCTCAACCGCAACAAGCGCGGACTCTGCGCCGACCTCAAGAGCGACTCCGGCAAGCGCATCTGGAGGCGGCTGGTCGAAGCCTCCGATGTGATCGTCGACAACTTCAGCCCCCGAGGCTCGAAGAGCCTCGGCATCGACTACGAGACGGTCAGCCGCTGGAACCCGCGCATCATCTCCGTCTCCTGCACCGGCTACGGCCACACCGGGCCTTTCCGCCAGCGGGTCTCCTACGGTCCGGTGCTCGAAGCGCACTCCGGCGCCGCCTCCGCCACCGGCTATCTCGAGGGCGGACCGATGAAGATGGGCCACGCCTTCCCCGATCCGGTCGGCGGCCTGCACGGCACCTTTGCCGTCCTGGCCGCGCTCTGGGAGCGAGAGGAGACCGGACGGGGATGCTTCGTCGACCTCTCGCAGCTCCAGACCTACGCGGCGATCTCGGGCGAGCTGCTGCTGGAGACCTCCGTGCAGGGCCAGGCGTCGGCGCGCGGCAACCGATCCCGCGACTCCGCTCCGCAGGGCGTCTACCGCTGCCGCGACGAGCGGCCCGACGCTCGCCAGTCGATGGACATGTGGATTGCCGTCACGATCGAGGACGACGACGCCTGGCGGCGCTTCCGCCGGATCGTCGGCGACCCGAGACTTGACGACGCCCGCTTCGACGCCGCCGCCGGCCGAGTTGCCCATCACGACGAGCTGGACGGGCTGATCTCGGAGTGGACCCGGCCGCAGGACCGCTTCGAGCTGGCCGAGCGGTTGCAGGCGGCCGAGATCACGGCCTTGCCGGTCCTGACCAACGGCGACCTGGTTGAGTCGCCGCATTTGCGCGAGCGGGGCTTCATCGTCGAGTGGGATCAGCCCGGCGTCGGCGTCTACGAGTACGGCGGCTTTCCGATCCGCTTCAGCGACCGCGAGCGGCCCCAGATGCGGCCGACGCCGGCGCTGGGCGGCGACAACCGCGCGATCTGCGAGGAGCTGGGCTTCTCCCCTGAAGAGATTGCGTCCTTCGTCGCCGACGGGACGCTGGTCCAGGAGCCGCCGCTGGGCGGCGGGCGCTAGCGCCCCGCCCGGGATCAGAGCGGGACGGCGCAACCGTCGGCGCGCGGATCGCTGCCGCCCCAGAGCACGCCCGAGTCGGGGTCGCGGTAGATGATCTGGCCCTTGCCCACGACCCCGGTGCGGATCGCGCCCGTCGCCGGCACGACCGGATGGCCGAGCTCGGCCAGTCGGGCCAGGACCTCGACCCCGAACGTATCCTCGACGTAGATGCGGCCGTTGGGCGGCTCTTCGTACATCGAGACGCGCGGCGCGTCGATCGCGGACTGCGCGTCCATGCCCCGGTCGATCAGGTTGACCACCACCTGGGTCTGTCCCTGGGGCTGATTCCAGCCGCCCATCACGCCGTAGCTGGCGAACAGGCTGCCGTCGGGCCGCGTAATCATCGAGGGCATGATCGTGTGATAGGGCCGCTTGCCGCCGGCGAGCGCGTTGGGATGATCGCGATCGTCGACGACGAATCCGGCGCCGCGGTTCTGCAGGCTGAAGCCGCAGTCGCGCGGCACGATGCCACTGCCGAAGCCCTCGTAGTTGGAGTTGATGAACGAGCAGGCGTTGCCCTCGCCGTCGGCCGCCGACAGGTAGACCGTGTCCGACTTGCCCGGCAGCAGACCCGGCGCGGCCAGCTCGATTGCCGCGTCTTCGCAAATCAGCGCCCGCCGCCTGGCGGCGTACGACTTGCTCAGCATCTCCTCGATCGGCACATCGACCTGCGCGGGGTCGGCGACCAGCGCGCGGGCGTCGGCGAAGGCGAGCCGCAGCGACTCGATGATCAGGTGCAGCGCCTCGGGCGAGCGGGCGTCGAGCTGGTCGATCTCGAATCCCTCGAGGATGTTCAGCGCCATCAGGGTCGTGATCCCCTGCCCGTTGGGGGGACACTCCCAGACGCAGTGGCGGCGGTAGGTGGTGGAGATCGGGTCGTCGAAGGTCGAACAGTGATTGGCCAGGTCGTCGGCCGACATCACACCGCCGTGTAGCGCCAGCGCGTCGACAATCCGCTCCGCCGGGCGGCCGCGATAGAAGGCCTCCGGGCCGCCCTCGGCGACCTCGCGCATGATCCGGGCGATCGGCGGATTGACCCAGACCTCGCCCGCGCGCGGAGCCGCGCCGTTGAGCAGCAGATCCTGCCCGGCCGGACCCTTCGCGGCCAATAGTTCAGCCTGCCCCGCCCAGCCGCGGGCGATTGCCGGGGTCATCGCGAAGCCGTCTTCGGCAATCTCGATGGCAGGCTGCAGCACGTCGGCCAGCGTCATCCGACCGAAACGGCTGACCGTGTCGTGCCAGCCCATGATCGAACCCGGCACGGTGACCGCGTGCGGCCCCTGCCGATCCCACTCGCCGCAGCGCTCGACGACGTCGAGGTCCAGCGCCGCCGGCGCGCGGCCGCTGCCGTTCATCGCCGAGACCGATTGGTCGTTGGCGCGGTAGAAGAGGCAGAAGCAGTCGCCGCCGATCCCGGTCGAGGTCGGCTCGACTACGGCCAGCGCCGCGGCGGTCGCCACGGCCGCGTCGGCGGCGTTGCCGCCCTCGCGCAGCACGCGCAGACCGGCCAGCGAGGCCAGCGGCTGGCTCGATCCCACGATGCCCTTGCGGGAGAGGACGGGCGAGCGGCGCGATTCGAAGCGGAAGGGGTGTTCGGGGAGGTTGGTCATGCTGGACAGTCTAGGCGCGGCGCACGGCCGCCTGGCGCGCGCCGGAGTGGTCGTGCGTTCTGGGGCACGAGGCCCCAAGGATGACCAGGGTGAGTCTGGCCTCGCCGCTCCCAGAAAAAAAAGCGGAGGCCGCGGGGCGGGCCCGCTCTTAGGGAGGTTCGTCTTCGTCAAGGTTGGAGCCTTCCTCGTCTTCCGGTTCGTCGCAGGTGATGCCGAAGTGCTTGTTGGCGCGCGCGATTTCTTCTGCGGTCACCGG
>JAJDWB010000009.1 GCA_022825855.1 Dehalococcoidia bacterium
GGATTGGACCATGGGTGATGTCGACGACAGGCGGATCGATTGGCGGATCACGGGATTTCAGAACTATCGGGAGTTCGTCCCGACTGAGCGCCAGCGCCAGCTCTACGACGCGCTGCTGAGCGGGCCTTGCCCGGCGGACGATGACGATGTGGGCGGGGACTCCCTCACCTTGTTGGGCTACGGCGGCGCTATGGGCGGGGGGAAGACCCGGGCGATTGCCGAGTTGGCGATTGACGCGGCGCTGGCCTTTCCGGGCAACAACGTGCTCGTTGCAAGGCACCACCTGTCCGACCTCTCCTCGACCACGATGAAGGAGTTCTTCCAGGTCTGTCCGCCCGAGATGATCGAGCGGCGGCAGCAGGCGCCGACCACGCTGGTCCAACTGCGGCTGCCGGGCTGGAAGTCCGGCCAGCACTCAACCGTCAACTTCCGACACCTCTCCGACTGGCAGGGTCTCGGCTCGCAGCAGTACGGCGCGGTGCTCATAGACGAGGCGGGTCAGGTCGACGAGGACGCCGCGCTGATGCTGCTCACCCGGCTGCGGCATCCGGCCCAGCCGCAGCGCTGGTTCGTGGCCGCCTCCAATCCCTGGCCGGGCTGGTTCCAGCGCTGGTTCGTCAGGCGCGAACTGCCCGAGGACGCGCTCAGAGCGGCGAGCGGCCAGGTCGAGTTCATTCCGGCCAAAATCGCCGACAACCCGCACCTGCCCGACAACTACGCCGAGATCAACCACGCGCTGATGCCGCCGTCGTGGCGCGAACGGTTCATCGAGGGCCGCTTCGACTCCCTCATGAACCGCGTCTACCCCGACTTCGACCCTGAGCGCCATCTGTGGCACGCCCCCTTGCCCAGGTTCAAGTACTTCATCGGCGGCCTCGACTTCGGCGGCCAGACCGAGACCGCCCACCACACCGCCGCGATCGTCGCCGGCCTCGCGCGTAATCCCATCTCTGAGCATCTTGTCGACCCATTTGCCGACCCGTATGCCGACCCGTTCTCCGACTTCCCTCGCTTCCCCGCTCGGGGGGGAAGCTCCCGCGCAGCGGGTGAAGAGGGGATCGGAACCGACCCACGCCACCGGTTCACCCTGATCCGCCTGGCCGAGTTCGAGGACCGCGGCCCCGGCGTGATTCAGCGGCTGGAACAGTGGCAGCGAGCCTGCCAGAAGCGCTTCGGCCGCATCCGCTGGGCCGCCGACCGCTCGCAGTCCGCCTGGATCGACCACCAGAAGCGGCAGCGCATGAATGTCGTGCCCGCATCCGGCGCGCCGGGCTCCGTGCTCTACGGCGTCAACCTGGTCTACGAATACCTCGCCGCCGACCCGCCCGTGTCCTTCTACACGCCCGAACTCACGCAGTTCCCGCTGCGCATGAGCGAGTACGTCTGGCAGACCGGCGACGACCCCGATCCCAAACCGCGCAAGCGCCACGACGACCTGCTCGACGCCGACCGCTACATGCACGAACTCGTCCAGCAGCTCCCCCGCCCCTTCCGCCCCCGCCGGATCAAGAACACCCCGCTCCAGTTCGGCCGCGCCGCCCTGATCACCGACCACTGAGGCGGGGTCGGCCCCGCCTGCGCGGGGGCGACTAGGGGGGAGGCCGATTATTCTGTCAACTTCACCTAAGATCGCGCAAGAGGAGATTGCGATGACCGTGATGATGGAATCCAACCTCGACCTGCCCAAGCACCAGGGCAAGGTGCGGGATATCTACGACCTCGGCGACCGGCTGCTGCTGGTCACCACCGACCGCGTCTCGGCCTTCGACGTGGTCCTGCCGACCGGAGTCCCCGACAAGGGTTGCGTGCTGACCCAGATGTCGGCCTTCTGGTTCGAGGCGACCGAATCGGTCGTGCCCAACCACATGATCCGCGTGATCGACTCGACCGACAATCCCGACATTCCGGTGGCGCTGGGGCCGGAGTACATCGGCCGCTCGATGCTGGTCAAGAAGTGCGAGCCGGTCAAGCTGGAAGCGATTGTGCGCGGCTACCTGGCCGGTTCGGGCTGGGCCGAGTACCAGCGCGACGGCACCGTCTGCGGCATCCCCTTGCCGGGCGGACTGACCGAGTCGGAGCCGCTGCCCAATCCGATCTTCACGCCCTCGACCAAGGGCGAGGTCGGCGAGCACGACGAGAACATTACCTACGAGCAGGCGGTCGGGATCGTCGGCGAGGACATCGCCAACACGGTCAAGGTGCGCTCGATGGCGCTCTACACCTACGGTCTCTCGCGAGCCCAGGAAGCCGGATTCTTCCTCGCCGACACCAAGTTCGAGTTCGGCGTCACCCGGAACCGGCAGGGCGAGGACGAGGTGATCCTGATCGACGAGGCGCTGACGCCCGACTCGTCCCGCTTCTGGGACGCGGAGATCTACAAGCCCGGCCAGTCGCAGCCGTCCTACGACAAGCAGCCGCTGCGCGACTGGCTGACCGGCACCGGCTGGGACAAGGAGCCGCCCGGTCCGCCGCTGCCCGACGACGTGGTCGAGAACGTCCGCAGCCGCTACCGCACCGCCTTCGAGCGCGTCACCGGCCGCGACCTGATCACGGCCGGCTGAACGGAATGCAGTACAAGGCCGAGATCCACGTCACGCTCAAGCGCACGGTCAACGATCCACAGGGCCTCGCCATCCGCGGCGGCCTGCACTCGCTCGGCTACGAGACGGTCGAGACGGTCCGCGCCGGCAAGTTTATCGAGGTCTGGCTGGAGGCGGAGTCGTCGGAGGAGGCGGAGCGTCAGGCGGAGCAGATGTCGGATCAGTTGCTGGCGAATCCGGTGATCGAGGATTACACCGTGAGCGTCACCGAGGCGTCCAATGCGATCTGACCATCAACGCTCGTCATTGCCGCGCTCCGCCGCGGCAATCTCGCCGCGTTGGCGACCGCCTTCGCGCATACAGCGAGATACCCGCGGCAAGCGCGGGTATGACGACATGAGCTGTGGGTATGACGGAGCAGCGCTAGCCGCTCAAGGTCCCCTTGGTGCTGGGAGCGCCGGACTCTTCGACGACTCGGACGGCGTCTCGGAGGCAGCGGGCGAGGGCTTTGAGGGTCGCCTCGATGATGTGATGTTCGTTGGCGCCGGCGAGCTGGCGGACGTGCAGTGCGAAGCGGGCCTCGTGGGCCATGGTCTCGAGGATGTGCCTGGCCATCGAGGAGGGCAGTTCGCCGATCATCGGCGCGGGGAAGTCGAGCTCGATCGCCGCGTAGGGCCGGCCGCTGAGGTCGAGCGCGACCTGGATCAGCGACTCGTCCAGCGGCACCGTGCGGTCGGCGAAGCGGGCGATGCCGGCGCGGTCGCCGAGCGCCTCGTCCAGCGCCCGGCCGACGGCAATCGCCACATCCTCGGAGGTGTGGTGCGCGTCGACATGCAGGTCGCCGGAGGCTTCGACGGTCAGGTCGAAACCGCCGTGCCGGGCCAGTTGGTGCAGCATGTGGTCGAGCATGCCGACGCCGGTCGACACCTCGGCCTGGCCCGAGCCGTCCAGGCTCAGTTCGACGCGAATCGAGGTCTCGCCGGTCTCACGGGTGACCGCAGCGCTGCGCATATGCTTACTCTGTCGGAGACCGACGGCAATGTCCAGTCACCGCACACGCAGGAGGCCTGAATGGATCGCGCAGAGCTGATCGACCTCTTGAATACAGACCTGGCCGCGGAGCTGGCGGCGGTGATCACTTACATCACCTACGCGGCTCGCGTCGACGGCCCGCACCGGCCGCAGTTGTCGCAGTTCTTCACCGCCGAGGTCACCGGCGAGCAGGTCCACGCCACCTACCTGGCCAACAAGATCGTCTCGCTGGGCGGCGAGCCGACCACCGTCCCCGCCGACGTCCCGCTGCCCGAGGGCAACCGGGCGATGGTCGAGTGCGTGCTGACCATGGAGCGCCAGGCGGTCAACCGCTACACCCAGCGGATCGGCGACGCCGAAGCCTTCGGCGACATCGCGCTCAAGGTCACCTTGGAGGACTTCATCCGCGACGAAACCAGCCACGTCGAGGAAACCGAGGCGATCCTGCGTCATTGGGACCTATGAGGGCCGCTCCGTGGTCCGCTCCTCGATCGCGTAGAGCTCGTCCATCCCCGCCATGTTCTGAACATCGCGGTACAATGACATCAGCTCGTCGACCTCGCGGCCCGAGCCGCCGCTCGCGGCGATGTTGCGGTAGGCGTCGCGCATTGCTCCGTAGGCGGCGACCTGGCCGGTGAAGGGGTCGATCAGGACGTTGAAGCCATGCCCGGCCAACGCCTCGCGATCGAGCCGGTCGGCCGGCGCCATGAGCGAGAGCGGACCGCCGAGCACGCGTCCGGCTTCGGCGATCTGCTCGGGGTCGCTGGTGAAGAGCATCAGCACGTCGGCGCCGGCCTCGCGATACGCGGCGCAGCGCTCCAGCGCCCGCTCGAACGACTCGTTCCGCACCGCGCCGGTCCGGGCGATGACGATGAAATCCTCGTCGCGCCGGGCTTCGACCGCCTCGCGGACCTTGTCAACCATCATCTGGAGCGGGACGAGATGCTCGACGCCCTTGTGATGATGGGCCCGCTTGGGCGCGACCTGGTCCTCGATCTCGACGGCGGCCGCGCCGGCCGCCTCGATCTCGCGCACCGCCCGCGTCGTGTGAAGAGCGTCGCCGAAGCCGACCCCGCCGTCGACGATCAGTGGTACATTTGAGCGAGCGGTAATCTGCCGGGTCAGTCCGGCCACCTCGGTGATCGTGAGCAGGGCTTCGGATACGGAGAGCTGGAATCCGTAGCCGCCGCCGGAGAGGTAGGCGGCTTCGAAGCCGAGCGATTCGATGAGTCGGGCGGAGAGCGGGTCGAGGGCGACGGGGGCGAGGATGGGTTGGCCGGAGCGGACGAGGTGGGCGAAGTGTGGTCGGTTGGTCATGGCGCGAACGATAGCCGATTGGTCGAGCGGCTCGGCCGTCGCGAATCAGGGGCAGAAGTTGTCCGGCAGTACGGCCGTCACCTTGATCCGGGGTCCCGGACCGACGAAGACGTTGTCGTGACTGCCGTCGCGATACTCGTAGGCGCAGCCGGGATTGGCGGCGGCGGCGGGCTTGAACCTGGGTTCGAAGCGCAGGCGGTAGTAGCGGTCGCCGGGCACGGCGATGGTCCAGCGGCCGTCGGCGGTGATGATGCCGTGGTAGACCGATCCGTTCTCGACGTCGATGGCCCTGACCTCGAGCACGTTCGAGTTGAGTCCGAGCAGCCGCATTCTGGGCGCGGTCTCGGGCAGATTGGCGAGGACGCCCGTGATCTCGGACCAACACAGGGACGGCGGCACGCGAATCTGGACGGTCCGGCCCGAGTCCGGACCGACCTGCAGCACGCTGCGGCTGGCTTCGGCGTTGGTGGTTGCGCCGCGTCGATAGAAGCGCGAGCAGTTCTCCAGCGGGTCGGTCAGTCTCAGGTGGTAGTCGAACTCGCCGGTGGTGAGGATGTAGAAGCGGCCGTCGGCGTCGGTGACGATCTCGGCGCAGGGGGCTCCCTCACGGCAAGCGCCGACGGCGATGCCGGCAACCGGGTCGCCAGCCGTATCGACGACTCGTCCGCCGATGTAGGTGGAACAGAAGTCGTCGGGGATCGTCACGGTGAGATCGGGCTTTCCCGGTGCGTCGACGGTGAAGGCGGGGACATCGCTGGTCAGTACGATCCGGCCGTCGGCGGCGCCGAAGCCGGAGCAGAAGGCGCGGGGCAGCGAGAGTCGGAGACGCAGGTCCACGTTGGCGGGCAGGGCCGCCCGGAACTCGCCGTAGAAGGTGATCGGCACGACGATCGGGGTCGCGTCGGGATGGCTGCTCGCGGTCAGGTCCAGCCGATCCAGGCGGATCCAGCTCGGCGCGGCGATTCGTCCGGCGACGATGGGATACCGCTCTCGGAGTTCGTGGTTGTACTCGGCGTAGAAGTCCTCGACCGATTGAGCGAAGGTCTGCTCGAAGGCCTGGCGCCAGTCGGCGTCCGCAGCATCCTGGTCGGCGAGGTTGCGCCAGAAGTCGATCAGCGAAGGCGCGCCGTGGCGGTCGGCGAGCCATCGGGCGGTCTCTCGGCCGATCTCCGTCGTGGGGACGCCGGGGGCGGTCCAGGCATACGGATCGTCCGCTTCGACGGTGGATGCCAGCAGGTGCATCGGTTGGTCGGCCAGCATGTACTGCGCTGCCAGGTCGGAACCGCTCGCGGGAGAGTCGTTCGCTGGGTCGGAGACGGCGAGCTTGGCCCAGAGCGGTCCCGCCGCCTGGAGCCAGGGCGGGACCTGCTCCAACCGGTCGCCGGCAAGCCACAACTGGATGGCGCGGAAGTAGCGGTCGCGCAGCAAGGCGCGCGCCTGCGGATCGCCGGAGTCAGCGGGCGATGTCTGCCAGACCGTGCTCGACATCTCGATTTGAAGCCGGCCGCTGCTCGAGTCGATGTACACGCTGCTTCGCGTATCGAGTTCACCGTCGGCGCTGGGCGGACGCAGGTTGATCTGCACGCGGTCGGGATCGCCTGTGAAATCGAACAGGTCGTGGAACTGATCGATGACCAACCGAGTGTCGGCCACGGCGGCCCTGCGGACGTCCTCGGGGATCTCGGGCGCGAAGTCGAACAGCGGGAAGTTGGTGGACGGCTGCTCCCAGGTCGCCGGCGCGGTCAGGCTGAGCATGAGCGCGTCGCCGTGTCGCAACGGCAAGTCGTCGGCGTACGGCGATCTGAATCGCGGGGACCACGAGCGGAAGTCTTGCGCCGCGGGGTCCCAACGCCAGGCGGCATTGAGATTGTCCCGCAGGTCGGCCAGCGCTGCCCCAATTGGCACGTAATCGCCGCCGGCCCACGGCGCGATGGAGACTCCGGCGGCGACATCGACGGTGTTGGACACCCGGCTGGCCGGGCGGATCCACTCCACCGGCGCGTCGGCGTTGAGATGGAACCAGTAGCCCTCGCCGGAGAGCAGCCGCCTGAGCGATCCCGGCTCGCTGCGAGCCGCTTGCGTACCGGCGGCGTCGGCGATCAGGTCGAGCTGGGCGATCTGCTCGAAGACCTGGTCGACGGAGGCGTCGGCCTGGATCCAGCCAATCAGGTTCCAGCCTGGATGCAGCGTGGTGCTGAAGGTGTCTTCGGACGCCGCTGCCGACTTCGCCGGCATGATCAGGGCGAGCAGCAACAGCAGCGACGCGAATGGGATCGCGAGGATCCCGAGACGTGGCACGGAAGGCATCTGGTTGCCCATCCCTCAACGGACAGCAGGGGTTACTCGTCCACCGACACGACACCTGACCTGATAAGCGTATCGATCTCGGAGGTTGTGCGCCCGCTCAGTTCGAGGGCTTCGCGGGTGTGTTGGCCGATGGCGGAGGCGCCGTGCTGGAGCTTGATGGGGGTGCGGGAGAGGTGGACGGGGGAGCCGGAGACTTTGATGGTTTTCTGGGATTTGGCGACGGGGAGGTCGGCGATCATGCCCCGGGCGGCGATGTGAGGGTCGTTGATGATCTCGGGCAGCGTGTTCATCGGCGCGGCGATGCAGACGCCTTCGAGTTCGGCCTCCCACTCGGCGGTGGTTCGCTTCTTGAAGGCTTCGAACAAGATCGGTTCGAGGTCGGCGTGATGGTCGGTGCGGTCGGGGTTGGTCTGGAAGCGTTCGTCGTGGAGCAGGTCGTCGCGGTCGATCTTGGCGCAGAAGAGTTGCCAGTCCTTGACGCCGGCGATGACCATCCAGCCGTCGGCGGTGGGAAAGGCCTGGAAGGGCGTCACGAGCGGGTGTCGGGTGCCGATCGGCCCGGGGACCTCGTCGGTGTTGGCGGCGCGCACGACGGCGTTCTCGAGCAGCGCGACCTGGGCGTCGAGCATGGCCACGTCGACGTGCTGTCCGAGGCCGGAGGACTCGCGCTCGTGCATCGCCGCAAGCACGCCAATCGCGGTGTACATCCCGCCCGCCATGTCGCCGATGCTGTAGCCCGGCCGCGCGGGCGGACCGCCGGGATGTCCGGTGATGCTCATCACGCCGCCCATGCCCTGGACGATCACGTCGACGGCCGGTCGATGCTGGTAAGGCCCGGTGTGGCCGAAGCCGGATGTGGAGGCGTAGATCAGGCGCGGATTGACCGCCGACAGATCGTCGTAGCCGAGTCCGAGCCGGGCCATCGCGCCGGGACGAAAGTTCTCGGTGAGCACGTCGACGCCGCCGGCACCGGGGTCAATCAAGTCCTTGACAATCTGCACGGCATCCGGATGCTTGAGGTCGAGCGTGACCGACTTCTTGCCTCGATTGACGCTGAAGAAATAGGTCGAGACGCCGTGCACGTACGGCCCCGCGCCGCGGTGGCGCTCGTTGGTCTCGACATGCTCGACCTTGTAGACGTCGGCGCCAAGATCGGTGAGGATCATCGAGCCGTACGGCCCGGCGAGGGCCCAGGTGAAATCGAGGATGCGAAGGCCGTCGAGCGGTCCGGGCATGTCGTCCACCTAGTCGAGTTCGAGGCCGGGGGTGCCCGGTTCGAGCTGGACGCCGAGGGTGTTGAGGGCCATCGAGACGAGGTTGTACTGTCCGGCGGCGAAGACGACATCCAGCATCTGCTTCGTGTCGTAGCGCTCGGCGAGGGCGTTCCAGGTTTCGTCGGTGATGAAGGCGTCGGCGTGGAGTTCGTCGGCGGCGCGGAGGAGGGCGGCTTCGTGGGAGGTCCAGGCGTCGTGGTCGGGGCCTTGCTTGACCCGTTCGACCTCTTCGAGAGTGAGGCCGGCCTGTTGACCGATGCGTCGGTGCTGTCCGAACTCGTAGCCGGATTGGCAGTTCCAGCCCATGCGCAGGATGATCAGTTCGCGCTCGCGCTCCGGCAGCGACGACTCGCCCAGCACGTGGCGTGCGAATCGGCCCCAGGCGGAGGAGAGCTCTGGGTAATGGGCGAGTGTGCGGGTGATGTTGAGCACGGGTCCGCCGCGCGCTTCGGCGCGTTCGAGCTGGGCTTTGGACTCGCCCTCGGCGGTGTCGACGGTGAGTGGTTGGAGTCGTGGTTGGGACAGGCGCATGTCGGCTCCTTCGCTGGAACGGCAGGATAAGGGAGCCGAGGTCTCAGCGACGGGATCACCTAGTCGTCGTCGTCCTCATCATCGTCGTCATCGTCCTCCAACTCAATCTCGTGCGCGCGCATGGTTTGGCTGGCGCTGTAGTAGCGACCTTCAACCTCGACGTTGCGGCCCGCAATCAGCCATGAAGGCACGGAGCGGAAGCTGGAGAGGTCGACAGTGACGATGTCGGGCAGACTGGAGAGGCTGAGGTACTCGGACTCCGTAATCCGCAGTCGGAATGACTTGTCGGCGCGGTCAACGGAGACAACGCTTCCTTCGAACTCGGCGTAGCGCGAGTACTCGCGGGCTTCGGTTTCTGGCAGGGCCGGCGGATTGGGCAGTCCGCCGAGGCGAGGCGCGGTTTCAGCTTTCCAGTTCGACCATTCGGACCATTGGTAGGAGCCAGCGTTCGTGGACGATTCGCGTCCGGCAATGACGATGAAGAAGTAGCGCTGTCCGCCGATCAGGTTGGTGATCGTGACATCGCTGCTGGAGCCGGATAGACGCGGCCAGTAGCGTCCGCCGGAGCCGTCAGCGGCGACCAGGTAGACGAGGTGCAGTTCGGCGTTGGCGGCGGCGGTCCAGGTCAGGTCAACGCTGCCTGCTGCCGAACCGACGGAGGCGGCGAGGCCGATTGGGTTACCCAATGCAGTCGGCAGCGCCGGAGGTGGGGGCGTGTCGTCTTCGGTCTGCGCAGCGGTCGGAGTAGTCTCGAACTGGCCAATCTGAATGCCGCCTGCGACCACCGCGATTACGAGAGCCGCAGCGGTAATCGCGCCGACAACCAAGCCGGCCCTGAGCCGGTTCCCGTCGCGCAGTGAGTTGAAGACGGACATGAGTCGTTTCCAAACAAGCTCACACGGCTTCTAGTAGCCGCATCTTCAGCGTATCGATCTGATCGGCGCGAGGCACTGAAATGCGCAGGTAGTTGGTCAGCAGCGGGCCGCTGTAGGTGCGGGTGAAGACGCCGACCGAGGCGAGACGGTCGTGCAGCTCGCGGCCGGTTCCGACGTTCGGGTCGACGCGGATCAGGATGAAGTTGGCCTGGGACGGCAGCGGCGTGAGGCCCTCCAGTTCGAGGAGTGCGTTGAAGAGCTGGTCCCGGGTCTCACGGATGGCGTCGATCTGCGTGCCGATTTCGGCGGCGCTGTCGATGGCGGCGATGGCGGCGATTTCGGCGGCCTGGTTGACGTTGTAGGGCTGCTTGATCTTGATCAGATCGGTGACGAGGTCGGGGTTGGCCAGGGCGTAGCCGAGCCTGAGTCCGGCGATGCCGGCCCACTTGCTGAAGGTGCGCATGACGATCAATCGCGGGAACTCGGCCAGCAGATTCTGGGCGGACGCGTCCATGCCGGCGAACTCGACGTAGGCCTCGTCGAGGATGACGGTCGCGCCGAGATCGAGGATGCGCCTGAGCAGATCGCGGCGGACGAGGTCGCCGCTGGGGTTGTTGGGCGAGGTGAGGACGACGATGTTGTCTCGGCCTGCTTGCTCAACCGCTTCGAGGAGCTTGTCCGGACGGAGTGCGAAGCGGGTGTCTCGGGGGATGTCGATGAGATTGAGTTCGTTGATATCGGCGAGGAAGGGGTACATGCCGAAGGATGGGGTGCAGGTGACGACGGTTCCGCCGGGCGGGAGGATGGCCCGGAAGGAGAGGTCGAGGAGTTCATCGGCGCCGGCGCCGGCGAGGATCCTCGACGGGTCGAGTCCGGTGTAGCGAGACAGCGCCTGCCGCAGTTCGGCCTGGTTGGGGTCGGGATAGATGGAGCCGAAGCCTGGGTCGGACAGCGCCTGCGCCAGGGCCTCACGGACGCGGGGATGCATCCCGTAGGGATTCTCGTTGGCGTCGAGCTTGAGGCAGTCTTCAGGTTGGAGTCCGGCCTGACGGGCGCGCTCGGCGAGGGGCACGACGGGCGCGTAGCCGGGCAGTTGAGCCAGATGCGGGCGGACTTGCGGCGGCTGGTCGCTCATCGATCGCGCCGGCGGCGTTCCAGCGAGCGGGCGTGGGCGTCGAGCTGCTCGGCGTGGGCGATGAGCTCGGCGTCGGCGGAGACTTCGTCGAGCAAGTCGTCGCTGACCTGGACGACGGTGGTGATCTTCATGAACTCGCCCACGTTGAGGGCGGAGGCGAAGCGGGCCGAGCCGCCGGTGGGCATCACGTGAGAGGGCCCGGCCACGTAGTCGCCGAGCGCCTCGGGGGAGGCTTCGCCGACGAAGAGTCCGCCTGCGTTGTGCACGTCGCCGACTCGCTCCCGCGCGTCCTCAACGACCAGGGCGAGGTGCTCGGGCGCATACTCGTTGGCGATGTCGAGGGCCTGGTCGAGGTCGGGGACATAGGCGAGTCCGCCGCGGTTCTGTAAGGAGCTGAGGGCGATCTGCCTTCGCGGCAGATCGGCGCACTGTTCGATCACCTGGCGGGCGACTTCGCGGGCCAGGGACTCGCTGGTCGAGATCAGGATCGGCGCGGCGAAGTCGTCGTGCTCGGCCTGGGCGAGCAGGTCGGCGGCGACCAACTCGGGGTTGGCGGAGTCGTCGGCGATGATCAGGGTCTCGGTGGGACCGTAGATCGCGTCGATGCCGACCACGCCGTAGAGGCGCCGCTTGGCGGCGGTGACGAAGCGGTTACCGGGTCCGAAGATCTTGTCGACGGCCCCGATCGACTCGGTGCCGTAGGCGAGCGCGGCGATGGCCTGGGCGCCGCCGACCTTGTAGACCGTGCTGACGCCGGCGATCTCGGCGGCGACCAGTTTGAGCGCGTTGACCCGGGCGGAGCCGTCGTCGGCGGGCACGGCGGGCGATGCGATGACGACCTCGGGCACGCCGGCGACCATCGCCGGGATCGCGGTGTGCAGGACCGTGGATGGGTAGACGGCGGCGGTGCCGGGGACGTAGAGGCCGACACGGGCCAGGGGTCGGACGACTTGTCCCAGGCCGTCGCTGGAGAACGACTGCGCGGCGTGCTCGAGCTGGAGTTCGTGATAACGGCGGACTCGTTCGGCTGCGTGCTGCAGTGCCGAGACCAGGTCCGGCGAGACCTCGCGGCGGGCCTGCGCAAACTCCGCTTCGGTCACGACCAGGGAGTCCGGGGCCGCGCCGTCGATCGCCTCGGCGATCTCGCGTACGGCGTCGTCGCCGCCGCTGCGGACGCGATCGATGATCCGGCGTACCGCCTCCTCGAACTCGGGCTCGTCGTCGAACAGGCGGCGCAGGATCTGACGTTCAAACTCGCTCAGCTCGTCGTCATCGGGTCGGCGGCGGGCGAGCAGTCGTTCTCGGGCTTGCTCGGCTCCTTGCCAGATCGGGAGCTCAGCGTTGGCGGCGCCGACCATCAGGCGGCGCCTAACCAGTCGCGGAGGACGGTGGCGGTGCGTTCGGAGGTGGACTCGAAGAACCCATCGAGGACGCTCTGTTCGACGTGCCCCAAGGTGTCGTCGAGCAGCTCGGGGATGGTCTCCATGAACTCGCGCAGTCCGGACTCACTCTCGATGCCGGCGCCCTTGAGGTGGCGCGAGGCGATGAATGAGAAGCGCTCCCAGTCGGGCGGATGCTCGGTCATTGCGGCGGTCGTGTCGCGCCACTGTTCGAGCAGGCCTCGATCGACGAAGCCCGCGTCGATCTCGACGGCCGAGCCGAACAGGGCGCGGCGGAGGTGTTGCATCTCGCCGGCCGCCTCGCGTTCGCGGCGGTCGAGCTCGTACTGCAGCACACGATCCAGCAAGTTGGCCTGCGACCCGCCGCCCAGCACCGAGCGGCTGCCAAAGAACGGCCGGTATATCTGGAGGACGTATTCCTGGTCCATGATTACGTGCGTGAGATAACCGGCGACCCAGGCGCGAGTCTCGGTCGTCAGGTTGGAGGGATCGCGAAACATGCGGTGAGTGGAGAAAAAGTTCTCGACGCAGTCCTGGTGTCCGTCGTCGTAGATGTCGAAGAAGTGTGTACGCTCGCGGTCCCAGCGGGTGAGGACGCGGATGTCGGGCGTCGTCGCGCCGAGCAGGAAATCGCCGTTGGAGCGGCCGAGATCGAGTCCGTCGGCGGCGACCCCTGCGCCCGCGCGGACGGCGGCGATCATGTGCGAAACGAGTGGAGGCATGATCGGAGTTTATCGCGCCTGCGTATTCTTGAGTCATGAGCAGTTTGCTTCGGCGTCCCATGCGAGTGCTGGCCCTGGCGTTGCTGTGTCTGGGGCTGGGCTCGGCGATGCTCAGCGGTTGCGGTTCGGACAATCCGCGCGGCGCGATTCATGTGTCGGAGCTGGCGCAGGACATCGGACCGGTGTCGGCGAACTTCATCGTGCGCGCGCTGGATCGGGCGGAAAAGCAGGACGCGGCGCTGTGGGTGTTGATGTTGGACACACCGGGCGGGCTGATCTCGTCCACGGACGACATCGTGCAGCGGCTGCTGGCCGCCGAGATACCGGTCGCGGTGTTTGTCGCGCCTGCGGGCGGCCGCGCGGCATCGGCGGGCACGTTCATCACGATGGCGGGTCACATCGCAGCGATGGCGCCGAACACGCAGATCGGGGCGGCGCATCCGATCGCCGGCGGCGGTGAGGACATCGACGGCGACCTGCGTGAGAAGGTCACCAACGACGCCGCGGCCGACATTCGCGGGATCGCCAAGCATCGCAACCGCAACGCCGAGTGGGCGGAGGACGCGGTGCGTAAGTCTGTCTCGATCACCGGCGACGAGGCGGTGGCGCTCAACGTGGTCGATCTCGTCGCCACCGACCTGCGCGATCTGCTCGATCAGATCGACGGACGGGTGATTCAGCTCGATCCCGACGGCGAGAACGTGATCCTCAATCTCGCGGGCGCGCCGATCGTGGAGACGAACTACAACTTCGCCGAATCGGTGCTGGACGTGATTGCGGATCCGAACATCGCCTTCATTTTCACCTCGCTCGGCAGCTTGCTGTTGATCATTGAGGCGTTCTCTCCGGGTCTGGTTGGTCCGGGCGTGTTCGGCGTGATCATGCTGATCTTCGGATTCTTCGCGCTGGGTCCGCTGGACACGAACCCGGCCGGTATCGCGCTGCTGGTCCTGGCGATCATCTTGCTGGTTGCGGAGGTGTTCGTCGCCGGCTTCGGATTCCTCGGCATTGGCGGGATCGTTGCGTTGATCCTGGGCGGACTGTTGCTGATTGGGGATGCGTCGGTCGATGCGGAACGAGTATCTATCTGGGCGTTGATCGTCGGCGCGGGCCTGGTTGGGCTAGTGGTGTTTGGGCTGGGCGCGCTGATTGCGGTGGATCGGCGCAAGCCCAAGTGGACCTACCGCAACCGGCAGGGCATCGTGGGCAGAGAAGGCCAGGCGCACAACACGCTGTCGCCGGGCGGCACCGTGATGGTGGACGCCGAGCTGTGGTCGGCGCGCTCGGCTGCGGGAGTGGAGATTCCCGAGGGGGCGACGATCAGGGTTGTCGGCACCGAGGGATTGACGGCGATCGTGGAGTCGTTGGAACCGCCGGTGGAGGAGCCGGATGAGTGAGTCCGGGTTCGATCGCTACTTTACCGAGCTTGAGGAGGCTGAACGGCTCGTTGCGTATCGGATTCGCGACGCGGTGCGAGAGGCCGTAGACGGGAATCCGCTGGTCTCGGAGACGACGAAATGGAACTATCCAGCTTGGGTGCATGACGGCAAGCAGGGCAACATGTGCAGCATCATGGGCGCGAACGGGTACGTGCGGTTGCAGTTCTTTCGAGGGATGGAGCTACCCGACGCCGAGTCGCGCCTTGAAGGCACTGGGAAGGGCATGCGGCACCTGAAGGTGTGGTGTGACGGGGAGTTTCCAAGGGAGGAGATTCGGGGGTTGGTGCTAGATGCGATGGCGTTGTATGGCGGTCGGGAGTAGGGGTAGCCGGACCCTCACCCCTCGCCTTCGCGGGGCAGGCTCTAGCCCCCCGCATCAAGTGCGGGGCAGGCTTCTCCCAGAGGAAGGGGGGACCGGAGGTGCGCGGTCCTAATAGGAGTGGATGGCGCGCTTGGAGTTTCGCGGGCGCTGGGGGATGCGGGCGGCTCGGCCGGTGCGATCGCGCAGGTAGTAGAGGCGCGAGCGGCGGACCCGGCCGCGGCGGGTGACCTCGACTTTTTCGATCCGCGGCGAGTGAAAGAGGAAGGTGCGCTCGACACCGATGCCCTTGGTCACGCGGCGGACGGTGAAGTTGGAGGAGGAGCCCTGCTTCTTGCGCCGGATCACGACGCCTTCAAAGACCTGAGTGCGCTCGCGGTCGCCCTCGACGATCACGGCGTGGACGCGAACGGTGTCGCCGGGCTGAAACTCCTCGATGTCCGGGTTGCGTTCAATAGTCAGTAGATCGCTGCGGTCCATGGTCAACTCCGGACGAGACGGTTGGGACGAACACTCGTCATGTCATCTTATGCCTGCGCGCCGCTTGCGTACCAGCGCGGCGGTTCAGCGATCTTGCGACTCGCTCGTTGTCTCCGACACATCATCGACCATCGGCAGCAAGTCGGGACGCCGCTCTCGAGTGCGTTGGAGCTGTTGTTGGCGACGCCAGCGTTCGATTGCTGCGTGGTCTCCGCTGAGCAGGACGTCGGGTACGCGCCAGCCGCGAAACTCGGGCGGCCGTGTGTACTGGGGATACTCGAGCAGGCCTTCGGAGAACGACTCTTCGACGGTCGACTCGGACGATCCGAGCGCGCCGGGCTGGAGACGAACGACGGCGTCAACGAGGACCACGGCGGCGGGCTCGCCTCCGGAGAGGACGTAGTCGCCGATCGAGACCTCGACGTCGGCCAGGTGCGCCCGGACCCGCTCGTCCACGCCTTCGTAGCGCCCGCAGAGCAGGATCAGCCTGTCTTCCAATGCGAGCCGTTGGACGAGCGACTGATCGAGTTTGCGGCCCTGCGGCGTGAGCAGCAGGCAGCGTCCGGGATTGCCTTGCTCGCGCAGCGCCTCGACGGCGCGGAACCAGGGTTCGGGTTTCATCACCATGCCGGCCCCGCCGCCGTAGGGATAGTCATCGACCGTACGGTGGCGATCGCTGGTGTAGTCGCGCAGGTCGTGCACGAAGATCTCGACCAGGCCTCGGTCGCGGGCGCGTTTGACGATGCTGTGCTCGAATGCGCCCGCGACCAACGGCGGGAAGATGGTGACGAGATCGATTCTCATTCGCGCCCGAACGCGGCGCTGGGATCCCAGCGTCGGGTCCCGTTCGAACCAGGGCCGGAGTTGGCCGCCGTCTGCCGACTGTGCAGGAAGGTCGGCGTGGCCAATTCCTCGGGGCTGCGCGGCGCGACGGGATTGAAGGTGAGGTTGTCCAGGACTTCCTGGCGCGTCGGCTGACGCGGTTCGGCCGGGACCGGCTCGAACACGGGCGTGCGGCTCGCGACCTGGCCGTGCTGTGACTGCGGCTGGGCCGCCTCGGATCGCTGGAAGCCGGTCGCGATCAGAGTCATCTGAATGTCGCCGTCGAGATCCTCGTCGATCACCGTGCCCATGATGATTTCGGCGTTGGCGTGGACCTTGTCGCGGACAAAGTCGGCGATCTGCTGCAGTTCGAGCATGCCGAGGTCGCCTGCCGAGGTGACGTTGTAGAGCACCCGGGTTGCGCCGTGGATGCTGTCCTCCAGGAGCGGCGAGTGGATCGCCTCTTCTGCGGCGTCGATCGCACGGTTGTCGCCGGAGCCGTGGCCGAGCGCCATCAGCGCGTGTCCGCCGCCGCCCATGACCTTCTTGACATCGTTGAAGTCGAGGTTGATCTCGCCGGGCACGGTGAGCACGTCGGAGATGCCGCGCACGGCCTGGCGGAGCACGTCGTCGGCGCGGCCAAATGCCTGGGTCACCGTGAGGCTGCGGTCGTTCTTGTCGATCAGCCGCTGGTTGGGGATCACGATCACGGTATCGGCGACCTCGTTGAGGCGGTCGATGCCGTCCTGCGCCGCATCGGCCCGAGGCACGCCCTCGAACTCGAACGGTCGGGTGACGACTGCAATCGTCAGCGCGCCGGCCTGCCGCGCCATCTCGGCGACGATCGGGGCGGCGCCGGTGCCGGTCCCGCCGCCCATGCCGGCGGTGATGAAGGCCATGTCGACATCGCCAAACAGGTCACGAATCTCGTCGCGGCTGTTCTCGGCCGCGCGCGCTCCGCGCTCGGGGTCGCCGCCGACTCCGAGCCCGTCCGACTCCGAGTCGGCGATACGCACGATCGTCTCTGCCTTGGCCGCCGACAACTGCTGGTTGTCGGTGTTGACCGCGACGAATTCGACGCCTCGGATCTGATCGTCGATCATGCGGTTGACGGCGTTGCAGCCGCCACCCCCGACTCCGACGACGGTGATTGGCGGAATGCCTTCGTCTCGGCTGTTGCGGTTTCGTCGGACCATATCGCGTACCTCTCTCCTTGCTCTCGTGGCTGTGGGTGTGCGGACGTTAAGTTCCTAGTTGTTTGGGCTGAACACGCGGGCAATGCCGCTCGCGCCGGCGATCAGCGAACCGAGCAGCGAGCCGCCAGCTTCCGGGCGGCGGCGCAGGCTGCGGGGCTGTGTCGATGCCATCGCGTCGCCGGAGTCGAGCATCCAGTCGAGCATGCCGACTGCGCCGAGCGCGTCGGGATTGCGCAGCTTGTCGGCCAGTCCATGAAGATCGCCGGTTGCGCCGACGCGGGTCGGCGCATTGAGCGCCTTGTTGAACAGCAGATCGATGCCGTGCAGCATCGCGCCGCCGCCGATCAGGACGACGCCGCCGGCGACCGCGTGTTGCAACTGATACTCGGTGACGCGGTTGGCGATCATGCTGATCGTCTCGCTGGCGCGGGCGTTGATGATCTCGGCAACAAGCGACGGCTCGACGCTGTGCGGTCCGCCGTTGGCGGAGAAGCCGCGCAACTGGATCTCGGAGGCCGTTTCGGGCACAAGCTGGGGAACCGCCCAGCCGTGCGAGCGGATGACCGAGAGCGCCTCATCGTTGGCGCAGTGCAGACCGATCGAGAGGTCGCGAGCGATGTGCGAGGTGCCGATCGGCAGCGCGGAAGTGTGGGAGATTGCGCCGTCCTCGTAGGCGGTCAGCGAGGTCGTGCCGGCGTCGAGCGCGACGACCAGCGCGCCGAACTCCTTCTCATCGCCGCGCACGGCACGCTCGGCGGCGACGACCGGCTTGGCAGCGATCAGTTCCACGTCGACGCCCGCGTTTTGCACGCAATGCGCCGCGTTCTGGATTGCGCTCTGTGAGGCCGTGACCAGGTGCATTGAGACATCGAGACGCTGCCCGTGCTGTCCGCGTGGATCGAAGGAGCGGCGCTCGGCGTCGACCACGTAGTAGCGCGGGATCGCATGGACGAGGGAGGCGGCGTTGTTGATTGTGACCGCGCGGCCCGAGTCGATGGCGCGGATTAGGTCAGCGTCGCGAATCGGATCGCCGTCGGAGGACAGCGCCACCGCGCCGCGGTTGTTCATGCTTTGCAAGTGAGCGCCGCTGACGGCGATGCCGACGGAGAGGATTCTGCGACCCGACGACGCCTCGGCCTGGTCCAGCGAGGCTCGGATGGAGTCGGCCGCGCGCGAGACATGCGTGATTTGACCCGCCTCGATGCCGTTGGATGGGGCCTGTCCCACGCCGAGAATGTGCAACTGGCCATGCTCGTGGCGTTCGCCGACCACCGTGGTGATCACGGACGTGCCCAGATCAATCGCGACGCTGGCGTTGGACGTTGGCGGCATAGTGACTCCCGACCTCGTTTCTCTGTCTCTCAATGGCTCTACTGAGTTGACGGCACGGACGACGCTGCCGGAGCGGATGGCTTGACCGGATGTGACTGGTGTTCGCCGAACTGCCCGGCTGCGGTTTGGTGATTGCGGATGCCGCGGCCGAGGTTGAGTCCGATCTCGACTCTGGGCCGGAGGCCGAAGCGGAGATCGGCGAAGAGCAGCGGTTCGCCGCGAGTCTGGGCTTCGCGCTCGAGCAGTTCCCACACGGTGTACTTGAAGTCGAGTCCGTCGGCGCCGCCGAAGACGACGCGCCCGTGCTCGGTGACCACGACGAGTCCGTCGGCGAGCGACCACTCGTAGGCGACCACGCCGGGCAGCGGCAGGGGCGCGCCGCGGTCGTGGAGTTCGGCGACCATGCGCACGGCGGTCGTGTCGATCTGAGCCCCGGCGGCGATCGCCGGCAGGGCCGAGACCTGGGTCACGATCGGTCCGTCGAACGCGGGGGCCGGGCCCTCCAGGACCACACCTTCGGAGTCAATTGCCCACACTGTGTTGTTGGCCCGCCACCGGCCCCACGGCGTTCGCTCCACTATGACGACTTTGATGCCGTTTGGCCAGTCCCGGCTGATCGACACGTCCTTGACCATCGGCAAGGCGCGAATCCGCTGCCGAGCCGCATCGAGGTCGGCCAGCAGTACGTGCTCGCCTTTGAGTCCGGCAAGCTGGCGTACCGAGGCGGCGGAGACGACGTCCGCGCCCTCGACCTTGACGGAACTGATGTCGAGCAGGGGCGAGTTGAGCAGTGTCAACACGACGCCGAGCCCGGCGATGGCGAGGACCAGCGCGGCGAAGATCAGGCGGGGCCAGCGAATCTTCAGCGTCTTCATTGAGCGACGAGCGCGAAGGGACTGGAGCCGCTTGATCAGCGCCCGCCGGCGTGTCGGCGGAACCGGTTGAACCTCGATCTCGTCGGCGGACGGTCGCGACTCATCGGGCGCGCTTTCCCGTTCGAGCTCGAAGTGGGAGTCGCTCACGGTTGCGTCTCCCGTTCGAGTCCACGACGGGAAGCGGCCTGGTCGGCGCGTCGTTCGATGCCCAGATCGACGAGCCGGTCGATCAGGTCAGTCAGCGGGAAACCGTTGGCCTCGAAGAGGAGCGGATACATGGATGCGGACGTGAAGCCGGGAATCGTGTTCAGCTCGCCCAGCCAGAAGCTCCCGTCCGTGCCGACGAGAAAGTCGGCTCGGACCATGCCCTCGGCGCCGACGGCGTCCCAGGCCAGGATGGCCGCCTGCTGGAGCTGTTCCGCGACTTCGGGATCGAGTTGGGTGGGCGCAATGAGCTCCGTGCCCGGGTCCTCATACTTGGCGACATAGTCGTAGAACGCGCGCTGGGTACGAATCTCGCCCAGCGGCGAGACTAGCGGCGGCTGCCCGTTGAGTGAACCCAACACACCGCACTCGATCTCGCGCGGCGAGGGCATCGCCTCCTCAATCAGGACCTCGGAGTCGCAGGCGAACGCGGCCGCCAGCGCTTCGGCCGCCTCTTCGCGGCTGTCGACCCGGCCGGCGCCGATGCTGGAACCGCCCCGCGACGGCTTGACGAAGTAGGGATAGCCGACCTCGGCGGCGCGGCGGACGACGGCCGTTGGATCGCTGAGCCACTCGTTGCACGACACGACGATGCCCGGTGCGACGGGAATGCCGATCCCGCGCAGGATTTGCTTGCAGCGCGCCTTGTCCATGGCCAGGGCCGAAGCGGCTACGCCGGATCCGACATAGGCGATGTCGAGGGTCTCGAGGAATCCCTGCAACACGCCGTCCTCGCCCGAGGCGCCGTGGATCAGCGGGAAGACCGCGCCGCACTGCATCAGCGCTGCAGACGTGGCAGGCAGGATGCGCGCGGATCGGCGGGAGGGAGGATCAGCGATCTCCTCGGGTCCGCCCATCTCGATGCCGGTCAGGGCGAGGTTGGATTCCTCAGGCGTTAGCCACAGTCCGGAACGGGAGACGGCGAAGGGGATGACGCGCCAGCGCTCGGGATCGGCGGCGGCGATCACGGCACGCGCCGAGCGGATCGAGATTGTGTGCTCGACCGATGCACCGCCGAAGACGATGCCGAGCACCCGGCGGGATTCAGCCACGCGGCGCCTCCTCGCCGATCACGGCAATCTCCGGCTCAAGAGACACGCCGAACTGCGATTGAACCGCCTCCTGGATCCGGGCGATCAGCGTGAGAAAGTCGGCCGCGCGGGCATGTGTGACATCGGTATTGAGGATGTAGTTGGCGTGCAGCTCGGAGACCTGCGCGGCGCCGATGACCGCACCCTTGAGTCCGGCTTCTTCGATCAGTTGTCCGGCGCTGCGCTCGTCGCTGGTCGGGTTTCGGAAGGTCGAGCCGAGCGACGGCCCGCTGGGTGCGTTGGTCTTGCGCAGACCTTCGACGCGATCGATTTCGGCCAGCGACGTGTAGGTGTCGCCCTGCCGAAGCTGCAGGGTCAGGGAGGTGACGATGTGATCTTGCAGGTCGCCGTCGCGGAGCCGCGAGGTCCGGTAGCCAAGAGCGAG
This sequence comes from Dehalococcoidia bacterium, assembly GCA_022825855.1. GTDB lineage: Bacteria > Chloroflexota > Dehalococcoidia > Bin125 > Bin125 > Bin125. The sequence goes on from JAJDWB010000009.1 coordinate 21,277, forward strand.
CTCGCTGGCCTCGAACTCTACGAGCGCGCCATCCGGAGCGATGGCTCGGATGCCGACCAGTACGTCCGAGAGATCGGAACCGTAGGCCCCGGCGTTGGTCGGCAATCCGCCGCCGATCGCGCCGGGAATTCCGGCCGCCCACTCGAGACCGGCCAGTCCTGCGCGGGCGGTTGAGCGGGCGAGCGCTGCGAAGCGGATGCCGGACTCGACCTCGATTTGTGTCTCACCTACGTTGCGGCAGCCGCGCGTCTCATTCTTGAGCACCACTCCCCGGATCCCGCCGTCGCGGATCAGGACGTTGGATCCGGCGCCCAGCATCGTCAGTGGAGTGCCGGCGCAACGGGCGGCGCGTACGAGGTCGACCAGGGCGGCAGCGTCCCGCACATTGACGAACCAGTCGGCCGGGCCGCCGACCTGGACGAAGGTGTGGCGTCCGAGTGGCTCGCCGCGGCGCGCGTTCAACTCTTGCAGGAGCGCCTGGAGAATTCGGCCGCGGGTCACGGGTCACCGCCGCTCAATCGCTCCAGGATGATCGGTCCGGCCGCATCCACGTCACCCGCGCCCATCGTGATAATCAGATCGTTCGATTGAGCCCGGGCGGCGGCCAGGCAGGCGCTGTCCTTGATCGAACCGGCATATCGGGCCGATGGAGCAGTGATCTCGGCCGCGAGCTGTTCGGACGTCATTTCGTCGCCGGTCATATCTCGGGCGGCGTAGGTGTCGACGGTGTAGACGACATCGGCCTCGCTGAAGCAGGTGCGGAAGCCGTCGAGCAGGTAGGAGGTGCGGGTATAGGTGTGAGGCTGGAACAGCACGACGATGCGCCGCTCGGGCCAACGCTGCCTTGCCGCGTCAATGGCGGCGGATACTTCGGTCGGATGATGGGCGTAGTCGTCGAGGACGATCACCCCGTGCGCTTCACCGTGCAACTGGAAGCGCCGATTGACGCCGCGGAAGGCTCGCAGCGCGTCAACTGCCGCGTTGAGATCGAAGCCGGCCAGATCAATCGCAGCCAGCGCGGCGGCAGCGTTCTGTCGCTGATACTCGCCAGGTTGGTTCAGTGCTCCCCTGTAGGCGCCCACCGGCGTCGACAGGTCGAAGTCCTTGCCTGCTTCCCTGATCTCATAGTCGGCAGGGCGCCTCGACGAATAGGTGACAATCCGTACGTCAGGCCGTTCGGCCCCAAGTCGTTCGGCGATTTGGGCGGCGCCCTCCGAGTCGACGCCGACCAACAAGGTGCCAGACGGTTTGAGTGTCTGTGCGTATTGCAGGAAGGCGGTTTCCAGGGCGTCGCGGGAGCCGTAGTAGTCGAGGTGATCGGCCTCGCAGTTCGTCAGGACGGCCACCGACGGCGTGTAGTGATGAAAGGCGCGGCCGTACTCGTCCGCCTCAAGCACCATCCAGGGATCGTCTCCCCGGCGCGCGTGAACGCAGAAGTCGGGCGCTTCTCCACCGATCACGTATCCGGCGTTGCGGCCCGAGGCGCGCATGCCGTGCGCGATCATCGCGGTCGTGGTCGTCTTGCCGTGCGTGCCGCCGACGGTGATCACTTCGCGCGGCGCCGCGATGTCGCTGAGCAGCTCGGCCCTGGTCTGCACCGGAATGCCCAGCTCGAGGGCCCAGACAATCTCCGGATGCGACTCGGGAACCGCCGCCGTGCGCACGACCTGGGTCGCGGTGGTCACATGGCTCACGTTATGTCCGATGAGAATCCTGGCGCCGCGATCCCTCAGCGGCTGCAGGATCGGCGTATCGGCACGGTCGCATCCAGAGACGACGAGGCCGTCGTCCAGCAGGATGTGGGCGAGGGCCGACATGTGAATGCCGCCGATTCCTACGAAGTGCACGTTCATCGTCATCGTTACGTCACTTTGCCACAGCCACGATCACTTCGGCAATGCATGTGGCGGCGTCGATCCGGCGGAGCTGCCGCATCGAGTCGCGCATCGTTTCAAGCCGGCCGCGGTCGGCCAGCAACGCGGTCGTGAGTTCGAAGAGATCGTCGTCCACGCGGTCGTCGTCAATGACGACGGCTGCGCCCGCGTCGGCGAGCAGTTGCGCGTTGTAGCGCTGGTGCCCGCCCGCCTCGCCGAGCGGGGCGAGTACGGCCGGCAGGCCGGCGGCGGGATACTCGCCCATCACCGACGCGCCTGCCCGCGAGACGGCGAGGTCGCAGGCGGCCATGGCCAGGGGCATCTCTTCGGACATGTAGGCGTAGAGCCGGTAGCGCGACTGCAGCCTGGCCGGCAGCGCCTCGCGCAGCCTGGCGAGACGGTCGTAGTCGTTGGGTCCTGAGATGTGGATGAGCTGGGTCTGGGCGAGCCACGCCTCCAGTTGATCGGCGATGCTGTCGTTGATTCGCTGCGCGCCGCGCACCGCGCCGGTGACCAGCAGCGCAGGCCCGCCGTTGAGCTGAAAGTGGGCGCGGGCCAGCGGCTGGTCGAGCTCGCTGAAGCCCTGCCTCAAGGGATAGCCGCTGACCACCGCCTTGCCCGGCGCGTAGCGTTGCGCGGATCGTTCGTGGGTCACGCAGATTCGCGCAGCCAACGGGGCGAGAGCGCGCAGCGTCCAGCCGGGCTCGATGTCGGGCTGGAGCAGAACGATCGGCCGCCTGAGCAGCCAGGCCGCGAGGCCGACCGGGGCGGAGACGTAGCCGCCGGTGAGAAAAACCACGTGGGGCCGGTAGCGAAGGATCAGCGCCAACGCGTCGAACACACCGGTCGCTGTCGCGCCCAGAGAGAGCAGTTGCGAGAGCGGATTGCGTCCGCGCAGGGCTCGGGCGGCGATCGTCGCGTAGTCGAGGCCGGCTTCGACGGCGAGTTCGGATTCGACGCCGTCTGCGGTACCGGCGAAGCGAAACTCGACCGCGCCGTCGAAGTCACCGCGCTCCGCCGTCAGGCGGCGCGTCGCATCGGCCACGGCAAAGGCGGGAAAGACGTGGCCTCCGGAGCCGCCGCCGGAGAGCAGAACCCGCAGGGCCGGCATTAGCTACCGTCCCCTCGGCCGCTGTGGAACGGCGACGGCTTGTCCAGCAGCTCACGCCGCGGCGCGGCGTCGCGGGTCGGCGAATCGTCGTCAAGCGGTGGATCGGCAGGCGCAGGGAGTGTTCCGCGTCCATGCCGCGAGATCGAGACGAGAATGCCGGCAGCCGCCAAGGAGGCGATCAGGGCCGACGATCCGAAGCTGAGGAAGGGCAGCGGAATCCCGGTGAGGACAATCGTGCGCATCACTCCGGCGATGTTGAAGAAGGCCTGCAAGGCGAACCAGGCGACGATGCCGAAGGCGAGCAGGGTGCCGAACCGGTCTTCGGCGCGCATCCCGGCCCGAATGCCGCGATAGATCAGGACGGCGAAAATCGTCAGGACGATCAGCGCGCCGAGCATCCCGGTCTCCTCGCCGATGATGGCGAAGACGCCGTCGGTGTGGGCGGAAGGGACGTAGAAGAACTTCTGCCGCGACGCGCCGAGTCCGACTCCCGTCAGTCCTCCCGATCCGAGCGTCGAGACGAGGTTGATGATCTGGAATCCGGCGTCCTGGGCAAACTCTTCGGCGTTGAAGAAGGTACGGACGCGCTCGATGCCGTAGCCGAACAGTCCGATGATCATGAAGAGCACGCCGGTTCCGCCGATGCAGAGGATGACCATGTGTCGCAAGGCGGCGCCGGCGAGGAAGAACATGACCACGCCTGTCGCCGCGATCGCGGCGAAGGTGCCCAAATCGGGCTCGAGCATGATCAGTCCGCCAACAGTGCCGATGATGAAACAGAACGGCGCCAGGCCCAGCGGAATGCGCTTGATCTCGTCGCCCTTGGCCGCCAGCCAGGCGGCAACGTAGATGCAGATCGCGAGCTTGGCGAATTCGGACGGCTGCAGCGCCGGCAGGGAACCAATCTGGATCCAACGCTGGGCGCCGTTTTCCTCGTGCCCAATCCCGGGAATCAGCACGGCCGCCAGCATGACCAGGGCGAACGCGATGATCAGCGACGAGAGCCGCTGCCAGATGCGGTAGTCGATCCTCGAGAGGAGGAAGAAGGCAACCACGCCGATACCCGCGCCGATGACCTGGCGGACGGCGAAGTGATGCGTGTTGCCGTGCAGCTCCTGCGAGATCGCGAACGAGGACGAAAAGACGAAGATCAGACCAATGAAGACCAGCGCCAGGACGGAGACGATCAACATCCAATCGGGGGGCGAAGCGGGCCGGCGTAGCCGGCGCACGATCCGCCGGCCGACGAACTGGTCACCATTGCTGCTGGCGGATGAAGGCGCTCCCTGAGTGGGGATTCGGACCTTGCCCAGCACGCCGTCCGATTCCGGCGTGACGCCTGGTACGGCAGCGCGTTCAACACTCATTCGCCGCGCTCCCTTCCCGTTCCAACGTCGCGACCAGCTCGCGGAAGTGCCTGCCGCGAGCCTCGAAGTTCGGATAGGCGTCAAACGAGGTGCCGCCGGGCGAAAGCAGGACTGCTTCGCCGGACTGCGCGATCTCGACCGCGTGAGCGAACGCCGAATCGAGGTCCCCGGCGTACCGCGCGTCGATCGCTCGTTTCGTCAACCATGCGCTCCACTCTGCACCCGACTCGCCAAACAGCACAACCCGGCGGACATGACGTTGCAACTCGCCGAGCAACGGATCGAGCGGCAGCCGCTTGTCGCGGCCGCCGAGCAAGAGCACGACCGGTCCATCGAGCGCCTTGAGGCCGGCGAGGGCGCGCTCAGGCGTGGTCGCGATCGAGTCATTGATGAAGCGCACGCCATTCAGTTCGGCGACCGTCTCCAGGCGGTGAGGGACGCCGCGGAACTCTGAGAGCACCGCCTCGGCGACCTGATCGGATACGAGATCGCCCACGATTGCCAGGGCCCCCAGCGCATTGCGCAGGTTGTGGTCGCCGGGGATCTGCAGGTTGGCAGCATCCATGAGCGGTCTGTCGTTACGCAGAATGCGGCGGCCGTCGCTCCAGGCAGATGGTTGGCACGGCGTCTGGCCTATGCCGAACCAGGCGGCGGGGGCCGGCGTCATCTCAGCCGCGCAGGCCGCCAGCGGCTCGTCAAAGGGCAGGACGACCCGGTCGGCGGCCTCCTGGTACTGGACGATCCGATACTTCAGCGCCTGGTAGTCGTCCCATTCGAACTGATCGAGGTGGTTGGGCGTGATGTTGGTGATTGCCGCGACATGCGGGCTGCGGGTCGTGCGCAGGAGTTGCGTGTGCGAGAGCTCAGCCACGACCGTCGTTTCCTCGCCGATCTCCGGAAGTTGGCCCAGCAGTCCCTGGCCGATGTTGCCGCCCAGGACACAGTCGATCTTGCTGGCCGTGAGCAGCCGATGCACCAGCGTCGTCGTCGTCGTCTTGCCGGCGCTGCCGGTGATCCCGATGACCCGTCTCGACGGACAGCGTTCAAGGAACACCTGAGTCGGTCCGTAGACGGGCACGCGCCGTCGCGATGCCTCGAGCAGCAGCGTCGTATCCCTGGCGACGCCCTGGCTGGCAATCAGGCCGTCGAGACCGTCGAGCAGCGAGAGATCGTCCTGATGACGCATGGCGCGGCCGGGCTGCCGATCGACCGTGACGGCGTCCGCGCCTTCGCGGGCCAGGAACTGGAAGGCGTCGCGCCCCTCGATGCCCATGCCGACGACGGCGATGCGCTGTCCGTGGAATGAGGCGGGCGCTGGAGTCGGTTCGGGCAGGGTCATCTGGGCACCTGCAAGGCCAGGGCGACACCGAGGATCCCGCCGGCAATCGCCACCAGCCAGAAGCGAGTGACGATCTGCGGTTCCGACCAGCCGCCCATCTCGAAGTGATTGTGCAGCGGCGCCATGCGGAGGATGCGGCGTCCCTCTCCGGTGCGCCTGCGAGTCCACTTGAACCAGCCGACCTGGAGGATGTCCGAGGCCGCTTCGAGCACGAAAACGATGCCGATCACGGGCAGCAGCAGCCAGTGGCCGGTCATCAGCGCAATGATCGCCAGGGTGCCACCCAACGCCATCGCACCGGTGTCGCCCATGAAAATCCTCGCCGGGTGCGCGTTGAACCAGAGGAACCCGAGCACGGCGCCGACGGTGGTGAAGGCGAAGCGAACGAGGAAGTCCTGCTCCTGGCCAACGGCGATCACACCGAACGCGGCGATTGCGATCGCCCCAGTACCTCCGCAGAGGGTGTCGAGTCCGTCAGAGATCGCAACCGAGATGATCGTCGCAAAGACTGTGACGGCTGCGATCACGACATAGGCGGGACCGAGGGAGAACTGTCCCGCCCAGGGCACGTTGAGCGACTGCACATCGAGAGCGAAGTAGAGCACCAAGCCGACGGCGATTGAGAACAACGCCAGCAGTCCGAACTTGAGCTTCCACGTCAGGCCGGTCTGAACACGGTCCACGAGCGTGCCGAGGTCGTCGAGATAGCCCATCAGACCAAGGGCGATGATGCCGACAAGCGGCAAGAGGATGGACCAACGGTCCCCTTCGACCAGGTTGGCGACGATGGTCAGGATGACGATCGGGATCAGGAAGATCAGGCCTCCCATGGTCGGCGTGCCGGCCTTGACGTGGTGACTGCTGGGCCCCTCGTCGGAGATCGACTTGCCTGCCTTCCGGCGCTCGAGCCAGCGGATGACGAACGGTCCGAGGGCCAGAGCCACGACGAAGGCGATGCCGGCCGTGCCGAGCGAAAAGGTCGTCACGGAGCGGCCAACCTCTCCACCACCCGCTCAAGGTGCATGGCGTGGGATGCCTTGATCAGCAGCGTGTCGTTGCGTTCCAGAGAGCGGCGCAGGATCTCCGCGGCCTGCTCCGCCTCCTCGACCCAGCACGCGCTGGAGTGACCGGCCTCTCGGGCGGCGTTGACGATCGAGCGGGAGCGCGGACCTACCGCTATCAACCAGTCGCAGCATTGGGCTGCGTAGCGCCCGACCTCGCGATGCGCCGGCGCTTCTTCGCTACCCAGTTCGTACATGTCTCCAAGCAGCGCCACCCGACGCGGGCGGCAGTCGCGCAACAGATCGAGCGCCGCCTGCATCGAGAGGGGCGCCGCATTGTATGAGTCGTCGATGATTGCAGCGCCGTTCCAGGCGGTCCGCCGCACCAGGCGAGATCCGGGCGACAGGTGGCGGACTGACTCGGCGATCTGAGACAGGTCGAGACCCGCACTCAATCCGACGGCCGACGCCGCCAGGGTGGTCATTACCTGGTGTACTCCTGGCAACGGCGTCGAGACGCGCTGTTCATTGCCGCCTTCTCGATCGATGACGTTGAACTCGACGCCGTCGAATCCGTGCACCTCAATGTCAACGGCCCGCAGATCGCAGTTCTGGCCGAGTCCGTACATCAGGCTCCGAGCTTGCGTTCGGGCCGACATCCTTCGCACACGCGGGTCGTCGCCGTTGAGGACGGCCAGACCGGTTGGCGGCAGCGATTCGGGCAAGAGGCCCTTGATCCGCTCGGTGTCGTCGAGCGTGCCGAAGCGTTCCAGGTGCGTGGGGCCGACGTTGGTCACGATGCCGACATCGGCTCGGGCTGAAGAGACGAGCAGCTCCATTTCCTCTTGCGAGTATGGACCGATCTCGATCACTGCCCACTCGTCCGTCGGTCGAATGCCGAGCAGCGCGATCGGCAGTCCGATGTCACCGTTGAAGTTGCGCGGCGATTGGTGCGTGGGGAAGTGCTGGGCGAGCAGTTGACTGGTCGCTTCTCGCACGGTGGTCTTGCCGACGCTGCCGGTGATGCCGACGACCTGCGCGTTGACCTGCTCGCGCCAACGCCGTCCCGCCGCTTGCAAGGCAGTGAGGGGATCGTCCACCACGAACAGGCCTGCGCCGGTCAGACCCGATGCTCGGGAAACAAGCGCGGCCGAGGATCGACGGGCCAGGGCGTCGTCGACGAACCGATGACCGTCCTGATGCTCACCGCGCAGGGCGACGAACAGGCTGCCGGGCGTTGCCTCGCGCGAGTCGATCACGATTTCTGTGAACGGCGCGTCGACTGCAACCGGCTGCTCGTGCAACAGTCCGTCGAGCAGGTTCGTCAGGTCGCGAGAGGAGATCACTCGTTGCCGCTCCCTTCGACCTGCGCCTCGGATTCCTGTTCGATGTAGGTCACCGGGGACGTGTCTTCGTCGTCAGCGTCAACCGAGGCCGCGTGGGCGCGCTGAGGTTCCCGCTCGTCCTGAGATTGATCCGTTGTGCTGGGCGGGCTCGTGTTCCAATCCGACGGTTCGGCGACATATGCGGTCGGCGGGACGCCGAGGTAGGGCAGGACGACAGACATCAACTCGGAGAAGATCGGCGCGGCCACGATCCCGCCATACAGCTCGCCCTGGGGACGGTCGATCCGAACCAGGACAACTACCCGAGGGTCATCGGCCGGCGCGAAGCCTGCGAACGAGGCCAGCGACTCGTTTTCCAGATAGACGCCATCTTCGACCACGTCGGATGTGCCCGACTTTCCCGCCACTGCCCAGCCGTCGACCTGCGCGGGATGCCCCAGCACGCCGTCGACGACCGCCTGCATCATCCAGGTCAACGTGGCGGCGGTTTCCCGGCTGATCACGCGTTCACCCGTCTTCGGCTCGAAGTGCTGCACTCCCTCGTCGGTGATGATCGCCGAAACCAGGCGCGGCCGAACCGGCACGCCGCCGCGAGCAATGGTCGAATAGGCCTGGATCATCTGCAGCGGCGTCGTGGCGATGCCCTGGCCGAAGGAATTGGTCGCGAGTTGCGCCGGCGACCAACGGATGTCAGTCGAGTCCGTGACGACGCCGCCAATCTCCCCGGGCAGACCCGACTGGGTGCTCTCGCCGAAGCCGAACCGGTAGACGTACTCGTAGAACGTTCGCGCCCCGAGCTGCTGCACGACCCAGACGCTGCCCGTGTTGAGGGAGCGTTGCAGGACCTGTGTCATCGTCTGTTCACCGTGGTAGCTGAGGTCGAAGTTCTTGATCGTACGGTCCTCGATCACGACCGCGCCGGTGTCGACGAACGTGGTGTCGGGCGAGACGATGCCGGCGTCGATCGCGGCGGCCATCGTGACCACTTTCATCGTCGAACCGGGCTCGTAGATGTCGGATGCGGCACGCGACCTGAGCAGCGCCATCGACTCTGGCTGGTCCAGATCGATCGTCATCGGGTTGTAGGTGGGGAGCGAAGCAAGGGCGAGGATGTCGCCGTTGCGCGGATCCATCATGATGATGTGACCACCGAGCGCGTCCCATTCCTCGACCGCGCGCTGCAGCGTCGCCTCGGCGATCCATTGCAGGTTGCGGTCGATCGTGAGCACGACTGACGAGCCCTGTTGATAGGGAAGCTCTGCGCGCGGTCCGAAGGGAATCGGGTTACCAAGCCCGTCGACCTCCTGGACGAGCAGACCCGCTTCGCCGCCGAGCAGATCGTCGAGCTGATACTCCAATCCGGCCAGACCCTGCTCGTCGCGGCCGACCAGCCCGATCACCGGCGCGGCCATCGACCCCTCGAGGTAGCGTCTGGTCGACGTCTTGCGCACCTGAACACCGTGCAACGCTTCGGCATGAATCTGCGCGCCGAGCGCGCCGGAGAGACCATACGCGATCAGGGCATCGTGCCCGCCGGCGGCAGCGGTCTGGGCGGCCAAGGAGAGCACGATCGATTCATCGGCGCGCAGCAACTCGGCGAGGCGGCGGGATGCGTCGGTCGGCTGGAACTGGGAACGCGACCAGAGCCGCGTGTCAACGTGGACCTCCCAGGCGTCGATCGATGTGGCCAGCGGGAAGCCGTTGCGGTCGAGGATCGCGCCGCGCGGACCCTTGGTCTCGATCGCCCAGGTGCGGTCGGCGAACGTCTCGTGGTGCTCGTGTTCGACGACCTGGATGATGACCAGCCGAACCACGACGACCGCGGCGAGCGCGAAGAACAGCGCAATCACCGCCCGCATGCGCCAGGTCGAGACCGATTCGAATCCACTGCTCAGGGACGGACTCGGCACTGTCCTGCCCTTCCATCGCGGGCGGTAGCACGCGCCTGACTAGTCGAAGATCAGCGCGTCGATCGTCGCCTGCCAGAACGAGGTTCCTGCCCGCGATTCGAACGCGTCCTGGCCGGCGCCGGCTGATTTTGGCAAGAATCGAGTCGGCATTGTGCGGGCGGGCGGCGGTTGACTCACGTCGAGTGCAACTGTCGGTCGGGCCGCCACCATGTTGAATCGCTCCACGGCCTGCTGCTGAATGCGAGACAGGGATCCGAGCTGACCTACATACGCGGCCAGTGATCGAATCTCGGAGTTCAGGCGCTCGCGTTCCGCTTCCAATGCGCGCAGTTCCGATCCGCTCTCGGTCACGCTCGATGTGCGAACCACCGGCAGCACCGCCGCAATGCAGAGGCCGATCACGGCCAGCCAGGCCCAGGCCGGCATCCGACCCGTGTAGCGCGGCCGCTGCGGCAAGACCGGACGCGGCAGCGCGTGCCAGGCATCGCTTGCGGCCGAAGTCGGCAGCGACGCGTCGAGCGTCGTGCTGGGCTTGGCCGTCGTCATCAGAACGCCGCCCGCCGGTGGGAAGTTCCCGTGACTCCGCCGCGTGGCTGTATCCCAACCCGTTCGGCAGGCAGTCCGTTACGGAAAGTAGTAGCGCCCCCGCACAAGCGCCGAGCGCCAATCCTAAAGTGGGACGGACCCGCACTCGGCGGGTGTGGCAGTGCTCGGGCATCGTTGAGCGGACCGTGCGCGCAGACAGGGGGACGTGGTCCACGCTGGTCATGACCGATGGTCACGCGCAACCGTGCACCTGTGGTTTGGCGGCGGGGCTTCTCCTTCACTGAAGTGGCTGTTAGGTAGTCCCCTGCGCACGATCCGCTCAACGATTTCCGAGCACCCATCCGGCGCTCGTGTTGCTCCTCTCTCCATCCGTTTTCGGATGCCAATCTCTCAATCGACGGTTTGCTTGTTCTGACGCCGTTGAGCGGCCCGCGCGCCCTTGGAGTGGGACGTGGTCCACGCTCGTCGCCGCCGCGCTGCACGCGCGACGCCGGCAATCGTGTCCCGGAATGGCGGCGGGGCGCCTCCTTTGTACGTGTTTGGGCTGTTAGGTCGTCCCAGACACGCGAGCCGCTCAACGGCATCCGAACCTGTGCCTCTGTGTGCTTGCTCTGTTTCCGTGAGAGCGACGTCGGCATCAGATCGCCTCCGCCGCTCGCAGCCGCGCGCTCCGGGCGCGGGGGTTGCGCTGGATCTCGGCCGTCGACGGACGCAGCACCCGGCGGGTGAGCGTGCGAAACGACGGTTCGTCTCCGGACGACTGCTCGCGCAAGAATCCCTTGACGATCCGGTCCTCCAGCGAGTGAAAGGCGATCACGACGAGCCGGCCGCCCAGTGCGAGCATCCCTCGAGCCTGGGTGAGAAACGCGGCCAGCCGATCGAGTTCGCGGTTGACTTCGAGCCGGATCGCCTGGAATACCCGCGTAGCTGGATGAATCCGCGCGCCGGGGCGCGTTCCTACGGCTTCAACGACCGCGTCGGCCAGTTCAACCGTGGTTTCGATCGGTCGCCGCCTGGCAATGCCGCGGGCGATCCTCCGCGAGCGGCGATCATCGCCGTACTCGTAGATCAGGTCGGCTAGTTCTTCGACCGGCCAATCGTTGACGATTTGCCGCGCCGTAACGGCAGACGCAACGGAAGACGGACCCAGGCGCATGTCCAGCGGTCCGTCGGCCCGCAGTGAGAAACCACGCTCGGGAGTGTCGAGCTGCAGCGAGGAGACGCCAAGGTCGCAGAGGATGCCGTCCAGCGGCGACATGTCCGCGTCGGCGCCGGCCTCGGGTGCGTCGTCGAGCCAGCATTGCCGAAGCGTGATCCGCCCGGCAAACGGCTGCAGCCGATCCCCGGCCGCCGCGATCGCCTCGGGGTCGGCGTCGAGTCCCAGCAGGCGTCCGTCCGGCGCCGAAGCTTCCAGGACCGCCTGCGCGTGACCGCCGAGTCCAACTGTGGCATCGAGGTATCGTCCGCCCGGCTTGACGTCGAGCATGGCCAGCGCCTCGTCGAGCATCACCGGTTGGTGAACGGCGGAAGAGGTCACGAGGACTCCTCCGGTTGCACAGCGGGACCCTGTGTTTGCGCGAGACCCTCGAGCAGTTCCGCGTAGACCTCGTCGATCTGCCGCTGTTCGCTCTGCCAGGCCTCTGCGTTCCAGATTTCCAGGTAGTCGCCCATCCCGATCACCATCGTCAGACCGTCCAGCCCGCGCTCCTCGCGCATCGGCTGCGGAATCACGATCCGGCCCTGCCGATCCAGCTCGACGCGGCGCACTCGTCCGAAGAAGCTGCGCGCCAGGCGCCGCGCCGAGGCGGTCAGCTTGTCGCCCACCGTGCGCATCTGCTTTTCCTCGGCGTACCCCTCCGGCGTGTAGAGCTCGATCTGTCCGTCGGGACCCGGCAGCAGGAATCCGCCGTGCTCGAAGAGCAAGCGGTAGACAGCCGGAACCGCCAGACGACCGCGGTCGTCCATCCTGTGTTCGTATTCGCCTGTGAAGTCGAGCGTTGCCACGGAAGAAGTCCCCTGTGCGATTCCGCTTCACGTTATGCCGACCAGTCCCACTTTTCCCCACTTCGTGGGTCATATGAGACTCTAAGGACATAACGGACCTCATTGCAAGACCATAATCAGGGAAATCTCACCCAGATTCCGAATCCGAGCCGAATCAGTCCACTCGTAATGCGGAAACAGGCCCCAGGTCTCGTAAATCAAACTGGACATTCCGAGCTGCTTGCCGACGTAACCTTCATGAGGACAGAGCCACTAGAAACGCAGGCGGTACCGATGACTTCCAGCACCACCGGCTCAGGCGACGAAATCTCCGCAGCCGTGCTGACCCTGTCCGATCAGGGGGCGGCCGGTTTGCGTGAAGACACCGCCGGCCCGGCAGTCCGCGAGCAGCTCGAAGCGCTCGGTGTACCTGTCAGCGAGCATGCGCTGCGCTCGGATGACCCGGATGGCATCGTCGAGCAGCTACAGCAGTGGATCGATGCGGGCATTGCCCTGATCGTGACGACCGGCGGAACGGGATTCGGTCCGCGCGATCACACTCCCGAGGCAACCCGGCGCGTGATCGACCGCGACGCCCCGGGCCTGGCCGAGCTGATGCGCGCCGAGGGCTTGCGCAAGACGCCGATGGCGGCGCTTTCGCGCGGCATCTGCGGCATCGCCGATCGGACCCTGATCGTCAACTTGCCCGGCTCGGAGCGCGCTGTGCGCGAGAATCTCGATGCACTCGCGCCCGTGCTGCCACACGCGCTGCAACTGATCGGCGGCGACACTGAGCACTAGTCGCTAAGCGTGCGCTGTTCACACGCCTACACTGATTCACATGGCCCAACGATCGATTGCCCGTAATGTCGCCGAAGCTCGCCGCCGCCTGGCCGGCGAGACCGGCGCGGTGCGCAAGGACTGGGGCGGTCGGCTGCCGATCGCATTGGTCTATCCCAACAGCTACTACCTGGGTATGTCTAATCTCGGGCTGCAGACCATCTACGGCCTGCTCAACCAGCGCCAGGACATTGTCTGCGAACGCGCCTTCTACGACCCGCCGCACAAGAGCGAGCGGGGTGACGATCCAGCGCTGGGACCGGTCACGATCGAATCGCAACGCCCGCTCGCCGACTTTCCCTTGGTCGCCTACACCCTGACCTACGAAATCGACTACTACCACGTCGTCCGTTCGCTGCAGTCGGCCCAGATCGAACCGCTCAGCATCAACCGCGACGACGGTGACCCGCTGATCATCGCCGGCGGCGCCGCCGTGATCACCAATCCACTGCCGTTGGCCGATTGCTTCGACGCCTTCGTGATCGGCGAAGCCGAGCCAATCCTGCAGGATCTGGTCGACACGCTGGACGAGTACGCCTACAGTCCGCGCGCCGAACAACTCGACGCGCTGGCGGGGATTCCCGGCGTGTTCGTCCCTGCATTGGGAGCAGGCAACGGCGTTGAGCGGCAGTGGGTTCGCGACATCTCGACCACCGAGGCGATGTCGCTGGTACTCACCGACGAGACCGAGTTCAACCAGATGACGCTGATCGAAGCCGCCCGCGGCTGCGGCCGCGGCTGCCGATTCTGCATCGCCGGTTACGTCTTCCGACCCCCGCGTTACCGACCGCTGGAGTCGCTGCTCAACCAGGTGGAAGCCGGACTCGAACGCAGCGACCGTGTCGGCCTGCTCGGCGCGGCGGTGGCCGATCATCCCCAGTTGGCCGAACTCGCCGTCGAGGCCGACCGCATGGGCGGCCGCGTCTCAGTCTCCTCTCTGCGGGTCGACAATCTCGCGCCCGAACTCCTGGACGTGCTCTCGCGCGGTGGCACCCGCACCGTGACGCTGGCGCCCGAGGCAGGATCGGAGCGCATGCGACAGCGGATCAACAAAGCCGTATCGGAAGAACACATCGTCAACGCCGCCGACAAGGTCGGCGCCGCGGCCATGAACCGGCTCAAGCTCTACTTCATGATCGGCCTACCTGACGAAGAGGACGAGGACGTGGAAGAGATGGCCAAGCTCGGTCTCGCCGTCAAGGAACGGCTCGACGCCCACGGCCACGGCACGGAACTGGTGATGTCGGTCGGACCGCTGGTGCCCAAGCCGGCGACGGCGTACCAGGAGCTGATCCAATCGGAGCCCGGGCTGGTCAAGCATCGCCAGCGAATCCTCCAGACCGCGTTTCGCAAGTCCGGCATTCGCCTGCGTGGCGACAGCCCCACCTGGGCGCGAATCGACGACATCTGCTCGCGCTCCGATCAACGCCTGGCCCATGCCATCCTGGAGATGGAGTCGCCCTCGGCCCGCGAGTGGATGCGCGCCGCCAATCTCTGGGGGCTCGACGGAGCGTTGCCCTGGGGCGGCGGACCCGGCCCCTGGTCGGCGGTTGAAACCGGCATTACGGCGCGATTCTTCGAGCGTGAACTGTCCAAGCACAAGCGAGAAAAGGCGACCATCGCCTGCCCGCCGCCGGAGATCGGCTGCAACATGTGCGGCGTCTGCGGCGGCAATGAGATTCCCTCCTATTCGCCGAACATCGTGCCGCTCGAAGCCGTTGCCGGAGGCTGACGTGTCGATCGCGAGCAATCTCGACCGCGTCAACCAGCAGATCGCCGACGCCTGCGTCCGCGCCGGCCGCGATCCCGCCGAAGTGACCTTGATCGCCGTCTCGAAGACGTTCCCGACGGCCGCGATTGCCGAGGCCGCCGCCTCGGGCCAGCGCCAGTTCGGGGAAAACCGAGTCCAGGAAGCGCTGGTCAAACTCGACGAATTGCCCAGGCACGACCTCACGGTCAACGTTGACATCGACGTGCATCTGATCGGACATTTGCAACGCAACAAGGCGCGTCACGCGGGACGTTTCGCCTCCGTGCAGTCCGTCGACAGCGTGCGCCTGGCGGAAGCCGTCTCCCGCCGGCTGGAGCGCGAGTTGCCGATTCTGCTCGAAGTCAACGTCGGCGCGGAGGACAGCAAGGAAGGCTTCTCCGTGGCCGATGTTGAGCGGGCCTACGAGCAGATATCCGAACTGCCCTGTCTGCGCGTAGACGGCCTGATGACCGTTGCGCCGGAGGTCGCCGATCCCGAACGGGTCCGTCCCGTGTTTCACGAGCTGCGTGTACTGGCCGAACGGCTGTCGCTCTCTGAACTGAGCATGGGCATGACCAATGACTACGCTGTCGCCATTGAGGAAGGCTCGACCATGGTCCGCATCGGCCGCGCCATCTTCGGCCAGCGTCCCAGCGCCCCGGCGGGAGGTCCGCAATGACCAGGATCGCCGTGATCGGCGGCGGCACCATGGGCGCGACGTTCATTCGTGCGGTGACCAACGCCGGGCTCGTCGCGATGGCGGACCTGACCGTCTGCGAGATCGTGCCCGATCGCCGCGAATGGCTGCACGGCGAGTTCGAGGGCCTCTGCGTCACCGACGACCACAGCGAAGCCGTCGCCGGCAGTGACGCCGTGTATCTCTCGGTCAAACCGCAAGACTTGGGTGCGCTCAGCGTCGGCTCCGGGTCTGAATTGCGCCTGCTGATCTCTATCCTCGCCGGTTCGACGATTGCCGAGGTGCAAGCCTCAACCGGCGCACAGCGCATCGTCCGGGCGATGCCCAATACGCCCGCACAAATCGGTCGCGGATTCACGGCCTGGACCGCAACCGAGAGCGTCACCGAGGATGACCGCTGCCTGGTCGGCGCCCTGCTCGACACGATGGGCGAACAACTCTACGTCGCCGACGAGTCGATGATCGACAAGATCACGGCCGTCTCGGGCAGCGGACCTGCATACGTGTTCCTGATCATCGAAGCGATGATCAACGCGGCCGTCAACATCGGCCTGCGTCCAGACGACGCCCGCCGCATGGTGCTCCAGACCGTGGTCGGCTCGGCCGAGTTCACGGCCCAGTCAGGTCGGCACCCGGCCGAGCTCAAGGACATGGTCACCTCTCCCGGCGGCACCACTGCCGCCGGTTTGCAAGTCTTGGAACAGCGCGCGGTGCGCTCCGCGCTGATCGACGCCGTCGCGGCGGCGCACCGACGAGCGGAAGAGCTGGGGCGGCTATGAGCGAAGTCCTGACCATCATCGGCATCGCGATCAACATCTATTCCTTCATCCTGCTCGCGCGTGTGCTGATGAGCTGGATCCCGATGTTCACCAATCGTCCGCTCGATCCCTACAATCCCCTGGTCAAGTTCCTGCTCGATGTGACCGAACCGGTGCTTGCGCCGCTGCGCCGTTATCTGGTCATCGGCATGATCGACCTCTCGCCCCTGGCTGCGCTGATCTTGCTGCAGGTGATCGCCAGCGCCGTACTCAACAGCGCCTAATCTCCAGCCCGCCTACCCCTAGAACGTTTGCTTGACATTAGCGCCGTACATCGGTAGCGTGCGCAGCACAGCAGTTCGTATCCTCGGCCGCAACCGAAGCGAACGGCGAGCCGTCAAGCAGAGCAGAACGAAGGAAGCGCATATTATGACGAGTACCACGACCTCCGACAGCGGAACCCCGCTCGTCCTGGAACCCGACACGCAGGAGCCGTTGTCCATGAGCACTGCCAACGAACCACCGCCCGCCGTTGAAGACCTGCTCGGCGACATGGAGCGCCGCTTCGGCGAGGGCGCGCTGATGCGTCTCGGCGACACCGGTACCCGCCTGAACGTGGACGGCATTCCCACCGGAGCCCTTTCGCTCGATGTCGCGCTCGGCATCGGCGGCCTCCCGCGCGGACGGATCGTCGAGATCTACGGACCCGAGTCGGCCGGCAAGTCGACCGTCGCTCAGCACGTGATCGCCGAAGCCCAGCGACTCGGAGGTCAGGCTGCCTACATCGACGTCGAGCATGCACTCGACCCCGAGTTCGCCGGACGCCTGGGCATCGACACTTCGCAACTCCTGATCGCCCAGCCCGACACCGGCGAGCAGGCGTTGGAGATCGCCGAGGCGCTGGTGCGCAGCAATGCCATCGACGTGGTCGTGGTCGACTCTGTCGCCGCTCTCGTCCCGCGAGCCGAGATCGAAGGCGAAATGGGAGACGTACAGGTCGGATTGCAGGCCCGGCTGATGTCGCAAGCACTGCGCAAGCTGACCGGCGTCGTCTCGCGATCCAAGACTGTGCTGATCTTCATCAACCAGCTTCGCGAAAAAGTCGGGATCGTCTTCGGCAATCCCGAGACCACACCCGGGGGACGAGCGCTCAAGTTTTACTCCTCGGTCCGCATCGAGCTGCGCCGCGCCGAGACGCTCAAGGACGGCCAGCTCGTAATCGGCTCTCGGGTCAAGGCCAAGGTTGTCAAGAACAAGGTCGCGCCACCCTTCCGCACGGCCGAGTTCGACCTCATGTTCACGTCCGACGAATACGGCATTTCCAAGACCGGCTGTCTGATCGATCTCGGCGTCGAAGCCGCGCCCGGCACGCCGACCGGTACCCCCACGGTGATCAAGAAGCAGGGCTCGTTCTACTCCTACGGTGAGACCCGCCTCGGCCAGGGCCGCGAACGGACCAAGGCGTTCCTGCGCGAACACACGGAGATCGCGGTCGAGATCGAGGATCGCATCCGGGATGAGCGCGGCCTGCGCGGCGCGGCCATGCTCGCCCCGGAGGAAGGCGCGGTTGCCGCCGCACCGATCGCCAAGCCTCCGCCCAAGAAGAAGGCGCGCGCCCGCGCCGGCTAGGCGGCGTGCGCCAGACAAACCCGCCGCCAGGATGGGTTGAGCCATGACCGCCGTCGTCTCCGTCCGGCCCACTGGAGCCGTGTCCGTCGTCGACTTCGACGACGGCACCTCGTTCCGCTGCACGCGCGATTTCGTCCGACGCTCGCAACTGTCCCGGGGACAGCAGATTGATGACATCTTCATCGCCCGGCTGCGAGAAGCGGCATCCTACGATCTTGCGCTCTCCGAGGCGCAGCGTCTCAACCGGCGCCAGCGCTACAGCCGCAAGGAGATCCGCGGCAAGTTGCTCGGCGCGGGGATCGACGCCGACGCCGCCGAGCGGGCGCTCTCGGAGCTCGATCAGAGCGGTGAACTCGACGACCGGCTCGTTGCGGCTCAGATCGCGCGCAAGGGACTGCGCCTGCTGCTGGGCCGCGATCCCTACATCACCGAGAGCGACTTCCGCACCGTGCAGACGCGCAGACTGCTCCTCCGCGGCTTCGGCCTGGGCGCCGCGGCCGGCGCATGCGAGCAGGCCTGGTCGGAAGTGCATGAGGGGTTACTGGCGCCGAATTGTTAACGGTCGTAAACTGAACGAGCCTGAACACCCGGCCGCCCGGGTCCACACTCGGGGTGGATGACGGCGGCGAACGGAATACCACCGTGATCACCGGCAACGCTCTGGCAATGCCACTTCAACTGAGTCGAGGACACTATGTGGGGAGCCCTGATGAGGCTCCTGCGCGGCGGGCCCGATCCGCGGATCGAGGCGTCGCTGGAAGCCGAACGCATCATGCAACAGGCCCGCGAGCGGGCCGATCGCGAGGCGAGTGAGCGGCTACAACAGGCGCAGGAGCAGGCAAGAACCGAACGCGACGACATCCTGGCCGACGTGCGCGGCGCGCGCGACGACCTGCAGCGAGCAGTTGACCGTTTGGACCGGCGCGAGTCATCGCTCGACGACCGCGCTCGCTCGCTCGAAGAGCGGGACGACCAGCTCAATCGGGATCGGCAGCGACTCGATCATCGCAGCGCACAGCTTGACGAGCGCGAAGCCGAACACGATCGGCGTCTCGAAGAGATTTCCAGTTTCACCCGAGACGAAGCGCGCGCCGTGCTCTTCGAGCAGGTCGAGCAGGAGATCTCGGACGAAGCCGGTCGCCTGGTCCGCGAGGCCGAACAGAAGGCCAAGGACGACGCCGACGCCCGCGCCCGCAAGATCGTGGCCACTGCCATCCAGCGCGTCGCCTCCGAAGTGACGACCGAATCGACCGTCTCGATCGTGCAGATTCCGTCCGACGAGATGAAGGGCCGGATCATCGGCCGTGAAGGTCGCAACATTCGCGCCCTGGAGTCGGCGCTGGGCTGCGACCTGATTATCGACGACACTCCGGACGTCGTGACCGTCTCCGGCTTCGATCCGGTGCGCCGCGAAATCGGCCGACTATCGCTCAGCCGGCTGGTCGCCGACGGCCGCATTCACCCCACGAGGATCGAGGAGACCGTCGCCAAGGCGCAGCGTGATGTCGAGCGGATCATCCGCGAGTCCGGCGATGAGGCTGCGATTGAAGCGCACTGCAGCGGCCTTCCGCGCGAGATGCTCGACATCTTCGGACGCTTGCGCTTCCGCACCAGCTACGGCCAGAACCAGCTTCGCCACGCGGTCGAGACCGCTCACATCGGCGCGATGATTGCCCAGGAGATCCACGCCGATGTGGAAATCACTCGCCGAGGATCGCTGCTACACGACGTCGGCAAGGCGATCGACCACGAGGTCGAGGGCACCCACGCGATCATCGGCGGCGACCTTGCTCGCCGTTTCAAGATGTCGGAAGAGATTGCCCACTGCATCGAAGCGCACCACGACGAAGTCGAGCTGCGCACGGTAGAGGCGATCATCGTGCAGATGGCCGACGCCATCTCCGGCGGACGTCCCGGAGCGCGCCGCGAATCGGTTGAGCGCTACATCGAGCGATTGCGTTCGCTGGAGGACATCGCCACTTCGTTCGAGGGCGTCGGCCAGGCCTACGCGATTCAGGCCGGACGCGAGGTCCGCGTCGTGGTCGACCCGCGCGAGGTCGACGACCTCGGCGCGATGAGGCTGGCGCGCGACATTTCGAAACAGATCGAGGAGTCGCTCCAGTACCCCGGCCAGATCCGCGTCACCGTCCTGCGCGAGACGCGCGCGGCGGAGTACGCACGCTAACTAGCGAGGTCCGCATGGCCAGGCTCGACCTGCACATGCACAGCACCCGCTCGGACGGCCGCCACGCGCCCGCGTGGGTGATCCGGCAAGCCGCCGCAAACGGCGCTGAGCTGGTCGCGCTGTCCGACCACGACACGCTCGCGGGCGTCGAAGAAGCGCGCGAAGCTGGCAAGGCTCTCGGCGTCTCCGTTGTGGCCGCCGTGGAGATCAGCGTCGTTGATCAGGCACTCGGAGAGCTGCACGTACTCGGCTACCTGCCGTCACGCGGTGAACTAACAGACCTGGATCAGAAACTGTCGGAGTACCGGGACGAGCGTCTTGGCCGCGCCCGGCGCACGATCGAACTGCTTCGGGAACTGGGCGCACCCGTTGCAGAAGACACCGTCTTGCGGCACGCGGACGGCGGCGTGATCGGCCGCCCCCACATCGCTCGGGCGCTCGTCGACGCGGGCCATGTCGAATCCGTCCAGGAAGCCTTCGACCGCTATCTGCACAACGACGGACCCGCCTTCGTACAGCGCTCGGTCCTCAGCCTGGAGGAGTCAATCGGGCTGATCCACAGCGGCGGCGGCATCGCCTCGCTCGCGCATCCAACGCGCTATCGCGAGACCGAGGCCTCCATCGAATCCTTCGCGGCCGCCGGCGGCGACGGGATCGAGATCTACTACCGCAACGACCCGCCCGATGCCGTCGCCAATGGCGAGCGGCTGGCGAATCGGCTGGGCCTCGTTGCCACCGGGGGCACCGACTTCCATGGCATCCACCCTGGAGAGATGCTGCCCGCGACCGTATCGATTCCCGATCACGCCGCCAGCCGACTGACGGACCTGATGAAGGACTTCGCCTCATGACCGACTATCAGTTGCCGCTCGATGTCCGCGCGATCCAACGGATCATCCCGCATCGGTTTCCGATCCTGCTGGTGGATCGCATCGTCGAACTCGAACCCGGCAAGCGCGCCGTCGGGCTCAAGAACGTCTCAACCAACGAATGGTTCTTCGAGGGCCACTTCCCTGGCAACCCGATCATGCCCGGAGTGCTGATCGTAGAGGCGCTCGCCCAGACCGGCGCGGTCGCGGCGCTCTCGGCGGACGAGTTCAAGGGCAAGCTGGGCCTCTTCGCCGGCATCGACGGCGTACGTTTCCGCCGTCAGGTCGTCCCAGGCGACCAACTCCGCCTCGAAGTCGAGATGGAACGCCTGCGCCGAGGCATCGGACGAGCCGCGGCAACCGCAACGGTCGACGGCGAGACCGCCGCGGAGGGCCGCCTCACCTTTGCACTCGTCGATCCACCGGTTGAGGACTAAAGCCCGCCCGTCAGAGCGAAATCGCCGCCCACAGCCCCAGCACCAGGGCCACGCTGAGCGCCGTCGTAATCGCCACCCAGCGCAGGTCGCCGCGGACGTAGTGGAAGTCGTGCATGGCAGCCGCGGCGCGCGCGCGCCGATCTCGCCGCTCGTGAGCGCCCGAGGCGCCTCCGCGGGGCCCGCCTGCGGTTCGTTGACCGCCCGCCCGTGCTGGCTGCTGCACGCTCCCGCTCAGCGACGCGCCGGCCGGCGCCTGGGACGCTCCCGCCTGCGCCGTCGGCAACCGATCTTCCCGCGTCCGCTGACCGCGCCGGCCCTGCGGCCGCGCCGCCTGCTGCGAGCGGTTCGATCCGCCTCTGCCTCGTCTTGATCCGCGTGCCATCTGCAACCTCCGACGCTTGCCGATCACCTTACGCGCTGTTGCCGTACCCTGCCACTCCGCGTACAGTGGGGCCTACGGCCCCGTGGTGTAGCGGCCTAACACGCCACCCTGTCAAGGTGGAGATCGGCGGTTCGAATCCGCTCGGGGTCGCCACCTGCTTCCTCTCTCTTCGCCCGCTTACCACGTATCGACATACGGACGTTTCTTGCCCCGACGCTCGGGCGTCGGCGGCAGCCGCTTCAGACCGTTGGCGATCCACGTACGCGTCTCCGCCGGATCAATCACATCGTCGAGCCCGCCGCCGGCAGCGGCGTTGACCGCCTTGGCATTGTGGTAAGCGCGATCAACCATCTTCTCGTACGTCTCGATCCGCTCCTCCGAGTCCTCAATTGCCATCAATTCCTTGCGATAGCCCAGCTTGACCGAGCCTTCGATGTTCATGCCTGCGAACTCGGCCGTCGGCCAGGCGACCGTGAAGAAGCCGACCAGGGCGCTCGCGCCGCACATCGCCTGAACGCCCAGACCGTACGCCTTGCGCACCACGACCCCGAACAGCGGGACGCTGAGATTGGCCCCTGTGTTGAACATCCGCGCGCAGTGTCGAACCAACGCCGTAGCCTCCACGTCGGGGCCGACCATCATGCCCGGGCAGTCCATCAGGCTCAGTACCGGGATGTCGAACGCGTCGCAGAGCTGAAGGAATCGCGCGCCCTTATCGGACCCGTCGGAGTCGATGGCGCCGGCGAGATGATGCGGATTGTTGGCGATCACCCCTATCGGATGCCCCTCGACGCGGATGAACGCGGTGATGATGCCGATCCCGAACTTCTCGCGAATCTCCAGCACGGAGCCCTCGTCCGCGATCGTGTCGATAATTTCGCGCATGTCGTACAGACGCAGCCGATTCTCGGGGACGATGTGCCGCAGACGGCGCTGGTCGGGCGCGGTCCACTCTTTGATCGGTCCCTGGAAGTAGCTCAGGTACTTCCTCGCCACGTCGGTCGCCTCTTCCTCGTCCTTGCACAGGATGTCGATCACCCCGTTCGGTACCTGGAACGACATTGGACCGACTTCCTCGGGTGTGTAGATGCCGAGGCCGCCACCCTCGATCATCGCCGGGCCGCCCATGGCCACGGTCGAACCCTCGGTGGCAATGATTACGTCGCAGCAGGCGAGCAGGGCCGTGTTGCCGGCGAAGCAACGGCCGTTGGTCACGCCGATCAGCGGCACCAGTCCCGAGAGTTTCGAGAACTGCGTAAAGGTGTAGGTGTCGAACGCGACGCCGGGGCCGGTGCGGTCGTCGCCCGGACGCCCGCCGCCGCCCTCGGTGTAGAAGACGATCGGGAACTGGAAGCGCCGCGCCATCTCAAACATGCGGTCCTGCTTGTAGTGGTTGCGGCCGCCCTGGGTACCGGCGAGCACGGTGTAGTCGTAGTGCACGACGATCGCACGTGCCGCCTGCTCGTCGAACAGATCCCCGTTGATCGTCGCCGTCCCGGCAAGCAGGCCGTCCGCCGGCGTTCGCTCGCGCAACTGCTCGTCCGTGTTGCGCTGATGCTGGCGCGCCACGATCAGCGGCCAGTACTCCTGGAAGGAACCGGGATCGACGAGCTGTTCGATGTTTTCGCGCGGCATTCGGTAGCCGCGGGCAAACCGCTTGGCCACCGCCTCGGGACGGTGCTCGTCCAGCGTGTACGCGTGGCGCTCGTAGTTCTCCTGCAGGTCGGGGCGGATGAAATCGGGGTCGATCAGCTCGCCGCCGCCAATCGCCTCGACCGAGACCTCGGCCTCGAGGATGAAGACGAGCGGGAAGCCCTCGCGGATCACGTCGCCAACCGAGCAGGCGACGCCCTTGATCACGCCGTCGCGATCAGCCTGGATCACGTGCTCCATCTTCATCGCTTCCATGGCGAGCAGGTCCTGACCCTGACGCACCTCCTGGCCTTCCTCGACCATGATCGAGACAATCGTCCCCTGGATCGGCGCCGGCAGGCCGATTGAGCCCTCGGGACCGGTGAGGTCGGGAGCGTCCTCTTCGACTGCCGGCAATGACTGATCCTGCTTGACCCGCTGGTCATGCTCGAACAGCGCCAACGGATCGCGGGAATCCACTCGCGCCCCGGCGAAGCCGGAGTCCGCCGCAGGCGCGTCGGTGCGCAGATACCGCACTCGTTCTGCGCCGTTCGCCTCGGCCAGCTCCGACATCTGTTCGTCGACCCAGCGCGTATGCACCCGGCCGCTCGCCAGATCCTCGTGTCGAAGCACGTTGCCGAGGAACGGAATGTTGGTCGCGACCCCCTCAATCCGGAACTCCGACAACGCCCGAAGCGAGCGGGTCAGGGCGTCCTCGAAACTCGGCGTGGTCGAGTGCGCGATCACTTTGGCCAGCAGAGAGTCGAAGGCGGTCGATGTCTGGTAGCCCACGTAGCCGAACCCGTCGGTGCGCACGCCGGGACCGGACGGCGCCTCGTAGGCCTTGAGCGTTCCCGAGGCAGGCCGGACCGAGCCGTCCGCCGTCAGCGTCTCCATGTTCACGCGCGTCTGGATCGCGTAGCCGCGGGGCCGCAGCCAGGACGGATCGTCCAGACCCAGGTCGGCAATCGACGAGCCCTGCGCCGCGCGCAACTGCGACTGGACGAGGTCGACGCCCGTCACCTGCTCGGTCACCGTGTGCTCGACCTGCAGCCGGGCGTTGGCCTCGAGGAAGTAGAAGCGCTCGCCTGAGCCATTTGAGGCATCGAGCAGAAACTCAAACGTGCCCAGCGAGGAGTAGCCGACATCGCGCGCGATCCGCACGGCCGCTTCGACGATCGACTCACGCGTGGCCGGGTTCAGGTGCGGGGCAGGCGCAATCTCCACGATCTTCTGGAAGCGGCGCTGAACCGAGCACTCGCGCTCCCACAGGTGGGAGACGCCGCCGTGCAGGTCGCCGATCACCTGCACCTCGATGTGCCGCGCCCGGGGAATGAGTTGTTCGACGTAGAGCGCGCCCGAACCGAATGCCGACCGCGCTTCGGACTCGCAGCGTTCCCAGGCGGACTCCAGCTCGTCGAAGCTGTGTACTGCGCGCGATCCGCGTCCGCCGCCGCCGGCGACGGCCTTGAGCATCAAGGCCGCGCCGTCGCCGAGCGATTCGAAGAACTCCGCCGCTTCGCTCAGGCTGACCGCTTCGTCCGATCCCTCAATCACGGCCACGCCTGCCTCGCGCGCCGCCTGCCGAGCCCTGACCTTGTCGCCGAACAGGTCAAGCAGGTGCGGCGTCGGTCCCACGAAGGTGATCCCGGCGTCGCGGCAGGCGCGGGCGAACTCGGCCGATTCGGCCAGGAAGCCGTAGCCCGGATGCACGGCGTCGCAGCCGGCCGACTGTGCCGCCTCAATCAGTCCGTCGATTTCCAGGTAGGCCGCAACCCCAAGCCCGTCCAGCCCGACCGCCTCGTCGGCGGCGTGGACATGCAGCGAGCGGCCGTCGTCCTGCGAGTAGACCGCGACCGTGCCGATGCCGAGGTCGGACGCCGCGCGAGCGACGCGAATGGCAATCTCGCCACGATTGGCAATCAACAGCTTGGACACGGTTCCACTGGGCGGCATGAGTTCACTCCAGACTCAGCGAAGGAGGGTCAGTCGAATCACGGCATGTGAAGTCAAGATATCAGCGCCATGCCCGGTGTCCCCCGCGGCTTCCTGCGTGCGATCAACCATTCCCACTACTCAACGGCGACTCGCTCGCCAGCCCGTACGTCATCCATCGTTCCGCTGATACCCCGCTCGACCAATGACCGATACTCCGCCTCGGACATGCCGAACTCCTGCGCAAACACTTCGAACGAGTGTTGACCGACACATGGCGACGGCCTGAGTTGCCGATCTTCCGGGCCGCTGAATCGCCACGGCGCGCCCGGCAGCCATGATCGCCCGACCTCAGGATGGTTAACTTTCTGAACGAATCCGGTCGCCAGGTAGAGCGGATCGGGCTCCAGGAACTGCTCGTACGGCTTCGCCACCCGTGCGGCGTCGATGCCCAGATCCAGCAGTCGGCGTTCCACGGCGTCCGCAGGTTGAGTTGAGGTCCAGCCGCTGATGATCTCGTCAAGCGCTGATTCGTTGCGTTTGCGCGACGCTTGATCCGCAAATCGCGGGTCGGTCGCCAGATCAGCAGCGTCCATCTCCATGCACAGGGATGCCCAATCGGATTCGTCGCCGACGGCAATTGCCACCCATTCATCCTCGCCGAGGCAGGGATAGACGTTGTGCGGCGCGCGCCGGCGGTCGCGGTTGCCCAGCGGCACGGGCAGTCGTCCGGTGACGTCGTACTCCGCGATTGCGTCGCCGACGACGACGCCCATGGCCTCAAGCATGGCGACATCGATGCGCTGTGGTCCGCCGACTCGCTCGCGCCGCGCCAGTGCGGCGATCACCGCCGCAGTCATCGCGTAGCCGGAGATCGAGTCGGGATACAGACCGCCCGTGTTCATGCCCGGGTCGCCGTCGTAGCCGTGGATCGAAGAGAGGCCCGACATCGGTTCGGTCGTCGCGCCGTTGGCCGGATAGGCCGCGAAGGGTCCGGTCACTCCGTAGCCGGAGATCGAAGCGAGGATCACATCGGGCCGCTGCGCGGCTAAGGCTTCCAGCGTGATCCCCCAGCCGTCCAGCACGCCAGGCCGGAAATTCTCGCAGACGACATCGAAGTTGGGCACCATCCGCCAGAAGATGTCTTTGCCCTCGTCGGTGCTCAGATCCAGCGTGATGCCGCGCTTGTTCAGATTCACTGCGTTGTAGACGCCTTGCGTGTTCTCGGGATGCTGCGTCTTCGACTCGTCCAGGATGGCCTTGCCCACCCAGGGCCGCAGCAGTCTCCAGATGTCGACCCGACGCAGCGCCTCGATCTGCACTACATCGGCCCCCAGGAATCCCAGCAGCTCCGTGCCGAACGTCCCGCTCCACGCCTGGGTGAAGGTCAGGATGCGGATGCCGTCGAGCGGGCCGTTCGAGGTCGGCGGGGAGCCCTCCTCTGCCTTCGGCATCTCCCCCCGCTTCGCGGGGGGAGAGCGGCGATCCTGGTCCTCTCCCAGCCTTGGCGCCGGTGATCTGAGCGACCAGCTCGGCGGCGAGATTGGATGCGGATCACCCGAGGCACGCAGCGTCCGTCCGTCAATCTCCGTGTCCACGATGAAGCCGCGCGCGGCGAGCTGCTCGTTCTCGACCAGTTCGGGGATCGTCTGCAGCACGCCGGAGATGCAGCGCAGTGCCGCCAGCCTGTGGAACAGCGGCCACTTCTCCATCTGCGGCAGCTCGCGCGCCACGCCGGCCATCACGGCGGAGAGATCCTTGGAGTAGCGCGCATTGCGGGCCTGCAAGTCCTCCCGCGCTCCCTGGTCGGGCAGGTTGAACAACTCCATCGCCTCGCGCCAGTTGTGCCAGTCGCCGAAGCCGAAGTTCATTCGCCCGTCAGCAGCGTCCCAGAGCGGACCCGGCTCGCCCCGAGGGCGGCCGCCGGTCGCGCCGCGCGACCAGCCGCTGCCCTGGTAGATCGCGCCGATCGTCCACGGGTAGACCGTGTGCGTCATCGCCTCCAGCTCGCGCACATCGACGAGCTCCGGCAGGTCCGACTCGGCCCGCCGCCGCAGGGCGGCGGTTGCGGCGACGAATGCCGCCAGGCCGCCCATGTAACCGAACTGGCGGGAGGGCAAGGACAGCGGCGGCTCGTCTTGCAGTGCGTTGACATGGGCCCAGCCGCAGCGGGCGTTGAGCGTCAGGCTGCTGCCCGGTGCGTCAGCCATTGGGCCACTCAGTCCGTAGGGCGTCACGGAGAGGTGAACGGCGTCGGGCCGCATCGCGGAGAGCGGCCAATCCGAGAGCGCGCTCGGTCCATCGGTTGTCACCACCATGTCAGCCGACGCGATCCACGGCTCGGATTCCGCCGTGTCGGCGATCACGACCGAGCGCTTGCCCCAGTTGACGTAGGCGTGCAGCGCCGAGCGCTCGATGCCCGGCTGGTCGTCGAGGAACGGCGCTTCATGGCGGAGCGGATGACCTTCGGGCGGTTCCAGCATCACGACGTCGGCGCCGTGGTCGCCGAACAGCCGAGCCGCGAACGCTCCCGACATCCGCCGTGACAGGTCTACCACCACCAGGTCATCGTAGGCGGGAACCAGCTCCTCGGTCATTGAATCGCTCACCCAACACTTGATGTGATTCAGGATCAAATTATCCGATGCTGCCGAGATCCTGACCTATCCTCAGCCGACAGCAGGAGGACGACATGGCCAGCTACGACGACATCATCATCGGCGCGGGTTCGGCGGGAGCGGTGATCGCGGCACGGTTGTCGGAGGATCCGAATCGGCGGGTGCTGCTGCTCGAGGCCGGACCCGACTACACGCGGGTCGAGGACATGCCGCGCGACTTGCTCAAGCCATGGGTGTCGTGGCGCGACCACGACTGGGGCTTCCAGGCCAACGCGCGCCACGGCCGCGAGTTCCCGCTGCATCGGGGCAAGGTGATGGGCGGGTCGTCGGCGGTGAACGGGACGATCGCGCTGCGCGGCGTGCCCGGCGACTTCGAGTCCTGGGTCGCGATGGGCTGCGACGAGTGGGGCTTCGAGGACGTCCTGCCCTACTACCGTCGGCTGGAGTCCGATCCCGAGGGCGGCGACTTTCACGGTCAGTCCGGACCCGTCCCGATCGAGCGCGAACCCGAGAAGAACTGGCAGCCGCTGCAACGCGCCTTCTACGACGCCTGCCGCGGCAACGGATTCGACGATGTCTGGGATCACAATCTGCCCGACGCGACCGGCGTCGGGCCCTGGCCTCGCAACCGCAGCAACGGCAACCGGATTTCGACCAACATCGCCTACCTGCTCGGCATTCGCGACCGCCCTAACCTAGACATCCGTCACGGCGTGCTGGTCGACCGGTTGAGTTTCGATGGGGACTCCGGCGCGCGCGTCAACGGCGTCGTGCTCGCCGACGGCGAGACGATTCACGCCGATCGCGTCTGCGTCTCGGCCGGCGCGGCGGTGTCGCCGGCGATCCTGCTGCGCAGCGGGATTGGATCGGCCGAGAAGCTTGCCCCGCACGGGATCGTGCAGCGGGCCGCGCTGCCCGGCGTGGGCGAGAACCTGATCGACCACTTCGGGACCGGCGTGCAGGCGTTCCCGAAATCTGAGGTCGTTCACGACCCCGATGTCGTTACCGAGATCGGCGTGCGCTACACCGCGCCCGGCTCCGACCAGTTCAACGACATGCAGCTCGCGATCTCGACGATCTGGGACGAGGAGCAGGTGCGAGGTCTGACGGAAGCGCCGCGCCAGCATCCCTCGTTCGGCATCGGCGCGGTGATCCAGCGGCCGCACTCGCGAGGCTCGGTGACGCTGCGTTCGATCGACCCTTCGGACCAGCCGCAACTGGACATGAACTACGCCTCGCACCCCGAGGACTTGCGCCGGCTGATGGACGGCCTGCGGCTGTCCTGGGAGATCATGCACTCGGACGCGATCATGCCCTTCGTCGAGCGCGTGATCGCTCCGCGTCCCGAGGTGATCGAATCGGACAACGCCCTGGCCGATTACATCCTGCGCACGACCTCCACCACCTGGCACATCTGCGGCTCGGCGCGCATGGGCCAACCGACCGACCCGCTCGCGGTCACCGACCAGCGAGGCCGCGTCCACCAGGTCGACAACCTGAGAGTCGCCGACACCTCGATCATGCCCGACATTGTGAGCTGCAATACCAATCTCACCGCGATCATGATCGGCGAGCGCGTCGCCGAGTCTTTGCAGCGCGAGTAACGCGGCTCCTTTCTCTTGCCACGGCTGCCAACCCGAGGCGACTTTTGGCCGGAATTGAGGCGGATGTTGGCCGAATTGTGCTGATTTGCTGCTGTGGGCTGACAATTCGCGCTATGTGATGTCAGATTTGGTCAGATCTGGTCAGATTATGTCGGAGTTTGGGTGGGTGAGGTCAGACCAGGTTGGCTGAGGTCGAGCCATGCTGGGGGATGTTGGCTGGGTCATTGGCGTCTCCCGTGCTGCAGTTCGATGGTGGGCAGCACCCATTTTACACGAACAGACGTGCGGTGGAGAATGACGGTGTCGAAGGCGACTACGGCACGCCGGCCTTTTGGGGTCTGGCGGATGCCATTGATCTGACATCGGGGACGCGAGCCTGGGCGCCGTTCGGGGAGAGGCCGTTGGCTGAGACTGCGGGCTGCGGCGATGGCTGTGGACTGCCCAGCGAGGTGGCCTGCTCGAGGCGCTGACGGCGCGGGACCAGGATCCAGCCGACGACGCCGGCGACGACGGCGAAGCTGATGCCGAAGAAGAAGGTGCGCTTGATCGACTGCACGAACGAATCGGTCAGCGTCGCTTGCACGTCCCCGAGGATTGCCGGGTCGAGGTCCGGCAGCAGGTGATAGGCCGCGCCGATTCCCGAGGCCATCGTGTCGATGTCGGCGGTTGAGAGCGGCAGAGCGCTCAGCCCGTCGCGGACGCCGGAGGCGTACATCACGGCGGCGAAACTGCCGAGGATGGCGATCGACATCGTGCCGCCCAGCTCCTGTCCGGTGGTCGTGACGGCCGAGGCCTTGCCGGCCATGTCGACCGGGACGGCGGCCATCGAGGTGTCGGTGGTGGCCGGCATGTGCAGCGATCCGCCGATGCCCAGCCAGGCGAGGGCCAGTCCGACCATCCAGTAGGGCGTGTCGACCGCCAGCACCAGCGCCAGGATCAGCAGGCAGCCGCCACCGTGCATGGTGGGCGCCCAGAAAAGCAGGAATCGCGGGCCGACCCTGGGCAGGATGAACCCGGCGATCGGCGCGCAGACGATCATCACGACGGCCAGCGGCATCACGCGCAGTCCGCTCCCGGCGGCGGAGACGCCCTGCACGAGCTGGAAGAACTGGGGCAGATAAAACAGGACGCCCATCAGCGCGAACATGATGAAGAACATGCCGACCATCGCGCCGACGAAGTCGCGTTGCTTGAAGAATCCCAGCGGCATGAGCGGCTGCTCGGTGCGCCGCTCGATCAGGATGAACGCCGTGAGCGACAGCACGGCCAGCGTGATCGTGGCGACGATCACGGGATCGTCCCAGCCGCGCGGGATGCCCTCGATGATCGAGAAGACCAGGGCCAGCATGCCGACCGTGCCGGTCAGCGCGCCGGGCACATCGAGCCGCGTGTGCAGGACCGACCTGGTCGAGGGCACGAGGGTCAGCGCGACCAGCGCCAGCGCCGACAACGGGGCGGGCACCCAGAAGACGGCGGACCAGTCGATCTGATCGACCAGCGTCCCGCCGAGGAACGGCCCCAGCGCCATGCCGATGCCCATCGCGCCGGCCCAGATGCCGAACGCCTTGCTCCGCTCCCGTCGCGGGAAGACGGCGGTCAACGTGGACAGCGTCTGAGGCAGCACCAGCGCGCCGCCGACGCCCTGCAATCCGCGGCCGATGATGAGGAAGTTGGCGTCGGGCGAGAAGGCCACGCCGATCGAGGCGATGGTGAAGACGGTCAGACCGATGCCGAGAATCCGGCGGCGGCCGAAGCGGTCGCCCAGCGCGCCGGCCAGCAGCAGCAGTCCTCCAAACAGGACGAGGTAGGCGTCGACGACCCAGAGCGATTGCGACTCGGACATCTCGAAGACGCGTTTGATCGTGGGCAGGGCCGTGTTCACGATCGTGGCGTCGAGCGAGACGATGGTCTGCGATCCGGCGAGGATGGCCAGCACGACCCAGCGCCGGCGCGGGCTGACATCGACGGAGGCGACGTTGCCGTCGGAAGTGGAAGTCACATGCGCACCTGGTCAGTTGCTGGCGTCGGTCTGCGCAACAGTCGCTTCAGCAAGGTTACCGAAGGAGGTCTGCGCGCAGATCGCTGGGGCTTTACTCCCTCTCCCTCTGGGAGAGGGCTGGGGTGAGGGTCCGGCGCGGCGATCGTATCTGGTAGGAACCGCATCCCTCGGCACAGAGGGCCCTCACCCTAACCCTCTCCCTCGGGGAGAGGGGACCAGAAAGCGCCTTATGCACAGGTGTCCTCTGGGAGAGGGGACCGGATCTGTATTACGCGCAGTCCGCCCTGCGGATGCAGCGCGTATCGGTCAATGGCCGCCCGACTTCTGCGGGCGGACCAAGGCCGTTGCCCGCGCGGCCGGACGGAGTTCGCCCGCGCCGTTGCTTGAGGCCCGGACCGGTCGGGCTGCGGACAGACCGTTGGCCGATGCGCCGTTGGCGGGGGCCGCCGGGACCAGGGCCGGTTCGCCGGACGGCTCGACCGGCTTGCCGTCTTCCCATTGCATCTGCGTCTGCCGCTGCCGCTTGGGGACCAGGATCCAGCCGACCACACCCGAGATCAGCGCGAAGATG
This sequence comes from Dehalococcoidia bacterium, assembly GCA_022825855.1. Lineage (GTDB taxonomy): Bacteria > Chloroflexota > Dehalococcoidia > Bin125 > Bin125 > Bin125. The sequence goes on from JAJDWB010000009.1 coordinate 53,660, forward strand.
ATGCCGAAGCGCATCGTGTCGGTGATCGCGTCGACGAAGGACTGGCGCAGGACGAGTTGCGTCTCCAGGAGCAACGAGGGGTCGAGCGTCGGCAAGACCTGCTGCGCCGCTCCGATGCCGGTGGACAGGATCTCGACCGACTGCTCGGGCAGTCCGATCGGGCCGAGTCCGGCGTTGACGCCGGATGTGTACACGGCGGCGGCGAACGAGCCGAGAATCGCGATGGCCAGCGTGCCGCCGAGCTGGCGTCCGGCGTTGTTGACCGCCGACGCCTTGCCGGCCAGGTCGACCGGCACCGAGGCCATCGCCGTGTCGGTTGTTGCGGGCATGTGCATCGCGCCGCCCATGCCGAGGAAGGCCAGGCCCAGGCCGATTATCCAGTAGGGCGTGTCGATATCGAGGACGAAGCTGAACAACAGCAGCGCCCCGCCGCCGTGGATCGCAGGGGCCCAGAAGAGCATGAAGCGTGGACCCAGCACCGGCAGCAACCGAGCCGCGACGGGCGCGAAGAACATCATCATCAGCGCCAGCGGCATCAGCCGCGCGCCGCTCTCGGAGGCCGACATGCCCTGCACCAGTTGGAAGAACTGGGGCATGTAGAACATGACGCCCATCAGGGCGAACATGATGAAGAACATCCCGATCATCGAGCCGGTGAAGTCGCGCTGCTTGAAGAACGCCATCGGCAGCAGCGGCTGATCGGTGCGCCGCTCGATGACGATGAAGAGCAGCGTCGAGACGATCGCGACGGCGAACGAGCCGACGATCAGCGAGTCGGTCCAACCCTTCTGGATGCCCTCGATGATCGCGAAGACGATGGCGACCATGGCGATCGTGCCGGTGATCGCGCCGGGCACGTCGAGCTTGGTGTGCAACTGGGAGCGAGACTCGGGCACGGCCGTCATGCCGAGCATCGACAGCGCCGCGATCGGGGCGGGCACCCAGAAGACGCCGGCCCAACCGATCAGGTCGACCAGCACGCCGCCGACCAGCGGGCCGAAGGCCATGCCGAAGCCCATCGCGCCGGCCCAGATGCCGATCGCCCGGCCGCGTTCCTCGCGGGGGAAGACGGCGGTCAGGATCGACAGCGTTTGCGGGATGACCAGCGCGCCGCCCAGACCCTGGAGTCCGCGGCCGACGATCAGGAAGTTGGCGTCGGGCGAGAAAGCCACCGCGATCGAGGCGGCGACGAAGATGCCCATGCCGATGATCAGGGTCTTGCGGCGGCCGAAGCGGTCGCCGAGCGCGCCGGCGAGCAAGAGCAGGCCGCCGAAGATCACCATGTAGGCGTCGGCGACCCAGAGCGACTGCGACTCCGACATCTCGAAGGCGCGCTTGATGGCGGGCAGGGCGGTGTTGATGATCGTCGCGTCGAGCTGGACCAGCATCTGCGCGCCGGCCAGCACGAGCAGGATCACCCAGCGGCGGCGGTTGGTTGCCGGACCGGCGCTCACGGTCGGCGATTGAGCGCTCATGCCATCCGCCAGCGCGGCTGGACGAGGTCGTCGGCGGTTCGCTCGAAGACGACTCTCACCGGCGCGCCGATCTCCATCGCGCCGCCCAGGGGTGCGTCGACGACGGCCCCCATCAGCTTGATCTCTGGCAGGTCGTCGAGTTCCACCAGCGCCACCACGTAGGGTCCGAACTCGCGCAGCGAGGGGTGCGCCGGATGCACCACTTCGACCCAGGACCAGACCTTGCCGGTACCTGACACTTCTTGCCAATCCATGTTGAAGCTGTAGCAGGTGTGGCAGATCAGCTCGGGCGGATACTGGTGCGCGACGCAGTCGGTACAGGACTGGACGACCAGGCGTCCCTCGGCTGCGGCGGCGAAGTAGCCGGCGTTGATTGGACATTCAGGGTCGGGCGTGGTCATGCCGTCAGGGAAGAACGGCTCATCCAGGAACTCGCCGGACCGGGGAGTCGTCATACTTCGGAGGGTAGCGTGTTGCCCCGGCAGTAATCTCAATTGCTATGCGACGAGTTCTGGCCGCCTGTATCGCTTCGGTCGTCGGACTCGGTTCGCTGCTGGCCTCGCCCGCGCCGGTCTCGGCCGATGCGCCGCTCTGCCTGCTCGCCCCGGACTTCGAACGGCAATCGCTACAGTCCGGCACGATGCTCGGCGCGGCAGTGATTGATCTCGACGCGCAGACGATCTGGCGGGGCGGAGTGAGCGGTCCCTACGCGATGCACAGCATGGTCAAGCCGCCGATCGCCTGGGCTCTGATGACCGAGGCACACGAGGACGATCGCGAGTTGACAGCGTTGCAGCGCGACGCGGTGTTCTACATGGTCGCCTGGTCGCTGAACGCGGATGTCAACCGGCTGCTGGGCATGATCGGCGGGCTATCGGGACTGAACGGCTTCTACGAACGCTGGGGCGTGCCCGAGCTGGCGGCGCTGCAGCACAGCAAGCGCTGGGGATCGGGGCGGGCCGAGCCGGTCGACCTGGCGCGACTCTACGCCGCGCTCGCGGTCTCGCCCGAGACGCCGGAGCCGGTTCGGGCGGGCGGCTTCGATCTGCTGCGCGCCGTGGTTGACCAGCACATCTGGGGCGCATCGATCCCCGAGCGCCGGCTGGTCGGTTGGGAGTCGCTGATCAAGACCGGCAACTTCACCTTGCCGGAGCTGGCCGATCAGGACCCCAACGTCGGCATCGATCCTCGCGACCCAGAGGCGGAGTCGATCCTGCAGGAGCGCGACGAGGCGCTCGAGGCGGCTGAGGCAGCAGAGGCGGCCGAGGTGTCGGACGCCGACTCGGCGCAGAGCGAGTTGGCCGACGACGAGGACGACGAGGAGGACGAGGACGTCATCGTGCGCATGAACAGCGCCGCGATCTGGCTGGAAGCGCCCTGGCTGGGCGGGCGGCCTCGCTTCGTCGTGGCGATCATGCTCGAGTCCTCGTCCACCTGGACGCGTTCGCGGGCCTTGCAGAACGAGGTGGGCGCGACCCTCGGCCACGCGATCGCCGACCGCCTGCTCGGGCGCTGGCAGACGCCGACCGCCCATTGCCTCAAGCGGGCGCTGTACTAGGTCAGTACCAGGTCAGTGTTTGGTCAGTTGCGGAAGATGGCCGACGAGATCGGAGCGGACGCGGGTCCGGCGGCAACGAGGCAGGTCCGCGCGCCCTCGACCGGGGTGGTTGAGTCGCCCCGCAGTTGGCGCACCGCTTCGACGGCCAGATTGAATCCGTGGGTGTAGGCCTCGGCCAGATTGCCGCCCGAGGTGTTGATCGGGAACTCGCCCGCGTGCGGCGCGCCCGGATCGGCGACCTGCTTCGCTTCCAGCCGTCCGCCCTCGCAGAACGGTCCGCCTTCGCCGACCGCGCAGAACTTGTGATCCTCGAACGAGGTCAGGACCTGGCCGGTGAAGTTCTCGTAGAACTGGCCGCAGTCGATCTCGTCGGGTCCCATACCGGCGGCCGAGTAGAGGCGGTCGACCATCGTCGTGTAGTTGGAGCTCATGAAGTCGTCGTGCCAGAAGCCGTCGACGACATTGCCCTGGCGGTGTCCCGAACCCTGCACCGACGCGGCCAGGTAGACCGGATTGTCGGTGAAATCTCGGGCGATTTCGGCCGTGGTCAGGATCATCGCCGCCGCGCCGTCGGTCTCGAGGCAGCAATCGTAGAGCCGGTAGGGATCGGCGATCATCCGCGAGTTCTGGTGGTCTTCCAGCGTGATCGGCCGACCGTTCATCACGGCTCGGGGGTTGTTCTGGGCGTGCTTGTTGGCCGCGACGGCGATCTGTCCGAGTTGGGCCGAGGTGGTGCCGTACTCGTGCATGTGGCGCTGCATCTTCATGGCGAGGAATTGTGCGGGCGACATCAAGCCCTGGGGCACGTTGAAGGCGTACTGGCCGCGCAGTCGGCCGCCGCGGCGGGACTGGCCGAAGCGTCCGAACTCGCCCTGCGCCAGCGCTCGGTAGACCACAACGAAGTTGGCGTAGCCGGCGACGATCCCGGCCGCCGCGTTGCCGATTGCTGCGCAGACGCCGCCACCACCACCGCCGTAGACCATCGAGGCGAAGGCGTAGTGCGGCAGATCGAGCGCAGTGGAGAGCCGGTTGGGGTCGTTGCGGTCGGCCGAGTAGGAGGAGAAGCCGTCCAGCATGCGCGGCTCCAGTCCCGCGTCGGCGCAAGCGGCGAGGATCGCCTCCAGCGCCAGTCGAAACTCCGGCCGGCCGATCCGGCCGTGCTTCGTGTACTCGGTCTCGCCCACGCCGATCACGGCCACGCGGTCGCGGATGTTGCGGTCGTACTCGTACGCCATCTCAGCACTCCCCTCGATTGACAGGAGGGTAGGCGATTCGTCGGGTTATCCTCGACTCGCTAACGATCAGACAGGGAGCCTCGCCATGACCGACTTTGCCAACCTGCCCATCGCCGAGCCTGCTTCGCTGGGCATCGACCCCGAGCGGCTCGCCCGCACCGACGCCCGCATGGCCCAGGCGGTCGAGAACGGCGAGGTGCCCGGCGTGGTCACCGTGTTGATCCGGCACGGACACCTGGCCCACGTCTCGGCGCACGGCTACCTCGACGCCGGCCGCGAGACGCCCTTGCCGCTCGACGCGCTGTTCCGCATGTATTCGCAGACCAAGCCGGTCACGGCGGCGCTGACGATGCAGTTGCAGGAAGAGGGCGTGTTCTACGTCGACGAGCCGATCACCAAGTGGCTGCCCGAGTTCGAGCACCGGCAGGTGCTGGCCCCGTTCGATCCGCCCAACAAGGTGCGCGGCGAGGGTCTGCTGATGGGTCAGACGGTGCCGATGACGCGGCAGATTACGATCCGCGACCTGCTGACGATGACTTCGGGTCTGCCCTCGTTCAGCAACATTCCCTCGGCCATGTTCCCGTTGCTCGAACCGGCCTGGAGCGGGACGGAGTTCGGAATCACCAATCCGGGCGTGGTCGACACGTCGGTCTCGGCCGAGACGCGCGTGCTGCAGATGGCGCAACTGCCCAACGCGCGGCAGCCGGGCGCGGCCTGGGAGTACGCCGCCGACTTCGACGTACTCACGCTGCTGCTGGAGCGCGCGACGGGGCAGAACCTGGACGAACTCTTCCAGGAGAGAATCTTCGGCCCCCTGGGCGTGGAGGGTTGCGGCTTCTATTGTCCGCCCGAGGACGCCGACCGGCTCGTCACCAATCACCACTGGTCCGAGACAGGCTCGCTCAATCCCGTCGAGCGTCCCGAGGACTCTCACAAGGTGCGTGAATCGGTGGGCCAGCAGATCTCCGGCAACGGCCTCTACGGCGGCGTCCTGATGACTCCTGCGGCCTACACCCGATTCGCCGCGATGTTACTCAACGGCGGCGAGCTCGACGGCCAGCGTGTGCTCGGCCGCAAGACAATCGAGTTGATGACCGCCAATCACCTGGGCGCGATCTGCGGCACCGAGATCGACCTGACCGGCCCGGGCTTCGGATTCGGTTTCGGCTACGCGGTCCGCGACCGGATCGCGGGCACGGCCTATCCGGGCAGTGTCGGCACCTACGGCTGGGGCGGCGCCGCCGGCACCTGGTTCTTCGTCGACCCGGCCGAGAATCTGGCCGGGCTGTTCTTCACGCACGTCTTCATGTACCAGTTCAACCCGGCCGCCTACCTCGAGACCGACTTCGAAAAGGGCGTCTACGAGGCGTTGATCTAGACGGCAGATCACAGCTCGGGTTGCGGCCCGACCAACTCGGGGAAGTAGCTCCCATAGAAGCCGCGATCTCTGGTCAGGAAGGCATCGGCCCTGAGCAGCGCATGCGCGCCGATCAGGAAATCGGCCAAGATGCGAGTGCGAGGCCCACCCGCACGCCGATACAGGCCCCAGCGCCGCCCAGCCTCCCAAGCCACATCGGCGTCGATTGGCGATGACTCAATACTCAGCCTGGACAGCGCGCGCTCGGCAATCACGCGGCTGTTGAACGTCGGCGCGATCTCTGCCAGTACGACATCGCAGATGATGACCGGACCCGCCTGCGAAGCCGTGCGAATCCACTCGACCGATTGCTCGTGATGCGTGGCATCGAGCGTGAGCGCATCAATCAAGATGTTGGTGTCGAGAGCAGTCGTCACCGCCCGCGAATCTCTTCGATGTATTCGTCCACGTCCTCAATCGGGTAGTGAGGAAAGCCGAGTTGACGCAGCGCCAGCGCGACTCGCTCGATCGGATCGTCGCAGTCGATGCTCTCGTACACCGCTTCGAACGCCGACCGTGCATCCCGATCAGTCCCTTCGGCGCCCTTGCGGACGAGGACGCCGTCGTCGGTGGCGGTGATCTCGACTTCGACGCCGCAATCGAGCCCGAAGCGGTCGCGGAGGTCTTCCGGGATGGTGACCTGGCCCTGCTCAGTGACTCGCATGACTTGCTCCGCCGTCTCGTTCCCGATTCATCGCTCAGCGTACCGACTTCGCGGCTGATCCGTTGCGGCGAGGCAGAGACTGCCAGAGCGCCGAGGCCAGGAAGGGCAGGATGATCACCTGGCCATAGGCGCCGGGCGGCGGCTTGTCGATGTTGAGCGGCTTGGATCGTCCGACGAGGATGCGTCCGATGTTGTCGAGGAGGTTGATCAGCAGGATCAGGGGGATCAGTCCTCGGTAGCGGATCAGGGCGAGCCAGGCGAGGCCGGCGAGGAGCAGTTGCTCGAGTCCCCACTGGGCGAAGATGGCGACGATGTTCTGTCCGCCCTCGACGTCGAGGTCGATCCCGGCGATTGAGGCGGCGCCGCCGTCTTTGCGGAAGACGTGGACGCAGCTTCGGAAGGTGAACACGAGGCAGAGGAAGACGTAGAACTTCGTGACCCAGGGGTCGCCTCTGTATGTGCGGGTGTCTTCGGGAAGCAGACATGTCAGACAGCGCACGTTGATGCTCCGTCATTGTTCTGATCGCGCATGAGGCCGCATCCTCCTACTCCCCTAGCAGTGCCATGACATATTGTCGGAAGGAATCGGCATCTGTGAAGCATCTGAAGCCAGCGGTGCTTGCCGCTGCCACGACCTCGGCTGGTTCGTTAAGCAAGAGAGCAACGGGTTCGGTCAACTCTGCCTGCAGCCCCTCTGGCCAGGCGAGGTCCAAGACCGTTGGGGCTTCTTCGCCTCCCTGAGGCGCCAACTCCTGGCCCAGGACACCTGCGGACAGTCCTTGCTGCGTGACCCACTCATTCAAGCTAAGCAACTCAAGCTCCTCGTCGTCGGGCACAGAAACGCCGCCAGCGGCTTCCAGATGAGATAGAGGCATCGTTCCTTGGCGGAGCTCGTGTAGGAGATCATTTGCGGCATCTGCCAGGAGTTCGCGTCGCCGTTTCAAGAAGTCTGTGTAGCGGTCAAGAGTCCATGGAGCACCGCTCTCAGGGATCCACTGCGACGCCAAGACCCCAGGATGACTGGTCTCGCACTCAGGAAAATAGACTTCTGGAAGCTTGTTCCCGATGTTCTTGGCGCCGTTGCAATCCGCGGTCAGAAAGCTGAAGTTGGCCAGCGCATTAGTCTCGTACTTGTCGTACTTGCCGCGCAGCCTGGACTTCGGGAACAGGTGGTGAAGTTCCAGCCGGCTTTGCTTTCCCAACAAGTGCTGCTTGAGTTCGAGTCCGGAGCAGAAGTCGCGGGCTCCGCTGGTCCGCGTAAGCGCGTACAACAACGGGTAGAAGCGCGAATTGGTCTGCGCCGCATCGAAGTGGCCTGGCTCGACCTCGATTCGGCCGGTGCTGAGATGCAACTCGTTGATCAGCCCGTCTAGCCCGCCGCTCGACTGCTCTAAGGCCGCCAAATCGCTTTGCATCGTCGTTTCAGGGGAGCCAGAAAAGCGGCTGCGAATGGCGCTGGCCAGATACCAATACAGCAACTGGTTCTCTTCCTTCAGAGACAGGTTGCCAGACTGTTCGTCGAAGTATCGCGCCATGACGGCCAGAGCATTGTGTCCGGTCAGTACCTTTGCGTGGTCCAGCCCCAGCCGATCTCCCAGCAGGTTGAGCAGTCCTTCTACCGCGTTGACCGCACGTTGCAGACCCTCCTCCAACTCAGGCCGTGTACGTTCCCTGAGTGCGTCGAAGTTCGACCTGCCCGTGAGGACGGTATTGACGCAGCGAAGCAGCCAAACCAGGTCGAATCGGTCGTAGCCGAGTTCGGCCCACTTCCGCAGGTGGCTCTTCATCACGTCCCTAGCCTCGGGCCACAATGCGCAAACGCGGGCAAGGGCAAGATCGCCAGCGGTCAACTTTGTGCCTCTGCTGTTCACGTCATTGAATATCTCGACGATGTCGTCAATAGAGTGCTCCTCGATACTCACGACTTCTTCGTGGAGATCTCGCTCGCGAATCCTGCGAAGCTTGCCAAGTCGTTGGTTGTACCGCTTCCAAAGGTCGAGATTCTCACCGGCAGCGTCGTTGGCCAAATCCCCGAACTCATCGTCGCTGGCTGCCATCACCGCGGTCACATCGACCCAGCGCGGGTCATTCCTCATGGCAATCGGCTGAAAGAACTCAAACGCCTCCGTCTCAAGGTGGAATCGAAGATCGCGGAAGGCACCTGCGTTTCCATCGAAGAATGGAGGTGGTGCACCTTTGATGACGCCATACAGTGTCGTTACTCTTTGCTGGCCGTCAAGCAGCATTCGGACTGGTGAATGACCAGGAGCCACGTCCCCTCTCACGTCGACAGAACCCAGTTGGGTCGGCCACACCAATAGGGAGCCAACAGGACGAGAGCGGTACATGGAGTAGAAGAGTCTCTTGACTTGGGTTCGGTTCCAGACGAAACCGCGCTGAAACACGGGAAGCGCGATAAAGCCCAAGTCAACGTGGTTGAGAATCTCTGAGACCTTCACGGCGTTCTCCTTGGTTGCGAACTCGCAATGCGTCAATCCCAGACGACAAGTTAATCCCCGATCGACCGGCGGGGGAAGTTCTTAGCCGGGTGATCCTCCAGAACTTCCTCGTCCAGGTCGATGCCCAATCCCGGGGACGTAGGCAACGCGATGTAGCTGTCCTCGACCTCGAAAGCAGGCGTGGCGGCCTCCTGGCCCCAGGGTTCGAAGTTGACGAAGTACTCGGTGATGATGAAGTTGGGCATCGTGGCGGCGGCGTTGAGCGTCGAGGCGAGCGCGACCGTGGTCGAGTTGTAGTTGTGCGGCGCGACGGCGACGAAGTAAACTTCGGCCATCGCGGCGATCTCGGTCAGCTCCTTGATCCCTCCGACGTTGGCGACATCGGGATTGATGATCTCGGCGGCGCGCTGCTCGAAGGCCTCGCGGAACTCAAACTTGGTGTAGAGCTCCTCGCCGGTCACGGTGGGGATTTTGATCTGCGCGGTGGCGGCGGCGAGCGCGGTCATGTTCTCCGCCCAGACCGGCTCCTCGAACCAGAACGGCTCGTACTCCTCCACCATCTGCGACAGCCGCACGGCGTTGGACGGGCTGAGCCTGCGGTGGATTTCGAGCAGCACGTCGACCTCGGAGCCGACAGCCTCGCGCACGGCGCGGACACGCTCGGCAGCGAGTCGGAGTTCCTTCATGCCGACGTAGCTGCGCCACTTGCCGGGCACGGGGTCGAACTTGAGCGCCGTGAAGCCGCGCTCGACCATCGCGCGGGCGCGGGCCTGCAGCTCCTCGATGTCGTCCATCCTGGCCCAGCCGTTGGCGTAGACGCGCAGCTGGTCACGGACGGCGCCGCCGAGCAGTTGGTGAACGGGCAGGCCCGCCCGCTTGCCGGCCAGGTCCCACATCGCCTGCTCGACGCCGGAGACGGCCGAGTAGAGGTCCATCGCGCCGCGGCGGTTGCCGAAGTCGTTATAGATCGCGTCGGTCCAGGGCTTGATCCGGGCAGCGTCCCAGCCGACGATGTAGCGCCGCATCGCGTCGAGGTGGGCCACAATCTGGATGTCGCGGTCCGACTGGGTGTAGCACTCGCCCCAGCCATGCAGGCCGTCGGCGGTTTCGAGCCGGACGAAGCAGAGGTTCTTGCCGGCGATGTAGCGGTCGGGCTGGCCGCTGTCCGGCGGCGTCGGGTGGACCAGGTAAGTGCGCAGGTCGACGATCGTGGAATCGGACATGTGAGTGCTCGCAGTCGCTGAAGATGATGCAGGTCGCTCACACGATATCGGCGGGTGTGGGGCTCATCGTTGCGGGAGCAGGGCCTCGACTTCGCGGATCAGGACGGGGAGGTGCTGCTGGATGACGTTCCAGACAGTTTCGTCGCTGAGCTCTTCGTACTCATGCAGAATGGCGTTGCGAAAGGCGACGACGCTGCTGGCGCCGGTGATGAGTGCGCTGACCTCCGGGTCCGTTCGGTTCAGCCGCGCGACTGCTTCGCCGATGATCGTGAATTCGCGCTCAATCTGGTGGCGCAATCGGATGTCGCTCTGATAATCGCTCAGCGTCCTGCCGACGGCGCTTTGCCGGATCAGGTTGGCGTTCTCGATGATGTCGTGCAGGTAGGCGGCGGACCTAGGCTGCATAGAGGCGTGTCCTGGAGGCTTCGACCGAGCGGCGGAAGTGGGGATTGCGGAAGCGGCGGTCCATGATCAGGTCGACGGGCCGGCCGAAGAGTGCTGCCAGGGCGTTGCGCAGCTCGTAGTGGCGCGTGGCCCAGGGCCCGAGATCGGCGTCGGGGTGATAGGCGACGATGAAGTCGAGGTCGCTGCGGCTGGGGTCGAAGTCGGCGGTCGCGGCGGAGCCGAACAGGTCGAGGCGGTCCACCTGGTATCGGCGGCAGAGGTCGGAGAGTTCGTCGAGGTGCTGGTCGATCAGTGCGATCACCGGTTCGGCTCTCTGTACCGATTGTGGTGGGTTCAGCGTAGTCGTTTCGGGCTGCTGTCGGCGGACCCTCACTCGAACCCTCTCCCTCAAGGAGAGGGAATTGGAAAGGAAGCTCGCGGGGCACGCTGCTATCCAGTAGCGTGCCGGCCATGTCTTCGTTCGAGTCCTCCCAGCGTGAGTTTGCGTCCGCATTCCAGCTCCTTCCGGCGGTCAGCCCCGAGGCGCCGGACTGGGGCGGGCGGTTCCGTCGCGAGATGCCGTCGGTCCCCTCGCCCTACTACGGGGTCAACGTGGTGGACGTGCGCCGCGAGCACTACGACGAGGTCTTCCGGAACATCCAGGCCCAGGTCCAGGGCGCCGAGCTGCTCTTCGGCGGGCGGCTGCAATTCTTCTCGGCCACGGACTACGGCGAGATCCGGCGCGTCATCTTCATCATCTACTTCGAGAGCTTTCCCGAGACCGAGAGCGTGCTTGAGATGCTGCGCGCAGGCGGCCTGGACGTGCCCGCCGACACGACCGAGTTTCCCGACATCTGGACAGGCTTCGACCTCTGGACAGAGTTCACACACCTGGCAGAGGGCTACACGTGGTGGATCGCACCGGCGATGCCGGAGAGCGAGTCTCCTTAGGATTCGGTGGTGGGATCGGGGATTGACCTGATCAGGTGATCGAGGAGGTTGGCGAAATCGCTGAGGGCGGGGTTGGGCGGCAACCGGTCGATGAGTGCGGCGAGCGAGGAATGCAGGGCGCGCAGTTCGGGTGCGACAGCCTGGCCTTGCTCTCCCCGGACGTCGTGAGCGCTGTCGATCGCGCCGTAGCGATCGGCGGTCAGGCCGACGATGGCGGCAAGCTGATCCAGGGCGGCCCTGGCCCGGTCTTCGGTTGCGTCCGGTCCCGGCGCGATTGACCGATCGGCGGACCTTGACTCGCCCGTGTCCGGCGTCAGCCAGCGCAGGGCAACGGACCCGAACGACGCATTCTCAGCCGCAAGCGACTGCCGGCCTGCTTCGGTGAGCACGAGTTCGTAGAGCGCCGTGACGGCGACGCCGGATGGGATCTCGGCGAACTCGGTGCGGTCCTCGACAAACGACTCGGCCGAGGTCACGCGGTTCTCGTAGCCGATCAGTCGCCACTGCGCGACCCGCTGTTCATCCCAGACCACCTGGGTTCGGGCCTGGTCCGCGAACGGCGTGGACAGGCGGAGCCAGTGCTCGCGGGCGAAGACCTGGCGCGCCTGCTCGGGCGTGTCGAGGTAGCGGTACCAGCCGTTGCCGTGCTGCGACAACTGCTCGAGCAGGAAGTCGTTGTAGTTCTGAATGCCGACGCCGACGGTGATCAGACGGATCGGGTTCTCGGCGTTCTGATCGCCGGTCAGGGCCAGAATCTTGAACGGATCGGTGGCGTCGACGTTGGCGACGCCGTCGGACATCAGGATCACATAGTTGTAGGCGTCGGGGCGCTGCTGGCGCATCTCGGCTACCAGCTGCACGCCGAGATCGAGGCCGCGCTGCACGTTGGTCGAGTCATGCGGGGCCAGATTGCCGATTGAGCCATGCACGACGGGCGATCCGGGAATGGCGGCATTGACCGTGTACTGGTGCAGCACGTCGGTCGTGAAATGGACAACGGCGATCCGGTCGATGCACCGCAGTCCGGCGTGGATGGTCTCGGCGGCGGCCCTGGCGATATCAACCCGCCCGCCCCAGCTCATCGAGCCCGAGGCGTCGAGCACGAGGGCCACGTTGAGCGGTCGATCGTCCATGATCGTGGGCGCCTGGAATCCAATCCGGGCGATGTGCAGTTCGTCGTCGATCGGATGCTCCATGAGGGCCGTGGAGATGGCGAACTGATCGTCCGAATCTGGCGGCTCGTAGCCGTAATCGAACGAGTTGATCCACTCCTCGGCGCGGGCGGAATCCGGTTCGACGAGGAAGCCGTTGGCGGCCCAGTTGAGGGCGAGTTGGTAGGAGGTCAGATCGACGTCGAGGCTGAAGGTTGAGGTGTCGTTCTCGCTGGTGAGGGTGAATCCGGTGCGGGGATTGTCGGCGAAGGTGGTGTCGGAGGGGACGGTAGTGGGCGCTTCGTCGGACTCATCCATCATGGAGTCGTCGTCGGACTCTTCCATCATGGAGTCGTCGCCGCCCATGCCGTTGTAGTCGCCTTCTTCATTCATCTGGCTCGCCTCAACGAAGAGGGAGAACTGCAGCTCGGCAAATCCGCCGCCGGATGACCTAGCGCGGTAGACCATCCGATAGGAGCCGATCTCGGTCGGGGACCCGGAGAGGATGCGGGTCTCGGGATCGAAGGTCAGGCCGGGAACCTCAGGCTCAAGGCTGTAACTCAGGTCCCACCACTCAACCTGTGCATCCGGGAGGGTCATCTGAACTGGATGGTTCGGTTCCAGGATCACCTGCCAGATTCGGTCGAGGAACCGGGGCGTCGCATCAGGCCTGGGAATTGAGAGCGTGATCGGCGAGCTCACCACCCAGTTCCGGTTTGCGAGGGGCCGAATGAATCGAGCGCGTGGCAGCAGGTCTTCACCGCCAAGCGTTCGGAAGCCGACTTCGTACCATCCGTTGGCAAGCTGGCGGGTAATGAGGCTTCCCAGCGTGACGCCCTTGAGGACGACCGGAGACGATTCGAGCCATACATCGGCGGCGCAGTGGACGGGCAAGGGGCCGGCGTCGGGCAGGACATCCGGCGATCCCTCCACGCGAAGGCCGATTCGCGCTCCTTCGTCTGCGGTTCGCTGAAGCACGATTCGACCGTTGAGGTCGATGGTCTCCGGTCCGCCTTGGGCTCTGGCCGCTTCGAAGCCCATCGTCGCTGCCGCGGCGACAGTGAGCAGCAGCAATAATCCAACAATTGCGCGCATAAGGCGCGGTCGCAGGCACGGTGAGGCGGACGGCATCGAGTCCCTCTGTCTATCCGCCCGCAGGTCAAGGGTACAACCAGGTCACGCGGGAGGCGTGCTTGCCGGGGCGATTTGACCGGGAGTGATCAATGTGGGGAAGGAACGCCCCTCCACCGCCAACCACGACACAACATCAGAACTCTCGTTCACATACCATCAATCACAAACGCATGTTCACCGAAAGGACCACCCATGACCGACGCACAGGCCACCCGACAACAGATCCACGACCGCTACTGGGCCATCGCCAACAACCCCGAGGAACGCGGCTACGTCCAGGTCCGCGCCCTCGATTCCCTCTGCCGCCTGCTCGACCTCTTCCCACGCGGTCAGCACCCGGCTGACGCCCAGCAGCCGCCGGAACCGATGGATCCCGCCCTCATGATGGCATCCCTGAGCGATGAACAGATCGACGCCCTGATCGCCCGCGAAGAAGTCAGAGCCAAGGCCAGGGCCGAAGCCAGGGCCAAGGCCGAAGCCGAAGCCGAGCAGGACGAGGAAGACGACGAAGCCTCCAACCCCGACGAGGACGAACCTCCCTAATACCCGTCCCCCTCACCGGGGCCAAGAGCCATCCGGTCCCCTCTCCCCGAGGGAGAGGGTTAGGGTGAGAGCCTGCCCCCGCGAAGGCGGGGGGGCCTCCCACAAGTTTTTTTCAGCGCTTCGGAAGCGCCCCAAACTAGTCGCCCCCGCGAAGGCGGGGGCCCCGCGCAGCCTGCCTCTGGCTTGAACAGGGGGCGGGGGCCCCGCGCAGCCTGCCCTTGGCTTGAACAGGGGGCGGGGGCCCCGCGCAGCCTGCCCCCGGCTCACGCCAGGGGCAGGGCGGCAGAAGTTGGTCAGCCGGCGTAGCCGGGGTCTTCGGATTCGTGATGGTCGGCGACGGCGCCCATGGCCTGGAGCAGTTGGGCGAAGTCGCGGCCCGCCTGGGTGTCAAGGATGCTGGTGGGCAGCGACTCGAACCAGGAGGCGAGGTCGTCGAGCTCGTCGGCGGCCGTAGTGAAGGTGTTCTGGCCGAGTCCGTCTTGGCCGAACCAGCTGTAGCGGTCGGCGGCGAGCGCGACGACCGTGCCGAGGTCGAGCAGAGCGTCGTCGCCCCACTCGTGGACGCGGCCGCCGATCTCGGCCTGCTGGCGGTTGGACTGGTCGGACCTGGGCGTGAGCCAGCGCAGCTCGACCTCGCCCAGTTCGAGCAGGTCGCGGCGCTGCGCGTCGTCGGTCAGTTCGACCTCGAAGAACATCGTCGTGGCCGAACCCATGGGGATCTCGGCGAACTCCTGGCGGTCCTGCTCGAAGTTGCGGTCGGCGGTCACGCGGTTCTCGTAGCCGACCAGCCGCCAGCCGGCGACGGCCTGCTCGTCCCAGCGGACCTGGGCGCGGGCCTGGTCGGCGAAGGGGATCGAGAGGGCGAGCCAGTTCTCGCGGCTGAACGTCGAGCGGGCCTGGGCGACGTCCTGCAGGTAGCGGTACCAGCCGTTGCCGTGCTGGGCGAGCTGTTCGAGCAGGACGTCGTTGTAGTTGGCGATGCCGACCCCGACGGTGATCAGGCGCAGGGGATTGCGCTCGTCGCGGTCCTCGGCGGAGCGGAGGATGGCGAAGGGGTCGGTGGCGTCGACATTGGCGACGCCGTCGGACATCAGGATCACGTAGTTGTGCGCGTCGGGGCGCTGGCGGCGGATGTCGTCGGCGAGTTCGACCCCGAGGTTGAGTCCGGCCTGGACGTTGGTGGAGTTGAGCGGCGTGAGGCGGTCGATGACGCGACGGATGCCGCGGTCGCCGGGTCGCTCGTGCTCGGCGTGGTCGACGATCCCGTCGGAGAAGAGGACGACGGCGATGCGGTCGTCGTCGCCGAGTCCGCGGCGGATCGACTCGGCCGCGGCACGGGCGATCTCGACGCGGTCGCCTTCGCGCATCGAGCCGGAGGAGTCGAGCACGAGGGTGACGTTGAGCGGGGTGTTGTCAACGAACTCGGGCGCCTGGGTGGCGATCCGAACGAGGTGGAGGTCATCGTTGAGCGGATGGCGGACGATGTCGGTGGTGACGGCGAAGCTGTCGTCGACGTCGGGCCTGTCGTAGCGGTAGTTGAAGGCGTTGATCCACTCCTCGGCGCGGACCGAGGCAGGCTCGATCGCGTAGCCGTTCTGGACCCAGTTGAGGGCCAGGAAGTAGGAGGTGCGGTCGACGTCCAGCGAGAAGGTGGAGGTGTCGTCCTGGTCGGTGTCGCGCCAGCCGAGGGAGGGGTAGTCCTCGAAGTTGGTCGCCCCGGGCCGGGGACGCAGGGTGACCTGCTGCTGCTCGTCCTCCGGGTAGGGTCCGCCGGAGTTGGGGTAGGCGTCGCTACTGTCCTCGTCCGCTTCCTCCATCGCCTCCTGCTGTTGGGCCTGCTGCTCGGCCTGCTCTGCCGATGCCTGCTCCTGGCGGTCCTGCTGGCTGGCTGCGCTTGTGGCGACCGAGTAGGACTCCTGCTCTTCGTCCTGTTCCACCTGTTCGGCCTGCTGCTGCATGGCCTGCTGTTGCTCTTGCTGGTACTCGACCTGTTGGGATCGCTCGGCCTGCTGTTGCTGCGCCTGGGCGACGACCGTCGGCTGCTCGGCTTGCGGCTCGGCCTGTTGCGCGGTCTGCTGGGCGTCCCGATCGTCGCTGCAGGCCGCGATCAGGACGGCGGCGGCGAGAATCGGCAGTGCTATCGCTGCGACGCTGTGTTTGAGGAATCTGCGGGTTCGCTGGATCGCTGTCATGGTGGCCTCCTGACCGACTGTCCGGGGACGTCTGAGGTGCGACCGGCAGTGGCCCCCGTTGGGGAGTTAGACGACGGAGGCTCGGAGATGGTTCCCGACGCTGGGGAGAGGAAGGCGGAGCGTTCGCCTATCATCGAAAAGAGACACTGGATGAAATGAGGTCACGATGGCCGGCGCACCGACTCGGGTACACGTGGTGACGGGGGGATTTCCTCCGGGATCGCACGGCGGGCATGACATGGATTTTGCCCGGCTGAAGCTGCTGGAGATGTTGTACGAGGACGGCAACGTCCGGGCGACGACCGGCAACGACTTCACCGACATGTGGAAGTGGCTGCAGGTGACCGACGTGCTGATCACGTACACGGCCGGTCCCTACGCCGACGATCCGCAGAACGAGATTTTGCGCGACTGGATCGGCAACGGCGGCTGCTGGATCGGTCTGCACGGGACGTCGGGCGGCAAGGCCGCGCGCCTGGGCGAGGGCAAGCGGCAGATGGTGAAGATGGAGCACCACGAGACCTTGGGCGGATTTTTCATCAACCACCCGCCGATCAAGCGCTTCACGGTGGATGTGAAGAACGTGGACTCGCCGATCCTCGAGGGTCTGCCGGAGCAGTTCGACGTGATCGACGAGCCCTACATGATCGAGATTACGGACCGCCCGAACACGGACATCCTGTTGACGGCGCCGATCGGTCCCGACAACTGGCCCGACTTCGGCTTCGACTATGACGAGGACACGGCGATCGAGGACGACGGCGTCACGCGGGTGTTCGGCTACACGCGCGGGATCGGCGAGGGCGGGGTGTGCTACATCGCGCTGGGCCACTGTCACTCGCCGCTGACCAACTCGCAGCCGTTCGTCGAGGACAACGCGAAGGACGAGAACGGCGACAACCCGCGAACGCTGCGCTTCACCTGGGAGACGGATGAGTACGCGCAGTTGCTGCGGAACACGCTGAGCTGGTCTCGGGGCTGAGGCCGGGAGTTCCGAACTATTCGCCGACGACGGGTTCGGGGAGGACGTCGAGGAGGGGGGCGAAGGGGTCGAGTTCCTCTTCGGCGGGTCGAGCGTCGGGCGCGGCGACGGGGGTGACGACCTCGGGGTGCTCGCTGAAGAGGGCGGCGAAGATCGATTCGGCGTGCTCGATGAAGCCGAGTGAGCCGACGCCGTCGACGTAGATCGGCCGGCAGTCGGGCAGCTCGGAGGCGATCCGCCGGCCCATCTGAATGGGGTGAGACTCGTCCAGCATGGCGTGCCAGAGCATGACCGGGAAGCGGACGTCGCCGAGCTGGAAGCCCCAGGGCTCCAGATGGCGGCGGGCTTCGTCGCCGGCGGCGGCGGGTCCCTGCCGGAAGGCTTCGCGCAGGTCGGTGATCCGGTTGGTGAGCGTGGGCTCGGAGCCAAGCACGACGCCGTCGACGGGGGGCATACGCTTGATCTGCTCGGCGACCACGCGGTCGGGCCGCCTCTGGACCGAGCGCCCGTAGCCGCGCATCCAGAGCGAGGCGAGGCGGCGGGACTTGAGGAAGAGCGTGTAAATCAGGCGCCACTCGTAGGACATGCCCTCGAGCACGTCGCCGGAGTCGATCTCCCCGAGTCCGGAGATCAGGGCGACGCGGTGCAGCCGCTCGGGCATCCTGAGCGCGCAGGCGAGCGTGTAGGGCAAGCCGGCGGAAATGCCGGCGACGGAAAACTTCTCGAACTCGAGGTAGTCGGCGAGCTGGCGCAGGTCGGCGGGCCAGTCGAGGATGGTGCGCTCGGGCAGCGGGTCGGAGTAGCCGAAGCCGGGGCGTTCGGGCGCAATCAGGCGGACGCCGGCGCGGGCGGCGCCGGGATCCATAACCCCGGCGGCGACGCGGGAGGAGGGGATGCCGTGGTGAAAGAAGAGCGGCTCGCCGTTGGGGTCGCCGTACTCGGTCCAGCTCAACGTGCGGCCGTCGCTGAGACGGACCACACTATGTGGCGGTTCAGGCTCGTCGTCGTCGATGCGGCGCTCAGGAGAGTTCATTGCACCGACAATATCGCGCCAGCGTCGTGGGCACAATCAAGCAGGCGTTGGGCGGGCCTTCACCCTAACCCTCTCCCTCAGGGAGAGGGAACCGGAACTAGTCGGTGGGTTCGGAGACGAGGAGTTCGGCTTCGACGTCGTCGGCCAGGTTCTCGATCACCGGGGTCTCGCCCAGGGCGCCGTCCTCGACCTGCATGTCGAAAGCGTCGGCGAAGTAGCGGTAGGACTGGTACTGGTCGCCGTACTTCATGTGGCCGGCGGTGTGGTGGGCGGCAGCCATGAGCAGCGTGTTGCGCGACTCGGACGAGGTGCGGCGGTAGTCCTCCAGCATGCAGAGGCCGATCTCCTGGTTGTGCGGGTCGTTGCCCTGTTTGGCGATCCCATTGGCCAGGGTCTCGACCAGGGGACCGTCGTCGTAGCCGAGGCTGAGGTAGTTCTCGACCCAGAAGACGGACTGCTCCATGTCGAGCGAGAGCATGGCGTCGTTGAGTTCGCTGAGCGCCTGACCCTGGGAGACCTGCTTGGCCTCGCCGCCCTTGTCGTAGCCGGCGAAGTAGGTGGCTGCGCCGCGGGTCTTGTTGCCCTTGGAGTTGAGCGCCCAGTGCGCGCACTGGTTGATGAAGTTGGCGGCGACGAAGAGCAGCTTGGTCTTGTGCGGGTGGTCGAACTGCTCGTAGAACCAGCCCAGGGTGTTGCAGTACTCGTAGCCGTGCTGGGGCATGGAGAAGTTGGCGGGCAGGCCGCATTCGAGCACCACGCGGGCGGCGGCGACCTGGATGGCGTCGAGGATCGACTTGGGCGAGCGGCCGGCCTTGAGCAGGTCGGAAAGCAGGGCGATGTAGGACTCCTGCGGCTCGTTGATGACCGTGCGGATGATCATCTCCGACTCGGGGCCCGAGAGCGGAATCTGGTTGGTGAAGAGTTCCTGGTCGCGGGTCGACTTGGTGGTCGCGGAGAGCGACGAGCTGGGGGCTTCCTCTTCGAGGTGGTACATCATGATCTGGCAGGCGGACTCGTAGAGCGAGTACCAGCGGGGGCCGACGGCGATGTCGGGCACGCCGGCGTAGAGGACGTGGTGTGCGTTCTCCCAGCCGATGGCGCGTCCGAGCTCGACGGTGCTGCGGGCGCGGAAGGACTTGTGCCCGGTGGTGTAGGAGCGGTTCCAGTACATCCGGTCCTGGACGTCGATCAGTCCGGCGAACACGAGCTGGGCGAGGATCTCTTCGCGGCGCTCGGGGAACTGGTCCCAGAGGCCAAGGAAGAGCGAGTACTCGTCGTCAACGTGTCCGTACTGGACCATCGTGAGCCAGGTGTTGAGGCCCTCTTCGAGCGATTCGTCCCAGCGGGTCGGCTGCTGGTCGTCCCAGTGCGCCGCTGGCGGCGCGGGACCGTCGGGGTAGTTCTCGGGGTCGTAGGTGCGGCGCGAGTAGTGGCCGGGCATCCTGCCCTTGAGCTGGTTCCAGATGTCGAGGCCGGTGGGCACGTACCAGGCGGTCTGGCTGAGCGGCAGGTGGCGGAGTTCTTCGGAGACGTAGTTCTGCAGGTTGAGCGTGGCGCGGGAGGAGAGCAGGCAGTGGTCGTTGTTGACGAAGCGGACGATGCCCTCGTCGATGCGCTGGTGATAAGGGACGTGCGTGTAGGGCGCGTGGGCGCGGATCGTCTCGGAGAGAATCTCGGTCGTGGGCCGTCCCTCTTTGATCAGGTCGAAGGCCTGGTGCAGGGCGGAGGTGTTGTCGCGCTCGACGACGGTCTCGCGGTAACGGTCGTACGCTGCGGCGGTTCTGCGGTCCATGTAGGCGGGAGAGGACCCGCTGTCGCCGGTACCGGAAGTCTTGTGCAGGCTCATGGAGCGCTCCAGGCGATCGGAACTGTTGAATCTGTTGCGCAGTATAGCGAGGAGTTGGCTGATCTCTCAGTCGGCGATCTGCTCGAGTCGGGCGACGAGCGCTTCAACATCGGCGAGTCCTGCGTCGATACTCGCGGAGGGCAGTTCGCCCTCGTAGAAGTTGTTGTGCAGGCCGTTGGCGACCAGGAACTGCTTGTGCAACGACGAATCGGACATCTCGTCGGTCAGTCGGTTGATCGCCCGAAAGAGATCACCGTGTGTGCGATGCCGCCAGCCGCGTTGTTCGGCCACCGCCTTGACCGCCTGCCCGGCGGCGCCCCAGCCCTTCTCGGCTGCTTGCAACAGGTCGCCTTCCACCAAGGACGAGCGAGCTTTAGCGAGGAAGGTCTGGGCGGTCTCCGCGTGGAAGTCGGTTCGCGTGGTCATGCGTCCATCCTAACCGAGTGGTTAACTGTCAAGACTGTTGTGGCAGAGCGAAGATAGCTCTCCGCTTGGGCGCGGGGACTGTTGCAGTGTTCGTCGGGAGCAGTCTGATATGTCCTATATTGCCTCCGTAGAGCAATTGCGCGGGCTTGACCGGGCTTTGGTATCCGCGCCTGGATGTTTCTGGAGAGGTGCCTGACATGTCTGACGATCAACGAGCGCTGGTCGCTCACCTGATGCGTCGCGCGGGAGCGGGCGCGACACCTGCCGAACTGGACGCGCTGGCCGAGCGGCCCTACGCCGAGATCGTCGAAGACCTGATTACGCCGCCGCCGACGGCGGACGAGGACGACGACCTGATCTTCCGCTACTTCCCCTCTCTGGCCAACTCGGACACGCCGTGGCCCTGGAGCGCGCGCTGGATCTACTGGATGGTGAACTCGGAGTCGCCGCTGCGCGAGAAGATGGCGCTGTTCTGGCACCACGTGTTCGCGACGGCCTGGTTCAAGTCGGAGCACGGGCCCTCGATGCCGGTGCATATCCAGATGTTCCGCGATCACGGACTGGACAACATGCGGGTGCTGCTGGGCGAGCTCTCGCGCGACCCGGCCATGATTTTCTGGCTGGACAACGTAGAGTCGGTCAAGGGCGCGCCGAACGAGAACTACGGTCGCGAGTTGCTGGAACTGTTCTCGATGGGCGTCGGCAACTACACCGAGGACGACATCAAGGCGGCCGCCTACAGCTTTACCGGTTGGACGTTTGAGCAGCCGATTCCGCTGTATCCGCACGGCGGTTACCCGGCGCACTTCGTCTACCGCGATGACCTGCACGACGACTCGGAGAAGACGTTCCTGGGCCAGACCGGCCAGTGGAACGGCGACGACATCATCGACATCATCGTGCAGCAGCCGGCGACGGGGCAATTCATCGGGCGGCACCTGTACAACTTCTTCGTCAAGGACGAGCCGGGCGTATCTGCCTGGTCGGTGACCGATCCGGGCAACCCGGCGGCGGTGGACGAGCTGGCGTCGGCGTTTGCCGAGTCAAACGGCGACCTGCGCGCGGTGATGCGGGTGCTGTTCAACGCCGATTGGTTCAAGCAGGAGCGCTACGAGCGGGTCAAGTGCCCGGCCGAGTGGGTGGCGGGCGCATACAAACTCTCGGGCAAGCTGGGCATGCCGCAGCCGGAGATGTGGAACCTGCACCTGACGATGGGCGCGATGGGTCAGACGCTGATGGACCCGCCCTCGGTCGAGGGCTGGCACACCGGCAAGGAATGGATCGACGGCGGCACGCTGATGGAGCGGATCAACTTCGCCTCCAAGCTGGTCTCGGATCCGGCCACGCCGGTCGTGCAGGACCTGGTTAGCCGGCTGCAGGAGCAGGGCGCGAGCAGTCCCGAGGAACTGGTAGACGCGACGCTCGACTACGCCGGTCCGCTGGTGGTCTCCGAGAACACGCGCGAGGCGCTGCTTGAGGCGGCGTCGGCGGGCGGCGACCTCTCGTTTGAGAGCGACGAAGGCCGCGAGTCGGCAGGTCAGCGGGCGGCCCAGGCGCTGCGCCTGGTGATCGCCTCGCCCGAGTACCAGTTCGCATAGGGATCCCTCGCCCAAGCCCTCTCCCCGAGGGAGAGGGAACCAAGGCTAGAAACGGAACGGAACGAGTCAATGAGCGGCAACGGACACAGCGAGAAGAAGGACCCGGTTCTCGTCATTGTGCAGCTTTCGGGCGGGAACGACTTCATGAACACGTTGGTGCCCTACACCAACGGTCACTACTACGACTCGCGGCCGCTGGTCGGCGTGCCCGAGGACGAGGTGATGCCGATCAACGACACGCTGGGCTTCAACCCGGCGGCGGAGCGGCTGAAGGGTCTCTACGACGCCGGCGACGTGGCGGTGATCCAGGGGATCGGCTATCCGAACTCTTCGCGGTCGCACTTCCGCGGCATGGACATCATGCATACCTGCGAGCCGGACCGGATCTCGACCGAGGGCTGGGTGGCGAAGCTGATCCAGCGGCTCGACCCGGAGTCGGAGAATCCGCTGACGGGCGTGAACATCGGACGCGGTCTGCCGCGGGCGATGGCGGCGCCCGGCGTGACCGCCACGTCGGTCGGCGACCTGGATAACTACGGCCTGATGCCGGACATCCAGGCGGAAGAGGATCGCAACCGCGACCTGGAGATCTTCAAGCGGATGTACACGCCGGCGATCGGCGCGGGGTTGGTGATGGATTACCTGCGCCAGACGGGGACCGACTCGCTGGCCGGCGCCGACCTGCTGGCTCCGGTGCCGGGAATGTACGAGTCCTCGGTCGAGTACGGGGCGAATCCGATCGCCAAGGCGCTGCGCGACGTGGCGCGGATTCACACGGCCGGTCTGGGCACGCGGGTGTTCTACACCAACCACATCGGCTACGACACGCACTCGCACCAGCCGCCGGTGCATCCCGGCCTGCTGCGCGACGTGTCGGGGGCATTGGACGACTTCATGACCGACCTGCGCGAGCACGACGCGGCGGAAGAAGTTTCGATCCTGGTCTTCACCGAGTTTGGGCGGCGGATGAAGGACAACGGCTCGGGCACCGACCACGGTTCTGGGGGCGGCGCGTTCATCGTGGGCGAGCACGTCAAGGGCGGGCTCTACGCCGAGTACCCGTCGATTGACCCCAAGGACTGGCTGAACGGCGAAGATCTGTATCACACGATCGATTTTCGCGGCATCTACGGCACCATGCTGGAGCAATGGATGGGCGTGGAGCCGGAAGAGATCGTGGTCGGGGACTTCGAGCAGGTCCAGCCCTTCGAGCAGACGATGTTGGCGAACTAGGGGAACTGACATGGCATTTCCACACGCGTTGCTGCGCGCCGGGTTTCCGTACGAGCGGGTGCTCGGGATGCGCCGGGTGACGACGTTTCCGGTCGATATCGCGATCGGCGACGACCGGATCTACGTGATCGGCCGGACCGAGCTGGGCGTGGGCGGCAACATCCGCATGGTCTCGCTGAAGACCGATGACGAGCTGGGCGACGACCTGACCCACGGCGACATGGGCACGATGGCCGACACCGGCCACCTGTGGCCGGTCCAGCTCGTGCGCACCGACGACGGCAACCTGCATCTGCTGGATGAGGGCCTGCACAACGTTACGACTTACTCGCCCGAGGGCGAGAAACTGGGTCAGTGGGGCGAAGAGGGCTCGGGACCGGGTCAGCTCAACCGGCCGTCGGGGCTGGCGTTCGACGCCGAGGGCAACGCCTGGGTGGTCGACACGCAGAATCACCGGGTGCAGCAGTTCTCGTCCGAGGGCGACTACATCGGCGGCTTCGGCGAGCCCGGCGACGGACCGGGTCAGTTCAACATGCCCTGGGGCATCGCGATTGACGCCGAGGGCGACCTGTACGTCTCCGACTGGCGCAACGACCGCGTGCAGAAGCTGACCACGTCGGGCGAGCACATCATGGACTTCGGCACGCGGCCGGGGTACGAGGTGCGCCATCCGAGCGGTCTGGCCGTCGACGAGCACGGCGACCTGTACGTCTGCGAACGGGACCAGAGCCGGGTCGTGATGTACGACCATCGTGGCCGCTACGTGGAGTCGTTCTTCGGGGCCGCGACGCTGTCGCGGATGGGCCGCGAGTACATCCGCGCGAATCAGAAGACACTGCGTCTGCGCGAGATGACGTCGCTGGAGCCGCAGCGGGTGCTGCGCTTCCCGCAGAGCGCCCGCTACCAGGACGGCCGGCTCTACATCTGCGATTTCGGCAGTCACCGGATCCAGATCTACAAGAAAGACGCGGAGCCGCTGTCCGAGGCGCAGATCATGCCGGAGCTGCGGGCGCCGACGCTGTCGACGACGTAGGCGGCGGATTCCCGCTCCCCGCGCTTCGCGAGGGGAGATGTCACGGAGTGACAGAGGGGGGCTCCGGATGCCCATGGTGTTCGGCTTCGCCACGCATCGTCGGCAGCAGCTTGAGGCCGAATTCCTGCGGATTGCGGGCTCGATGCGTCAACTGGGCGCGGAGCGATTCTGGCTGGCCGGCGACCTGGCCAACGACGCGGTCGGTCCGGCCTCGGAGCTGGAGTTGCTGGTCGTGCACCAGACCGAGCAGCCGTTTCACCGCCGATCCGACTTCTTCCAGACGCATCTGCGTCCGCAGGTGGGGTCAACCTTCATCGTCTATACGCCGGACGAGTTCCTGGCGTTGGGCGAGCGCGACCCCTTGATCGTGGAGATCACGTCCAGGAGCGACGAGGTGATCGTGTGAGCGAAGAGGACGCGCAGCGCTCGCGGTCGGGTCGCTGGTTGCAGCAGTCGCGGCACGACCTTGAGGCGGCTCACCATGCGGCGGCGGGCGAGTTTCACGCGTTGGCCTGCTTCCTCTGTCAGCAATCGGCGGAGAAGGCGGTGGCCGGCTACCTGTTTGCGCGTGGCGCAGATCATGTCTGGGGTCACGCGCTGGCCGACCTCTGCGAAGACGCGATGCAACTGGACACGTCGTTCGATGTGATCAAGTCGGTGGCGATGCTGCTGGACAAGCATTACGAGCCGACGCGCTATCCGACGGGACTGCCGGGCGGCGTGCCGCATCTTGCGTATGATCAGGTTGACTCCGGCCGGGCGATCGAGATCGCTGCAGATGTGCTGGAGTTTGTGGAGACGAGACTGCGCTCGCTATAGCGTCCGAGCGGGTCAGGAGCGGCGGGCGGATCGGCGATGATTCAGTTTCGACACGTCCGACTGAACGAGTACCACTGCGCGATGCTGGAAGATCTGATGGTGTTCCAGGATGCGCCCGAACCTCGGGTCGTGATTGTTGAAGAGCGAGTGTCGGCCGACGGTCTGATCTTCCGTCCGGCGCTGCGCCATTCGGGTTATCACCCCGGCGTGCTGGCCAAGCTCGCCGAGCACGGGCTCGTCGATCTGACGCATGTCGGCGAAGATCGCTATCGGGTGTACGTGACGCCGGTGGGCCGCGACTGTTACGACGACATGTGCGGGTTAACGTGACGAGTCGCGCCGGTCGGGCGGACGAGCCCGAGCTGCCGCGTCCGCTGTCGCCGCAACGTCTGGGCGCGATTCGCAAGCGGCTGCTGGACTGGTACGACGAGCACGAGCAGCCGTTTCCCTGGCGCACGAGCGGCGATCCGTACGCGGCGCTGGTCGCGGCGGTTTGCGCGCAGCAGACGCAGATGTCGCGCGTGCTGCAGATCTACGAACGCTGGATGGCGGCGTTCCCGACGATTGAGGCTCTGGCCTCGGCCGGCGACGCCGAAGCGTTGCGGGTCTGGGATCGCGCGGGCTATCCGCGGCGCGCGTTGTACTTGCATCGCACGGCGCGGATCGTGTGTGAGCGTCACGGCGGCGTGCTGCCCCGCGAGCGGGAGGCGCTGTTGGCGCTGCCCGGCGTGGGTCCGTTCACGGCGGCGATCGTGCAGAACTTCGGTCATGGCATTGACGCGGCGGCGATTGACACCAATATCGTTCGCGTGCTGGGGCGGGTGCTGTTCGGCGACCTGCAACCGGCGCGTGATACGCCCCAGACAAGCGTTCGCTGGGCGGCGGAGCGGTTGTTACCAGATGGGCAAGCGACCCGTTGGAATCCGGCGCTGATGGACTTCGGCGCGGCCGTCTGCGCGCCGACGCCGACATGCGGACAGTGTCCGTTGACGACGCTTTGCGCGGCGTATCCCCGCTTCGACGTCGGCGAACGGGCTGAAGCGGTCCGGGCTCAGGCACGATTTCGCGGATCGCAACGGGAGCTGCGCGGGCTGGCGATATCACAACTTAGGGAGAGCGACGTACCAGTACTGAACACAGTTGTGATCGCACGTGTGGCGCGGGAGGCGGAGGTCAAGCAATCGCGCGTGACGCTGGCGGTGAATTCACTGATCGAGGACGGATTGATTCGGCTGACGGACGGTTATCTCCAACTTGGCTCGGGCGACTAGTTGACGGTCACGGTTGACGAATGCGTATACTTACGTGTGCGTCGGCTCGAAGCGCGGAGTCGACAGTCAACACACACGCACTCAGCCGACGAGGCTTAAGAGAGGACAACGATCATCATGGCGGATCAGTTTGCAGATCAACTGCGAGCAGAGCTCGCGGGAATTCAGTCGGAGATTTCGCGGCTTGAGAACAAGCGCCGTCTGATCCAGGAGTTGATTGACAACGAGAGCGGCAGCGGTTCGGCCTCCGGCCAGGGTCGGGCGCCGGCGAAGCGTCGCGCGACGCGGCGGTCGGGTGGGTCGGCTCCAGCCAAGCGACAACGGCGGCCGCGCGGTCTGATCACGGGCAAGGTGCGCGAGTTTCTCGGTCAGCAGAGCGAGCCGGTGCACGCGACCGAGATCCTGGCCTTCCTGGAGCGCAACGACGCCGCGCCGCAGTCGGCCAAGCCGATGCCGACGCTGCAGTCGACGCTGCAGCGAATGAAGGAGATGGGCGAGATTGAGAACAAGGGCCGCAATCGCTGGGCCCTGGCCTCGTCGGGCAACGGCTCGCAGCCCGCGCCGGCGCCGGCGGAGTCGCGCAGCGACGGTCCGCCGGTCGTGACCTCGACGACAACGTTCGGCAACCGTCCGACCCTCTCGCAGTAGCGCCTCACAGTTGTGCTCAGAGGTGCGCCGCACCTGGGCGGCGAGAGCCGGTAGCATATCCGCAGTCACGCGTCGCTCCGCGCCGACGCTCGCAGGTGCCCGGCGCGCGAGTATCTACCAGAGAGTGTTCACCATGCTGTTTGAACTACGTCAGTACACGATCAACGAGGGACGACGGGAAGAGTTCGTCAACCTGATGGAAGAGAAAGTGATCCCCTTCCAGATCGCCCAGGGCATGACGATTCTCGGCTCGTTCGTATCGGAAGAGGACGAGACGACATACGTGTGGATTCGACGCTTCCACTCCGAAGCGGAGCGGGAGCGGCTCTACGAAGCGGTCTACGACTCGGACTACTGGAAGACCGAGATTGCGCCCAGCGTGGGTGAAATGATGAACCGTGAATCGATCTCAGTGAAACGTCTCGAAGCGACACCGCGATCTGCGATCCAGTAAGTCACGAACGAGATCCCCGGCCGGACGAGACTGCATGACGTCGATGGCGCCGGGCGATCCGCTGTTCACGTTCGACGGCGAGTGTTACCTGCCGACCGATCGGTCGCGAGGCCCCTGGTCGCCCGACGCGCTGCACGGCAGCCCGGTGGCGGCGCTGATCACCTATTGCGTCGAACGCCGCCTGGGTGAGCTTGCGCAACAGCCAAACGGCCAGACCGCGGACAGTCCGGCGGTCAACCTGCGGGTGGCGCGGCAAACGATTGAGCTGTTCCGCCCGGTCCCGTTCGACCGGCTGCGGGTCGAGATTGAGCCGGTGCGGATCGGGCGTCGGATCGCGGTGTTTCAGACGCGAGTGCAGAGCGGGAGCAAGCTGCTGACGCAGGCGTCGACGCTGTGCCTGCGAGGCTCGGCCGAGCTCGGATCGGTCGGCGCGGAGTTTGCCGCCCAGGCCCCGGGCACGCCGGAAGAGGCGACGCCGAACCGAGTCGACAGAGAAGGCAACCGCTGGGTGTCGTATCCGGGCACGCTGGAGATGCGCCACGTGGTCGCACCGGGCGGGTCAGAGGCGCCGGCCGTCTGGATCCGCGCCGACGCACCGGTAGTGGCCGAAGCGCCGTTCACACCAGCCGTGCGGGCGGCGAGCATCGCCGACTTCGTCTCGCCGTTCGCCAACATGCAGCCCGGGCGCAGCGGTTATGTGAATGCCGACATCACGATGCACCTGCATCGCGCTCCCGAGGGCGAGTGGCAGTTCCTGCGGGTCGTGTCGAGGGGCGCGAGCGACGGGATTGCCAACGCGCAGGCGGTGTTGGGCGATCGACGGGGCGCGTACGGGGCGAGTTCGGCGGCAAGCCTGATCAACCTGTAGCCGGACGTCCGACTTGCGGGTCCGGGCGGCCCGATCGGATAGCGGCAAGGTCGCAGGATCGATAGTCTCTAGCCATGGCCGGACGCATCGTTGGAATGATTACCGTGCTCACGCTGGCCGGCGTGTTGGTGTCGGCGGCGGTCCTGATGTTCCTGGCGTTTGACGCGGAGGATGATTCGGAGCGGCGCTCGGCCGATCTGTTCGCGAAATCGGTAGCGCGTTCGCTGTTGGATGCCGACATTCGCGGGCTGTCGGATGCGGAGGTGGACGCCCTGATCCGCCTGAACGCCCCCGACCCGATGGGCGAGGCGGAGGAGGACGGGGCGGAATTGACGCACATCTGGGTGTTCAATCCGGAGGCCAGGCTGGTGGCGTCTTCGCAGGGCGCACCGACCGCCGGACGCGGAGAGATCACCGTGGCCCGCCAGGCGATCCGCAGCGAAAGCGGGACGACGGTCAACTCGTTGCCCAACGGCGACGTGGCCGGCACGACGGTCGTGCGCAACCGCGACGGCGACGTGACGGGCGCCGTCCGGGTCCAGTTCAGCAGCAGCCGGATCGGCAACCACTTCGATGTCTACCGGGCCGAGTACCTGATCGGGATCGCGGCGATCCTCGTGGCGCTGGTGCTGGGCAGTTGGTTCCTCTCGCGCCGGCTGGCGCGTCCAATTGGGCTGATGGTGGATGCGGCGCGGGCGGTCGAGATGGGCCGCCAGCCCGAACCGGCGGCCGCGGCCTCGCTGCGCAACACGTCGCTGACCCGTGACGAGTACGGCGAACTGGCTGGCGTGTTCCTCGACATGGCCCGCGAGGTCGGCGCGCGTGAGATTCAACTGAACTCGCTGGTCGAGGCACGGACCGAGGAGCTCTCGGTCAAGAATCGGGCGCTCGAGGACGCGCAACAGGAGATTCGCAACGACCTCGAGATGGCGCACTCGGTGCAGGCCGCGCTGGTGCCGTCCGACCTGCCCGAGGATCCGCGCGCCGGCGTGGCGGCGTACATGACGCCGGCGCTCGAAGTGGGCGGCGACTTCTACGACGCGTTCATCACCGACGACGGGCGGTTGGCCTTCTCGATCGCGGACGTCTCGGGCAAAGGCGTGGCCTCGGCGTTGATGATGGCCGTCGGCCGCGCATTGCTGCGCAGCGCCGCCAACCAGCACCCAGATCCGAGCGAGGCGATCGCCTCGACCAACGACCAGCTCTGCTCGATGAATCCCAAGGAGCTGTTCATCACCGCGTTCTTCGGCGTGATCGACATGGAGTTGGGCACGCTGACCTACGTCAACGCCGGCCACGATCCGCCCTACATCATGAACTCGCACGGCACGCCGGAGATGATCCCGCATACCGGCGGGATCGCGCTGGGCGTGCTGCCGGGTCTGAGCTACGCCGAAACCACGCTGCCGCTCGATCCCGATATCAGCATGTTCCTCTACACCGACGGGATCACCGAAGCGGAGAACGCGACCGGCCAGCAGTTCGGCCGGGATCGGCTGGAGCAGCGGCTGGCAGAGCTCGCGGACGAGCCGCCGCAGAAGATGATGGACGACATCCTGACCGATCTGGCGGCGTTCCGCGGCGATGCCAAGCAGTTCGACGACATTACCTGCCTGGCGTTGCGGTTCAACGGGGCGCAGCTGTCGTCCGACACGTACATTCCCGGCCAGGGCGACGCAAGGCTGGCGTCGGGTTGGCGGCGGATGGTGGTGCAGCCGTCGCTGGATACGTCGCTGCCGAGGGTCGCGGCGTTCATCGAGCGCTTCGCCGAGTCGGAAGGCTTCGACGCGACGGAGGTGTTCAAGCTCAACTTGGCCTTGGACGAGCTGCTGACCAACACCCTGGAGCACGGCTTCCCCGACGACACGGACGAAGCGGAGATCACGGTCGCGCTGCGCAGCGAGGGCGAAGTCGTCGTCGCGCGCTACGAGGACAACGGTCCGGAGTTCAATCCGCTGGAAGCGACGGAGCAGGACACCGAGCTGGAGCTGGATGAACGGCCAATCGGCGGGCTGGGTCTGCAACTGATAGTGGCATCGTTCGATGCAGTAAGCTATGAACGAGTCAATGACCGCAACGTGACGACGCTGAGACAACGACGAGCGACGACAGGCGACGACCTCGACTAGGTTCACCAGAATCCGCGTTCACGACAGAGGAGCTGCCCGATGGTTGATCTATACCCCGAATACGACAACGCCGTGCTGGTGCTGAATCCGTTGGGCCGGATCGACGGGACCAACGCCAAGGCCTTCGAGGAGGCCTTGCTGGGCCGAATCGACGCGGGCGATCACAACATTCTGATGAACTTCGAGGGGATCAACTACATCTCTTCGGCGGGCCTGCGGGTGCTGTTGATGGCGGCCAAGCGGACGAGTCAGTCGGCGGGCAAGCTGGCGCTCTGCGCGGTGCAGGACCACATCCAGGAAGTGTTCAAGTTCTCGGGCTTCGCCGAGATTATTCCGATCCACGACGATCGGCCGCAGGCGCTGAACACCTTCTAGCGCGCTCGCCGACCGGCGACACACGATCACGCCGCCCCTGCATCAGCCGCGCCCGGAGACGCGGGCGCTGGATGCGAGGGCGGCGTTTGTTGTGCCCGGAAGCACTGGTTCCTAGAGGCCGAGCTCCGACTCGAGCTTGGCGATGGCGCGGGAGATGCGATTGACGAGTTCGTCGGCCTCTTCCAGGTTGGTCGTCAGCGGCGGGGCGAAGGGGATGGCGGCGCCGCCTCGGGCGAGCACGCCTTCGTCGCGCAGGTACTGGGTGACGCGAGCCTGGACGTTGTCGGCCTCGTCGAAGTCCTCGCCGCTGGCGGGATCCTTCTTCAGTTCGATCACCTGCATCAGGCCGATGCCCCGGGTGTGGTGAATCGTGCGGTGTTCCTCGCGCAACTGGACGAGTCGCGAGCGGACGTGCTCGCCGACGCGGGCCGAGTTCTCGACCAGGCCCTCGCGCTCGATGATGTTCAGGTTGCCCAGGGCGACGGCGCAGGAGACCGGGTTGGCGCCCCAGGTAATGCCGCCGATCGTGCCGTCCTTGCCGGCCTCCTCGAAGGTGCGCGCGATCTGGTCGTTGACCAGCGTCGCCGCGATCGGCGAGTAGCCGGACGAAATCTGCTTGGCGGTGGTCATGATGTCCGGTTCGACGTCGAAGTGGTCCATGCCGAACCACTTGCCGGTGCGGCCGAAGCCGTTGATCACCTCGTCCGCGATCAGCACGATGTCGTGCTTGTCGCAGATCTCGCGCAGGGTCTTCCAGTAGGCCTTGTCCGGGACCCAGCTGCCATTGGCGGTTGAGATCGGCTCGGCGATCATGGCGGCAACCGTGCCGGGGCCGGCGGCCATGATCGTGTCCTCGATCGTGCGGGCGCAGAACACGTCGCAGTCGGGGAAGGTCTTTTCGTAGGGGCAGCGGTCGCAGTTGACGTTGGGCACGTGGATCGAGCCCGGCACGAGCGGCTCGTAGGGCGCGCGCATCGAGTAGGCGGCAGCGTTGACCGAGAGCGCGCCGGCGGTCTGGCCGTGGTAGGAACCGATCCGCGAGATAACCTTGAACTTCTCGCCGTTGCCGCGGATGTGGTGGTAGTGCTTGGCGATCTTGAGGGCGTTCTCGACCGCCTCGGAGCCTCCGTTGACGAAGACCGCCTTGCGGATCGTGGAGGGCGTCAGCTCGAAGAGCTTGGACGCCAGCGCGACCGCCGGCTCGGAGGCGTAGGCGAAGGTGTTCTGGTAGGCGAGGTTGGACATCTGCTCGTGGGCGATGTCAGCCAGCTCGGTGCGCCCGTGTCCGACGGCGTTGAGCCAGAGACCCGACATGGCGTCGATGTACTCGCGGCCCTGATCGTCGTGGAGGAAGATGCCCTCACCCTTGCGGATCACCAGCAGACCGTCGTCGGCTGCGAGATCGGCGTGGGATTGGGTGGGGATCCAGAGGTGCTCCAGCGATTGCTGTCGGAGTTCCGCCTGCGTCTGCGTAGTCATGCCAGGTCCTGTCGTGCCATGGGTGGTCTGGACAGGATAGGCGCAATGCCGCAGGGATGGGGCGGTCAGCGCTGCGCGGAAGTGGGCGCGCCCCGGGCTCGCAGATCGTAGGCCATGACCACGAGGTCGCGCAGCCGGCCGCTGCGGTCCATGACCCATCCGGGCAGCGTGGCGACGGGCTGGAATCCCAGCGACTCGAAGACGGCCTGGGCGCTGTGCTGATCGTGGGTCATGCGAGCCGAAATACGTTCGAGACCGATCGAGTCGGCGATCGCAAAGATCTCCTCGGCCAGGAAGCGGCCCAGACCCTGTCCGCGGATCTGCGAGTTGACGGTCACGCGAATCTCACCGATGTGCTCGGTCCAGCCGGCCTCGTTGTGGACCAGCGAGGCCTCGCCGACGATGTCGCCGCTGTCGACGGCCAGCACGGTGGTGGTGGTGTGGTCGTCGATGTTCTCCAGCCAGCGGTCGACGACGCCCTCGTCGGTGATGTCCCAGGGCAGGTAGAGCAGGTCGTCGCGGGAGAGCGAGCGGGCGAAGGCGAGGAATCTCGACTTGTCGGCTTCGCTCATCAGCCGCATGTCGATCTCGCGGCCGCCGCGCAGGGTGGCGCGGCTGGGGTAGCGCCGCGCGATCAGGGCGGCTTGGCGGGCGGATGCTTCGGTGGTCATCGATCTTCTCCCGTTTCACTGTCCTGACGCGTCGGCGGCGACTCAATCTGATGCGTGCGTTCGCGTGCGCGCAGACTACCACCGACCACGCGAACTCGATGACGAACGTGCTACGACATTCGTGGGCGGGCGCTCAGCTCGAGGGCGGACGCCAGCGCGTGGTCTTGGGCTGCAGACGCGCGCCGCGGTCGGCGGCCGAGTCCGCTTCGATTGTGACTTCGTCGCCCGGATACATCGTGCCCTGGCGGACGACGCGGGCGTAGACGCGCGAGCGTCCGGGATGGGTCGCCTGGTTGATGCGGTTGAAATCGCCGTCGCGGAAGCAGTGGGCGATGATCCGGCAGGGCGCGGCGTATGAGGTGACCTCGACGACCACCTGCTCGCCCAGGTGCACGCGCGAGCCGGGCACCAGCTTCTTCCAGTCGACGCCGCGCACGGTGACGTTCTCGCCGGTCGTGCCCGGGCCGATCTGGTGGCCGTCGGCGCGCAGGCTGTCCAGGATCTCGGCCGAGAAGAGGCAGACGGCGCGCTCGCGACCGCCGTGATGTCGGCGGTCGCGCTGGCGGTCGCGGGTCAGGCCGAACTCGTTGACGACGGCCTCGGGCACGGCCCGCTTGGGCACGCCGCCCGGTGAGACGTTGAGTTGTTCGATCCGTCCCGTGGTCCTGGTGCTCGGTGTGGTCATGTCGCTTGCCGCCTTGCTTCCGCAACTGGCACGATTCTAGGGCTTGCGGCGTGGCTGGTACCGGAGGGCCCTCATCCCCCGCTTTCGCGGGGGCAGGCTCTAACCCTCTCCCTCGGGGAGAGGGGACTACATGCGCCAGGCGGAGATCATGCCGTCGACGTAGAGCACGCGGAGGGCGGCGAGCAGACCGGGCAGGAGCTGGACCTGCTGCTGCTCGGAGACGCCCTCGAGCAGCTCGTCGAGCAGCGCGCGGACCGGGCGGCGGCCGTCGATCCGTGCGGCGAGCGCGGCGATCAGCGTCGAGATCGGCGCGCCCTGGGGACGCGAGCTCGAAGAGATCACCGCGCCCCACTCGAACTGTCCCTCGCCGATCACCGGCTTGCGCTCGATCCGCACTCCGTCGGCGAGCGTCGGCACGGCGTCGAGCATGGGGCTGCGGTTGGGCCAGGCGGCGTCGATCAGGCGGGCCATCTCGGTGTCGCGGCGCTGACGTTCGCGCTCGACGGCGGCGACGCCGTCGACGAAGTCGGGCGGCGCTTCGCCCTTCTCCAGCACGACCCGCTCGTAGCCCTGCGGCGGCTGTCCGGCGACGGCGGCGATGAACGCCTCGCGCGGCGAGACGTCGTCCGCGCCGTGCACGATCCGGCGCGCTTCCCAGAAGTAGGAGTCGGAGGTCCGGTTGGAGGCGTAGAACAGCGCCGCCATCTCGCGGAACTGGTGGTACTGCTGCATGTAGAGCTGCGTGTAGACCTCGGCCGCCGGCTCGCGCATCTCGGGGTCGCGCAGGGCCGAGGTGACGTAGGCCGAGGCGAGCAGGGCGGACGAGAGCGCCAGGTGCACGCCGGAGGAGAAGAGCGGGTCGATGAAGCAGGCGGCGTCGCCGACGAGGATGTAGCCGTCGCCGACCAGCCGCTGCGAGGTGTAGGACCAGTCGCGAATCACGCGCGGCTCGTCGATCGGCGCGGCCCCGGTGAGCATGGCCGAGGTCTTGCGCGTCATCCCAAGCTGTTCGGCGTAGAACGACTCGGTCCCGGCGTCCGACAGTTGCGCGCCGCCCCAGGCGGCGTCGACGACGACGCCGACCGACATCACGTCGTCGGGCAGCGGGATCGCCCAGGACCAGCCGTGCTCGTAGGCCTCGATGAAGATGTTGCCGGCGTCGGGCTCGGGCAGCCGCTGCGCGCCGAGGTAGTAGCTGTAGACCGCCAGGTTGCGGAAGAAGTCGTCGTGCTCGCGCGTCTCCAGCCGGCGGGCGATGAACCCGGTCTGCCCGCTGGCGTCGACGATCCAGTCGGGCGCGAAGCGCTGCGAATGGCCGCCGGGCGACTCGACCGTCAGCGCGGTTGGCCTGTCCCCGTCGAAGGCGACGTCGGTGACCCGCCAGCCCTCGCGGACGTCGACGCCGCTGCGCCCGGCGTTGCGCAGCAGCATCTGGTCGAAGGTCGGCCGCCAGACCTGGTAGGCGTGCGGGTAGCTGGCGTTGGTCTCGGCGAAGTGCCAGGACCAGGGCTCGGGGTCGCGGCCCCAGACCATGGTCGCGCCGTACTTGGGCGTGAAGCCGGCGGCCTCGATCTCGTCGATGATCCCGAGGGTTTCGAGGATTGGGATCGAGGCGGGCAGCAGCGACTCGCCGACGTGCTCGCGGGGAAAGACCTCGCGCTCGAACAGCGTGACCTCGAATCCCTGCCGGGCCAGGAGCGTGGCGGCGGTCGACCCGCCGGGTCCGCCGCCGATGACGATCACGCTGTCGGGCATGGGGAGATCGTAACCGGGCAGGCAGCCTGATTCGACCCGAGGTTGAGCGCCCGCCGATCCCCTCTCCCCGAGGGAGAGGGTCAGGGTGAGGGCGCTCTGGCGCTGGAGGGGTCTCCCAGCCGCCGGAACCCTCACCCCAGCCCTCTCCCAAAGGGAGAGGGAGCCGGTACCCGAGCAGGTCTCCGAATGAATCGGGGACGGGGAGGGGAGGGTCAGCCGGCGGCTTCGGCGTAGATTTCGGCTGGATACTCCGAATCCGGGGCTTCGGGGTTGGTGATCCGGTCGAGGAACAGGACGATCTGGTCCGGAGATTTGCCCTTGAGGTGGGGGAAATGCTGGACGGCCTCCTCGACCAGGGCGTCGAGATCGGGGTCGGCGGGGATTTTTTCTGTTTCGGGCTGATCCGCCGGGATTTCCTGCTCTGGACTGGAGATCGTGGAATTGGGGGGATCAATTTGTGCTGATTCCGAGGTGGTTTCTGCCAATTCGTGCGCGCCCTCCTCGTAGAGCTCGGGCTGGTCGGGTCGCTGTGCGGCGCGGCGCTGGACTTCCTGGGCGGTGCGGCGGATTTCTCGAGCGAGGGTGTTGAGCTGGCTCTCCTGGGCGTCGCGGGCGCGCAGGAACTCGACCGACGTGAGGCGGCTGATCTGGTTGGCGACGTCGTCGTTCTTGATCGCGAGCGAGAGCCGGATTTGGAGCAGGTGGAGCGACTCCAAGAGCAGATCGTCGGCTGCGGCTGAGGCGATCGAGCTCCAGTGGGTCTCGACCAGTTGCAGGTCGGCGCGGACGGTGGCCTTGGAGATGTTGAGCTGTGCGGCGATGTCTTTCTGGGATTTGGCGCGCTGCGTCAGGTAATGGACGCGCATGGCGCGGCGTCGGCGCTTGGGTGTGATGTGCATGGTTGGGCTTCCCTTCTTGGTCAGACAGATGTTCTTGTCACTGTACATGAATGTGTGTTCGGTGTTGTGTCGTGGTTTGCGGAGGGTGCGGAGGGACTATCGAAGAGGGAGAGGGTTAGGGTGAGGGCCCTCTGGCGCTCGAGGAGTCTCCCGGCCGCCGGAACCCTCACCCCAGCCCTCTCCCAAAGGGAGAGGGAGTCGGAAGGGGCGAGCGGGCAACGCAAGAGACCCGCTCCGGAGAGCGGGTCTCTGATTGCGGAACCTGGGTGGACGAGACTAGTCGCCGGACATTGGGGCGCCGGTCTGGGTGTCGACCTCGAAGGCGCCCTTGAGGTCGAGTTCCTTGCCCATCTCGCGGACGGCGGGGATGACTTCCTCGCCGAAGAGGCGGAGGGAGCGCATGGCGTCGTCGTGGTTCATGGCGCCGTCGCCGTCCCAGAAGAAGATGTTGCCGGGGCGCAGCTCTTCGAGGACAT
This sequence comes from Dehalococcoidia bacterium, assembly GCA_022825855.1. GTDB lineage: Bacteria > Chloroflexota > Dehalococcoidia > Bin125 > Bin125 > Bin125. The sequence goes on from JAJDWB010000009.1 coordinate 90,726, forward strand.
GGCGGATCTTGGGGATCACGGTCTTGGGCGTACCCGTGATGATCGAGTACTTGTTGACCTGCTCCTCGTAGGTGCCGAAGGCGTCGGCGTCCTGCTTGTCGGTTTCGGCATCCTGCTCGGCCAGCGCGGCGTCGCGCTCGGCCTGGCGGCCGCGGGCGGCGGCGGCGAAGGTGCTGACCGTGGGCAGGAGCTGCGTGCGCGAGGTCAGGCCGGGCAGGTTCTGCAGGTTGCTGCGAACCGTGCCCTGGTTGCCCTCGAGGAACGGGTTGGCCGGGCCGGAGATGTACTTGCGTCCGGCTTCCTCGGCCAGCTCCTCGGTCTCGTCGACGTGGACCTTGAACAGGTAGCCGTGGTGCTCGGTCGAGGCCTCGTAGCCGTTCTCGCGCGCGACCTCGTCGTAGTAGTCGAAGGACTGCTTGGTCGGCTCGATCTCGGTGGCGAGCATGACGTAGGGGTAGCGATGCTCGGCGCACCACTTGACGGTGTTGCGCGACATCACGCCGGGGATCCAGATCTGCGGGTGCGGCTCCTGGTAGGGGCGCGCCCAGGGGTTGACGTAGCGGTACTGGTAGTGCTCGCCTTCCCAGCGGAACGGACCCGGGGTCGACCAGGCCTTGACGACGAAGTCGTGGGCTTCCTGGAAGCGCTCCCAGTTGAAGGGCGCCTGCGAGTTGTGGGCGACCGACTCGCGGCCGGTGCCGCGGACCCAGCCGGTGACCAGGCGTCCGCGCGAGATCATGTCGATCTCGGCGAGTTCCTCGGCCAGCCAGAGCGGGTCTTCCCAGATCGGCAGGACGTTGCCGAGCAGGACGATCTTGGCGCGCTTGGTGATCCGCGCGAGGATCGCCGCTTCGACGTTCATCACGCCGCCCATGCAGAAGGGGGTCGAGTGATGCTCGTTGAGCATCAGGCCGTCGAAGCCCATCTCCTCGGCGTAGACCTTCTCGTCGAGGTAGCGGTTGTAGAGCTCCGCGCCGATCCGCGGGTTGTAGTCCCCGTTGGTCATCCCCAGGTCTTCGATCTCACGCCCGGTCGCGCCGACCCAGCCCGATTCGAAGTCCTGGTAGGGACGTTCCGTGAAATAGCCAACGAACATGGTTCCGGTTCCTGTTCCTCCGGCTCAGAACGTGGCGTCCGAGCCGATGCTGCGCTGCTGAGAATGATACGCGATCCCGAAGGGCCGTCTGGCCGATCCGAGCTAGAGGCCGGCGATGAACGCGTTGACTGCGTCGGCTGCGGCCTGCGGCTTCTCCAGTTCGACGAGGTGTCCGGCGCCCTCGATCACCTGCAGGGTGCTGTTGGGCAGGCTGGCGTCGTAGACCTCGGCCACGCCGATCGGCGTGACGCGGTCCTGCTCGCCCCAGAGCAGCAGGGTCGGGGTCTCGACCTCGCCGAGCAGGTAGGGAAGCTGGCGGTTGAACATCCACGGCTTCCAGGTCAGGCGGGCGGTCATCTCGCGGGAGAAGTCCCAGATTTCCTTGAGTTCGGGCGCGGCCTCGTCGCCGAAGACTTCGGCGTAGGCCTCGTCGGAGGAGAAGCCGAGCTTCACGTACTCCTCGAACTCGTAGAAGATCACGTCGGCGATCTCGCCTTCCTCGGGCTGCACGCCGGCGGCGCCGACGAGGATCAGGCTGTCGAGGCCGTGCAGGTGCATGGCGGCGAGCTCGGCGGCGACCCAGCCGCCGAAGCCCATGCCGAGCATGTGGGCGTCGTTGTCGAGGCCCATCTTGTGCACGGCGCTGTGCAGCAGGATGGCGATGTCGCGCGGGTGCCGGGCCCAGGCCGGCCGCTCCGACTGTCCGTAGCCGGGCATGTCAATCGCGGTGACCGTGTGGTGCTCGGCCAGCAGGTCGTAGAAGGGGATCCAGCCGGGCGAGCCGGTCGAGTGGTGGAAGACGACGATGTTCGGTCCGCTGCCGTCCTGCAGCGCGTTCACCTTGAGTCCGGCGACTTCAACGGCGATCTGCGTGTGCGTTTCAGTCTCTGTGGTCATACGCGTGCTCCTGAGTCCCTGCCTGGGTGTGGGCGGCTGGTGGCGCCTGGATCGTCTGCTGGACGAACTAGTTAGGCGCAGGCTAAACGCCAATCGAGCGTCGGGCAATTGGCGAGCGGAGTGACGGCGCCGGCGAGCCGAGCATAGCTCGTGCGGTCGTAGCATGACGACATCATGCTGGGACTTCTGCGACTGCTCCGACTGGCCGCCCTGCGCGAGCTGCGCGGCGGCTGGGCGTTGATGCTGGCGGCCTCGGCGCTGCTGATCATCGCGGCCGGACTGGTCGCCTTGCCGCTCGTCTTTCGCGCCGCCTCGGCCGACCTCGCCTTGCGTGAGTTGATCGATCAGTCGACCCGCGCCGTGCATTTCGCCGACCAGACGCGGGGATTCCGCCCGCCGGAGCAGTCCGACTTCGACGCCGTGGCGGCGCAGTCGGCAGAAATCGAGGCGCAGCACTTGTCGCAGTTCCCGGGATTCGCCGGCGACTCTCGGCGGATCATGGAGACGCCGCGCAGCTTCGGCCGCTTCACGCGGCTGGACAACGGGATCAACGAGGCGTTGCTGGCCTACCTGATGTCCTTCGAGCAGTTGCAGTCGAACGCCAGGCTGGTCCGCGGCGAGTGGGCGGATGCGGTCGACGAGGTCGTGATCGGATCGGCGCTGGCGGAGAAGCTGGCGATCGACGCGGGCAGCACGATCGACTTCGGCGACGGGCGGGTCTTCCTGATCACGGGCGTGATCGAGCCGGTCGTGGCCGACGTCTCGCGGCTGCTGGCCCTGCACTACACCGATCTGTGGTTTGACCTGCAGATCAACATCACGGCCGGCGGTGCGGAGGAGCCGTACTTCGGATTGTTCGTCAGTCCCGAGACGCTGATCGCGTTCGGCGCGCCGATCACGCACCGGATCCGGACCGAGTTCGACAGTTCGGCGCTCAACTCCGACGATGTGGATGCGGCGATCGAGGCGCTCAGCGCCTGGGAGCAGCAGCTCAACCGGCTGGAGGGCGGCTCGGCCTCGGCGCTGCTGCTGTCGACCCTGCAGCGCTTCGCGCGGGAGGCGCAGTTCTCGGCGGGACAGTCGCTGCTGGCCGGTCTGCAGATTGCGGCGGTGGCGATGTTCGGCGTGGCGCTGGTCGGCCGGGTGATGGCGCAGCGGACGCGGGTGGATCGGGAGCGGCTGGCCGCTCGCGGGGCGAAGCCCTGGCAGCAGGCGGGCGCGCAGGCGATGCTGGGCGGCCTGGCGGCGATCCCGGCGGCCTTCCTCGGTGCGCCGCTGGCCGCGTTCGCGCTGAGCCACGCGGGCCGGCTGGAGGCGGTCTCGCGGGTCTCGGGCGGCGAGCCGTTCGACACGCGCCTGACCTGGGAAGCCTGGGCGCTGGCGGTCGCCGGCGCGTTGATCGCCTGGATCGCGTTCGCCGCGCCGGCCTGGTTCGACTCGCGCCAGCGCGAGAATCCGCGCGTCGCCGCCGGTCGTCCGCGGCGGCGCTCGCTGTTCCAGCGGGCCTGGCTCGACGTGGCGCTGCTGGCGCTGGCGACGGTGCTGTTCCTGCAGTTCGAGACCGAAGCGTCGGGCGGCGCGTTCGCGGCGTTCGAGTCGGGCGGGATGAATCCCGTGCTGATGCTCAGTCCGGGACTGCTGTTGCTGGGCGCGGCGTTGACGATCATGCGGGTCGCGCCGCGAATCTGGGGCTGGATCGCGCGGCTGCTCTCGAACCTGCCGATTCCCTCCTGGCTCTACCTGGGCGTGCTGAACGTGGCCCGCAATCCGACCGGTCCGATGCTGCTGACTGCGTTGACGGCGTTCATCACGGCGGTCGGACTGATCTCGGCGACCTACGCCTCGACGATCCGCACAGTCGAGCGGGATCGGATCGAGTACGAGGTCGGCTCCGACCTGCGCGGCGTCTCGATCGGCGGCAACCTGGCCAACTCGACGGTCGGGAGAGTGACGGAGCCGCTGGATCGGCGCGATGGGATCACCTCGGCAGCGGCGTATCGCGGGCTGGGATCGATCGGAGGCGACCGCGAGGGCAGCCGCGTAATCCTGCTCGGTCTGCAGACGAGTCGGGTGGGCGAGACGGTGCTGCTGGACGACGATCTGCTGGGCATGCCGGCCGAGGAGTTGCTGGCGGCGGTTGCGCGAGAGCCGGGCCGGGTCGGTCAGCCGCTGCCGGAGGGCGTCGAGTCGCTGTCGCTGCGCGTGCGCAGCGAGCCGGGCAACAGCAACCTGGAGCTGGCGGCTCGCGTAGTGGACGCTCACGGGCAGGTACACATGCGGCCCTTCCGCACCGACACCGAGTCGATCGTCGACGACCGCTGGAAGACGCTGGAGGCGCCGCTTGTGGGACTGACGCAACCGCTGCGCATTGCCGCAATCGTGCTGCGTCCGCAGGCGCGCGTCGTCCGCGCGCCCACGGGCACGCTGTTCATTGAGGATCTGAGCGCGCGCGTCGGCGGCGGGATGGTCGCGGTTGATGCGTTCGACGAGCCCGGGCCGTGGCTGTCGGCGTCGAGCGGGGCGGGAGAGGACCGGATCGTGTTCGCCGGCGGCAGCCTCGAGTACCGCTGGTCCCAGCTCGACGCCAGCGACGAACGGATCATCGTGCGCGAGTCGCCCAACCTGCCGGTCAACGCGGCGATGGATCGGCGCACGATGGAGCGCGCCGATCTCCAGGTCGGCGACATCGTGCCGATCGTGCTGAACAACGCCAGCATTCCGGCGCGGATTGTGGCGGCGGTCGATTACTTCCCGACGCTGAATCCGGCCCAGGGCGGCTTCCTGATCGCCGACCTGCTGGCGCTGCGCAGCGCGGCGCTGGTGGCCGCCGTGCAGGCCGTGCTGCCGATCACCGAGGTCTGGGCGCGGACCGAGACGAACGCCGCGAACGTGATCGCGGACGAGCTGATGGACGACATCTACCTGTCCAGCGCGGTGCTCAACGCCGATGCGCGGATTGCGGCGGCGGAGACGGATCCGCTGCGCTCGGGCGGTACGGCAGCGCTGTTCGTGGTCGGATTCATCGGACTGCTGGTGGTTGGCTCGGCGGCCCTGGTCTTCACGATGGCGGCCTCGGGCGGCGAGCGGGCGCGGGAGTTCGCCTTGATGCGCACGGTCGGCTCGGGCCGAGCCGGACTGACGGCGCAGGCGGCGGTCGAAGTGGCGCTGGTGCTGATCGCCGGGGTCGGCCTCGGCTTCGGCCTGGGCCGGGCGGTCGCCGACGCGCTGCTGGCCTTCCTCGACGTGACCACCGAGGGCGTCGCCGCGGCGCCGCCGACCGCGCTGTCGGTGGACTGGCTGTTGGCCGGCGTCGGTGTGGGTGTGGTCGTGGCCTGCGCGATCCTGGGCACCTCGGCGATTGCCCGCTGGGCGACCGGTCGCGAGGCCGCGCCGCTGCTGCGTGAGGGCGCGGACTGATGGCGCAACGAGGGGTAGCGGGCGGCGGGGAGACGATGCGCGAACTGGCATTGCTGGCGATCCGCCGGATCACGTCCGCGCCGCGCCTCTCGGCGGTGCTCCTGATCGGGGCGCTGCTCGCGGTCGGGCTGGCCAGCAGCGCGCCGATCTTCATCGAGGCGGTGCGCGACCTGGGCCTGCGGCAGACGCTGGCCGAGGCCGATCCCGCCTCACTCGACCTGCGCTTCGCGCGCAACAACGTGACTGCCGATCCGCAATCAGTCGAGTCGGTCGAGTCGGTGATCCGCAGCGAAGCCGACGCCGCCGCGAGCGGACTGACCGTCGGGCGGACCAGCGCGATGCGGACCGGCGGCTATCTGCTGCGCACGGACGATCAGCCCTTCAATCCGCCCAATCCGCCGCACGCTACGTTCGTGGCTCAGAGCGACCTTGAGGAAGCGTCGGCGCTGGCCGAAGGTCGCTATCCCCGGGCCGCGGAGGGCCGAATCGAGGTCGTGGTTGAGGCGGCCCAGGCAGAGCGATTCGGGCTGGACGTCGGCGACGAGCGCCTGGCCCAGCCCTTCTGGCTGGGGCAGCAGCACGAGACGCGGGTCCGGATCGTGGGCCTGATCGAGGCCTCAGACGATGTGCGCCGCTGGTCCACGCTCGATCCCGTCTTCCTGCCGGTCGCGGCGCGGGACTCGGAGCTGCGCTTCTGGACGACGCGCGAGTCGATCCTCGGCATCCTCGCCCAGCAGTCGCCGACCCTGCGTCTGACGCTGCTGGAGCGTTACCGCACAGATCTGAGCGGAGTCTCGGCGGCCGAGGCGTCGGCGGCGGCCGAAGCGCTGGAACAGATGACGCGCCGGATCGCTCAGGCGCTCGACGGCGTGCAGCAGGAGACCGAGCTGGTCGACACGCTCTCCGGATTCAGCCGCCGATTCCAGTTCGCGCAATCGACGCTCTTGATGATCGTGCTGCAACTGGTGGGCGCGGTGCTGGTCTACGCGGTGGTCGCCTCGGCCATGCTGGCCGAGCAGCGCACCGAGGACACCGCCTGGCTGCGATCGCGCGGCGCGCGCCAGCGCGACGTGGCGCTGCTGCACATCGTCGAGGCGGCCATCCTGACCATGCCGGCGGTCGTCCTGGGTCCCCTGATCGGAGTGGGGTTGATCAGCCTGCTCGGCTTCGTCCCTCCCTTTGATCAGGCGCTGTCCGAGATTGGACTGGGACCGTTCCTGCCCGCGCCGCTGCCGGCCGAGTCCTGGTACCTGGCGCTGGGCGCAGGCGCGCTGGCGCTGCTGGCCCAGGCCGTGCCGACCTACAGGGCGACCCGCCAGACGATGGTCACGACCCGCCGCGAGCGCGGCCGACCGCCCGCGTCGTGGACGCAGCGCGCGCTGATCGACGCCGCCGTCGCCGCGCTGGGGGCGCTGCTGATCTTCGAGCTGCAGTGGGCCGGCGATCCGATCGATTCGCCGCTGGTCGGCGAGACGCGGCTGGACTGGCTGGCGGTGGCGACGCCGACGGTGCTGCTGTTCGTGGTCGGCCTGATCGTGCTGCGCCTGTTCCCCCCGATGATGCGGCTGCTGGCGCGGCTGGCGTCGCCGCTGCGCTGGTTCACGCTGCTGCTGGGCGCCTGGTACCTGGGCCGCACGCCGACGCACTACGCGCGGACCGTGCTGCTGCTGACGATCGCCGGCGCGCTGGCCGTCTTCGCGGCCTCGTTCCGGACCACGCTGGACGCCTCATACGACGATCGCGCCCTGCACGCGGTCGGCGCGGCGGTCCGAGTGCAGGAGCCGCTCTCGCAGACCCTGCCATTCGATCGGATTGCCGAATCGACCGGCCAGCCGGTCGCGCAGGTGCAGCGGATCACGGGCACGTTCGACGGCGACGAGGACTCGGGCAAGCTGCAGATCGTCGCCTTGGACGCCTCAACGGTCGCCGGCCAGATGCGCGACGGCCAGGTCGATTGGTCGATGTCGCCGCAGGAGCTCGACACGCTGGGCCGGCCGGTCTCACAGGTCGAACGCCCGATCCTCGAGTCCCGTGGATCGGTCGGTCTGCGCCTGACTCCGGTGGGCATCGGCCAGAGCGTCACGCTCGGGATCAAGGTCCAGGACGCGATCGGCCGCTACTGGTGGTATCAACTCGGCGAGCTCGACTCGCCCGGCGCCGACGTGGTGGAGCTGACTTCCGTGATCGGCGACGAGCCGACGCTCTACCTGCCGCTCGAAGGCGCTCGGCTGGTCGAGCGCCGCAGCGCCTGGCGTCCGGGAGTCGAGGAGCGTCCCGAGTGGCCGCTGCGGTTGGTCTCGGTCGATATCGGCCTGGCCCGAGCGCCGGGCGCGGTCGTCCTGCACACGCTCGAGTACCGCTCCGGCGGCGAGACCCGCGTGATCGCCGACTTCAATCTCGACGAGTGGGAAGCCATGCCGCTCTCGGCGGGCGAGGATGCGGTCGACCGCCTGGAGGCCGTGTCGGGCGGCTCGCAGTTCCGCTGGGACGCGACCCCGACCTCGCTGCGCGGCGTCCATTACCGCGGCGACACGGACCCGCTGCCCGTGCTGCTCTCGTCTGCGGCGATGTCCCAGGGCCGGCTGCAGATCGGCGAGCTGGTCCGCCTGCGCATCGGTCCGACGCCGATGCGCTTCGAGGTCGTGGGAGAGTTCGAGACCTTTCCCACGTACGACGAACAGCGCGACGATCCGATCGTGATCGTCGATCGCGCGTCGCTGGTCGCACGCATCTACGGCAGCGCCTCGGCCGGCGTGTCGCTGGCAGTGGACGACGAGCTCTGGGTGTCGGCGCAGGCTGAGCGGTGGGGTTCGATGCTCGCCGCTCATACCGCGCCTGCGGACGAGCAGGCCGGAACGCAGTTCGTCGAGAACGACGCTACCGCGGCGATCAATGGTGTCCTCACACTCGACCAGGCGCGCGACGGGCTGGCCGCCGATCCGCTGATTGTCGCCTCATGGAACGGGGTGTTCATCGGCGCGCTGGCGGCGGTGGCGATTGCCTCGGCGTTCGGGTTGGTGGTGCTGACGGCGGTCACGGCCCAGGCGCGCAAAGTGGAGTTCGCGGTCTGCCAGAGCGTCGGCATGAGCATGCGCCAGATCCTGGCGATGATCGCGCTGGAGCAGTTGATCATCATCGCCATCGGCCTGGGCGCGGGACTGGTCGTGGGCACGCAGGCCGGCGCGATCCTGCTCGACTTCTTCGCGCTCACGCCGGACGGCCGCGACGTGGTGCCGCCGCTGCAATTCATCGTCGATTGGCCGGGCGTGGCCGTGCTGTTCGGCGCGCTCGCCGGCCTGTTCGCTCTCAACCTGGGCGCGTTCCTCTGGTTCCTGCGCCGGATCGAGCTGCACGGGGCCTTGCGCTTGGCCGCATAACCGACGTGCGGTTGGCCGCATAACCGACGTGCGGTTGGCCGCCTAACGCTTAGCCCAGCCGGAAGGGCGGGTAGCGGTCGGTGATCAGCAGGAAGGCGTAGGCCTCGACGCGAAGCAGCCAGCGCTCGACGTTGAGCATGTAGGTGAACAGCGGCCGCGGGTAACTTCCGGTGAAGATGATCGCCAGCCAGGCGATCAGCACGACCGGAAGCTGCAGGAATCCGAGCACGGCCAGCACGATGTAGTGCGGGATCGCCAGCAGCCACTTGACCAGCGGCAGCCAGCGGCTGAGCTGGGCCGCGTCGGGGTAGTCCAGATCGAGTTTGACCGTCTGCTCCTCGTCGGTCGAGGGATACTGATCGGTCATCAGGTTGAGGTAGGCGTTGACGCGGTTCCAGAGCCGGGTCATCTCGAGATTGAAGTCGAACCACCAGCGCGGATACTTGCGCCGCACCAACAGCATCAGCAAGACCGGCACCGACATGAAGCCGGGCATGAAGTACATGAGGAACAGGATCGGAATGGCGAACAGGGGTCGCAGCAGGGTCGAGATGCGGTCCAACGATTGTGGATACTCGATGTCGAGCCGGGCCGGGTACTCGTCGGCGTCGCGCTGCATGTGATCGCTCCTCGCGGGTGATTCCTTCGCCGGAATCGTGGGGCTGAACCGGTTGGCGTTGATCGTACCGACTTCGGCGGTGTCCCGCCTCATGGTTCAGGGCGCGATGCCGAGCGTGCGCTGGATCTGGCGGACGTGGAAGAGCTGATGGTCGGCGGCGGTCAGCGCGAGCGTGCGCAGCGACATGTCGAGCACGTCGCCGTCGAGCTCGATGTTGGCCGGCTCGCGCAGTTGGGCGGCGGCCAGTCCGTCGAGCAGGCGCTCGGTGTCCTCGCGCACGCTGGTCAGCGCCCAGCGCAGTTCGGGCAGCGAGGCGTCGGTCTCGGTGTCGGGCAGGGTCACGCCGCCGACCCTGGGCACGGCGAGGCCGGGCGCGACTTCGCGGCGCAGCAGCATGAGCTGCGGATGCAGCCAGCGCTCCGAGTGGACCAGGTGCAGCAGGATCTCGCGGACCGACCACTCGGCCGGCGTCAGGCGTTGGCCGAGGGAATCGTCGGCGCAGAGGTCGAGCAGCGCGCGTAGCTCGCCGAAGTTCTCGGCCAGCGCGGCCTGGACATTTACAAAGTCAGCGATGATGTTTACCTCAACCTGTTCCCGCCGCCGGCGACATCGCGCACAGTGTCGGTCAACGGCGGCGGCGGGACAACTCCACGCACTCGCTGGCGCAGGCGCTGCGCCCAGCGACGAGAGAGCATCCGGCTCCATGGCCCGTGTCCGAGAGACTCCGTCCCGCGCCGAGCAGTTGGCCGTGGAACCGACGATCAGCCCCGAGGCGCGGGCCGAGCTGGCCCGGGGCGCGGCCCAGTGGGACGCCAAGCAGTTCTTCGACGCGCACGAGACCTGGGAAGAGATCTGGCAGGTCGAGCGGCGCAGCATCCGCAGCTTCTACCAGGGACTGATCCTGCTGGCCGCCGGCCTGCATCACTGGACCGGCACGCACCGGCCGCGCGGGGTGCGGATCAAGCTGGCATCGGGCATTGAACGCCTGGCGGCCTACGCGCCGTCGTACCTGGGAGTGGACGTGTCGACGATGATTGCCGATGCGGCCGCGCTGCTGCGCCAGGCGCCCACCGATCCGGCCGTGTTGGCGGACACGCCGCCGGATCGCTTCCCGCCGTTCCGTTGGGCTGTGACGGACGGCGGGGAGCACGGGCCTCTGCGTGTGCGGCGACTGCGAGCGGCGGCGCAGTTGCCCACGCGCGGCTCCGAGCTGGCCTCGGGCCTCGACCTCTATGCCGAGTTGTCCGAGCTGGGCGGCGCGATCACGCTCTCGCAGATGCCGCAGGCGGTGCCGACCGGGATCGCCTGCTCGCCGCCTGACGGCTGCGAGATCCAGATCCGGCCGCGCTCCGGTCTGACGCGGCGCGGCGTCGAGATCGGCTGGGGCACGGTCGACGCCGACTATCGCGGCGAGCTGCTGGTCTCGATGTTCCTGCGCGGCCCGGCGGGGCGCGGCTACCGGATCGAGCAGGGCGACCGGATCGCGCAACTGGTGGTTGCGCCGGTCGTGCTGGCCCAGGTCGAAGAGGTCGAGGAGCTTGAGCAGACGCAGCGCGGCGGCGGCGGCTTCGGCTCGACGGGTCGTTGATCGATGACCGTCGCCGCGATTGCCTCGATTGCGCTGGGCGGCGCCGCCGGTTCGGTGCTGCGCTACGTGCTCAACCGCTGGGTCGGCCAGCCCGACGGATTGCCGCTTGGGATCCTTGTCGTCAACCTGAGCGGCACGCTGGCGCTGGGACTGGTCGCGACGCTGTTCCTCGACCGGCTCGGTGTGCCCGACAATCTGCGCCTGGCGATCACGGTGGGACTGCTCGGCGGCTTCACGACGTTCTCGACCGTCTGGCTCGACACGCTGCATCTGCTCAACGGGGGCCGCTGGGCCTGGGCGCTGACCAACCTGCTGGTCTCGGCGATCGGCGGTCTGGCCGCCGCCTGGCTGGGCCAGCAGCTCGCCCGGCTGTAGCGACCCGACTCTCAGCGCGCCGCAATCGTCAACCACGACACAACAGGCCACAACAACAGCACATCTGTACATATACCATCAATCACAAACGCATGTTCACTGAAAGGACAAGCCATGACCGCAGAACAGGCCACCCGCCAACAAATCCACGACCGCTACTGGGCCATCGCCAACAACCCCGAGGAACGCGGCTACGTCCAGGTCCGCGCACTCGACTCCCTCTGCCGCATGCTCGACCTCTTCCCCCGCGGCCAACAGCCCAACGGCGTTCCGGAGCCGCCGCTGCCCGACTTTGACGACCCCGAAGTCCTCGTCTGCCTGATGAGCGACGAGCAGATCGACCGCCTGATGGCCATGGAACGCGCCGAAGCCAAACGCAGAGTCGAAGCCGAAGCAAACGCCGAAGCGGAAGCCGAGCAGGACGAAGAAGACGACGAATCCTCCAACCCCGACGAGGACGAACCTCCCTAATACCCGCTTCACCCCTCAGGGGGCAAGAGCCTTCCGGTCCCCTCTCCCCGAGGGAGAGGGTTAGGGTGAGAGCCTGCCCCCGCGAAGGCGGGGGGCCCTCCCACAGTTTTTTTCAGCGCTTAGGGACCGTTCCCAGCAACCCCTACCCAGTCGCCCCCGCGCAGGCGGGGGCTCCGCGCAGCCTGCCCCTGGCTTGAACGGGGGGCGGGGGCAGCGCGGCGAGACAAGCGCTCGCTGGCCCCGCCTGCGCGGGGCCGACGTCTATAGCTGTACGCAGTAGAGCGGGAATGTGTATAGAGTGGCTACAGGCGACGGGGCGGTTGAGTCTCTGATGACATCACATCTATGGATTGACCGGCGACGCGCCGTTGCCTCCATCATGCTCGCCGCCGCGCTGTTCGCCGGCGCGTTTCTGTTCAGCGGCTGCGGCCTGTTCGGCGGCGACGACGAGACGCCCGCCGTGGTCGAGCCGCCCGAGTCCACCGCCCAGACCCAGGAGCAGGAGACGCCCGCGGCGACCGCCGAGACCGCGGCGGACCAGCAGCAGGAGCAGCAGACCGAGGCGGTCCGCGTGACGACGTCGCCGGAGGACGAGACGGAGCAGCAGGAGCAGGCCCAGGCGGAGACGGGTGAGCAGGAAGTCGAAGCCGACGGCAGCGTCTACGTCGTCCAGGCCGGCGACACGCTGGCCGATATTGCGAACCGGCTGGGCGTGCGGATCGACGATCTGATCACGCTCAACGGCATCCAGGACCCGGATCGAATCAGCGTCGGCCAGATCCTGCAGATTCCGCGCCCGGAACCGACCGCCGCCCCTGCGGACGACGCAGACCAGGCCGAGACCGAGCAAGCGCAAGAGTCGGAGCAGGACGAGCAGGAGCAGGTCGAGCCGCCCGAGGTCGAGCTGCCCACGGTCGCCGTGCCGGCCGCGACGCCGACCGAGGTGACCTACACCCAGTTCCCCCAGCCGGGTCCGGACGAGACGACCGAGACGATTCCCGACCCGCCGGCCAACTTCCTCCAGTACGGCGCGGCGGCGCTGCCCTGGCTGCACGGGATCACCGAAGTCACCCCGATCATCGAGCTGTTCAAGGCCTGGCCGATGCCGCCGCTGGCGGTGGGCCATGACCGCGTTGTGCTGGTCGACACGAGCGGCACGGGCAGCTTCGCGGCCTCGATCGTCTACACCGACCCGAACTCCTTCGGCGCGGCCGTGCCCTTCTCCAATCTCGTCGTCTACGACCCGGTGCCGGGCAACGCGTCCCGCTACCGGATCGCCTACGACCACGCCCAGGCCTACGCCCGCGAGGTGCAGGGCATCCAGCAGCTCTCCGACTGGGACCTGACCGGCGACGACATCCGCGATCTGACCTTCCGCGAGATCACCTGCGACGACACGGGCTGCGTGAGCAGCTTCTACATCCTCACCGCGACCGGCGACGGCTACCGGACGATCACGGGCTCGGCGGCGCAGGTCGCCGAGGTCTCCAGCATCGAGATCGAGGATCGCACCGGCGACGGCGTCCTCGACCTGGTGATCTCCGGTCTCGCGACGGACGAATCCGCGGCGTCGCAGTACACCTTCGTCTTCAGCGCGCGCGGCAACGACCTGGTGGAGGCGTTGCGCATCTCGGCCGGCGAGCAGACCGACTCGGACACGCTCGACGAGTAAGGGCCGGGAGACGGGAACGCGCCCCGGCGCCGGGCGTTTGCCTGCGCTGGGTTGCGGTCATAGCCTCAAGCGGTGAGCCTGCCTGGTGGGGCTGCGCGCGACGGGTAGTGTGACCGATGTCCCTGGTGCTTCGTCCCTCGAGACGCTTCGGGACCCGCTCGGTCGAATTGTTCTGGCGGCTGCCGTTGGTCGGCCGGGTTCGCATCCCGCGCAACCTGGCGCCGCTGTTGCTGGCCGTGGCGGTCGGCCTGGCGGCCGGCTTCGCCGCGGTCGCGTTGACGGCGGTGGTCGACGGTCTGGTCGCGATCTTCGACGAACTCGAAGCGCTACTGGACGGACTGGCCGGCGGCTGGACGCTGATGCTGGTGCCGGCGATCGCCGCGATCCCGGTCGCCTTCGTCGTCTCTCGCGTCGCCTCCGAGACGCAGGGAGCGGGCGTGCCGTACGTGATGGTCGCGGTCGAGCGCGCGGGCGGATTCGTCCGCCCAATCATCGCGCCGGCCAAGCTGGTCGCCACCGGATTCACGCTGGGCGGCGGCGGCGCGGCCGGACGCGAGGGACCGATCGTCCTGATCGCGGCCTCGCTCGCCTCGACGATCGGGCGGCTGACGCGTCAGCCCTCGGACATGCTGGTGCTGATGGTCGCCGCGGCGGCGGCGGGCGGCATCGCGGCGACGTTCAACACGCCCATCGCCGGAACGTTCTTCGCGCTGGAAGTGGTGCTGCGCCGCTTCAACGTGCGCAACTTCACGATCGTCGTGGTCTCGGCGGTGGTGGCCAACATCGTCGCGATCGCCTTCTACGGCAGCGCCCGCGATCTGAACCTGCCCGAGCTCGACCTGGGCAGCAACTGGGAACTCTTCCTGCACGCGGTGGTCGGCGTCTCGGCGGCGCTCGCCGGGATCCTCTTCGTGCGCACGCGATTCTTCACCGAGGACGTGTTCGAGTTCCTCGGCGTCTCGCTGTCGGTGCGGCCAATCCTGGGCCTGTTCGCGGTCGGCGTGCTGGCGCTGATCGAGGCCAACATCCTCGGCCCCGGACTGGACCAGATCCGCATCTTCGCCGAGGGCGAGACGGCCGTCTCGACGCTGGCGGTGCTGATGGTGCTGAAGCTGCTGGCGGCCTCGCTGACGATCGGCTCGGGCGCGTCGGGCGGCGCCTTCGCGCCGTTGCTCTTCGTCGGCGCGACCCTGGGCGCGCTGATGGGCGCGGGCTTCGAGTCGGCCCTGCCCGGGGTCGTGGGTCCGACGGGGACGTATGTGGTGGTCGGCATGGCGGCGGTCTTCGCCGCGGCCGCGCGCGCGCCGATGACCTCGCTGTTCATCGTCTTCGAACTGAGCGGTTATTCGCTCGTCTTACCCCTGATGACGGCGGTCGCGCTGGCAACGGCGCTCGCGCAACTGCTCACGCGGGACACGATCTACAACGTCCGCCTGCGCCGCGCCGGACTCGACGTGCGCGACGAACATACGCCGTCGCCGCTGGACAATCTGACCGTCGAGACGACGATGCGCACCGACACGCCGATCGTCTCGCGGCTGGCGACGATCCAGGACCTGGCGGCGGCGATGAGCCAGTCGCGCGGCAACGTGGTCGCGGTCGCCGACAACCAGAACCGCTTCATCGGCCTGGTCAGCGCCACCGACGTGACATCGGCGGTCGAGCGGCAGGAGCTGGGCCGTCACGCCTACGACCTCGCCGCCGTCGCGCCGATCTTCGTGCATCCCGACGACAACCTGCGCTACGCGCTCTCGCTGCTGGTCGAGCACGACGTGCGCCAGTTGCCGGTGGTCGCGCGCGAGGACAATACGCGGCTGGTGGGCATGCTCACTCAGCGTGACGTGCTGCGCGAAGTGGCGCAGCCGAGCGATCGGACGCCCGGCCAGCGGGCCACGCCGGCGCCGGTCCGCCGGCTGGTCGGCGCGGTCGAGATCGAGTGCCGGGTCGAGCCCGGTTCGCAGGCCGAGGCGACGACCGTGTCGCAACTGGCGCTGCCCGAAGCGTCGGTGATCACGGCGATCCACCGCCGCGGCGAGGTCGTGATTCCTCGCGGCGGCGTGCTGCTCCAGGCGAACGACCTGGCGGTCGTGCTGACGGTGCCGCCGGAGGAGGGCGCCGTGCGGGCGCTGTTCGTCAACCGCAGCGGGCAGTCGCGGACCAACTGGTGGTTCCTGCCGCACGCGCCGTCGTCGCCCAACGCGCCGAACGACGACCCGTCCCAGCGCTGAAGCGACGCCTACACTCAACGGCATGCCGCGCGTCTACACCCTGTCCCAGGCCCGGCGATCGCTGCCCGGCATCGCTGCGGTGGTGACGGTGATGCGCAAGCGGGCGCAGAAGCTGGACGAGTTGACGGCGATCGCCTCCTCGGTGCGGCGCAGCACCAGCGCCGACGGCGGGCCCGTCGTCGCCGACGACTCGGAGCTGCAGGCCGAGATCGCCAGGCTGGAGGGCCAGATCGCGATGCTGATCGAGCACATCCAGCAGCAGGGGGTGGAGGTCAAGGACATCCGCCGGGGGCTGGTGGACTGGCGGGCGGAGCGCGAGGGTCGGGAGGTCTATCTCTGCTGGCAGCACGGCGAACGAACGGTGAGTTGGTGGCACGAGCTAGCCGACGGCTTCGCCGGACGCCAGCCGATCGTCGTCTCCGAGTGGGTCTGAGGCGCGTCCCGTGCCGCACCATCGCACGCTGGCCCCACCCGAACGCCGCGGCGGCGGCGCGCCGGTGATTCATGCCGAGTTGCAGCGTCACTACGACGCGCTGTACGACCAGTTGCTCAACGGCCGACGGCCGCGAGAGGCGCGGCCGGTGCTCGACGTAGGCACCGGCGACGGTCTGGCGCTGGCGGCGATCACGCAGGGCTCGCCGCTGCACGGCGTGGGCGTCGACACGGCCGAGCCGGGCCACTGGCTGGGTCCGGTCGGCTGGAGCGTGATCCAGGCGGATGCGCAGCGGCTGCCGTTCGACGACCAGAGTTTCAAGTCGGCGCTGATGGTCGATGTCTTCGAATGGCTGCGGCATCCGGCGGCGACGCTTGGGGAGATCGCCCGGGTCACAGACGGACCGATCCTGATCGTGCAGACGGACTGGGAAGGACTGTGGTTCCAGGCCGACAAGGCGGAGGTCGGGCGAGACCTGGTCCGAGCCTTCACCCGGGGCGCGCCGGACCAACTGCGCAGCCGGATCCGCGGGGCGGCCGGCGAGGCGGGTCTGGCGATCGGAGAGAGTTCGGTCGCCGCGATCTCCACCGATCAGCTCAAGCCGAACACGCTGGCTTGGGACGTGCTGGAGTCGATCCGGCGCTACCTCGTGCTGGAGTCGGCGCAGATCCGGGCGCGGCGCTTCGACGAGTGGCGGGCGGAGCTTCAGCGGGCGGCGGACGAGGGTCAGTTCACGATGCTGCTGCGCCGGATCGTGGCGCTGCTGGAGGCAGCCGCCTAGGGACGGCGGTGGTGGTGGCCTTGCTGGTGGCGGTGATCGTCCATGTGCAGCTGGAGTTCGTCGCCGAGACGGAACGTGTGATGATCCTCGAGGTTGCCGTCATCGTCGTGCACGTCGCCGCGCGAGAGGATGGCGAGTTCTCGTCCGTAGGTGCGTCGCAACACATCCTCGTTGAGGATCAATGACGGGTCGCCCTGGGCGACGATGCCGCCTTCCGCCGAATTGACGCAGATCACCTCGGCATAGTGCTCGATCACGGTCGACAGGTCGTGGGTGGTCATGACGACCGAGGTGCCCAGGTCGGTGAGATCGCAGAGCACGTCAAAGAGTTGATCGTCCAGCACGACATCGAGCGCCGCCGACGGTTCGTCCAGCAGCAGGATGCGCGGCTGACGGGCCAACGCCCGCGCGATCAGGGCGCGCTTGCGCTGACCGCCCGAGAGCTCGTGGATCTGCCGTTCGCGGAGGTCCTGGACGCCCATCATCTCCATGGCGCTGTCGATCGCATCGCGGTCGTCACGGTTGCGGATCAGACTGCCCAACCGGCGATGCCAACTGAACTGGTAGCGGCCCATGGAGACCAGCTCGCGCACGGTGATCGGGAACCGCCAATCAACGTTATTGACCTGCGGCATGTAGCCCAGATAGGCGCGCGCGCTCTGCGGCGGCTCGCCGCCGATCAGGACCTCGCCGCGAACCGGCTTGAGCAATCCGGCGATGGTCTTGAGCAAGGTGCTCTTGCCCGAGCCGTTGCCGCCGATGATGCCGGTAAAGACGCCTGCAGGAATCTCCAGGGAGAGATCGTCGAAGACTCGCAGTCCCGGGTATCCGACGGTCACCCCGCGCAAGGAGACGTTGGCTCCGGCAACCCGTGCGATGGACATGACGGAACCTGTTCCAGGAGGCGTCAGGGCGTGAGCGCTCGCTGATAGCCTCAGACTCATGCCAATCGTACTTGACGCCACCGGCACCGAGATCGATCTGCAGCGGCCGGCTCGCGAGATTGTCTCGCTGGTGCCGTCGTTCAGCGAGCTGATCTGCGAGATGCGTCTGGGATCGCGGCTGGTCGGCGTGACCCGCTTCTGCGTCGAACCGGCCGAGATCGTGAACGCGATTCGCAAGGTCGGCGGGACCAAGTATCCGGACATCGAGCGAATCATCGGGCTCGCTCCCGACCTGGTGCTGGCCAATCGCGAGGAGAACAACGAGGAGGATGTCGAGGCGCTGCGCGAGGCGGGCATCAACGTGTTCGTCGGCGATGTGCGCACGGCCGAGCAGGCGCGAGAAGAAGTCGACCGGATCGGACAGCTCGTGGGCGGCATCTCGATGAGGCTGGCCGACGGGATCGAAGCAGCGCTGGAGGAACAGAAGCACGTCGAGCGGCTGCGTCCCCGAGTCCGCGCCGCGGTCTTGATCTGGCGCAATCCATACATGGCCGCCTCGGGCGACACGTACATCGGCGATCTGCTGCGGCTGGCCGGAGGGATCAACGTCTGCGAAGACGCGGCTCGGGGACGATACCCGAGGCTGAGCCTGCCCGAACTGATTGCGCTCGACCCCGAGGTGATCCTGCTGCCCTCGGAGCCGTACCGCTTCCGCGAGCGTCACGCCGAGGAGCTGCTGGCCCAGAGCGGCTTGTCAGCCGCGCGCGACGGACACGTCTACCTCTGCGACGGCCAGAATCTGACCTGGTGGGGCGCGAGGACTCCGGCCGCGATCCGCGACGTGGCGGCGCTGCTCGATCAGGCGCGAGCCGGCTGGCAGGCCGAGGCGGCGATGACGCCCGAGTTGCCGCCGGGCTTGAATCTCAATGTGAGTCAGCAGGACGTGGTCGAGTAGCAGTGCTCGACAGCTACAGCGGCCGGCCGCTGTCGAACATCAGCGCCCGGGCCGCGATCTGGGCCGCCAGCACGGCCGCCGTCGTCAGATAGAGCAGGCCGGTGGCCGCCATCATCGAGCGCATCCGCGCCGTCGTCCAGGCCATCCAGCCGAAGATCAGGGTCAGGCCGAAGCCGATCGCGATCCGCAGCCAAAACGTCGGGTCGCTGCTCAGCGACTGATCGCGACCGCCCACCGGATCGTCGACCGAGATCGCCATCGCGGCGGCGAACAGGATCGCCTGGATCACCACCACGATCAGGAATGCGGTCGTAATCTCGACCAGCGGTCTGGCGGGCAGGCGCGGGGTGACCAGGTACCAGTGACCGAGCGCCAGGCCGACCGCGGAGAGTCCCAGCGCGAGCGCGCCGAAGGCGAGGCTGAACGCGGTCAGGGCCGAGGGCGAGCCGGCCAGCGTCGCCGCGGTCAGTCCCAGCGCCGCCAGCGAGAGCGCCGACAGCGCCCAGCCGATCCGCCGCGCCCACAGGTCGCGGTCGGTGTAGAGCGCCAGGTTGTGCAACAGCGAGGCGGCGGTTAGCGCGGCCAGCACCCAGACCAACGCCTCGCGCGGGCCGGAGCGGATCAGGAAGCCCTCGACGACATCGCCCTCCAGCGTGTAGGCCGTCCAGAAGGCGAGGCCGAGCACGATCGGCACCATGATCGTGGTCGCGCGGACGAATCCGGGCGTCGCCTGGCCGCGCAGATGCACGGCGTGCATGACCAGCGCGCCGCCGACGCCCAGTTCCAGCAGCAGCAGCAACAGCGTGTAGGGCAACGCTCCCGAGGCGCTCACCGATCCGTCCACCGCGGGTTACGCCTCCAGCTTCAGCAGCAGGACCTCGCGCCGCAATCCCTCGTCGCCGATCTCGACCTGCACGCGCAGGACGCGAAAGCGATCGTCGCGGCCGCCGCGCCGGAAGCGGAGCACGTCGCCCTTGCTCCACGGATAGTCAGTTTCGAGCGTGTCGAGCAGCGCCTCGCGGCGCTCGGTAAAGGCGTCCGATTCCCAGAACTCCGTCAGCATCGCGTCCCTCCACAGACGAACGTACTGGGCAATCGTATCCCATGCGCGGCGAGCGTCGGCGCCGCCGGATGTGCTGCGTACGTGTGGCACAATGTCGCCATGAGCGACCCCGAGACCTCTCGCCGCTGGCTGACGAAGGCGCTGCGCGAAGCGTCGGGCGAGATGCACGAGCTGATGATCCGCGCGCTGCGCGGCTCGATGCCCGAGGCGGAGGCGCTGGTCGAACGGGCCTGGCGCGACGGCGCGATTTCCGCCTGGCAGCTCGGTCATCTGCTCTTCCAGGATGTCGAAGACCTGCCGCTGCACGACTTCGAGTGGCTGGAACAGGTCAACCCGCCCGACTGCTATGAGCAGATCCGCGAGTGGTACCACACGCGCGAGCAGATCTCCGGCGTGCTCTACATGCTCTCGGCCTACGAGTGGGAGCGGACGGCGAGTCACCGCTTCCAGGGCGAGCTGAGCGTCGAGTCGATCGCCCGCTCGGTGCATCAGTCGGACCTGGAGATCCTGAACACGCTGCGCGCGCAGTTGGAGTTGAGCGACGCTTCCTCTCCTACTGGGAGAGGGCTTGGGTGAGGGTTTGACAGCGCTACAGTGAGGCCCTCACCCTAACCCTCTCCCTCGGGGAGAGGGGATGGAGGCCAGCCGAGGGCTGTTGCGACCTCGGAGGCGGCGCGGGCGAAGTTCATGGTGTAGATGTGCAGGCCGGGGGCGCCCAGCTCGAGCAGCTCGCGGCCGAGCGCGACGGCGACCTCGACACCGATCTCGCGGCGCTCCTGCTGGCTTGAGGCTTGCTCCAGGCGATCGCGGATCTCGGCCGGGAACTCGGTGCCGTTGAGCGCCGACATACGCTCGATTCCGGCGACGTTGGTGGGCGGCATGATTCCAGCGATCACCGGCGTCTGCACGCCGCGCGCGTCGAGCTGGCTGACGAACTGCTCGTAGTACTCGGCGCGGTAGAAGAACTGCGTGATGGCGAAGTTGGCCTGGGCGAGCTTCTTCGACTGATGAGCGAGGTCGGCCTCGACCGACGCGGCCATCGGGTGACCCTCGGGATGGGCGGCGACGGCAATGTCCCAATCCGTGCGCTTGCGGATGAAGCGGGCGAGTTCGGCGGCGGTGTCGAAGGCTGGGGATCCCCCCTCGCCGGAGCCTGCCCCTGCGGAGGCAGGGGGCAGCTCCCCCCCTCCGGGGGGGAGCGATGAAGGGGGGAGCGGAGGGTCGCCGCGGAGGGCGAGGATGTTGGCGATGCCGTCGGACTGGTAGTCGCGGATGATGGCGGCGACTTCATCGCGGGTATGGGCGACGCAGGTCAGGTGGGGCATTGCCTCGACGCCGACGTGGTCGCGGATGGTGCGGACCCAGTCGCGAGTCGGGCCTCGGGTGGCGCCGCCGGCGCCGTAGGTGACCGACATGAAGCCGGGGCGGTGGCGGGCGAGGGTCTCGAGGGTGGTTCTCAGTCGCTCGGCGCCGGGTTCGTCGCGGGGGGCGGAGAATTCGAAGGACAGCGTTGGGCCCGCATCCAGCAGTTGCGAGATGCGGGCCATGGGTTGCGTCCGTCTCGGAGAGCCCTCACTCCCCGCTCACGCGGGGGCCCTCACCCTGGCCCTCTCCCGGAGGGAGAGGGAGTTGGAGGGAGGAGGGTGGAACTAGATGCAGGAGCGGGCCTGGGAGGCGCCTTCGCCGCCGGCGGTGTCGAAGCTGGAACCGCAGGCGCAGGAGTGCGAGGCGTTGGGGTTCGAGATCGAGAAGCCCTGCTTCATCACGTCGTCGATGTAGTCGACGCGCGATCCGGCGATCAGCGGGGCGGACTCCTGGTCGACCAGGAAGCGGACGCCGTTCTTCTCGATCACCTGGTCGCCGGCCTCGGCGTCGGTGGCGAGGGCCATGCCGTACTGGTAGCCGGAGCAGCCGCCGCCGACCACGAAGACGCGCAGGGCGCCCTCGGCGAAGCCCTTGTCGACCAGCAGCGACTTGGCCTTCTCGGCCGCCAGGTCGGAGACGTCCAGCATCTCAGTCATCTGAAAGACCATCGCGTTGCCCCTCTCGAGAGAATCAGTTCATGTCTGAGCATAGCAGGAGGGTCAAGCCGATATGCTGAGCGCGAGTGAAGGGCGATGCAGTGGCGATCTTCAACACGGCGCGACTCCTGGATGTGATCGTACGGGGCCGGATTGCGGAGCCGGCGCCCGCGGCTGAGCTGGTGAACGAGCTCGAGGAACAAGTCTCGCACGCGCTGTCCAACTATCCGACCCAGGACCGCATGGACCTGATGGAGCAGCGGATCATGCTGGCCATTGCCGAGTTGAAGCAGCACCAGTCGGAGGTGGAAGCGCGGTACGCGGAGCGCATGGCGCAGCAGGCCCGACACATCAACCAAGCGACCGGGATCATCCTGGCCGGGATCGCCATCGCCGTGGGTCTGATCATCGCCTTCGCTTAGCGTTTCTTTTCGTTTCGACTCCTTTCTTCTGCGCCGGCTCTGAAACAAGGGGTGATCTGAACGGAATGTGCGGATTCCGTGCTGTGGGCTGGTGATTCTTGCTAGTGGATGTCAGATTTGGTCAGATTCGGTCGGATTTTGTCTGGCTGAGGTCAGATATGGGAGGGCCAGGTCGGCCCAGGCTGGCTGATGTCGGGTGATGTTGGGTGGGTTGGCGGGGTTCATGAAGCGGTCCTGAGTCGCTGTCGGTGGTTGGGTATCGGTGATTGTATCCGAACGGGCATTCGGTTGGTTGGCGGTGGTGTGTCGGAGGCGACGGGGGAACTCCCCGGAGAGGCTGGCTGGCCGGGCCTGAGAAGGGGCGGGGACCCTCTCCGATTCATCGTTGTCAGGGTGTTGGCGTTGGTGGGTGGCAGTAGCCCATCCGTTCTCGCCCTTATGTGGGCAATGTGGAACAGGCGCTGACCAGATATCCAATTCGACGTATCTTCGTCACGGCCCACCGCACGTCCACCGCCCTACAGCCTCGGAGTACGCGCATGACCACTGAGTTCGTCGATCAAGGCCAGGTTGCCCTTCCCGACCAGGAAAAGCTATTCCGAGCGCCGGCGCGTTTCGGCAACGTGCCGGTCGAGACGCCGCCCAAGGGCTGGGACCCGAAGAACCCGGGCTTCCGCAATCACTACCCGGTGATCAACCTGCCGACCCAGATTGTCGACCGCGTCTCCTTCGGCGCACCCGACCTGGAGCCGAACCGCCTCATCTGGGGAGACAATCTTCATGTTATGAGGCAATTGCCCTCTCAGAGTATCGACCTAATCTACATTGACCCTCCGTTCTTCTCGAATCGGATCTACAACGTGATCTGGGGCGATCAAAATGAAGAACGTTCCTTCTCCGACATCTGGGAAGGAGGCCTGGACGGCTACCTGGTGTGGCTCAATGCCAGATTGTACGAGATGAAGCGTTTGCTCAAGCCAACGGGATGAATCTACGTTCACTGTGACTGGCACGCGAGCCATTACATCAAAGTCGAGATGGACAAGGTCTTTGGATACGAGCGCTTCATGAACGAGATTACATGGGAACGCGATCCTGCAGGAAAAGGGGGAAAGAAGGGCTCTGATCAGTACCCCCGTAACGCAGATAGCATCCTAGTCTATGCCTCCGAGCAAGCCTTCTTCGCCCAGCCCTTCACTGAGCTCTCGTGGCAACAACGCCAACCATACCGCTACACGGACGATGACGGACGACTCTATAAGGCAGTACAGCTTGGCAATTACTCTCAAGACTCCATAAGCAAGATGAGAGACAACAATCTCATTCATACTTCTCGCTCTGGGAAAGAGTATAAGAAGTACTATCTCGACGAGGCGCAAGCTACGGTCGGAACTGTATGGGTAGATATTCGCGGCTACGGCACGCGCACTAGCTCAAAGGAACGCATTGGATACCCAACAGAGAAGCCTTACGCTCTACTTGAGCGAATAATCAGCGCATCGTCCAAGCCCGGCGATCTGCTCCTCGACGCATTCTGCGGAGGTGGTGGCCTAGGCGTCGTCGCCCAGCGATCCAACCTGAACCGTCGTTGGATCATGATCGACCAATCGCGGGTTGCTGTCGCCGTCAGCGCTGAACATCTCAAGAGCGACGCGACAGCAAGTGAACTCGGCGACGACCCACTACCTGATTTCACAGTCGAACATTGGGGAGTTTATGAGTCGGAGAAGCTAGCGGCGATGCCACCAGATGACTTTCGCCAATTCGTCCTTCATTGCTTCGATGCTCGCATTCCATCCGAGCACAACGGGATTCACGGGTACAAGGGTTCACGGGCGCGAGTTCCGGTCTGGGTCGGTTCCCCGGGCCTCCGTGAGCCTGCCAGCGCGGCAGATGTGAATGCGTTCGCCGAAGCGATCACCCGGCTTGATCGCTATAGGAACGACGACAACCTTCGTGACGGAGTGATGCTTGCCTGGGGTTTTCGCCCTGACGCGACGGAAGCGGCTTCGAAGCTGGCACTTCGGGACAGCCTGAGAATTGGTCTAGTGCGATTGAATCAGGTGCGCTTGGACTCGCCAGAGTTTCGTGCCCACATTTCAAGGCAGTCAACCGATCGCGGTGACTACTCAGAGTTTCTTACATTCGTCCTGCCGCCGCAGGTCGAGATCAGTCACAAGAGGTCAAAGGCCCGCCATTTGACTTACGACTTCAGTGCGAGCGATCTACAGGTATTCAATGTGGGTGCAAAGCTGATCAATGTGCAGTGGGACTTTGACTATCGTGACGACACATTCCGCGCAGATCCTGGTACTTGGTATGACAAGCAGAAGGGAAAGAGCGCCGCACCACAGATTGATGTGCAGCATACTTTCCCGCATCGCGGCACGTTCACAGTGGCCTGCAAAGTGCAGGACAGCAAGGGTGGAGAAGGCATGAAGGCGAAACTCATTAGGGTGGAGTAGGAGTCATGCAGAACGCCTTCGCACCCCACGAGACTGACTTTCGCGAGTGGGTTGAGTCAGGATTCCAACCCGCGAAGCCCGAGACCGCCGCGTACCTACGATTTCTGGCGGATCCTGACGACGAGCTCATGCCACGTCCGGGAGGTCTTTGGCGGCACCAGTGGGACGCGCTGCTGCGGGTCGCCTATGCGCGAGAGGTCGCTGGGCGTTTGCTGTACGGCGATGGGGTGTTGGTCAACATCGTCACGGGCGGAGGAAAGACGGCTCTGATTGCAGCAACGATGGTCTGGCTGCGTCTTGCACACCAGGTGCATCGTTTTCTGATCCTCTGCCCCAATTTGATCGTCCGCGACCGATTGGAGGACGACTTTCACGGCGGCAAGGTGTTTATTGAACGCGACCTGATCCCTCCTGGCGAGGTGGTGTCTGCGAGTGACTTCGCGCTGACGACGCTTGGGGGCGACTCCAAGAGCACTGCCAGCAATCTGTTCGGCTCGAATGTAGTGCTCGCAAACATTCACCAGTTCCATCAGAACAGCAAGACCGGTCAGGGGAACCTTGCCAGGTTTCTAGACATGAACCAGACGCCGTTCGCGATCTTCAACGACGAGGCTCACAACACGCCGGCGCCCGAGTACGATCGGACACTCGAAACGCTGGCCGAACACGGCTCGATGAAGTACCGACTCGACACGACCGCGACACCAGACCGGGCGGACGAGCAGCCACTCGATAGCAAGATGATCTTCGAGTACGACATCCCGGCGGCACTTGCCGATCACGTGATAGCAACACCGCATGTCTATCAGCCCAGCATTGACGTCGTTGAGTTGACGTACACCGATGCCAACAGCGGTGAGACTCGCCGAGTCGAGGAGATCGACTGGGACGAAGTGGACCGAAAGGGTCTGACATCAACGCAATGGGTCACGGACACAAAGCCAATGTCGCAGCAGATCGAGATTGCCTGTAATCGGTTGAAGGAAGCGAAGGTGCATGCGAACGGTCGATATCGACCAATCCTCTTTGTTGTGGCCGTCTGCAAGGCCGACGCCAAAAAGGCCCAGGCCATGCTCGAGGGCCAGTTCAACCTGCGCACCCTACTCGTGACCGAGGACGAAGACGACTCAGCCCGCAAGGAAGCAGCGGATATCGCAAAGAAGAACAAGTACGACGCGGTCGTCTCGGTAGCGATGCTGCGAGAGGGCTGGGACGTGCCTGAGGTCGCCGTGATCCTGCCGCTACGCAAGATGGGAAGCAAAGTTTATGGTCCACAGATCATCGGCCGGGGTCTACGCCGAGTCCGACGACCGGACATCTCCGACGACGAACCGCAAATCTGCGCTGTGGTCGATCATCCCAAACTTGATCATGGCTGGCTGTGGGATCTCCTGCAAGCGAAGATCGAAAAGAACGTTGGCGTCCAGCAAGAGTTCGACGCTTTGAAGGAACTGCCAGAACCAAAGCCTCGACAAGAGATTGTCAACAACGATCTAATCATTGAGGTCCCGGAGCCGTCTGATGATGCCGGCGATTTTGAGCCGGTGGTCGTCGAGGATTCGGCCGATCCTAGCCGCGACTGGCGCTCACTGCTTGGTGGGCTGGAGTACAGCTCAGAAAACGTGGAGATTACAGACCAAGAGATCGTGGAAGTCACCGGCCAAGAGCTGGGCGCAGACGGTTGGAAGAAGCACCTCAGCGCTCCTGAAGGCATGGGGGCGATCACTCTTGGCGACCTGTCACGGGACGACCTGGCGGAGAGCATCCGACAGCAGGTCAAGGCGATTTCTGGTGACGCGACAACGCGACACGGTTACTCGATGATCGACCAGCGCTGGGTCTACAGTGCTTCTTTGCGGCACATAGAACAGAAATTCCTGCGGGAAGAGTCGCTGGCGTACGCTGGCGTCGAAGAACTGCGGAAGGCGTTTCAATCTCTTAGGCAACTGGAGATGTTCCTGCTCCAAAGAGGCGACATCGTTGGAGGGATGATCGAATATGCCGACGATTGAACGCGGGAACTTCGAAAGTCCCGAAAAGAGCGCGTACAACTTCGAGGTTTACGACAGCGGGCTTGAGCGCCGCATGATGGAGCGCCTGGAAGCAGACCATACGGTGCGCAAGTGGACGAAAAAGCACGACATCGTGATCCCGTGGATTGACGCCAGCAGCAGGCGCCACAACTATCATCCGGACTTCCTGGTCGAGTACGTGGATGGCTCGGTCGGGTTGATCGAGGTCAAGGGCGCCAACCAGGTCGACTCAGGCACGGTGCAGCGCAAACGAGAAGCTGCCGAGCGCTGGTGCGGACGTCGGGACATGGAGTACTCGATCGAGACAATCAAGTCGTAGAGGCGTGCCCGCCCTCTGCCTGCGGCATCTCCCCCCGCCGGTCGGGGGCGAGATGAGCGGGGTGGGAGCGCTAGGCTGGGGGTATGGAACGGGCGTATTTTGACCATGCGGCGACGACTCCGCTGGACCGGCGGGTGCTGGCGGCGATGATTCCGGTGCTGGAGGGGGGCTGGGGCAATCCGTCGGGGATTTACCGCGAAGCGCAGTTGGCGCGGGGGTTGCTGGACGAGGCGCGGGACAGGATTGCCGGGGTGCTGGGCTGCTCGCCGTCGGAGGTGGTGCTGACCTCGGGCGGGACGGAGTCGGACAACCTGGCGATCCGCGGGGCGGCGCTGGCGCGGCGCGAGTCGGGTCGTCACCTGATCACGCAGGCGACGGAGCATCACGCGGTGCTGCACACGATGGAGCAGCTCGAGCGCGAGGGTTTCGAGTTGACGGTGCTGGGCGTGGACGCTGAGGGCTTCGTCGACCAGGATACGGTGGCGTCGGCGGTGCGCGCGGACACGACGGTGGTCAGCATCATGGCGGCCAACAACGAGATCGGGACGGTCCAGCCGATTGCGGAGATCGCGCGAGCGGTGAAGGAGCGCAATCGGCGGACGATCGTGCACACCGACGCGGTCCAGGCGGCGGGCGCGGTCGATATCCGTCCCGACGCGCTGGGCGTCGACCTGATGTCGGTGACGGCGCACAAGATTTACGGTCCGAAGGGCGCGGGCGCGCTCTATGTGCGGCGTCGGACGCCGCTGGAGGCGTTGCAGCTCGGCGGCGGACAGGAGGAGGAGCGCCGGGCGGGCACGGAGTCGGTGGCGCAGGCGGTGGGTCTGGCGAAGGCGCTGGAGCTGGCGGAGTCGGAGCGGGGGCAGCGTACGCGCCATGCGTCGGAGTTGCGCAATCGGTTGTGGCGCGAGCTGAACGAGCGCGTGCATCCGATCCGTCTGAACGGTCCGGCGGACTGGTCGCGGCGGCTGGCCAACAATCTCAACGTGAGTTTCTCCGGGGTTGAGGGCGAGAGCATCCTGCTGCAGCTCGACCTGGAGGGATTCGCGGCGTCGTCGGGATCGGCCTGCTCCACGGGCAGCACCGAGCCGAGTCACGTGCTCTCGGCGATCGGGCTCGATTCGGACACGGCGCACAGCACGGTGCGTCTGAGCCTGGGGCAGTCCAATACGGAGGATCAGATCCAGGGGATCGCGCGGACGATCGAGGAGATCACGGCGCGCCTGCGGGCGTTGTCGCCGGTCTAGGGTTGGCGGGACAGGAGGAGATCGATGGTTACGGCGGAACGTCCCAAGTCACCTGTGGCGGGACCAGCGAACGAGCTGCGGGGGGTTGCCGGCGTCACGTATCCACTCCGAGTTCAACTGCCACGGCTGTGGGAACTGACGGACGAGCAGTTCCTTGAACTTTGCGCTCTGAACGAGGGCTGGCGGATCGAATCCGACTGCGAGGGAGGGCTGTTGATCATGGCGCCAACTGGTCCGGACAGCAGCGATCAGGGTGGCCGCATCTACTCGCAGACGCTGATTTGGAGTGACACCAGGGCCAACGGGCGTGCGTTCGAATCGAGCGCCACTTTCATGTTGCCGAATGGAGAGCGCCGGATGGCCGATGCCGCGTGGATCAGCGATGCGCGACTGGCAGACATTGCCGGTGATGGCCACATCATCTGGCGCGTGTGTCCCGACTTTGTCGTTGAAGTACGGTCGGCCAGTGATCAGCTTGCTGCTCAGCAGGCGAAGATGGAGATGTGGGTCGCGCAGGGCGCGCGGCTGGGCTGGCTGGTCGATCCGTTCGAGGAGACCATTTGGGTCTACCGGCCGGAGCAGGAGGCGGAACGGGTGGCGCGGCCGGAGTCGTTGACGGCGACTGAGATTGCCGAAGACCTGACGATCGACTTCACCCGGATCTGGCCGCAGCCGGATCCAGAGTCAGAGACCAGTTGATCTCGGTACCGAGGAAGCGTCCGATCTCCGCGAACTCGGCGTCGAGCTGCGATTGCGCGTCGTCCGAGAGCTGCTCGAACGCCGTCACCCTGACCGCGAGTCCGCGCGCTCGGCGCTTGCGATCCCAGGTGCCCGCGAGCTGGCCGTCGATCAGGACGCAGGAGCGGATCATCCCGCCGCCGGCGTTGATCCGCTTGAGCAGCGAGCCGGCCACGCCCAGTTCGCGTTTCGCGTAGCCGAGCAGGTAGGGATCGAACGGTCCGACCACGCGCACACGACCGTCGGGCGCGGCCAGCACCTGTTCGGCCCGGTCGGCGGCCTCGGGCGTCATCCACATGGCGGTGCCCTCGACGCTGACTTCGGCGAGTTCGCCGGCGACCGCCTCGAATCCGCGACGCGTGTCGGCGGCGGGCAGTCCGGTCCACCAGCGGAAGTCGGCGGCGGTGGCGGGACCGTAGGCGGCGAAGTAGCGGCGGGCGAGCTCGGCGGCGGGATCGGGCGGCTCAAGACCCGGATCGGGCAGCCACTCGTCGATCAGCACGTGCGCCTCGTCGTCGTCGCGGTCGGCGCCGAAACAGATCACGCCCAACATCGAGGCGGTCCGCAGTAGATGCCTGGGCGCCTGCCCGGCGGCGGGCAATCCGGCGGCCTCGAGCGCGCCGGGAATCTCGGTACGCACGATCGATCCGCCGCCGGCGAGATGCCGGCGGAAGAACTCCAGCACGCGCGCGTGGTCGTCCGCCGAGATGCCCAGGTCGGCGCGACGCTTGAGCGCCTTGGCGTCCATCTGCTCGCCGAGCAGCCCGAGCATCCAACGGAAGTCGTCGGCCGGCGCCAGGTGCAGCGTCCCGCGCATGAACCAGGAACGCACCACGGACCGCTCGACGTTGCGGGCGTGGTCGATGTCGGCGGCCGTCAGCCCGACCGATCGCGTGCCCACGCCCAGCAGCA
Organism: Dehalococcoidia bacterium; assembly: GCA_022825855.1. Lineage (GTDB taxonomy): Bacteria > Chloroflexota > Dehalococcoidia > Bin125 > Bin125 > Bin125. Next base: position 120,739 of record JAJDWB010000009.1, read on the forward strand.
TCCCCAGCCGATCCTGCGCCTGGATCGCGCCGGCGGCGCGGACCGCCGACGCAACGTCTGTGGCGCGCTGGGCGCCCAGGCCTTGCGCGTGGATGCGCAGTCGGCGCGCGTCGGACCAGCTCAGTTCCACGACAGCCCGTCTCCCTCCGCTTGCGTCGTCTCAGGCTAGGGCGATCCGATTGCTAGGCTCACCATCGTGACCTCGCAACGACCCGACGGCTGGCAACCCGACCAGTACGCGCGCTTCCGCGCCGAACGGGAGCAGCCGTTCTACGACCTGCTGGACCTGGTTGAGCCCGCGCCCGGCGGACGCGTGGTCGACCTCGGCTGCGGGACCGGCGTGCTGACCCGCGTACTGCACGAGCGGACGCAGGCGGCGCAGACGGTGGGCCTCGACCGCTCCGAGTCGATGCTGGTCAAGAGCGCCGAGCACGCGGGCGGCGGCGTCCGCTTCGAGCGCGGCGACATCGCCGAGTTCGCCGGGCTCGACGGCGTCGGCCTGGACGTCGTCTTCGCCAACGCCTCGCTGCAGTGGGTCGGCGACCACGCCTCGCTCTTCCCCCGGCTCGCGGCCACGCTCAATCCCGGCGGACAGCTCGCCATGCAGATGCCCGCCAACGAGGACCATCCCTCGCACGCGGTCTCCCGCGAGGTCGCGCAGCAGCCGCCGCATGCCGACGCGTTGGGCGGCTTCGTCTACCGACACTCGATCGAGTCGCCCGAGTGGTACGCCGACCAGCTCGCCCGTCTCGGCTTCGCCGAGCAGCACGTCCGCGTGCAGGTCTACTTGCACCGTCTGCCCGGTCCCGAGGACGTGGTCGAGTGGGTCAAGGGCTCGCTGCTGACCGGCTACCGCGACCGCCTGCCGCCGCCGGACTACGAAGCGTTCGAGGCCGCCTACCGCGAGCGCCTGCTGGTCGTCCTGCCCGACGAGCGCCCCTTCCTCTACCCCTTCAAGCGCCTCCTCCTCTGGGGCCGGACGCCTGAGCGCGCTCGGTAGACTATCCACATGGTCGCGGCGCATCCCAAGAGCAAGGCTGAAGACGTGTCGGCGCTGCTGGCGTCGCTGGGCATCGGCCCGCTCGCGCTGCGCCTCCCGCCCGACTGGGAACTGACCAACGAGAAGCTGCTCGAACTCTGCAGCCTGAACGAGACCGTGCCGTTCGAGGTGGACGAGACGGGAGCGCTGATCTTGAACATGCCAAGCGGTCACACCAGCGAGTGGATTGCCATGACGTTCGTCCTGGCGATCGGCAACTGGATGGATGAAGACGCAGGGGACATGGTCTACGGCTCGGGCGGACTGTTCGAGCTGCCCGACGGTAACCGGCGCGTGCCCGACGCCGCGTGGGTCAGCGCCGAGCGAATGGCGGGGGCCGACCTCTTCGACGGCGACCCGTTGCCGGTCGCGCCCGACTTCGTGGTAGAAGTGCGTTCGCTGTCGGACCAGCTGGAGCGAGCACAGGCCAAGATGGATCTGTGGCTGCGCAACGGTGTGCGCCTGGGCTGGCTCGTCGACTCGTTCGATCAACAGGTCTGGATTCATCGCCCCCACGCCGAGCCCGTGATGTTGGAGCGCCCCGATGAGCTATCGGGCGAGGAAGTCTTGCCGGGCCTTACGGTCGACCTCCGCCGGATTTGGCGGCCCGGGTAGAGATCGCTGCTTGCTTCCGTCCTCGACTGTTCGGGGACACACTCCTGCTAGCGTGTCCACTCTGGCAATCGGCTGACGGCACTCACCTCCACTGGCCGTGCAGGCATGAGAGCAGATCCCTGTCCTGTCTATCTATAGCTGCGCATCCTCATCCACGATCTTGAATCGCCGCAACTGATCCTTGTAGATGCCGAGAAATCTTGCGAACGGGTGTGACGAAGGCAGGCCGGTATCTGCCCAGCGCCTGATGTTCCATCCAGCTTCCACGAGTTCAGACGCCGCAAAGACAAACTCCAATGTACTAGCGAAGAACTTCGCCGCGTCGCGATCCACTGCACGACTTTGGGTGCCGCTATGCACCAATACGTTCCTCGTCTGCTTTGCCTTTTGGACCACCTGGTCGATATGTGGCAACAGATCACCGACTTGCCGATTGATCAACTCTGTGCGATGCCTAATCTTATCGTCCAGCGAGAGACCTTTCAGGACTCCAAGTGCACCCATCGCCCTGCCCGCGTACTCGGGTGCCGTGTCCTCAAACACTTGCTGCGTTAAAGTCAGTGCCTCCTCCAATTGCGCATCCCCACTCGTCGACGGATACTCTGCTGGTAGGGAGTCAAGCATATTCGCCAGGTTCACCAAGCGATCAACGCCGAACCGGTCTCTACCTTGCGAAAACACCGCAAATCGGGAGCGCACATCTTGTCTCACCTCATCTACATCCAGCCAAGCCGACAGCACATTAGCCAACTCATCTCCGTGTTCTCTACCATCGAAAAGCACGTCCTTGGCTTGACGTACACTCTTTTGTTCGTACTCGGGGTAAACGTACATCTCCCAGCTCGTGCCGAGCTCACTCCCAACCACAAACAGTCGCTCGATGTTCTGAGGCCTTCCCGCAACCAAATCGAAGAATTGTCCCAGGCGGCTTGCTCGATGCATCGCCTCTTCCAGTGTCAATGGAACGCTGAATGTAATCGTCACATAAGTCCTGTTGCTCAATGTCTGCGCATTGGCGTCTCCAGCAGGTTCAACCTGGTGCCACCCTGTTACCTCGCCAAGACTTGTATCTACTTGAAAGAAGGGACTTGCTCTCTCGACTGCAAATGCCACCGCAGCCATGGACTTGCCCACCATCTCGTCGTCGATTGAGTCTCCCCTGACTTGCCATGCGTCTCTGATCACTTCAAGAAGTCGTTGGCCTGTCTGTCCTTTGGCACCTAGTATTCCAATCACTTGTGGATCGAAGAACAGAGCGCCCAAGTCTGAGAAAGAGATGTGGAGTTTCGAGATGACCTCATCATCAGCATGCAACGAAGCATCACCGAACAGCACGTACTGCGGATCCAGTTCGACGTTGTACAACTGCTTTGCGGGTTGCCCTGCTGCATCGTCCAACTTCATAGAGATTCCACCAAACGAGAGCTCACCCTCTTCCAACACCTGATCCTGGCAGTCGATCAGAGAGAATCGCCGCGTGTCATAGAGCTCCACGGTCATGGAACGGTAGTCGCCGTGGTAGATAGAAAACTTGTCACTCCAAGCCAAGACCGCGGTGTTACGGCCTGCTAACGTCAGCTGACCCGGATATTCTTCACCAGATGCGAATCGAAACGTGCCGACATACGACCCATCCTTCATGGAATTCCTGTCGGCCGGAGGTAGGAGGGGAGCAGTCCGGGTCGTGTCCACCTGACTTTGGCTCCTTCGCTGTGGAACTTCAGGTTTCTTGGCTGGCCTGTAGAACTTCCCTCGCTCAGCCCCCGTCCAGTCGGTGGTTTCCGGAATGTCGCTGAAATCGATCTGGTCATCCGAGAGAGCTTCCAGAGCCCTAATCTGGGCTTGAGACTCGGGGGACAGATCACTCATTTCTCTCTTCATACTCCCGCCTCTCTGACCTAGACGCCTTTCGTGCCGAGATGACTCGCCCGATCTGCTCTTGCCTCGCGGTAATCTCCAGAGGCCAAGTGTGTATCACCACAATGACTTGGGACGAAATCATGCCGATTGTCCGCCAACGTTGCTCCTGCAGATGCCGATCCTCGACCGTGATCGACATCGGATCGTCGAAGACGGCGACCGCTGTTGGAAAGTCGATGTCGTGCTTGCGAAGGTTGGCATCGTTCTTCGCCGGATCCCAGGTCCATCTCAAGCCCTCCGACTCCTTCCGTCACTTCGTAACCGTATCCACATCAAGATTGGTCATCAAGCATGGCAGATAGGATCCCGGCCAGGGTAAGCGCAGGAATCTGCATCGATCTAGAGAATCACTGCGCGGGCGGCGCCAACTCAGTAGGTCCGTGAGCGTCCAGGGGTCACGGACACGAAACAAGTCAGGCTGAACTCTTAGGGAGGTGTGCCAAGGCCATCCGCGAGATGGCCAGATACGCCGAGGGCGTGCTGACACCTCTGGAGCCGCTTGAGTTGCAGGGCGCAGTTGCGCTGGGAATTGAGCCAGAGCGCCCGCGTCGTATCGGCTGCTGAGAGTGTGGGCTTGGTCCGGCGCGGTAGACTGGGTGGACAGCGATCAGGAAGAGACGCGCGATGCCGGACGAAGAGAAGCTCTTGACCGTCGGTCAGGCGGTGCGCGGCGGCGGGCCGCCGATGGACCCGGAAGAGGCCCGCAAGCTCCGCGAGCGCGTGTCCGGGAGCTGGGAGAAGTACTTCCGTGAGTATCCGGCACTCGAGGAAGCCTACGGGCCACGCGAGTCTTCCTGTTGCGCAAGCGACGACGCCGACGCGTAATCTGTGCGCTACCTGCTTGACAGCGACTGGGTGATCGACGCCCTCAGGTGACAGCGCCCCCCAGGGCAGGGTCGCGACTCCTGGACGCAATCGGATGTGATGGACTGAACCCCACGCGGATGCTGTTGCAGTCGTAGACTGGGGATCGTCGGCGCAGGCGTGGACGCCTGCCTGTTTGTGGAGAGACGACCGATGTTGCGAGCGGTGGCGGAGCCGGAAGCGATTGAGCGCTTGGCGAGCCAGATCAAGGAGTCGCCGATGGGCGAGGTGCGAGTGCCGGTGCGAGTCGCCAACCCGGATGACCCCAGCCGCTTCTGGGAGGCGGAGTTTCTCGTTGACAGCGGCGCGAGCGTGTCGGTGGTGCCGGTCGATGTGCTCAATCGGCTAGGGATCGATGCGCGTCGATTCGGCCGCTTCTACCTGGCCAACGAGTCCTCCATTGTTCGACGGGTCGGGATCGCCAGTTTCACCGTCGCCGGCGAGATTGAGGACGCGAGTGTGATGTTCGGGGAAGAAGGCGCTGAGCCGATCCTGGGCTTGACGGTGCTGGAATCGCTCGGCTTCCTGATCGATCCGCTGCGCCAACGGCTGTTGCCTCGTTCAGCGCTGGCGGCATCGCTGGATTAAGGGCCCCGATACCGGTGCCGCATTGGTCATCTAGCCAACACGTCCCTAAACCCGAATCGCGATATCATCAGAACAATCGTGCAGGCGACTGGGAAGCGGCCCTCATGGAAGCCTCGAATTGCCTCTTCCGGACCCGAACGGAGCCGAACAAGGGCGAACGGAGGAACCTGAAAAAACCTGAAAAAACCTGAAAGAATCTGGAGGCCCGGATCGCGCGATTCCCTGCAAAACACGGGACTTCGGCTCGTTTTTCCTGAGTCTCGCCCCGGAAAAAAAGTTTGCCGGAAACCTGAAACTGCGAAATTCGCCGGCCCCGCCGACGGCGGGGAATCGGGAGGCTCGTGTATCCTGACGCGGATGGCTGAACGGAGCTGGCATGGTTTCTCCGACGATTGACACTGGGGGGGCGCCGATCCCTCTGCTGGACCCGGTCACGGATGTCGAGGACGAGCTTCGTTCTCAGATCCTGGTCTCGACCGTCGACAAGGTGTTCGGCTGGGCCCGGCGCTCGTCGCTCTGGCCGGCGATGTTCGGCCTGGCCTGCTGCGCGATCGAGATGATCGCGACGGCCAACGCCCGCTACGACCTGGCCCGCTTCGGCGCCGAAGTCTTCCGCGCCTCGCCGCGGCAGGCCGACCTGATGATCGTGGCCGGCACGGTGACCTGGAAGATGGCCCCGCCGGTGCGCCGCATCTACCTGCAGATGGCCGAGCCCAAGTGGGTCATCTCGATGGGTTCCTGCTCCAACATCGGCGGACCCTTCGCGCACGGCTACTCGACGCTGCCCGGCGTCAACAACGTGGTCCCGGTCGACGTCTACGTGCCCGGCTGCCCGCCGCGGCCCGAGTCGCTGCTGGCCGGTCTGATGCTGCTCCAGCAGGTGATCGACGACGAGCACGCGCACGGCGGACGCCGGCGCCGTCCCGAGCCGACCGGCGACTTCTCCAAGATGCTGCCCGAGGGCGACCCGATCCGGGCCGAGCTGGAATCGCTGTTCCCGCCGTTCCTGACCGCCGATGGTCAGCCCCGCGACCGCTACACCGGCGCGCTGCCGCACGACGAGAACTTCTTCACCAGCCGCTAGCGTTCCCAGGGGACTAGAGAGACAGCGACATGGTCTTCGGCAAGGGCATCGCCAAGGGACTGATGACCGTCGTCAAGCACGTCCGGCGCGAGCCGGTCACGGTGCAGTTCCCCGAGGAAGAGCGCGACATCCCGCCGCGGGCGCGGACCAACCTGGTCTGGTTCGTCGAGCGCTGCACCGGCTGCTCGACCTGCGCCCAGAGTTGCCCCGACGGCTGCATCCTGGTCGACACCGAGCCGCGCGAAGACGGCTCCTTCCTGGTCAACCGCTACGAGATCGATTTCCGCCTCTGCATGTACTGCGGTCTCTGCACCGAGGCCTGCCCCTACGAGGCGATCCAGGTTGGCGGTTCATACACCAACGTGGTCACGAATCCCAACCGGCTGTACAAGGACAAGGACGACCTGATCGAGCTGGCCAACGAGTACCTGGAGCAGCACGACTGGGTCTACCCCAACGGCCAACCGGCCGTCCAGCAAACGGTGCATCCAGAGGAACGCCGGCAGCACCACTAGTGGTGGGAGTCGGTCGTCGACGATACGCGTGGCGCGCTACTCGCTGCAGCCGCGGTCGGGCAACGTCAGCCTGAGTTCTTGACCGTCCAGACGCTCAGCGTCGACGAGTATCTGCCAGTCGTAGTCAACGAGCGATTCGCCATCGTAGGAGAGCCAGCATCCATCCGCGTAGATGTGCATGCGATAGCGGCCTGGCGCAGGCAATCGCATGGCGAATCGGCCGTCCTGGTCGGGAAGAAGAGACCCGCCACCTGTTGCGCGATCGCCCGACGAATCGCGTATGACACGGATCACCTTGCGTGCGGGGGCGCCGTCGCCATCGACGATGATCCCGCTAACGCGCTGCCTACACATGTCTTCAGGCAAGTTGACATTGAACTCCACACTGGTCCCCGCGACGGACACGACTTGGGCGTCGTCCCGGTAGATCGTGAGTCCGTCGTCGCGGTAGTACAGCGGGCAGTGCTCCCAGCGGAAGCTGATCCGGTAATCGCCGGGCGCAGCGAACTGGGCAAAGTAGCCGTCGCTGCCAAGCGGAAACTCACTCAGACTCTGCGTCTGACCGGGAGTCGGAGAGTCGTCCAAGAGCTCCAGGCGTCCTCGAACGTCTGCAAGCGGAACGCCGTCCGTTGAGAACAGTGTTCCTTCGACCGGTGACATGCGGGTGGCGCCTTGAACTGGAGCCTCAGCCCGTTGACAGGTGGCACTGAGCTCAAACTCGCCCAGAGTGTCCGCCACCAGGTTCGCCAACGACGGCACATACTGCAACAACTCGATTCGGTTGGTGATGCCGTACGAGCCCCGCCCGCGCAAGCCGGACCAGTAGAGCACACCCTCGGCCCAGTGCTCGGCGGAGTTGGTCATCGCGTATGTTCCATCCAGTTGCCCGGATTCGCGCGTCTCGCGGTAGGAATTGACGAGGGCGTTGCGGAAGCTGCCGCCGTTCGGTCCTCGGCTGACGGCAAAGTCAATCGCATGGGCGAACTCATGCACCGCCACGTCGTAGCCCCGGTACGAGTCCTCGTCAGTACAAAGCAGGTTCTCCTCCGGCACCAGCGTCGGCGTGTATCCGTTCGGTCCCAGGCCTCGCGGTCCGCCGGGTCCGTATGGCTCGAGTTTGATGAGGTCTCGATACTGACGATATGGAGCCAGGTCAAATGTCTGTTCGGACTCGCCGACGACGACGATGTGCTCGCGGCGCTTGATCAGCGTCTCGCGGACATCGGGACGATTGACCAACAAATCGTCGAAGATCGCGGCGGCGCGGAAGAGGGCTTCATCGGCAACGTTCTCTGTCGCCATGAATGCCAGGCCGTCGGCGTCGAGGTACTTGTCGAAGGTGGCGTACCAACGCAGATGGTCGGGCGGCGGTCCCAGACGGTGCAGCGGGCGGTCGCCGCTGGCTTGCAGCCAGTTGGACTCGGTCTCGGTGAATATCCAGAGCGCGTCGCCGCGTTGCAGCGTCGGCATAGCTTCGTGCTGCGCGGCGGCCGACGGATCGAACTGACCGAGTTCCTGGCGCTCGGGCATCCAGTAGAGCGCCCGGCTGAAGGCGTCGCCGATCGAGCGCACGGCGAGATCAATCGGCGAGTCGCTGGGTCCGGTCCAGGCGACGAGATTCGGTCCAGGAATGAGTCTGACCCACTCGCCGTCGGCGACAACCGGTTGTTGCCACTGGACGGGTTCCGAACCGGAGATGCGCAGCACGAGTCCCATGCCGGGCTCGATCCGCTTGAGGTTGGAGAAGATGTTGGGGCCGGCGAAACGGAATCTCTGTTGCTCAGCGTCCCAGGTGTAGACCAGTTCGGCCTCGGGGATCTGGGCGAACAGCTCATCCGGGGTGGTGGAGTAGTGGACCCAGCCGATCAGGTTGTCGCCGGGCAGGAGCGTGCGCCGGCCGGGATCGGCCTGCTCGGGTTCGCCGGAGAGCGCCGTCCCGGTCAGCAGCGCGAGGACACAGAGCGCGGCGATCAACGCGGCAAGTCGGATCGTCCGCACGCTGAGACGTGAGTCCGCAATCCGCGGCGGGATCGAGTCCATGTCTGGCATGGTGTGTCAACACTCGTCTGCTATTCCGCCCACCCAAGCGCCATTCTAGTCGGCTGGTAGACTGAGCGGCGGTTCTGCGTGCCTGTGGCTGGCTGCAATCTGGGAGGCCTTATGGCGACGATCACCATCAATGGACGGGCGGTTGAGGCCGAGGTCGGCGCGCCGTTGGTCGAAGTCATCAAGAACGCCGGATTCCCGATTTCGAACCTGTGCTACCTGGACGGACTGCCGCCCTACGCCGGCTGCCGGACCTGCGCGGTCGAGGTCGAGGGCATGCGCGGGCTGCCGCTGTCCTGCACGACGACGGTGATGGACGGCATGGTGGTGCGGACCGACACGCCCGAGGTGACCGAGATGCGCCAGGAAGTCCTGGCTGTGATCCTGGCCAATCACTCCGACCGCTGCCTGACCTGTCACCGGATCGAACACTGCCGCACCGGCGAGATCTGCCTGCGCGACAACGAAGTCACGCACCGCTGCGTGACCTGCTCGAAGAACTACCGCTGCGAGCTGCAGACGACGTGCGATGCGGCCGACGTCGGCCGCGCCAATGTCGAGCCGTACATCGATGAGGCTCGCACGTACTACCGACACTCACAGCCGGAGCCGGACCGGGCCAACCCGTTCTTCGAGTTCGATCCGCAGATGTGCATCATCTGCACGCGCTGCGTGCGCGCCTGCGACGACCTGCGCCACACGACGGCGATCACGCTGGCTGGGCGCGGCTTCTCGACGCGGATCGCGTTCGGCGCGGGTGGTCAGATCGACGAGTCGAACTGCGACTTCTGTGGCTCCTGCATCGACGTCTGCCCGACGGCGACGTTGATGGAAGCGCCGAACAAGTGGGTTGCGCGACCGGACCAATGGGTGACGACGACCTGCACCGAGTGCTCGATGGGCTGCACGATCCAGATGGGCGTGCGCGACGGACGCGGTGTGCAAGTCCGGCCGGGCAACGGCAACGATGTCTCACGCTCGCAGATCTGCGTGCGCGGCCGGTTCGGTTACGACCAGACGCGCGACAGCGATCGGCTGCGAGCGGCAACGATCGGCCGCGCTGAGGACGCATTCGAGCAGGACGGCGACGCGGTCGCCGCGCATGCGGCGGCGGCGCTCTCGGCGATCCTGGCGGAGCATGGCGCGGGCGCGGTCGGCATTCTTGGCTCGGGACAGATGACGCTGGAAGAGCTGTACGCGCTGAGGACGCTGGCGACCCGGATCGGCGTGACGAGCCTCGATTCGTCGCTGGGTCCGGTGACCTCGGCGATTGGCGAAGCGCTGACCGACGCGTTCGGCTCGGAGCATCTGCCGTCGCGGCTGACCTCGGTCGAGTCGGCGGACCTGATCGTGGCGATCGGCGACGACATTTCCTCTTCGAACAACGTGCTGGGCGTGCGGATCAAGGACGCGGTCGCCAACAACGGCGCCTCGCTGATCAGCATCTCCTCGCGGCGCAACGCGCTGGCCGAGTACGCGGTCGACGAAGCGCACGCGATTCACCCGGCCAACGGCGACCTGGCGGCGGCGGCGCAGTCGATCGCCGGCGGCGTGCTCAGGGACATGGACGTACGCACCGGCCTCTCGGACGTCGAAGGACTGGCAGACGTGAGCGGCTCGGCGGCGGGCGTCGACGAGGCTACGCAGACCGCGCTGCGGCGGCGAGGCGGATCGGTTGCGGTCGTGGTGGCGCCGTCGCGCTCCAACGCGGCGCAGGCCGGCGCGCAGGTGCGGGCAGCCGCCAACCTGGCGATTGCGCTGGCCGGTCCGTCCGATGCGCCGGCGGCGCTGCACGTGCTGCCGCCGGAGGCGAACTCGGTCGGTCTGCGCGACCTGGGGATTGCCCCGGGCGAGGGCGGACTTGGCGTCGGCGGAATGCTCGAAGCGGCGCGCAGCGGCAGCCTGAAGGCGCTCGTGGTGGCGCGGGACAATCCGGTCCTGCTGCATCCCGATCGCGCGGCCACGCTGGCCGCGCTGGAGCAGCTCGACTGCCTGGTCGTGATCGACGAGGTGGCGAGCGAGGTCTCACAGCGCGCGACCCACGTGTTGCCCGATGTTTCGTCCTTTGCCAAGGACGGCCACGTCACCAACGCCGACCGGCAGATTCTCCGCCTGCGACCAGCGGCGAGCGAGCAGCGCAACGCGAGACAACTGTCGCTCTGGCTGTCCGCACTCGCCGCCAACCTGCCGGCGGTCGAGACGCCGACGACGACGGAAGACGGCGAAGCGGGAACACCGATTCCGGCGCCCGAGCAGCCGGCGGACGAGCGGGCGGCGCGCGAGGCGCTGGCGGCGCTCGACAACCGCTACGCGGCGCTGGCGGCGCCGGGGGCGACCCAGTCGCGGATGCCGATCAACGGCGCGGCGACGCAGCGCTTCCTCGGCGTTGGGGAGAGCGGCGCGGCGGCGGCGGAGCAGGGCCTGACGCTGCTCAGCGGTCGCGACCTGTACACCGATCGCCTCTCTGCGGCGCGCGGCGAGGTCAACGCCGATCTGCTCGACCGCTCCGGCTCGATCCAGATGCACCCGGCCGACGCCGCGGATCGCAACATTGAGGACGGCGATCGGGTCAGTGTGGCGGCCAACGGCGCTCAGATCATCCTGCCGGCGGAGATCACCGAAGACGTGCCGCAGGGCGCGCTCTGGGCGTCGATCCTGCACGGCGGCGGCGCAATCCAGGCATTGCACGCAGCGGATGCAGAGTCGTTGAGCACGGCGGTGGTGTCGGCGGCCGACTAGCGAGGCTCGAGTCCCGCTCGCTCCCAGAGCGCGGTTCGGCGGCGGAGAGAACCCGCGCGGCATACGCACGCGCGTTGATTTGACGGTAGGCTGAATGGAACCGAACGAGGCGCCTGCCTCTTGGATTCACACCCGGCGGGTGACGCTTCTATCCATCATCCCTTGCACATCTCAACGAGTCGACGACCATGACATTGCAGCACTCCGACCTCCCTTCGTCTCCACCGCGCGGGCACTATGTGTTCGTCGACGGGCCATCGATTGACGGCACGCTGGGCCGCGTGATCGGGCAGCCGCCGGGCCCCGATACCCGGCCGGACTGGCGTCGGCTGGAGGCGTTCGTCAAGCAGACCTGCGGTCCCGCGCCCTACCACGCGACGTTCGTGTTCTGGTCGCCGGGCCAGCAGGGATTCATGCACTTCCTGCGATCGTCGGGATTCATGATCGCGCTGGGCGACCGCTTCGTGCCCGGGCAGAGCTGCGCCGACCTGATTCGTGAGCGGATTGCGCGGCTGAACGAGGCGGCGCTGCCGGATCAGGACTGGCAGGTGATCGTCGGGACGCACAACGAGGAGTTGATCGCTTCGCTGCCGCTGCTGGCGGACCAGGCGGAGCGGGTCTCGGTGTTCGGATTCACCGAGTTCCTGCCCGAGAACGCGGAGATCGAGGCGCAGGTCGATTTCTACGACATTGAGGACGACGCGCGGCTGTTCCGCGCGCCGCTGCCGAGGGTCGACTTCGACGAGGAAGCAGGCGAGGGGTTCGAGGGAGAGGATCAGTACGCGTTCCAGCCGACGCTGGAGCGCAGCGTGGCCGGTCCCGCGCCCGCGCCGACGCCGCCGCCGGAGTTCACGCGGCTGGAGACCGGAGACAGTCGCGAGCTGTTCCTGATCGTGGACGGCCGCAGCATCGAGAAAGAACTGGGCGAGATCCTGGGCGAGAAGCCGAATCCGGAGACCCGACCCGATTGGGGCACGGTGCTGGACTTTGCCCGCAGCCGGTCGCAATCGCCGGACGGCGACGTGAAAGCGCTGTTTGCGCACATCGCGCCCGGGCACGCCGGTTTCCGCCGGGCGCTCAAGGACATCGGCTACACCTCCAGTCCGGTCAAGCTGGACGACTCGCAGCCGATGCGTCCGGTGGTGGAAGAGTTCATCTGCGGCCTGCTCGCGGCGCGCGCGTTCCGCGGCGACGACGTCGGCGACGCCGACGCGCCGGACGTGATCGTGCTGGCGCACGGTCAGGCGATCTTCGAGGCGTTGAGCGAGATTCCCGACCAGGGCCAGCGGCTGTGCGCGCTGGGCTTTCCCGAGCGGATGCCGCCCTCGGAGTTCTATCCGCGAGTGGAACAGCTCGACCTGGAACGCGACGCGCAGGCGTTCGGGGCCGAGTTGCCGCGCGAGTTTGGCGTCGATGTCGACAACTTCGATCCGGACGAAGAGCTGTCGCGCCTGTTCTAGGACGCCGCGAGGTCGCCTGAGGTCGCTAGAGGTCGAAGGGCAGCAGGCTGCCGACGCCGAAAGTGACGGCGGCGGCGAGCATGCCGACGAACACTGATCGAGCGGCGGCGTAGAGCGGATTTCGGCTGGTCACAAGCGAGGTGAAGAGCCCGGCCACGGCGAGCGTAACGACGCTGGCCACGACGCCGGTGACGAGCGCCCAGTAATCGACGTTCCAGCCGGAGGCGTGCCAGATCAGGAACGGCACGAGTGGGATCAGCGCGCCGATCGAGAACGCGGCGAAGGAGCTGCCGGCCGCCTTCCATGGATCGCCGAGTTGTTCGGGATCGAGCCCCAGTTCTTCGCGCACCATCGTATCGATCAGCGACTCGGGATTGGCCGACAGCTCTTCGGCGACCTGCTCGGCAAGTTCCTGCGAGAGTCCCTTGGCGGAATAGATAGCAACCAGTTCCTGCTTCTCTTCCTCGGGATCGAGCAAGACTTCGTCCCGTTCCATTGCGATCTGGCGCTGCAGCACCTCGGACTGACCGCGCACGGAGATGTACTCGCCCGCCGCCATCGAGAAGGCGCCGGCCAGCCAGCCGCCGATCCCGGCGACGAGCACGGCCTCGGAGCCGATGGCGACGCCGGCGACGCCGGCGATCAGGGCGAGATTCGAGACGATGCCGTCGTTGAGACCGAACAGGGCGGCGCGGAAGGTCGACGCGCCGTCGGCGCCGACTCCGGCGTGGCCTTCGCCGACGGCCCCGACCGCGCCGAATTGCGGTGCGAGTTCGGCCAGGGCGGCGCGGTGTTCGCGTTCCTCTTCGGCCAGATCTCCCGAGTCGGGGTCGGAGACGTACTTCTGGATGTCGACCAGCTCTTCGCGCCGGAGTTGCGAGATCACGAATCCCAGCCCCCAGATGCGGGCCTGGAAGGCCATCAGGCGGACGCGCAGCGAGGGTCGGTGCAGCTCGGCCGGGAATTGCTCGTCGCCCAGCAGCCGCACCCAGTGGGTGGCGTGTTCCAGTTCCGAAGCGGCCATCCGGCTGAGCACCTGTGCCTGGGGAGGATTGCTCATCCCGGCGAGCCGGTCGTAGAGCCAGGCGGCGTCGAGTTCGTCGGCGATCATCTCGCGCAGGCGCTCGCGGCGTTCGTCGGTCAGGGGCACCTGCGCCTGGGGCGGATCGAGCGTCGTCATGAGGCCAGTGTATCCCGCGACACTGGGCATCCCGGCGCATCGGCGATGATCACGACACAGACCCGAACCCGCCTGCACGCCGCTGCGCGCGCCGAGTGAGGCACAGCCGCCACGGAGAGAGCGCCATGCTCAGACTGGGAATGCCCAAGGGATCGCTGGAAGCGCCGACGCTGGACCTGTTTCGCCGGGCAGGCTTCGGCGTCACGCTATCGTCGCGCAGCTACTTTCCCGAGATCGACGACGACCAGATCCGTTGCACGATGTTCCGCGCGCAGGAGATGGCGCGTTATGTGGAGGACGGCGTCGTCGATGTCGGGATCACGGGTCACGACTGGGTGATCGAGACCGGCGCGGACGTGGTCGAGGTGGCCGAGATGACCTACAGCAAGGCAACCAGCCGACCGGCGCGCTGGGTGCTGGCGGTGCCGGCCGAGTCGAGCGTGCGTGAGATTGAGCAACTCGCGGGCGGCGTGATCGCGACCGAGATGGTGCGGACGACGCGCGAGTTCTTCGAGTCACGCGGAATCGATGTGCGGGTCGAGTTCAGTTGGGGCGCGACAGAGGTGAAGGCGAGGATCATCGACGCGATCGTCGATGTGACGGAGACGGGATCGTCGCTGCGGGCGAACAACTTGCGCGTGATCGCCGAGGTGCTGGAGAGTACGCCGCGGCTGATCGCGAACAAGGATGCCTGGTCGGATCCCGGGCGGCGGGAGAAGATCGAGTCGATCAACACGCTGCTGCAGGGCGCGATCAGCGCGACCAGCAAGGTAGGCCTGAAGCTCAACACGCCGCGCACGTCGCTGCAGGACGTGCTCGCCGTGATCGGCAAGTTCGGCGAGCACGCGCCGACGATCAGTCCGCTGATTGACGACTCGTGGGTGGCTTTGGAGATTATTCTCGACGAGCGCCAGGAGCGGGAGATGATCCCCGAGCTGCGCCGCGCCGGAGCCAGCGGGCTGGTCTCGTATCCGCTGAACAAGGTCATTTCCTGAGCGGGAGCGGTCGAGCGCTACCGCGCCGCGCGGAAGCGTTCGGGGACGTCGTGTCGGGGATCGCCGCTGCGGAAGTCGCTCCAGCAGTCGATCTCGCCTTCGGTTGTGACCGCGCAGGCGGCCTGGTCGCCGAACAATCGCGTGTATGTGCGGGCGGCGATGGTCTCGCGATCCGGTCCGCCCTCGAAGAGCAGCGTGAAGCGGATGTCCCAGGACTGAAAGCGGATCAGGTCGGGCGGGCAGTACTCGACGTCGGCGGGGAAGAAGTGCGAGCACCAGTGATGGGTCTGCTGGCAGTGCAGCGAGCCGTCATCGAGGATGGCGCATCCCTGCGCGCCGATTCTGTGCACGTTGCGGAAGATGCGATGGTACGGCTGCGGCGGACCGGGCGCGGTGGGTGAGTCATAGGTGCGGCAGCGCACATCGCCCTCGGCCGTCACCCCGCAGAGCCCATTGCCGCTCCCTGCGATCCGGGCAAACGGTCCGGCGTCGGACAGGAACCGGTCCAACGTCATCGCGCCCCAGCAGGTTGTGCGACCGTCTGCGTCGAGCGCGCAGAAACCGCGGCCGGTGTTGACCAGGTCCGTGAACCCACCATCCGTGGGAGCCGGGCTGTCGGGCGGCGGTCTGCCCCAGCAGGCGACCTCGCCCTCGTCGGTGCGGGCGCAGGCGTAGTGGCGCCAGGGGTGGACGACGACCTGCACCAGGTCGCTGCGATCCGGCGGCACAAGCAGATCGAGGCCGGAGAGGCTGAGGTCGGCATCAGGATCGCGGCCGAGGATGGATTCGACCTTCGCTCGGACGTAAGCGTAGCCCTCGCCCCAGCAGACGACCGCACCGTCGGAATCGATCGCGCAGGCGTCGTTGGGGCCGACGGCGACATCGGTGAAGGCGCCCTCGGGCGCGTCGCGAACCAGCGGGATGTCGAATCCCCAGCAAGCAATCTCGCCGGCGTCGGTCAGGGCGCAAACGGCAGTGGCGCCGATCGCGATATGCACGGGCGTCTCGGCGCGCGCTTGATCGACGCTCGAGAAGGCTAGCCAGGCGGTGATCGCCAGCGCGACGAGCACGAGTGGAGTGCGATATCTGCGCCGCGCCGGCGCGGTCCATTGGCAGATCACGGCCATCAGCCCCAACCATAGGGGAGGCTGACGGCCCAACGCCCGACGGCCTACGGGTTGCGCTGGAGGTTGCTCTCGATGAACGAAAGGAGCGAGAGGTGATCTCCGAACTGGGCCGTGCCGGCGGGCGAGACGACTGCGGATTGCGCGGGGCCGCCTGTCGGTCCGGCTGGCGCGCCTTCGACCACGCCGCTGTAGAGCCAGACTCCGCTCTCGATGTCCTGGGGCAGACTCCAGCGCGTGGTGCGCTCGACGTTGCCGCCGGCGACCACGAACGCCGCCTGGACCGCGCCCGAGCTGAGCCGGCGTACGTATATGCGGCCGAGTTCGGTGTCGCCGCTCGTCACCGGACCGGTGCGCAGCCAGCGGTCTGGAGCCGCGTCGGCGGGGAACATGCGTCCGGCGGGCAAGGCCTGCTCGCCGTCGGAGAGTTCGGCCGCGAACTCGATGCGGCCGTCGTCGTGGGCACGAGCCAGCACCCAGGCGACGCTGAGCGTCGGTGGAGCGGCAGGACTGCGTTCAACCTCTGGCTGCGGGATCACGGGGTTCATCGACAGACCGAGGCCCTGAAGCAGCAACTCGTGATCTTCGGCGGCAGCCGAGGCGCCGCAAACCGCGTGGTCGAGCATGGCTGCGTACACCGGCGACAGGCGTCGCAAGGCGGCGTCGGCGAAGGGCAGGGCCGAGGCGTCGGAGCGGCAGTCGATGCCGCGCCGGTACTCGCGCAGGGCAGTGGCGACCGCCGGATCGTCCCAGCCCTGTTCCGCGGCGCGTCTTGTCAGGACCAGCTCGGCCGCCTCGACGAGCCGAGCATCGACCTCGACAGCGATCGAGACCTCGGCGTGGGTTGCGAGCGCATCTTCGGCCGAGATGACGCCGTCCAGGCCGTTCCACTGATCGATGTACTGCTCGATCCGCAGTGCGGCGGCGCGGCCGGCGCGCAGGACCAGCGCCTCGGCGTCCTCAGCGGAGTGGAACCGGGACGAATCGAAGCTGGCCTGGCCGAGCAACTCCTGGTGCGCCGCGGTCAGGGACGCTCGCAAGGCGTCCGCGGTCGGAGCGAGCGGCGCGGCGACCTCTGACAGGGGCAGGCCACCGCGCGAGACGCTGGAGAAGAGCGAATCGGTCTCGGCCTGCAGCCTGCCGCTGAGTGCCGCGAGGTCGTGCAGCACCTGTGTCTGGACTCCGGCCGCGTAGATCGCCTTGAGTTGCACATCGTCGGGCAACTCCGGCGCCTCGGCGTCGGAGTCGTCGGTCTCCGCCTCGGTATCCGAAGCGGCTGTCGCGACTTCGGTCGTCACCTCGCCGTCTTCACCGGCGATGGCGACGACGCGGTACTCGACGCCGTCAACGCTGACGGCGGTCTCGCCGAAGTGGATGCCGGAGAAGACCATGATCGGCCGGGTCAACCAGTGCCGGTCGACGCGGTCGCCCTCTTCGTCGAGCGTGAGCACCTCGAGCATCACGTCGGTCGGTCCGTAGCGCCATTCGAACGAGCCCTCGAAGGAGTCGAGTTGTTCCAGGGACTGGCTGTCAAACGCGGCCAGCGACTCGGAGGTGTGGTAGGACGAACCGACCTGCCAGAGTTCGCTGCCCTCATCGCCGTCGTCGACGCCGATGATTCCCGTCCGCCAGTTGGAGATGTAGGGCCACCGAACCCGAATCTGGACGCTGCCGTCGATTGATGACAGCGGCGCGTCGCCGAGATTGCCGACGCGGTAATGGATGTCGAAGGGCGCACCGAGGACGACGGTATCCGGCGCTTCGATGGCCTCGAGCTTGATGCTCGGTCCGGCCTCGGCGTGGGCGACGGTGAGCTCGTAGGCGGCTTCTTGCAGATTCTTCAGGTCGCGGTCGCCCCAGTTGGTGGTCTCGATCGTGTAGTCGCCCGCGCCCAGGACGCGCACGATGCGGGAGTCGAACCGGACGCCCCCGTCGTCGTCGCTCTCGAGCAGCACGCCCGCTTCGTCCAACAGGTAGAGGTAAGAGTCGGCCGCGGCCGAAGTGAGGTCGATCTGCACTCGGGTGATGTCGGCGAGCTGGAATCGGTAGCGCTGCGACGATCGGTCGACGCGGAAGGCGGACTCGCAACCGAAGTGCGACCAGACGCCGTCGGCGCTCAGGGTCTCTTCGAGCAACCCGAGATCGACCACGTCGTGGCAGCCCTGGACGATGCGCACCGTCAGGTCGAACGAACCGGTCTCGCGTCCCGCCCAGCCGAAGGTGCTGGCCTCGATTCGGTAGGCGCCGGCAGCCAACTGCCGCTCGATGCGGGAGTTGTTCCCGCCGCCGGTGTCGTCGTCTGAGTCGACCAGCGCGCCGGCGTCGTCCAGCAGATAGAGGAGTGTGTCGCGCTCGGGCGAGATCAGGTCGATCCGCACGACCGCGTCCTCGGCAAGCGAGAAACTGAAGCGTCGGCCGGGCCGATTGTCACGGAACTGGGACTGGTCGCATTCGTCGTCTGCCGACCAGGCGCCCGACGTACTCAACAGGTCGGTCAGCTCGCCCAGGTCGACCGGCGGGCAGGATTCAGCATCGTCTGCCTGGGCCAGCGCCGAGCCGGCAACGGCGAGCGCGGCGGTCAACGCCAGGAGGCCGATCCAGAGCCCGATCCAGGTGCGTGAGAGTTGCATGGAGTCGTTCCCGATTCTGCGCGGTGAGCGTCGATTCGCTGCATGCTAATCGGGCGTCGGAGTACCGACCGCCGACGATGACGCGCCAGTTACAATCGCTCGGACGAGGCAAGCATCCGAACAACGACCCCAGGGAGCGTGCACCATGGGCCTGCGAACGCCCGCCGAGTATGTCGAGTCGCTGAGGGATAACCGCGAGATCTGGTATCGCGGCGAGCGAGTCGATGACGTGACGACGCATCCGACGATCAGCAAGGCGGTCAAGCACGCCTGCATTGACTACGAGATGGCGGAGTCGGACGAGTACCGCGAGCTCGCCACGTACGAAGAGGACGGCGAGACGCACTCGGCCTACTACCGGGTGCCGAGGACGGCTGAGGACCTGCTCGAGCGGTCGAAGCTGATTGAGGCGGCCACGGCGGAGGGCGACACGCTGGTCGTGCTGATCAAGGAGATCGGCACCGACGCGCTGTTCGCGCTGCTGGCGGTGACGGCGGAGTTCGAGGATCAGACCTACTTCAAGCGGGTCCAGGCGTTCTACGAGCACTGCCGCTCCAACGACCTGGCGCTGGCAGTCGCGCAAACGGACGTCAAGGGCGATCGGATCAAGCGGCCGTCGCAGCAGTCGGATCCGGACATGTACCTGCGGGTCGTGGAGCGCCGCCCGGATGGCGTCGTGGTGCGCGGGGCTAAGGCGCATACGTCGGTGGTAACCAACACGAACGAAGTGATCGTGCTGCCGACCCGTGCGATGGGACCGGAGGAGCAGGACTGGTCGATTGCCTTCGCGCTGCCGGTCGACACGCCCAATCTGCGCTTCATCGCGTCGCCGTTCGGCGACAACGCCACGCACGACGGCGAACGCCCGATCTCGGCGGTGCGCAAGATGATGGAGACGTTCACGATCTTCGACGACGTGTTCGTGCCCAACGAGCGCATATTCCTCGATGGCGACACGGAGGCGGCCGGACAATTGGCGCTGACGTTCGTCGAGTACCACCGCTTCACCGCGGTCTCCTACAAGTTGCCGCTGATCGACGCGCTGGGCGGTTGCGCGGCGCTGGCAGCGGACTACAACGGGATTCTCAACGTGTCCCACGTGCGGGAGAAGTTCGTCGACCTGATCCAGTACGCCGAAACGACGCGGGCGCTGCTGGAGAAGTCGGCCGACCGCTGCATCGGCAAGCCCAACGGCCAGGTTGCGCCGGATCCGATGACGGTCAACATGGCCAAGTCGATCTTTGCGCACGGCTACCACGAAGCGGTCCAGCACGTGCAGGAACTGGCCGGCGGCATCCTGGTCACGGGACCGGGCGACGAGGACTGGGAAACGGAGGAGCTGCGGCCGTTCCTGCAGAAGTACCTGGCCGGCCGCGACGGGATCGACGGCGCGCAGCGGATGAAGCTGCTCAACTTCATCCGCGACCTGACGTCGTCGGACTACGGCGCCTACCAGGAAGTGCTGGCGATCCACGCGGAGGGCTCACTACAGGCCGAGCGCTTGCAGATTTTCCGCGCCTTCAACGAGAACGGCGGGGCGCGACGGGTGATGCGGCTGGCCGGTAGAATGGCGGGCGTCAGGTAGGGTCCTGCCGACGAGCCCTCGGGGAGCGTTCATGCCGGAGTTGCCGCTGTTTCCGCTCCAGATCGTTGTGTTTCCCGGCGAGACCGTGCCGTTGCACATCTTCGAACCGCGCTATCGGCAATTGGTCAAGGACACCTTGCAAACAGGCGAACCGTTCGGCATCGTGCTCACCCGCCGCAGCCGGCAGTCGGCGACGCCCGAGGATCGCGAGCCGACCCACGACGTGGGCTGCACGGTGCGCATGGAATCGAATGAGGCGTTCCCCGACGGCCGCTTCAACATCGGCTGCATCGGCGAGCGGCGCTTCCGGATCGTGAAAAAGCTGGGCGAGCGGCCCTATTGGGTCGCCGAGGTGGACTTCATCGACGATCCGACCGATCGCGACTCCGACGGAGCGTACGTCGCCTACGACGCGGCCGCCGACTTGTACCGCGATCACCTGGGCTTGGCGCTGGCGCTGCAGAACTCATGGCAGCGTTCCTACCGCTTGCCGCGTCAGCCGTACCCGCTGGTCAACCACATCGCCTCGCGGATCGAAGCGCCGGCGACGGTCAAGCAGGAGATTCTCAAGTCAGAGTCCACGGTCGAGCAGCTCAACCTGCTCAGCCGGATCCTGCGGGCCTCCAACCGCCAACTCACCGATCGCGTGCATCTACACCATCGCCAGCGCTACGAGGGCCTCGGCGTCGGCAACTGACGACCGCACTGCCAGCTACAACGCGTCGACGCCGTTCTGCCGGACGTGTCGTGTGACCGTCAGCCGAAGCAGTTCGGTCGGGCCCTCGGCGATCCTGAGCGAGCGGCTCCAACGGTAGAGGCGTTCGAGCGGGTGACCGCGCAGCAGGGCCTGGGCTCCGTGCAACTGAATGGCGCGGTCGACCGTGCGATGCAGGCACTCGGAGGCGAGCCACTTGGCCGCCGCGACCTGTGTACCGGCGGTCGGTTCGTCGCGCTCCCGCGCCTGCGCGGCCTGGTAGAGCGCAGTGCGCGCGGCAAACGCATCGGCGGTCATATCGGCGAAGATCGCCTGCACCTGCTGCTGCTCCGCCAACGGCTGGCCGCTTCGGTGGGGACCCTCGATTCGCTCGAGCGTCGTCCGAGTGACCCAACGCGACCAACCGACGCACTCGGCGGCGACCCCAAGCCGCATGCGGTCGATGTTCTGCATCGCGCGCGGCAGGCCGTCGCCGACCTGGCCCAGCAGTCGGGACTGCGGAACCTGGACCTCGTCGAAGTTGAAGGGCGAGTGAGTGCTGCCGTCGATCGATGCGCCGAGTTCGCCCTCGGTCACACCAGGCGCGTCGCGGTCGACGACCAGCAGCGCCGTGCCCTCGTCGGGCACGTTGGCGACGACCACGAGCCAGTCCGCGTCGGCGCCGCCGGTAACGAAGCCCTTGGCTCCCGTGACCAGGAAGCCGTCCGAGCCGTCACCCAGGGTCGCCCTGACGGCCTGGGTAGGCTGCCGGCTCCCGTCGGATCGCAGCGCCTCGGTGAAGGCAAATGCGGCACTGCGCTCGCCGCGCATGACCGGGACGTACAGCGCTTCGCGCTGCTCCGGATTGTCGGCGAGTCGCATGATGCCCGGTCCGGAGCCCAGCGCCCGCGCGGCGAACGGGTTGCCGCTCAGGGCCAGCGCCTCGCGCGCGGCCGTCACCAACTGCGGTCCCGCGCCCAGTCCGCCGTCGGACTCGGGCACTGCCAGCCGATAGAAGCCCGCCGCGTCGGCGCGGCGCGCAATCTCACGCCGCAGTTCCGACGGCGGCGACTCCGGGTCCGCGCCCTCGGTGATCGGAGCGATCTCCTCGGCCACGAACCTGAGGATGCGGGACTGCAGGTCGGCCAGGTCGGACGGCAGCTCGAAGTGCATGGCGCGCCTCTCGGAATGCGCTTGGTGCTTCTGTGGATATCGCTATTCGGTCGTGTACGCCAGCTCGAACTCACGGCGATCGGGTTCGGGCGCGTGAACCAGGACGATGCCCAGCAGGCGCGCCGTCCTCAGCGTCTCGCGAGCCTGAACCAGTGCTTCATCCGACGCGTCGGCCCTGGCCAGCAGGATCACGCCGACCGCCGAACGGGCGATGTCGCGCGCTGTTTGGTCGGAGAGCGGATCGGTGGGCAGCAACACGTACCCGTTCGGACGCAGCGCGCCGGCGGCGGTCCTCAGGATCAGCTCGGAGCGGGAGACCGGCGACCAGTGCGCACCCAGCAACCAGCCCGGCGGCGACGAGTAGGCCAACTCGAAGGCGGGATGCCGGCCGTCGAGCCAGATCACCGGGTTGCCCCGAGCGGCCAGCGTGCGGGCCGACTGCATCAGGGCGCCGGTCGTTCCCGAGTCGGCGTCGAGCGGGGTGAAGGCGACAATCCCCGACACCGGATTCATGGCATTGGCGATCTGCACGGCGTCGTCCAGCATGTGGCCGCGCTCGGTCGTCCCGCTGACGGCAGCGCCGGAAGTCTGGAAGACACCGGCTTCGGCGGCCCGCTCGGCCTCGTCGGTGATCACGGCGATCGGCCGCAACCCGAGTCGGCCGAGCCGGCCGAGGCTGGAGGGCGGCCGGCGCACGACTCGGGCGCTGGCAGCGGCGAGCGCCAGTCCGACCAGCAGGCCGACGGCCGAGGCCCAGGCAGCCGACCACTCGGTCGCCGGGGCGACCTTGCGCGCGCCGGGACGGACCAGCCCGAGCAGATCGAGCCCCGCGTCGTTGCCGTAGCGGAAGTGAGCCTCGTCGACGGCTGCGTTGGCCAGCGACAGGGCGAGCGCTTCGGCGTCGGACTCGCCGGAGGCCCGCACCGTCACCCGAATCAACGTGTCGGTCAGCTCGACTTCCACTCCGTCGAGTTGGGGCTGGCCCGACTCGCTGGCCATCATGCCGTGGGTCGCCGCTTCCTGCACCGATCGATCGAGCACGAGTTGGGCGTACTCCTGCGGCGAGCGACCGTCGCGCGCCCAGAGATGAACGTCCGCGCTCCAGGCGGCAGCCGTGGATTGCGACAGCAGCACGGCGATAGCCGCTCCCAGGAGCGCCGTGAGCGGCGGCAGCCACCAGGCGAATCCGCTTCTCAGTCCGGGAAGAGTAGGCACGAGTCGAGTGTATCCGTCCCCGCCCCGGCCTCGCCGAGGATGGTCACGCCGCCCGCTCAGCTAGCCTCCCCGCATGTCCCGCCGTTTCCGGATCTGGCTGTTGGCGATCTGCGGTCTGGCGCTGCTGTGCGTTCCCGGCGCGGTCGCCGATGGCGCGGATGGAGTCGAGAACCGGTTACACCTCGACGTGCGCGTCGGGCAGGTCACCGCCGAGACCGAGCAGTTGCTGCGCGGCGCAGGACTGGAGATCGAGCTGGCCGTGCCCGAGCTGGGCCGCTGGCAGGGCTGGCTGGCGGCGGAGCGGATGGCGGAGCTTCGCCGCGTTCCCGGCGTGGTCTCGGTTGGCACGCCCAGCTACGCCAGCTTCGCGGCGGGCGATGTGCTGTCCGAGGGAGACGATGCGCTCAACGCGGCAGCGGCGCGCCGACGCTTCAACGTGGACGGCAGCGGGATCCGGGTAGCCGTGATCTCGGACGGGATCAGGGGCCTGACTCAGGCGCAGGCCGCCGGTGAAGCGCCCATGCTCGCGGAGGTCTGGCCCGACGACGATGACGACGCCCTCAATCGCGGCGATGAAGGCACGGCAATGATCGAGATCGTGCACGACATCGCACCGGGGGCGTCTATCTCCTTTGCGGCAGTTCGCACGGATCTCGATCTCATCGCGGCCGTCAATCACTTTGCGCCCCGCGTGGACATCATCGTCGACGACGTGTCGTTTGCCTCTCCCGCCAACCAGCGCAGCGATGTCTCGGTCAACACCACCAGGGCCCTCGAGCATCCGACCTGGCCTTTGCGGCTGTACGTGACGGCTGCCGGCAACTGGGCGGAGTCGCACTGGGCCGGCGAATGGACGCCGGGCGTTGACGGCACGCAGCTTGGCCTGCCTTCGCCGGGGGCGGTGCATCAGTTCAACCGGACGAACCTGGAATCGACCCTCTTTGGAGGCGGCAACGCCTTCCGCGTCAATCCTGGCGACTTGCTCAGCCTGGCCCTGTTCTGGGACGATCTCCCGGGTCGCTCGAGCAATGACTACAACCTCTACTTGATGTCGGCAGTTGGCGAGGTGCTGGCCTCGAGCGAGACCAAGCAAGGTATCGGCGTCAACAGTCACGACCCCATCGAGCGCCTCTTCTACACCCACAAGGGTGAGGCCACCAACCTGTTCGCGGTGATCCAGAACGTCAATGATGATGCTCGACCAGTCAGCTTCCACCTGTTCGCCGTCAGTTCGGAACCAGACGACTACAGACTGCATCAGCGCACACCGGAAGGGAGCATTCTTGCGCAGTCTGACGCGGACGGGGCGCTGACCGTGGCCGCGGTCAATGTGAGGACAGGTCTGGTTGCGTCCTATTCGAGCCACGGTCCGACATTGAATGGTGTCAACAAGCCTGATCTCGCGGCGGTCGATCAGGTCGCAGTCTCGGAGAACACTCGCCACGGGCCGCGGTTTGGCGGTTCGTCGGCAGCAGCCCCACACGTGGCCGCGATTGGTGCCTTGATGCTCGAGGCACAGCCGGCACTGCTCGCGGCCGACGGCGGCAGTCCCGAACTCGAGCGTCGGCTGATCCGCGATCTGTTGATCGAGACCGCGACCGACCTTCCGCCAGCCGGACCCGATCCGGCCTCGGGCGCCGGACTGGTCAACGCCGAGGCGGCCGTCAATGCGGCGTTGCGCGGTGCGATCACCGTCACGTCGGCCGCGGACAGCGGGTTCGGCTCGCTGCGCGACGCCCTGGCCGGCGGCGCACAGATGATCCTCTTCGATGCGTCCGTCGAGGCGCGGACGATCTCGCTCCGTTCGCCGCTGCCGCCGGTCCGGGCGGGAACGATCATCGACGGAGCGGGCTGGACGCTCGACGCGAGCCGCATCGCGGTCGGGCTGGAACTCGGCGATGACTGTGAGCTCTGGGCCCTGACCGTCAGCGGCGCGGGCGAGGCCGGAGTCGAGATCGCAGGCGACGGCGCGACGGTCCACGGCGTCCGCGTCCTGGGCGGCGCAGTCGGCGTGGCGGTTCTCGGGCAAGACGCGAAAACTGTCGGGGCAGAAATCCGGGAGAACGACTCGCACGGGATTCTGATCGACGCAGGCGGCTCGGCTGAGGTGACCGGCAGCCTGATCGAGGACAACGGCGGGACCGGCGTCCAGGTCGGAGCGGGCGCGGTCGGGGCTCTGATTGGGCCACCCGGGCTGCCTCCCGACCTGGTCGCGCCGCACGCACAATGGCCGCCGATCGATCCGCTCAGCTCCGCGGCGTCCGAACCGCGCTCCGGTGCGTCGCTGCAACTCAGCGGCACGGTCAGCCTGGACGGCGTGCCCGCGCCCGCCGGATCGCTCGTCAATATCTACCTCGATCGCCGCCTCGCCGCCTCAGTTCCGCTCGATCCGGCGTCCCGCTTCTTCGCCACGATCACCGGACCGGGCGAGGAGCTTCGCTTCACGGTCGACGGTGCGCCGCTCGAATATCGCGAGGCGTTCTCGGCCGGCGGGGAACGCTCGGTCCGGCTGCGCGCGGTCAGCCCCGGCGCGAGAGTCGCAGCGGAACCGCTCGCGGGCGCCAATCGGATCCGCGGCAACCAGATCGGCGTCGTGATCGAGGCGTCAAGTTCAGCGCCCGCGGGCCCGCGACTCGTCTGGGGCAACGAGATTCGGGGCCAACGAGTCAGCATCTCCTCGCCCTGGCCGGCGCCGGTCATCGAGTCGCTCGCCTGGAGCGCCGCCGGGATCAACATCTCCGGCAGGGCCGAGGGCGCGGAGGTCGCGCATCTCTACGCCGGCCCGGCAGAGTCCCGCCAGTTCGCGGCCGCGGCGCCGGTCGTTGAGGACGAGTTCCGCTTCAGCGACATCGCGGTCGACCGTGACGCGTCTCACTTCTCGGTCATCGCCCATCGACCTGGAAACCAGTCAACGGCCGAGAGCGATATCCACCGGATCGCGGCCCAGGGCCGGATCGCCACCGTGACTCCCGACGCCGGCTACCTGGAAGGCGGCGAGACGGTCGAGATCTGCGGGTCGGGTCTCGCCTCGGACGCCATCGCTCCCCGGGTCTGGTTCGGCAACCGTCCGGCCAGGGTGATCTTCTGGTCCGAGGAGTGTGTCACGGTCTCCTCGCCGGGGGCGTCGGCCGGCCCGGTCGACATCACGCTGCTGCTCAACGGATCACGGCCCACCGTCGGAGTTGACGCGTTCGAGTATCGCGACGTGCGCGTCGTCAAGCTGCGCCGGGGCTGGAACTCGGTCACCTGGAGCGGCTCGGCGACCAGTGTCGGCAGCGCCTTCGCCTCGCTAGAGGATCGCGACTTCCGCGTCTACACCTGGGACGCCGAGCGCCAGCGCTGGCGGCTCTACGCGACCGCGTTGCCGGCAAGACTGAACACCTTGCGCACGCTGACACACGATCAGCCGCTCTGGATGTACCTCGACGGAGACGACATCGAATGGGTACAGCCGGCTCCCGAATAGGCAGGGATCGGTCGTCGCTATCATCGATTGACATCGCAGAGCGATACACACGGAAACGAGCAGAGTCATGGCGATTGCCAAGTTTGCCGAGCCCAAAGCGGGCGTCGACCTGGGATCGGCGCAAATCGTGATCGACGAGCAAGCGCTCGACGACTACTACCAGGGTCTCGAAATCAACCGGCCGCACGGGGCGCACAGCGCCCCGTCGATGGTCGCGGCCAACGTCGACATGGCAACGCGGATGTACTTTGAGAACGACTTCGGCAATCTCTGGTTGCGCCAGGAGTGGGAGTTCCGCAGCCCGCTCAAGCCCGGCGCCCGCTACGAGGCCTCGGGACGGTCGCTCGACGTCTATCAGCGCCGCGACCGCAGCGTGATCCTGACCGAGACCGTGCTCAAGGACGAAGACGGCGATGTCGCCGTCGTCCAGCGGCACCATCAGTCGTTCGTGCTCGACCAGAGCGAAGGCCAGGTGACCCTCCGCGACCCGTCCAAGAAGGAGGGCGCGCGCACCTACTCGCTGCCCGAGGGAGAACCGTTCTGCCCAATCGTGCGGACGATCAGCCTCGAGATGTGCGGTTCCTTCTTCCACGGCGACCGCAACTACCACACCGACAAGCAGGCGTCGGAGGAGCTCGGCTTCAGCGATGTCGTGGTCGGCGGCAAGATGACGATGTCGCTGATTGGCGAGTTGCTGGATCAGCGCTTCGGCGATGCCTGGAAGTCGTCGGGCAAGCTGCTCGTCAAGTTCACCAACATCGTCTGGCCCAACGAGACGGTCAGCGTCAAGGGCGTCCTGCAGGGCGTCAACGCCGACGACCCGACTCGCCGCGACATCGCCTGCTGGGTGGAGAAGGAAGACGGCGTGATCGCGGTGGTTGCCGAGGGCAGCCTCAAGCTCTGAGCGGTCGGAGAGCAGTCACCGGCGCAGTCTTATGTCCGGCGATCTGACCGTCTTTGTCCCAATCGGCATGAGACCCCTGACCGGCGGGCTGCGCACCGTGCCCGCCAGCGGAGGAACGATCGCCCAGGTGATCGACGACCTGGAGTCGCGCTATCCCGGCTTCCACGTGTCGCTGATTGAGAACGACCAGCTCAAGCCCGGCCTCACCATTGCCGTCAACAGCGTCGAGCAGCCGCTCGGCTTGCTGGCCAAGGTCCCCGAAGGCTCCGAAATCCACATCATCCCGGCCATGGCAGGCGGCTAGCGCCTGTTCACACTCGTTGGGTCCGGACAGGATTCCGGATCACGCCCGTTGTCCCCGACACAGCGCAGCGAACCATGCGAATGTCAGTTCGGATACAATCGCCGGTACCCGACCGGCATGAGCGATCCAGGAGCGCTTGATGAACCTCACCAACCCGTCCGACATGACCCGGCAGCACCTGACCTGGACCGACATGGCTCGCCCGGATCTGCCCTCAGTCAGACAAAATCTGACCGGATCTGACCAAATCTGACATCACGGAGCACAAATGGCCCGCCCACAGCAGGAAATCACTCGTTTCCACCACAGTGCTGCTGCGAATATCCTGTTCCGCACCATCTGCAGAGTGATGAGGAGCCGCCGATGACGACCGAAACCAAGCCGACCTTCAATGTCGTTGGGACTCGGCCGATCCGGCCCGACGGCGTCGACAAGGTCACCGGACGCGCGAACTACGGTGCCGACATCGCCCTGCCGGGGATGCTCTACGGACGCATCCTCCGCTCGCCCCATGCGCATGCGCGAATCCTCGGCATCGACACGTCCAGGGCGGAAGCGCTGGATGGCGTGCGTTGCGTCATCACGCACGACGACCTGCCCGGCGCATCCGACGCGATCCTCGATTTCGGCGAGAGCGTCTCGCCCTACAAATGGGTGCTGGAGCAGACATTCGCCTCAGAGAAGGTGCTCTTCCAGGGCCATCCCGTCGCCGGCGTCTGCGCGACCGACCCGCACCTCGCCGAAGACGCGCTGTCGCTGATCGAGGTCGAGTATGAAGTGCTGCCGCCGGTGCTGACTGTGCACGACGCCATGGCCGAGGGCGCGCCGATCCTGCACGAGGGCATGAAGACGGTCGAAATGGTGGCGCGCTTTGTGCCCGGCGACGGCCGCGGCGAGCGCGACTCCAACATCGCCTCGCAGCTTGAGTTCGAGAAGGGCGATCCGGCCGCCGGGTTCGAAGAGGCGGACATCATCCTTGAGGGTGAGTACGACACCGCTGCCGCGCACCAGGGCTACATCGAGCCCCAGACCGGCACCGCCTACTGGGCTCCCGACGGCACGCTCACAATCTGGACCTCCTCGCAGGGCCCGTTCGCGATCCGCGACACGGTCGCGCACATGCTCGGGATTCCCATGGCCAGCGTGAAGGTCGTTCCGATGGAGATCGGCGGCGGATTCGGCGGCAAGACCAAGCCGTACATGGAACCGGCGGCGGCCGTGATGTCGAAGCTGACCGGCCGGCCGGTCAAGATGTACATGAACCGCGAAGAGGTGCTGATTGGCACCGGCCCCACCTCCGCGACCTACGTGCGTTGCAAGATCGGCGCCAGGAACGACGGCACCCTCGTCGCCGCCGAGGCGACGCTCGCCTACGAAGCCGGCGCGTTCCCCGGCTCGCCCGTCGGCGCGGGCGCGTCCTGCATGCTGTCCAACTACGAGGTGCCCAACCTCTACATCAACGCGCTGGACGTGGTCACCAACAAGCCCAAGGCCCACGCCTACCGCGCGCCGGGTTCGCCCCAGGCGACGTTCGCGGTGGAGTCGCTGATCGACGAACTGGCCGAACGGCTGGAACGCGATCCGATGGAGCTCCGCGCGCAGAACGCCGCCCACGAAGGCACGCGTCGAGCCGACGGCGTGCCGATGCCGCAGATCGGCGCCGTCGAGACGATGCAGGCGGCGATCGACTCGCCCCACTACCGCTCGGAGATCGGCATCGACGAAGACGGACGCCTGGTCGGCCGCGGCGTCTCCATGGGCTTCTGGCACAACGCCGGCGGCGAGTCGTCCGCCTACGCCATGACCAGCGCCGACGGAACCGTCAACCTCTCGGTCGGCTCGGTCGACATCGGCGGTCAGCGCGCCGGACTGGCGATGCAGTTCGCCGAGACGATGGGCATCGACTACGAACGCGTGCGGCCCCAGGTCGTCGACACCGACCAGATCGGCTACACCAATGTGACCGGCGGGTCACGCGTCTCCTACGCCAGCGGCCTCGCCGTCCATGAGGCGGCGCTCGACATGCAGGAGCAACTCCGCCAGCGCGCGGCGCTGATCTGGGACTGCGACGTTGACGCGGTGAGCTACGAGGACGGCGCGCTGAACGGGCCCGACTCGCAGCAGATGTCGTTCGACGAAGTGTGCGGTCGGCTCCAACGCACCGGCGGTCAGATTCAGGGTGCGGCCGACGTATCGCCGTCGCGGCCGGGTCCGGCCTTCGGCTGCCACATCGTCGATGTGGCGGTCGACCGCGACACCGGCAAGGTGGACATCCTGCGCTACTCGGCCGTCCAGGACGTGGGCACGGCGATTCATCCGGCCTACGTCGAGGGCCAGGTGCAGGGCGGCGTCGCGCAGGGCGCAGGCATGGCGCTGACCGAGGAGTACGTCTACTCCCCCGAGGGCCGCATGGCCAATGCCAGCCTGCTCGACTACCGCATGCCGACCTCACTCGACCTGCCCGAGATCGAGACGATCCTGGTCGAGGTACCCAACCCGAGCCACCCCTACGGCGTCCGCGGCGTCGGCGAGGTGCCGATCGTGCCGCCGTTGGCCGCAATCGCCAACGCGATCTACGACGCCACCGGCATCCGCATGAACTCGCTCCCCGTCAGCCCGACCAAGCTGCTCGATCGCTTGCTGGAGGAGTAGGCGCTCCAGAGCCCGTGGCTGCCCTCTACTCGGCGTACTCGCGGGCCAGGCCGTCGAGCAGGTCGACCATGAGGTTTGGGGCGGAGAAGAACGGGGAGTGGTCGGTAGACCACTCGACCACACGATCTGCCCGACGGGCGAGCGTGCGTTGTCCTTCGGCGAGCAGGGCCTGGTCCTCGGTGCAGACGACGTAGGTGGTCGTGATCTTGCTCCAGGCAGTGTCCCGGGGCGGATCGTCCAGGGGAATCGCCGCCTCGTCACGGACGAGTTCCGTCAGCGCCCGCTCATAGTCCTCGTCCGAGCATTGATGGTAGAAGGCGTAGCGAATCTTGTCGTCCTGCACTGTGGTCGAACCGTCTTCGCCGGCGACTACGGCGGTGGCAAGCTCGGGATTGACGAAGTTGTCGGGCATCGAGCCGTCGGTGTCGGGCATGATCGCGGTCAGGTAGACAAGGTGCTTGACGTTGTCGTTGCCGAGCGGCGCCGTGGTCAGCGAGACGCCGCCGAACGAGTGCCCCAACGCCACAACGGGCCCGTCGATCTCGTCCAGCGCCGCTCGGACGATCGCCTCGTTCTCCGCGGAGTCGGTCACACCGCGAAGCTGACCGCTCGATTCATGCATTCGCCGCCGCTCGACCGCGACAACGGGCACGCCGCGGGCGTTAAGACCCTCGACGACCTTGTCGAAGCACCAGGGCCCGTGCCAGGCACCGTGAATCAGTACGACGGTCGCCGGTGTGGTGTTAGCAGTGGTCATGTGCTTACTCCTGCCGCTGTCGCACGCAGGCTAGCGGATGGTCGGAGCGGCCGGATTTGAACCGGCGACCTCTTGACCCCCAGTCAAGTGCGCTACCAAGCTGCGCCACGCTCCGACGAGAGCCAGCCTATCACCGCGCCGAACGAGCGACGCGTTGCCGGTAACCGTTGGCACTCAACCGTTTCCGCTTCTACAACGTTCCTGTTGCGCAAGCCGGTCAAGCGTCGTTCGGCCGCTTGAGCATCATGCCTGCTCTTCGGCACTTGACGACCAACTCGCCCCGCTGATTGACGCCGCGGTGTTCGAAGGTCACGATGCCTCGGTCGGGGCGACTCTTTGATGCCCGGCGATCGATCACCTCGGTCTCGCAGGTAATCGTGTCGCCAATGAAAACGGGATTGGGGAAGGTCGTCTCGTCGAACCCCAGGTTGCCGAGCGTGGTGCCCAGCGTGGTGTCGGCGACGCTCAGACCGACCGCCAGCCCGAGCGTGAAGATGCTGTTGACGATCCGCTGGCCGAACTGGGTGCCACCGGCGAACTCGGCGTCGAGATGCAGCGGCTGACTGTTGTGCGTCAGAGCCGTGAAGAGCAGGTTGTCGGCCTCGGTCACCGTGCGCGAGGGCTCGTGACGGATCACGAGCCCCGGCTCAAGCTCCTCGAACCACTTGCCCGGCATCTGCGTTCCCTGACCCTAGGCGAAGCGCGTCATGTCGTCGGCGGCATACTGGGCGACGGCGCGGTCGGCGACCGCGGTCTCTTCCAGTCGCTCCAGCAGTGCGGAAAGCTGCGCGGCCGGGATGGCGCAGGTCACCTCGGCGTTGGGCATCTGGGTGCGCACCCGCGAGAGCTGGCAACCGACCGAGGCGGCCATCTCGCCGGTCTTGGCGATCGCAATGATGTGACACTGCGGCT
Organism: Dehalococcoidia bacterium; assembly: GCA_022825855.1. Taxonomy (GTDB): domain Bacteria; phylum Chloroflexota; class Dehalococcoidia; order Bin125; family Bin125; genus Bin125. The sequence goes on from JAJDWB010000009.1 coordinate 153,200, forward strand.
TGCCCTCGATCCGCAGGTTGGGGAACGCGTCGTGCAACACCATCAACTGGCGTCCGGTGATCCGCAGCAGCACGACATCGGGGTCGGACGGCGACTCGCCCAGGGGTCCGTAGACGACCTCCTCCGGCTTCTCCTCGACAACGGGAATGGCCATTGCGGCTTCGGGGGTGACCCAGCCCGATTCGAGCAGCGCGCCGACATCACCGCTCTCCAGCACGTCCATCAGGCCCAGGAAGCCGTGCGTCACGGAACCCACCGAACAATTGCGGTGGTCCTGTGCGACTGTCGAGAACGTGGCGTCGGCGGCGTGCATCCAAAACACGCAGCCGGCGGGGACGGCGCCCGTGCGGCCGTCGTCGGCCGGCGACGGCATGTTCGATTCGAATCGGTCGACGCCGCTCGCCGAAGCGTGGAAGGTGATCGCAAGCGGCGGGTTGGCGAGTCCAAGCGCGCCTTCGAGTTGATTGGAGAGGTCGGCCCAATTCGTCATGCGTGAGTTCCTTCCTTGGGAACCGCGCCGGGGCGCTGAAAGGCCTCGCGCAGCGTAGGCGGGAAGAGCCGCCAGTGGCTCGGCAGCATCGCCGCCGCGCAGCCAAGATAGATGACGCCGAAGATCCAGCGAATCAAGTTGTTTTCCTGGAAGAAGAACTGGCTGATCAACTGCGCCAGAAAGACACCGAGCAGCGCGAGGCCCGCACGCGCCGTGAGCTGACGGTCGATGATCAGCATGACGCCGAAGATCGACTGCGCCGCGGTGATGAAGACCTCCGCCACCTGCGTGTCGCTCGACGTGATCCCCGACAACGCGCCGCCGCCGGCAATGTAGGCAATCGGCACCGACGCGATCAGCAACGTCCACTGATTGACCTTGCTGGAGATGAGCATGTTGACGCCCAACCCGGCCGAGCCTCGCCAGACCAGGTAGAGCGCGGCCAGAAACTCGGGAGACTCCGAGGCGAACGGCGCGATCCATTGGATCACGAAGAACTCGCCGATGCCTACGTCGCGGCCGACGTATTCGAGTCCGTGCACGAACGGCTCGGCGGCGAGCCCGATCACGATGGCTGAGTAGACAATGCAGAAAATCACCGTCGCACGGCGCGGCCAGGGCGGCAGGCGTCCAATGGCTTCCGCCGGGCCCTCCAGGTCGGGCTCGTGGACGGGAGCGCGCGCGAGCCGGATCACATACCAGAGAAACAGCACGCCCAGCAGGATCGTGTCCTCGAGCGCGATGCGTCCCTTGGCGACGATGACGAACGAGAAGAGCGTGGCGACAATCAGGATGCCGATGTCGAGCGTGATGCCGCGCGGCAGTGTCAGCTCGGGCTCGGTGCCGTCGTTGGGGCGGCCGCGCAGGTCTCGCCAGGCGTGGCGGGCCGTGGACATGATCAGCTCGCGCGGGCCCGCCGCCTTCCAGGCGAAGAGGAAAATCACGGTCGCCCAACCGACGCCGAGCAGCAATCGGTTGGCGCCGGTCATGTTGGCCAGCGCCAGATTGGCCTTCTCCGAGAAGCCGGCGAACGCCACCGGATCGGAGGCGTACTGGCCCGCCTCGAAGGCGAGAAGCAGGTCGACCGCGTACTCGGGTAACACGGCGATGAAGGCGACCAGGGCGACCGCCAGCGCCGCCGGAATGTCGTGCTGCGACGCCTCCGCGCCGGACGAGATGAGGAACGCCGCCGTCAGGATCGCCAGCCCGGAGATGGCCACCTCGGGGTACGTATCCAGCTCGATTCCGCCAAGCCGGAAGACCAACGAGGGGATACCCGCCAGGACAGCAAGGATCAGCAGCGTCCACGGAGATCGAAGGTTCACTGGAACAGCGTAGACAGCAATCCCGTGAATGCCAGCGTCGACCGGGCGCAGGGGCGTCGCTCAGGCGTTGCTCAGCCTCGCCAGCGCGTCTGACAGTACCGGGTCCCAGTCCGACTCGGCGAGGCGGCGGGGCGGCGTGAAGCGGAGCTGGGTGGGACCGATTTCGATCTGGCGCGGCACGGGCATCCGGCGTTGGGCGTCGCTGAAGCGGAGACCGGGAGCGAGGCGGATGACGACTCGGTCTCCCTGCGACTGGATCGACTCGGCGCCGATTCTCGAGGCCAGCACCTTGAGCTTGAGCGCGCCGAGCAGATTGCGCGCCGGCAGCGGCAGCGCGCCGAATCGATCCTGCAGCTCGCGGCCCAGCTCCTCGACCGCCTGCGGCGACGCTGCCGCGGCCAGACGCTGATAGAGCGACATGCGCAGGCCGGTGTCGTCGACGTAGGACTCGGGCAGGAAGCTGGGCACCGCAAGGTCGACGCTGACCCGTGTGCCTTGCTGCGTGCTGACCGTACGCTGGCCGGAACGTTGGGAGCGGGCGCGCTCGACTGCTTCTCCCAGCAGTTGCGTGAACAGCGTAAAGCCGACCGCGCCGATATGTCCCGACTGCTGAGCGCCGAGCAGGTTGCCGGCGCCTCGAATCTCCAGGTCCTTGAGCGCGATCTGGAAGCCGGCCCCGAGGTCGTCCGCCTCCATGATCGTGGCCAGCCGGCGCTGCGCGACCTCGCTCAGCGAGCGGTACGGCTCCGTCATCAGGTACGCGTAGGCGCGGACGCTGGAGCGACCGACGCGGCCGCGCAACTGGTACATCTGGGCCAGGCCCAGGCGCTCCGCGCGGTCGATGATGATCGTGTTGACACGCGGGATATCGACGCCCGACTCGATAATCGTCGAACAGACCAGCACGTCGGCCTCGGCATTGGTGAACTGTTCCATGTGCCGTCGCAACAGGTTGGCCGGCATCTGACCATGCGCGACGAGGATGTTCGCCTCCGGTACAAGTCGCTGCAAGGCGAGCGCTTCGCGATCAATCGTGCGCACTTCGTTGTGCAGGAAGTACACCTGTCCGCCGCGGTCCAGTTCGCGCAGGATCGCCTCGCGGATCACGCTGTCGTCGCGTTCCATCACGTACGTCGTGATCGGCAGGCGTTCCTCGGGCGGTGTGGCGATCGTCGACATGTCGCGGATGCCGGTCACGGCCTGGTGCAACGAGCGCGGGATCGGCGTCGCCGAGAGCGTGAGCACGTCCACCTCGCGGCGCAGCTTCTTCAGACGCTCCTTGTGTTCCACGCCGAAGCGCTGCTCCTCGTCGATCACGAGTAGGCCGAGACTCTTGAAGCCAATGTCCTTCTGCAACAGCCGGTGCGTGCCGATCACGATGTCGACCGCGCCCGACCTGAGCCCGTCCAGCGTGACCTGCTGCTCGGCCGGCGTGCGCAGGCGGGAGAGCAGGTCGACCCGGACCTGCATCGCGGCGAGCCGCTGGCGGAAGGTCTCGAAATGCTGCTGGGCCAGCACCGTCGTGGGCACCAGCAGCGCCACCTGGAATCCCGACATGACGGCCTTGAATGCGGCGCGCACTGCGACCTCGGTCTTGCCGTAGCCGACATCGCCGACGATCAACCGGTCCATCGGCTTGGCCGCCTCCTGGTCGCTGCGCACTTCCTCAATCGCCAGGTGCTGGTCCGGCGTCTCGACGTAGGGGAACGAGGCTTCAAGTTCGATCTGCCAGGGCGTGTCGGGCTCGATCGCGAGTCCGGGCTCGGTCTCACGCGCCGCGTGTAGTTCCAGCAGCTCGTCGGCAATGTCGGCGACGGCCCCGCGCACGCGAGCCTTGGCCCGCTGCCATTGTCCGCTGCCCAGCCGGGTCAGCGTCGGCGGCGCGTCCGACGTTCCGACGTAGGGCTGGACCCGGTCCAGCTTGTCGGTGGGCACCAGCAGGCGGTCATCCTTCGCGTAGCGGATATCGAGATACTCGCCTTCGCGCTCGCCGACCTGTTGGCGCACGATGCCCTGGAACCTGCCGATTCCGCTGTCCACGTGGACGACGAAGTCGCCCGGTTTGAGCGTCTCCAGCAGGTGCGGGTCGGCTTCAGGCACGCCTCGGGGCTTGAGCGGCCGCCGCTGACGTTTGCGCTCGAAGCCGAAGATCTCGGTGTCGCTGATCAGGGTGATCAGGCGCTCGCCGGTCCTGGGGTCGTCGAGCTGCCAGCCCTCGGCGACAGCCGCGCGCCCGACGCTGATCGTCGAAGGATCGGGCGCCCGTTCAGGCTCGAGCCGGGCCAGCGGCAGACCGAGGTCGGCCATCAGCTCCGACAGCCGCGCCTCCTGCAGCGAGACGAGCACCATCGATCCCGAGCCCTGCGCCTGGCGCAGCGACTCGAACAACTCGGCGAGCTTGCCCGCCAGACGTGCGGCGGGACGGAACGGCAGTCGCTGCGCGCCGCCGGCGAGCCGCGACAGCGATCGGACCTGCTGCGGCGCGTCCGTAATCCGGGCGTCGAGTTCCTCGGACGTCAGCCACGGATGGGGCAGGCCGCGAGGAATGCGGCCGCCCTGTTCGAGCTCGGCCCGCGCGTGCGCCGCCCGCTCGTCGCGATCCTCCGATCGCGAGGAGAGATCGTGCGGCTCGTCGAGGACGATCAGCGCGTCGGCGGGCAGATGCTCGAAGATCGTGCCCGGCGCGAGGAACTGGGTCCAGAAGTCGGGCCGCACCGTCTGGCTGCCTGCGCGCAGGTGCTCGATGTCCATCGCCAGCAGAGCAGCCTCGGCCCCGGTCGCGTCCGCTTCCTCAGACGCGCAGTCTTGGCCGTCAACCGAGTCGAGCAGCCGCGCAATCAGCGCTTGCGAGGCATCGCCCTGGCTCCATTCCCGAGCCGGTCGCAGGTCAACCGCCTCCACCGACTCGTTCGACGACGACCGTTGCGAGCGCGGGTCGAATCGGCGGATCGACTCGACTTCGTCGCCGAACAGTTCGATTCTCAGCGGCGCGTCGTCGGCCGGCGGCCAGATGTCGACGATCCCGCCCCGTACGGCGAAGGTCGCCGGCTCGACCACGAGCCGGCCGCGACGATAGCCGTTGGCGTCGAGGGCCTGCAGCAGGCGGTCGAGCCGAAGACTGGCACCGCGCTGCACCGTGACCGGAGCGCTGGACGAAGCAATAGTGCGCTGTACGGCGGCGTCTATGTCGGAGACGATGATCGGCGATCCGCTCGAGAGCGCGGCGACCGCGTTGAGCCTCGCTTCGACCACGTCCGGCGGCGGGAGCTGGCGCTCGTAGGGCGCGGTCTCGCGGGCGGGGAAGTGGAGCAGCCGGTCGCGATCGGCGCGGCCCAGCCACAGCGGCAGCGCGTCAACCAGGTCGGCCGCGTCCGACGGGGTCGGGGTGAGGACCAGGACCGGCGCATCGTGTCGGCCGCAAAGCGCGGCGATCACGGCCGGTTTGGCGGCGTCGGGCAGACCCAGCATCGGCTGATCGTCGAACGGGCGCAGCACGTCGAGCACAGCCTGACCCAGTCCTGCAAGCAGGCCAGGAGGCGTGTCGTGCGGGTCGCGGGCGCTCACGCGCGCATGCTCCGTCCGCTGAGTCCGTGACTCAGCTTAGGCGGCCGGTTCGAACTGCGCTCCGACCAACCGCCACCGGCGGCGGTCTAGGTCTGACTGGTCTGGACCAGGCGGTGCGGTCCGATGAAGCCCACGTGGATCTGACCGGTGCGGCCCTTGGCGTCGTCGTGGAAGTAGAGCCGCGGGATGTGCTGACCGCCGCCCTCGGCGATCTTGAGGTGGGCTTCCATGTGCTGATAGCCGTTGGGCGAGACCTTGCTGTCGACCAGGAATCGGCGCATGCGCCAGAGGCGGCTGTCGTTCCTGACCGTGTCCGATTCCTTCATCGCCAGCTTCTTCGGCGTCGCCGGCCAGAGATTGTGATCGCTGTTGGAATGCTCGCACCACTCCCAGAAGCCGCCCTGGAAGAATTCGCTCTCCTCGGCGTAGGCATTGAGCGCGCGCAGCGCTTTCCACAGTTCGCGGGCCCAGTCGGCCGCCTTTTCGTCGGCGTCGAGCGTGTCGATCTCGCGCAGCGCCGGTTCCGGCAGCGCGACGCGCTCGCACCGGTCGCGCGCCATCTCGATCACACCGGCGATCGTGAACTGCGCCTCCGCCTCCGCGATCTCGTCCGTCAGGTCGTCCGGCACGGCGCTGCGATCGACCAGTGCGGCGGCATAGCTCTCGCTCTTGGCGCGCAACCCGTTGACCGTCTGCTCCGCCTCCGACAGCTCCGCTTCCAGTTCGGCAATCCGAGCGTCGGCGGCCCGGCTTGCCTCGCTCATTCGCGTCCGCTCGGCGACGTGCGCCTCGGTTGACCGATCGAGTTCCGCGTCCCGATCGTCGAGCTGCTGCTGCAGATTGGAGACGGCGCGTTCCAGTTCGGCGATCCGCGCCTCGTCGGGTGCGGCAACTTGCGGCGGCTCGGCCAGGACCAGCAGCCGCTCGCGGATTCGCTCAAGCTGCTCCGCGCTGCGCTGCATGTCGGCGCGGATCTCGGCCGGTTCGTGTTCGAGCAGGTAGGCCGACAATTCACGCGCCGCCGACTCGCTCAGCCAGTCGAGCGCGGGCGCCGCCAGCGCAGCTTCGACGCCGGGTGACTCATCCTGTGCCGGCATCGCCCGCTCCGCTCTCGGCTTTGGCCGCGTCGCTCGTGGATCGGTTGTACACGTTCATCGCCGACTCGACACCGTGCTCCAGCATGTGCACGACTGCTTCGGCCGCGCGTTGCTCGGCCTCGAACAGCAATTGGCGCTCCGCCGGCGTCGGATCGCTCAGCAACCAGTCGGCGACGTCGTCGGGATGATGCGAGGGCTTGCATTCGACCATCGGCCGACCCACGCCGATCCGTACGCGCGGGAAATCGAGCTCGCCGATCACCGACTTGATCGAGCGCATGCCACGTTGCCCGGCGTCGGAGCCGGAGGGCCGGATCCGGATGCGGCCCGGTTCCAGGTCGAGCTCGTCGACGAGCAGGATCAGATCGGACGGATCGGCGCGGTACCTGTCGAGCAACGATTGCACCGCCTGGCCCGACTCGTTCATGAACAGGCGGGGAATGACGACCGCCACTGGCCCGGTCGCGGTCTCGCCCTGTGTCACGCGGTAGCGCGATTCCCGCTCGAACTGCGGCAGTCGCAGCGCCTTGCGGATGTGTTCGACGGATCGCGCGCCCGAGTTATGTCGATGCTGCGAGTAGTCCGGTCCGGGGTTGCCCAGCCCGACGATCAGTCGAGCGCCCTGAAGCGGCTTGAGCCTGCGGCGTCGGAGTTTGGCCAAGCGAACCATGCCTCAAGTGTTGCACGGGCTCGCGGCGCTGGCTACGGAGACTCTCCGACGTACTTCTCGCCCAGCGCCGTCTCCCAGCGCAGGTAGTGCTGCATGTCGGCGAAACCGCGCTGCGGACCGAAGGTGAGGATATCGTTGGGCGGCGCAAGCACGCCCGTCAGGCCGTACTCGGTCGGCATTCCCGACTCACGGTAGGCAATCATGCCCCCGGCCACGGCGGTCACATCAGGCCGGCCCCGCTCCAGCAATGTCTGAGCCGCCAGCAATGCTTGCTCGCCTGATTCGCAGACAGTGACGATCGTCGTCGATTCCTCGGGCACGAGGTCTGCGAGATCGCGCTCCAGCAAGCCTCGCGGCGCCCAGCGCGCGCCAGGTGGATGCGACTGCGCGAACTCCTGGCTCGTGCCGACGTGGAGCACGACGGCCTCGGGTCGGTCGAAGACGCCGCCCGGCGCGACAGCCTGGACCGTGCCGCGAGCCTCAGCGAGCAGTCGCGGCTCTCCCGACTGGAAGCCGCGCTCCAGCGATCGGCCCGCCGAGGTCCAGGCGCCGATTCCGCCTTCGAGCGCGTAGATGTGACGATGACCCATCTGCCGGTACCACGACGCGGTCAAGGCCGCGCGGGCGACGCCGTCGCAGGCGAAGACGATCGGCGCGTGGTGGACGATGGCAACATCGTCGCTGCGCTGCACGGCCTGTCCGCCCGGGAACCAGCGGAATCCGGGGATGTGTCCCGCCTCGTGCTCGGCGTCGGTGCGGACGTCGATGAAGTACACGCTCTCGCGCTGCGAGCGTTCGCGCAGCTCGTCGAGTTCGTCCACGCCGATCAGTTGCACGCCATCCTCCGCCGCGCAGCGGCGAGCGTACTGCTCGGCGGCCGCCTGACCCTCGGAGGTGACCGACGGCAGCGCATCGCGGTCGGCGCCGAACTCAAGCTCGTGCCCGGCCAGCATCCAGCCCGCCGTGCCGTTCTTCAGACCCACGACCTCGCGCTCCAGCGACATCCGCTGCAGCACGCGAGTGCCGATGATGCTTCGCGTGCGGCCGGCGCAGTTGACCACCACGGTTGCATCGTCGGGCGCGTCGGCGAGCACATCGGTGATCCGCAACGCCAGCTCGCCGCCCGGCATGCTGCGCCCGCCGGGGATGCAGGAGCGCCGGTACTCCTCCGGCGTGCGCGTGTCGAGGATCACCAACGGCTCGCCCCGCTCGATGCGGGCATGCAGATCGTCGGCGTCAATCTCGGGCACGTGGTGCACCACCTCGACCCGTTCGCCGAAGTCCTTGCTCGGCACGTTCACACCCCACTCGGTCGGCAGGTCGAGAAACGCCCAACGGTTCGTCCCGCCCGACAGCGTCGAGACATCCCGATACCCCATCCGCTCCACGGTCGCGGCCGCGTAGTGAACCCGCCGCTCATCCTCATCGCACAACACAATCGGCGTATCCGGGTGCGGCACCGCCCCAGCCAACTCAAACTCCAGCATCCGCCGAGGAATCAAGCTCGCCCCCGGTATGTGAGACGTGTTGTACTCGGGAGGATCGCGGACATCGATGAGGGCGATGGGCTCATCATCGGAGAGTCGGCGTTGGAGGTCGTCGGGAGAGATTGGTGTCGCCACGTTTTCAGCCTAGAACTTGTCGGGACCTGGCCAGATCTCAACGGCGCGAGCTGCCAGGCGATGGGTCCGCTCATGGATATCCGCGAGTGCCCAAGTAGGTCCTCCCTGGTGAATCACATCCTTATTGAGGAAAAGTACGCTGTGCTTCTCGAGAGCAGAGCGTTTCGCTTCCCAGGGCCCATTGGAGACGGATGCGTTGAGCTTGCCCGTTACGAGGGTCAAGTTGCCGAGGAAATCAACTACATAGTTCCGATAGTCGCGGGCGTCGGGGTAATTCGGATGCGTCTCACCGGTGAGAGGCCAATGACGCTCCCAGCGCTTTGGCATGATGTGCTCGATTTGGAGGTTTCCCGGAAGAGTCTGAAGCTCCGCCTGACTGGTTCGCAGCCCAATCTCGACTCGCTCCAAGAGATGCGCAACACGACCTCGTGCCAACCGCCCGTAAGAGCGGTACTCCGTCAAGGCTTCGACAAATCGCCCGTCGGAAATCCACACCGTTCTTTCGCTCTCCTGCCCCTTTAGCCACTCGACGACACGGCTACCTGCCGAATGAACGTCGCCACCATCTTCCAATAGGGCGACAAGTCCCAATAGATCACGATTCAGTCCCTCTGTCCTCTTTCCCCAGAACGTCCGTCGTGCGTACCAGCTCTCGAATGCTGTCAATGCCAAGTCAATCTGCTCCGTTGGTACGTCCTTCGTAAACAACCAGAGCATCAGGGGTGAGTCTACATTGATGTCAAGCGCGCTGCGGAAGTGCAGATAGCCGCTCCACCGACGAAATGCGCCGGTTGGACTTGGCCTGTTGAGCTCGCGAAACACCTCTGCGCATCTGACGATGTCAGCCGCGATTTCGGCGACACTTCCCTCATGTACCTCCACAAGTTTCTGAAACTCCCGAAAGACCTCGTCAAGACGCAAGTCTTTCGCAGTTTTCATCATCATCCAGTAATAGAGGAACTGTTCGAATCGAGCCCGTACTAGGCGGCCGAATCGCACTTCCTCTTGCCAATATGGCTGACTCAAAGCCACGAGCCACTTTCGGTTGAAGTCATCTTCGTCTAATCCTTCTGCCTTGGCCTTCAGGATCATATAGTTGCGGACGAGGTCGGCCTGTAGAAGAGGAGTTCCCCTTGCATTCAGAGTCTCGAAGATGATTTGAGGTTCAGCGTTGGCGTCCAAGTCGATGACAACGACTTGGAGCATCCTCGCCAAGACGACGCGTAGCCCGCTTGCAAAGGAGATCGGATCATCTCGGCCGTCGAGCCACTTCTCAACTTGGCACCTGAAGAAGTCGTGGGCATCGATGATCAGTGACTTTGTTGGCCTAGTACCAGTTGAGTCGTTGTGCATTGCATAGCGGAACTCCTTCTGATCGTTCGCAGACGGCCAGACCTTGTAGCGCTCATCTTCATCGTCTTCGATGTCGTCCTCATCGTTCAAGATCAGGTTGGAGAGTTGTCGAGCAGGTCGAGCGAGACCCTTCAGTTCGAACACCTCTTGTACAGCGTCGAGCAAGATCTGCAGCGTTGTCAATCTTTGCTGACCATCTATGACCCTGCGAACCTCGATGCTGCCAGTCGGGGTCGGCTCCTGCTGTAAAACCACGGCGCCAAGAAAGTGACTGCGCAGCTTATCGCTAGTGATGTTGGCGTCTTCCTGGGTCAGCGTCATGTAGCCGTCTGCTAGGCGCTGAACATCTTCCCATAGTGGTTCCCACTGCTCCGTCTTGTTCCACACATATCGGCGCTGATACGCCGGCACGACGTAGCGTATCGAGCCTTTGAACAGCTGCTCGGGAGTCCGGACATTGGCGTCGATTGTCATCTTCTGTTCCTACACCGCCGACAGCGTTGATGCCTTCCGGAGTGCATTCGCCGCTCGCTCGAAGGTGGGGAAGGTGGGGATTCCTTCTTCCTGCAAGCGGAGCCTGGCCTTCAGGGCCGCCTCTTCCACGTGGCTTGGGTGCAGCGCGGCGAGGAAGGGCTTGTCGCTCTCGTCGCGGAATCGCTTGATGCTGTTGATCAGGCGGTCGAACTCCTCCGGCTTGTCCTGCCAGCGGCGGGCCATGAACGTCGCCGAGAGTTCCATCCCGACCGCGTCGATATTCTCGTCGGCGTTGAGGATGTCGAAGATCGTGTCCAGATGCTTGGGGTCCTGGCCGATCGTGCCGGCGGCGTCCAGCGGATTGCGGTAGCTGCCGCCGATGATGTTGAAGAACTCGGAGAGCTGGGCGTAGCTGTCGTCGGACAGCGTGGGCACCTTCCAGCCGGCCTTCTCAAACGCATCGGTCAGCACCACCGACTGTCCGCCGGTCATGGCGATCAGACCGAGCCGATTGCCCTGGGTGCGCTTGGTCAGCAGCGTGGCCTTGACCACGTCGATCATCTCATCGAGGTTGTGCACCGCGACCGCGCCGACCTGCCGGATCATCGCTTCCCAGATCGCCTGGTCGCTGGCCAGCGAGGCGGTGTGCGAGCGGATTGCGCGGCCGCCGCCCTCGGTCTGGCCGCCCTTCCAGATGATCACCGGCTTCTTCGCCGCGACCTCGCGCAGCGTCCGGAACAGACGCCGGCCGTCGCGCGCGCCCTCGATGTACATGCCGATCACTTCGGTCTGCGGGTCGTCGGCGAGGTACTCGAGGTAGTCGGACGCTTCGAGGATGATCCCGTTGCCGAAGCTGACCAGGGTCGAGCAGTACAGCCCCTGCGCCGCGCCGGTCAGCGAGAAGTTCATCCCGTGCGTGCCCGATTGCGAGACGAAGCCGATGTTGCCCTGCACGCCGGCCGGCTGGTCGCGGTTGAAGCGCACACCGAGTCCGGGCACGTGCAGACCCATGCAGTTGGGACCGATCAGCGCCAGTCCGGACGGATCGGCGATCTCGAAGATCTTGTTCTGCAGCTCGACGCCGATCTCCTCGCCCGTCTCGGCGAAGCCCGAGGTGAACAGCGTGACCCCGCCGACGTTGGCCTCGACGCAGCCCTGGACGATGAACGGCGCGACCTGCCGCGGTACGGCGCAGACGGCGAAGTCGACCTGGTCGGGGATGTCGGTCAGCGACTTGTAATTAGGGATGCCCAGTTCTTCAATCCCGGGAATCTCGTTCTCGTCGACCTGGACGCTGTAGACCGGCCCGTCGAACTCCTTCATTGAGCGCAGCCAGTTGTAGCCGCTGGCTTTCTTGTCGCCAATCACGGCGACCACCTTCGGCGCCAGCGCGCGAGTCAGGCGTTCACGTGTCACGGCCATTGGAGTTCTCCTTAGGAGTCCGAAGTCAGCAGGATCCGCGCATCCACGGCGATCGCGCCGTCGGGGCGCGCAAAGACCGGATTGAGGTCGAGCTCAGCCACGTCCGGGTTCGCTTCCGCGAACTCCGAGAGCTGCAGCAGCATCGACTCGATCGCATCGAGGTTGGCGGCGGGCGTGCCGCGGAAGCCTTCGAGCACGGGGAAGCCCTGGATCTCGCGGACCATCTCCGACGCGTCGCGCGGCTCCAGCGGGACGATGCGGAAGGCGACGTCCTTGAGCACCTCGACGAAGACGCCGCCGAGGCCAAACATCAGTACCGGGCCGAACTGCTGGTCCTGCGTGATGCCGAGGATCACTTCCGCCCCCGGCTCGGCCATCGGCTGGACCGAGAGTCCCTGCAGCTCCGCGCCGGGCGAGGCCTCGGCGACACGCGCGTGGATGGCGTCCCAGGCGGCGCGCAAGGCGGACTCGTCGGCGATGCCCAGTTCGACGCCGCCGACGTCGGTCTTGTGCGTGATTGCCTCGGAGACGACCTTGAGCGCCACCGGATAGCCGAGTTCGGCGGCGTGCGACGCGGCCTCGTCGGCGGAGGCGGCGAGCCGCGTCTCGGTCACGTTGACGCCGGCTGCGGCCAGCATCTGCTTGGCTTCGATCTCGGACAGCAGCGTGCGCCGCTCGGCGCGCGCCTGGGCAATGACATCTGCGGTCATGGGCATCTCCGGCAGGATTGGACCAATATCTGGCCGCAGAATACACGGCGATCTCCCTCTCCCTGTGGGAGCGGGGAGCGGCGGAGCACCTGCTATTCTGTATACGCAGTTTCGCACTTCGCACCGTCATTCCCGCCCAGACGGGAATCGCCGCAGGGTTGAGGAGTTGGGCCATGGCCGAGGGTGACCCGTTCGAGGACTGGCTGGACATCGTCGAGGCGGCAAGGGAACTCAACATCCACCCCCAATCCATGCGCCGCCTGATCAAGCAGGGCCGAGTCCCCGCCCGCCTCTACGGAGGCAAATACCTGATCGAGCGTGACCAGCTCCTCATGTTCAAGTCCAACTACGACCCGCGCCCGGGCCGCAAACGCTCCCCGCGGCTGCTGTAGGGCTCAAGCCCTTAGCCGAAGGCGACCAACAGCCCCACCGCGAGCGTCGTAGCCGCAAATCCGATACCGACCACACCGATCACCCACTGCTGCGACTTGGAGTCTCGATCTCGTTGATTCCGAGTGCGTTGTCGCTCTCGCTCACGCCCAGACCGCGACTGCAATCACCTCAAGCCAGGTCGCGACTACGACTGCCGAGACGAGACAGTAGAAATTGCGATCGGCCTTTCGGCCCAGGCGGCTGGATTCATCAAGCCAAGCCTCTTGAGCTGCCGACCGCCAGCCGCGCTCTTCGTCCCGCTCATTCATGTAGCGATCATGCTCTGCCCGCAGTCGAGCGAAGTACTCGGCGCGAATCCTCCGGTCATCCGGCGCGCCTGCATAATCGCGTTCAATCTCCAACCGCCGTCGCTCCCATTCGGCGATTCGGCGTTCAGCGATGCCGTCTATGCGAACTCTCTCGGCGTCCACCCGCGCGTTGTTCGCCGCCCGCTGCGGTTGACACAACAGCCATTCAATGGGTCGTGCAATTGTCCACATGACGCCTCCTCCTCCCTAGTGCGCCGCCGAGGCGCCTTCGATGATCTCCTCGACGACGTGGGGCTCGGCCAGCGTCGTCACGTCGCCGACGTTTTCGGGCTCACCCTCCGCCACCTTTCGCAGAATCCGGCGCATGATCTTGCCCGACCGCGTCTTCGGCAGACCGCCGACGAACTGGATCTTGTCCGGCGTAGCGATCGGACTGATCTCCGCCCGTACCTGGCGCTTCAGCTCGACCGCCAGGTCCGGACCCGGATCGAAGCCATCCTTGAGCAGCACGTAGGCGTAGATGCCCTCGCCCTTGATCTCATGCGGGTAGCCGACGACGGCGGCCTCGGCGCAGCCGGCGTGACCGACCAGCGCGCCCTCGATCTCGGCCGTGCCCAACCGGTGGCCGGAGACGTTGAGCACGTCGTCGACGCGGCCGGTCAGCCAGTAGAAGCCGTCGTGGTCGCGGAACGAGCCGTCGCCGGTGAAATACTTGCCCGGGTACTGGATGAAATAGGTGTTGATGAAGCGCTCGTGGTCGCCGTAGACCGTGCGCATCATGCCCGGCCAGCTTCGGGCCAGGCAGAGCAGGCCGCTCTGCGGGTTGCCGTCGAGCTCGTTGCCGTCGGGGTCGACCAGCACCGGCTCGATCCCGAAGAAGGGCAGCGAGGCCGAGCCGGGCTTCATGTCGTTGGCGCCGGCCAGACCGGTTAGCACGTGGCCGCCGGTCTCGGTCTGCCAGTAGGTGTCGACGATTGAGCAACGCCCCTCGCCGACCACGTCGTGGTACCAGCGCCAGGCCTCGGGATTGATCGGCTCGCCGACCGTGCCCAGCACGCGCAGGCTGGTCCGCTGGTGGACCTTGACCCATTCGTCGCCCTCGCGCATCAGCGCGCGGATCGCGGTCGGCGCCGTGTAGAAGATGTTGATCCCTAGCCGGTCGACCATGTCCCAGTAGCGTCCGGCGTCGGGATAGGTCGGGATCGACTCGAACATCACAGATGTCGCGCCGTTGCCCAAGGGGCCGTAGACGATGTAGCTGTGACCAGTGATCCAGCCGACGTCGGCGGCGCAGCAGTAGATATCGCCCTCGCGGTAGTCGAACGTGTAGCGGTGGCTGAGCATCGTGAACAGCAGGTAGCCGGCCTGCGTGTGGAGCACGCCCTTGGGCTTGCCGGTCGAGCCTGACGTGTAGAGGATGAAGAGCGGATCCTCGGCGTCCATCACCTCGGGCTCGCACTCGTCCGACTGGCGCGCGACGGTCTCGTGCCACCAGATGTCGCGGCCGTCCTGCATCGTCACGTCGCCGCCCGTGTGCTGATGCACGAGCACGAACTCAACGCAGTCGACGCCGTTGGCGTCGAGCTGATCCATCGCCGCGTCGACGTTCGCCTTGAGCGGCACCGTGCGGCCGCCGCGCTTGCCCTCGTCCTGCGTGATCACCGCCTTGCAGAGCGAGTCCTCGACCCGATCGGCGATCGCCGAGGCGGAGAAGCCGCCGAAGATCACCGAGTGGATCGCGCCAATCCGCGCGCAGGCCAGCATCGCCGCCACGACCTCGGGCGTCATGCCCATGTAGATCGCGACGCGGTCGCCCTTGCCGACGCCGCGGCTGCGCAGCTCGTTGGCCAGCCGGCAGACTTCGGCGTGCAGCTCGCGGTAGGAGATCGACTCGTTGTCGGCCGGCTCGTCGCCCTCCCACAGGATCGCGGTCTGGTCTCCCTTGCTCGGCAGGTGACGATCGAGGCAGTTGACCGAGACGTTGAGCTTCGCGCCCAGGAACCAGGCGATCTCACCCGCCGCCAGGTTCTCTTGCTTGAGCGTGTGCCAGGGCTCGATCAGGTCAAGGTGCGCATTGGCCATCTCGGTCCAGAACGCGTCCGGCTCGTCCAGCGAGCGCCGCCAGAGCGCCTCATAGCCCTCGCGCGAGGTGACCAGCGCGCCCTTGCGGACATTGGCAGGCGGCGAATACGTCTCGTTCACCGGCATCGCGGCGTCGGCGGTTGTCATGGTCAGACCTCATCTCGTCATCAATGCAGTCCCGCAATTGCTGAAATGCTAACGGCCTCCAAGTTCGCTGCCAGCAACCTAAGCGGCCGTCTCTCCAACCAAAGCCAGGGCGATCCGCCCTCCGGCTCCCTCTCCCTCTGGGAGAGGGCTGGGGTGAGGGTTCCGAGGCTGGGGTGGGCAATCGCGGCTGGACCGGAAGGCCCTCACCCTAACCCCCCGCATCAAGTGCGGGGCAGGCCTCTCCTTCGGGGAGAGGGGACCGGAGCCCTCACTTGGATAGAGAAGGGGTGGGAATGGGGATTGGGGTGTGGGATTCCTTGCCGTTCTGGTTGCGGAGGAAGGTCTCGGCCTGCTGGAAGAGCTGTTCGGGGGTGAGGTCCGGCAGGGGTTGGTTGGGTGGTTGGTCAGACTTTTTCTGCGGCGGGGGCGGGGACGGGATTTGCCGTGTTTTACTGGGTTTCCGGTGGTTGGAGTGGTTGAGTTTGGTTGGTTTTGGTATGCCGTGGTCCCTGGTGGTCGACTCTCGGGGTTGTGACTTCCTGGACTTGCCGGGCTTAGCGGGCGTGGCGGACGGTTGGGCGGCGGTGAGTTCTTCCTCGGGGAAGCCGAGCTTGGGCGGGAGTTCGTCCTGGTCGAGGTCGACGTCGCGCAGGTCGGCGCGCTGGTGCAACTGGTCGGCGAGCCGGCGGGTTTCTCTGAGGAGAATGGCGAGCTCGTGGTTGTGGGACTCGTACAGGCGGATGAAGTCGGTCGGGCTCAGGTCGCCGAATTCCCTGAGCAGGTCGCGGCGGAGCAGGATGCGCACGCGGCGCTGGAGCATGGCGAGCTGTTCGAGCTGGAAGTCGTCGGCGGACTGCTGGGTGATCCGGCTCCAGTGGGTCTCGACGAGCCTGAGGTCGGAGAGCACGGTGGCGTGGGAGATCTCGAGCAGCTTGCCGATGTTGCGCAGGGAGCGGCCCTGTTGTCGCAGTTCGTGGACCTTGAGGGCTCGGAGCCGTCGTCGGGGTGAGATGTTCATGGTTGGGTCCTCCTTCTGGGTCAGACAGATGTTCTTGTCAATGTACATGAATATGTGTTCGGTGTTGTGTCGTGGTTTGCGGAGGGGGTACCGGAGGGGCCGCCCCATGCGGTGATACGATGCAGCCGAGTCCCCTGAACACCCGATCCGAGAGGTCCCACGATGGCGCAGCAGGAACCGTTCCAGCGAATTTCTGTGGAACAGGCGGAGGAAAAGCGACAGGCCGGCGTGACCCTGGTCGACACGCGCGAACTGGACGAGTACCAGGACGGCCACGCCGCCGGCGCGCCGCTGATGCCGCATATGTCGGTGATGACCCGGGCCGAGGAACTGGAGCAGATCGCCGGCGGCAAGGACCAGCCAATCATGTTCATCTGCGCCAAGGGCCAGCGCTCCGCCGTCGCCTGCGAGTTCGCGGCCGCGCTCGGCTTCACCGACCTCTACAACGTTGAGGGCGGCACCGAGGCCTGGATCGCCGCCGGACTGCCCACCGAGTAGCGTGAACCGGCTGCAAGCCGCGCCGAGCGGTCGCCTCCCATGCTGAGGAACTTGAGCGGCACCCAGCGCTACGCGCTGTTCGTGCTGATCGTCGTCGTCGTGGTCGTCGTCTACCTGTTCGTCTCCGGTGGCCTGGACGAACTGACCGGCGGCGGCGACGACGACGCGCCGGCGGCATCGCAGGCCGTCGAAGCGACAGCATTGGGGATAGAGTCAATTGTGCTGGGCGAGGCCGCACGGGTCGGCTCGGTCGAGGTCTCGATCGTCGGGCTGAGTTTCCCCGACCAGATCCGCGCCGAGGGATTGTGGCGCAGTCCGGCCCAGCGCTTCGCCGCCGTCCAACTGACGATGACCAACCGCTCCAAGCAGGCGGTCCAGTTGCCGCTCAACGGTCTGCAGCTCGTCACGACCGACGGCCGCGCCTACCTCGCCGACGCCGCGCTCTCGCTTGGTCAGGCCCGCGCCACGACCGGCGTCGCCTACGCCCCACCGCTGATCCTGCAGCCGCAACTGACGATCACCGTGGTCGCGGTCTACGACATCCCGCTCGACGCCTCCGGCCTCCAGCTCCGAGTCCTCGGCGGCTGGTCCGACTTCGCCCTGTTCGAGGAGTAGGTCGGCAATGACGATCCTGATGTTCGATATCGACGGGACGCTGTCGCTTTCGCAGGGCGCGGGGACGCTGGCGATGTCGCGCACGTTCATCGACCTGTGGGGCATCGAGAACGCCCTCGACGGCATGAACTTCGCCGGCCGCAGCGACACCTGGATCGTGCCGACGGCGCTGGCACGCCAAGGTCGCGACTGCTCGGCCGACGACCTGGCGCGCTTCATCGAACGCTACGTGCCGCATCTCGGCGACGCGCTGGTCGAGCGCGACTCGCGCCTCTGCCCGGGCGTCCTGCCGCTGCTCGAGGCGCTGGCCCGCGAACCGGTCACGCTGGGTCTGGGCACCGGCAACTTCCGCCGCGCCGCCGAGGCCAAGCTGGCCCCGCTGGGCGTCTGGGACTACTTCGTCGACGGCGGCTTCGGCGACGACCACGCCGACCGCACCGAGCTGCTCGCTGCCGGCCTGGAGCGTCTGCGCCGCCACGCCAACAACGGCGCAGACGCCGTCGTGATCGGCGACACTGCCCACGACATCGAGGCGGGCCACGCCATCGGCGCCAGGGTCGTCGCCGTCAAGACCGGCTACTCCGAGCCCGGCGACCTCGACGCCGCCGACGTGCTGCTCGACGATCTGTCGGATCTCGACGCGTCGATGGCAGCCCTGCTGCGATAGCCTGACCTCATGTCCACTGAACTGTTGATTGGCATCCTGATCCTGCTGCTGGTCGTCGGCGTGCCGATAGCGCAGGCAATTGTTCGTTCGCTCCAGCGGCGGCGGTCGCTGGGCGTTGACGGGGTCTCGGCACTTCGTGTCCTGGGATTACAGCGCGACGAGTTGCCTCACGGTCTCTCGCTGCAATCTGCCGAGGCGGTCACCTCCGAGGAACTCGCCCTCGCGGACGACAACCCGGAAGCGACGATCGCGCAGCTCGATGAATCCGGCCGCGTAATCGGCTACCGCGAGAGCTTTCGCGACCCCCGCTCGATGGGCGAGTTCCTCGACTGGGTCTGCGGACAGACCGTCTACCGCAACCGCGCCCACCGGCGGATCGAGCTGGAGCTGACGCGCTACGAGTCGGACGAGCAGGCGTCGCAGGCGCTGACCGAGGAGCCTCGGCTGGACGCCACGGACGGCGAGGTCAGCGTCGAAGAGCTGGACGATCGCGGCGAACTGATGGCGCGCGAGTGGCGGCGCAGCGAGAACGGCGCCGACGTCCAGCGGATGCTGGAGCTGCGCTGGGCCTCGGGCGATGTGCTGGCCGTGCTGCGCGGCGACTCGGAGCCGGCGGGCGCGCTCGACGACGCCGAGGTCGAGCGGCTGGCCTCGCTGGTCAGGAGCCGGCAGTCGTGACGGATGACGCCCGACGGGAGCTGCTGAGGCGCTATCGCGCCGGACCGCAGTTGCTCAGGGAAGCGGTCGCCGGCGTATCGATTGCCCAGCTCGACGGCGCGCCGCCCGAGCCGGGCTGGACGGCCCGCGAGAACGTGCACCACGTCGCCGACGTCGCCGTCATGGCCGGCCTGCGATTGCGCATGATGCTGCTCGACATCGAGGTGGAGATGTGGCCGATCGACGGCGACGCGATGCAGAAGCGTCTGCGCAACGACAAGCGTCCGATCACGCCGGCGCTCAACACGATCGAGGCGCTGGTCGAGTCGGCCAGCTCGATCCTCGACTCGCTGCGCGAGGACGAGTGGACCCAGCCGCGGCCCATGCCGGGCAACGCGTCGCGCAGTGTCGAGGACTGGCTCGCCGCCAGCGTGCGGCACGTGGAAGAGCACGTTGAACAGATCCGCTACGCGCTGACCGGCACTTGTTAGCAGGCCGAGGAGGCGATCATGACCCAGCACCCCAGCGAACGGCCGGAACTGCTGGTTGCCTATCTCGAGTCGACGTTCGAGATCGAGCAGGTACTGGGCGAGCTCTCCGAGTCGCAACTGGAGGCGCGAGAAGCGCCCGGCGACTGGTCGGTGCGCCAGATTGTCCATCACCTGACCGACAACGAAGTTGCCGACGCGATGCGTCTGCGACAGATGCTGGCTCACGACTCGCCGCCGATCGTGCCCTTCGACGAGAGCCTGTTCGCCGCCAATCTGCACTACGACCGCGAGATCGAGTCGTCGGTGGCGACCTTCTTCGCGCTGCGCGCCTCGAGCGGCGCGATCCTCGAGCAGATTGCGGCGGATGACTGGTCGCGCGGCGGGCGGCACCCGGAGCACGACCTCTATACGGTCGAGATCATGGTGCAGAAGAACATCGAGCACGATCGCGCCCACCTGGAACAGATCCGGCGAGCGCTCAAGTCCGCCCGGGCGGCGGGCTGAATCGACGCGGGGAGTCAGGCCATGACATCGCAACCGACCTACAGCCAACAGGACGTCGACGATCTCCTCGCCAAGATGGCGCTTGAGCGGAGCAAGCTGCTGGCCGCGGCCGAGGGATTGAATGACGACGACGCCAATCACGTGCCCGTGGACGCGGTCGGCGAGGAACAGTGGTCGGCCAAGGAACAACTGGCGCATCTGTGGGAGATGGAGCGCGGTTACATCGCCTGGTGCCGGGCCGGCCAGGCACAGAGCGGCGTCGACGCCGCGGAGATCCGCGGCGAGCCGGTCGACATTCCGATCGAGCGCGCGCCGCAGCATTCGGTCCGTGAGCTGCTGGACTCGCTGATTGAGGAGCGGGCGAAGACCAACGACTACATTCGCTCGCTGACGCTGGACGAGTTCGCGCACACGGCCTCGACGCCGGGCTTCGGCGAGCTGACGCTGATGCAGTGGCTGCGCTCGTTCTATCGCCACGACCGGATGCACACGGCGCAGATCGAAGGCCGGCAGTCGGACTATCGGCCGCAGTACCAGGGCGGCACGGAAGCGAACCAGCGGCAGATGCGGATCGACCAGGTCGCCGCGCGCGAGTCGCGTGAGTGACAGCGGACCGCCCGCCGCCTCCGCTTGCGGCCTTCGGCTCCCGCGTAGCATGGCTTCATGGCACGACGCGAAGGCGAACCGCTGCACTGGCATGACGGCCGCCGCATGGTCACGGTCTGGGTCGGACGCGGCCAGGGCTGGGCCGGCAGCGCCCGCGATCAGGCGCGCCGCGCCAACCGCCGGCCGCGCAATCCCGTCGAGCGACTGCTGCTCTGGCTGATCGGCATCCCGCTCGGGCTGGCGGCGACGGCCCTCGGTCTCGCCGTCGCCGTGCTCGTCGGCGCGCTGCTGATCATCCTCTTCATCCTCATGATCTGGGCCGGCATGGGCGTCGCCGGGGCAGCCATGGCCTCGCGCCAGGGCCGCCCGCCCCAGCTCGGCTGGCTGCTCGGTCTCACGCTGGGGCCAATCGGGTTGCTGATCATCCGCCGCCTATAGGCATCCAGCTTCGCGCAAGGTTCGGCGGGCTTCTGGTGGCAGATCTTCGAATGCTTGGGCGATCTGATAGGCAATCCTCACTCCCTCTATGCCAAGAGCGAGCGGATTTGCCATCTCGTCGCTCGGATGCTCGGATGCGACACCATGCATGTAGTCCATTCCCTTGATGCTTACCCGGTGAAAGTCAGACAGGGCCGCTGGTGGGACAGTTGCGCGAAATCTCTCGAGCGACGATTCGAGCGACTCCTCCAAGAATCCCCATGTGACCTCTTCGGCGTCCAAGGGAGGATCTGCCAAAGTTATGCTCTCGGCGCACAGCTCCGCGTACTCAACCAATGAAACCGGCTCCTCGGAGTCGGCAAAACAGCCGACCCACAATGCAACCAGGAGGGCTGCTGTCGCCGGCAGACCGAAGCGCATTGCGAAGAGGCTACAACTCTGTATGGACAAGAGAGGTCGTCGCCAATCCTTCCCTCCTATTATCTTGACTCTGAAGCGGGAGGCTGTCGATGACCGCGTCGTATCGCGTGTTCGTCACTCGAGTGCTGCCGGGCGAGGGCTTCGCCGAGTTGCGCAAGGACCCGGCGTTCGATCTCGACGTCTGGCCGGTCGACTTCCCGCCGACGCGCGAGGAGTTATTGCAGCACGTCGCCGGTGTGGACGGTCTGGTCTGCCTGATTACCGACGCGATCGACGCAGCCGTGCTGGATGCGGCCGGCGAGCAGCTCAAGGTCGTCTCGCAGATGGCGGTCGGCGTCGACAACGTCGACGTAGCGGCCTGTTCGGCTCGCGGCATTCCGGTCGGCAACACGCCGGGCGTGCTGACCGAGACGACCGCGGACATGGCCTGGGCGCTGATCCTCTCGTCGGCGCGGCGCGTCGTCGAAGCGGCGGAGTATGTCAAGGCCGGGCAGTGGCAGACCTGGACCCCGACCCAGATGGCCGGCGTCGATGTGTTCGGCTCGACCCTGGGCGTGATCGGATTCGGCGCGATCGGCCAGGCCATTGCCCGCCGGGCGCAGGGGTTCGGGATGCGGGTGCTGTGCTGGAATCGCACGTCCCGACCGGATGAAGCGGCAGCCGTCGGCGCGGAGCAGTGTGATTTCGACGATCTGCTGTCGCAATCCGACTTCGTCTGCGTCAGCATCGCCCTGACCGACGACACGCGGAACCTGATCGACGCCCGAGCCTTCGAGCTGATGCAGCCGGGCGCCATCCTGGTCAACACGGCGCGCGGACCCATTGTCGACGAAGAGGCGCTGGTCGACGCGCTGCGCGGTGGAGCGATCGCCGGCGCCGGACTCGACGTGACCGCCGTCGAACCGCTCTCGATGGACTCGCCCCTGTTGCAGATGAACAACGTCGTGGTCCTGCCGCACATCGGCTCGGCCTCGCTGGCCACGCGCAGCAAGATGGCCGACATGGCGGTCGCCAACCTGCGCGCCGGACTGGCGGGCGAGGCGCTGCCGCATGCCGTGTCTCCGGCGGTGGGAAGCCGATGACCGAGCAGGGCCGGCCCGCCTGGACGCCGCAGGGCGACGAACCCGGCAACCTCTGGTTGGCGCGCGCCTTGTGGGACTCCGGCGGGATCATGTTCGGCGATTTCGACCTCGGCGCGACGCTCGGTTCGCCGGTGTACATCAACGTGCGACGGCTGATCGCGCATCCCTGGGCGCTGCGCCGGATCGGTGAGCTGCTGAGCGACGAAACGCGGATGCTGGGCGGCATGCTGCGTCCGACGATCGCCCCGTTCGAGCTGATCGCGGGCGTGCCGATGGGCGGTCTGCACGCCGCAACCGCGTTTTCCCTGTCGAGCAACGTGCCGATGATCTATGTGCATCCCGGCAGCCAGATCCGTCACGTGGCCGAGGAGATCGAAGGCGCCTACTATCCCGGCCAGACCGTGATCCTGGTCGACGACCTGATGACCCGCGGTGGTTCCCTGGCCGAGACTGCCGACCTGCTTCGTTCGGCCGGATTGATGGTGCACGACGCCTTCGTCCTGATCGACCGCGGCGCGGGCGGCGTCGAGCGTCTGCGGCGCGAAGGCGTCAAGGTGCACTCGCTGCTGACCCTGGAGGGCCTGCTCAATTACCTGCTCTCACGCGAGTTGATCACCGAGGCGATGTACGCCAAGTGCCTGACCTGGCTGGAGGGCGTGCGGGAGGAGCATCGGTGAGGCTGCTGCAGACCCTGATCGCGTTCGTTACGGGCGCGGTCGCCGCGATCATGTGGCTGGAACGGCAGACCTCGCCGGATCGGTCGGCGCCGAGTCCGCTGCCGCAACAGGAGCGTGCCGCCGAGCCGGTCGAAGAGGCGGCAGCGCCCGATCCGGAGCAAGCAAGGCGGATTGAGGAACTGGAGGCGGAACTGGCCGAGCAGCGCGCTCTGCGAACGCCGGAGCCGAGCGACCCGCATCCCGGCGTCGACGCGATCCGCGCGGCGCGCATACGCGCGCTGGAACTGGAACGGCAGCTCTCTCGCAACAGCGTCCACGCCGCTCCGCGCTGGTACGAGATCGATCCGCCGGCGCTCGAAGACGTGATCGAGGCGGTCGCCGAGCACCTGCCGCAGGTCGCGCTCAGAGTCCAACCGGAACCGGTCGACTCGGGCCAGCTCTGGCGGGCGCTGGGCGCGATGCAGGAGTACGCCGAGGCCGCGGACGGCGCCTGGTTCGAGTTCAACGGGGACTTCGCCGGCTGGTGCCGCGGGAGCGGGCATCCCCACGCGCTGGATCCCGACCAGGTGGGCGAGGACGAAGAACGACCGCAATTTCCGGTCGAATCACGGGTCAATCGCTCCGGCCGGATGATCGTGCCCGCCTACGTCGAAGTCGAGCACGTCAAACTCCACTACGTCGACGACGTCGCCGGCGAAACCGGCCGGATGCACGTCGTCGGATTGGGTTAGCGCCGGGCGGTGAAGAAGGGGCAAGCAGGGGTGTCCGCGTCGGGCGCGAGGATGCCGCTGCCGGGGTGGGCGCAGCCGCCTCGCGCGCCGATGCTGTCGGCTCGAGGCGGGAGCCACTCCAGGCAGTTGCCGCACTCTCGGGTGAGGGGCGGCGCTGGTTGATCGTCAAGCACCACCAGTTCCCGCCGCTCGCGGCGCGCCTCGCGGGTCGAGTGGTATCGGCGGGGCCGTTGACCCGGGCGGCGTCCTTTGCGGTTGCGTCGCGGCATGACTAGCGCCGTTCGAGCGCGTACGGATCGGCGTTGAGCAGCATCTGCAGGGCGGAAAGCCAGCGGTCGCGGACGACGGTGAAGTCGCGGCCGGTGCGGCGATTGCGGTTTCGCGGCACGCGGTGACCGTAGGGCTCGCGCAGGGCGTAGTGCGAACCGACCCATTCGGTGCGCAGGGTGCGGTCGGCCTGGGGCGCCCAGCGGACGCGCAGCCGGGTGCGGCGGGCGCGCGTGCGGTGCGGCGGGAACCACTTGATCACGAGGTCGCGGCCTCGGGACGGCGTCACGGAGTCGACCGACGATGCAGGGATGTGCAAGAGCGGGCGTCCGTCCTCGCGCAGGAAAGTGGCGCCGTCGACATCAAGGATCAGGTCGCCCTGGCGGTCGGTGAAAGGCACCGGCCCGACCAGCGTGGCGGCGTCGCGGCTGGGCAGCGCGATCGGCCGCTGACGGGTCACGTCGGCGCCGCATCGGTGGCAGGCGGCGCGCCCATCGAAGGTCTCGCGGTGGCAGGAGCGGCAGATCTTCATGGTCGGTCCGACCTCAGCTCATGGCGAGTTGCGCCAGTCTCCGCTTCCCTCGGAAGGAACACGCGTCACGGGTGAGTTGGGGCGGGCGCCGCACTTCGGCGGTCGGAGCCCGGCTCTGCCTTCGTCCGTTCCGTCCCACAGCGGGCGGCACGGACACCTGAAGACCCCTGCCTGCCTACGCGCCGACCGGGGCGCCAAAGCGCTCGATCAGTTGCTCGGCCTGGCTGACCATGGTTTCAACGACCTCGGTCGCGGGTCGGATGGCCTTGATCAGACCTGCGCCATTGCCGGCCGGACCGCCGACGAGTTCCTCGATGTGCGCTTCACGAGCGCCGCGCAGCGCCTCGCCGACCAGCAGCCCCTGGAGCGGCATCGGCAGGGTGGGCGGCGCTTCGGGCCGTTCCCAGGCCTCGGTCCAGGCGTTGTACATGTGGCGCATCGTCTTGCCCGAGTACATCCGCCCGATGCGAGTGTCCTCGTCGACAGCGGCGAGCAGCTTGTCCCACTGGACCTTGCGCGTCCACTCGTCGGTCTCGCCGCGCTCCTCGGAGTCCTGGTACGCCTCCCAGGTGCCAAGGAACGCCGTGCCGCACCAGATCGACTCGGCGCCGAGCGAAAGCGCAGCGAGCAGTCCGCGGCCGTCCATGATTCCGCCGGCGGCGATTGTCTTGGTGGGAGCGATCGCGTCGGCGACCTGGGGCACGAGCGCGAGCGTGCCGATGCGTCCGGTGTGGCCGCCGGCCTCGGTGCCCTGGGCGACGACCGCGTCGACGTTGGCCGCCGCCACACGCCGGGCATTGCGAGTGTTGCCGACCAGGCCGATCACTTTCATGCCCTGTGCGTGCGCGTCGGGCACCATCCAGCCGGGATTACCCAGTCCGGATGCAAAGACCGGCACTCGCTCATCAAGGATCACTTCGACCTGCCGGCGGAAGTACTCCTGGGTCAACGGCGGACGTTCGAGCGGCTCCGAGGGTTCGGGAATCTCGAACTCTTGCTTGAGCTGGTCGACGAAATGGTGATGCTCGGCCGAAATCTCGAGCTCGAGGTCCTCGCGATTGCCGGAGTCGGCGATCGAGGAGGGCAGGAGCAAGTCGACGCCGAAGGGCTTGTCGGTCAAGGAGCGGACCTTGGCGATCATGCCCGAGAGTTCGTCGGGCGTGTAGCCGGTCGCGCCGACGACACCGAGGCCGCCAGCCTCGGAGACGGCGGCGGCGAGCGTCGGACCGGCCGCGCCGCCCATTCCGGCCAGCATGATGGGATACTCGATGCCAAGCATGTCGCAGAGTTCAGTCTTGAGCGGGGAAGCCATCGTCGGCCTTTCACTAGCAGTTGGGGTGGGCTGTGGATTCGGCAGTATGGTACCAGTGCTCGTACGTCCGGCGCGGTCAGCCAGCCCGCGCCTCGCGAGGCAGAACTGTGACAGGTAGGCAATGTTGGAGGGACTTGACGAGAGGAATCTGAAGGAACTAGTCTGATGTCTAGTCAGGACAGATTTTGAGGCAGGAGGTGCGCTGTGAGCAATGACTACGAAGCGCGAGAGCCGAAGCACTGGCAGGTGCAGGAGGCCAAAGCGAGGTTTAGCGCGGTCCTGGATGCCGCCGAGGAGGAAGGCCCGCAGATCGTGACCAGGCGCGGCGTCGAGACGGCCGTGATCGTCCCGATCGAACAATGGCGGCTGCTGACGCAGCGCCAGTCGAAGTACCGGAGCGTCAAGGAGTGGCTGCTGGCTCCGGAGGCGCGGGGCGACGTCCCGCTCCCCGACCGTCAGGCGTTTCGACTGCGGCCGTTGCCGGAGCTCTTCGAAAACTGATGTACCTGGTTGACACCTGCGTCGTCTCGGAGTTGCGCCGAACCGAGCCGCATCCCTCCGTCTTTGCCTGGTTCCTGTCGGTGCGCAGCAGCGACATCCACCTGAGCGCGATCACCATCGCCGAGTTGCAACGCGGAGCTCAACTGGTCAGAGGCAAAGACCCACAGTTCGCCGACGAGCTCGAAACATGGCTGCAAGAGGCGATGATCGGTCAGTTCCCGGTCCTGCCATTCGACACGGCCGCCGCGCAGGAATGGGGACGTATGGGAGTCAGTGACCAAGCCAAGAACTCGCTCGACGCCATGATCGCGGCGATTGCTCGGTCCCGAGAGCTGACGGTGGTGACCCGCAATGTCAAGGACTTCGTGCCACTCGACGCCGCGTGTCTCAATCCCTTTGAGTATCTGGGCTGACTCGCTCGATGTCGGCTACGTCCCCGCCGGGCCGACGATGGAAATCTCCTCTCCCAGCGCAGCGAGCCCGAGCGCATGCTGCAGTTCGTCGGTCTTCCAGGCCATCACGATGCCTCCGGTCAGATCCCGGTAGAGGCGCTCCAGCGGCTGCCCCTTGACGTACGCGTGCGCGCCGGTGGTCTTGATGCCGATCTGGGCGACTTCCTCGGCCATGCGTCGCAGGTGGTGGGTCGTGCGGACCTGCATGCGGATGAACGACTGTCGATCGGGATAGGCCGTGTCGACCTCGCGAACCGCGTGGTAGAGCATCGCCCGGGCCGAAGCGATCCAGCTATCCATCTCACCCAGGGCCATCTGCGCCCAGGCCTGCTGCGAGCGCAGCTCGAGGGTTCCGCCCAGCGGACTGTTGGCCGAGGCGAGATAGCCGCGGCGCTGTTCGAGATACGCGATGGTCTCGTCGAACATCGCTTGCGCGTTGCCCAGCCAGATTGCGCAAATGCCCAGGCCGGACAGCGCCCGACGCTGCCACTGCAGCTGCGGGATCATCTGCTCGCCCATCCGCAGGAGCGAGATCGGGACGACGAAGCAGTCTGCTCGAGGAATCCGCAGGTTGTCGATCACGACGTCATGCGAGGCCGTCGAGCGCAGCCCCATCCCGTTCCAGTTGCCGCGATTGGTGATCGCTTCCTGCTTGAACTCGGGCAGGGCGATCACGAGGTCCGGCTCGGTGGGGCGTTCGATCAGACCGCCGATCATCGCGTAGGTCGCGGCATCCGCGCCCGAGGCGAAGCCGGCCCGCCCCGAGAGAATCAGGTCGGCCCCGTCTTCGGTCGCCTGGTATCCGCTGGTCGTGTTGTCCAGTTCGCGCGAGGGAATGCTGCCGGGGGCGCAGCACCAGGCGCCCTCGGCGCATGCGCGCAGCACTTGATCTTTGTGCGGGTACGGGGGCAGCGCGCTCGCGATCGACATGACCAGCAGGTGCATGTTGAGCGCGACGGCGGTGGAAGCGTCGCCGTAGGCGATCTCTTCAATCACGCGGATGTACGTGTCGCCGTCCGCCTCCAGTCCGCCGAACGACTCCGGGATCACCAGACCCGAGACACCGAGCGCGGCCAGCTCGTTGAAGTTCTCAATCGGCAGCTTGCCTTCAAGATCAGCAGCCTCGGCGCGGTCGCGGAAGGGGCCTCGAGCCAGCTCGCGGACCTGTTGAATCAACTGTTGTGCGGCTTCGGCGTCCATGAGTGCTCCCTCATGCGGCTGCGGTGTGGGTCTGCGGCGAGCGACCGCGCGCCGCCTGGCCAGCGTATCGGTCCGTTCGATCCGGGCGTTAGCATTCCCGCAGGACACCGCGTTCTCCGGAAAGGGCGACGTCAATGCCGTCAATCAACACGCTGCATGGCGAAGTAGACACGTCGGAACTGGGCCGGACGTTGATTCACGAGCACATCGGTATTCGCTCGCCTGGTATCTCCGAGAACTGGCCGGAGCTCTGGGACGAGGCCGGTTGCGTGGCGTCGGCGGACGAGAAACTGAACGCCCTGCAGCAGCGTGGGGTCAGTACGGTCGTCGATCTTTCGACCGCCGACCTGGGCCGCGACATGGGATTCCTGGGCAAGGTCGCGCAGGTGACCTCGATCAACGTCGTCGTCTGTACCGGCATCTACTGGCTGCGTTCGATGTATTGGCGGGGACGGCCGGCCGAGTTGATGACCCAAGTCTTCATCAAGGACATCACCGAGGGAGTCGCCGGCACCGAGGTCAAAGCCAACATCATCAAGCTGGCTTCCGACGATCAGGGCGGCGGGGTCGACTCGTACAACGAGAAGTGTCTACGCGCCGGCGCACGAGCGCACCGCGCTACGGGCGTGCCGATCGCGACCCACAACGGACCCCCCGAGTTGGGCGCGAAACAGCAGGATGTTTTCGAGGACGAGGGTTGCGACCTGTCGCGCATCGTGATTGGTCACGTTGGCGACACCGCGGACACGGACTACCTGAAGTCGCTTATGGATCGCGGCTCCTACGTCGGCCTGGACCGATTCGGGTTGGACCAGATCTTGCCCTTCGACGATCGCGTCAACACGGTAGTCAAGCTGGCGGCCGACGGCTACACCGAGCGGATGCTGCTGGCTCACGATGCATCCTGCTGCCTCGACTGGATTCCCGACATCGACGCCATGCGCCAGGCGCAACCGAACTGGCACTTCAACCACATCTCCGATGACGTGATTCCGGCCCTGCTCGAACGCGGCGTGTCGCAGGCCCAGGTCGACCAGATGTTGATCGGCAACCCGCGCGACCTGTTCGAGAAGCAGGGCGCGTACTAGGTGGCGTCCGGCGTGACGGCTCGTCAGCCCGAGACGGTCGATCTGCTTGCGGCCACACGCGCGGGATTCGCCGGAGCGAGCGTCGCGGAAGACGCGCCGGCGGAAGACGAGATTGCGTCACGGGCGCGACTCTGGCGCGCCGGACGGATCGTCGCCGAGGGACACGGCGCCGGTTCCGATGCTCTGATCGCCGCCCAGTCGGCCGGCGAGGCGCTGCGCGCAGACCTCGGCGACGGGTCGGATCAGCCCGGCGACGCGCTGGCGGTCGAAATCGAGGCGGAGCGCCAGCCGCGCTCTCCGGAGGGACTGATCGGCCTGCTGCAGACGCCGCTGCCGGGACATCATGGGCTGATCCTGCGCGATGGAGACAAGACGGCGCGAGGCTGGCCATTCGACGCGCTGCGCACAGACGGCCGCACGGCCGCCTGGGTCAAGGCACTGAATCGCGAAGCCCGTCCGCCGGGCGCCAGACTGGCCTCGAGCACCTCGGTCGAGGTGTTCACGACGCTTGAAGCGCTGGGCACGGTCGCGCCCACCGACGGCGAGCGGATCTCCGCTCGCTGCGGAGGATTCCGGCTTGTCGACCGCGATGAAGTGCTGCCCGACCGTGTCACCGGCTCGGCGCTGCAAGCGGCGGCCTGGTTGCTGCGCCACCAGCGGCCGGACGGCTCCTTCGCCTACGAATACTCGCCGCCGTCGGGCGAGAACGATGGCGGCTGGACCTGGTTCGATCAGCTCGTGCGGCAGTGCGGCTGCGCCTGGGGCATCGCCACCGTTGCCCGCCTGACCCGCGACCGCAGGATCGGCGAGGCGGCGGCCCGTGCGATCGGCGGCATCCTCGATCGCCATTTGCGCCGAGACGGACCGGGCCGCCTCTTCTACCTCGAAGACATGTACGGCGAGGCCAAGCTCGGCGCGCCGCCGCTGCTGCTCATGGCCATCTCCGAGCTCGGAGCATCGTTCCGCGTCCCGCGCGAGACCGTGGACCAACTCACCGCCTCGCTGCTGGCGGTGCAGTCCAGGGACGGACGCCTGGGCACGACCGCCAGAGGCATGGAACTCGAAGGTTCCGAGACCTACTACGCGGGCCAGATTGTGTTGGCCCTCGCCCGCCAGTACGCCATCCGCAAGCGCCCGAGGCTGCGCACGGCCGTCGAACGTTCGCTCCGGCACTATGAGCAGCGCTGGCAAGTCGAGGACGAACGCGACCTCTCCTTCACAACCTGGATGATCCAGGCCTGCGACCAGTGGCACGCGCTGACCAAGGGCGAAGCGGCGCGGGACTACGCGTACGAAATGGCCGATTGGGCGCTCGAGGAGCAACACGGCGAGGACGCCGAGAATCCCCTCTGGGTCGGCGCGTTCCAGAACACGCCCGGGATCGGCACCGCCGCCTACAGCGAGGGCATCGTCAGCGCCCTTGCCATCGCGCAGCGCGACGGCAATGCCGAGCGGGCCGAGCGCTATCGCGAGTCGCTGACTCTGAGCATGCGCTTCCTCCTTTCACTCTCACTGGACGGACCCGAGCACGCTCTCGTCGGCGGTCCCGAACAGGTCGGTGGCGTCCGTTCGGCTCTCCACCGCCCCGGCCTGCGCTGCGACAACGCTCAGCACTACCTGATGTCGATGCTCAGAGCGCGAGCACTATGCTGGGACGCAGAGGGAGGCTAGGTCGACGATGGCGATCATCGACACGCTCAGGTTCCGCAACATTCTGGTCGACGGCGATATCGCTGAGGAGGCGCCGGCTCAGCAGTTCGTCACTGCGCTTGACGACACGTTCGAGGAACAGCTCGAAGGCGTCGCAACGAAGGACTTTGTGCGGGCAGAGAGCGCTGAACTGCAGGCGGAGTTGCGGGCCATGCGTGAACAGATTCTGAGGGCGCTTGCCCAGGCGGAAACAAGGATGCAGCGCCAGATGCTGATTGCCACGGGCGTCATACTCACTGGCTTTGGCATCGCCGTCGGCTTGATTACCGGCCTTACCTGAATTTACCCCTTCACCTCAGGCCAGACTTCGCGCCATGCGGTCTCGACCGTCTGCAGGTATTGGTCCACTGGAATCGCCAACTCGCGGTCGTAGTTGGGCATGCCGATGCCCAGCCTCGTGATCCCGGCGCCGCGGGCGGCGCTCATCAGACGCAAGGTGCTGGACATGTCCGCGTCGAGCGGGGGCAGCCACTGGATCGGGAACTCGTCTGGATCGCGATCGTTGCGCTCCAGTTCAGCGCGCAGATCTGAGCAGAGCCGGGCGAGCTGTTGGAGGTCGCTGGCGACCGGCGCGATCCAGCCGTCGCCCAGCCGCGCCGTGCGCTCGATGGCCGGTTTCGAGAGTCCCCCGAACAGGATCGGCGGTCCGCCCGGCGTGACCGGCTTGGGCATCACCGACATCTCGTCGATCTGCACGTAGCGTCCCTGGAAGCTGATCGGCTCCTCCGTCCAGCAGGCGCGCAGAACGCGGATGTACTCCTCCATCCGGCTCGGGCGCTGGCGGAAGTTGGCGCTCAGCGCTTCGAACTCCTGCCACTGCCACCCGACCCCGATGCCCAGACGCATCCGGCCGCCCGAGAGCACGTCGATTTCGGCCGCCTGCTTGGCGACCAGCACGGGCTCGCGTTGCGGCAACACGAGCACGTTGGTCTGCAGCGCGACCCTGTTGGTCTGCCCGGCCAGCCAGGCCAGCGTGGTCAGCACCTCGTGCTGATGCACGTCGTCGGTGTACGGCCCGGTCTGAGGACGGTCGCCGCGCGCGTAGGCGTAGATCACGTGGTCGGCCATCGAGATGAAGTCGCAGCCGATCGCCTCGACGCCCTGCGCCCAGTCGCGCAGCTCCGAGACGTCCCAGTGCCAATGCCAGGCGGGAATCTGACAGCCGAACTCGAAGGTGGCCATATGCGGCTCTCTCTCGATGCGTTGCTGGGAGGCTAGCTGCCGACGATCTGGGGCCAGACTTCGCGGCGAGTCGTCTCGATGATCCGCAGCACGTCGTCAACGGGCATGACGCCTTCGCGGTCGTAGTTGGGCATCCCGCATCCCAGCCGCGTGACGCCGGCGTCGCGCGCGGCGATCATCTGCTCCAACACCTCGTCCGAGTTCTCGTTGAGCGGCGGCTGCCATTGGATCGGGAACGAATCGGGATCGCGGCCGTTGGCGCGCAACTGATCCTGCATCAAGCGGACGCGCGGGAGCAGGCGGTCGACATCGGTGTGGACGGTGGCGACCCAGCCGTCGCCGATCCGTGCGGCGCGTTCGATTGCCGCCTGTGAGAGTCCGCCGAACAGGATCGGCGGACCGCCCGGGGTGACCGGCTTGGGCATCATCGACATCCGGTCGATGCGGATGTACTTGCCGCTGAATGAGATCGGTTCCTCAGTCCAGCAGGCGCGGAGGACCTTGATGTACTCCTCGGTGCGGCTCGGGCGCTGCTTGATATTGACGCCGAGCGCCTCGAACTCCTGCCATTGCCAACCGACGCCGATGCCCAGCCGCAGCCGTCCGTTGGAGAGGACGTCGATCTCAGCCGCCTGTTTGGCAACCAGGATCGGCTCGCGCTGGGCAAGCACCAGCACATTGGGCTGCAGCGCGATCTGGTTGGTGACCTCTGCCAGCCAGGCCATCAGTGTCATCACCTCGTGCTGATGCACATCGTCGGTGTAGGCGCCTGACTGCGGGCGATCGGGACGCGAGTAGGCGTAGAGGATGTGGTCGGCCATGGTGATGTAGTCGCAGCCGAGCGCGTCGACGCCCTGCGCCCAATCTCGCAGTTGCGAGATGTCCCAGTGCCAGTGCCAGGCGGGAATCTGGCAGCCGAACTCGTACTGCGGCATGAGGCGTCCCCTTCGAATCACTCTGCGTTGACGGCGTGCGGTCAGGTGTATCCTAAGCGCATCCTCAAAGCACCTGGAGACCTGTGCGATATGGCGTTGGACGAACGGCATGCCGGCGAAGAAGGCGTTCTGCGAAGCGATATCGCGGATGTGATCGACCGCGCAGCTGCGATGGCGGTGTATGCGTTTGCCTCGGTCACCCAGGCCGGCCAGACCGAGGGTCTGCGCCTGCCGCCGCAGCTCGCCGAGCACCTCGCCGAGGCAACCTACGTCGATGTCCTGCGCTACTCGCTGGACGAGTGCACCTGCCCCTGCCACCAGGAGCACTAGCAGGCAGCTCAGTCACACGCGGGCGCAGGACTCCCCGGTAACGACACCGTCAATGAAGCAGGGCTACACTGCGAGTGACTGCGATCACGCAGATTGACCTACACGCGACCATACGAAGGAGCAATCGATGACCACGGCGACCAAGGAATCGGTGGTAACCCCGGAACGGTTCAAGTCGGGGATGACCTGGAACCAGTACCTGGCCTTCATCAACTCTGAGGAGAACTTCGGACGCCTGACGCCGGGCGGACAGCCGCGCGGCGACGCCAACGTCGAGCGCTTCATCCGCAACATGTCCGCCTGGCAGATCTCCGAAGATGGACGTGAGGCCCTGCAGTCGCTGCCCCGCCTGAAGATGCTCGTCCTGGGCGAGGACTGGTGCCCGGACGTCTACCGCGGCCTGCCGGTGCTGGCCGAGATCGCCGCGACCGCCGGCTGGGAACTGCGCATCTTCGCTCGCGACGAGAACAACGACATCATGGCCGAGTTCCTCAAGGACGGCCAGCACGAGTCGATCCCGACGGCGGTGCTCTACACCCTCGACCACGAGTACATCGGACACTGGATCGAGCGCCCCGCGGTGGCCAACGAGCACATGGCCAACATGCAGAAGCTGTTCAGCCGCAGAGAGGGCGAATCGGAAGACGAGATGCGCGCCCGCATCCGCCAGGGCTACCGGGACCTGCAGTCCTCCGACGAGTGGGCATCCTGGCGCGACGCCACCGTTGACGAAATCGTCGATCTGGTCCGCAGCAACTCGTAGGGGCCGCTCACCCGCCGAACGGACTGTCCTCGGGTTCGTCCGGCTCGTCGTCGATCATCATGGGCGGGTCTTGCTCCAGTGATCGCATTGCCCGCCAGGTGATGAACCAGCGCTGCAGCGCGGTCAGGTTGGTCAGCACGGCGAGCAGCCAGAGGATCGGGATGAGCTGACCCGAGAGCAGGCCGATGGCCATGATGAGCACGCGCTCCAGCCGCGTGCCCAGGCCGGTGCGAATGCTGACCCCGAACTCGCCAGCCTTCGATCGCGTGTAGCTGACCATCATGCTGCCGAACAGCGAGACGCCGATCAGCACCATCGCCGTGCGGTCGTAACGCTCGACGTCGCTGTACCAGATCAACAAGGCGAAGAGCAGGGCAAAATCGGCCAGCCGATCGGAGACGGCGTCGAAGACGGCGCCCCAGTCGGTCGCCCGATCCGTCGCGCGAGCGACGGCCCCGTCTAGCATGTCGAACGCGGCAGCCGCAAGCATCACGATCCCTGCTTGCCAGAACATGCCGTAGGCGGCCAGCGCGGCTGCCCCGCCCATGCCCAGCAGGCCGATAATCGTCAGCGCGTTCGGCGTCAGACCCGTGCGCGCGACGGTCTGTCCGACTCGCTCGGACAAGCCCTGAGATATCGAGTGAGGAAGAAGAGACACGAGGTGCTCTGGAGGAACCCGACCGCCTGGATTTCACTCTACACAGAGGACCGGCGCTACGGCTCGCGGCGTATGCCGATTAGTCGTAAAACAGTCGCTTGCCGATGAAGAACAAGAGGATCAGTACGGGGATCGCGGCCGCAATCATGACTACGTGATTGAGATTCAACGTCTCATAGAAGGGCCGGTCCTGCGCCTCGATGTAGGGCCAGAGCAACAGCAGGGCGCGCTCCGCGTTGTCGGTGAACTCGTCGATGAATCGCTCTTGCGGAATGTCGTAGACCTGTTCCAGCGCGTCATAGAACGGCACACCGTCGCTGGTCACGCGGAACAGCTCGGCCAACGATTCCGGCCCCCAGTCCTGGATCATCCAGGCCAGCATGCCGCCAGCCTGTCCGAAGTACTTGGCCTGGAACTGCCAGGTGCTGGGAATCGACTCGAGTTGCTCGAAGCTGTAGTAGTCCTCGTGGTCAAAGAGCACCACCGATCCGGCGCGTCTCAGGTAGAAGCCGGGCAGCGGTCCCTGCGACCAGAAGCCCAGCGCCGAGCGCAGCCACAGCGGCACCTGGTCTCCATGCGGCGCCGCGGCTGCGTCGATCAGGGCGTTGGTCACCGTACTGCGGACGCTGCCCGACGCATTGCGCGTCACGTGCAGCACGATCCAGTCTTCCTCGATTCCCGATGGATACGCGGTCGCATCGCTCGGATCGCTGCCCTGCGGCCAGACGATCAGGGCCAATCGCTGATCGACGGACGCATCGAGCAAATCGCTGACCAGGTCGTACGCGCCCTGTCCGTGATCGGCCAGATCGTCGGCGCGAATCTCGCCTTGCGTGTGCCAGAGAGTCAGGTCGCTGCGCTCCGACATGACCCAGTCAAGACGCTCGGTCTGCCCACGCGCCGTCGGCGTGAGCACGGCAGCCAGAGTTGTCAGGGCAATCAGCGCAGCAAGCGCAAGTGGTCGAGCAGCAATCACGGAAGCAGGTTAGGGCCGAATCAGGGTGAGATACAGTTCCAGGTGCTCGGCGGCGATCGCCGCAGCGTCGAATCGCTGCGCCGCCGCCCGTCCCCGTTCGCCTAGCTCGCGGCGCAGCACAGCACTGCGCCAGAGCTCGGCGATGCGCTCTGCCAAGGCCTGCGCGTCGCCGGGTGGGACCAGCAGAGCTGCGTCGCCGTCGTTCGCAGCGATCCGGTAGCCGGGAATGTCCGAGGCAATGATCGGCAGTCCGGCGGCCATCGCTTCGACCAGCACCAGGCCCAGTGCCTCGCCCCCGGTGGCGGGAAACACGGCGCACGCGGCCGACTGCATCAGCTCAGGAATCCGTTCATGGGGCACGGCTCCGAGAAAGGTCGTCTTCGAGTCGGCCATTCGACGAGTCGGTTCGCGGGTCGGTCCCGCGACGACGAGCCGAGCGTTGTCCATGTGCCTCACTGCCTCGATCAGTGTGGCCAGGCCCTTGCGCGGCTCGTCGCGGCCGACAAAGAGAATCGTGTTCAACTCAGAGTTTGGTTGGACTTCGCGGAAGGGCGCCAGGTCGAGGCAGGGAGCGATGATTGAGGGAGACTCAGGCAGCGCCGCCTCGGCCATCTCGCGGGAGACCCGGCTGGCGCAGACCACGGCGTCGGCCTGCTCCAGCAGAAGCCGCGATATCGGCCGCGTCCAGTGATAGAAGCGCCTCGCGGTCGACTCGGCGGAGTGCAGCGTCACGACAGTCGGCGCCGAGTCGGGATGCAGCAGCGACAGTGGGCCGAGCAATGGCAGCAGCGGTTCCTGGATATGGAGAATCTCGTGCG
This sequence comes from Dehalococcoidia bacterium, assembly GCA_022825855.1. Lineage (GTDB taxonomy): Bacteria > Chloroflexota > Dehalococcoidia > Bin125 > Bin125 > Bin125. The sequence goes on from JAJDWB010000009.1 coordinate 189,985, forward strand.
GCTTGCGCAGGAATCCGCGCAGACGCCACAGGTCCCGGGGATGCCAGCTCAGGTCGGCGCGGGTTCCCCCGAGCCGGACCCGTAACGGCTGTACCGGGGCGAAGACCTGCGAGTCATGACCCAACCGGCCCAGCGCCGCCGAGAGCGCCAGCGTGTGAGTCTGAACCCCGCCGGGTTCTCGGAGGTTGTAGGGCAAGACGTGAGCGATACGCACGTGATGGAGTGTATGCATCGCCGGCGCGGGACGGCGTGTTGTCAGCGGCGGCGACGCAGGATGGCTCTGGGAGTGGCGCTGATACCTCTCCACTGTTGTCGGAGCAGGCGGCTGAGGCCGATCTCGCTCAAGCGTGGATAGTCGCCCAGTTCGCCGCTGGTGGCGCCGGCGACGAGCGCGGCGCGCAGCGCGTCCTGGCCTTCTCCGGAGAATGTGGTCACCGCTGAGCCGACCTGCTCGTGGAAGTGAGCGTCCGAGCCTCCGGTGGCCGGCAGGTTCCAATGCCGGTTGGCCTCGATCACGCGGCCCCGACGCCAGCGGGCCGACGGAATGGGATTGGCGGTCTCGATGCCGAGGATCGGCGGCTCGGCCCCGCTGCGCTCGGGAGCGAGGTCGCGCAGGAGCCGATTGACGTCGCCGACGCTCAGCGCGGGAGGCATCACGGCGGCGGGATGGGCGACGATGGCGATGCCTCCCTGTTTCCAGATCGCCTCGATCGTCGCCGCGGCGCTGCGAAACAAGGGGATCGGCTCGTCGATCCAGAGGGCCAGAATGTGACCGTTGCGGCTGGTCACCTCACTGCCGACGATTACCTCGACCGCGTGATTGGCCCGCGCCGCAGCCTCGCGGGCCAGATGTGCGCCGCGCGTCTGGTCGTGATCCGTGATCGCCACTATGTCGACGCCGCGACGCCGCGCCGCATTGAGGATCGTCAGCGCGTCGTCCATCCCGTCCGATTCCGCGGTATGGACCTGCAGGTCCGCGCGGCCAAGTGGGATGTCCGGTTCGGTCATGCGGACGCCTCGGCAGTGTGCTCGCGAGGATGTGGATCGTCCCAGGGCGTGTCGCGGCAGGGCGCCCAGGGCGACTCGGCGACCCGCCAGAGGTGGGCGTGCTCGGCGATGATCGGCTCAAACAGCCGCGCGACGTTGGCGATGTTGGTGCGCGTGTCAAGCGCGCGGTTGCCCTTGAGCAGCAGCTCCAGGGGCGGCAGGAAGGTGACGTCGAACTGGAGCCGATCCGGACCATGCCTGCGAACCACGTACAGCGGCAGCAGGTCGGCCTCAGCGCGGATCGCGAGGTCGACCGCACCCACGGGGAAGCGGGCCTGCCGTCCGAAGAAGGGGACGCACGCGCCGCCGCCCTGCCGGTCCCTATCCCAGAGAATGCAAACGACCCCTCCGGCGCGCAACGTACGCAGGGCGGAGGCGACTCCGATCTGGGTCGCCGTCAGGAACTCGATGCCGACGGCCGCTCGTGCGGCGTTGACGGCTTCCAGATGTTGGGGATCGTCGAGCCGTTCGACCAGCGCGACGGCCGGGATGTCGAGCGCCGCGAGCGCCTTGACCGCGACCTCGGGATTGGAGATATGCGCCGTCGTCAACACGACGCCGCGGCCGGAACGATGGGCGTCAAGCAGGTGATCAAGTCCGGTGACATGCAGGTGCCGGTCGAGCACCACCTGCGGCGAGAGTGACGGCAGTATGGCCAGGTCCACGTAGTAGCGCGCGGTCTCGGCAATGACCTCGGCGGTCGCCCGGTTGAGTTGACGGGCGGAATCGTCGGGCCGTATCCGCTGGAGGTTGTTGCGAATGCGAATTCGCCGGCGCTCCAGCAACGGCAACGCCATTGAGGCCGCCGTTTCGGCAATGGCATACAGCGTCCGGCGCGGGAGAAGTCTGGCCAGCCAGGCCAGGACTGAGAGCGCGATCGTGGTCGGCATGTCCGCATGTTCTCACGAACGGAACAACTCGCGGAACTGATACCACTGATCGGGGCCTGATCTGAGCGCGGGCTCGAAGGCCGGGAGGAGTGGGTCGCCGGGCGTGTAGTCCAGGTCGATGTGGGGTTGGAAGCGGAACTCATGGCCCTGTCGCGTGGCGGTCAGAGGAATCAGTTTGGCGCCGGTGCGCTGGGCGATGCGGTGTAGCTCGTCTGGTAACTCGATCGGGCGGCCAAAGACCTGGTCGGAGCGCGTCCGTTCCGCCGGTCGAGGCGGACGATCGAAGAGGATGGCAGCAGTGCCCTTGGCTTGCAGATGCTCGACGATGTGTCGCAGCCCGGCGCGCCCGCCGGCGGGAGTCATGCCGAGCCGCGCTCGTTGCTCCTGAATGGCCCGATCAAGCGCCGGATGACCGAGGTCGTCGATCAGGACCATCGACGGACCAATCCGGTGTCTGAACGCGCCGCCGAGGATGTCCCAGTTCCCAAAGTGGATCACCGCGAAGAGAATCGGGCGGCGCTCGTACCACTCCTCGAGCTGCCGCCAGTGGTCGGCCCAGACCGGATCGTCGCCTGCGACGGCGTCGAAGCAATCGGACGGCGCGAGCTCGTCAAGCCTGACGGCGTCCACGAGGTACTCGCCGTAGCGCCGGAACTGGGCGCACGCGAGACTGTGAGCGTCGCCGCTCCACTCGACGTGGGGCACCAGGAACTCGGCGTTGGCCCGGGCGGCGTTGCGTCCACGCGGCCAGCCCAGATAGACGGCGTCCATCAGACGGCGGGCGGCGGCGTAGGCCAGGGGACGCGGCAGCGTCCGGGCCGCGCGTCCGAGCGTGTGGTAGCCAAGCGCCAACGGATGGATCACGGTGTTCGCCAGCCCGGAGGACCACCTGGTCGCCGGCGTCGGCTCCCCCCCAAAGGGAGCGCCTGGTCAGGCTACTCGCCGAGGGCGAAGGCTTCGACGGCGTCTCGAGCGACATCGTCGGTCCATTGCTCGGGCGGAGACTTCATGAAGTAGGCCGAAGGCGCCAGCAGGGGACCGGAGAGTCCGCGATCCAGCGCGAGCTTGGCGCAGCGCACGGCGTCGATGACCACGCCGGCCGAGTTGGGCGAGTCCCAGACCTCCAGCTTGAGCTCGAGGTTGAGCGGTACGTCGCCAAAGGTCGTGCCTTCGATACGGATATGGCACCACTTGCGGTCCTCAAGCCAGGGCACGTGGTCGGAGGGGCCGACGTGCACGTCGCCCGAGGGCATCTCGTACTCGATTTGCGAGGTCACGGCGTTCGTCTTGCTGATCTTCTTCGACTCCAGCCGCTCGCGCTCGAGCATGTTGTAGAAGTCGGTGTTGCCGCCGAAGTTGAGCTGATAGGTGCGATCGATTTGCACGCCGCGATCACGGAACAACCGTGACAGCACCCGATGCACGATGGTCGCGCCGACCTGAGACTTGATGTCGTCGCCCACGATCGGCGCGCCGGCGCGGCGGAAGCGGTTGGCCCAGTACTCCTCGCGGGCGATGAAGACCGGAATGCAGTTGACGAAGGCGCAGCCGGCCTCGAGCACCTGCTCCACGTACCACTTGGTCGCCTCCTCGGAGCCGACCGGCAAGTAGTTGATCACCACGTCGACATCGCGATCCTTAAGGACCTGGGCGACATCGACGGTCGAGCCGGGGGCCTTGTCGATCACTTCGGAGAGGTACTTGCCCAGGCCGTCGTGGGTCATGCCGCGCTCGACCGGCACGCCCAGATTCGGAACGTCGGTGAACTTCACGGTGTTGTTGGGCTCGGTGAAAATGGCTTCGGAGAGGTCGAGTCCGACCTTGCGGGAGTCGATATCGAACGCCGCGACGAAGTTCAGATCGGGGATGCCGTAGCCGCCCAACACGGCGTGCATGATGCCGGGGATCTCATCGCCGTCCTGGGCGTTCCGGTAGTGGGTCACGCCCTGGACGAGCGAAGACGCGCAGTTGCCGACGCCGATGATGGCGACGTTGATCTTGCCGCTCGGGCGCCCGCCGTCGGCGGCGCCGTCCGAGTCGTTTGAACCATTGGACATGTGGGGATCCTTCCGCGGAGACTGCGGTCTCGCATGACTTGCCGAAGTGGATCGGGATCTCGCACCATGGCGACCGCGTCGTCCACCTGCGAGTATTGCAATGTACCAGCAAGGGTGGCGAGTCGCTGTTGCCATCTACATAGCGCGGCGCGGTCGACCCGACCGCAAGGGAGCCGAGGCAGGGTAGTCTGGCTCCATGCCCGATCCTCGTGAGTTGGTGGCCGAGATGTATCTCCAGTTCGCGGAGGAGCTGGCGGATGCGTCCGGCGATGCAATCCGGCCCTGGTTTCGCAAGCATCCCGAGGTCGAGCGCAAGAGCGACGGCACGCCCGTGACCCGGGCCGATCGCGCGGCTGAAGGCGCGATCCGCGAGCGCATCGCCGATCGTTACCCCGGTCACGGCGTGATCGGCGAGGAATACGGGTCCGAGCGTACCGATGCGGAGTGGGTTTGGGTCATCGATCCGATCGACGGGACCGGAGCATTCGTCTCGGGATTGCCGACGTTCGGCACCCTGATCGCGCTGTTGCAGGACGGTCGGCCGCTGCTCGGCGTACTTGACCAACCAATATTGCGGGAGCGCTGGTCCGGTGTGGACTATCCCCAGGTCGTCATGCGAACTACACACAACTCACACGTTATCCACACTTCGTCAACGGTCCAGCTCGAAAGCTGCATTGGGTTCGCAACCACGCCGGAGATGTTCGACGAGGCGGAAACCGCGGCCTGGGCGCGTCTGTCCAGTTCACTGGAACGGGTGCGCTACGGCGCCGACTGCTACGCCTACGGCCTGTTGGCCTCGGGCTATGTGGATATCGTGTGCGAGGCCTCGCTCAAGAGCTGGGACTACCTCGCCCTCGCGCCGGTGGTGCGCGGCGCGGGCGGTCAGATGACCGACTGGGAGGGCGACCCGCTGACACTTGAATCAGGCTCCCGCGTGCTCGCCGCCGCGACCGCGCAGGCGCACCGGGCCGCAATTGTTTGCCTCGGGCAAACAAGCAGGTAACAGTGCGCACGGCGGCACCATGGTGAGCGCATCAATCTGTGGAAACGCGGTGAAGTGCGTGGACAGGCAGTGGATCAATTCGGCAGAACCGCGCGGCGACAAGTGGCTAGCCGGCGGCGTCGGCGTGGGCCTTGACCTTGCGCAATACCGGCAGCCCGGTGCGCGGATTCTCGACGACTTCGTAGCCTTCGGGAATCTCGTCGATCGCCCCGGGCTTCTCCGACTTGGCGAAGAAGTAGATGCGCTGCGCGTGGTGATTGCGCAGCTCGATGTCCCGCGCGTGAAGGAAGTAGGTCTCCTGGCGTTGGTTGGTCGTGGAGTAGGCCATGGCTCGCGGCCTCCAAACTATTGATCAGCCGCCTATGCAGTTGCATGGTATATTCAAGCGCTTTTCTCAGCGATTGTCAATTGTGCTCCTCTTGCCCCTTATGTTGGCTCCGCGCCGGTCTCTGATCCATGCAGCCTGGATCATGCTGGCAGTCGCAACGGTGGCTTCCGCGTGCAATGGAGGCGGCGATTCCGGACCCGCTGAAGGCGTCGCCGACCGTGCCGCGGGCACTGAGTGGAATGTCGTCGAAGCCGACCGGGATGTCCGTTGGCTGCCGGTTCTGGCGACCCAGGACCTGGCAGTCGGAGTGAAACGGATTGCCTTCAGTCTGGACGGACTAAAGCTCAGCGAGCAGCCGCCCACGGTCAGGGTCTCGCTCTTCGCGCTGGACCTGGATCGCGAGACGCCGCGCTCGGTGCAGTACGCGCGATTCATCGCCTATGACCCAAGTGTGGGCATCGCGGCGCACGGACACGCCGATTCGAGCGTCACCGACCGGGCGTTGCCGGTCGGCCGCGGGGTCTACGTGATTCCGGTGCGGCTGGAGTCTGCCGGACTCTGGGGCCTGCTGGTCGAGATGACCTCGGACGAGGCCGAAGAGTCGGTCCGGCTTCGCTTCTCGGTGCGGGAGCGCCAGGCAGCCCCGGGCGTGGGCGAACGGGCGCCTGCAGTGCACTCCCGGACTCGCTCGGATGTCGCATCTCTGGCCGAGTTGACCTCCGACCCCGATCCCGAGCCGGGTCTCTACGCCGTATCGATTGCGGAGGCGCTGGATCAGAACCGCCCGCTGTTGCTGACCTTCGCCACGCCGGCGTTCTGCCACTCGCGCACCTGCGCGCCGGTGCTGGCGGCGGTCAAGTCGGTCTGGCGCGAGTTCTCGGACGAGATCAACGGGATTCACGTCGAGGTGTTCGAGAATCCCGACAACCCAACCCTGTTGGTGGAATCGGAGGCGTTCGTCGCCTGGCGCTTGCCGTCCGAGCCGTGGGTCTTCGTAATCGACGGCGCCGGCGTGATCCGCTACGCCTTCGAAGGCGCGGTCACCGAGGAAGAGTTGCGGTCGGCCGTCGAGTGGGTGGTGCAGGAGGCGGGCGGATGACCGGAAGAGAGCATGCTCGGTTGCGGGAGGAGCGGCCGATTCGGTAGGGAACTCGGATCGCCGGACGGTTACGCTGTGTGGCGAGGGTGAGGAACGCTATGGCGTTGGCGGCTCCCGAGCGGGCCCAGATTCGGCAGCAGTTCGAAGCGATCGAGGGTCCGCTCAAGCTGGAGTACTTCCATCAGAGTCCCCGCCGGGTGATGGTGCCGGGCCGGCCGGACAAGCCGTCGTGCGAACTGGCGCAGGAGATCTACGAGGAGATCGCCTCGCTCTCGGACCAGATTTCGCTAACGGTCTACGAACATGAAGATGAACCGGAACAGGTCGAACGCCGCGACATCGTCGATGTGCCCTGCGTGCTGATCCGGGGCGAGCTGAACCGTCCCCTGCGTTTCTACGGCGCGCCCAACGGTCACCTGCTGGTGGCGATGATCCGGGCAATGGTGCTCGCCTCAACCCGCCAGGCCAAACCCTCGGCCCAGATGAAGCGGGCTCTGGGCAAGCTGCGCCGGCCGACTCGGCTGCGGCTGCTGGGCTCGGTCATGGATCCGAACTCGGGACAGGCCGCGCTGGCCGCTTGCGCCGCCTCGCTGCTGTCTGCCAAGCTCCAGACCGACGTGTTCGCCATCGAGGAATTCACCGAGATCGCCGCGCGCTCTGGCGTGAACGCGGTGCCGGCGTTGTTCATCGACGACCGGCTGTTCGCCGCCGGGCTAGTCGAGCCGCTGTCGATGGTGGAGTTCATCGGACTGTGGCAGTCTCGGCCGGAGAAAGCGCAGCTCAATCCGATTACCGCGCAACCCGGCACGGCGACTCCATGGCGTCCCCCTCAACCGGTGCACGACCACGCCGGACCACGCTCGATCGATCCGGTTGCCGCCGCCGCCGGGGCGGCGCGCGAGGCGGCCGTGACGCCGGAGGGCATGAGACGGACCGAAGGCGGGCTGATCGTCCCCAATCGGTAGTACGCTCAAAGCAGATTCCACTATTGCCATCGCGAACGACTGCGGAGATCCAACGTGGCCGATGTAGCTGAATTGCGCGAGTCGCTGGAGGCCCTGACCGGTCGATTGAACGACATCCTGGAGCGTCTTTGACCTGTCCGGAGTTGAGGCCGAGATCGCGCGGCTGGAGACCCAGTCGACCGCGCCGGGATTCTGGGACGACGCCGAGCGCGCGCGCTCGGCAATGAAGCGGCTCGCCGCTCGGCAGCGAACGGTTGAGGTCTGGCGCGGTCTCGAGACGCGGCTGCGCGACGCAGTGGAACTGCTTGAACTCGCCGACGACGAGGAGTTGGCGCAGGACCTGGCCAGCGAGGCGCGGACGATCGAAGAGGACTTGGAGCGGCGCTCGTTCGAGCTGGCCTTCTCCGGTCCCTACGATTCGCGGCCTGCTGTGATCTCGATCTTCGCCGGTTCGGGCGGTGTCGATTCGCAGGACTGGACCGAGATGCTGCTGCGCATGTACCAGCGCTGGGCCGAGCGCTCCGGCTTCAGCGTCGACCTGGTCGACATCGTCCAGGGCGACGAGGCGGGGCTCAAATCGGCAACGCTCGAGGTACGCGGGGAGGCCGACGGCGGCGGCGCCTATGGCTGGCTGCGATCCGAGCATGGCGTCCACCGGCTGGTGCGCATCTCACCCTTCGACCAGAACCACGCCAGGCACACCTCCTTTGCCCGCGTCGAGATCATGCCCGAGACCGAGGATGCGGCCGAAGTCGAAATCGACGAAGACGACCTCAAGATCGATGTCTACCGCGCCTCGGGCAACGGCGGACAGAATGTGCAGAAGAACTCGACCGCGGTGCGGATCACACACGTGCCGACGGGTTTCGTGGTGAGCTGCCAGAACGAGCGCTCGCTCCGGCGCAACCGGGAATCGGCCATGCGCGTGCTTGAAGCGCGGCTGCTGATGCTGGAAGAGCAGAAGCGCGAGGAGGAGCGCCTGGCGATCCGCGGCGAACACATCGAGGCAGGCTGGGGCAATCAGATCCGCTCCTACGTGCTGCAGCCGTATCGCATGGTCAAGGACTTGCGCACGCAGCACGAAACGTCGGACACCGACGGCGTGCTGGACGGCGAGATCGGCCAGTTCTTGCGCGCCTCGTTGAAACACCAGATCGGCCAGGAAGCCCGCGGAGCGGAGGCGGTGGCATGAGTCGAACAGTCCGGCTGTTCGGACTCGTCACAGCGGTCGTAGCGCTGGCAGCGTGGCTGCTGACGGCCTTCGTCGGCGCGCAATCGGTCGATCGGCCGACCGTGCAGGGCATGCGGTTCGAGAACAACTGGCCCGACTCGGTCACGGTGACGGCCCTGGTCGACAACGCAGCGGAAGTCGAATCGGCCACCTTCCTCTACGCCGTCCTGCCCGAAGGCGCGCTGACCCGACAGCCGGCCGAGATCCAGACCGGCGATGTGACCCGGGTGACGGCGGAATTCCCGACCCGCGATCCAATGCTCTGGATACCCGCCGGGGCCGACTTCGAGTGGCGCTGGGAGTTCAAGTACGAGTCAGGAGACACGTTCGAGACCGACTCGCAGATCTGGCGCTACGAGGATCCGCGTTTCGAATGGGAATCGCTCCAGGAAGGTGTGCTGGAAGTCGCCTTCTACGAGGACCGTGGCACGGCCGAGACGATGCTGCGCGAGGGGCTGGAGGCGCTGGACGAGATTTCACCGTTCCTGGGACTGGATGAGTTGATCCCGATCAAGGTCTACGTCTGGGCCAACACCGAGGATGCGCGCGAGGTGGAACGGATCCGCTCGGAGAGCTTCGAGGAGTCGGTGATCACCGGCGGCACGCGAGTGCTGGCCGACCTGGTCCACATCTACACGCCTTCGCGCTGGGTCGTCCGGCACGAACTGACCCACGTGCTGACCAAGCTGGCCGGCGAGGGACCGTACGGCGATCTGCCGGCCTGGCTGGACGAAGGCATGGCAACGCTCGCCGAGGGCGACTGGCTCGAACGCCGCGGCCAGGCGCTGCAGTTCGCGATCAACAACGACATCGTGCTCTCCCTGCGCAGCATGGAGTCGCCCTCCAACCGGCCCGGCTTCGTCGACATCTTCTACGGCCAGTCGGCGGCCATCGTGCTCTACCTGATCAACGAGTACGGACCCGAGAACATGAACGACTTCTTCCAGGCGTTCAAGGAGGGGCAGTCGGTCGAGGATGCGTTGTCTTCGGTCTACGGCCACGACCGCGAAAGCCTCGAGAATGCCTGGCGCGACTCGGTCGGACTCCCGCCGCGTGAACCGGAAGAGGACCGTTCCACGCGGATCGAGGACGACGTGATCGGCGGTCCTGAGGTGGCAGACGCGGAGCAGTCGGAGGACGCCGGCGACGAGCAGCCGGAGGCCGACGAATCGCAGCAACAACAGGACGGGCAGCAGCAGGCTGCGTCGGAGTCGGCCGAGCCGGAATCGCAGGACGAGAGCGAGCAAGCCGAACAGGCTTCCGCCTCGCGCTCCGAAGAGGAGATCGCCGAGCGTGTCGCCGAGATCGAGCGCCGCCAGGATCAGCGGCGCGACCGACCGATCTTCGAGGACGCTGAGCCATTTCCCTGGGAGTACCCGTTGATCGGCATCGCCGGCGCGCTGGTGCTGCTGAGCGGACTCATGCTGGCGCGAGTCCTGTCGCCGCGACGCGACTAGCCGGCTTCGCGGACTAGCGCTGTTGGGCGATTCGCGCGGCCCGAGTGACGTTGTTGAGCAGCATTGCCACAGTCATCGGCCCGACGCCGCCGGGCACAGGCGTGATCGCCCCCGCAACCTCGCTGACGGACGCGAAGTCGACATCTCCGACCAGCCGGTAGCCGCGTTGGCGCGTGGCGTCGTCAACCCGGTTGATGCCGACGTCGATCACGGTCGCGCCCGGTCGGACCATGTCGGCGCTGACGGTGTTGGGCCGGCCGGCCGCGGCCACGACGATGTCCGCCTCCCGCGTGACGGCGGCGAGCTCGGGCGTGTTCGTGTGACAGACCGTCACGGTCGCGTTGGCGCCCTGCCGCTTTTGGGCCAGCATCGCCGCGAGCGGCATACCCACCAGCCGGCTGCGGCCGACAATCGCCACGCGCTTGCCGCCCGGGTCGGCGCCGCTGCGCACGAGGAGCTGCTGCACCCCGTGCGGCGTCGCCGGCAGATAGCGTTCGCGCCCCTGCATGATTCGCCCCTGGTTGGTGGGATGCAGACCGTCCACATCCTTGAGCGGGTCGATCCGGTCCAGCAGCACGTCCGCGTCGACGCCCTCCGGCAGTGGGAGCTGAAGAATGATGCCGTGCACGTCGGGATCGGCGTTGAGCAGCTCGATCCGGTCACGAATCCGGCGCTCGGTCTGCCTGGGTTCGAAGTCGGCCTCGATCCGGTGGATGACCACCTTGATCCCGGTTTCCCGACCGGCCCGCTCCTTGCCCCGCACGTAAGACGCCGAGGCCGGATCGTCGCCGACGAGCAACACCGCCAGGTGCGGCAGCAGCCCGCTCGCAATCATGTCCTCGACCTGCCGAGCCAGCGCCTCGCGGATGCCGGCGGCAATCGCCGCGCCGTCAATGATCGTCGCCGTCATGCCCTCAGCGTATGACAGCGCCCAAACCGACGGTGCGCTCTGCGAGCTCCACGACGTTGATACGCTGCATTCCGATGTTCGGCGACCTGACCTGCGGCGTGGACCTGTTGCTGCTGGAGCGCTTCGAAAGCGTGCTCAACCGGCATCCCGAGCGATTCCCGCGCCGCATCCTGACCGACCGCGAACGTGAGTATTGCGGCAATCGACTGGCCGAGATGGCCGTGCGCTTCGCCGGCAAGGAAGCGGTGATGAAGTGCCTGGGCACCGGAGTCCGCGGAGTCAAGTGGAAAGAGATAGAGATTCTGGCCAACGCTCGCGGCAAGCCGGTCGTGATCCTGCACGGCGGGGCCAGCGCTCGGGCCCACGAGATTGGCCTGGAGCGCATCGAGATTAGCCTGACCCACGAGAAAAACATGGTCTGCGCGTTCGCAGTCGGGCAGCCCCGCCCGCGGCCATAGCAATCACACCAGAGCGACCCGGTCGCCGCCAACGCCTCACTGGACACCTGGAGCATCGCGATGAAACTGCTGACTTCGGAGGAGATGCGTGAGCTCGAACAGCGGGCCGAGGCGGCCGGCGTCTCGACCGAGACGCTGATGGAGAACGCGGGGCTGGCGGTCGCGCAGGAAATCTGGATGCAGCTCGGCTCGCTAGAGGATCGGCGCATCGCGGTCCTCGTCGGACCGGGCAACAACGGCGGCGACGGCCTCGTAGCGGCGCGCCACCTGCACGAGTGGGGCGCGCAGGTCCGGGTCTACGCGCTGCGCGAGCGCTCGGACGCACAGTGGAACCAGACGGTCGAGCAGGGCGTGCCCTGCGGCGCGGCAACCGACGACGAGAACTTCGAAGCGCTGGAGGCGCTGCTGTCGGGCGCGGAGGCGATCATCGACGCCTTGCTGGGCACCGGCTCGTCGCGTCCGATTGCAGGCGACCTGGCCGAGATCATGCAGCGTCTGGCGGCCGTGCGCTCGCGCACCGTCAAGCCCAAGCTGGTCGCCGTCGACTTGCCCACCGGCCTCGACGCCGACAGCGGCCGGCTCGATCCGCTGGCCGTGGCCGCCGACGAGACCGTGACCTTCCACGCGCCCAAAGTCGGTCTCTACATGCAACCGGGCGCGGGCGCGGCCGGATCGGTGCAGCAGGTCGAGATCGGGATTCCGCCCGGCCTGGACGAGGACCTGCAGACGGAGGTTCTGGAGCGTCGCGCGGCCAAGTCGCTGCTGCCCGCGAGACCGGCCGACGCGCACAAGGGCACGTTCGGCCGGGTGCTGATCATCGGCGGCTCGGCCCGCTATCCCGGCGCCGCCGTGCTCGCCGCGCGCGGCGCCTATCGCGCTGGCGCCGGACTGGTCACGATCGCGACGCCGCAGTCGATCGCCATGTCGATGATCTCTGCAGTCCCCGAAGCGACGCTGCTGCCGCTGCCCGAACATGACGAAGGCGTCGTCTCCGGCCACGCCGCCTGGGAGGTCGTCCGCGACGAGCTACCGGAAGTGGATGCGGTCGTGCTCGGCTGCGGATTCGGCCGGCTCGACCACAGCGGAGTGTTCGTGCGGCGCTTCCTGATCTCCGAGGAAGTCTCGGCCGTGCAGGGCATCGTGGTCGACGCCGACGGGCTCAACCTGCTCACTGGCGACCTGTCGGTCGTGCCCGCTGCGGTGGCGCCGCTGGTGCTGACCCCGCACCCGGGCGAGATGGGCCGCCTGACCGGGCTGTCGACCGAAGACGTCCAGGGCCGCCGGCTGACGCTGGCGCGCGAGCGGGCCGCCGAGTGGGGTTGTCACGTCGTGCTCAAGGGCGCGAACACCATCGTCGCGACTCCCGACCGTCGGGCCCGTGTCTCCGAAGTGGCGCAACCGGCGCTGGCGACCGCCGGCACCGGCGACGTGCTGAGCGGCGCGATCGGCGCACTGATCGCGCAGGGACTGTCGCCCTTCGATGCGGCGACGCTGGGCGTCTACCTGCACGGAGACGCCGGCAATCGTGCGGCGCGGTCGAACGGCACGATCGGCGTGACCGCAGGCGACGTGGCCGATCAGTTGGCGCTGGCCTCACGCTCATTGTCCGGCGAGGAACCGGTCGAAGCGCCGTCCATGGGCGGCTTCGGAGCCGGCCTGGGCGGAGGCATGGGCGACATGGGCGGCCTGGGCCAGATGGCCGGAGGCGGAGTTGGCGGCGGACTGGAAGGTCTGCTGGGCGGTCCCCAGTAGGCCATACCATCGGGAACAAACCAGCGAGGAGGAACCAATGAGCCGAGTCAGCTATAGCTGCACGATGCAGGAAGGCCAGGTCGCCGACGACGTCCGAGCCAAACTGGCGGATGGCTTGCGCCAGGTCACCGCCGACGTGCTGGGCGAAGCGCCGGACGACGTGCCGGTCGATTTCTCCGACATCCCAACCGGGTTCGGGTTCCGCGGCGGCGAGCCGTCCACGACATCCCTGGTTCGGGGCAGCATCGTCGGCGGCGTCACCCAGGACGTGCGCGAAGACCTGATGCGCCGGATCTGCGACATGTGGATGGAGATCAGCGGCTGCACCGTCGACGAACTGGTCGTCTCCGCCCGAGATACGTGAACTGAACCGCTAGCATGAACCCATAGCCGCCATCGCGAGAGAGGATGCCGCCAATGCCGTACTACCGATGTGTCGTGCCCAGGGACTCCGTGCCTTATGACCAGCGCGCAGAAGTCGCCAGGGCGTTCACCGACATTCATTGCGGTTCGACCGGCGCGCCGCGCAGCTTCGTCCACGTCGTCTTCGACGAGCACGACGACCGCTGGGACACGCCCTACTTCCTTGACGGCGGGAACCGCGCGGGCCGCCCGGAGGAGTTGAAGGCGCAGTTGCTGAACGACTTGATGTCGGCCTTCCGCGAGATCACCGGTGTGTCGTCCGACGAGTTCAGCGGGCGGATCACCGAAGGTCCGGCGAGTTGGACGATGGAAGGCGGGATGGTCTTGCCCGAGCCGGGCGAAGAGACCGCCGAGTGGTACGAGCACGACCTCCAGAGCCAGGCCGCTGCCGGCGGCTAGCTCCGCAGCACTTCGTCGCGCAAGCCGGGCTGTCCGACAACCCGGTCTGCACTTGCCCAGCCCCGTGAGGTTGGTGCCGCCTGCATCCGGCCACTCCGAACCCGGTGACGGGGTAGGCTGAGTGCGCACTGATCTTGGGGGATCTAATGGACGAGCGCATTGTGGTGACGGGGATGGGTGCGGTCACGGCGGTGGGCGCGACGGCGGCTCAGACCTGGCAATCGCTGGTCGCCGGACAGTCGGGCGTGCGGACCATTTCCATTTTCGATCCCTCCCGCCTCTCGGTGCGGATCGCGGCGGAGGTGTCGGACTGGAGACCGGACGACTACATGGCGCGCAAGGACGCGCGCCGCATGGATCGCTACTCCCAGTTCGCCATCGTCGCCTCGCAGGAGGCCGCCGCCGACGCCGGCTTCGATAGCGGATTCGACGGCTCCGACCGGGTCGGCGTGATGATCGGCACTGGCATCGGCGGGATCAGCACGACCCAGGAGCAATTCCGCATCCTCGACTCCCGCGGTCCCGATCGCGTATCGCCGTTCGCCGTGCCGATGATGCTGCCCAACATGGGCTCCGGACAGGTCTCGATCGCCCTGCAGGCGCGGGGACCCAATCTCGCGCCCATGTCGGCCTGCTCCTCCGCCGCCGACGCGTTCGGCCTCGCCGCCGAGACGATTCGCCGCAACGAAGCCGATGTCATGGTGGTCGGCGGCGCGGAAGCGCCGCTCTGCGAGATGGCCGTGGCCGGTTTCGCCTCGGCGCGCGCGCTCTCGGGCCGCAATGAAGACCCTGCCGCCGCTTCGCGGCCCTTCGACGCCGAGCGCGACGGATTCGTCATGGGCGAAGGCGCAGCCGTGCTGGTGCTCGAGCGAGCCGAACACGCCCTCGCACGAGGGGCCGAGATCGTGGCCGAGCTCTGCGGCTACGGCTCGGTGGGCGACGCCTATCACATCACCCAGCCCGCAGAGGGCGGCGACGGCGGCGTCCGCGCCATGTCGCTGGCGCTGGAGCGCTCCGACATCGAGCCGTCCGAGGTCGATTACATCAACGCGCACGGCACATCCACGCCGCTCAACGACAAGTTCGAGACGATGGCGATCAAGAGCGTCTTCGGCGAGTCGGCCTACGGTCTCTCCATCTCCTCGACCAAGTCGATGACCGGTCACCTCCTGGGAGCGGCGGGCGCCGTGGAAGCCGTGGCCACGGTCGAAGCGATCCGCTCGAACATGATTCCTCCGACGATCAACCTGCAGCATCCAGACCCCGACTGCGACCTCGACTACACGCCCAATGTCTGCCGCGAGCGCGAGGTTCGCGTCGCCATTTCCAACTCGATGGGCTTCGGCGGACACAACGCCTGCCTCGTCTTCAAGCGCTGGGACGGCTGAGCCGGGCGTCGGACAGGACCTGGAACCGTGGTGCGAGAGCGCTCGGACGGTTGGCTCGGCCGCACCTGGCAGATCGCCGAGCCGCACGACGCGCCGCCCATCGAAGGTCTCGACGCCCCCTCCTTCGTCGGCCGCCTGCTCAGGCGCCGCGGCGTCGACACGGTGCCCGCGGCCCAGGAGTTCCTCAATCCCGAGTGGTACCGACCGGCCGACACCGCGGTACTCGGCCAGTGGACCGAGGCGATCGATCGCATTCAGCTCGCCGCCGAACGCGGCGAACCGGTCGCGATCTACGGCGACTACGACGTCGATGGGATCACCGGCACCGCAATCCTGACCGAGGCCCTGCGCGAGGTCGGCATCGACGCCCGGCCCTACATTCCGCACCGCGAGCGCGAGGGCTACGGCATTCAGGACGCCGCGCTGGCCCAACTGGCAGCCGGCGGCGCGCGCGTCCTGATCACCGCCGACTGCGGCATCACCGCGCTCAACGAGATCGCGGCCGCCCGCGACCGCCACGGCATGGACGTGATCGTGCTCGATCATCACGAGCCCGCCGACGCACTTCCCCAGGCCACGGCCATCGTCACGCCCAAGCTCGCGCCCAATGGACACCCGCTCTCCGAACTCTCGACCGGCGGGCTGGCCTATCGCTTCGCCCACGCGGTCGCCGAGCGGATGCAGTCGCCCGTGGACCAACGCCGCTGGCTCGATCTGGCGGCCATGTCGACGGTCGCCGATGTCGTCCCCCTGCGCGGCGAGAACCGCTGGATCGTGCACCAGGGACTGCGCGCGATCGCGGCGACCGAGCGTCCCGGACTGCGCCAGCTCCTGCAATCGGGCCGCAGCCGCGCGCCGGTCGATACCGAGACGATCGGCTTCCAGATCGCGCCCAGGATCAACGCAGCCGGCCGTCTCGACGACGCCACCCTGGCGCTGGAAATGCTGATGGAGCGCGATCGCGAGTCGGCGCTGGAACTTGCGGCGCGCTTGAATCGGCTCAACGATCAACGGCGGCGGCTCACCTCCGAGGCGATGGTCGACGCGCAGGCGCAGATTCAACGACAGCTCGATCCCGCAGGCCAGGCGCCGCTGGTGCTCTTCGTCGGCGGGCAGGACATCCACCACGGGATCGTCGGCATCGTCGCCGGACGCCTCGCCGACGAATGGTCGCGCCCGGCTTTTGCCTGGTCGCTGGTCGACGGCGAAGCGCGCGCCTCCGGCCGCAGCGCGGCCGGATTCGACCTCGTGCGAATGCTCGACGGCGCTCGCGACCTGCTGATTCGGGGCGGTGGACACGCGATGGCCGCCGGCTTCTCGGCGATGCCCCAACAGATGGGCGCGCTCATGGCCCGCTTCAACGACCTCGCCCAGGCGCAGCTCAACGCGGGCGAGGCCGGCGCCTGGGCCGCGCTGGAAGGCCGCACGGAGATCGACGCCCAGGTCCCGCTCTCGGCGCTGTCGCCGCAGATCGTCCACTGGATCGAACGTCTCGCACCCTTCGGCGAGAGCAACCCCGCGCCCGTCTTTCTCAGCAACGGGGTCCCCGTACGCAGCGTCAAGACCGTCGGCCAGGACGACGCGCATCTGCGCCTCGATCTGGACGGCTGGTCGGCCATCGGCTGGCGGCTGGGCAAGGCAGCCTCCCAGGTCCAGTCGCGCGTCGACCTCGTCTGGCGGCTGCGCCGCGGTCTCAGGGGCCGTCCCGAACTGGAAGTCATCGATCTGTCCGTGAGCGGCCAGGGCGCCTGACCTCATCCCCCATCAACAGACACGCCACGAGCGGCGGCCCGGGCCGCTGCATCCGTTAACCTGATTCACATTCGCGGCTGACTCAGAGAGGCGTCACTATGGCTGTTCGCAACGTGGGAGTGGTGGGACACCAGGGTGCGGGCAAGACCACGCTGGTCGAGTCGCTGGCCTTCGCCATCGGTGCGACGACGCGGCTGGGACGGGTCGAGGACGGCAACACGATCGCCGACTACGACCCCGAAGAGCAGGAACGTGGAATGTCAATCTCGACCTCCCTGGTCTCCCTCGAACACGAGGGCGTGCGCATGAATCTGCTCGACGCCCCCGGCTACGCCGACTTCGTCGGCGAGCTCGTCGCCGCCATATCGGTCGTCGACGCGGTAATCGTGGTCGTCGACGCCTCCTCCGGCGTGCAAGTCGGCACCGAAACAGCCTGGCGCATGGCCGGCAAGCGCGGGATCCCCCGAGCAGTCGTAATCTCTCGCCTCGACCGCGACAACTCGTCCTTCGAGGACGCTCTCGCCTCGGTCCAGTCCATCCTCGGTTCCGAGTGCCAGCCGCTGTACCTCCCCAACGCCTCCGAAGCATCCTTCTCCGAGCTGACCGACGTCCTCGCCGATCCAGACGCCGACGGCCGCGAGGGCCTGATCGAGCAGATCGTCGAAGCCGACGAAGACCTGATGATGCTCTACCTGGAAGACGAACAGATTGAAGAAGACGACCTGCGGGCCGCGCTGAAGACGGCCGTCCTGGCCGGTTCGCTGGCCCCGGTGCTGCCCAACTCAGCCGCCGGCGGCATCGGCGCGGGCGAGCTGTTGCGGCTGATCGCCGAAGCGCTGCCCGATCCCTCCGAGGCGCCGCCGATTGCCGAAGGCCTCGAAGACAGCGGCGAGCCCGCCGCGTTCGTCTTCAAGACCACGGCCGACGAGTTCGTCGGGCGGCTCTCGTACCTACGCGTCGTCTCCGGTTCGATCGGCGGCGACGCCCATCTCGACAACGCGCAAAGTGGCGAAGACGAGCGCCTCACCGGCTTGTCGCGCGCCGCAGGCAAGACCTTGACCGCGGTCTCCGAGCTGGCCGCCGGCGACATCGGCGTCGTCACCAAGCTGCAGCACACAACCACCTTCAACACGCTGCGAGCCAAAGGCTCCAGCCTGCTCGTGCCCGCGCCCGATATGCCGCTGCCAATCTTCGCCGCCGCGGTCGAACCCAAGACCAAGGCCGATGTCGACAAGCTGGGACCGTCCCTGGCCAGGCTGGTCGAGGGCGACCCGACCTTGCAGATCGAACGCGACCGCGACTCCGGCGAGACGATCCTCAGCGGTCTGAGCGAGTCGCACGTCCAGCTCTCCGCAGGGCGCCTGTTCAGCAAGTACCACGTCGAGGTTGAGATCAAGGATCGGCAGGTCCCCTACCGCGAGACGGTCACCACCACCGGACAGGCCGAGTACCTGCACAAGAAGCAGACCGGCGGCAGCGGCCAGTACGCCCGCGTCGCGCTGCGGGTCGAGCCGCAGCCTCGCGGCGCCGGCTTCGAGTTCAGCGACGAGATCGTCGGCGGCGCAGTCCCGCGCAACTACATTCCGGCGGTCGAGAAGGGCGTGGTCGAGTCGCTCCCCAGAGGAGTCTTCCCGCTCACCGACCTGCGCGTCACGCTCTACGACGGCAAGCACCACGATGTCGACTCGTCGGAGATGGCCTTCAAGCTGGCCGCCTCACAGGCGCTCAAGGAAAGCGTCTCCAGCGCGCGTCCCATCCTGCTGGAGCCGATCCAGACCTTCCGCATCACCGCACCCGAGTCGTCCACCGGCGACATCATCAGCGACCTCAACTCACGCCGCGCCCGCGTGTTGGGCATGGAACCTGCCGACGAACCGCCCGCATCCTCGGTCGTCATCGCCGAAGGCCCGATGGCCGAGTTCCTGCACTACGCGACCGATCTGCGCTCGATGACCGGCGGTCGCGGCACCTTCACCTGGCAGTTCGACCGCTACGACCAGGTTCCCGAGCACGTCGCCCAGAAGGTCCGCCAGGACGCCGAGGCCGCCGCAGCCGGCTAATCCGACCGCGGCCGCAGCTCGAACACCATGCGGATCCGCGAGGTCACAGACTCGCTGCCGCCGAACACCGGCGTCGGCTCGAAGCCGTCATCGGCAAACGCCGCTTCCGCCGATTCCTCGACGACGCGTGACGCCGTCAGGCTGCCGATCGGGCTGAGCTCTACGACTCGCACGATCTCGTACCCCATGTGATCGGCGATCGAGTCGGCGGTCGACTGCGCATCGTCGATCGCGTCCAGCAGCGCCAGCCGCTCCGCTTCGGCCCGGCCCGACGCGGTGAAGTCAAGCCCGTCGAAGTGCAGGCCGTCGCCACCGGCGCCAATCACCAGGTCGACCAGTCCACCGGCGAACCCGGTGCCGCGAATCGCAATCTGCAGCCGGTACTCGTACTCCCAGCCTCGCAGCACGCGGCCTGATTCGGTCCAGTCCCAGACCTGACCGAGTCGGAATCCGACCGTCTGCAATCCGTTGGGCGAGATGCAGGTCGGGTCCGCCGTGTGATCGGCATGCTCCGGCTCGCCTGGCGTGCAACTCTCCACGACGGCGTCGCGGATCGCGTTGACCACGAGCACGCCCGCCTGGCGAGCTTCCAACGCGGAATCGCGCTCGATCACCACCCTGAACCGCGCCACCGCGCCGTCGTAGGCCACCGTCCGCGAGGCAACGCCGTCGATTGTCAGCGTGGTCAACTCTTCCTCGGAGGAGGGAACCAGCTTCAGGTCGTACTCCTGATCGGCGCTGACCCTGAGCGCGCCCGCGATCAACAGCGCGGCCGTGACCGCCAGCAGCGCGAGCAATGCCAGCAGTCGCCCCGATGTCGCATGCAGTGCCGTGAACTTCATACCCTGACCCTTTCGCGATCTGCCGCTGAAGTGCTGCCGAAGTGCCGCTCAGCGCGGCCCCTCACCTACATTACGTCTGCAACGGCTCAGTTGTTCCGTCCAGGTGCCGAGCGAAGAAGTCGAGCATCGTCTCCCAGGCCGACTCCGCCGACTCCTCGTGATGACCAACGGACATCGGAGAAAGTCGAACAAACAACGACTGCAGCCCCTGGTACTGACTCATGAACGAGTGTCCGGCCCCCGCGTACACCTTGATCTCATGCTCCATGCCGAGTTCATCCAGATGCCCACGCAACCGCTCGGCTTGCCCCACGAACACGCGGTCCCGCTCCCCGTATCCCGCAAAGACCGGACAGATCCCCTCCAGCGCCTCAACCTCCCGAGGCACCGCGCCGTAGAAATCCGCCGCGACGCCGATCGGCGACCGCGCCGCGTGCAGGATCGCAAACCCGCCGCCCAGGCAAAACCCGGCCACCGCTAACCGCGACTCGTCGACATCCTCGCGTTCGGCCAGCCATACCCGCGCCGTCTCAATGTCATCGAAGGCGCGCCCCGAGCCGCTGCGCAGCGCCCGCATCGTCCGACGAATACAGATCGGCTTCGCCCGTGGTCCGACCGAATAGAGATCCGGCGCCAGCGCCACGTACCCGTGTTCGGCAAACCGACGCGCAATCCGCCGGATGTCGTCGTTGAGCCCAAACAGTTCGTGCAGGACCAGCACCCCGGGCCGTGGGCCCTCGGACGACTCCGGCGACGCCAGGTATGCGGATAGAACACCATCGCCTGTCGGAATGCGCACGGATTGGGTCGGCATCAGCCACCTCCTGATCTCGCGATAGCCTGCGGATGATACGGCTCGCGTGAGCCAACACTAGCGAAGGATTGGCACAGTGGCTGACTACGACACCCTCGGATACGAGGTCGCCGACGGCGTGGCGACAATCACCATCAACCGGCCCGAGGCCGCCAACTCGCTCTCGTTGGACATGTGCCGCGAGCTGATGGACGCGTCGATCCAGGTGGACGACGACCCCGACGTACGCGCCGTCGTCTTCCGCGGCTCGGGACGATTCTTCTGCACCGGCGCCGATCTGCGCGGATTTCCCCCGGCCGGTCCCGAGATGGCGACCTACGTCAAGGAAATGACCACCTACCTCCACGCCGCGGTCTCGCGATTCGCCCGCATGGACCCGCCGATGATTACCGCTATCAATGGCACCTGCGCCGGCGCGGGCATGAGCCTCGCCCTGATCGGCGACCTCGCCCTGGCCGGTGAGTCCTCCCGCTTCACCATGGCCTACTCCCGCATCGGCCTCACGCCCGACGGTTCCTCCACTTACTTCCTGCCCCGGCTCGTCGGCCTGCGCCGCGCGATTGAACTCTGCCTCACCAACCGCATGCTTTCCGCCCAGGAAGCGCTGGACTGGGGCATGATCAACCGCATCGTGCCTGACGACGAACTGCACACGTCCGCCCACGAACTCGCCGCGCAGCTCGCCGCCGGCCCGACCGAATCGATCGGCGCAGCCAAGCGCCTCTACCACCTGTCCTGGAACGAGGGCCTCGAAACGCAGATGGAGTGGGAGACGCGAGCGATCACCGAAGCCGCGCGCCGCCCCGAGGCCAGGGAAGGCCTGACCGCCTTCTTCGAGAAGCGCGACCCGGTCTTTCGCTAGTCCGGACCAGAACCCCGGCAGAGCTCCGGAGTCCAATCCATGTCCGACGCCGACGATCCCCTCCTCGCCTTCCTCCACGGCGAACTCGAGCAGATCGAGGATGCCGTGGGCTTCAGCCAACTGTTGGCGCTGCCCACGATCCCGCTCGAAGCGTCGCACGGCGAGTCGCAGACCTTGAGCTGGTCCTACCGCTTCACCTGGCAGGAGGTCGAGCGCAGCCGCCGATACGTGCTCCCGCTGGATCGCGAACGCGCGCGCGCAGCCCGGCGTCCGGCCGTCGAGCAGATTGTCCGCCGGCTCGAATCACAATTGGACGGCGAAGTTGCGGGACACGCCTTGCCCGTCGGCGACCTCCGCCGGCGGGTCAGCCTGAACGCAATCCTCAACGTCTATGCCGTCCAGGAGTCGATCGACGTCGGTCCGCTGCAGACCTGGCCACCGCCGACGACGCAGGCCGGCGACGAGTAGCATTGCGGGCAAGCAACCGCTCGTCAGTCTCTATCGGCAGTTGCACTAGGAAGGAACCGGACATGAAAGCTGTGGTGATGGAAGGCGTCCGCCAGCCCCTGGTGGTGCGAGATTTCCCCGATCCCGTGATTGGCCCGAAGGACGCGCTCGTGCGGGTCGAGGCCTGCGGCGTCTGCCGCTCCGACTGGCACCTCTGGCAGGGCGACCTCTCCTGGGTCGGATTCGAGCTGCCCATTCCCTGTGTGCTGGGACATGAGTGGGCGGGCACGGTCGAAGCGGTCGGCGACGACGTCGAACACATCCGCCCCGGCATGCGCGTGCTCACACCGTTCCACAACGGCTGCGGCAACTGCCAGATCTGCCGCAGCGGCCTGCCCAACATCTGCGACACCCAGGGCGGATTCGCCGGCGGCTTCGCCCAGAAGGCGGCCATCTACAACGCCGACTTCAACGCCATCCCGCTGCCCGACAACGTCTCCTTCGAGGCCGGCGCGGCCATGGGCTGCCGCTTCATGACCTCCTACCACGGCGTCGCCGACCGCGGCGAGGTCTCGGGCGGCGACTGGGTCGTGGTCAACGGCTGCGGCGGCATCGGCCTCTCGGCCGTGCAGGTCGCCGCCTCGCTTGGCGCGCAGGTCATCGCCGTCGACCTCGAGGAAGGCAAGCTCTCCCTCGCCCGCTCCCAGGGCGCCGTCGAGACAATCAACGCGCTGGAACACGATGTGCCCGCCAGGGTCCGCGAGATCACCGACGGCGGAGCCAACGTCTCCGTCGACGCGCTCGGCATCAAGGCGACGATGCTCAACTCGGTCAACTCCCTGCGCAAAGGCGGCGTCCACGTCCAGATCGGCATCACCTCGGCCGACGAAGCGGGAGAAGTCGGCCTGCCGATCGACTTCATCACCATGTCCGAGATCGAGTTCCGCGGCTCGCTGGGCCTGCCCAACCAGAACTACCCCTCGATGCTCAACATGGTCGCCTCGGGCAAACTGCAGCCCGAGACCATCGTCTCCGAGACCATCTCGATCGACCAGGTCCCCGAGGTCGTCGAGTCGATGACCACCTTCCAGACCACCGGCTTCGTCACCATCACGGACTTTGCCTAGGCGTCGATTCACCTCGGGACAGTTGCGCGAAGTCCCAGATTTGAGTCGCCCCCGCGCAGGCGGGGGCCCGATGTCCAGGTGGGCGCTCGCTGGCCCCGCCTGCGCGGGGCCGACGTTGGTAGGTAAACGCGCAGTTCTCCGCGGGGAGAATGGTTGTGCGGGAGCGGCACCAGTGCGTTGACGATTGGGGCTGCGATAGCTTCGGGAGACACAGCCATGCCCAACGACTGTCCCCATTGCACATGGATCGGCGAGCGCCGCTTCTGCCCTGCCTGCGGGGCCGCGCTCTGGTCTCCCGACACCGATGAAGGCGCGGCCGAGTGCACCGTCGTCCTCTCATTCGATGTCGACGGCGCATCGGGCATGATCAACCGCAATCCGCAGATCGAGCATCTGCCCTCGGCCCGCTCGTTCGGCGACTACGGCCCCGCCGTCGCCGTGCCCCACATCCTCGCCGCGCTGGCGCGAGCAGTCGTGCCCGCCTCGTTCTACATCCCCGGCTGGGTCGCCGAGCGCAATCCCGCCACCGTCGAACGGATCGCCGCAGCCGGACACGAGATCGGACACCACGGCTACCTGCACGAGCCTCCCGCCACGCTCACGGCCGAAGAAGAGGCCGAAGTGCTGGACAGGGGCAGCGACATCCTGCAGGGCATCACCGGCGAACCGGTCGCCGGCTACCGTTCGCCCTCTTGGGAGTTGAGCGATGTCTCCCTGCAACTCATGGCCGAGCGCGGTTTCCGCTACGACTCCTCGCTGATGGGCTCGGACGCCCCCTACTGGGTCGCCGCCGGCGACTCCCGGCTGGTCGAGCTGCCGATTCACTGGGCGCTCGACGACTATCCCTACTTCGTCTTCGCACCCACCGACGGCCGCCGCTTGCAGGCCGCCCCCGAGCAGGTCGAGTCGACCTGGAAAGCCGCCTTCGACGAAATCCGCCGCCGGGGCGGCGTCTTCACCCTCACCATGCACCCCTACATCATCGGCCGCCCCGGCCGAGTCGCCATGCTCGAACGCCTGATCCAGTACATGCGCTCAAAGTCCGGCGTCACCTTCACCCGCGCCGTCGACGTCTGCGACGAGTTCGCCGAGCAGTGGGCTTCGGCGCGGCCGCAGTAGCTTCAGCACTCCACTCACTCGTCATACCCGCGCTTGTCGCGGGTATCTCGCCGGGTACGGCACAGCGCTGGATAAGCTGTCCGTGTGAGCTCCACCTCCGACCGCTTCGACAACGCCATCGTCGCAATCGACGCGGCCAACGCAGACGATCCCTTCACGCTCACGGTCGACGGTCAAGAACGGCCCAAGGAACAGACCCACGCCGAGATGATGACGCGCTGGGTCAGGGAGCTCAACCCGGACGCATCCGAGGAACTGCTGCTCGCCGCCCGAGCCCATCACATCCGCCGCTGGATGATTCCCCGCTCGACCTTTCCCGCCGGACGCTCCGCTTACCTGCGCTGGCGGCGGGCGCTGCACGCCGTCCACGCCGAGCTGACGGCCGCGATCCTCGAGGAGTGCGGCTACCCGCGCCAATCGGTCGAGCGAGTCGCCGCCCTCGTCGCCAAGGCCGACCTGCTGCAGGCCGGCGACCCCGAGGCGCAGACCCTGGAAGACGCGCTCTCTCTCGTCTTCCTCGACACCCAACTCGAGCCCCTGCTCGACGACCTCGACGACCGCCAGCTCAGACGGGCGTTGGGCCGCACCTGGCGTAAGATGTCGCCCAACGGCCGGGCCGCCGCCCGACGATTGCATCTCTCCGACCGAGCGGTTGAAACGTGTTCCCTGTTGGTCGACGGATTCGCCGATGGCTGACCATCCTCAGGACCGCTACACGCACGGCCATCACGAGTCGGTCGTGCAGTCCCACGCCCGCCGCCGCGCCGAGGTCGAAGCCTGGTTCCTGCTGCCGCGGCTTGAACCGGGCATGGCCCTGCTGGACGCCGGCTGCGGCCCGGGCACCGTGACCGCGGGTCTGGCCAGAGCCGTGTCCCCTGGACACGTGATCGGACTCGATGCGGCGCCCGAGGTGCTCGAACACGCCCGACTCCACGCCTCCGAGGAAGCGGTCGACAATGTCGACTTCGTCGCCGGCGACGTCTACGCGCTCGACTTCGCCGACGCCGAGTTCGATGTCGTCTACGCCAACCAACTCCTGCAACACCTCGCCGATCCGATCCGCGCTCTCGGCGAGCTGCGCCGCGTGCTCAAACCCGGCGGCCTGCTCGCCGTCCGCGACGCCGACTACGCCACGATGTCGCCCCATCCCAAGTTCCCGCAGTTCCCGGACTGGAATCGGCTCTACCACGAGGTCGCCTACCGCAACCGCGCCGAGCCCGACGCCGGCCGCACCTTGCCCGCCTGGGTGCGCGCCTCAGGATTCCCGCACATCGAGATTCATCCCAACGTCGTCGCCATGGACGGCGAGGAAGCCAGGATCTGGGGCCGCACCTGGTCCCAGCGCATTCTCTACAGCGGCATCGCCGATCAGGCGCTCGAATACGGTCTAGCCGACCAGTCGGAACTGCAACGAATCTCTGACGGCTGGGCAACCTGGGCCGAGTCCCCGGAGCCGTTCTTCATGTTCACCCAGATCGCCGTCCTCGCGCCCCGCTAGTCGGCGACCTCCGCCTGCCCGGCGCGCTTCGCACGACGTTCGCGGATGACATCAAGCGCCACATCGTGAATGAGCTGAATGTGACTCACTCCAGTGGCCGTTTCCTCGGCCACGAGTTCCTTGACCTCATCAAAAGTGAAACGAACTTGGATGACCGCTCCAGGTTTGTCGGCGACTACCCACTCGACGGGCTCGTCTTCAAAGTCCTCGTCCGGAAATCGGAGGTCATGCGTCATGGTCGGTTTCTCTTTCCACCTGGTTGATCATATCGAGATTCCTGCGCGGCGTTGGATCTCCAGCCAGTGACAAGATGAGCGACCCGCTGCTGATCAGGATGCTCAATGATGAACGTCAACACCCTGCCATCGTCGCAGGGCCCAATCATCATCCAACGGGGCCGAAGACCGCGACGCACCCGTTCCCGGTTTCCCTTGTTCGGGAAGAATTTCGGGCGTATGTCCAACGTGGCCTCAGCATCTGCCACGGTCAACCCATGTGCAGCGAGCTCCTCGCGTGAGGAGGAGTTCCACTCCAGGCTGATGACGAATGGAGGCATCTCTCGGGTCGGACCAAGCGAATGCCGCTCACTCAAACACCACCTCGATCAACGGCGACCCATCCACCCACTCCTGCACGTTGTCCTCGTTGATGTACTCGCTCAGCTTCTTCGCCGACAGAAACACCGTCCGCTTCTCGTCCTCATCCGTCACAGCCCGCGCCGTGCCCTCAAGCTCCGCCTCGGTCGACTCCTTGAAGTGGAACGTGATCGCCGGATTCGCCAGCACGTTCGCGTACCACGACCTCGGACCCGGTCGCCCCGTGATGTAGTAACGGTCGTCGACGTTGTGAAACCAGATCTCCAGCCGCTTCGGCTCGCCGCTCGAGCGGCCGATCGTCGTGATATCGATCACCAGGTCGTTGGCCAGCGCCGTGGCAATGCCGGGGTCGGATGTTGAAGCCATCAGTCGTGTCCGTTCTTGCTCATCTGCAGGTGCCTGCGCTCGTGCTCCAGGAACCACTCCTTGCGATCCAGCCCGCCGCCGTAGCCGCCCAGACCGCCGTCCGAGCGCACGATCCGGTGGCATGGTACGGCGATCCCGACCGGATTGCGCCCCGTCGCCGTGCCCACCGCCCGATACGCCGACGGCTTGCCCACCGCACGCGCGATGTCCTGGTACGACACCGTGCGTCCGGCCGGCACCTCGCGAATCGCCTGCCAGACCGCCACCTGGAACTCCGTCCCCTGCGGATCGATCGCAATCTCATCAATCGCCTCAACATCGCCCTCGAAGTACGCCGCCACCGCGTCGCGTACTCGCTGCGCCTCGCCCGACAGCCCGGACTCAACCGACTCCGCCTCAGGCTCAACCACCGGACGCGCCCAGGTCTCGACGAACCCAGCCTCGCGCAGCGCCCCGTCCGCAATCGCCAGGTACATCGTCCCCAACGGCGTCTCGATCCAACACTGCTCGTTCATGGCTGCCCTCCTGTTCGTGCTCATCAACGTCAGGCTACGCTCCGACCTGACAGAACGCAAGTACTAGTCGTATCGCCGCTCGACTGGGCGATACGCTGACCTCCAGACAGGAGCGCGCCCGCACATGTCCGATCGCGACAACCGAGCCGTCCGCCTCACCGACCTCGCCCGCTGCGGCGGTTGAGGCTCCAAGTTCGGCCCCGAAGGCCTGGCTCACGTGCTGAGCCATCTCGGACCACAGTTCCCGCCCGACGAGCACCCCGAGCTGCTCGTCGGACTCGCGCGTCCCGACGACGCCGCCGTCTATGCCATCGACGACCAGCGCGCGCTCGTCCAGACCCTCGACTTCTTCGCCCCGCTCGTTGACGACCCCTACCAGTTCGGCGCCATCGCCGCCGCCAACGCCATGTCCGACGTCTACGCCATGGGCGGACGCGTCCTCTTCGCCCTCAACATCGCCGCCTTCCCCGAGGATCTCCCTCCCGACATCATCGCCGACGTCCTCCGCGGCGGAGCCGACAAGGTCCGCGAAGCCGGCGCAGTCATCGCCGGCGGACACACCATCATCGACGAGGAACCCAAGTACGGACTCGCCGTCACCGGCGAAGTCGCCCGCGACCTGATCCGCACCACCGGCGGCGCGCAGCCCGGCGACACCATCATCCTGACTAAGGAAATCGGCACCGGCGTCCTCATCGGAGCCAACCAGCAGGGCGCAGTCTCCGACGACCACTGGAACGCCGCCGTCAACCAGATGATGACCCTCAACCGCGACGCCGCCGAAGCCGCCTCCGATCCCGACCTCGCCGCCGGAGTCCACGCCATCGCCGACGTCACAGGATTCGGACTCGCCGGACACCTGCACGAAATGGCCGAACTCAGCGACGCCGCCATCGAGATCGACCTCGGCGCAGCCCCCGCCCTCGGCGGACTCGCCGAAGCCGTCGCCGCCGGATTCGGCTCCGGCGGTCAGTCCCGCAACCGCGAGTACTACGGCGCACGCCTCACCGTCCACGGCAACCGCGAACTCACCACCTTCGAGGAAGCCCTCCTCTACGACCCCCAGACCTCCGGCGGCCTCCTGATCGCCGCCGGCACCGTCGAAGCCCCCCACCTGATCCACGAACTCCAACAGCGAGGCGTCACCGCCACACCCATAGCCCGCGTCACCGAACCCGCCTCCGGCGGACGCCTCAGCGTCAGTCCGCCCGAGAATCCCCGTGTCTGACCACGACGTCGCCGTCATCGGAGCCGGCATCCTCGGACTCTCCACCGCCATGGCCCTCGCCACCCGACACGACGGCCTCCGCGTCGTCGCCCTCGAGCAGGAATCCGCCGTCGGACGACACCAGAGCGGCAACAACTCCGGCGTCATCCACTCCGGCCTCTACTACCGACCCGGCTCCGCCAAGGCCCGCATGGCCGTCGCCGGCGCCGAGCGCATGTACGCCTTCTGCGACGAGCACGGCATCGGCGCCGAGCGCTGCGGCAAGGTCGTCGTCGCCACTCACGACTCCGAACTCGAGCGCATGCGCGAACTCCACCGCCGTGGCGACGCCAACGGCGTGCCCGGCATCCGCGAACTCGGACCCGACGAACTCCGTGAGTTCGAGCCCAACGCCGCCGGCGTCGCCGCCCTCCACATCCCCTCCACCGGCATCGCCGACTACCGCGGCGTCTGCGAGAAGTACCGCCAACTGCTCGAATCCGCCGGCGGCTCCGTCCGCCTGCAGTCTCGCGTCGGCGCCGTCCGCGTCGACCGCGACGGCGTCCGGCTCGCAACCACCACCGGAATCGTCAACGCGAAGTACGCCGTCAACTGCGCCGGACTCCAGGCCGACCGCATCGCCCGACGCGCCGGCGCGCCCGAGGCCCGCGACCTCCGCATCGTCCCCTTCCGCGGCGAGTACTATGACCTCGTCCCCGCCGCGCGACACATGCTCAAGAACCTCATCTATCCCGTCCCCGACCCCGCCTTCCCCTTCCTCGGCGTCCACTTCACCCGCCGGCTCGACGGCTCAGTCGAGGCTGGACCCAACGCCGTCCTCGCCCTCAAGCGCGAGGGCTACCGCTGGCGCGACATCGCCCTCCGCGACGCCGCCGAGTCCCTCTCCTGGCCCGGCTTCCTCCGCCTCGCCCGCGGCCACTGGCAGACCGGCCTCGGCGACGTCTGGCGCAGCGCCAACAAGTCCGCCTTCGTCAACGCCCTCCAGCGCCTGATGCCCAACCTCGAACCCGATCAGCTCGTCCGAGGAGGAGCCGGAGTCCGAGCCCAGGCCCTGCGCCGCGACGGCACCCTCGCCGACGACTTCGAAATCGCCCACCAGAACCGCCTCATCCACATCCTCAACGCCCCCAGCCCCGGCGCCACCGCCAGCCTCCTCATCGGAGAACAAATCGCCCAAACCGCCAACAAATCCTGGCTCGGCGCCTAACCCCAACCGCAGTCACCCCCCGCCTCATCGCCCCTCCCCGTCGCCCCGCGCCCCGCATGCCCCGTACTTGATACAGGGACGCGGGGCCCAGACCACCCAACCTCGCACCACTCTCCGGCCTCACTCATCTCCGCAGACGATCGCGCGCGGATCCTCGTCGTACGTGTCGAGGGCTCAGTCATCGAGAGCGAACGGCGTGCATCAGTCAGCGGGAGCCAACGTGCCGCCGAACGCCTCATCGAGGCTGATCACCTCTTCCTCGCCATCCTCGATCCGATCCTGCATCCACGCCGAGTACGTGGCCATCAGCGCTTGCCACCAGTGTTCCTCATGCCACTCCCCGATCGGCGGAAACTGGTCAAGGCAGAGCAACTCAAAGTCGACCAGCTCAAGCCGCTCGTCGATTGAGATGGAACTGAGCTCCGCTGACTCGTCCTGAAAGGCCCGCTCAAGTTGCGCACCATCGCGCGAGGCTCGGGCTTCGCGCGTCGCTCGGACGGCGCGGTCGTACTCCGCATCCGACCACTGGCCGATCGGCGGGTACCGGTCCAGGTCGATGTCGCGGAAGTCAATTTGCAGTAGCCGAAAATCGGCGTGCGGATCGCCCGGCGCGATCGCGGCAGGACTGTCGAAGATTGCGTCGCGCCAGTGATCGTCCGTCCACTCCGCAAGCGGAGGAAACTCATCCCAGTCAAGACCGTCCAAATCGACAAACCGAGCCCGCGGATCCACACCCTCAGCCTGAACAGCAATCTCGACCATGACGCCTCCCTCACCGTCTAAGTTTACGTCGCGCGCTGCGGATCGATCGAGAGCCGACCGATTGCGGGCCGCGTTGATTCGTCGCATGAGCTCAAATGCCCTCTGCAGATGCGGAACTGTCAGGCCAGCTCACCAACGTACTTGAACATCATGCCGACCCTTGAACCGCTTGAACTCGTTCCACCTTACGCCTTACCTCTTGACACATCTGACCTGTTGCCGTAATTCTGAACCATCGGTTGGTTGCCGAGCTGTAAGGAGATGACCCATGGAGACCACCACTGAAGACCGGCGCCCCTATGCGCCAAGCGCCAATGTTGTCGCAGTCCTACATCGAGCACGAACCAGAAACCTGCCTCCCCAGATCGACGACGCCTTCTTCAACATTGCCGACGTACCCAAGTCCGCACATGGACCGGTGCGAGAGACGCTGCAGTTTCTCGGCCTGATTGACTCGGAAGGCGCACCTAGTGCCACGTTCGAGAAGATTTCAGCGGCATCGGACAGCGAGTTTCAGTCGACTCTGGAGCAAGTCGTGCGCCAAGCTTACGCGGACGACTTCGCTGTAGTGGATCCGTCTAGGGACTCAGCTGACACGCTTATCAACAATTTCCGCCGGTACAAACCACGTTCTGTAACGGATCGGATGCGGATGCTGTTCACGGGCCTTTGTCGAGAAGCGGGTATCCCGGTAGCCGAGCAGCAGAAGGAACGTCGTGCCTCTCCAAAGCGGCCTCGCCGAGCGCCACGGAAGCCGATGCCTGCAGCAGGCCCTTCGGCACCTGCGACCTCTAGGGATGCCGTATCGCAGCGAGAGCAAATCGTTGTCCCCATCTCCCATGCTGACATTGTCGCGTTGAATGACGAAGCGGCGTTCTTGAAGATTTGGGAATCGCTCGGAAGGCTGGAGTGGAGCAGGGCCATGGCGGACGCCCCGAGTAAGTCACCGCAGACTGACGAACTGAAAAAACTTGGGCCCGGGACTGGCGCAAGTGAGAACTGAAGACTGAAGGGGCGTGGCCCACGCGACTTGGCGGTTACCTGGGCCACGCCCTTGCGGTTGCAGCGTTAGGAGGATTCCCATGCTGCGCCTCAAGCATACCGACCGAGAGTCGGAGGAGATTCGGGAGTGGCCAGACGGTCGTAGGGTTTCTAGCCGCACGCGCGAGGAGGTGCGGGAAGTCGGGCTCGACTGGAATCTCCTGAAGACCTTGCGTGGCCTCTCGCACCGGCAACTGGCGA
The DNA here is from genome assembly GCA_022825855.1 of Dehalococcoidia bacterium. Taxonomy (GTDB): domain Bacteria; phylum Chloroflexota; class Dehalococcoidia; order Bin125; family Bin125; genus Bin125. The sequence goes on from JAJDWB010000009.1 coordinate 221,832, forward strand.
ACACCGTTCTGCGGGAACTGATTCCAAGGCTCGGGTTGTTTCTGCTCTTGCGGGAGTTACTCGAAGCCGTAGGGGCCAGGTTCTAAGTGTCGACGGGCTTGTCGGCAGAGCGTGCCGCCCTCCCAGTGCTCGCCTGCCGCCGTGACTCGGGGTCCACCAGTACCGCGCCCGTGACACCGGCCACAGCTTGGCCGCGACCGACGATTGCTGCGCCCTGATAACCTGACCGCTTGAGGAGATCCCGATGACCCTCCGCTACACCGCTGAGATCTACGAGGAAACAGACGGCTATGCCTCGGTCTGCCCTGAGCTCGAAGTCGCGAGCTGCGGCGACACAATCGAAGAAGCGAGAGCGATGCTCGTCGAGGCCATCGAACTCACGCTCGAAGACATTACCGCCGAGGAGTACGAGTTCCGCGTCAGCGGTGAGATGTCAGCCACGAGCGATATGCCCGATGACGAGCCGCTGGAGGACTCAACACTGGTCGAGTCCTCGCAGATCGAAGTGAATGTGGACCTTCCCTTCGTGCCGGCGCGCTAGCCGTGCGAGTCCTCACCGCTCGTCAGGTCAATCGGATTCTTGAGCGCCAGGGATTCGTCCAGGTGCGCCAGCGCGGCAGTCACCGGAGATATCGAGGGGTCGTCAACGGGATCACGCGATACGTCTCGGTGGCGCAACATCGCGACATCCCTCCCAACACGCTCAGATCAATCATCAAGCAGTCCGGGCTCCCTCTATCCCTGTTCGAGTAGATTGCCAACTCACCCCAGATCCGGGTCGCCCTCTCCCGTCACCCCCAACACACCACAAACCCCCAACCGAACGCCCGTACGCATACAATCAACAACACCCAACCACCCACACAACCCAGGAGCCCCACATGAAACCCAGCATTCCCCAACCCCACCTACCCCCACGCCAACAAATCTTACCCACATCTGACCTCAACCAGACAAAATCCGACCGGATCTGACCAAATCTGACATCACCCAGCCCAAATCCCCCGCCCACACCACACTTTCGCGCATTCCAGCCCCAATTCACGCCACTTTCTGCCCATGCCGCCCTACTCGCAACACTCCCCAACATCCAACCGGCAGAAGCACGATGACTCCACCGGCAGGTCGGCCCGAGCCTGGGCCAGGTCCAGCCGCTGCCGAGCCACCGCCGCCAGCTCCGGTTGGTCCAGCCGCTCCAGGCATTCGACGTACCCGGCCAGCGCCCAGATGTTGTCCAGGTGCTGCCGAGGCCGGCTCACCGACGAGTCATAGCCCAGGTCCGCCCGGTACACCTCCAGCGCCTCCGCCACCCGACCCCGCTCCAGCAGCAGCGCCCCCAGCGCATGCCGCACCGGCTGCATCCAGCCCCACGGCTCGTCGTAATGCAGGTCGTCATCCAGCTCCACCGCCCGCCGCAGGTGCCCAAACGCCTCGTCGAACGCCCCCTGCCGATACGCAACCTCACCGCGCATCATCTCCTGCGCGATCGCCAGGATGTCCCGGCTCGGATTGTTGAACTGATACCGCGTCTCCGGCACCGCCTCGTACGCCCGCTCGAACTCCGCCGCCTCCGCCGCCGCCTCATCCGTCCGACCCAGCGTCGCCAGCGCAATCGCCCGCGCGTAGCGCATCGTCGCCGTCGTCACGCAGTACAGCTCGCGATCCTCTGGCAACTCCTGCGCTAGGATCTCCTCCCACTTGCCGAACCGCACCATCACGTGCTGCTCGATCGGCACGAACGACTCCAGCCAATCCGCCATATTCGGCGACTCCATCCGCAGCAGCGCCTCGGGAATCTCCCCCTGCATCGCCCGTGCCGTCTCAATCGCCTGACCGTACTGACCCAGGAACATCGCCCCGTAGATCTTGAAGTGATAGTTGTGGCAGCGGTACATCGTGTAGAAGTTGAACGCCCCCCGCTCCTCCACGAACAGCCGGTCCGCCTCGATCGCCCGCCCATTCCAGTCGACGACGCTCTGGTAGTCCCCGCACAGCACATCTATGTGCGTCCCCATGTGCTGCAAGTGCCCCGAACCCGGCACCAACCCCTTCAATCGGTCGGCAGCCCGCAGCGCCGCCTGCGGAAACGGCGACATCTCCATCAGGTGGATGTACATGTGCAACAGCCCGGCATGCGGCTCGTCGCCGCAGTGCTCGCAATGCTCCATCGCCCGCTCCAGGACGCCCCGCGCCTCCACCGTGTCCGCTCCCTCAGCCGGCTCGCCCGTCGCCAGATCCCACAGCGACCACGGAGTCCGATTCATCATCGCCTCGGCAAACAACGACGCCACATCCGCATCATCCGCGTGCCGGCCGTAGACCTCACGCATCGCATCGGCGTAGTCGTCAACCCAGGGCATCATGTCCTCAAGCGGCTGCCGCGACGGATAGCGCCGCAGCAGCGCCGCGGTCAGGTCCCGCTCCGCCGCCGTGCCCCGAGTCGCCAGTTCAGCCGCCCGCTTCGCCGAGTCGAACGCTCGCCCAAGCGCATCCGCCGTCTCCTGGCGTCCGAACGCCTCCCAGGGCTTGTTGTAGTTCGGCCCAATCGCATACGCCACGCCCCAGTGCGCCATCGCACAGTCCGGATCTGCCTCAACCGCTTGCTCAAAGCAATACACCGCCTCGTCATGGTTGAACCCGTACGTCCACGCCAACCCCCGGTCGAACCAGGTCTGCGCCTCGGACGACGTCGTCGTAATCGTTCGGCTGTACCCGCCGAGGTCGTAGGCGTAGGTCATGGCGCATCCTTCAGAAGCGGCAGTCGTCCAGGCTCACTGAGAATCGTAAACTGTTCGCCGCTGCCGAGGACGCAGCCAACGCCTCCGTCTTGAGTCCTGATACCTTGACCTTCGGGAGGCGACCACATGCAACGACTGACCCTCACCGCCGACATCTACCTGCAGGACGGGTGGTACATCTCCCGTTGCGCGGAGCTGGGCATTGGCAGCCAGGGAGAGACGATTGATCACGCACGCGAAATGCTGATCGAGGCCGTCGAACTGACCCTGGAAGACATGGACCAGGAGCAATACGAGGGACGACTGAGCGGGGCCTACTTCGCCAAGAGCGACATCACCGAAGAAGAGATCCTTGAGGGCTGTGAGCTGGTGCAGCAATGCTCGATCACGGTCAATGCTGACCTGCCCTTCGTGCTGGCTCGTTGAGCGTGCGAGCACGCTCGTGGCGCCAAGTGTGCCGAGTCTTGGAACGTGAGGGGTTCGTCCTTCTCAGGCAGCGCGGCAGCCATCTCAGATATCGGGGCATCGTTTACGGCCAGGTTCAACTTGTAACCGTTCCCCGTCATCGCCAACTCAAGCCGGGCACATTGGGGGACATCATCAGGCAATCCGGCCTCCCGAAAGACCTGTTCGAGTAGCCCGCGTATCCTCCTCTGCATGACTACCAACCACCAACTCTCTCCACCCCTCGACGGCATCACCGTCATCAACGCCGGACAGATTCTCGCCGCTCCCCATTGCGCCACTATGCTCGCCGAGTTTGGCGCCGACGTGATCAAGGTCGAACGACCCGGCACCGGCGAGCCCAATCACGGCACCATCTCCTACGTACAGGAGAATCGCTCGCAGCGCGGCGTGACCTGCAATCTCGCCGATCCCCGAGGCAAGGACCTGTTCCGCCGGCTCTGCGCGCAGGCCGATGTGCTGATCGAGAACTTCCGCCCGGGCACCCTCGAGAAGATGGACCTCGCGCCCGACTCCTTGCGCGAACTCAATCCCGGACTGGTCGTCACCCGCGTCTCCGGCTACGGCCAGACCGGTCCCTACCGCGAGCGCGCCGGCTTCGACCGCGTCGCCCTCGGCTTCGCCGGCATGACCTACCAGACCGGCTGGGCTGACGGTCCGCCCGTGCGGCCCGGATACATGGTCGCCGACTACTCAGCCGGCGTCTTCGCCGCCATGGGCACGCTGATGGCCCTGCGCGCCCGCGACGTCAACGGCGGCGCGGGCCAGGATGTCGACGTGGCGCTCTACGAGGCGATCTGGAAGCAGTCGGGTACCCACGCTTCCCAGTTCGCACACAGCGGCCGCAACCGCGATCGCAGCGGCAACTACTGGCCCGGCGTCGTGCCGGCCGAGCAATGGGCAACCGCCGACGGCCACCACCTGATCATCAACGCGACCACCCAGGGAACGTTCGAGCGCCTGGTCGCCGCCATGCAACGCCCCGAGCTGCTCTCCGATCCGCGCTTCGAGGTCCACGCCATCCGCCGCAAGAACTACGAAGCGATCCACGAGATCGTCGGCCAATGGATCGGCTCCCTGACGCTCGAACAGGTCCAGCACCTGCTCGACAAGCACGGCGTCCCCGCGACCAAGGTCTACGCGACTTCCGACATCATGGCGGACGAGCACTACGCCGCCCGTGACCAGATCGTGGCCGTGCCATCGGAGCAGCACGGCGACCTGCCCCAACCCGGGATCGTCCCCCGCCTCTCCAGGACGCCCGGCGCCGTCAAGCACCGCGCCCCGACGCTGGGCGAGCACAACCGCGAGATTTACGGCGGCCTGCTCGGCGTCGGCGACGACGAACTGCAGCAGCTCGCGCAGGATGGAGTGATCTGATGACCACCGCAATCGTCGAACGCACGATCACCGCCTTTCTCGACGGCGACGACTCGCTGGAAATCAACAACATCATCCACTCGACCGCTGGCGCCGCGCGCTTCGGCTACACCGGCCCGCTCGTCGGCGGCACCACCGTCTACTCCTGGTCAGCCGCCGCGCTGATTGAGGCGCTCGGCAATCAATGGCTCGACCAGGGCTGGGTCGAGTTCCAGCTCCGCAAACCTGTCTACCCCGAGGAACTGATCACGACCCGCGTCTCCCCGCTTCCCCCCTCTGGGGGGAAGCTGTCGAAGACTGAAGGGGGGTCCCCCACGGTCGAGTTCACCATGACCAAGCACAACGGCGACATCGCCGTCCGGGGCACCGCCGGACTCGGCATCGCCGGCTTCAACTCCGAGATCACCGACGCGAGTGATCGGTCACCGGTCCCCCAGCCCGACGATCGCCCCTTCATTACCAGGGCGCTGGCCCCGCTCGGCGAGGACCTGCCCGCCATGTCCATCGACCTGAGCGCCACCGAGTCGACGCGCTACGCCGCCGAACTGGCTCGAGATCCCGGCCCGCTCTGGCGCGGCCCAGGCGCGCGCGTGCATCCCGGCTGGATCGCCCAGCGAGCCAACGCCCTGCTCGCCCACACCTGGCGCTACACCGCGATCCACGCCTCCAGCCAGATCCAGCACCTCGCCCCCGTCCAGCCCGACCAGCGCCTCCTCGTCAGCGGACGGCTCGCGTCGGGCTACGAACGCAAGGGCCACGAGTACGCCGTGATCGACCTGACCATCAGCGCCGAGGACGGCCGCGACCTGGTCCGCATGCGCCAACCAACCATCTACCAGGTCGCCGCACGCTGAGGAGACCCGCCATGACCACTCCAACCATCGAACGCACCACCACCGCCTTCCTCGACGGCGAGGACTCCATCGAAATCGACAACATCATCCACTCGACCGAGGGCGCCACCAAGTTCGGCTTCTCCGGCGCGCTGGTCGGCGGCGTCACCGTCTACTCCTGGGCCGTGCCCGCCCTGATCGAGGCGCTCGGCGAAGACTGGCTCGACTCCGGCTGGATCGACTTCCGCCTCCGACGCCCCGTCTACCCCGGCGACGAAATCACGACTCGCGTCATGCCATCCGACGGCGGCGTCGAGTTCACCATGGCCAAGGAATCCGGCGAAGTCTGCATCGCCGGAACCGCCGGATTGGGCGAGGCCGACTTCTACGCCGACCTCGCAGTCGCGCAGAATCGCAACCCCGTCCCCCCGGCCGACCCGCCGACCCTGCTCACCCCCCAGAACCTGCCGATCGGCGAGGACCTGCCCGCCATGGCCGTCCCCATGACCCTCGCAGACGCCGCCGCCTACGCCGACCAGTTCGCCCGCGACCCGCATCCGCGCTGGCGCGGCGACGCAGCCCGCCTGCACCCCGGCTGGATCGCCGGCCGCTGTGTCCGCCTGACCAAGCACACCTACAGCTATCCCGCCGGCATCCACGCCGGCAGCCAGATCCAGATGCTCGGCCCCGCCCGCGCCGGTCAGACCCTGACCGTCTCCGGCCACGTCACCGACGGCTACCGTCGCAAGCAGCACGAATACTGCCTGCTCGACGTGACCATCAGCGACGAAACCGGCCGCGACCTCGCCTGCCTCCGCCACCGCACGATCTACCAGGTCGGCGGCGGCTAGACCGCTCAACGACCCCGTAGTCGACTCCGACACAGAGCCGCCGCGGGACCGGCAGATCGGTCCCGCACGCGCCCGTCAGCACCCGTCTACGCCCGCGCCCAGGCATAGACTGTTCGCATGGCACGAAGCATTTCCGCGTTCGCCTCCTGGCGCCAACACACCTTCGCCGCCCTCAACGACCGCCACTTCCGCGTGCTCTTCATCGGCACGCTCTTCGCCACCTTCGCCTACATGATGATGTTCCTCGTCATGTCGATCGTGTCCTACGACCTGTCCGGCAACAACACGGCGGTCGGGGTCGTCGGCATGGGCGTCGGCATTGCGATGCTGCTGGCCCCGTTCGGCGGCGTCATCGCCGACCGCGCCAACCGCAAGTGGGTGATCGTCATCGGCCAGGGCGGAGGCGCAGCGATGCTCGCCCTCACCGGCCTGCTCCTCTTGCTGGGCTGGCTGACCCTGCCGCTGATGTTCATCCTGATGATGCTGCTCGGCTTCACCTTCGTCCTGATGGGCCCCGCCCGCAACGCCTTCACCGCCGACCTGATCGGACCGCAACTCGTCGGAAACGCGATCGTCCTCAACCAACTCGCCCACACCCTCGGCCAACCCCTCTCTCCCTTCATCGCCGCGATCCTGGTCGAATCATTCGTCGGTTCGGGCGGAACCTACGTAGTCATGGGCGCGCTCGTCGCGGTCGGCGTGCTCACCGTCGCGATGATGCCCAATCGCCAACGAGAACGAGACCAGCGAGAGGCCGAAGCCGGACGCCCCGCTCCGACCCGCAGAAACGTCCTCAGCGACATCGCTGACGGCGCCCGCTATGTCTGGTCGCGTCCGTCGTTGCGGCTGATGCTGCTGGTCTTCGTCAGCTCGGTCGTGATCGGCTTCCTCTTCCGCATCCTCACGCCCGCCTTCCTCGACCAGCACCTCGACCGGCCAACCAGCGACATGGGACCGCTGTTCCTGGTCAACGGGATCGCCGCGTCGATCGTCGCCTTCATCGTCGCCGGCGCAGCAACCAGCCGTTGGGCATGGCCGGCCGTCTTCGTGCTCGTGGCGACGATGGGGCTCGGCTACTTCGTCCTGGCCGCCTCGCAGAATCTCGGTCATGCGATGATCGCCATGGCCCTGCTCGGTCCCGGATTGCAAGGGCCCGTCATGATCCTCCAGGCGCGGATCATGATGCACACCGAGTCCGCCTACTACGGACGCGTCATGTCCTTCACCATGATGGCCTGGGGTGTGCAGATGGTCGCCGGTGGACCCGCCGGAGCCCTGGCCGACGCGATCGGCGAGCGAGAAGTCTTCGCCGGTATGGGACTCGCAGCCCTGGCCATCACCGCGCTCGGTGTCTTCGGCTGGCTGGCAATCCGCAAGCACGACCGTCCCCCGCTGCCCGCGATGCCCGTACTCGCCGCCGACGCCAACGGCGGCGGGGCAGTGGCCGTGTCGGCCATGCCTCCGCCGCCGATGCTGCGCCCCGTCGCGCTCATGTCCGGCCAGAAGATCGACCGCTGACCGCTGCCGCCCGACGCTCCTACTCCGATCAGTTCGCGCTCGGCGGACCGTGCCGGTGCGACTCGAGCGCCGACAGCCGCCGCTCCAGTCGGCCGATCCTCGACTCGATCGTCGACAGCTCGCCGATCCGCTCCAGCAGCGCCGACCAGGGGAAGTCCCGGCCCGGATCCGACTTCTGCCGCGTCAGCTCGCTGTGGCCGACGTGGAAGCGGCGGTCGACCGGAATCCCGTACTTCTCGCAGACGTAGGCCGACCAGGCGGCCACCGTCTCGAACTGCCGGCTGCCGGGCAGAAACGTCTCGCCGATCTCCCGCGCGTAGCCCTCGATCTCAATCGACAGCATGCACGTGTTGTAGCTCACATACTCGTCCCGCCACCAGCTCGGCCGCGGCAGGATCAGATCCTTGCGCCGCACGCCCTGCGCCCAGGCGAAGTCCTCGTCGCGGACCATTTGGTACAGGTCCCCGTCCGAGTCCGCGTAGTAGTTGGTGCTGGCGTTCGCCCGCGGATCCTCGAACCACTTGGGCGTCACCTCGTTGTCGTCCCACGGTTCCTCCGGCGTGTGGTAGCAGAGCGCCACGAAACAGCGCTCCGCGCCCGAGTAAGGCCGCGTCGAGGCCGCGTAGTAGTTCGAGGTATGCGCCGGATACCAGATCGTGCGCGCCCCCTCGGGCAACCCGTCGATCCCGGCCAGGTCCGGCGCCGGCGAATGGGTGTTGGTGGTCATGCGCCGCCTCCCGTCCGCTCCGTGCGGTCCGTTTGGTCCGCCCCGTCCGTTCGGCCTGCTTGCTCGCCGCGCTGCTCGCGGCTGCGCAGCACGCCGTAGCCGGCCGCCACCGCGACCGCCATCGAGCGCACCGCATCCGAGGCGGGAATGCCCACGATCCCGGTCTCCAGCGCCGCCCAGACCCCGATCATTCCGATCGCGATCACCGCCCGCACGCTGCCTCGCGGCAGCCACAGCGGGTCCGGCGCGCTCGGACGCGCCTCCCCGGGCCGTTCAAATGGATGAGCCTGTTCGCTCATGTTCGATTCCTTTCCAGTCGGGCGGCCTCAGCCGCCCCGTACGATCCCGGCGGCCTCAGCCGCCGCGGACAATGCCAGCGGCGCTAGCCGCCGCGGACTATGAATGCCGATCCCAACCCGATCGCGGCCAGCAACACCGTGCCGCCGCCCAGGGCGATGTAGAGCCGGTCGATCCGCGCATCGATCAGGTCGAGACCGCTCTCGATCCGGCGCAGATACTGCCACAGCGCGTCGGTCTGGCTCTCGAGACACGACGGCAGGCAGCCGCCCGGACCGGCCGGAGTTGCCGGGTCGGACGGCTGCGACGCGTGGCGGCTGAAGTTCGGTAGTGACATGTCGTCCTTTCTGTGGCGTCGCCGCCGCCTCGCCTAGCCGGCGGCCGTGGGGAACGGCTCGCGGCCCTCCGCCAGGACCCGCCACCGCTCCGGCAGCTCGTCCAGCGATCGCGCCTCGCGCCACTCCATCGCTCGATGCTTCATGTACTTGTTGGCCGGCACCGCCTGCCAGCGATCCTCCTCTTTCAGCGGATTGCCCTTGGCATCGATGTCCTCGGGATTGAACATCACGATGTCGTAGCTCTGCAGGCCGTTGCCCTGCGAGCGCGCCTGCCGGTACTCGTGGTGGCTGAGCAGGACGGCCCGCTCGCCCGGTGCGACCAGCGCCGGAGCGCCCGGCTTCTCCTCGTGCTTGTTGGTGTCCATCGTTCGCTTCCTCTCTCGCGTCCCTTCGGACGCATTCGCTTCTTGTGGGTGTTCAGCTCGGACCGAGACCGGCATTGATCTCGGTATCGAGCCAGGGTCGGGCCTCGATCTCCACCGACTCGTGCGGCAGACCTTGCGCCTCCGCTGCCTCAAGCAGCAGGCGTTCGGCTTCGCGCGCGTCGTGGAATCCGTGACCCAGCAGCGCCTGGCCGCGGCCGAGATACTCCCGGCCGTGGCGATCGCGCTTCGGCGTCCGCAGGCAGGCCCGCTGCGCCCGCAGGCCGACCCCGAGCTGCGGCGCCGAAAAGCGCTCGGACCGCAGCTCGGAGAAGTCGGCCGGCGACCACAGGCCGCGTTCGTCCAACGGCATCGCTAGACTCCGTCCGCCGTGATCTGGCAGCCGTGGTGCGTGTACCCGGCGATCCCGGTGTCGTAGTCGGCGATCGAGCGCAGGGTCACCCCCGGCCACTCCGCCTCCTTGAACTGCGACATCTCCCAGTCCATCGAGCAGGCCCAGACCAGCGCATCGGTGCCGAACATCGAGCAGATGTAGTCGCCCGCGTCGTCCGCGGCCATGTAGCCGTCGACGAACACGGTCGTGCCCATCAGCGGGATCTCCGACACGTGGAAGCGCCGGATCAGCCGCTCGGACACGCCCGACGGAATCCAGCTCGAATTCGTCCCGACGCCCGACGCGCCCAGGTCTTCCAGCACGTGCTCGGCCACCACCGGCGACAGCACGGTCACGACGTTGCCGCGCGGCGGGCCGCCCTTCACGCGCTTGACCGTCTGCAGCGTGCGTCGCGCCTCGCGCAGCTTGGCCAGCGTCAGCTTCACCCCGGTCCGGCCGATGTCGTTGTCGGTGTGCCAGTTGGCGAACTCGCCGGTCAGGTCCGTGTCGATGTCCTGGCCCTGCGACAGCGCCATCTCGTCCGAGACCAGGCGCACCAGGTCTTCCTGCGAGTAGTTGATCGCCCGCACGTGGATCCGCACGTAGATCGCCCGGAAAGTGGGCGAAATCGTCGTGCTGGCCAGCGTGAAGCGCGACGTCGTCGAGAGCTCCGCATTCTCCGCCGGCGTCTGCACGCTCGAGACGCTCGAGACGCGCGGAATCTGCGCGCTGGCCGAGCCCTTCGGCACGATCAGCTTGCGCGCCAGCGACAGCATCGGCGCCGACTGCGGCATCTGCGCAATCGTGCGCTCGACCATCTCCGTGTACGACCCGGAGATGTGGGTGGAAAGCGTGTCAGCCATGAGTGTTCCTTTCTCTGTCTGTGGTCATGCCCGCGCAGGCGGGCACGGCTCTGTCCGGGCGTGAACGTCACGCCTCCGGATGTGCGGCCAGCCACTGCGCGAACTGCGATCGCCGCTGCTGGCGCAGCGCCGGACTGTCCGCCGAGTGAATCAGGTCGGTCCATTCGCGGACGCTGCTCGGCTCAGCCGGCGGCGCGCCGCCATGCAGGCCCGAGGTCGGCCGCTGCTGCGCCGAGCGCACCTGCGACTCGAACTCGCGGGTCAACTCGGCGCGCACCCGCTGCTCGCGCTCGCAGGCCGCCCGTTCCGCGATCAGATCGCGCCACACGCCCGCCACCTCGCCCGGCTGCTCCGCCGAGGACAGGCGCTCGCGCTCGTCCTCCGACAGTTCGCCGATCGCGGTCAGCATCGCCTCGCGCAGGGGACGCTCGCCGCCGCCGGCGCGTCCCTCGCCCTCAGGCGCGTCCGGTCGCTCGCCGGGCGGTCCGGCAACCTGGCTGCTGGGTTGGGTTGAGTCCATCGCATGCCTCCAAACAAACTGAGCGCCGACGGCCTGGTACCGTTCGGCGCTCGGAGGCGCGCATCCATGTCAACGCTGATATCTCGAACATACGTTGGTTGCCGGTCGATTTCAAGTGGCCCTATGTGGCCTGGGCAACTCCCCTCTCCCCCCGTCCAGGGGGGAGATGCCGAAGGCAGAGGGGGCCTGTTTGGTCGGACCGGCGCGAACCAGGCTGGGGCTATCCTGAGCCAATGCTCAGCGACACCCGGATTCTGGACCTGACCGACGAGCCGCTCGCCTTCGGCGCGCGCCTGCTCGCCGATCTGGGCGCCGAAGTGGTCCGCGTCGAAGACGCACGCGGCGACCGCTTGCGAATGCGCGAGCCGGCGCTGGACGGCGACGCGCCGCGCGAGGAACGCGGCTGGGCCCACCTGCTCTACAACGCCGGCAAGCGCTCCGTCGCGGTCGATCCCGACGACCCCGCCGTCTGGGCCCGGATCGAATCGCTCCTGCCTCGGTTCGACGCCCTGCTCGCGCCGCTGGAGCCCAGGGGCGCGCTGGCCGACTGGCTCGAACGCGGACGCGCAGGCGATTGGTCGTCGCAGATTCCCGTCGTCGACGCCGTCTTCCGCCGCGGCGCGAACGAGCCGATGACCGACCTCACCGCCATGGCCGCCGGCGGTCACGTCGTGCTCAATGGACATCCCCAGGACCCGCCCGTCTGGGCCGGCGGCAACCTTTCCCACAAGCAGGGCTCGCTCGCCATGGCCGAAGCCGCCATGGCCCTGATCTTCCAGCGCCGCCGGGGCGGCGCCTGCGGACGCATCACCGTCTCCATCCAGGAGGCCGTCGCCTTCACCACCCTGCAGACCGCCAGCGGCAACTTCTGGACCTGGCACGGCGTCTCCCCCGACCGCCACATCCCGATCGGCTCCGGCGCGACCTTCCAGGCCGGCGACGGTCACTGGGTCTCGTTCACGATCCATCCGCCCCACTGGCCGCGATTCGTCAAGTGGGTCGACGAAGTGCTCGGCGCGCCCGAGCTGCGCGAACCCCAGTGGGACGACGAGTTCTACCGCGAGGCCCACAACGACGAAATCAGACCCTGGATCGAGCGCCTCTGCCGGGCGCTGACCGTCACCCAACTCCACGACCGCGGCCAGCAGCTCGGCCTGCTCGTCTTGCCCATCAACACGGTCGAGGAGGTCGCCCGCGACCCGCACCTCCACGCCCGCGGCTACTACCAGGACGTCGAACACCCGCACCTCGCCCGGACCCTGACCCTCCCCCGCCCCGCCGTCCGCACCCGCGGCAAACAACCCCAGGCCCGTCGAGCCCCCACCCTCGGCGAACACACCAACGAAATCTTCCCAACCTCCCCCTCCGATCCCCTCTCCCTGAGGGAGAGGGTGAGGGTGAGGGCCCCTTCTGCCACCCTCTACAACTCCCAACCCCCGCCCCGCCGACCCCTCGACGGCGTCCGCGTGCTCGACTTCACCTGGGCCATCGCCGGCTCCCTCGGCACCCGCCTGCTCGCCGACCTCGGCGCAGAGGTGATCAAGATCGAATCCGAATCACGCATCGACCCGATCCGCTACCGCGGCGTCCAGCCGCCCGATCACTTCTCGATCAACACCAACGGCACCTTCAACGACTGCGCCGGCGGCAAGAAGTCGGTCACCCTCAATCTCAAGACCGAAGAAGGCATCGAAGCAATCCGCCAACTCGCCCGGCACGCCGACGTCGTCACCTCCAACTACACGCCCTACCGCCTCGACCGCTGGGGCATCGGCTACGACGACCTGCGCCAAATCCGTGACGACATCATCCTTTGCAACGTCGCCGTCATGGGCATCGAGGGACCGCGCGCCGAGTGGCGCTCCTACGGCAACGGCATCATCGCCATGTGCGGACTCGCCCACCGCTCCGGATTCCCCGACCGCTCGCCGATCGGCCTGGGCACCCTCCACTCCGACTTCACCGTCCCCTTCTACCTCGCCGCCTCCGTGATCGCCGCCCTCGACGACCGCGAGCGCACCGGCAACGGACGCTACCTCGAAATCGCCCAGTACGAGACCGCCGTGCAGTTGCTGGATACCGAGCTCGTCGAAGCCCTCAACGGCGTCGCCGAACGCCCACGCATCGGCAACCGCTCGCCCTTCATGTCCCCGCACGGCGTCTTCCCCGCCACCGGCGACGACCGCTGGGTCGCCATCGCCTGCCGCGACGACGCCGACTGGCGCAGCCTCTGCCGCGTCATCGGCCGCGCCGACCTCGCCTCCCGCCGCGACCTCGCCGACCTCCCCGGCCGTCAGGCCCACGAGGACGAACTGGGGGCCGTCATTTCCGAGTGGACCCAGAACCAGGACGAGTGGACCTCCTACCGCCTGCTGATCAACGCCGGCGTCCCCGCCAGCCCCGTCGAACGGCTCGAAGACTTCTTCGCCGGCCAGGACCCTGCCATGCGCGACGCCTACCAACCCGCCGACTCTCCCGAGGGCTGCAGCTTCCAGATCATCCGCGAGCCTGTCCTCTGGGACGGCCAGCGCCTGCCCGCCGTCCGCGCCCCGATCTGGGGAGAACACACCGAGGATGTCCTCCAGGGCTTGCTCAACTACAGCGACGACGACATGGTCCGCCTCGCCGCCGCCGGCACGCTCGGCTAGGGAATCTCCGGGTCGTAGTCCATCCCGATGTGGCCCCGCTCGCGCAACCCTGCGAACTCCGCCTCCGAGTAGCCCAGCACCTCGCGGTACACGTACTCGTTATCCTCGCCCAGCGCGACCGGCGGCTTGCGAATTCCCAGCGGCGTCTCCGAGAAGCGGATGAACGGCTTGTTGAAGCGGAACGCCCCGACACCGTCGTACAGCTCGTGCACTTCGTTCAGTTCCCGATGCTGGACGTGGGCGTCGTCGTAGATCCGAGACGAATCCAGCACCGGCGCGGCCGGCACCCCGTGCGACTGCAGCAGATGCATCAGCTCGTAATCGTCCCGCGTCGAGGTCCACTCGCCGATCCGCGCGTCCAGTTCGTCGTGACGCGCCAGCCGCCCCTCGTTGTACCGCAACTCAGGGTCGCGCGCCCACTCCGGATCGCCCATCGCCTCGCGCAGACCGATCCACTGCTCGTCGTCCATCACCGAGATCGAGATCCAGCGGTCCCCGCCGTCCGCGCCGTCGCCCTCCGAGCGGGCCGGGTAGAGGTTGTACGGCGCACAGCCGTCGACCGACCGATTCCCCGTCCGCCCCTGCACAACCCCGTTGAAGGAGTAGTCCATGAACGCCTGCGCCAGCATCCCGCCCGCGCACTCCGCCTGGGCCAGCTCGATCAGTTGCCCCTCTCCCGTGCGCCGCCGATGCCGCAGCGCCGACATCACCGCGAACGCCCCATGCGCCCCGGCGACGTAGTCGCCCGAGAAGATCGAAGTGATGTACGACGGATCCAGATCGGGATAGCCGCGCAAGAGCGTGTGGCCCATCACCGACTCAAGATGCACGCCCAGCGCCCGCGCAAACCGGTACGGCCCGTCCGAGCCGTAGGCCGGCATCCGCAGCATGACCAGGTCCTCGCGCGCCGCTCGCAGGAAGTCCGGCCCGATCCCGATCTTCTCCAGCGTGCCCGTGGCGTTGTTCTCGACCAGCGCGTCCGACTCGGCCACCAGCCGCGCGAAGATCTCCCGCCCCTCTTCCGAGAGCAGGTCGACCGTCATCGAGTGCTTGTTGCGGTACTGCTGCACGAACGTCGGGCAGTAGTTCCATGGCCGCGGACCCGGCTCCGAGTGCGGATAGCCGGTCGCCCAGCCGGCGCCCGCCTTGACCAGCTCCGGCGAGGGCCGCGCCTGACCGCCGCGCGTCATCGGCTGCCAGACGTGCATGTTCTCGACCTTGATCACCTCCGCGCCCAGGTCGGCCAGCAGCGTCGTCGCAAACGTCCCCGCCCACACCACGGTCAGGTCAATCACCCGAACACCCGAAAGCGGCAACGTCATGGCTGGCATGCTATCGCTCACTCAAACAGCGACCGCGGAAGCTCCGAGCGTCGAATAATCTCGGCGAGCGTGCCAACACGCAACGTGCGATGTAGTGGAACGGTCAGCGGCCGATTGAGATCGCCGTCGGGTGGCACGAAGTTCACATGGCTACCGCGTTGGCTCAGCTCTTCGATGCCGTTCCGCGAGAGAATGTCGCATACTTGCCATCCGGACAGCCTGCGTAACTTAGCCAATGGCGCTCTCGCTCACCGGTACCTCAACGGCAAACGAGAACCGGCCAACCTCCACGATCGACATCTGATCTTCCTCATCGAACTCCTCGAATTTCTCGGGAAGAGACACAGGCGGTCCACTTAACCGCCGTTCGATCTCCTCCGCCGGCAGAATCTCAAGGAGACCCTCCACTGCGTCTCGAATCATCTCCTGCGCGTCCTCGACCGAGTCACCCTGAGTCAACACATCCATCTCCGGGCAAAACACGAGGTAGCCCGGCGGCGACTCTTTGTCTTCGTACAGGATTCCGGTCAGCTCGTGCGCCATGCCAACTCCAGACTCCGCTCACGTTCTCAGGCTATCGCCCCCGACTCGCGTAGTTTCGTTAACTCTCCCGCCCCAAACCCGCACTCCGACAGGACCTCGTCCGTGTGCTCGCCCAGCCTCGGCGGCGGACGCCGCAGCGACCACGGCGAGGCCGGCATGATCAGCGGACGACCCGGCAGCCTCACCTCCCCCAGCTCCTCGTGATCGACCGTCGACCAGAAGCCGCGATCGCTGAAGTGCGTGTCCTCGAACAGCTCGTCCACCGAGAACAGCGGACCGCAGAGCACCTTCGCCTCGCGCGCCGCTTCCCAGATCTCGCGCTTGCTGCGCTCCAGCGCCCAGGGCAGGAACATGCCGTTGAACTCGTCGACCAGGTCGGGAATCAGGTTCACGCCCGGCTGCCACCATTTCTCCTCCTGCAGCCAGTCGGGACGGCCCAGCATCTCGTTCAGCCGCGGGATGCGGAAGGCGGCGCCCGAGAACTCCACGTAGCCGTCGGCGCAGGGATAGACGCCCGAGAGCATGCCCGCCGCCGGCCCCGGCGCGCGCAGCGATTG
Source organism: Dehalococcoidia bacterium (assembly GCA_022825855.1). Taxonomy (GTDB): domain Bacteria; phylum Chloroflexota; class Dehalococcoidia; order Bin125; family Bin125; genus Bin125. The sequence goes on from JAJDWB010000009.1 coordinate 238,188, forward strand.
CCGCCCGGCGAACTCGTACCCGATCGTCGCCGCGTGACGCCGGTCGACCCCGTTGAACTGCGCGTCGGCCATGGCGAAGTCCACGTGCTGCCCCTCGCCCCGCAACTCGGCCGCCGTCAGCGCCGCCATCGCCCCCGTCGCCGCCGCCGCCCCGCACTCGACCAGCGACGCCGTGCCGTACATCTTGACCGGCTCGCGATCCTGCACCCCGATCGAGTACATCTCGCCGGCGAAGCCGTAGAGCACGAGGTCGGATATGCGGTAATCGCGGTAGGGCGAGTCCTGTCCGAACGGCGTGATCGAGACCATCGGCAGATTGCCGCGCAGCGACGACACCCGCTCCCAGCCGATGCCCAGCGCGTCCAACCGGCCCGCAGGTTGCGATTCGACCACGATGTCGGCGCGCTCGATCAGCCGCTCGATCACCGGCAGTGCCTCCGGATGCTCGATGTCGAGCACCAGCGAGCGCTTGTTGGTATTGAAGTAGAAGAAGGTGCCCGAGCGCTCGGGACCGGGAGTGCCCCGGTACCAGGGTCCGACCGATCGCGACGGGTCGCCCCCGGGCGGCTCGATCTTGATCACATCCGCGCCGAAGTCGGCAAACAGCTTGGTGCAATAGGGCCCCGCAATGTGCTCCGTCAGATCCAGCACCGTCACACCGTCGAGAGGCCCCACAGCACCTGCTCCAGTCATCCCCACGAACTCCCGTCGTCCCCGCGAACTGTCGTCGTCCTGGAGAACTCCCGTCGTCCCCGCGCAGGCGGGGACACAGCGTGAGTCTAAGGCCAGCCAACCCCGACCTCGATACGCTGAGACTCGGAGGCGATCATGATCACGTGCACGATCAGAGCGCGATTCCGCAACGGCGTCCTCGAGCCGATCGAGGACGTCGATTTCTTGATCGAAGACCAAGAACTTCTCATCACGTTGAACCCTGTGGATGAACACGGAGATCCGCTCATCTGGTCTGTGCCGGCCACCTTGCCGGACATGCATGGCGATCCAGACGGCTTCATCAAGGCCATCTACCTGGCCCGCATCGACGGCACCCATCCATCGAGGCGTCCCTGGCCCACATGAGTCTCTGACACCGGCGGCATGGACGATCATGGGTCGGTCATCAGGGCGGCGCGGCCGAACTGGAGGGGGGTGTTCTTGATCCGGCGGGGCCTGAAGACTCTCGGCCGCTGGACGAGTTCGTGCATGTAGCGATCGGCGTCGAGCAGGTCGTCGAGCTTCTTCACCGGCCTGGGACTCGCGCCCGACTCCTGCGCCCAGCGGTACTCGCGCATCCGCTCGGGGAACCGCTCGAGAGTGGGCGCGTAGAACGAGCGCGGCGGGTCGGCGGCCAGCCGGTCCTGCACCAGCGAGATGCCCCAGGCGACCGAGCCGTCGCCGCCGCGGCTGGGCACGACGTCGATCCCCTGGCGGCGCTGATGGTCGATCCAGGCGCCCTGCGAGCGGTCGGCGCACCAGCGGATGCGGCCGAAGACCTGCCGGCAGCGCCGCTGCCACTGCTCCAGGCGCTGGATCACGCCCTCGCCGCGCTCCTCGAACTCGTCCAGCCGAATCAGCACGTTGGGACCGCAGGCCGCGCGCGAGTCGGTGATCCCGGCGACGATCCCGGCGGTGTAGTGCGCGTCCTCCGACGGTCCGCCGAAGTCCAGCCCGCCGGCGTAGCGGACGAAGGGCGGCAGGGGACCGCTCCAGCGGTGCAGCCGAGGCTGGAAGCGGGCGTAGACCTGCCCGGCGAAGGCGTCGAAGCTGCCCTCGATGAAGCGCTCGACCCATTCGCCCCGGTGCAGGGCGCGCTGCTGCTCCGCGTAGTTGGGCGGCAAGTGCGGATTGTCGGCGATCCGCGCCGGGACGAAGACGACGCGGCCCTCGGCCAGCGCCAGCGACTGCTCGTCCAGCTCGCGCCGCACGAACCAGCGCTCGAACCAGCCCGGCCAGGGATTCGAGGCGGCCACGAACCAGCGCTGCTCCTGCGCCGGATGCCGCAGCCGCGTCAACAGCATCTGCGCCGCCTCCTCCGCCACCTCCCCGGCTTCGTCGATCAGGACCGCGCCGTACTGCTGGGAGCCAAGGCCGGTCCAGTCGGAGAGATGGCGGAAGTTGACGGTCGACACCTGGCCGGGCGGCCACTTGGGCATGGCGAGCTGGACGAGGTTGGTGGGCTGCTGCTGGCGGCGGCGGATGAACTCAGGCGGGCAGACGGCGAAAAACTCGCGCATGGTGGTGGCGGAGAGATTGGTGAAGTCGTCGCGGGCGACGAGCACGTTGTTGCCCGGGTGCATGAGGGCCGCGTCGATGGCGAGTTCGACGATGGCCCGGGTTTTGCCGCCGCCCATGGCTCCGCCATACCCGACCAAGGCGAGGCCGGGCCTGGGGGCCAGGTTGAGCGCGTCGTACAGCTCGCGCTGCCGTGCCGTAGGAAAAAAACTGCGGAGGCCGTGGAGCGGGTGGCGCCCCTCGGCCCCGACCTCTCCCTCAGAGGGAGAGGAGGGATGCGGATTAGGGTGGTTCGTCGTCGTCATTGCTGCTCCCGTCTTCGTCTTCGGTTTCCGACTCCGACTCGGTGGTCGGTTCGCTCTCGCTGGTGCAGGCGCTGAACATAGAGAGGTCGGTCAGGTCGACGCCGTCGAGCGCTTCGCAGCGTTCGTAGAACTCGCGAGTCGCGGGGTCGAGGTGCAGGTCGGCCTGCTGGGCGAACCTCTCGGCGGTGAGCCGGGCGATCTGCTTGCCCTGCTCGTAGAGGCCGGTGATGCGAGCCATCATGCCCAGAGCCTTGATGCGGACGTGCGAGGGTCCATTTGCGGCTTCGTGGGCGATGCCGGCCCTGATGGCGTCGGCGGTGTAAGGGACGGGCGGCTTGAGCTGAGTGGTTGCGGTGTCGGACATTGGGTGAACTCCTGTTCTTGGTTGTGTCAGGAGATCGATTGTATGTGAACGGGCGTTCGGTGGGGGGCGGTGGTGTGTTGTCGGGTTGACTTGGGGGGGGAGGCGGAGAGCCTAGTCGTCTGTCTGGCATACTGGAGCGGAGGAGCGTGCGATGGCGGAATCCCGGCCTGCGGAGGAAATTGCCCGTTTGGGCGACGAGATCTATGAGCGAGTGGTGCGGTCGCAGGTCGAGCGGGATCACGAGGGCGAGTACGTCGCGATCGACGTGGAGAGCGGCTGCTGGGCGGTGGCGGAGGATCTGCGGGAGGCATCCAGGGGCCTGCGGGCGCAGCAGCCGGAGGCGGTTGACGTCTGGCTGCTGAGGGTTGGGCATCGGACGCTGCATCACATGGGCGGGCGCCCCCTGGGACGCGCCGGGTGATCGAGGGCAGGGTCAGCGCGGCCTACGAGGCTGTGGTCAGACTGACAATCCAGGGGCCGGCGGGCGCGGCGCGCGAGATTGAGGCCGTGATCGACACCGGGTTCAACGGATTCCTGACGTTGCCGCCCGAAGTGGTTGAGGAATTGTCGCTGCCGCTGGAGGGCATCGGACGCGCCACGCTGGGCGACGGATCGGAGACGACATTCCCGTTCTACGACGTGGGCGTGCTCTGGGACGGGCAGATGCGCTACGGCCTGGCCGACGCCGCGGCCACGACGCCCCTGGTGGGCATGTCGCTGCTGCGGGGCTACGAGCTGCACATTGCCGTCGAACCCGGCGGCCGGGTCGTTGTGGAGTCGCGCTAGGGGTGCCTGTTGGCCGGCTGGGTCTGGCTGCTGGCCAAGTTTCAGCGCGGTGGCCGGGGAGTCCCCCTTCAGCCTTCAGCAGCTTCCCCCCTCTGGGGGGAAGCGGGAGAGGGTGGAAGCACGGGAGCTATCCCGATTCGGCGAGGTCTGTGACGAGGTCGATCAGGGCGTCGGCGGCGGAGGGGGCTCGCTGGCCGTTGACGGTGATCGCGGGGGTGCTGCTGAGACCGTTGGCGACGGCGTCGAGATGCTGGTCGTAGATGCGGTCGATGTGGGTGCGGTCGTCGATGCACTGGGCGAACTGGCCGGTGTCGAGGCCGAAGTCGGCGGCGATCGCGACGGCGCCGTCGCGGGTGTAGGCCTCGCGGCCGGGGCGGGCGAAGTAGTGGTCGTGGAACTCCCACCAGTGGTCCTGGTCGCCGGCGCACTCGGTGGCGAGCGCGGCCATCTCCGAGCTGACGCCGTGGTTGATGATGTGCCGGTACTCGAAGCGGGCGAGTCCGGTGGCGATCAGTTCTTGCTCGATGCGCGGCCCAACCTGGGTCGCGAAGTGGCGGCAGCCGCCTCAAAGGAAGTCGGAGTACTCGGTGATCAGGATCGGCGCGTCGGGGCTGCCCAGCGTGGCGCGGCCGCGGACAACCTGGACGCGCGGCTGTTCCTCGGCCTGGGCGGGCTGAGCGGACTGAGCGGACTGGGCGGACTGCGGATCGCCAGCCTGGTAGGCCTGCGACTGCGCGGCCGAGGGCCGGGACTGCGAGTCGCCGCCGCAGGCGGCCGCGAGCAGGGCGCCCGCCACAAGCGCCGCCGCGAACACCGTCATATGCCTGCTGAGTCTGCTGAGTCTGGTGAGCATCATCCACCTTCTTCCGACTGGGCGGCCTCGGCCGCGGCTTTGACCTGATCGAGGATCGCGTTGACCGAGCGTCCACCGGGTTGTCCGTTGATGCGGAAGGTCGGGGTGCCTTCGACGCCCTCGGCGATCGCCTGCTGCTGCATCTGCAGGATGCGGTCGCGGTGTTCCTGGTTGTCGATGCACTGGGTGAATCGGGCGACGTTGAGGTCCTGGTCGCGGGCCAGGTCGATGGCGCCGGCGCGGGTGAAGCTGCGCGCCTGGGCGCGGAGCAGGTAGGCGTCGTGGAACTGCCACCAGGCGCCCTGGTCGCCGGCGCATTCGGTGGCCAGAGCGGCGAATTGGGAGGCGGGGCCGAAGACGATGAAGTGGCGGTACTCGTAGCGGGCGAGTCCGGTGCGAATCGCTTCTTCGATGATCAGCGGCTCAAACTGAGCCGCGAAACTGCGGCAGCTTGGTCACTGGAAGTCGGAGTACTCGACGATCAGCACGGGCGCGTCGGGATCGCCGACGACGTTGCGGGTGAAGGGCAGGCCCTCGCGGTGTCCGAAGGTGATCTCGGCGGGGATGTCGAACTCGATGCCGGACTGGGCGACGGCGGCGTCCTGCTGCTGCATGATCGAGGCCTGGCGGTACTGGCGCTCGCTGCGCGGGGTGTCGCCGGTGGAGGGCGCGCCGCCCGAGCCGCAGGCGGCGATCAGGACGGCGGCCACGGCCGCGATCGCCAGCAGGCAGAGGGAGCGGGTCATGCGTCGAGCGTACTCCAGATGGGTCGGCGGGGACGGGCGCAGGCGTTACTCGCCGGCTGCGGCGGCGGACTCGACGGCGGACTTGATCTCGTCCCAGACCGGGTCGACGCGGACGCCGTCGACGAAGACGGTGGGCGTGGCCTGGACGCCGCGCTGGCCGCCTTCCTCGTAGGAGGCGCTGACGATCGGGAAGGTCTCGCCGTTCTCGATGCAGGCCCAGAAGCGGTCGGCGTCAAGTCCTTCAAAGGTGGCCTGGCGGTTGAGGCCGAGCTCGGTGAAGAGCGTCTCGTCGCCGGCCATGAAGCGATCGTGGAAGGGCCAGAAGGCGCCCTGCTCGGCGGCGCACTCGACGACCACGGCGGCAAAGACGGCGTCGTCGCCAAGGACGGGCATGTGTCGGAACTCGAAGCGGGCGATGCCGGTGGCGACGAACTGTTCCAGGATCTGCGGCTCAACCTGAGCCGAGAATTGCTGGCAGAACGGTCAAGTGAAGTCGCCGTAGTACTCGATCAGGACGGGCGCATCGGGCTCGCCGAGCAGGTTGCGCTGGCTGCGCAGTCCCTTGTGCTCGCCGACGGCGTCGGTCGGCAGTGGCTCGGTCTGGGCGTCGTCCTGGGCGTCGGGCTGGGGCTGTTCGGCCGCCGCGGACTGCTCAGGCTGCAGCTGTGCCCGCTGCTGCTGGGAAACGGTCGCCTCGCGCTCGGCGCGCTGGGAGGTCTGGGTGGCGGTCGACCGGGGCGGGTCGTCACCGGAGCCGCAGGCGATGACGAAGGCGGCAACCAGAACCAGGCCCGCAAGCAGGGATCGCATGGAGTCAGCCTATCGCGAGAGGCTGGCAACAGCCGTCATCCCGCGCTTGACGCGAGACCCGGACCCCTTCGTCGCGTCAGCCGCGGAGGCGGGACATCTCGTCGCGGAGCTGTTGCAGGCTCATGGGGCCGAGGTCGAGGGCGGCCTGGTGGAAGCTCTTGAGGTCGAAGGCGTCGCCGAGGGAGTCGCGGGCGGCCTCGCGGGCGGCGAGCCACTCTCGTTCGCCGACCTTGTAGGAGATCGCCTGGCCGGGCCAGCCGAGGTAGCGGTCGACCTCGCTGGCGAGCATCTGCTCGGGGAAGAAGGAGCGCTCGATGAGGAAGGGCAGGGCGAGCTCGGGGGTCCAGATCTCGCCGCCGTGGTAGGGCTCGCGCTCGGGGATCGGCAGTTCGAGGTGCATGCCGATGTCGATCACGACGCGCACGGCTCGCAGCGCCTGGCTGCTGAGCAGGCCCATGTAGTAGGCCGGGTCCTCGAGGTAGCCGAGTTCGGCCATCAGCCGCTCGGCGTAGAGCGCCCAGCCCTCGACGTAGCCGGAGGTGCCGGCCAGCAGTCGCTGATAGCGGGTGAGCTGCTCGCCGAGGTAGCGGGTCGTGCCGATCTGCAGGTGGTGTCCGGGAACGCCCTCGTGATAGCAGACGGAGAGTTCACGCCAGAGCGGGAAGCGAGTCGCGCCGCCGGTCGGATACCAGGTCCGGCCGGGCCGGGAGAAGTCCTCGGAGGGTCCGGTGTAGTACATGGCCAGCGCGCCGCCGGGCGGGGCGATCATCGCTTCGATCCGCTGGACGGGGTCGGCGATGTCGAAGTGCGTGCCGAGCAGCGCCTGCATCGTCTGGTCCTGGGTCTGCTGCATCCAGTCGCGGAAGGCGTCCTCGCCCTCGATGGCGCGCTCGTCGTCGGATTCGAGCATGGCGATCGCCTCGGCGACGGTCGCGCCGGGCGAGATCCGTTCGGCGGTCTCGGCCATCTCGGACTGGATGCGCCAGACCTCTTCCCAGCCCCACTGGTAGGTCTCGTCGAGGTCCAGCTCGATCCCGTTGAAACCGCGCGAGGCGGCCTGGTAACGGTCGCGGCCGACCGGGTCGCGAGGGTTGGCCCTGGGCAGATACTCGGTCTCGAGCCAGTTGGCCATCGCGGCATATCCCTGCTCGGCGGCGGTGGCCTGCTCGCCGCCGTCAATGCCGAGGCTGTCGCAGAGCTGTTGAAAGAAGGATGGGCTCTCGCCGGCGCCCGACCAGACGCGGCACTGTTCGATGCCGCCGCGGACCTGGCGCTGGGCGACGACGATGCCCTGTTCCATGCCGGCGGCCAGGGAGGCCCGGTAGCGGTCCAGGGCCTCGGGCACCGCGCCCATACGCTCGACGAGGCGGGCCTGGTCTTGCTCGGTCTCGCGGGGCATGAGGTCGAAGACCTGGCGCGTGTTCTGCAGCGGCGAGGCGAGGATGTTGAGCGAGCGCAGGTGCTCCTGCTGCGCTTCCAGTTCGGCCTCATAGGCGAAGCGCTCCAGCATCACGTCGCGTGCGACGCGATCGCGCTCGGTCTCGACCTCGACGCGGCGCAGCGCCGCCTCCGCGGCGCGGCGGACGTCGGCGCGCTGTTCGTGGCCGTCAGGCGAGTAGTCGGTCAGCTCGGTCTCGCGGCCGGGGATGCCCAGCGACGTGGCGAGGTTCGGATGCGCGGCGGCGAGCGCGTCCACGTACCAGTCGGAGATGGCCGATACCGAGGTGAGTTCGTTGCTCATCGTGTGTCCCGTTCCATGCGTTGGGTTGCTTGCGAGTGACAGTTTCGCATCCAATGTGAAGTCGGACGTTGTGGCTGTCGAGAGCTCAGTCTGTCCACAACATCCACAGGTCATTCACGATTGGCGTGGAATTTCGGGCACAGAAGATGGAGTGGGGGCTCCAACCGCACATGCTTTCTGCTAATGTTGAACGTTCATTCGGGCGGACACAGTTGAGAGGAACGGATGATGACGACGATGACGGCGACGGCGGGCAGGGAAGAGCCCGCGTACGAGGAGGAGTCGGGGCGGATTGCGGCCCGGACACTGAGCGAGGCGGACCTGAACCACATGCTGGGACAGCTTGGCGGCGGACGCTCGGCGTCGCGCGGCGCGTTGAGTCGGTTTTCGGCGTTGCACGACAAGATCCGCGAGCGCGAGACGCACCTGTACAACTCGAAGCAGGCCAACCCGCGGTTTTCTCCGCCCTACAAGGAGGCGCAACCGTGGCAGACCGACTTGTTGCGCCGCACCTGGTCGCAGTTGCGGCAGCGGCTGACCGAGCATCCGCTGCGGGTGCACGTCGAACCGCCGGACGACTCGCCCTCGGCGCGGGAGGCGGCCGACAACCTGGAGCACGTGCTGGAGCAGGGTCTGCGTCATGTCGAAGATCGGACGCACCTGTCGCTGCAGGCCGACCTGGGCTACGGACAGGTCTGCCTCTGCTTCGGCGTCCTGCACTGGCAGCAGGCACAGCACCGGATGCCGGTGTTTCCGGCGCGGGAGCAGCGCGGTTCGCGGCCCGAGGATGCGGAGGATCGGCGGCGTTTTCGCCGGGCGCGCTCGGAGGACGGTCCCTCGCTGCCCTGGATTGAGACGGAGGAGAGCCGCCGCGATCGCGACCGCCAGCGGCAGGCGGCGGCTGGTTTTCCCTGGGACATCGAGGTGATCCGGCCGGATCAGTTCGCGTTCGTCGAGGATCACGGCTCGGGCAACGGCCTGGGCCTGGCCGTGGTGCTGCGCGAGGTGGGCCTGTTCGAGTACCGCAACCGGCTGCGGGAGCAGGACCGGCTGGCGCTGCAGATGACCGCGGTGGCGGGCGAACCGTCGCTGCGGATCGCGCGGGCGGTGGACGCGCCGCTGCCCGATGAACCCTCGGGCGCGGGCTGGGGCGAGCGGCTGCGGGTCGCCTCGGTCTGGACGCGCGACGAGTACTACGAGCTGGCGGCGCTGGAGCGACCGTCCCGCTCGGCGAGCAGATCGGACGAACACCTGCGTCACGAGTGGACGCTGATCAAGTCGCATCCGCATCCCTACGAGATGCCGCCGTTCGCGATCGCGGAGGCGGACACCAACGATCACTCCGACATGGTGCGGCGCTGGGAGCCGACGCTGGAAGGCATCTACCGCGCCAAGCCGCGCTACGACTTCGAGCGATCGCTGGGCCACTTCCTGGCCGAACAGACGGCGACGCCGCTCTACTGGGTGCAACTGGCGGACGGCACCTATGAGACCGACGCGAATGGCCAGCGGATCGAGCTCACGCCCAGCGGCGCAGAAACGATCGAGCTGCCCCCCGGGGCATCGCTGCACCGGGTGGAGTTCCAGGTCGCTCCTGCGTTCGTCGAGTTCCTGCGCCTGTCGCACGAGGAGTTGCTCAACGCGGCGCCGGACGCGGGCACGGTCGATCGGGGCGAGATCGGCCCGAACACGCAGCCGCACACGCTGAACCTGCTGCTCGGTTCCCGCAACTTGCAAGTGCAGCAGCTCAAGCGGGCGCAGACCCGGGCGGCGCGGACGATGCTGCGCAACATGGCGCTGGTAATGTCCAAGCCGCTCTCGGAGGGCGGCTTCGGCGCGCCGGTCTGGGTCTTTGCCAAGGGCAAGAACGGCCGGCTGCAGCGGCGCGAGACGGTCTGCGTCGAGCCGTCGCAGATTCCCTCGCTGGAGATCGACGTCTGGATCGACCCCTACTCGTCGGCGCAGCGGATCGCGGTACAGGAACACGGACGGGCGCGGCTCAACGATCCGCTGGATCCGCTCGACCAGCGCGGCTACCTGGAGGAGTACATCGGCGAAGAGCACGCGGAGCAGGTGCTGGCCCGGCATCGGCAGTGGCGGATGGAACAGGCGCGCTTCGAGCGCGAGCTCTCGCGGGCGCGCGGCGTCGACCCGCCCGAGCCGCAGACGAGGCCGGCGGGCGGTCCCGACGTGCCGGCGTCGAGCCGCCTGCGGGGCGAGCTCGCGCCGCTGGGACGGCTGGTCTCGGCGGACGACGACCGCACGGCGAGCCCGTGAGCGCGAACTGGGAAGGGAGGCGGAGATGACACTGGAACACGAGATTCGCTGTACGAACCAGGAGTGTCCCAGCCGGACACACACGGCAGGCGAGGGGCACGGGGGACGCGGGGCGCTGGCCTGCCGGGTCGAGGACCACGCGACGCACGTCACGATCGTCTGGAAGTGCCGGCGCTGCAAGCAAGGGCAACGCACGCCGCTGCCGAAGTTGGCGGACCGTCCGGACGGCTAGCGGTTAACGGCTCACGGCGGGTCGTAGCGCGCCGTCGGCGATCTCGAAGGAGGCGGCGAGATCGCCGGCGGCGATCGGCACGACGGCGGGGTCGGCGCTGGTCAGGATGACCTGTGCCATCGCCGAGACCGCGCCGGCGGTGCGCTCGCGCCGCTCGGGATCGAGCTCGCTGAAGACGTCGTCGAGCAAGAGGATCGGCGCGTCGCGGTCGCTGGCGCGCAGGTACTCGGCCTCGGCCAGGCGCATGGCCAGGACTGCGGCGCGCTGCTGGGCTCGCGAGGCGAAGTTGGCGGCGGGCCGACCGTCGAGGTCGATCAAGAGATCGTCGCGGTGCGGTCCGACGCTGGTCGAGCCGCGAGCCAGGTCGCGGGCGCGAGACTCGGGCAGCGACGGATCGTCGGCGGGGGCGTAGGAGAGGGTCAACGCCTCGCTCGGTTCGTCGGCGGCGCGCAGGGCCTGGTGGCTGCGCTCCGCCTGCTCCGAGAGGGCTTGAGCCGCTTCGGCGCGGGCTTGCCAGATCGGGGTCGCGGCGGCGGCGAGCAGCTCGTCCCACTGGTCCAGTTCCTGCTCGCGGGCGCGTCCCTCGGCGATCCGCTTGAGCAGCGCGTTGCGCTGGCTCAGGGCTCGCTGGTAACGGCTGAGATGGGCGGCGTGGGCGGGCGCGAGCTGGCCGATGGCGACGTCAAGGTAGCGGCGGCGCAGGGCGGAGCCGCCGGTCAGCAGCTCGATGTCCTGAGTGGTGAACTGGACGGCGCGGATCGCGCCGAGGGCGTCGCCGGCGCGCCGGGCGACGCCGTTGACGCGGATGCGCTTGGAGGTCAGCGGCGCGCCGCTGCGCTGTCGGGCGCCTCCGGCGGCGCCGCCGCTGCGGGCGGCGAGCGCGATCTCGACCTCGACCGGTTCGTCGCGGACGAGCGCCGAGCCGGCGATGCGGGCGATCTGCGGTAGGGGCGCGGACCAGCGGATCAGCTCGCCCTCAGTCTGGGCGCGGGTCGAGCGCAGCGCGGCGAGCATGTAAATCGCCTCGACCAGGTTGGATTTGCCGGCGGCGTTGGCGCCGCTGATCAGCGTGACGCCGGGCGGCAGGTCGAGCTGGAGGTCGGTCCAGGATCTGAAGTTGGCGAGTTGGACTCGGGTCAGGTGCACACGTCGGAGTGTATGGCGGAAGAGCTAGAGGACTTCGGCAATGGCCACGGCGGCGGCGGCGATGGTGATGCCGATACCGGTCTGAATCGCCATGGCGCGCCAGAAGAGCTTCTCGATGCGCTCATTGAGTTCGTCTCGGAGCCGGTCCAGGTCGCCCCTCGTGGCGAGGTCGGCGGTGCTGCGTTCCTGGGTCTGCACGATGGCGCGGGCCTGAGGCTCGGGGATGCCGCTGGCGACCAGTTCGTCGAAGGCCTGAAGGCTGCTGTAGACCATGGGCATTCCCCCGCATCTGCCCCGCGATGCACTCAATTCTAGAGATTGAGTCAATCTCCGAGCAGGCCCGCGGCAGCGGGCGTTGTTGTATGATACGCGAAACCCGTATGCGGAACTCCCCGCCAACCTCTGGAGTGTTTTGATGGCCACGATTCAGCACGATGTCCCCGGGATCAACCTCGATTGGCTCAACGTTGATACCGAACAGGGGCTGGAGGTCGAGACGGGGCGCAAGGGCCTCCGGCTCGAGACGATCAACCAGATGACCTACGGGGTCGACGACCGCGACGAGGCGCGGACGCGTCAGTGGGCGCCGCGCGGCGCAGAGGCCGACCAGCGCTCGCCGTCGAGCAGTGTCCAGTACACGAACAAGGCGGACGTCTGGACCGAGTCGGCGATGCTGCTCTACGAAGAGGCGCTGCAGCGCCAATGGTCTTCGGCGCGGGACATCCCCTGGGACACGATCGACGAGCTGCCTCCGGACCTGGAGCGGGCGATGTGCACGCTGTGCACGTTCCTGACCCAGGTGGAGTTCATCGCCGGCGACGTGCCGGGTCGCTTCCTGGAGCAGATTCACCCCGAGTTCTTCGAGTCGCAGCTCTTTCTGGGCACGCAGCTCATGGACGAGGCGCGGCACCTGGACGTATTCCGCAAGCGCACGCTGATCAACGGCGGCGGGATGTCGGGCGCGGGACTGGGCGCGGTGCAGTTGCTCAGCTCGGACGACTTCACCGAGATGACGGCGCTGCTCCACCTCGTGGGCGAGGGATTCGTCCAGACGCTGTTCCGGATGGGCGAGCTGATCGCGCAGAACGAGGCCGAAAAGAAGATGTTCCGACTGTCCGCGCAGGACGAGTCGCGGCACCTGGCCTTCGGCGTGACGCACCTGAAGTACACCGTCGAGACCGAGCCGTGGCGCAAGGAAGAACTGCACCACATCCTCGACATGCAGGAAGCGCTGCTGACGCAGTCGCAGCAGACCTCGCTGACGACCAACCCGCTGACCGGCGAAGCGCTGGCGATCCTCTCCGGCGGCGGCATTGAGCACCTCGACGAGGGCTACAACATGGTCATGCTGATGCGCAAGAAGCAGTTCGTCGAGTACGCCCACCGTCTGGACGTGATCGGACTCGACCGCCACGACCGCTTCGCGCCCGAGGTGCTGGAGCTGGTGGGCGAGGACAACTAGTCCTCAGTCCGCGGCGAACGAGACCACGAGATACCCGCCAACGGCCGCGCCGCACGCGCGGTCGTTGTCGATCCACAGGACGCAGAGACGAATTCGGGAGCAGCCATGGAACTGTCGACGACGACCAAGGCGCGAGCCAAGCGGGCCGGCTGGTCGGACGAACTGATCGAACGAATCGAATCGTCCGCGGCGTCCGACGGACAGATCGAAAATCTGGCGCGGGGCGAGTTGCCCGAGGCGCGGATCAACGGCTGGCTCGACTTCCTTGAGCAGCACCCCGACAACCCGTTCGCCAAGGCGCCGTTCAACATCTTCAACTCGCCGGCCGAGATCGGGCTCACGGCGACGCCGGGCGAGGACGGCCTGCGGCTGCGCGACATCAACATCGGCAGCTACGGGATCGTGCCGGACCAGTGGGACCTGCCCAACGACGCGCCGCGCGGGACCGAGTCGACGGGGCTGATCATGGCTGCCGGCTACTCGATCTTCGACAAGGCCGAGGTCTGGTCGGAGAACGCCGTCGACCTGTACGAGGACGCGATCAAGGATCGCTGGGCGCCGGCCACCGATCTCGACTGGGACCACGGCATGGAAGAGATGCCGGAGGACCTCGAGCGGGCCTTCGACCAGATCTGCACGATCTATTCGAACAACGGGCTGGTCGAGCAGAAGATCATCGGCCGCTGGCTGGAGGAGATCTCCTACGGCTTCCACGAGGTCAAGCTGTTCCTGGCGACGCAGGCCTACGACGCCGGCCGCAAGGTCGAAGTGCTGCGCAAGCGGGCGCTGGCCAACGGCGGCGGTCTGGGCAAGGCGCCGCTCGGTCAGATCTATCGCGGCTGGTACGCGGGCCTGACCTTCACCGACATGATCATCGCGCTCAACGTGGTCTACAAGAGCTACGAGGTCTCGCTGTTTGAGGCGGCGGCGGAGTGGGCGCACTCCGACTTCGACCGCGATATCTTCGAGCGTCTGGCGGCGGACTCGCGCCGGCACCTCGACTACGGCCTCGGCCACCTGGAGTGGTACGAGCGCTACAAGCCGGAGTCGGAGAAGCGGCTGGGCATCCAGTTCCTGCGGGCCGAGGCGGCGATGGTTCAGGAAATGCGGCTCTCGACGAGCGAGCGCGAAGCGCTGATCGTGTTGTTCGCCGGCGGGGTCGAAAACCTGCAGGCGGGCGTCGACAAGCTCAAGACCCTGCGACAGCGTCAGTACGACGACTACCTCAACAATCTCGCCTCGGTCAACTTCGACCGGCCCACGGTGCACCCCGGACTTGCCGGCCAGATCGTCGACCCGCTCGAGGGCGGCGTCGTTGCAGTCCGCGCAGTCACGCAGAACTGACGCTGTCCGAGCAGCGACCGCTCCGACGCGGGGCCAGACACGCTAGCCGCCGAGTACGGGGGCGGTCGGGTTGGGGCAGAGGACGCGCAAGGCGCCGGGCTCGATGTCGATCGCGTAGGCGCTGGGTGGGCCAGGGTCGCCGTCAATCTGGTTGGGCAGCGGTTCGCGCAGGTAGGCGACCTCGATCCGGCGGAAGCGCAGGTTGGTCACTCCGGGACCGTTGGGCAGCCAGCTATGCCGAGCGAGCGGCGAGAGCGCCAGCGCCCGCCAGGGCGCGCCTTCGACCATCAGCAGATCGAGTTCACCGTCCACGACCGTGGCCTGGGGATTGACCTCCAGCCAGGTGCCGAGCATGCGCGTGTTGCCAACCGTGAGCAGCGCGATCTCGGCCTCGAAGTAGGGCGCGCCGTCAATGCTGACGGCGACCGGCCAGGCCTTGCGTCCGATTGCCTCCTGGACTGCGGAGAAGAAGTAGGCCGGTTCGCCGAGCATGCGCTTGATCCGGCTGCGTCGCTCGCTCCCGACGATGCCGCTCACCGCCGCCGCGTCGAGACCCCAGCTCGCCATCAGCAGGAACCGCTGCGAGCTGAGCGACCCGTCCGCACCCGTCGACCAGACCTTGCCGGTGTCGATCCAGAGCGGTGCTCCCTGCAGGCCGTCGAGAGCGGCGAGCTGCGCCGAGATCGCGGCCATTGGGGTGAGCGGCAGCCCGGTCTCGTAGGCCCAGACGTTGGCGGTGCCCAGCGGCACGGCGCCGAGCGCGGTCGGCGAACCGAGCGGCAGTCCCTGCAGGATCGCAGAGAGCGTGCCGTCGCCGCCGCAGCCGAAGATCGCGGCCGCGCCCGACTCGTGCGCCTGGCGGGCCGTGTCGGTTGCCTCCTCGGGCGACCGCGTGGCCACGACCTGGGCGCTGCGTCCGGACTGCTCGCAAGCGGCGTGACAGATAGCGGTCAGGGTGCGCGGATGCAGCGAGTTGCCCGCGTTGGGGTTGACCACGAAGAAGATCTCGCCGGGCTGGGTCTGCATTCCTGCACTCTATGCGATGATCGGCGTCGATCATGGGGTCGGCCGGCGCGGAGCGGCAGGGTAGACTGACGCCATGGCCATCCACCAGCCACCCGATTCAGCGGACGCGGAACGTCGCCTGGACGAGCGGCATCCGACGCGGGGCGTGTAGGTCGCCCGATGACGGAGCAGAAGGGCATCGGCTGGGTGCGTCTGGACCACTTCGCGATTGCAGCGGAGGATCCCAAGGCCTCGGCGCAGTTCTGGGGCAAGCTGTTCGGCATGGAGTTGGACCACTGGACGGTGTCGAACGAGGGCGGCTTTCGCGTCGCGCAGTTCCATCTGCCCAGGCGGCAGGCGGGCGTAGAGATCATCGGGCCGTTCGACGAGTCGTCGTTCGTGCAGAAGTTCATCGACCAGCGCGGGCCGGGGATGCACCACATCACGGTGGAGGTCGAGGACGCCGACGCGGCCTGCGCATTCGTGCGCGAGGAGATGGGGATCGAGCCGCTGAGCGAGCCCTATACGGATTTCGAGTGGAACCAGTTCTTCATCCATCCGCGCGACACCGGCGGCGTGCTGGTCCAGATCTACTCCTGGCTGCCCGGCCGCCGGCCTGCCGATTGGCCGCAGTAGTTTCGATGTCAACCATCCCCAGCTCGACCGTGCCCGAACCGACCTACGAAGACGGCGAGTTCGTGCCGACGCGTGATGTGCCCTTCTCCTCCGAGCTGGACGAGATGATCGCCGAGATTCGGGCCGGCAACGCGCCCAACATCGGCCGGTTCTGCGGCTTCTGTTGCGCACCGCTCGGTCGGTCGGACTACTGCGGAGTTTGCGATCTCACGACCGAGCGGGTTCCGGCGGTCGACAAGATCGACCGCGAGCTGGCGCAGATCTATCACGCCAAGCGCAAGCGCGAAGGGCTCTACGTCCACCTGGCCGCCTGGACCGGCATTCTGCTGGCGACGGCGCTTTCGATCCTGTTGATTCTCGTCCTGCCCGGTTGGACCAAGGTGTTCGCGATCATCTTCCTGGTGCTGGGCGGGTACTTCGCCGGCGTCTTCTTCGGCAACGTGCTAGTCCAGGGCTTCGCCTACCGGGCCGGGTTGAAGATGTTCGCCCGACGCTGGGCCGAGTGGCGCGCGTCGGCGGCGGAGGCGGTCAGGACCGACTGAGCGTCTTGCGGCGGTGGGTGACGAAGTCGTGCAGGACGTACTCGCCGAGCTCGTCGGGCTGGCTGTAGAAGACGCGGCCGCCGTTGATCCGGGCGACGCGGTCGACGAACTCTTTCAGGTAGTAGCTGCGGTCGAGCATGAAGACATTGATCACGATGTCCTTCTTGGTGCAGTGCCGCACTTCCTTGAGCGTCTCGCGGATCGTGATCGGCGAGGGCGGATAGGCGAAGTAGGAGCGTCCCTGCTCGAGGTGGGCGGTCGGCTCGCCGTCGGTGATCATGATCACCTGCCGCGTTCCGAGCTTGTGCTTGGCCAGCAACTGCTGCGCGATCAGCAGGGCGTGGTGCATGTTGGTGCCCAGCACCGTCTCGTCCCAGCGGACGTAGGGGAGCTGGTCGGCCTTGAGCTCGCGCGCGTAGGCGCTGAAGCCGACCAGGTAGAGCGAGTCGCGCGGGTACTGCATGCGGATCAGGTTGTTGAGCGCCATGGCGACCTTCTTGGCCGCCTGGAAGGAGCCGCGCAGGGCCATCGACCAGGAGAGGTCGAGCATCACCACGGTTGCGGTCTGGGTCAGCGTCTCGGAGCGGTAGACCTCGAAGTCGTCGGGAGTGAGGTTGACGGGGACCTGCGGTCCGCCTTCGGGCGCGGTGCGGAGGATGGCGTTGGAGATCGTGTCCTTGAGGTTCAGATGGAAGGGATCGCCGAACTCGTAGAGCTTGGTGTCGTCGGCGCGGTCTCCGTAGCGGCCGGTCTCGGGCACATTGTGCTTGCCGAAGTTCTGGCGCTTGAGGTTGGCGTAGATCTCGGCCAGCGCCTTCTCGCCGATCCGCCGGTTGCCGCGCGGCGTCAGCTCCCAGGCGTTGCCCTTCTTCTCCAGGTAGCCGGCCTCTTCGAGCAACTCGAGTAGCTGCTTGAGCTGCTCCAGAATCTCCCGCGATTCCTCGCCCATCAGCTCTTCGAGTTGGTCGGGATCGATGTCGTCGATGTTGCCGCCGTACTGGACCCGCTCCAGGGCGCGCTCGAGCTCGTCCAGCTGCTGCATGTCGCCCATCAGCGACATCGCGGCCTGCAGGTCGATCTCCTCCTGCCCGCGGAACGGATACTGGTTGAGCAGGTCGCGCATCGGATAGAGCGCTTCCAGGTTCTGCGCGAGCTGCGACAGTTCCTGCTCCATGCCCATCTCGCCCATCAGCTGCTGCATCATGTCGTTGAGCTGCTGACGCATCTCGCCGGGCAGCGACGACATCAGGTTCTGCATCTGCGCGGCCTGGCGCTGCATCTGTTCGACCAGCTCGTCCAGCGACTGAGGCGGGTCGTCGCCGAACATGTCGCCCCACTTGTCCATGAACTCGTCGAAACGCGGGTCCTCGCCGCGACGCTGGCGCTCCAGCATCTCGTTGAGGTCCTGCATCATCTCGCGCATCTGGTCCATGTCGTGCGGCGACATGTCGGACATCATCTGGCTCATGTCGTTGAAGAAGCGATTCATCATCGACTGCTTCAACTGTTCCAGCAGTTCCTCGTACTTCTGCCGCGCCTCGTCGTCCTCGAACTCGTACTCCTGCAGTTCCTTGACCTGTCCGGCGGCGTCCTCGGGCAGCCGATCGATTTGTTCCTGCTTGCGCTCAAGCCGCTGGCGCAGGGCTTCCTTGAGCCGCTCCATCTCATCTTCGGTGAGCGGCGACGGTGACTGTTCCGAGGACTGCTGTGCCTCACCCCCGGCCGACTCAGCTTGCTCGGGCGCGGCTTCCTGAGCTTGCGGCTGCTCCCCAGTGGGAGGGGCGTCTTGAGGCACTTCCGGCCTCGGGCCGACCTCGTCGAGGCGGTCGTCAAGGGTGTCTCGCTCGAGGTCGAGGATTTCGTCGAGTTGCTGCTGAATGTCGTCGAAGACGGAGGAGAGGTCAAAGCGTTCGAGCTGCTGGCGGCGCTGCTGGCGCAGGCGCTGGAGCAGGTCGCGGAGGCCGTCGGTGCGATCGCCGTCGGGCGTGCGAATGCCGCGCTGCATCATGTTGCGCAGCGCCTGTTGCAGGTCGCCGAATGAGAGCAGGTCGTCTGAGAGCGACTGGAGCACCTCGTCGGCATCGAGCGCGGGGACATCCTGGGTGCCGTCCCACTGCGTGTATCGGAATCGGGTGGGCATGGGCGCTCCCTTTGGCTTGCCGGGTCTCCCCTGGAGAGGGAGGGTTGCGGGCAGTCTAGGCGCGGTAGAAGATGCTGCCTCCGACGACGTCCTTGTTGAGGCGTTTGTTGAGATGCAGGCCTTCGAGCAGGAATTCCACGGCCGCCGCGATCGAGGCGGCGTCTTCGCCCACGTTGAGCGGCTGCAGGGCCTCGTCGAGACCTTCGATGCGGCCCACGATCGAGGCGTAGTCGCCGGCCTTAAGCGCCTCGCCGACCTCGACGGCGATGCCCGACTTGAACTCGGCGATCACCGGTTCCAGCGTGCCGAGCTCGAAGTAGCGGCCGAAGACGACGGCGATGGCGCCGGCGATCAGCTTCTCGATCACCTTCTCGTCGGCGCCCTCGTCGACGGTCTCCAGCTCCATCTTGCCCTGCAGGGCGGGAGCGAGATGCCAGAGGTCGCAGATTCGGGGCGCGACCTGGTCCTCGCCGGCGAGGATGGCGCGGCGCATCGCGTTGGCGGTCAGTGTTTCGAATCCGGCGATCGAGGCGCGGACGGAGACGCCGGAGCGCTGGGCCACGTCGGGGCTGCGGCGCGCGAGCCGCACGATCTCGGCGACGATCTCGGCCATATAGTCGGGCGTGTTCAGGTTGCGTCCGGGCGCCGCCATCGGCACCGACTCCTGGGAGACGATTTCGAGCTCGGTCTCGAGTTCGGAGGGGTAGTGGGTGCGAATCTGCGCGCCGTAGCGGTCCTTGAGCGGGGTGATGATCCGTCCGCGGTTGGTGTAATCCTCGGGGTTGGCCGAGGCGACGATCAGCACATCGAGCGGCAGCCGCACGCGGAAGCCGCGAATCTGTACATCGCGCTCTTCCATGATGTTGAGCAGGCCGACCTGGATGCGCTCGGCGAGGTCGGGCAACTCGTTGATGCAGAAGATGCCGCGATTGGTGCGCGGGATCAGGCCGAAGTGGATGGTCAGTTCGTCGGAGAGGTAGCGGCCCTCAGCGACCTTGATCGGGTCGACCTCACCGATCAGGTCGGCGATGGTGATGTCGGGCGTGGCCAGCTTCTCCCCGTAGCGGATGTCGCGCGGGACCCAGCGGATTGGCGCGTCGTCGCCCTGTTCCTCGATCCGCTGCTTGCCCTCGACCGAGATCGGAGCGAGCGGCTCTTCGAAGATCTCGACGCCGTCGAGGGTGGGGATCTCGTCGTCGAGCAGGCCGGTCAAGGCGCGGATCATGCGGCTCTTGGCCTGACCGCGCTCGCCGAGGAAGATCACGTCCTGCTCGGCCAGGAGCGCGTTCTCCAGGGCGGGGACGACGGTGTCTTCGTAACCGTGGATTTCGGGAAAGAGCGGGCCGCCGGCTTCAAGCCGCTTGATCAGGTTGTCGCGGATCTCTTCCCGGACGGTTCGAGGTTGATAGCCGGATTCCTTCAACTGCCCCACGGTGGCCGCTCTATTGCTCACGTCGACTCCTATCCGCTCCCGACCGGCTCGCTCGAACTCGGACGGTTCCAGATCAATCGGTTGAGCGCCGGACATCGTGAAGTGCCCGCAGCGCTTCATCGCGCGGGAAGCGCGGAAGCGGACTCATCTGGCCGCCGTGACTGAGTGTAGCGGGTAGTCCGGCCTCGACCCGTCCGATTGAGCGGGCTTCTACGCCGGCCGTTTGCAGCGCATCGAGCGCCGACGACGTCGCATCGGGAGCTACTGCGGCCAACAGCGTGCCCGAGCCCAGCAGTCCCAGAGGGTCGAGGCGGTGCTGCTCGCAGGCCTCAAGGGTCTCGGGCAGCCAGAGGATGCGATCGGCGTCGAGTTCGGGGCCCAGCCCCGCGGCGTCGGCCAACTCCAGCGCTGCCGTCGCGATCCCGCCCTCGGTGACGTCGTGCATCGCATGGACGCCGTCGAGGCCGCGCAGCGCCCGGGCGGCAGCGGCGATGCTGATGCCTGGCTCGTCGAGCAGATGGGGATGGCCGAGGATTGCGGTGCCTTCCACGGCCGCCCGCCCGGCTTGCAGGATCAGGTCGCCATCCTGCGCGCCGTCGGAGCGGACGATCGCGTCCAGCGGCGCGCTGCCGATCAGGGTGCAGGAGACGACCGTGCGGGTGACCGCGTCGGTCAACTCGGTGTGGCCGCCGACCAGCTCGACCTGCTCAACGATGCAGGCGTCCTGCAGATCGATTAGCAGCGCCTGGAGGTCCTCGAGGCGCGTGCCGGGCGGCGCGAGGATCGTGGCGAGCAACCAGCGAGGCTCTGCGCCGACGGCGAAGATGTCGTTGGCGTTGACCGTGAGCGCCAGCCTGCCGACGTCGGCGCCGGCGAAGGTGATCGGATCGGACGTGGCGACGAGCGCCTCGTCTCCCCAGCGCACGATGGCCGCGTCGCGGCCGACGCCCGGTCCCTGGAGGACATCGCCGGTTGCGTTCGGGCGCAGCACCGCCAGGAGCTCGGGCGGCGCTTTGCCGGTGTTCGGTATGGATGGCGGCATGTCGTGATCTATAGCAGCAGTGGATTGAAGATTCGAATGGCCGAACGATTGCTCGGGAACCTGCTTCGCACATGCATATAGTGGTCACATGAACGCGACCGTTGCTGAGCATGTCGGTGGATTGGCCTGGTCGGAAGATCCGCGCGGCATCGAGTTGAACGCGCTGCGGATCGACTTCGAGGGCGCGTCGCCGCACACGGTGTCCCTGCCGCGCCGGGGACCGATCAAGCTGACGGAGTTCCCCGAAGCGGACGCGCTCAGTTCGGTGCGCGACGATCTGCTGGAGGCGGAGCGGTCGCTGGGCGGACCGGCGGTGCTGCGCTGGCGGGCGGACGGCCTAGGCGGGGCGGAGACCAGCGAGGTCCGGCTGATCGACGAACCGCTGCCCTGGGGCGGAGGACCCGGCCGCGGTCTGCCGCAGTCGCCGAATCGCCTCGACCGCTGGTCCCGGGCCAATGCGGGCGAGGTGATCCCGAACGTGATCACGCCGCTGAGCTGGTCGGTGATCGCGGACTCGCTGGAGAAGGGGTTCCACGATCCGTGGGGGGACTGGACCGAGGGCCGGCGCTTTGTGGCGATGTACGACGGCTATGTGTACTTCAATGTCGGGCTGATGCTGGAGATCATCCAGGAGCGATTCGGGCTGACCGGCGCGCATTTCCTGGAGGCGGTGGGCGGGCCCGAGGCTGCCGCGGTGAAGCAGGACGGCGACACGAACCGGGCCACGCGAATCCGCTGGACGAGGTTGTTGCGTCAGTTGCCCTGGCTGATGGGTTGGCTGCGCGACCAGGACACGCTGCCCAAACGCTGGCCGGACGAACGAGCCAGGGCCGAGGAAGAACGCGACCGGCTCAAGGCGCTCGACGTCTCGCAACTCTCGGACCGCGACATCCTGCGCGAGCTGACCCGTTCAGCGGCCGAAGGCGAGCGCCAGGTGATTTTTCTGATGCGCGCGCAAAGCGCCGTCTATGCCGCGGCGCAGGGTCTGCTCTGGGCGATCGACCGCTGGCTGGGGATGGACAAACGCAACCTGGTGCTCTCGGTACTGCAGGGGGTGCCGGGGATTCGCACCCAGGACGGCAATCTCGCGCTGCGGCGGATCGCGGAGCGGGCCGCGCGGGAATCGGACGCGGTCGAGTTCGTCCGCGGCCACGAGGCGGAGCAGATCTGGCCGGCGCTGCACGCGGCCGAGTTACCCGCCTCGCTGCTCTGGCTGCGCCACGATCTGGACGACTTCATCGACGAGTACGGACATCGGGCGGCAGGGGAACTGGAGATTGCCGAGCCGCGCTGGGCTGAGCAGCCGGCGCTGATTCTCGACACCTTCCGCGACTACGTGCTTCATCCGGGGGATGCCGGCGCCGACGAATCGCTCGAACGCCAGCGGCGGGTGCGGTCGGAGGCACATCAGGAAATCAAGGACCTGCTCTACCGTCACCCGCTCGGCTATCTGCGCTGGCCGCTGTTCCGCGCCCAGATTTACCAGGCGCGCCGGCTCCAGCCGCTGCGCGAGAATCCCAAGTTCACGCTGCTCGAGCTGTCACAGCAACAGCGCGGGTTGTGGAAGGAACTCACCGCCCGCTGGATCAATGCTGGTCTGCTCAGCAGCGAGGACGATATCTACTACCTGCTGTTCGAGGAGCTGGCGACGCTGGCGCGGCGTTCGAGCGATCCGGCGGTCGGGGCGCGGATGCGCAGTCGAATCCGCCGCCGCCGCGCCCAGTTTGCCGAGTGGACGCAGTCGCCGGCGCCGCCCTTGCGTGACCTGCACGGCAAGGTGATCGGCGTGAGCAGCGTCAGCGTCGACGCGGTCGTGAAGGCCGGGGAGGCGCCGAGCAGCAAACCGGCTGAGCGATCCGAGATGCCGCTCACGCTGAGCGGGATCGCGGCTTCGGCGGGCGTCGCCGAGGGTCTGGCGCACGTGGCCGACTCACCGGCCAGCGGCCGCGAGATTCAGGCCGGCCAGATTCTCGTCGCGCGCTTCACCGATCCGGGATGGACGCCGATTTTCCCGCTGGCCTCTGCCGTGGTCACGGAGATCGGCGGGGTGCTGAGCCACGGCGCGATCGTGGCGCGGGAGTTCGGCATCCCAGCGGTCGTCAACGTGCAGCGGGCGACGGAGCTGATCCGCTCGGGTGATTCACTCAGAATCGACGGATCCAACGGCCAGGTCACGATCATCGAACGCGCCTGAACGCGCCTTGCTGGCATCGACCCGTGGGCTAGCTGCGCAGGCCATCGGTCAGGCGAGCGGCGGAGAGGGTTCCAGCAAGGATCTGACCTGTCCGTCGACGAGCAGCGGCATGTAGTCCCAGCCGGCGAGCAGCAGCGGATCGATGCCGCGCAGGGCGGTGCTGACCAGTTCGCGGTCGAGGCTGTTGGCCAGTGTGAGCATGGCGGCGATGCGGAACCCGTCGGCGGCGCCGATCGCCTGCTCAGCCTCGCGCAGGGAACGCCGCATCAGGCGGCGTACCGTGCGTCCGTCGGCAAAGGAACCGGGCGGCGCACAGAGCACGATTGGCTGCTCCAGGCCCTCAAGGCGCTGCACGCGCCAGGTGTCCTCGACCTGCACGGTGGTCGCGTTGCCGTCCTGGCGAATGCCGTTGGCGACGAGCACGAGAAAGTCGACCATCTGCGTGATCTTCGCCTCGTCCTCGGGCAGGCGGTGGAGGTTGGACGAGTCGAGCTGATACTCGCCCATGACCTGGTTGGTGAACTTGGCCCAATGCTGCGAGAGACCACCGAGGACGCTCATGTAGGAGCCGTCGGATCCGGTCTTGCGCACGGCCACATCGACCCTGAACGCCGCTTCGCCGCGAGCGCCGGGATCGAGCTCGCGGATCGCATCGCCGACCAGCCCGGCGGCGTGGTCGGGCTCCTCGGGCAAGGCCGCCCCGGGCGGAATCCAGACCAGAGCGTCCCGCGCGCCATAGGCGTGCAGGCGCTCTTCGAAGGCGGCCTTGCGGGCCAGCGTCTGGCCGTCGGCGAGCAACCCGGAGAAGTCGAAGAGAACGCAGGCGGCCGCCAAGCCGGCCTCGCCGTTGGCCCGAAACGGCGTGACCAGCGAGCCGGGCGACGGCGGATCGAACGAGACATCGCCGGCGCCGGCGTCGATCAGCGCATCGCGCGCCATCGCGGCTGCGACCCAAGTCAACTGCTGCTGCGGATCCATGGCAGGCAGCGTATCGCAGGCTCCGGCGGAGGCCGGCGCGTGGACAGGGCGGAGCAGTCCTAGTTCTGAGTCGGACCGAGCGGCAGGCGAACCGTGATCGTTGTGCCGACGTTGGGCTCGCTCCGCGCCCGGATGCGGCCGCCGTGGGCCCGGACGATCTCGCGCGAAATGGCCAGGCCCAGTCCGGCGCCGGGACCGCTGCGCGACTCCGGCTGCCAGAAGCGATCGAAGAGGTGGTCGAGGTCGTCCGCCGCGATGCCTTCGCCGGTGTCGCTGACGCTGACTTCGACCTCGCCGCCGGACTCGCGGGCGGAGATCACAATCGAGCCCTCGGTCGTGTGCCGCAGGGCATTGTCCACCAGGTTGTTCAACACCTGCACGAGGCGGTCGAAGTCGGCCTCGATTGAGGGGGTTCCGGCCGCAATCTCCCAGCGCAGTTCCACGCCCCGATCTTGTGCTCTCGACTCGAACATCGCCTCGATGTGCGCAAACAGCTCTTCCAGTTCAATAGTGGAGCGCTCCAGGCGATACTGGCCGGCCTCGAGGCGGGAGAGGTCAAGGAGCTGCTCGATCATCCGCAGCATGCGGCGGGTTTCATCGTGGATCACGTCGAGCGACGCCTCGCGTCGGGCGGAATCGGAGACAGTGCCGTCGCGCAGCGCTTCGACAAAGCCGCGGATCGAGGTGAGCGGCGTGCGAAGCTCGTGCGAGACATCGGCGATGAATCCGCGCATAGCGCGTTCGTTGCCGGAGACACGCTCGGCCATGGCGTTGAATGCGGCGGCCAGTTCTCTTACCTGGGTGGGTCCGGTCTCCGCCGCGCGCATGTCGTAGCGGTCGGGACCGAAGCGTCGGACCACGCCGGTCAGGGCCTCGAGCGGACGCATGAGTTGACGTGAGAGGATCATCGCGACGAGCACTGCGACCGCGAGTCCCGCGAGGCCGGCAACCAACAGGCGGCCGACCAGTTCCCCGTATCCGGCGAACCCGTATCCCTCGCCGAAGGTGACCGCCATCAACACCGCGCTGTCCCCATCGGTCCCGCGAGCCAGCCCGGGCGCGACCATGACGCGGGCCAGCGCCGTTTGCTTCTTGCCGTCAACGCGCAGGCTGGTGTCCAGCCAACCATCTGCCCTCGAACCGTGGACAATGTCGGCGTAGTGAATGCCGGTCGATCCATCCTGCCCGGCCCAGGACGGTTCGAACCCGGAGAGCACGCGTCCGCGGCCGTCGGTGAGGATCACGATCAGTCCGGCGTGCTCGGCCTGCTCGTGAATCATCGTGACCAGCGCATCGCGGTCGATCGCCTCGGCCTGGCGCAGATTTCGCAGGATTTCCACGCCCAGCGCGTTGCCCGCAGTACGCAGCTCGGAACGGTCGATGTCTTCGCGGTAGCCGCCGAACAGGGAGAAGAAGACGACGGCGGACACGATCAACATGACCAGCACGAGGCCGGCAAATCCTGCGAAGAGCCGGAGTCCGTATCCGGCCATCGGAGTTGCTCCCGTCCTGATCGACAGAACCATCAGTTGGCGGCGGATTGTGTTTCCACGAGCTTGTAGCCCACGCCGCGGACGGTCTCGATGGCGATGCCCGGGTCGTCGCCGTCGGGGGAGAGCTTGCGTCGAAGCTGATTGACGTGCACGTCGACGGTTCGGGTCTCGCCGAAGTATTCGTAGCCCCAGACCTGTTCGAGGAGCTGTTCCCGGGTGAGGACGATGCCCTGGTACTCGGCGAGCTGCCTGAGCAACTCGAACTCCTTGTTGCGCAGGGTCAGCGGCGCTCCGTTGAGGGTGACCTCGCGGCGATCCCAATCCAGCGCCAGCGGACCGACGGCGATCTGTCCTCGCGCGTTCAGGCCGGAGCCGGCCGGTCCGCCGGCGACGGCAGAGCGGCGCAGGATCGCCTTGACCCGGGCGGTCAACTCGCGGGGATGGAACGGCTTGCCCAGGTAGTCGTCGGCGCCCAGTTCCAGCCCGACGATTCGATCGACGTCTTCCGAGCGGGCGGTGAGCATCAGGATCGGGACCTCGCTGATTGACGTGGACGCGGCGCGAAGCTCGCGCGTCACTTCGTAGCCGGACTTCCTGGGCAGCATCAGGTCGAGGACGATCAGGTCGGGCAGCGCGGAGCGGGCGAGATCGAGGGCCGACTCGCCGTCGTCGGCCGTGATCACCACGTAACCTTCGCGCTCAAGGTAGATCGAGCAGAGTTCGCGAATGTTGGCCTCGTCGTCAACGACGAGGATGGTGCGGTCGGTATCGTCAATCAGGGTCATGGCGCGTCGCCCTCCGTCCCCATCTTCAGGTTCGAGGGTACGCAGAGTCATCAGGCTCAGGTCAGCCCGGAGTCAGCGTTGAGTAAAGCGGGAACGGGTGCGGAACGGGGCCGGCTGGGCGCTAGCGGCTCATACGCGGGCGGCGAGTCTTGACCATCGCCCGGCGGCGGCGGCGGGCGGCGCGGCGTTCGGCCTGGCGTTGCTTCTCGCGATTGCTGATGAACCGCCGGCGTCGCCGCGCCTCCTGCAGCACGCCGTCGCGCTGCACCATCTTGTTGAAGCGGCGGATGAGAGCCTCGGGGCTCTCCTGCTCTTTGCGGCTCACCAGTAGCATGGGCGGTCGGTTCCTCTGATCGTCAGTTGTTCGCAGATTCCCGCCTAGCGTAGCAGGAGTTACCGGGTCGGTTCCTGTTCACGCAGCGGGAAGAACGCAGAGTAGGCCAGCACCGCGATCAGCACGAAGAGCAGTCCGGCTCCAAACATCAGCGCGTCCCGCAAGGCATCGTCGGACGGTTCGGCGACCGCCTTCCCGGCTCCTCCGCCGGTCGCGGGGGCGCGATCATCCAGAGCAAACGCCGGACCGCCACTGAGGCCGATCGAATCGTGCTGGACCACCTCAATGTCCGGCGCAGACTCGTGCGTCGCGGGCTCGTGCTGAGCGCCGAGGGTGCCTCCGAAGATCACCAGCAGCGCGGAAACCAGACCGGCGGCTGCCGCCAGGATTGCGATCCGCCACACTTTGCCGAGACTATGCCGATCCATCGGTTCGCCGGCTCAACATGAGCGCCACGAGCGCGGCGGCTAGCGTGAGGCATGCGGTGATGGCCGCCGTGCGCGGCCAGTTCGACTCGGACTGGGCTTCGGCGATTCCGCCTGTGCCGGTGCGTGGCGGCTCCGGCCGTACGACCGGACCAGCCTGGCTCAGCTCGTCGTCATCGGCCGACTGATCATCGTCAACCTCTGCCGCGTCCGCCGGGGCGTCGCTGCTCAACTCGAGGCGGACCCGCAAGGAGCAATCGTCGCCCGACTGCCGTCCCTGCAAGCCGTTGACTTCGAAGACGATGTTGCAGCTTGCCTCGTCGAACTGATCGCTGTTCACATCCAGGACCCAAGCGCCGGCGGCGTTGACTTCGGCCCGACCCACCTCAACACCGTTCACGCGGGCGATGACCACTTCGCCGGGCTGCAATGGCTCGCCGTCCACGGTCAGGTCGCCGGCGAAGCCGAAGAAGCGGTACATCGGAGGGTCCTGGGCGGAGACTGCCGCCCAGTTCGTCAACACGATCAGCACCGCCAACGCCGCGGCCGCTGCCAGGATCAGTCGTCGCGACGATACCGCGACCCGTGCGACTTGCATCAACGCGTCCTCTCGACCAGTGCTTCCTGCACTTTGCGCCGAGAGAGCGTGCGCAATCAACCTGCGAGTTACCGTTGAAAACCCGGCTTTACGCAGTCTCAACAAACACTTGGCGGCCGACGGATGGAACGGCTGCCTATCTCACCGACCGACGGTTGCCATGGCCGCCGGCGAGATACCAACCGGCTCGGCGTCGTCGGGCAGATCGAACGGTCCTGGGAGATCGAGTTCCTTGGCCATCTCGCGGACGGCGGGGAGAACCTCTTCACCCATCAGGCGCAGCGAGCGCATCGAGTCTTCGTGCGACATAGAGCCGTCGCCGTCCCAGAAACAGATGCTGCCCGGACGGATGTACTCGAGCACGTGTCGAATCTTCGGAATCACCGTCTTGGGCGTGCCCGAGATGATGGAGTACGACTCGGTCAGTTCGTGATAGGTGTCATCGGTGTCGGCGAAGCCCTCGGCCGCGTCGAGCGTGAGGCGTTTGTAGTCGTCGGGATTCGGGCTGTCCGCACCACGCGACTGTTCAACGTGACGCACGCCGGCCGTGGGCAGCAGCCGCCGCCGATCGATCATGCCGGGCAGATTCTGGATGTGCCGCTTGACGTCGCCGCGGGAACCCTCGAGGAAGATGTTGCCGGGACCGGTCAGGTACTTGCGCCCGACCTCTTCGGCCAGCTCCTCGGTCTCGTCCACATGGACTTTCCAGAGGTAGCCGCGATGCTGCGGCCCGGCCTCGTAGCCGAACTCGGCGGCAATCTTGTCGTAGTAGGCGAAGGAGTCCCGCGTCGGCGTCAGCCGGGTGGCGAGCATCACATAGGGATAGCGCCGTTCGGCCGCCCAGGCGACCGTGCGCTGCGAGACCGCGCCGGGAATCCAAATCGGCGGGTGTGGCTTCTGCAGCGGCTTCGACCAAGGATTGACGTAGCGGTAGTCGTAGTGTTCGCCTTCCCAGCGGAAGGGTCCAGCGTCGGTCCAGGCCTTGACCACGAGGTCGTGGGCTTCCTGGTAGCGCTCCCAGTTGTAGGGCGACTGCGAATTGTGGGCCAGGGACTCGCGTCCGGTGCCGCGTACCCAGCCGGTGATCAGGCGTCCGCCCGAGATCATGTCGATCTCGGCCAGCGTCTCGGCCAGCCAGAGCGGGTCTTCCCAGATTGGCAGGATGTTGCCGAGCAGGCAGATCTTGGCCTTCTGGGTAATCCGTGCCAGGATCGCGGCCTCGACGTTGAGCACCGAACCCATGCAGAACGGCGTCGAGTGGTGTTCGTTGAGGATGATGCCGTCAAAGCCGGCCTCTTCGGCCGCTACCGCTTCGTCCAAGTAGCGGTGGTAGAGGTTGGCGCCGAGGACGGGGTCGTACTCGTCGTTGGACGAATCGAGATCGGTCAGCCGCCGTCCGGTGCGACCCCACCACGAGGCCTCAGGGTCCTGATAGGGCCGCTCGGTGAACCAGCCAATGAACATCGTCCGCTCCCAACGCCAAACTGCGACTCAGGTTGATCGCAAGGTATCGCACGCCTTGGGCAGTGAGGTCCGAGCTTGCCGCGGTGGGATGACGCCGGGTACGCCGGCCCCGCTAATCTTGACTGGCACGCCCGGAGGGACTCGAACCCCCGACCCCCAGGTCCGAAGCCTGGTGCTCTATCCGCTGAGCTACGGGCGCACGACGCCAGCTTATCGCGGTCGCCGGGGACGTTCCGATGGTCCAACGCAGGCCCAGCCAGCACGCTCGCACGACGCGCCGGATCGCCGAGATCGACGAGCCGTCGGCGGCGGTCTGGGACGTGGTGGCCCGGGTCGACTCGGACGAACTGGCGACCGCCGCGGCCCTGTTGCACAACCTGCATCCCGCCGACCAGGCCGACGCGCTGGCGGCGCTCGATCACCGCGACCGGCGCCGGCTGCTCGATCGGATCGATTCGCACACCCTGGCCGAGCTGCTGCCGTTCCTGACGCCTGAAGAACTGGAGCACGTCGCGCCCGACGTCGCCCTGCCCCAGCTCACGGCCGCCCTCGACGAATCTCCGGCGCAACTCGGCGCAGACGTGTTGCACGCGCTGCCGCGGAGCGACGCGGAGATCGTGCTGGGCCGTTTGCCCAAGGCCGGTCTGGTCGAGCCGCTGCTGGAGCATGACGACGAGTCGGCCGGCGGCATCATGGCGCCGGAGTTGATGGTGCTCAACCCTCATCTCTCCACCGAGCAAGCGCTCAACGTGCTGCGCGCCGCCATGCCAGCGCCGGCGGTGCGGGACACGGTCTACATCGTCGACACCGAGGGCGTCCTGCTGGGTTCCATCGCGCTGCACGCGCTGGTCTTTGCCGCGCCGCTGACTGCGTTGCGCGATCTGATGGAGCCGGTCGGACCGACCGTGACGACTGACATGGACCAAGAGGACGCGCTGAAGATCTTCCAGCGCTATGCGCTGCACGCCTTGCCAGTGCTGGACAGGGACGGCCGACTGGTCGGTGTGACCACGTCCGACGATCTGCTCGACATTGCGCAGCAGGAGGCGACCGAGGACATGTACCGGTTGGTCGGCCTGGTCGACGACGAAGCGCTGACCGCCCCGGTGACGACGGCGCTGAGGCGGCGACTGCCCTGGCTGCTGCTCAATCTGGCGACGGCATTCGCGGCGGCCGCCGTGGTGGCCGCGTTCGAGAGCACGCTGGCGCGGATTGCGGCGCTGGCGATCTTCCTGCCGATCATCGCGGGGCAGGGCGGCAACGCCGGGATGCAGGTGACGACGCTGGCCGTCCGGGCGATGGCGCTGGGCGAGTTCGACCGTCACTTCACCCGTATCGTGCTGCCGCGAGAAGTGATGATCGGCATCGCGTCGGGCATTGCCTTCGGGTTGCTGGTCGGGGTGGTGGGTTGGCTCTGGCAGGACAACCCCTGGCTCGGCGTCGCCGTGGGCGCGGCGATGCTGGGCACGATGATCGTGGCCGGACTGTTCGGTCTGTCGATCCCGATCGTCTTGCGGGCGTTGGGCGCCGACCCGGCACTGGCGGCCAGCATTTTCGTGACCACGGCGACGGACATGCTCGGCTTTCTCTTCTTCCTGGGTTTGGCCGCGCTGCTCATCGACCGGATTGCTTGAGCATGGGCTTGAGGTCGCGCTTGACATCAACCGATCGGGCTCGGTGATACGCTGATCGGACGCGAAGCCAATGTCTGGCTCGCCGTCCAACCGCGTGGTGGGCGTCGCCTAGAGGCCTAAGGCGCCAGGTTGTGGCCCTGGTATTCGTGGGTTCGAATCCCACCGTCCACCCCATTCAAACTCCCGTCCAGATTCATACGCCGCCGAGCCGGCATTGCGGAACAGGAATCAGATGCCTCGACTCCCGCTCGCCTTCATGCTGATCGTGGCGATGCTCGCCGGGCTCGCTGCGGCTTGCGAGGGAGACGACGACGAGGAACGCCTGGCCGCGCAACGGTTGTTCCGCAACTACCTGATCCAGTCGGACCGTACGGCCATCGCCGACGTTCGGGTGCAAGGGCTGGTTGACGAGTTGCCGCCGAGCTTTCCCGAGCATGAGCAACTAGACCTGCTCGGCTCCGCTTTCTCCGACACTGAGACGCGCCGCGAACTGATCGTCGGTTGGCAGTCCAACGACGAACATGCCGACAACCTGTTCAATTGGTTCCGCTCACGGCTGGACACCGACCCATGGCGGGTCACCGCAGACCCGCAGCGGGCCGGCGTCGATTTCATCACCTTCCGCGACGCCGACAATCCCGCGTTCCGTGGGGAACTGCGCATCTCGCAAGAGGGAGACAGAGCCATCGTCGTGTTGATCGCCGTCGAAACGCTCAACGTCGACGACGGCGGCGCGTAGCAGAGCGCGGCTAGGGCGGGCCCAGGGTTCCGTCGCGAGTGGCTCGCAGCCAGAACACGGGGAACTCCCAGCGGCCGGGTTCCCAGGCGCCCCTGAGCCTTGGCCAGATCAGTTCCCACTCTTGGTCATGCCACTGCCATAGGGTCCCGATCAGGCCGGCGGCAGATGCCTCCAACCGCTCAAGCACGTCCAGACCGTACGCACTGCCGCCCAGCCAGGCGACGCTGTTGTAGCCTGCCCGCAGGTCGAGGACTTCCGGCTCTGAGATCGTCCCGCCGGAGGGCACGAAGAAGTCGCCCGGGGGACGGCCTGCGAGCTGTAATCGCAGCACGTCGCCAATGCGAACGCGATCCAGCATCGAGCCCCGAGTCACGGTCAGCTTCGGCGACCAGCCTTGCCAGCGCTCTTCCGCTACGTCCCAATGCCAGACGACATCGAGCCAGCGTTCCAATTCCGCGAACGCTTCGGCAATCGGCATGTCGGGACCGGTCCAGGCGAACTGCACGACTCCGGCGCGGAGTCCGACGCGCTGCGAGGGCAGGAAGACATCGGAGAACTCCGAGGTCGCGCCCGTGCCGGTCACGGCAAGCGCGCGGATCGGCCCTTTGGGGATGACGGTAGTTGTGGCCGTCCAGTCGCCCTGCCGATTCGTGCGTTGGCTGCGAGCGATGCGACCCCAGCCGTCGTCGCGCCAGACGTAGATCTCGACGTAGGATCCCGGCGTCGCCTCGCCCTGGAAGGTGTTGTTGAAGTTGCGGTTGCCGGTCGACCGCACGTTGTGATCCACGATCCGGGGACGATTGAGCAATGCGTTCGGCCCTCGATCGCGGTCGCCGCGGTCGTTGGCTGTGACGCCGTCCGCGCCGAGGTCGATATCGATCCCGTTCCAGCCGTAGCGGTTTTGGGTCAGGTTGTTGTCCTGCGACTCGAGTCCCACCACCGAAATGGCCGCCTGCAAGATTTCGGCGATGTGGTTCTGTTCGACAACGGCATGTGTGACGCCGTCCCGGAGTTGGATGCCCCAGTCCATGTCGGCGTCGCTGTCGAAGGTGACCCGCTCGGCCGCCCCCGCGCCGACGGCGTTTGATCGGACCATAACCTCTTCGGTGTTGGCGATGCGGATGCCGTAGGTCGCGCCGCAGAGGTCGTTTCCATAGCCCAGGTCCCCGCCGATCGAGATTTCTGCTCCGCCGCGCACATCGATCGCCGCTTCAGTCGGCCCGCTGCGCGCGCCGGCGACAACGTTCCGAGTGAGGCTGACCCGGGACGTGTTGTCGCCGTCGACCACGATGCCGAAGTCACCGGCCGAGATGGTGTTGTTGACGACTCTCACTGCTGCCGCTCCGGCGATCACCGATACTCCGCGCTCCAGGTTGGGCATGGTTACTGCGCGGGGCAGAGCGGCAACCGTGAGCGTAGTCTCGCCGCGCGGCGGGGCGAGGCCGATCCAATTGGACTCGATTTGCGCCACGCGCGCGCCCTGCTCGACCGCGATCCCGACCCGGTTGGCAGAGACGAAGTTGGGCTCACGCACCCCGACGCGCGCACCCGCCGATCCCGGGCCCAGGAATACGCCGACATCATTCGGCGCCGCTCGACCGTCGGGGTCCAGGCCGATCCGGTTGCCGTCGATGGAGACGGGATGCCTGGTCTCGCGCAGTTCGATGCCCGCGACTTTGCTGTAACCGATCGTGTTGCCGCGAATCGTGGCCTGGGCCGACTCGACAATCAGGATGCCGTCGTCGTTGGGAACGGCGCTGCCATCTGCGGCGATGCCGATCACGTTGCCAACAATCTCGGCTCCGATGCTGCCGCCGCCGCCGATCACGATCCCATGACCGGTTCGGGCGGAGACGCTGTTGCCGGCGATCCGGTTGGCTTCAATCAGTGCGCCGGCCGCGCCCGCGATCACGGCCACTCCGCTGAGCCGGTTGGGCGCTGCTTCACCGTTCTCCGTGAGTCCGATCCAGTTGCCGACAACCCGAGCATTAGCGGCTTCTGCCCCAATCACGCCGATTCCGTATCGCTTGAAACCAACGATGCCCAGACCGCGCACCTCGCCGTTCGCCCCGAGTAGTTCCAGGCCGGCCGCGTCGCCTGCGAACGTGCCGTCAATCCAGACCCTTGGCACCACGTCCGGGGCTTGCGCTCCTTCGGATCCGACGATCGAGATGCCGTCGTCCCGCAGCGAAGGCAGCGGCGTCCGGGGCCGGACGGTCATGGCAGATGCGAAGTGGATGACATCTTGCTGAGGGGACTCGTTTGCGCCATCGATGGCCCAACGCAGCGTGCCTGAGCCAGCGTCCGCGTCAGACGTGACCGACCACTCGTGCGCCGTCTGTGCGGACGCCGGCAGGACGCCCAGGACGATTCCGGCGACCAGCAGGCCGCAAACCGCGAGCAGAGTCGAGCGGAGATTCACAGATTCACTCTATGACGGCTTGCCGGCCAAGACACTCTCGGAACGGTGACGATGGAACCGCTAGCGGCGTTCGACGTTGGGCAGCAACGCTGCCGATTGCAGGACGAGGTGGAAACTGTCGCCCGGCTCGAGCGTGAAGTCGACCGCGCCCGGCACGTTGGCAGTGAACCAGGCCTGCCATCCGCCGTTCTCGTTCTGTCGCCAGGCGGCCGAGACGACATGCTTGATCCGGTCGACGATGATGCTGACCGGCAGTTCTGGACCTTGCCAGACGAGATTGTTCCAGCTCGCACGCAGGGGGACGCCTTCGCCCAGCAAGTCGGAGATCAGGCCGAGGTTGTTGACCTGGGCCTTGGCAATCAGCCAGGCCTGCGCCCAAGTCGATTGGATCTGGGGCAGGCCGTCGACATTGACGAGACTGAAGGTGACCGTGGCGATTCCGTTGCGGGTCGTGCTCACGACCGGCTCCACTCGAGCGCCAGCATCGGACACGAGCGGACGCCAACGGACCTGGTGAGAGCCGGCAACCGGCTGGCCCAACTCGTCTACTACTTCCGCTTGCACTTCATAGCGCGTGACCGAGGCAAAGTCGTCGATCAAGGGTTCCCCGAAGCTGTTCAGGGGTTCGCTGGCTCGCAGGTACATCGCCACCGGTGGTCCGGTGACGCGAACTTCCAGCTCGTCGCTAAGGGTGACATCGTCGTTCGACCAGTGCGCTGTCAGGCTGTGCGTGCCCAAACGCGCATCGCCAGCCTCGAGATGGACCCGGGCCCGGCCCGAGTCGTCGGTGATCACCGACTCCCCGTCGCCCTCTGAGGACACGACCAAGCCGCCTTCGGGCATGAATCGGATGCGTCGGTTCGGTACGCCCTGGCGGCGCTCATCCAGCAGCAACACCTGCAGCGATCCCGGTTCGCCGATGGCGCCGCGCTCGATCGCAGCTTCCTCGACTGAGACGATTCGCAGGGTGGTCGGCTCACCGTAGAGCCGCAGATCGATCGTGAGCGACACTGTGCCACTGGTCGCGAGGATTCGCACGTTGCCGGGGTCGGACGACAGCGTCGCGCTTGCCTCGCCGCGCTGGTTCGTCTCCACAGGCAACGTTGACGAACTCGACTCGATCCCGCTGCGCAACCGCGCCCCGTCGGGCGATTGGATCAGTTCCAAGGTCACTGCGGCATCGGGCACGTGCACTCCCGCATCGTCGGTAGCGACGACGCGAACCTGGTGTTGCCGCGAAGCATCGAGGTTGGCACCGGCCGCCGGCTGCAGCAGGCGCAGTTCACTGGGCTCGCCGACGAAGCGAATCGTGACCGTATCGACCAGCGAACCGACTCGGGCGGTGACGACGGAGGCTCCGGCGCGTCCGTCGGCGACCAGTTGCACAGACGCCCCGAGAATGTTGTTGCCGACATCGTGCAGGATCGCCGAGATCTCCGTTGGACCGCTCGAAGCGGTGAAGGCGCCGAGCTCTGTCGAGAGTTGGACCCTGTTCTCGTCGCCCGCCGCTGCGGCCGGAATCCGTACCGTGATTGCCGCCTGCCCCCCGCGAGCGGAAATCGCAGTCGGATAGGCGGTCACGGACAGTGCCCGCTGGGTTGACGCCAGGCTGATCTCGGACAGGATTGCGGCGGCGACCAGAGCGAGCAGCAGCGCGAGCGTCGCAGGCGCCGCACGGGTCAGGCGCGAGGTTGCGAACCTGCGCACCGCGCTTGCGCCGGAGCCTAAATTCTGGCCGATCATCACAATTTCAGTGTACGCATCGCGAGCGATCCGACATTTGCGGCAATGCAAGAGGTGCGCGCAGTTGGAGCGGTTTTACCAGCGTTTCACGCACCCGCCTAGACTTGCCATCGACTCCTTACCGATCTGCGGACTACAGACCTGCAGACTGGCCTTGAGTAGCCCGACCAAGACGAAAGAGCACGCACGATGTCCAATCACGAATCCTGGCCCGACGCCCCAACGGCTCCACTGGACGGCGAGTGGGATGTCACGCTCTGGGACCTGACTGACAATGGCGTACTGGCGATCACGCTGAACCGACCGGAACGGCTCAACGCGCTCTCATTCCGGCTGTTGCACGAACTGCAAGCGCTGATCGATTTTGCGGCCGCCAGGCCCGACATCCGGGCTGTCACTCTGCGGGGGTCGGGTACCCAGGCATTCTGCTCGGGAGACGACCTGTATGGCATGGAACCGACGACCGAGATCGACTCGTCGATCACCGTGCATCATCCCTTCCTGCTCTCGTTGCGCGCCCTGAAGAAGCCGGTGATCGCACTGGTCACGGGTTGGGCGCTGGGTCACGGCTGGGAGATCGCCTCCGCCTGCGACATCAGGCTCTGCGCCGACAACCTCGAGGTCGGCGATCACCGCGCGCAGCGGGCGATCGGCATGAACGGCGGCACCACCTGGTTTGCACCGCGGATCATCGGCAGAGGCCGCGCGCTGGAACTGCTCATGACCGGACGGCACATGTTCGCCGACGAGGCGCTGCAGTCGGGCTGGGCCAACCGGGTCTGGCCTCTGGAGGACTTCGATCGGGAAGCCGACAGCTACATCGACCAACTGACGAAGCTGCCAACCCTCAATCTGTCCGCATTCAAGGAGATGATTGACTACTCGGCCGAGCACTCGCTGCGCGACAGCCTCGCGCATGAGGTCGAGGTCGCCGATCGCTACCGCTACACGGAGGACGCCCAGGAGGGCCGCCGAGCCTGGCGTGAGAAACGCCCGTCAGTGTTTCGCGGGTACTGAGGCACTAGGCTGAAGGCAGGAGGCGCTGATGACAACGCAGACCTATCACGATGCTGCGCTGCACCTGCTGGGCCAAGCCGAATCCGAACTCAAAGTCGGCGACGCTCGGCAAGCCTCAGAGAAGGGATGGGGCGCGGCGACGCAGATCCTCAAGGCAATCTGTGAGCGCCGAGGATGGCACCATCGCAACTACAAGGCGTTGGCGCGGGCGGTGAAGCGGTTGGAAGAAGAGACAAGCGATCAGGAAATCCGACCTCTGTTTCGCAGCGCAAACCTGCTCCACGTCAACTTCTACGAGGACGCTGAGGAGCCGCAGATTGTCGCCGATGGACTCCGGGACGTTCGGCGGTTCATTGACAAGCTCGACGCGTTGTCCTGATATCCTGCGCCGCAGACACCACAACCCAGGAGTAACCATGCCCAAGACCTACATCCTCGGCGGATTCCAGTCCGACTTTGCCCGCAACTGGCGCAAGGAAGAGCACAATCTGCGTGACGTGATGGCCGAAGCCGTCCACGGCGCTCTGGACGCTGTCTCGATGGAGCCCGGCGACATCGACACCGCGCATGTCGGCAACTTCGCCGGCGAGCTCTACTCCAAGCAGGGGCAGATGGGCGGTTTTTTCGCCGAGATCAGCCCGGACTTCGGCGGTCTGCCCACCTCCCGGCATGAGGCGGCCTGCGCGTCCGGCAGCATTTCGATCCTGATGGCATCGGCCGAGCTTGAGGCTGACCGCTACGGGACCGCGCTGATCCTGGGCGTTGAGCAGATGAAGACGGTCAGCCCGGTCGAGGGCGGCAACTTCCTCGGTACTGCCGGTTGGTACGAGCTTGAGGCAGAAGGCGTGGAGTTGCCCTTCCCCAAGCTCTTCGGTCGCCTGGGCGATGTCTACGACGAGCGCTACGGCCTGGATTCGGCACATCTTCAGCGCCTGGCCGAACTCAACTACGAGAACGCCCAGCGCAATCCCGCCGCACAGACGCGCGGATGGCTGGGCGACGTGCAGGGCGACCTGTCAGAGGGCAAGTACGTGGCCCCGATCACCGGTCGGCTGCTGCTTCGGGACTGCTCGCAGATCACCGACGGCGCCGCGGCGCTCATCCTTGCCAACGAGGAACGAGCGGCGGAATGGGCTGAGGCGCGCGGCATCGACCTGGCCGACGTGCCCACGATCCAGGGCTGGGGACACCACACGGCCGCGCTCACTTTCGATGAGAAGATCGCGCAGGCCCAGGGCGACGACTACGTGCTCCCGCACACGCGACGCGCGATCACCGACGCCTATGAGCGCGCCGGCATCGACGGCCCCTCGGACCTGGACGCGATCGAAACCCACGACTGTTTCACGACCAGCCATTACATGGCCATTGACCACTTCGGCATTACCGAGCCGGGCAAGAGCTACGAGGCAATCGAAGACGGCCGTATCGACATGGGCGGCGAACTGCCGATGAACCCCTCGGGCGGACTGATCGGCGGCGGACACCCGGTCGGCGCGACCGGCGTGCGCCAGGCGCTTGACTGCTGGAAGCAGGTCACCGGCAACGCCGGCGACTACCAAGTCGACGGCGCCCAGCGGGCGGCCATGCTCAACATTGGCGGCTCCGGCACGACGTCGGTCTCGATAGTCATCGGGCGCTAGTTCAAGCGACTCGAGAGATCCCTTTCGACAGGAACGCTCGCGTTACCCGATCACGCCCTCGCCTGACAGGGATGCCAGTTCCTCGTCGGAGAGGCCGAGCCGCTCTCTCAGCACTTCTCCAGAGTGCTCTCCGAGTTCCGGCGCGTCTCGGCGAATCGACGCCGGTTGGCCGTGCAGCATGACGGGATGGGTCAGAGTTGGCGTCGGGCCGTAGATCCGATGATCGTGGTCGATGAGGTATTCGTTGGCGATGACCGCGGGGTCGCTGGTCAGGTCGCCGATCTGTTGCACCCGCGTGAATATCAGGTTGGGCTCGCTGAGCAACCGCTGTTCCCAGTCCTCGCGGGGAGCGGTCGCGAAGCGTTCTTCAATCAGGGAGATCAATGCCTTGCAGTGCTCTCCCATCGTCGCGAGGGTCGTGAAGCGTTGGTCGTCGACGATCTCATCCAGGCCCATTGCACGGCAGAAGGACGGCCAGTCTCGCTCCGCCTCAAGGATGCCCAGCATCAACCACTTGCCGTCGGCGCACTGGTAGAGATTCCAGAGCGGATTGGCTGCGTTCGAGCGGTCGAAGCGCGGCCAGAGATCAAGGTCATGCATTGCGGCGACACTGATTCCCCAGAACTGCAGCCACATCGTCGCCATGATGTGTGAGACCTCGATTCGCTGTCCCTTGCCGCCGTTCAGCTCGCGTCCGGCGATCGCGGCCAGGCAGCCGTAGGCGAGACAGGTTGCACCCATCACGTCGGCGATGCCCAGGGTGTTCCAATTGGGCGGATCGTCCGGCGCGCCGCCGGAATACATGAACCCGCCCCGCGCCTGGCCGACTGCATCGAGCGCGGGCAAGTGCGCTTCCGCGCCCTTGAAGCCGTATCCGGCCGTGGCGGCATGAATCAGTCCCGGGTTCAGCTCCATCAGCGCCTCGGTTGAGAGTCCCAGCTTTTCGAAGGTCCCGGGACGGTAGTTCTCGATGAACACGTCGGTGTCGACGATGAGATCGCGGAACAGCTCGCGGCCGCGCTCAGATTTGAGGTCCAGCGCCAGCGAGCGCTTGTTGCGATTGACCGCTTCGAACAGGGCCGAGCGGCCGTCGGGCATTCGATTGGGAATCCCTGCCACCGACTCGACGAAACGCGCCGCGTCGGGCCGGGTGGGCGACTCGATCTTGATCACATCGGCGCCGAGATCGCCGAGCATCATCCCGCCGATCGGGCCGAAGCCCCAGGTTGAGCACTCCAACACCTTGATTCCATCTAGCGGTCCGGGCATGATGTGCTCCCTGCATCTGAGATCGGCGTAGACGATTTAGAGCACGACGTGCTCCTGGTGCTCGCCGAAGACATCGCGCATGGCGTTCATGATCTCGCCCAGCGAGCAGTAGCTGTTGACGGCGTCGAGCATGTAGGGCATCGAGTTGGCGCGTGGGTCCCGACAGACATTGGCCAGCGCCTGCAGGGCCGACTCCGCATGGTCTTGATCGCGCTCGGCGCGGGTCCGGCGCAGCCGCTCGAGGTGACGCGCTTCGCCCTGCGGGTCCATCTTCAGAATGGGAATCTCGATCGGCTCCTCGATCTCGAAATCGTTGACGCCGACAATTGTCCGATCACCGCGTTCGATCTCACCCTGGAAGCGGGCCGAGGCGTCGGCGATTTCCTTCTGGAAGTAGCCGGACTCGATCGAGGCGATTACGCCGCCCAGCGCATCGATTTGCTCGAAGTACTGGTAAACATCGCGCTCGATCTCGTTGGTCAGTTGCTCGACAAAGTAGGAGCCGCCCAGGGGATCGACGGTGTTGATCGCGCCGGACTCGTGCATGATCACCTGCTGTGTGCGCACTGCCAGCCGAGCCGCCTTCTCCGAGGGCAGAGCCAGTGCCTCGTCCATCGCGTCGGTGTGCAACGACTGGGTACCGCCCAACACCGCCGCCAGTGCCTGGATCGTCACCCGCAGCAGGTTGACCTCGGGCTGCACGTCGGTGAGCGAGACTCCGGCGGTCTGGGTGTGGAATCGCATCCACCACGAACGCGGATTCTCCGCCCCGAAGGTCTCGCGCATCTCGCGCGCCCAGATCCGTCGGGCGGCACGGAACTTGGCGATCTCCTCAAAGAAGTCATTGTGCGAGTTGAAGAAGAAGGACAGGCGCGGCGCGAACTCGTCGATGTGCAATCCCCGCTCCAGCGCCCAGCGGACGTACTCCATCCCGTCGGCCAGCGTGAATGCCAGCTCCTGCGCCGCCGTCGAGCCGGCCTCGCGAATGTGATAGCCGGACACCGAGATCGAGTTCCAGCGCGGCATGTACTCGGAAGCGAACTCAACGGTGTCGGTGACGAGTCGCATGGAGGGACGCGGCGGGAAGACGAACTCGTTCTGTGCGATGTACTCCTTGAGGATGTCGTTCTGCAACGTGCCACCCAGCTTGGAACGGTCGATCCCGCGCTTCTCGGCGGCGGCGATGTACATCGCCCAGATCGGCGCGGCCGGTGAGTTGATCGTCATCGAGGTCGTGATCTGATCGAGCGGCAGCTCGTCCAGCAGGATCTCCATGTCGGCCAGCGACGACACCGCTACGCCGCACTTGCCGAACTCGCCGGCGGCGAGTTCGTCGTCGTGGTCGTAGCCCATCAGCGTGGGCATGTCGAAGGCAATTGAGAGTCCGGTCTGGCCGTCGTCGAGCAAGCGGCGGAAGCGGGAGTTGGTCTCTTCGGCCGAGCCGAAGCCGGCGAACATGCGGATGGTCCAGGGACGGCCGCGGTACCCGGTCGGGTGGACGCCGCGCGTAAACGGATATTCGCCGGGCAGGCCCAGATCGCGCTCGACGTCCCAGCCCGATTCGTCCAGCGTGGTCGCGTCATAGAGCCGCTCGACCGGCCGCGACGACACCGTCATGAACGGCCCAGGCTGCTCTCGGCCTTCGGCTTCGACCCGAGCATCCCACTCCGACCGAGACTTCCGCAGCGCATCAATCGTCGCCGAATCAAGCATCGCCATCTCCCGCCTGGAACCACTCGCTACCCGTCGAGTATACGAAGGACGACTGCGGATCAACGCTGGCCGCTCGGACTCGGCGGGAATCACGGACGCGGGTGACTGCTGCTCGCTACGCCGAACGACGGGCCAACTCGCTCACCAGCTCCTCGTACTCCGATTCGGTCATCGGCGGGCCGACGAATCCGGGGCAAGCCAGATCCCGTTCGATCCTCGGCGTGCGGCCATCCTCGACTTCCAGGCGAAAGGGATAGTCGCGGCAGCCCTTCGGCCTGACGTCATACTCACTGCAACGGCGATCGGCGGTGAGCAAGACGCAGGCATCGTCGGTCTGGCGCATCAAGACCATCGCCGCGCGCTCTTCCACGACTTCCCAGACGTCCACCCTGCTCGCGAGGCGTGTGACTTCGTCCTCGCCCAGGTCGACGCGATAAGGATTGCGGCAGCACATTGCGCCGCATTCGTCGGCCAGACAGCGGAACGACGGCATGCCGGGACGTACGACCGGGTCGTCGTCCTGACGCGCGTCATCGGTCATCGGAGCGGAGTTCTAGCCGCCCGCAGCAGCGGCGTCGAGCAACTGGATCCGGGTTTCCTCGCGCGACCAGGGCGAGCCCTCTTCAGCCAGCAGCTCGCGCAGGCGCGCTTCATAGAAGAACTCGTCGCCTTCGGCGGGCTCCAACTCGTCCAGCCAGCTTGCCGTGTCCGAGTATTTGGCGAAGAACGGCTTGCCGACCCACTCAGGGTCGCGGCCCTGAAGGAAGCGCAGCACGATCAGCTTTTCGCCGCGGAACTCCGAGACGCCAAGAATCTGGACTTTGCCCGGTCCGGCCGACATGGAAGGGCCGCGCACGGTCCGGGCCACGCCCGAGACCTTTGCGTAGGCGCCGCGGAAGATCTCCTGACAGTCGACCAGGGGCAGCTCGAAGTAGCGCTTGGCGCCGGTGTCGCGTGCGACGAACAGGTAGTAGGGCACGCAACCGGCCTGGGTCTGCTCGGCCCACATGTCGGCCAGGAGCTGCGAGTCCGCGTTGATGTGGTTGAGCAGCGGCGTCTGGGTGCGAATCTGCGCGCCGGTCTCGCGAATCCGCTTGACCGCTTCCAGGGCCACTGACGTGCGCAGCTCGGCCGGATGGTTGAAGTGCGCCATCAGGGCCAACTGCATGCCCGCGTCGGTCACCTCGCGGAACAGATCGAGCAGGTCCTCGGCATCGTCGTCGTAGAGGAAGCGGTGCGGCCAGTAGGCGATCGCCTTGGAGCCGATGCGCACGGTGCGCAGGTTATGTCCGGCGTCCGGCTTGGTCAGCGGCTCGATGTACTCGCGCAGCGTCTTGGTCTTCATGATCAGCGGGTCGCCGCCGGTGAAGAGGATGTCGGAAATCTCGTGGTGCTCGGCCAGGTAGCCGCGCAGCAACTCGCCCTCACGCATTGCGAACTTCTTGCCCTCCAGACCGACGAACTGCGGCCAGCGGAAGCAGAACGTGCAATAGGCGTGGCAGGTCTGACCCTGCGACGGGAAAAACAGCGCCGTTTCGCGGTATTTGTGCTGCATGCCCGGCAGCGGTTCGCTCTGCAGGCTGGGCATGTTGTGTTCCATCTGACCGGCGGGATGGGGATTCAGCGTCATCCGGATCTCGTCCGCCACCACCTTGAGTTCGCGCGAATTCTTGCCGGAGTCAATCGCCGCCGCCATCTTGTCGAAGTCGGCCGGCGCCAGCATGTCCTTCTGCGGAAACGTGAGCCTGAACATGCCGTCGTTGAGCGCGTCGTCCCAATCGATCAGGTGATCGACGACGTAGCGATTCGACTTGAACGGCAACACGCGGCCGACCACGTTGATGTTGTAGACAACGTCGTCCGGCAGGGCCTGGATCTGATCGAGCTGTTCGAAATTGTGCAGGTTGATCGCCTGGTACTGCTCGGATCCGAAGTCCATGGACTCCATGTTCACCACGTCGTATCGATTGCTGACCATGCCAAATCTCCAGTTCGGCGCCGCCGCACGGTTGCGACCCTCGGCGCGGCGCGCTGCCCGCTAGTTGTCATATTCGCTCAGGCTTCATTCTAGAGAACGCTCCGCGCGGTCGATTTCCCCGCCGTTAATCGCGCCGAACGGATCGTTAACCGCGTTCGAGTCTGAGCAGCGAAATCTCGGGCCGGCAGGCGAATCGAAACGGTACGTGGGCCGTGCCGAATCCTCGGCTGACCACCACCTGCGACCCATTCACTGTGAAGACGCCCGACGCCTGCTCGCGACCCACCAGCATCGAGTGACGCAGCGGCGCGCCCCAGCCGGGCACGCGAATCTGCCCGCCGTGCGTGTGACCGCAGAGGACCAGCGACGGCCCGCCCTCTGTCTGCGGGGGCAGCCGCAGCGCCGCGTCGGGCGCATGCGTGAGCAACATCGAGAACACGTCCGGCTGCCCCGGCGGCCGATGGCCAGGTGGCGGCATCGCCGACTCCAACCGCGCCATGCGAACGGAGTCGTCGCCTGCGCCGCCGATCCGCACCAACTCTCCGCCGATCTCCAGCGACCGCCACTCGTTGCGCAGCACGTCGATCCCAGCAGACTCCAGTCGTTCAACGAACGGGGACGGATCGACGAAACGGCGGGGCGAACCGCGCAACCGGTCGAGGTTGAACGACAACCACTCCTCCAGAGTTCGTACCGGCGCGCAGTAGTCGTGCGCGCCCAGGGTGGCATAGACGCCGAGGGGCGCGCGAAGTTGCGTCAGCGCGTCGGCTGCAGTATCCCATCCGGCGGCGGTCTCGACGTAATCGCCGGTGCAGAGGATGAGGTCGTACTCCAGCGGCGCAATCGCGTCGAGAAACCGGCCAACCGAGTCGCCCG
Organism: Dehalococcoidia bacterium; assembly: GCA_022825855.1. Lineage (GTDB taxonomy): Bacteria > Chloroflexota > Dehalococcoidia > Bin125 > Bin125 > Bin125. Next base: position 282,588 of record JAJDWB010000009.1, read on the forward strand.
AGGCAGGGAAATGCGTGTCGGACACATGCAGGATGCGCAAGCCATCGAGTCCGGGCGGCAGCTCGGCAAACGCGAGCCGACGTTCGGTCACTTCGACCGCCGTGGACTCCCACCAGGCATAGAGCGCAGCCGCTGCGCCAAGCGCGCCAGTCCAGGTCGCCAAACGGGCCAGATTCAAGAGCGTTAGCCCAGGATCTCGTCGACCGCTGCGAAGTCCTCGGCCGACAGCTCCCAGCTCAGCGTCGATGCGACGTTGGCCTCGATCTGCTCCGGTTTCGTTGCGCCGGCGATCACCGAAGAGACCGCCTGGTCCGACGCGAGCCAACTCAGGGCGAGATCGAGGATGCTGTGGCCGTGGTCCTCGGCGAAGCGGGTCAGCGCGTCGAGCTTGTCCCAGTTGTCGTCCGAGGTCAGCGCCCCGATCCGCGCCGGCATCGCCTTCGACCAGGCCGCCAGGCGTGTGCCCTCGGGCAGGTCTGCGCCGCGCGTGTACTTGCCGGTCAGGAATCCCGAGGCGAGCGGGAAGAACGGAAGTTGTCCCAGACCGAACTGGCGACAGGCTGGCATGATCTCCGGCTCGATCTTGCGCTCCAACAGGCTCCACTCGTTCTGCGCCGAAACGAAGCGGACGTAGCCCTTCGCCTTCGATGTCCAGTCGGCGTCGGCGATCTGCCAGCCGGTGAAGTTGGAATGTCCGACGTAGCGCACCACGCCGCGATGGACGAGGTCCGAGAGCGCCTCGAGCGTCTCCTCGATCGGCGTGTCGGGGTCCGGCTGGTGCATCTGGTAGACGTCGATGTAGTCGGTGCCCAGCCTACGAAGCGAGCGCTCGACCGCCCTCTCGATGTAATGCCGCGAGCCGCCGCGCGTGAACGGTCCGTCGCCGACCGGCATGGCGAACTTGGTCGCAATCAGCACGTCCTCGCGCCGCGAACCGAGCGCCTTGCCGAGGAACTCCTCGGACTTGCCGCCGCCGTAGATGTCGGCCGTGTCGAAGAAGTTGATCCCCGCGTCGAGCGCGGCGTCGACGACCGACTTCGAGCCCTCGTAGTCCAGCCGCATGCCGAAGTTGTTCGTCCCCAGCCCGGCCAGAGAGACCTGCAAACCTGAGTTGCCAAGCCGTCGGTACTTCATGGACATGCGCACTCCTCCATCAGCGTGTGGTCGTCTCATCCAGAGCTTACGACCTCGACACGGCAGATTGATGCAAGGACGACGGAAACAGGGCAAAGTAAAGGGGATGCCTCACTCACTCAGCGTGTTGCTGATCGTGCTGACCCTGCTGCTGGGGTCGCTCGTCCTGAGCGGGACGGCCGGAGCCGACGGCGGCGTCCCGATTCCCGCGCCGGCCGGCACCACCTGGCGGATCATTGCGGGATACAACACCGGCACGCACTCCGAGGCCGACGGCCAGGATCCCCACGCGATCGACATCGTCCGCTTGCCACAGGACCAGACCGCCTTCACGCCGGTGCTTGCTCCCGTCAGCGGCAGGGTTGCCTGGCGCGACTGGGATGGTCTTTCGATCACGGATGCGGCAGGGCTCGACCACCTGCTTGTTCACGTGGCGCCGCTTGATCACATTCGGCATGGCACCGTCGTCGAAGTCGGCGAGCAAGTGGCGATTGTCTGCCGGGCGCACGAATGCACCAACTACGGCACACCTCACATCCACTATGCGATTCATCAATCCCGAGGCGGCGGATACCTGGGCCGCAGCGTGCCGTTCACGGGCGATTATGCGATTGAGGGGATGAATCTGTACTGGAGCGACGAGTACAACCTGCACGGCGGGGTGGAACTGACGTCGACCAATACGCGGAACTGGATTGCGCCGCCGGTCGGTCCGACGGAACCGCCTGGGGCGGGCAGCGACGGCGATAGCGGTACGCCGGATGGGGGCGAGGAGCCGGTCTCAGTTCCGGAGCCGGATCCGGAGCCGGTCTGGGTCGTGCCTGCGGATGCGCCGGTGGGGGGTTGGCGGACGGTGAGCGTCTACGAGCGGACGTCGGTGGCGGGGTTGTTTGCCAATCTTGACTCGCCGCTGCTGGAACTGGTCGTGCACAACCCGTTCCTCGACAGCTTCCACCGCTTCGACCCCGACGATGAGGCGTCGGCGCAGATTGCGGTGCAGTCGTTGCGGCCGGGACAGGCGCTGTGGGCGCTGGTCGAGCCGCAGGCGCGCTGGCTGCAGGCGCCGCCGACGGGGCCGCGGACGGTGACGATCCGGCTGGCGGCGGGCGTCAACCTGGTCTCGTGGCAGGGGCCCGACCGCTCGGTCGCGGAGGCGTTGCGCAACGTGGCGCACTTCGACCACGCCTACCGCTACGAGGCGCGCACGGACTCGTGGACGCTGTACGTGCCCGGCGCGCCGGACTTTGTCAACACGCTGGACACGCTCAGGTCGGGCGACGCGTTCCACCTGGTCGTCCGGGTCGGGTCGACCTGGACGCAGTTGCCTTGATTGGCCACTGCTAGCGCTGGAGCCAGCCGAACTGCTGCTTGCGGCGCTGGGCCTGGGGCGAGATCTCGACGTTGATCAGGGTCGAGCCTTCCTGCTGGAAGGAGTCGTCGAGGGCCTCGATCAGCTCCTCGGGGCTGCGGGCGTAGTAGCCCTTGCCGCCGAAGGCTTCCATGACCTTCTCGTAGTGGGCCATGGGCGTGAGCTGCCCCGGGGAGAGACCGCCGGTCTCGTACTCCTCGGGCAGTTCGGGGGCGCCGCCGCCGATGCCGTTGTTGTTGAAAATGATCCAGGTGATGGGCAGCTTCTGGCGGACGGCGGTCTCGACCTCGCCGGGACCGAAGCCGAAGGCGGCGTCGCCCTCGAGGGCGATCACGCGCTTGCCGGGATGCACGACCTGGGCGGCGAGCGCGAAGCCCGGGCCGACGCCCATCGTGCCCCAGGTGCCGGCGTCGAGACGCTTGCGCGGCTCGTAGGACTGGATCACCTGGCGGGCGATCGCCATCGTGTTCTCGCCCTCGGTGACGAAGACGGCGTCGCGCGGCATGCGGTCCTGGATCTCCTTGAGCGGGCGGTAGTAGTTCATCGGCGACTCGTCCGACGCGGCCCATTCGGCCTGCTCGGCGGCCTTGCGCTCGACCTCGGCGTTGATCGAGGCGATCCACTCGGTGGTGTCCTCGAACTGCCAGGGGTTCTCGTCGAGGTAGCTGTTGACCTGGCCCATGACGGCCTTGCCGTCGCCGACCAGCGCGACCTCGGTGGGCACGTTGGTACCGATCTCGGAAGGCTCGATGTCGAGCTGGATGATGCGCACGTCTTCCTTGAAACGCGGGGGCTTGCCGAAGTGCAGGATCCAGTTGAGGCGCGCGCCGAGGAGGACGACGAGGTCGGCGTTGCGCAGCACGTGGGTGCGAGCGGCGGCGGCGTTGTTCGGCGCGTCGGCGGGGACGACGCCGGCGCCCATCGGGGTGGAGAGCCAGGGGATGCCGGTCTTGTCGACGAACTCCTGGACCTCCTGCTCGGCCTGCGACCAGGCCATGCCCTTGCCGACGATGACGAGCGGGTTGGAGGCCGTCTTGAGCGCCTCGATCGCGGCTTCGACCGACTCCTCGGAGACCATCGGCCGCTGCGGTTCCTCGATTCGCGGCGCCCACTGGACCTCGTCCTCGTCCACGACCGCGTCGATGATGTCGCCGGGCAGGTCGAGGTAGACCGGGCCGGGGCGGCCGTTGACGGCGGCGCGGGTGGCCTGGGCGATCAGGCGCGGGATCAGGCGCACGTCGCGGGCCTGGTCGGACCACTTGACGAAGGGTCGGGCGGCCTCGACCTGGGGGGCGTCCTGGAAGTCGCCCATGGCGGAGAGGCCGATGTTGGCGGCGCCGCCGAGCAGGATCATCGGCCAGCAGTTGGCCTGGGCGTTGCCGAGGGCGGAGATGACGTTGGTCATGCCCGGACCGGAGACGACGAGCGCGGCGGAGAGGTGGCCGCGCATGTAGGCGGCGGCCTGAGCGGCGTAGCCGGCGGCCTGCTCGTGGCGGACACCGATGAACGGCTTGCCTTCCTGCATCCAGGCGATGGAGATCGGCACGACGGGGACGCCGACGAGGCCGAACATTTCCTCAACACCCTGGGTCTTCAACGACTTGGCGACGATTTGCGCGCCACTCAGTTCAGCCACGGGACAACTCCTCTGGTTGCTCTAGTGAATGCGGTCACATTGTTGGCAGGCTACACCACCTGGTCGGCGGAGGACCCCCCTCTGCCTTCGGCATCTCCCCCCTGAAAGGGGGGAGAGAGTAAGAGGGAGCGGCATCTTCCCTTGAAGGGGGAGAGAGTAAGTGGGAGCGGGAGCGACGCTGGTGGCTCCCGCCAGTGCGTGCCGTCGGCCCCGCGCAGGCGGGGCCTGGTTGCTCAGGCTGGGCGCGGGGCCCCCGCCTTCGCGGGGGCGACGATTGGGGCGTATCAAACGTCGATCCAGATGTCGGTCATGTCCATGGTGAAGTCGGGCATGACGTCTTCGCCGGAGAGGGTGGCGGGGTGGTCGAGGTCCTCGACGCTGCCGTCGGCGCGATAGATGCGGACCAGACGGGCGCGGGGGTCGATCAGCCAGGCGAGGCGGACGCCCCAGTCGATCCACTCATGCATCTTCTCGTCCAGCTCGGACAGCCTGGCGCGTTGACTGGGGGAGACGATTTCAGCGACGAAGTCGGGCGCGAGGCGCAGCGGTTCGTCCCAGCGGTCGGGCGGCGGCACTCGCTCCGGCGAGACCCACGCGGCGTCAGGACGGCGAATGACACGCGGCGCCGGGCGTACCTCGATCGCGCTGTCGAGCACCCCGCCGCCGTACGAATTGGACCACTGTTTCAGGAGGAAGACGAACTCGACGTGCTTGAGCGAGCTTGAGTAGGCATTCATCCGGCGGGTGACCTTCCCGTTCCTCAGCAACTCCACCTTGTAGCCCGGGTTGGCTTCGATGAACGCCTCGTACCACGCCTCGCTGATTTCCACGTCCTCGGGGATGGTTGCCCCCTCCCGGCACCAGGCGGGGTCGATTGCGATCTGTGTTCGGTCGAGGACCACCGCGCACCGGCCTTTCCTGACTGCATGGTACCCCCGCCTGCGCGGGGGCGGACCCCCCTCTGCCTTCGGCATCTCCCCCCTGAAGGGGGGAGAGAGTAAGAAGGAGACGGAAAGGGGCGGGGTCTTGCGACCCCGCCCCTTTGGGGCCCCCGTCTTCACGGGGGCGACGTTCCTGGGGAACGTTTAGGCTCGGTTGCGGACTCGGCGGAGGGAGAGGCCGGTGACGGCGACTGCTCCGATGGCGATCAGCAGGCCGATCAGGCCGGCCGAGACGCCGCCGCTGGTGTCGGCGAGGCCGCCGGTACCCGTGTCGGGGTACAGGCTTTCGCCTTCTTCATCCAGCATGGCGTCGTCGTCGCCCTCTTCCATCATCGAGTCTTCGCCTTCCTCCATCATGGAGTCTTCGCCGTCGCCCTCTTCCATCATCGAGTCGTCGCCCTCTTCCATCATGGAATCGTCTTCCATGTGGATGGTCAGAACGACCGAGGACTGGCTTTCGCCTTCCGAAGTGATGGCGGCGTCGGCGTGCTCGCCGTTGACGGTCCACTCGATCTCGTCGAGGTCAACGCCGGAGACGTTGATGTACCAGCTACCGTCGGCGTCGACGGTGGCTTCGCCGACTGAGTCGTAGTGGTCCCCGTGGGAGATCTGAGCGACGATCACGTCGCCGGGGGTGGCGCCGGTGCCGTAGAAGGCGTGGGGCGGGCCGCCCGGCTGCGCGAAGGCGGTGGCCAACGCGGCGATCGCGAGCGTGACACCTGTCACGACAGCGATGATCTTCGACATCATTCCCAATCGTTGCATTTCAGCGTCCTTTCAAGTGGAGCGCTGGCATCAGCGTCGCCCGCCGCCCCCCGCAGGGGGCGACGAGCGGCTAGCGGCTGCTAGTAGCTGATCCAGAGGGAATCGAGGTGGTTGATCATGAAGTCGGAGGAGCCCGGAAGCTCGCTACCGTCGCGGGTCGCGTAGCGCACCCAGGAACTGCCGTTGTACAGCCAGAGGGCGGAGGCGCCGCGCGAGGCGAGGGCCGGGAAGACCTGCGACGCGCTGCCGCTGGTCTCGCAGGACCAGACCGAGGGACCGGCCTGGAGCGAGCTCAGGCAGTTACTCGCGGTGATCTCTTCGACCTCAGCTTCCTCGGGGGCGTCCTCGGTGGCAACGGTCACGCGAGCGGTCTTGCCGCTTGCGCGAACGAGCACGATGGCCTTACCGGAGTCACCAGTGACGTAGAAGGTTGCCGAGGCTTCGCCGCCCTTGACTTCCTTCGTCACGGTTTGGCCGGCTGCGGTGCTGTCCTGGCCAAAGACCTTGAGATCTCCGCCGATGACCTGGAAGGTCACGTCGTCACCGCTGTTGTCGACTGCGACGACGGCCGGAGTCGCGTCCGGATCTGCCGCCACGTCGGCCTTACCGTCCGCAACGGGCAAGCCGTTAGCGTCCAGCAGGGTCGCCGTCACTGTGAACTCGCCATCTTCGACCACCGTCTCGGGGTCGGCAACGGCGGTCAAACTGGCCAACGGACCAACAACGTGGAACTCGATTTCAACTGAATTCTTCGAGCCCTCGTCAAGGGTGACCGTGGCGGTGTAGGTACCACCGGGGACACCCGGAGCAGCACCAGCCGCGATGACGACGGCGATCGCGTTGTCGCTGATCTTCGTCTCATCGAGAGAAGTCGACTGCTGGGTGCCGGCATCATTCGCGACGGCTGCGGCAAGCTTGGCCGACTCGTCCACGTCGAACTTGGCGGTCACGTCCTCGCCGTCTGAGTTCGTGATCTTGGTAGAGATGTCGTCGGGGTTCAGCTCAAGGTCGGCCGCGGTGTTGCTGGCGTCGTTCGTAGATCCCGCCTTGTCCACCGAGGTCACTTCAAACGACACGAAGCCCGTGTTTGCTGCGCCTGCAGTCGCCGGCGCCAACAGGCCACCACTCACGTCGCCGGCCGAGATCGTGTCCGGGCCGCCGGAGAATGAGAGGACAAGTGTGTCCGTACGAACCGTGGCGCTGCCGATTGTTACGACAGCAAAGACATCGACAGTGCCCGCAGTGGCTCGAGACACAGCGAACTCGACTGTGTTGTCGCCGAAGGTCGTTGACTCGCCCGTCGCGCTCGACGCCGCACCCGCGGAGTTGCCCGCGCCCACGGTGCCGCCCACGGCGAAGATGCTCACCTGGAGATTGGCAGGAGCAGCGCCGACGTTTGACTTTTTCCCGAGACTGTTCAGCGCCTCGACCTCAATGAGGATCGTTCCAGCAGCTGGCGCGGTGTCCGTCTCCCGCTTGGCACCCTCTGCCGTTGGCAAGGCGCGAGCGGATCCGTCGGCAATCGTGTATCCGAGAATCACGCTGGCTGAACCGAGATTGTCACCCGCTTCGCCAACAGTCAGAGTCTCGGTCAAAGCGGGACTTGTGGCATGCGTCGCCCGGATCGTGAAATCACCCGTCGGAGCGCCGGCCTGGTGCGTGTAGATGCCGATACCGGCAGTTTCCTGGGTCACGACGAAACCGAAGATCGGTTGGAACGTGTACTCCGAGGCAGTGGCATTGCTCACCGTGACGGTAATGGTCCCGCCTTCTGAAATGGTGAAGTCGCTGTCGTTCGTGCTGGTGATCGCTGGGGCCGTCTGGGCCGAAACCGTAAAGGCGAACAGGGCGACCACCAAGCCGGCAAGCGCTGTCAGCGCCGCCAGGTGGGTGCGCTTTCGCGCGAGGGTTCCAATCATTGTGTGCCCTTTCGTTGGGCTTTCCCGCCTTCGAGGGCCTGAGCCCCGAATGCGGGATGGAGGTGGATGGAGCCTGTTTCCTTCCACCTGCTGCCTAGCTGTCGAGTCTCGCCGTGGGCGCCTCCTTGTCCATGCTGCGGAGCCAGCGAGGGCCCCGCCCGCGCATGGTGGTCCTCAGTTGTCCGGTTTCCACGTCGTGATCATCGCTGATTTGTGGAGTGTGGGGCAAGGTGTTGGGTGTCGGGTTGGGGTTGATATTACGTTGGCGTAACGAAGGGGGCTCAGCCCTCCGCCGGAGGGTGCGCACCCCCCGCCTTCGCGGGGGCAGGCTCTAGCCCGCCGGAGGGCCCTCACCCTAACCCTCTCCCTCGGGGAGAGGGAATTTGGAGGTGGTTGGCGGGAATTTTTTGTTTGGGGCGGGATGCTGGGAACAACAAGGGATTTGGCGTGTTTTGCTGGGTGTGCGGGTGGTTGGGGTGGTTGGGTTTGGTTGGGTTTGGTTGGGCATCAGAGTTTGCTGAGGATGACGCCGAGGACGGCGAAGACGCCGGCGAACATGGTGCTGATTGCTGCGGTCAACAGCAGGAGTTGGAAGCGCATTTCGCTGCGGAGTTTGTCGATGTCGCGCTGGAGTTCGCTGCGGAGTTCGTCGATCGACTTCTGGAGGTCCTGCTTTGTCAGGAGCAAGTCCTGTTTGGTGGCCATGACGGAGAGGACGCGGGTCATGCCGAGCTCGAAGGCGCGTTGGTAGGCGCGTGCCTGCGCGGGTTCCATGCCGGCCTCGATCAATTCGCCCTCGAGGCGGTCGGACCAGGCTTCGATGGTGGGGTCGGGCGCGGTTTCGGTGGTCATGGTGGTGAGTATAGGCGGTTCCGGTTCCCTCTCCCCGAGGGAGAGGGTTAGGGTGAGGGCGCTCCGGCGTCAGCGCAAAGGCCCACCCGGGAACCCTCACCCCAGCCCTCTCCCAAAGGGAGAGGGAGTCCGATCCTCGTCCCCGATTTATTCGGGGACCTGCTTGGTTCCCTGTTTGTGGTTGCTCGGCCGCCGAGCGGGCTCCTGAATAAATCAGGGGCGGGAGCGATGAGGCCGACGTTGCTCAGAGACGGATGAACAACAGAATCCAGACCGTGATTATCCCTGCAGCGAGGAGCAAGGCGTACCAACGAAAGATCTGATTCGAGTCCTCGTCCTTCATCTCACGCTCGACCGTTTGCGCGGCGTAGGCCGGGTCAACGCCATCCGCGGCGAGCTCGTCCATGCGCTCCAGCCAATGCGAGGCGGGCTGGCGTCCACGAACGAAGAAGGCGAGGAACTCGAGCAACGGTCCGGCACAGCCGCGCAGGATTAGCGCCACGCGGCGGAGCCGGTGGGCCAGGCGGTTGCGGCGGCCGGGGAGGACGCCTTCCTGGCGGAGGTCGTCGAGGAAGCGCTGGCTGCGGGAGTGGTCGGCGTCGCCGAGCTGGTTGACGATGGCGTTGATCAACGGTTGGGGATCGTTCATTTGTCGGCTCCTTTCAGACCATGCTATCGAGAATTGGGGATGTGGAGGGGGTCCAGCGGACGAGGGAGGGCCCCCGCCTGCGCGGGGGCGACTTAGTTTGTGCGCGAGTCTCATCGGGGAGAGGGGATCGGGTCTGGCTCCCTCTCCCTCTGGGAGAGGGCTGGGGTGAGGGTTCCCGGGGTGGGGAGTTCGTTCACGGGGCGGCTAGTAGGTTTGGGCGAGCCCCGCAAGCGGTTGAGAGACGCTGCGGGGCTAGGGGGGAAGGGCACTGTCCAACTGATCTATGTCCTTCCCCCTGCCCTATGAGGCAGTCTATCAGCGTTGAGGGTTCGGCGGACGAGGGAGGGCCCCCGCCTGCGCGGGGGCGACTTAGTTTGTGCGCGAGTCTCATCGGGGAGAGGGGATCGGATCTGGCTCCCTCTCCCTTTGGGAGAGGGCTGGGGTGAGGGTTCCCGGGTGGGAGAGGGGTTCCGGTGCATCAGGAGGGTGCTCAGCCTGGGCGCCGGAAGGCCCTCACCCTAACCCTCTCCCTCGGGGAGAGGGGATCGGATGGCCACTAGCATGGGGGTGGATTGGAAGGAGCTTTGACGTGGCTTACCTGGATCTGACGGTTGAGATTGCGAACTCGGTGGCGGTGGTGACGCTGAATCGGCCGGAGAAGATGAATGCGATGGGGCCTCGGTTGGTGCATGAGTTGCTTGGGGTGTTGGAGTCGACTCGGCATGACGACTCGGTGAAGGCGATGGTGTTGACGGGGGCGGGGCGGGGGTTCTGCGCGGGGGCGGATGTGTCGGGCGGGGCGGAGGCTCAGCGGTTGACGGCGGAGCTGGTCGAGGCGGACTCGTACCGTCGGCATACGGAGGCGCCGATCGGGCATTACGGGGTGCTGTTCTCGACGTTGAACGATTATCCGAAGCCGATCGTGGCGGCGGTCAACGGTGCAGCGGCGGGGGCGGGGATGTCGCTGGCGCTGGCTTGCGATATTCGGCTGGCGTCGACGAATGCGCGATTTATCTCGGCGTTTGTGCATCGGGCGATCGTGCCGGACACGGGCAGCACGTACTACCTGCCGCAGATGCTGGGCAAGGGCCGGGCGCTGGAGTTGATGTACACGGGCGAGCCGTTGGGCGCGGCGGAGGCGGAGCGGTACGGGCTGGTCAACCGGACGCTGGATCCGGAGTCGCTGGTGGAGGAGGCGATCGCGCTGGCGGAGAAGATCGCGCGGGGTCCGTCGCTGGCGATTGAGTTGACGAAGCGTCTGGTGAATAACCAGGCGCCGAGTTTCGATATGCAGGTGGAGCGCGAGGCGTGGGGTCTGGGTGTGACGGGGGCGTCGGAGGATCGGCAGGAGGGGATCGACAGTTTCCTGGAGAAGCGTCCGGCGGAGTTTCGGGGGAGGTAGGGGAACCGAGCGGGTCCCCGAATGAATCGGGGACGGGATCATGCCCGCTGGTGGGCCCTCACCCTAACCCTCTCCCTCGGGGAGAGGGAATTTTGGAAAGGATCTACGTATGGCTACGATCACGGACGTCAAGATTGATGTGTTTGATTGGGAGACGCCGAACTGGCGGGTTGGGTCGGGGATGCGGTTTGGGGGGGCGAACCAGTTGTCGGTGGTGAGCGTGGAGACGGATGCGGGGGTGACGGGGCATGCGTTTCTGTCGCGGCCGCAGCATCATGCGCAGGTGCTGATCGATGTGCTCAAGCCTCGGGTGATCGGCAAGAACGCGCAGGACATCGGGCGCATCTGGGCGGATTGCTACGCGCAGAACCGGGCGGTCTCGTACGCGGCGATCGGGGCGGTCGACATCGCGCTGTGGGACATCAACGGGAAGCTGGCGGGTCAGCCGATCCACCGGTTGCTGGGCACGTGCAAGGACGAGGTCCCGGTCTACTCGTCGACGGCCTGGTGGGAGTCGCCGCAGGAGTACGTGGAGGAGGCGTTGCAGTTCCAGTCGGACGGCTGGATCGCGCACAAGATCCATCCGCACGGGATTCCGAAGAACGACATCGAGATCTGCCGCGCGGTGCGCGAGGCGGTCGGCGGGGAGATGATCCTGATGCTGGACTCGATGTGGTCGTACGGCTACGAGGACGCGGTGCGGGTGGGTCGGGCGATCGAGGAGCTGGACTACTACTGGTACGAGGATCCGTTGCGCGACGAGGATCTGTACAGCTACGTGAAGCTGCATCAGAAGCTGGACATTCCGATCATGTCGACGGAGTACGCGCCGGGCCGCTACTACGGGATGACGCAGTGGATCACGCAGTACGCGACGGACATCCTGCGCGGCGACGTCGCGGTGACGGGCGGGATCACGCCGCTGGTGCGTCTGTGTCACCTGGCGGAGGGCTTCGGGATGAAGTGCGAGATTCACCACGGCGGCAACAGCCTGAACAACGTGGCCAACCTGCACGTGATCATGGCGGTGCCGAACTGCGAGTTCTACGAGTACTTCCCGAGTACGGGCGGCTTCCTCTACGGGCTGGTTGAGGACATCGACATGTCGGGCGGGACGGTGTCAGCGCCGACGCAGCCGGGTCTGGGCTACGAGATCGACTGGGAGCTGATCCAGCGCAAGCACACGGCGACGCTGACGTAGGTGAGGCCTAGTCGTAGACGATGACGCCGCGGCCGTCTTCGCCTCGCTCGAGGGCGGCGAAGGCTTCGTTGATCTGGTCCAAGGGGTAGCGGCGCTGGACGATGTGATCGATCTCGATCCGGCCGGTCACGTACATGTCGATCAGCTTCTGGAATGTCCGGTGCGGCGAGGCGGAGCCGTAGTAGGAGCCGACCATCGTCTTCTGCTTGCGGACCATGTCGACGAGGTCGAAGGAGCCGACGGCTTCGGTCGGGGCGAGGCCGACGATCACGCCGGTGCCGCCCTTGCCGAGCGAGTCGAAGACCTGGTTGGCGGTGACGTCGGAGCCGAAGGTGTCGAAGGCGAAGTCGACGCCGCCGTCGGTCAGCTCGCGGATGGCGGCGCCGACGTTGACGTTGCGCGCGTTGACGGTGTCGGTGGCGCCGAAACGTCGGGCGAACTCGAGCTTGTGCTCGTGGATGTCGACGGCGATGATTCGCGAGGCGTTGAGCATCTTGGCGCCCTGGATGGCGTTGAGTCCGACGCCGCCGGCGCCGATCACGGCCATGGTCATGCCGGCCTCGGCGGTGGGCTGGTTGATCACTGCGCCGACGCCGGTCGTGACCGAGCAGCCGATCAGCGCGGCGACTTCCATCGGCACCTGGTCGGGAATCGGGTAGCAGGCCTGTTGGGCGGTGACGACGTGCTCGCCGAAGACGCCCAGCTTGCCCATCTGGAAGACCTCCGCGCCGTCGCGGTCGTGCAGCCGCACGCTGCCATCGAGCAGCCGCGATCCGGTCGCCTGGTGGAGGTCGCAGAGTTGGGGCGATCCCTTGCGGCAGGTCGGGCATTGTCCGCAGGGCGTGACGAACGAGAGGATGCAGCGGTCGCCGGGCTTGAGCTCGCTGACGCCGGGTCCGACCGACTCGATCGTGCCCGCGCCTTCGTGTCCCAGCACCGAGGGCAGCGGGAACGCGGCCGAGCCGTCCATGACGTGGTGGTCGGAGGCGCAGATTCCGGCCGCGCCCATCTTCACGCGCACCTCGCCGTGTTGCGGCTCGTCCTGGACCAGGTCCTGTATCTGCAGCGGCGTGTTCGGAGCTTCAAGTACGGCAGCGCGCATCGCGGTCCCTCCCAGATATCGCAGTTCGGGCAAGGGTAACGCAGGCGAGGGCCCTCAGGTCACGGAGATCGGGTGCGGCAGCGGTTGATTGAAGAGGTATCCCTTGGCGTTGAACGGCGCGAGATCGGGCTGGGTGTTGCCCGCGGCGTCCGTCGCGCGGGTCATGATCGTGTGCTCGCCGGGCGCGGCCGTCCAGTCGAAGTCGAACCGCGCCCAGGAGTAGTCCCGCTGGCGGCCGAGACTGGCGGCGTGCCACGAATGCCCGGCGTCGTCGCTCCACTCGACCTGCGCGATCGGTCCGTGCGGCGAGTGTGCGAATCCGTGCAGCCGATGGCGTCCGCGTTCGAGCGCGGCCGGCCAGGGCAGCGCCAGCGCGCTCTTGATCGATTGCGTCGTGACGATTTCGCCGTCGAAGTCGTCGCCGAACATGACGTAGGAGGTGGTGTTGTTGCGAGTCCAGAGCGGCTCGTCGGAGACGACGATGCGGCTCAGCCACTTGATTTGCGAGGCTCCGACCCAGCCGGGCACGATCGCGCGCAGGGGATAGCCGTGATCGGGCGGCAGCGGCGCGCCGTTCATTGCATAGGCCAGGAGCGTGTCCGGATGCAGCGCCTGTTCAATCGGCAGGAAGCGGCGGAATCCACGCTCCGGCGATCCCACATCCAGCCCGATCAGCAACACGCCGGCGGTCGCAGCCGAAAGTCCGGCCAGCGAGAGCACGTCGGCCAGCGCCACGCCCTGCCACTCGGCGTTGCCGACCGCGCCGGGTCCCCACTGCGTCCCATCGGTGGCGCGTCCCTGGAGCCGCTCGAACATCACCCGCTGATTGCCGGCGCACTCGACGTACGACACGAGCGTGCGGGTCGGCAAGGCAAACAGATCGTCGAGCTTGAGATCGGTCGGTCGCTCGACCGCGCCCTCGATCCGCAGCGACCAATCTCTTGCCGAGACGTCGACGCTGCGCGAGTTGTTGCGCACGAAGAATCGCTCCCTCGGCGTCAGCCAGTCGTCCAGCAGTTCCATCCGAGTCTCGAGGCCGGCCCGCCCGTGATCGAAGAACGGCGACGCGTCCTTGAAGACCAACGGCGTTACTCGGACGCCCTCGGTGGAGTGATCCGGAATGACATCGCGACAAGCCGCGAGCACGGCCGCTGCTCCGCCTGCGACCAGCAGCGACAGGAACCGGCGGCGGCTCATGCCGCAGTCGTACGCCAGCCGCCACAGCGTGTCTTGCGAGCCGTCTGCTATCTGGTCGGACATCGGACGCGCTCCACGCGAAGTCTCGGGGCCGACAGGATAGAAGAGCCATGCGCGCGGCCTATGTCGCCTCGCTAGCCTGCGAGTCAGCCGCGCCTGCGAACCCACCGAGGAGCCTCATGGACCGAGCAGATTTCGAATCCATCACCCGAGCCGCCGGCGTGGAACCGACCGAGTCCGAAGTTCACTTCGTCGGTGACGGCGATCCGATTTATCCCTCGCCGCTGCGCCTTGCTGCGGGCACGGCCTCGATCCTGGGCAACATCGCCGGCGTCGTCGATGACATCCGCTGCCTCCAGACCGGGCAACGCCAGTCCGCAGAAATCAACCTCGGACAGGCGGTCGTCGGCATTTCCTCGATGTGGGTGCTGAAGGTCGACGGCAAGCTGGCGGTCGACACGTTGATGGACGTTAACGCGGCCGGACAGGGCATCTATCCGACCCGCGACGGACGCCTCTTCTACCTGCTCAGCGGATTCCCGCACCTTGTCGAACAGACGCTGCAAGCGCTGGGCTGCGCGGCGGACGAGCTTGCCGAGTTCGTCGCCACGCGGGACTCGGCGGACCTGGAATCGGAGATGGTTGAGGCCCAACTGACGGCCGTCACGATCCGCTCGCCCGAGGAGTGGAACGCCCATCCCCAGGGCAAGCTGCTGGCCGACTCCCCCGCCGTGATCATCGAGAAGATCGGCGACGCGCCGCCGACACCCGTCCCCGGCGGCTCGCTGCCGCTCAACGGCGTCCGGGTGATCGACAACACGAAGGTGCTCGCCGGACCGACCATCTCGCGCACGCTGGCGGCGCTCGGCGCGGATGTGCTGCACATCGGCGGGCCCGATGTCGCAGACCTGCAGGCTGCCCAGGCCGACACCGCACACGGCAAGCGCCGCGCCCACGTGGACTTCGACACGGCGGACGGCTGCGAGATACTCTGGAATCTGATCGAGGACGCGGACATCTTCAGTCAGTCTTACCGGGCCAGGTCCCTGGCTCGCCGCGGCCTCAGCCCGGAGGCGCTGGCCGAGCGCCGGCCGGGGATCATCTACATCTCCGAGAACGCCTACGGCCAGTTTGGCCCCTGGCAGGAGAAGCGCGGCTTCGACGGCAACGTGCAGGCTGCGTCGGGGATTCACCACGTCCAACAGAAAGACCCGACGAACTTGATGGGCGCAGGCCCGGCCATGGCCCTCAACGACTACGGCACGGGCTACTGGGGCGCCTACGGAGCGCTCGAAGCCCTTCGCCGCCGAGCGGTCGAGGGCGGAAGCTGGCACGTTAAGGTCTCGCTTGGTCAGACCGCTGCCTGGTTCCTCAGGCTGGGCACGCCCCACCAGATCGAAGACGCCGATCCCAACGAGGGCTACCGCCTGGCCGACAAGTACAGCGAAGACGTCGAATCGGACTACGGAACCCTCACTCGCCTCAGCTTCCCCATCCACTTCAGCGATTTCGAGCCAAAGTGGGGTCGGACGGTAAAGCCAGGGTCGCATGAGGCGGTGTGGTTGTAGGACCGTCTGATGGCCCAACAGACGGCGCCCAGACTCGACGAAAACGCAGTGACTGCGTCTTGCCTGCGGTGTCAGTGGCATAAGCTCGACGCCTCCGCACATTTGTGCGATACTGCGGACGTTTCGGAGAGGGCGCACGATGCCAGGCATTCGCGACGAACTCCAGAGCCGGGGAGTCTCCCGGCTCTGTCACTTCACCCCAATCGCCAACCTGCCATCCATCTTTGGTCGGGGCGGCATCCATTCGGTTGCACAGGCCCGCGAGCGCGATGTCCCACTGAGACCTATGGACGCCGGTCGATGGGATGGTCAACTTGGACATGTGTCAGCTTCAATCGAGTTCCCGAACGCTTTTCTGATGCGTCGATATGGGCACGTACCCATCCCGGGTCGCCCAAGAGAGCGGTGGGTGCCGACTGCTGTGCTGGACATTGAACCGTTCTCGATTGACTGGACGAACGTGCTCTTTTCGCCTGTCAATGCCGCCACCGCAAGCGGGGACTACTTGGGTTCTAGCGTGGCGCACTTTCGATCTCTGTTCGATTCTGCCGTTCCGAATCCCAACTGTCCTCCTCGCCAGCAACGCCACACGCGTTCTTGCCCCACTGACCTTCAAGCCGAGGTGATGATCGCGGGCGGCGTACCTGTGGAGGCAATTCGCCGCGTCTTCGTCGAGCGAGAGCTCGACGAAGAGGATGTCCGCGCCATGCGCTTGCCAGTGCCGGTAGCTCGCTGGCCCGCGATCTTCTACCCGGACGCCCTGAGCGCTTCGATTCGCAGGGGTGAGCCGCCGCAGCCTACGTAGCGGTGTAGCAACACGCTATATTGATCTCGCGAGACTCGGAGGGATCCATGGCCAAGCGTCCTGTCTTCATCCCTGAGATTCTTGACGGCGCGATTCGGGAAGAGCTGATCACATTCGACTGGTCTCCCGGATTTAGCGTCCAACAAAAGCAGAAATCTGTTCGAAGCCTCCACAGTGCCGCAGCGCGACAGTTTGGCTGGGATCCAAACTATATTCTTGAGGTTTCTACGAAATCCCATCAGAGACTCGGTGTTGAACTAAGTGCGTTCAGTCTGACGTTACCTCGGCCCGAGTGGTACGCCGAACTAGTTCCGGACTGCCCTCGATATCTGTCCCTTGAGTCCATCTATCAAGGCTCGAAGGTGTTCTCTGAGGGTCGTGGTCCATATCTAGAGCTCTACCAGTACACGCCCCGCGATGCCAAGAGATACATGAATGAACACGGACTCAGACATGAGGCACCCGTGTCGTTTTGCTTTGGTAGTGAAGAGTGGAATGCCGAGCCTGGGAAGACGACTTTCTACGATTACCTCTACCTTAAGGCGCTGCAACACGCCGACGGACACGAAGCTGTCGAACTCAGTCGCATCTCAGAAGCATGCGGGTTCACGGACATTGAGTTCAATCCCGAGAAGTCTCTAAACTGCCAAGCGCGGTCGTGCGCTCTCTATGTTGTACTGACGAGGCAGCATCAGCTAGAAGCAGCTCTTGCAGACTTCGCCTCATTTGTCGAAGTTACGAACCTCGTTCTCCAAAACAATCCTTCGACACGCCAGATGCATCTGGCACTCTAGGAACTCTCTCGGCTCCCCCTACCGCATCGCCACTTCGGGGTCCGTTGGACGGGGAATCTCGTACCACGGCTGATCGCAGAACTCGAAGTCGTCTTTGGTTAGCTCGATCTCCGCGTACTTGAGCGAGTCCTCGATCTGCTCGGCCCTTGATGCTCCGACGATGGCGGAGGTGATGCCTTCCTGGGCCAGCACCCAGGCGATGGCGGCGTGGGTGATGCTGACCTCGCGCTCGGCGAAGTAAGTCTGCAATCGGGCGACCTGCTCGAACTGGATCTCGTCCCAGTAGCGATTCCGATAGCGCGGCCCGGCGTTGCCGAGGGTGAAGCGCGTGCCCTCCTGCAGGTCGGCGGTGTTGCGGTACTTGCCGGTCAGGAACCCGCCCGCGAGCGGGTTGTAGGCGATGATCCCGACGCCCTGGTCGCGGCAGAGCGGGAGCAGGTCCGACTCGATGTCGCGCCAGAGGATGTTGTAGCGCGGCTGGTCGCAGTCGAAGCGCGCGATGCCCGCTTTGTCCGACGCGCCCAGCGCCAGCGCCAGTTGCCAGGCGCGGTAGTTCGAGGCGCCCACGTAGCGCACCTTGCCCCAGCGAACGAGGTCATCCAGCGCCTGCATGGTCTCTTCGATCGGCGTGCGCGGATCGGGCCCGTGCAGCTGATAGAGGTCGATGTAGTCCGTCCCCAACCGGCGCAGCGACTCGTCGACTGCCGAGAGAATGTGCTGCCGCGACGTTCCGCGCTGGTTCGGCGCGGGACCCATCGGCGCGGAACACTTGGTCGCCAGCACGACCTGATCTCGCGGTCGCCCGGCCAACCAGCGGCCCACGATCGACTCGGTCGTACCCGCCTCGTTCGTGCCGAGCGGGTACACGTTGGCGGTGTCGATGAAGTTGACGCCACCGTCGAAGGCTGCATCCATGATCTTGAACGCGTCCTCGGCCTCGGTCTGGAATCCGAACGTCATCGTGCCCAGACAGATCTCCGAAACGCGTAGCCCCGTTCGACCCATTTGTCGGAACTTCATACTGTTGCTCCTTGACTGTTCGCGTCGTCTAACTGAAATGCGCGATCACTTCGTCGTCGAGTCGCTGGAAGTACTCCGGATTGTTGTCGCCGCGGCGACCAAACATAATCTCGTCGATTCCAAACTCCACGAACTCACCAATCCGCTGGACAATCTGGTCCGCCGACCCGTTCAACGTGCCCGGACCGATCCGTTCTTCCCAAGCCTTCGCCTCAGCCTCGTCTTCGGTCAAGAGACACGGCATCAGGGCCGTAATCTTGATCTCCGACGGATCCCGGCCGACATCCTCACAATGGGCGTGCAGAACATCAACCTTCTCCTTCAGCAACTCCACCGACATCCCTCTCCCTGCCCATCCGTCGAGGTTGAGGATGTCACCGTACAACGCGAGCGTCCGTAACGTTCGCTTCGGGCCGGTCCCGCCGACCAGGATCGGAATCGGATGGTTGTAACTTCCCGGCGACAGGGGCGCGTCGTCCAGCGAATAGTACTGCCCGCTGAACGTCACCCGTGCCCCGTCGTTGTGAATGATGCTGCGCAGCATCTTGCACGCTTCCTCGAACCGATCCTGACGCTCCTTCATCGGCGGGAAGTCCCAGCCGTAGGCCTGGTGTTCGCGCTGAAACCACGAGGCGCCGATGCCCAGCGTGAAGCGTCCGTGGGAGATGTGATCGACCGACCCCGCGATCTTCGCCACCAGGCCCGGGTTGCGGTACGTGTTGCCCAGCACCAGGTGACCGATCCGCAACGTTTCGGTCGCCACCGCGACCGCCGCCGCCAACGAAAACGCCTCAAAGGCCTCGCGACCCTCGACCGCCTTCGGGCGATTGGGCGGAACGAAGTGATCCGCGAACCAGATCGAGTCGTAGCGCCCGGCGTCCATCGTCTGCGCGACCGAGCGGATCTCATCCCACGACGTCAGGTATGCCGAAACCTGCGCCCCAAACTGCACATCTGGCATGCTCGCTCCTCATCTGCGAAACCGAACTCGCGAGTCAGTCTACGGCGGTCTTGGCCGACGATTGCCGGTGCTACTCTGACCGCTGGCGCTCATTGGTCGCGCCTCAACTGGACTCAGGAGCGGACTGCACCATGCGCGTACTCGTGATGCCCGGACTCACCCTGCCCGAAGTCTCCGAGGCGCAACTCGACGCCATCCGCGCCGCCGCCGGAGCCGAGGCCGAGGTCGTCGTCGCCAACAACCGCGAGGATGCGATGGAGATGATCGCCGACGCCGAAGTGCTGCTCGGCTACCTGACGCCCGACCTGTTCGCCGAGGCCAAGCAGCTCAAGTGGGTCCACGCGACCGCCTCCGGCGTCGACGGCTACCTGTTCGACGAGTTCAAGAACGCGGATATCCCTCTGACCGGTGAGAAGGGCCTCGTCGGCCCGCACCTGGCCGATCACGCCTTCGCGCTGCTGCTGGCCCTGGCGCGCTCGCTCAAGCCGGCCCTGACACTGAAGGGCGAGGCCTGGGGCTCGCGCGTGCCGATGCGCCGCGCCGCGTTCGAACTCTCCGGCCTGACCATGGGCATCGTCGGCTTCGGCGGGACCGGCCGCGCGATCTCCGAACGGGCCGCCGGCTTCGGCATGAGCGTCCGCGCCGTCGACGCCGTGGCCGTGCGCGGTACCCCGATCGTGCCGGTCGTCGGACACATGAACCAGCTCGACACCCTGTTGGAGAAGTCCGACGTGGTCGCTGTCTGCACGCCGTTGACCGAGGAGACTCATCACCTGTTCAACGCAGAAACCTTCGCCAAAATGAAGCCTGGTTCGGTCATCGTCAACGTCACCCGCGGCGAGATCATCGAACTGGAGGCACTGATCGAAGCTATCGAGTCGGGACACTTGCGAGGCGCCGCGCTGGACGTGGTCGAGGGCGAGCCGCTGCCCGCCGACCATCGCGTCTTCGAGGTCGACAACATCGTCATGACCCCGCACACCGCCGGCGCATCACAACTCCGAGCCGGCCGCAATCTCGAGCGCTTCTGCGAGAACCTGCGCCGCTATCGCGGCAACCGTGAACTCGTGGGCCAGGTCGACAAACAGGCCGGCTTCTAGCAGGGATCCCTTGCCCTCGCCAATGGACCTACTCGCCGAACTCGAAGCCGCCCAGGAAGCCGCCCGGCGCGCGGGCGCCATCCTCCAGCGATACCGGGACTCGGGCGCACGCTACGGCTGGAAGCACGGCGACCCCCTGCAGGGCCGAGCCTACGAAATCGTCTCCGAAGCCGACGTCGAGGTCGACCAGGCCCTGCAAGAGACGCTGCTCGGCGCGTTTCCCGACGACGCCTGGCTCTCGGAAGAGGCCCACGACGACCGCGAACGCCTCCGCCACCGTCGTGTCTGGATCGTCGATCCGCTCGACGGCACGCGCGAGTTCCTCCAGGGCGTCCCCGAGTACGCCGTCTCCATCGCGCTGGCCTTCAATGGACAACCGGTGCTCGGGGTCGTCTTCAACCCCGACGCGGACGAGATGTATGCCGTCGCAGGCGGCTCCGAGGACGAACGCTTCGAACTTGATCAGGCGCAGGCCTTGTCCGACAGCTTCATGCTGGTTGGCCGCGGCGAGTGGCATTACCGCGAACTCCCGCCGGTGCCCGACGGCACCAGGGTGATGCCGGTCGGCTCGATCGCCTACCGCATGGCGCTGCTGGCCACAGGCCAGGGATGTCTTGTCTTCACGCCGGGACGCCGCAGCGAGTGGGACGTCGCCGCGGGAGCCGCACTGCTCCGCGCTGCCGGCGCCACCGTCACCGACGTTGACGGCAAGCCGCTGCAGTTCAACCAGGCCGACCCCTCAGTCAAGGGTCTAATCGCCGCGCGCTCTGGCATTCACGGGGCCGCCCGAGACATGTGGCGGCGATCGGGTTGGCGCATCCCCTGATTGGCCGGGAGCTCGCAGCGTCGCGTAGCCTGCCGGTGCGTGGCGACTCGATCCTGAAAGGCGGCGAGAGATGCCCAGTCTAGAGAGTCGAACGGCGGTCGTAACCGGGGGCGGGCGCGGGATCGGCCGCGCGATCGCGCTCGAGTTGGCGCGGCACGGAGCCGACGTCGTCGTCTCCTCGCGCACAAGCGAACAGCTTGAATCGGTCGTCGCCGAGATCGAGGCGCTGGGTCGGAACGGTCTGGCCGTGGTCGCCGACGCCCTGGACCGTGAACAGGCCAAAGATCCGGTCCGCCGGGCCGTGGAGCACTTCGGCGCCTGCGACATCCTGATCAACAACGTCGGCGGCGGCGCGCCCCTGCGCGGCTCGCAGGAAGCGTTCACGCACGACGACGACGTCTTCGAGGCGAACCTGGCGCTCAACTTGACTTCGGCCTACTGGACCACGCGCGAGGCGCTGCCGCACATGCGCGATGCCGGCTACGGGCGGATCATCAACATCGGCTCGGGCTACGCCAAACGTTCCGGCGGAGCACTGGCCTACACCGCGGCCAAGCACGGATTGATCGGCTTCACCCGCGCCCTGGCCCACGACACCGCGGCGCACGGGATCACCGTCAACTGTCTTTGTCCCGGTTGGACCAACACGGCGTTGGTCGACTGGGCGGCGATGGGTCGCGCCGCCGGCATCTCGGCCGAGGAAGCCCACGCCCTGCGCGCCTCCGAGAACCTGCAGAACCGCGTCCTCGAGCCCGAGGAGCTGGGTCCGATGGCCGCTCTGCTGGCCGCGCCCGAATCGGCCGGCATCACCGGCCAGGTGATCAGCGTCGACGGCGGCTACAAGGTGTGAGGGTCGCTTCCCACTGCTTCCACTAGTTCCCGTAGAGGCCCAGTTCGCCTCGCTGCAGCTCATCGCCCACGAGTTTCAGGATCTTCTCCAACTGGTCGAAGTCCCACTCGCCGACGAACGAGATCGCCGATCCCTCTGCGCCCGCTCGTCCCGTCCGTCCGACGCGGTGCACGTAGTCCTCGGGCGTGTGCGGCAGGTCGAAGTTGACCACGTGCTGCACATCGGGGATGTCGAGTCCCCGCGCCGCCACGTCGGTGGCAACCAGAAACTGCAGCTCGCCGGCGCGGAACTGACCCATCACCCGGTCGCGCTTGCGCTGGTCGCGGTCGCCATGAATGGCGTCCGCGTCAATCCCTCGATCGCGCAGCCTCTTGACCAGCCGGTCGACCGTCACCTTCATGTTGCAGAAGACCAGCGTCCGGCCCGAGAGCTCCGGCAGCAGCTCTTCCACGGCGCGGACCTTGTCGCGGTCGGCGACCTCGTAGTAGCGCTGATTGATGCCTTCGGCCGTGGCCACCTCGGGCGCGATGTGAATGTGTTCCGGTTCGTGCATGAACTGGTGAATCAACGACTTGATCGGCGTCGGCACGGTCGCCGAGAACAGCGCCGTCTGCCGGTCATCGGGGCAGCGCCGCAGGATCCGCCGCATGTCCGGATAGAAGCCGATGTCCAGCATCCGGTCGGCCTCGTCCAGTACCGCCATGCGCACGCGGTTGAGACGCAGCGTGCGCCGTTCGAGATGATCGATCACGCGGCCCGGCGTACCGACGACGATTTGCGGCCGGCGTTCAAGGTTGGCAAAGTCGTCCGACAGTCGCCGGCCGCCCATCAGCACCGTGGCCTCGAGCCCGCCGGCGCGGGCGAAGAAATCGAGCACCGAACCCACTTGCTGGGCCAGCTCACGCGTCGGCGTGAGGATGATCGCCTGGCACTCGCCCAGGTCCGGATCGCAGGCCTGCACGGCCGGCAGGCCGAATGCGACCGTCTTGCCGGTGCCGGTCTGCGCCTGTCCGACCACATCGTGACCATCCAGCAACAGCGGAATCGACTGCGCCTGGATCGGCGTCGGCTCGGAGAACTTGAGCGCCGTCAAGGCCGACAGCATCCGCTCGGCCAGGCCCAGGTCGGCAAAGGGCTGGGGCCAGTCCTCGGCCGAGATATTGCTCAGTTCATCCAGCGGAGGAAGCTGATAGCCGCCCGAGAGCAGCGCCTTCTGGGTCGCGCTCTGCGGACCCGACGGTGCCGACCCGCCCTCATGGTGCTGCCGTCGGTTACGGCGCTTTCGCTTGCTCTGACTCGGAGCATCGGGCGCGCGAGTGTGTTCTGCGGGCGCGGCAACACTGGCCGACTGCGAAGCGCCGCGCTGCGATCGAGGCTTGCGCTTGCGCCGCCGGCGGCGCTTCGGGCCGGCCGGGGAAGTCGAACCATCGGCAGGCGTCGCCGGAACTGAAGGAGCGGACGGCGCGGGAGGCGCCGTCGTCGCCGTTGGAGAGGTGGGCGGGGTCGCCGTAGACCCGCCAATCAATCGCCGAAAAATGCTCAAACCATCCACCACAGCTATGCGCGCTACGCGCAGTTATGTCGTCTCACTTGGGCCAGCGTACCAGCAAGTCCGGAATCTCGATTAGTCGCGCGGCGACAGAGCCACCAGTGGAATCCGCCGCGTGGTCTTCTCCTGATAGCCCTCGTAGGGCGAGTACATCGAGATCAGCCGGCTCCAGACCGCCTCCCGCTCCTCGCCATCCAGTTCCGACGCCACCATCTCCTCCGCGCCCCGGGCCGCCGTCCAGATGCGGCAATTGGGCTCGGCCGTCAGGTTCTTCCACCACTCGGGGTGTTCGGAGTGGCCGCCGTACGAGGCGACCACAATCACCCGAGGACCGTCATCGAGGTAAAGCAGCAAGACAGCCCGTTCTCGTCCCGATTTCCGTCCCGTTGTCCACAGGCGAAGCGTCGGAGGCCCTTGCATCCGGCCCCGCATCAAGGTGAAGAGCGGGCTCTGCAGGCGGGTCAGCACTCTGATCAGGCGCGGTCCCATACGAACAGTCTACGCGGTTCGTCCCGGTCCACTTCTTCACTACCGAGAGGTACCGAGAGGTGCAGCCGGGCAATCCCGCAACAACTCCGTAACAGGAGGACATCTCGGCGAAATCTGAGCGCAATCGAAACGACATCTGGGCGCAACGCTTGTGAAACCATTCACGCCTCACCCATCCATAGGTTGCGGAGCAGACCGGAACTCGGGAAGGGAGGCTTTTGTGACAGTAGCCCGCACGTTAGCCGGTAACGTCAGGACCCCGTCCATCTCATTGGGCGCGGTCCGCAAACCTGGACTGGGGTTGTTCCTCGGTATCCTCACCGGCCTCTTGGCCACCTTCGGCATTGCCTATGGGCAGACCGTCGAAGAAAATGCTGCGGCCCTCGCAGACATCATCCTCGCCGTCGACACGATCTGGTTCGTGATCGCCGGCATCCTCGTGTTCTTCATGCAGGCCGGCTTCGGATTGCTCGAAGCCGGGTTCGTGCGTGTCAAGAACACCACCAACATCCTGATGAAGAACGTGCTCGACGCCTCGCTCGGCGCGGTCGTCTGGTGGGCGGTCGGCTTCGGCTTCGCCTTCGGCGGCTCGCAGGGCAGCTTCATCGGCGGCGACTCGTTCTTCCCCGCCCTTGGCGGATTGATGGACACCGAACGATTCGGAGTCTCTGAGGCGTCTGTCTTTTTCTTCCAGTGGGCCTTCGCCGCGACCGCAGCGACGATCGTCTCCGGCGCCCTCGCCGAGCGGACCAAGTTCTCCGCCTACCTCTTCTACACGGTGTTCGTGACCGGGATCATCTACCCGATCGTGATTCACTGGGGCTGGGGCGGCGGCTGGCTCGGCGAGCGCGGATTCATGGACTACGCCGGATCGACCCTCGTCCACTCCGTCGGCGCCTGGGCCGGTCTGATGGGCGCGATTCTCGTTGGCCCGCGCATCGGCAAGTACGTCGGCTCGGAAATCCGCGCGATTCCCGGCCACAACATGACCCTGGCCACGCTGGGCATGTTCATCCTCTGGTTCGGCTGGTACGGATTCAACCCCGGCTCGACCCTGGGACTCTCCGGCGGACTCGCCACTGAAGCCGCCTGGATCGCCATCAACACGACCCTCTCCGCCGGCGCGGGCGCCATCGTCGCCGTGGCCGTCGCCAAGCTGCGCTACGGCAAGGCCGACCTTGGCTTGACCCTCAACGGCGCGCTCGCCGGACTCGTCTCGATCACCGCCGGCTGCGGCTTCGTCGAGCCCTGGGCCGCCGTGATCATCGGCTCCATCGGCGGCGCCCTCGTCGTCTTTTCGGTGGAAATGTTCGACCGCGTCAAGATCGACGACCCGGTCGGCGCGATTTCCGTGCACGGCACCTGCGGCGTCTGGGGCACCCTCGCGGTTGGCCTCTTCGCGACCGCCGGCGCAGCCGAGGCCTGGGGCGCGCCCGGACACGGCCTGTTCATGGGCGGCGGCTTCCGCGCCCTGCTCGAGCAGCTCATCGGCGTGCTCGCCATCCTTGGCTGGGTCACCGTGACTGCCGGCGTCCTCTTCTTCGTCATCAAGAACACCATCGGACTCCGCGTCCCGGAGAACGAGGAACTCGCCGGACTCGACGTGCAGGAGCACGGCATCGGCGCCTACCCAGAGTTCCCCACGGTCGCCCCGGGTGTGGCGGTCGAGGTCTCGGCCGGCGAAGAGCTGCCCGCAGCCGGCTCGGCCAGCGGCGGCGGTGGAGGCGACTGAGCGAATCGCTAACTTCGACCCAACGGCGGCGGTTGCGCACACCGCCAACCGCCGCCAGCCACCGCTTCAGTTCCCAGAGGAAGGGACACGATCATGAAAATGGTGATCGCCATCATCCGCCCCGAGCGACTCTCCGTCGTTCGCACGGCGCTCGAGGCCATCGGGATCGTCTCGATGACCATCTCGGAAGTCCGCGGACGAGGCGCGCAGAAGGGCGTCGTCCAGGAGTTCCGCGGCCAGCAGGTGCAGGTCGACTACCTGCCCAAAATCAAGATCGAAATCGTGATCAACACGACGCCAGTCGACGACGTGATTGACGCGATTGTCGAGAACGCGGCCAGCGGCCAGATCGGCGACGGAAAGATCTTCGTCCTCGACGTCGAGGACGCCGTCCGCGTACGCACCCGTGAACGGGGACCGGCCGCCGTCTAGCGCCTGCCGCTTGCAATCAGCAGGCAGGCAGTTGACCGACGGCCCATCCCCCTCCGCGGGGACCGGTTGGGGCGGGGGCAGCTCTGCGGAGCAGCCCCCGCTTCATGCGTTCCGGCAGGCGGGTCTACCCTGACCTCCCTATGCCGCTGACGATCGAACTGCTGCCCGACCCGGCCGCCAACGACCTGCGACTGACTCAGCTTGCGGCCGAGCGCTTGTCCCCTCTCGACCGACTCAACATCCTGCATGGGTCCGGCCTGCAACGGCTCGCCGCCCAGCGCATGCTGACCGAGGCCGCCGGCGGCGGCCTCGCCGCCGTCTACGGCTTCACGCCCGTCGACCTGGCCCGGGCCGCCGCCCGCCTGGGACGCCCGCCCCAGCGCCTCGCCTGGCCGCCCGGCGCCGACCAGACCGCGCTCGAGCGGATGCTCAACTCGCTCAACCTCGAGCGCCTCGACCCGCAGGCTCCGGGCGTCGCCGCCGCCCTGCTGCGCACCCTCACCGACCTGCGAGAAGCCGCCCTCAGCCCGGCAGATCTGCCCAGGGGCGATCTGCAAACGATCTTCGCCTCCTGGCGCGATGTCGTCGCCACCGCCGCCGATCGAACATCGCAATACGAGGACGCCGTCAATGACGCAACGCCGGAGGCCGCCTTCCGCGAGGCTCTCGGCGGCGCGCCGCTGATCGTCTCCGGCATCTACGACCTCACCCGCATCCAGCGTCTGCTGATCGCCCGGCTGTCGCAGGCGGTCGAGGTCCACATGCTGCTTGTCGCCCCGAGCGACGACCCGCGCTCGCCCCCGCTCAGCACGCTCGACGCGCTGTGCCGCGAGCTGCCCGCCCGGGTGATCCAGTCGGCAATCCCTCCGGCGGCACTCGCGCCCAATCACTACTTCAGCAGCGGCGACCCGACCGCGGAGACAGACGAGATCGCGCGGCGCATCCTCGGGCTCGGACGCGAGGGCGTCGCCTTCTACCGCGTTGCGATCCTGCATCAACAGGGCTCGCCCGCCGACGACCGCATCTGCGCCTCACTCGATCGAGCCGGCATTCCCGCCTGGCGCATCGGCGGGCGCCAACTCACGCAGACGCCGCTCGGACACGCTGCCTTGACCCTTTGCCGCCTGCTGCTCGCTCCGCAAGCCGTCGAACGCGCGGGGCTGATCGACTGGCTCTCGCACCGCTCGCTACGCGATCGTCCTCTGGGCATCCTCCGGCGATCGGGTTCCTGGGATCGGATCGCGGTCGAAGCTGGTCTCAACCGCAACCTGCACACGATGCAGCAGGACCTCGAAGCCTGGACCGAGTCGTCGCGTGACGACGACGGTCAGGACCTGCTCGGGATCGTCACCGACCTCGCCGACCGCAGCAGAGCGCTGCAAGCATCCGACGCCTGGCGCGAGGCTGCCGAACTGCTGCTCGACGCGGTCGACGACTACATCGACGAGCCGTCCGAGTCGGACCCGTTGCTCGACGCGGTTCGATCCACGATTGAGCAACTTCCGGGCAACGACGCGCTCGCCGCGCAGTGGTCGTCACCCGATGGACTGACCACGCTCGAGCGCGCCTTCGACTCACGCGTCGTGCGCGACCCGAGGCGGCTGGTGGGCGGCGTCAACGTCGGCGCAGCGACCGGTCCCGCACGGGGCATCTGCTACGACGCGATCTTCGCCGCCGGTGTGGCCGAGCGCATCTTCCCCGCCGCCGGTCGGCAGGACCTGCTGCTGACCGACGATCAACGCCAGGAGATCAACGACCGCGTACCCAACGCGCTCGCCGTGCAGCGTGAGCGGGGCGACAGCGATCGCCACGCCTGGACCCTGATGCGCCGCGCTGCCGAGCAACGCTTCACCGCGAGTTGGAGCCGCCGCAGCAGCGCCGTCGGTGGACCGGCCAGGCCTTCGGCCCTGATCCTTGAGGCAGCCTCGGCCGCGCTGCCCGAAGCCGACCGCTACTCGGAGCAGGCGCTCAACGTTGCCGGACGAATCGAGCGGATCGCCTCGTCCGGTGCAGCCGATGCTCCCGAGTCCGTCGACCCGGCCGACGCCGTTGACCGGACCGGACTCGCCCTGGCGATGCTCAACCTGCCCAACGTCGATACTCGGTCGTTGCTGCCCGAGCTCTGGCCCCAGGCCGAGTCGTCGCTCCACGCGCGGGCGAGGCGCAGCGCTCCCCGCTTCACCGAGTTCGACGGCTGCCTCGATCCCGACGCGCTCGACGACTGGCAGCCGCTGGCGAGATCGTGGTCGGCAGCGGCGCTGGAGAGCCTCGTCATCTGTCCCTATCGCTTCTATCTTCGATACGTGATCGGCGCGCGCGGCGAGTCCGAGCCGGAGCGGGTCGATCGGCGCAACAGGCGGTCCCGGGATCGACTGGTTCGCCGCATCCTCTCGAGCTGGGTCCGGGAGTACGAACACTTCAAGGCGGATCGGACCTGGTTCGAGTACGCCGACAGCTCCAGCTATCTCAACACGGTCGCGCGCCGCATCCTCGACTCGGCCGCCGCCGAGGCTGCGCTCGGCCCGCCTGCAGGCGCGACCGCCGCGCGCAACGAGATCATGCGCGACCTCGACCGCGCCCGACGCCGCGAGGCGGCCGACGCCCGCGACGGTTGGCGGCCGCTCGCGGTCCATGTCGCCTTTGACGAGGCGCCGATCCGCGTCTCGGGCAATCGCACCCTGCTCTTCCGGGGCATGATCGATCGAATCGATCTCCACGCCGGCGGCCGGCATCGCGCGCTCAGTTTCTTCACCGAGGCCAAGCCGCCCGACGTGCGCGGATTCGTCAACGGCTCGTCCTTCCTCTCGGTGGCTCACCTGAGCGCACTCAATCAACGCGGCATCGCGGTACGCGGAGCCGCCGTAGAACACCGCTCGGTCAGCCATCGCGGCGGCTTCGCCTCTGATGTCCTGCTGGGTGAGTCGCTCACGAGCCGCGGCGGATCGTCCGCGCCCAGCGACGGCGAGCGGCTGCGCAACACGCTGGCGACCATTGCCGATCAGCTCGAGGCCGCGAGGTTCATTCCCAACCCGGGCAACCCGCCTCGCCGGCGCCCCAACTGCCGTCAATGCGCCTACGAGTCCGCTTGCACGCCCGACCTCGGCGAGCGATACCTCTTCAAATCCAGGCAGGACCCCGAGCTCGTGCGCGACTTGCAGTCGCTCAGGCGTCAACGCATATGACCGAAGCCGCCCGTCCCGCCGATCACGAGGTCCGCCAACGGATCGTCAACGAGCTCGATACCTCGTTCTTCCTCGAGGCCGGCGCCGGTTCCGGCAAGACCTCGGTGATCGTTTCCCGAGTGGTCAACCTGGTCCGCAACGGCGTCGCGCCGTCCGCGATCGTCGCGATCACGTTCACTGAGAAGGCGGCCGGCGAGCTGCGCGACCGGATCCGCACCGAACTGGCCGCCGCCGGAGAATTCGCCGCGCTCCACGATCTCGATCTCGCGCCGTTCCAGACGATCCACGCCTTCGCCTCCGCCATCCTGCGCGAGCGCGCGCTCGACGCCGGGCTCAACCCCGACTTTCGCGTGCTCGACCAGCTTCAGGAAGACCTGCGCTTTGCCCAGTCCTGGCGTTCCTGGCTGTGGAGCGGCGACGCGCCGCAGTCGGTCCTGCAACGGGCCCTCGACCTTGGACTCTCGCTCGCCGATCTGCAACTCGCCGCTCAGCAGCTCTCCCGCAACCGCGACCTGACCGGCAGCTACGAGCCCACAGCATCCGAAGACGCGTCGGAAGACCAACTGGAACGGGACGCCGCGCTCGCCGACCTGACCGACGCAATCCGAGAGTTCGTCTCGCAGGACGCCGCGCAGCGCCGCCGCGACGGCCTGCTCTCCTACGACGATCTGCTGCTCGAGGCGCGCGACCTGCTCGCCGGATCGGCCGAGGCCCGCGCCGAACTGCGCCGCCGATTCCGGACCATCCTCGTGGACGAGTTCCAGGACACCGATCCGCTCCAGGCTCAGATCGCCTTGCTGCTCGCCGCCCAGCCCGACACGGACGACTGGACCCGCGCCACCCCCGGTCCCGGCAGCCTCGTGCTGGCCGGCGATCCGAAGCAGTCGATCTACCGATTCCGCCGCGCCGACATCGATGTCTACGAGCAGGTCCGCGACATCTTCCAGTTCTCACCCGGAACCTGCGCCGTTGCCGGCCTCACGGTCAGCTTCCGCTCACGCCCCCGCCTCTGTGAGTGGCACAATCGCGTCTTGCCGCGCGTGCTCAGGCCGGACGCCGACTACCCCAGGGCCCAGGCCCGCTGGGCAGCGACCGTACCCCATCGCGAAGATCGCGGCGTCGGCGTCGCGGTGATTCCGGCGAGCCGCCAGTTCGATCGCGCCCCCGAGGCCCGCACCGCCGAGGCCGCGCTGATCGCCAACATGATCGCCCACATCCGGGAAGCGATCTCCCCTCTCGGACAGTTGCCGGATGCTGAATCGACGCGTCCGCCCCAGTTCCGCGACATCGCCATCCTGATCCGCACTCGGGCCGGTGCGGACCTCTACACGTCGGCGCTCGATGCCGTCGGCATCCCCTACCACTTCGACAGCGGTCAGGGCTTCTATCAACGGCCCGAAATCCGCTCCATCGCTCACTTGCTCCAGGCCCTGGACGATCCACAGGACGAGGTCGCCGCCGTCGCCGCGCTCAAGTCGCCCCTCGTCGCCGCCTCCGACCAGGAACTGGTCGAGTTGCGCGCCGCGCTCGGCGATTCGCCGCTGCTGCTCCAACCCCCATCATTACCCGACGAATACCACGGCCGCCTGCGACCAGCGATTGCGCAACTGGCCCAACTCCGCAGCGACGTGCGCGGGCTCGCCCTCCCCGAACTCGTCGATCACGTGATCCGCGCCTCCAATCTGCTCTTCGCCCAGGCGGTCGGCGTCGCCCCCGCGCAGATGCGACAGCGACAGGCAAACCTGCGCATGCTCGTTCAGCGCGCGGCGCATTTCGCCGACAACCACGACGATGCCTTGCGCCCGTTCGTCCGCTGGCTCTCGCAACGCGGCGTCCGCAACCTGCCCGAGTCGGAGTCGCCAACCACCGAAGCCGACGACGACGCCGTGCGCATCCTCACCATCCACCAGGCCAAGGGTCTGGAGTTTCCCGTCGTGATCGTGCCCAAGCTGCAGGACTTGCCCGGATCGGGCGTCGACTTCATCGTCGACCGGCCCAACGATCGGGTCGAGTTCAAGCTCGGAGACGACCGCACGCCCTTCCGCAGCCCCGGCTACCTCGCCGCGCTCAGGCGCGACAGCGCCTACGCCGACGCCGAGGCTCGCCGCATGCTCTACGTCGCCGCGACCCGCGCCCGCGACTGGCTGATCCTGCCCTCCTTCCCCGCCGACAGCCTCGCCGGCCGGGACTCCTTCCACACCTTCCTCGACGAGGCCGCCCCGCACTGGCTGAGCAAGGATGCCGATCCCGACGTCATCGTGCTCTCACCACGCGCCTTCGACGCCGCCCCCTCGCCGCGTATGGAGCTCTCGTTGCCGCCTCACGAAGTCCTGCTCGATCAGTGGAGCCAACTCCATGAGGACGCCATAGCCGGCGGCAGCCGCGTGATCGAGACCGCCGCGCCCTCGCAGATCGGCAAGCAAGACCCGGAGCAAGCAACCTACGACGACGATCACAGCGAAGAGCCGTCTCACGTCAATCCGCTCGACTTCGGCAGCGCCGTGCACGAGGCGCTGGAGGCAGCCGACTTCAGCGATCCCGAAACGACGCGCCAACGCGCCATCCGCATCGCCCGCTCGCATCACCTTCCCGAGCAGCACGTCCTCGATCACGTCGAACGAGCCATCGCCTCACCGCTCATCCAACGGGCGGCCGCCGCCAGCGAAGTCCGACGCGAACTGCCCCTCGCCACGATCACCCACGAAGACGATCGCACCACGATCACCGAAGGCGTGGCCGATCTGTTGTTTCTCGACCACGGCCGCTGGATCCTGGTCGATTACAAGTCCGATGCATCCATCCCGGACGGCCGCCTCGAGCTCTATCACCAGCAAGTGAGGCGATACGCCGAAATGTTGCATGCCGCCGGAGTCGGCGTCGAGCAGGCTTACATCCTGCTCACCGCCACCGGCGAATCGTTGCCCATCCCGCTGGACCCGTCCGCTGCCTCCTAGACCGCTCAGCCGATATCGTCAGACCCGTTCACTGACCAATCCAAGGAGCCGCGCATGGCAGCCAACCCGCCGACCCCGCAGCAGATCCGCGACGATCTCGCCCTGCGCCGTCAGAAGATCGTCTCCGAGATGGGCTCGCCCGAGCGCATCGAGCGCCAGCACGCGCGGGGCCGCCTGACGATCCGCGAACGGCTCGACCGCCTCTTCGATCCGGGCAGCTTCCGCGAGATCGGCACCTTCGCCGTGTCGGAGGTGCCCGGCGTCCGCGATCGCACCCCGGGCGACGGCAAGATCGGCGGCTGGGGCACGATCGACGGCCGCCCCGCCGCGGCCTCGGGCGACGACGTCACTGTGCTCCACGGCTCCTCCTCCGTCGTCGGCGGCAAGCGGATGAAGCGCATCTACGAGCAGGCCTTGCGCCAGGGCGTGCCCTACGTCTACTTCGGCGAGACCGGCGGCGCCCGCCTGCCCGACGCGCTCGGCTCCGAGGGCTTCAGCAAGATCCCGCCCGGACTCGAAATGGGCCGGCGTCGCCGGCGCATCCCCCTGGCGACCGCCATCGTCGGCGAATCCTTCGGCGGATCCAGTTTCCACAGCGCCTTCTCCGACTTCACCGTCCAGGTCCGCGGCTCAGCTCTCAACGTCTCCTCCCCTCGCGTCATCGAGATCGCCACCGGCGAGAAAATCTCGCTGCAAGACCTCGGCGGCGTAGACATCCACCTCGACCTCACCGGCCAGATCGATCAGGCCGCCGACGACGAAGACGACGCCATCGACCAGATGAAGCGCTTCCTCTCCTACATGCCCTCCAACTGCTGGGAGACGCCGCCGATCCGACCCGGCCACGACCAGGCCGACCCTGATCCGGCGCTGGCCGACCTCGTGCCCTCGCGCCGCCAGCGCGCCTACGACATGCACCGCGTGATCCGCCGCATCGTCGATGACGGCGAGATGCTGGAACTCAAGCCACGCTTCGGACGCTCCCTGATCACCGCGTTGGCCCGGATCGGCGGCCAGTCCGTCGGCATCCTCGCCAGCAACCCGATGTTCAACGCCGGCGCGCTCGACCCCAACACCTGCGACAAGGCGACCCAGTTCGTCTGCATGTGCGAGGCCTTCAACATCCCCACGATCTGGCTGCAGGACGTGCCCGGATTCATCGTCGGCTCCCAGCCCGAGCACGCCCGACTGCTGCACAAGGCAATCATGTTCCTCGAAGCGCTGGCGCTCATGACTGTGCCGCGCATCACCGTCGTCATGCGCAAGGCCTTCGGACTCGCCTACTTCTCGCTCTCCGGCTCCAGCATGGACAACGCGCTCGTCACCGCCTGGCCCGGCGCCGAGATCTCCTTCATGGACCCCGGCGTCGGCGTCAACGTCGTCCACGCCCGCGACATCGCCGAGGCCGTCGATCCCGACGTCGAGCGCCAGCGCCTGATCGACGAATGGACGCTCGGCCACGAACCCTGGGGCGCGGCCGGTCTGATGAATCTCGACGAGATCATCGACCCCGCCGACACCCGCCGCTGGCTCCTCGAAGCCGTCCAGCGCTTCCCCGTCACACCCCCGCGCCGAGGCGAGATCAAAGAACTCGCCTCATGGCCGACCTGCGTCTGACGTCTCAGCCTCAGTTCGCACGCCGCTCCCGCATCCGACGCTGCATCGCCGCCGACGGCTTGGCCGACTTGTGCCCGGTCTCGATCTTGTTGCGCACCTCGCGCAGCACTCGCGGCGCCAGCCGTTCCTCGTGCAGCAGCACGAACTCGATCACCGCCTCAGGATCCCGGATCGCCAACTCTCTCAGCGCCCAACTCAACGCCTTGACATGCAGGTCGGCGCGATCGTCAACGAACAACTCGCAGATGGCCAGCGTCCGCGCCGCGTCGCCCGTGCCCAGGTGACGCTCATTCAGAGCAATCGTCGACACCAGACCGGCCCGCCGCCACCAGAAGTCCGACGACGTCGCCCACCTCTGCACCCGCGCGTCCGTCACCAGACCCCGCTGCCAGGCCGGACCGCTCAGCTTGCGCGCAAAGTGATCGACCGAGGCCCAGCCGTCCATCGTCCGCCCCAGGCGCTCCAGCTCACGCCAGTTCAACAGCGCAAACGCCGGCCGGTGCATCCAGGCCAGATCGAACGCCACCATCCGCGACTCGTACGCCGGCCCATGCTCCGCCCGCCGCACGCGGCCGCTGCCGCCGTGCTCGATCAGCAGGTTGCACAACTCCAGCACATCCTCGCCCGGCGCCGACTTCAGTTCCTTCGCCTCCCGCCGCGCGATCTTGCGCAACTCCGGCGTCATCAACACCTCAGGTGAATCGAGAATCTCCCGCAACAGAGACTCACCGCGCTCAGCGATCGTCACCGGCCGCGCTCCTCCCCGCGATCCGACCGAACACGCTGCCCGCCATCAATCCCGAGCCTCCCGCGTAGTTGTTGTAGAACAACCCGCCGACCAGCTCGCCCGCTGCGTACAGACCCGCCATCGGCCGTTCCTCGGTATCAAGCACCTGTCCGCTGCGCGGATCGATCTTCAGACCGCCGAACGTAAACGTGATCCCGCACGTCACGGCATAGCCCAGGTAGGGCGGCGAATCGAACGGCAGCGCCCAGTTGGACTTCGGCGGCCAGACGCTGTCGTCGGTGCTCACGCCGTCCAGCATCGATGGATTGAACCCCTCAATCTCGTCCCACCGGATCCCGGCGTTGTACTCGTCGATCGTCTCCGCCAGCAGTTCAGAATCGATCCCCAGCGATTCCGCCAATTCCTCTATCGTGTCCGCCTGCGCCATCGTCGCCTGGCGCACCCGGTACTCGTCCCGCAGCAGACCCACCGTGCGCTGATCGAACAACTGGAACGCCACTCGCTGCGGTTGCTCCAGGATCTCCCGACCATACTTCGCGTACGTGTAGTTGCGGATATCGGCGCCCTCGTCGACGAAGCGCTGACCGTCGATGTTCACGATCAGTCCGTACGGATACGAGTGCTTCTGGTAGAGGTCGGCCACGATCCGGTTCCCCGTCGGCGGCGCGTTCAGGTCCCAGGCGACCGCGTGCGCGCCCGACCAGTTGCCGAACGGCTGCGCCCCCGCATCGATCGCCGCCTGGATCGCATCGCCGGTGTTGAACCGCGACCCTCGCACTCTGGCCATGTCCCAACCTGGACCCAGGTAGCGCGTCCGCATCTCGATGTTCGCCTCGAACCCGCCCGCCGCCAGGACCACCGCGTCCGCTTCCAGCTCCTCGACATCGTCGTCCGTCCACAGCTCGACGCCGCCGATCCGACGTCCATCGCGCAGCAGGTTCACCACCTTGCTCCCGTATCGAACCCGGCAACCCGATCGCTCGACCGCCTCGAACTCCTGGTCCGACAGACCCTTGCCCGCCCCCACCGCCTCGACCGTCAGGCCGCCGTAGAACACGAGCTTGCCGCCGACCTCGTTCGCCTGCCGTCCGGTCATCAGCGCGAACTTCACGCCCTGCCCGTGCAGCCACTCCATCGTCGGCGCCGACTCGCGCACCAGCGCCGAGGCCATGCCGTCGTCGATCAACCCGTCCGTCACCCGGGCCAGGTCGTCGCGGAACTGCGCCGCCGAGTAGGACCCGACGTCGACCCGCTCGATCTCTGCCGCGCTCAGGTCCGGGATAATCCTCCGGATGTCCTCGATCCCGCCGTAGGGAAAGCGGAAGCCGCCGCCCGTGAAGTACGTGTTCCCGCCGCGCTCGCCCTCCGGCGCCTTCTCCAGCACGGTCACCTCCGCGCCGTGCTCTCGCGCCGACAGCGCCGCGCACAGCGCCGCGTTCCCGGCTCCCACCACGATCACATGCGTCACGTCAGCTCCTTCCGCGCTCCGCCGACTTGCGAGACCCGCTCGCCGTCGGCGCCGTTGCGTCCGTTTCTCGGTTGCAAGGCCGCCTTCTGACCTCTGAACAGCGGCACCATCGCCGATATCTCGCCCTCGATCGCAACCCGCACAACCTTCACGCCCTCCGCCGCCTTGACCGCCGCCTTCTCCGCCGCCACCCGCACCCCGCGCTGCCCGCCGAACAGCGACAGCAGGATCGCCGGCGACGCCGCGATCGCTGCGACGACCAGCGCCGTGCGGAAGCCCTGCATCACCGCTTCGCCGCTCTCTGCCGAGACCCCGTGGTCGATCGCAAAGCTGGCCGCCACCGACGCCATCACCGCCACCCCGACCGAGGTGCCGAACGCGTTGCCGAACGTGCGCGCCGTCGTCTGCGAGGCCGACGCCGTGCCCAGCCGTTCGGGCGGCACCGCCGACATGATCACCGACGTGTTCGGCGAACTGAACGTCGAAGTGCCGATCCCCAGCAACAGCATCCGCATCGCGAAATCAACCGGCGACGTGTCGGCGGTCGTCCTCGAGAGCAGAAACAGCGACAGGCAAACAATCACCATCCCGGCCGTAGTCAATGGCCGCGACCCGAACCGATCCGACAAGCGCCCCGAGATCGGCGACCAGAGCAGCATCATCAGCGACAGCGGCATCATCATCAACGCCGTCTCGGTCGGCGTGAACCCGCGCCCGTCCTGCAGCAGCGTCGGCACCAGGTAGAAGGTGAAACTCATCCCGAAGAACTGCAGAATCGCCGCCAGGATGCCGAAGGAGAACCCGCGCCCCTTGAACAGCGCCAGGTCGACCACCGGCGATGGCGATCGCCGTTCGACGATGATGAACCAGACCGTGAAGACCAGGCCCGCCGCAATCACGACCGTCACCATCGGCGACGTCAGTCCGAGATCTCGCGCGCGATTGATCCCGAAGGTCAAGCAGGCCAGCATCCCGAACAGCAGGATCGCGCCCGGCACATCCAGACCCTTGGGCCGCTGCTCGCTCGGCGCGTCTCTGAGCAGGCGCCAGGCCAGCACCGCGGCAATCAGACCGAACGGCACCCGCGTCCAGAAGATCGCCCGCCAATCCAGCAGGTCGATCAACACCCCACCCAGGATCGGCCCGGCCGCCGCCCCCGCGCCCACCGTGGAGACAATCAGTCCCAGTCCCGTGCCCCGCTTCGACGGCGGGAACGCCGCCGTGATGATCGCCGCCCCGTTGGCCATCGTCATCGACGCGCCAATCGCCTGCAGCACCCGCGAGCCGACTAGCTCCTCCAGCGAACCTGAGATTGCCGACAGCAGCGTCGCCACGGTGAAGACCACGTAGCCCCAGGCATAGAGCTTCTTGCGCCCGTACAGATCGCCCAGCCGGCCCATGGTCAGCGACAGACCCGTACTGACCACAATGAACGCCAGCGCCACCCAGATCACGTCGTCCAGCGGCCGCTCGAACTCGTCCTTCAACGTCGGCAGCGCAATATTCGTGATCGTGTTGTCCATGACACCGAGGAAGGTGCCCACGCAAACCACGATCGCCGCGACCCAGTGATAGGGAATCGGACCCAAATCGGGTCCGCTGACCAGTGGCCGGTCGTCCTGTGGCGGACCGTCGCGCTGCGCCATCGCCGCCCCTTCGCAGCCCGGTCCGGAGGCGCTCCGGATCCGCCGCATCGTCAGTTTAGTTGGCCACTTCGCCCGGACGAACTAAATTCCCGACACTCCCGATCCCGCTGAAGGCGGTATCATAGAACGCAAGTGCTCACTCAGCGAGCGCTGAACCATGTTCGCATCGCCGGCAGGACCAGCCATGATCACCACGCGATCCCACTCGACCGAGCCCCGCATTCCCCACCGTGAGCTGACCTGCCACCGACAGAATCTGACCTCGCTCACCCTCATCCACCCAAATCTGACCAAATCTGACATCCCTCACCCCCGGATCCACGCCCACAGCGCAGCAATCGCCCATATCCTCCGCGATACCCCCGAAAATTCAGTCTCTAGACTCATCCCATGACCACGACACACACGATCGACGACGAACTTTCCGCCATTGACTTCTGCTACGAGCAGGGCTGGACCGACGGGCTGCCCGTCGTCCCGCCCGCCCGCGAGCGCGTCGAACGGTTCCTGATGGCCGCCGGACGGCCGGCCGAGGAGGTCGTCGCCCGCCACCCGGCCACCGGCCGCGAGTGCAGCGTCCAGTCGGCAGCGATCAACGCCGTCATGGCCGGCTGCCTGCCGCAGTACTTCCCGACCGTGCTCGCCGCGCTCGAGGCGATGAACGAGGACGCCTACAACTTCCACGGCTCCACCGCCAGCACCGGCGGCTCGACGCCCGTCGTGGTCGTCTCCGGCGACATCCGCGACGAGATCGGCATGAACGCCGGCGTCAACGTCTTCGGACCCGGCAACCGCGCCAACGCCACCATCGGCCGCGCCGTTCGCCTGATCATCATGAACGTCTTCCAGATGATCCCCGGTGTCTCCGACCGCTCAACCACCGGCTGGCCGGGCAAGTACGCCTGCTGCATCGCTGAGAACATCCTCAACAGCCCCTGGGAACCGCTGCACGAGTCTCTCGGCTTCCCGTCCGAAGTCTCGACCGCCACCGTCTTCGCCGCCTCGGGCTTCTACAACATCGAAAATCACTACACCAGCGAACCCGAAGCCCTGCTCGACACCTTCGCCGACGCCATGGCCTCCCTCGGCGCGCTCACCGACGGCCAATCGCTCGTCGTCATGTCGCCCGAGCACGCCGAGATCGCCGCCTCGAGCGGCATGTCCCGCCAGGACGTGCAGGCCTACCTCTTCGACCGTGCCAACCGCAGTCGCGACACGATGGAGCGCGTCGGCAAGTGGCCCAAGGGCCAGCCGCTGGACGGTCTAGCCGAACGGCCCATGGACATGACCGAGAACGTTTTCCACCGAGGCCGCAGCCCGGAGGACATCCTCCTGGTCGTCGCCGGCGGCGAGGCCGGCGGACACTCCGCCTTCCTCCCCTCCTGGAGCCGCGGCCGCAACTCGATCTACCAGACCAAAGCAATCGGCGTCTGCCTTGACTGCTAGTCACGCTGCGGGGAGCACACCATGACCCTCGAACTGCTCGATCCGACCGGAGAACCCGCGCCCACCGGCTTCTGCGCCGCGCCCCGCCTGACGGCGCTGGACGGCCTCCGCATCGGCCTCTTCTCCAACGGCAAGGTCAACGCCGACACCCTGCTGCGCTACACGGCCGAGGTCTTCGAACGCGAGGCCGGCTGCCGCATCGCGATCGACTCGGGCAAGCCCAACGCCAGCCGGATCGCCGAGCCGCAGGTGCTGGAGCGGATCGCCAACGATGTCGACTTCCTCATCACCGCGGTCGGCGATTGAGGCTCCTGCTCAACGTGCAGTGTGCACGACGGCATCAGCTTCGAGCAGTACGGCAAGCCCGGTCTCGTCCTCTGCACGCATCCGTTCGACCCCACCGGCCGGATGATCGCACGCACCCTCGGCATGCCCGACTTCCAGTACGCCCTCGTCGACCACCCCATCGGCAGCGCGAGCGTCGAAGAGCTGCAAACCAGGGCGCTCGACGCCTACCACCAGGGCAGCCGCATCCTGCTGGGACGCTAGTCCCGGAGCTCCCCTGCGGGAGCTCCCGATTCACTCGGGACCGACCAGCTCCCGGCCGATCAGCATTCGCCGCACTTCCGACGTGCCCGCGCCAATCTCCAGCAGCTTTGCGTCCCGCACGTAGCGCGAGACCCGGCTCTCGTTCATGTAGCCGTAGCCGCCGTGAATCTGGACCGCCTTGTCCGCTACCCGGCTGGACATCTCCGCCGAGTAGAGAATCGCCGCGGCCGCCTCTTTGTTGCTGCGGATGCCCCTCGCCGCCGACTCTTCGACCACGTGCGCCGTTCGGTACACGAGCCAGCGAGCCGCTTCGAGTTCCGTGTACATGTCGGCCAGCATCGCCTGGATCAGTTGGAAATCGCCGATCCGCTGACCGAACTGCCGCCGATTGCGCGCATACGCAATCGCCTCGTCCAGCGCCGCCTGCGCAATGCCCAGCGGCTCGCCCGCCAGGAATGCCCGCTCCACCGCCAGCCCCTGCATCATCACACCCGCGCCCGATCCCTCGCCACGCAACACGTTCGCCGCCGGCACGATGCAATCCTCAAGGATCAACTCGGCCGTCGGCGAACCTCGGTGGCCGACCTTGTCCAGCACCTGCCCGACACTGAATCCATCAAAGCCCGATTCGACAATGAACGCCGTCACCCCCCGCGATCCCGCTTCGGGATCCGTCTTCGCGTACAGCACCAGCGTGTCGGCAACCGATCCGTTGGTGATGAACATCTTCGAGCCGTTCAGCCGATAGACGTCGCCGTCGCGGACCGCGGTCGTCCGGATGCCCATCGCGTCCGAGCCCGCCTCCGGCTCCGTCAGCGCCAGCGCGCCAATCTGCGTGCCGTCGCACAGACCGGGAAGATACTGTCGCTTCTGCGCTTCGTTACCGTTCGCCGCCAGATTGTTCGCGCACAGGTTAGCGTGCGCTCCGTAAGACAACGCAACCGACGCGCTCGCCCGCGCAATCTCTTCCGTTGCAATCACTCCGGCCAGCAGGCCCGCGTTGGAGCCGCCGTACTTTTCGTCAATCGTCACACCCAGCAGTCCCAGTTCACCCAGCATCGGCCACAGGTGCTTGGGAAACTGATCGTCGCGATCAATATCATCGGCAATCGGATCGATCTCTGCGCGTACAAAGTCTCGCACGCTCTGTTGTACTAATCGTTCGGCCTCCGCCAGTTCAATCATCGTTGCCGCATCCTTCACCCGGCGTCGCCGCCTGATCGCACGTCGAGGATACATCCGCACCGACCGGTGCCCCGCCGCTCCGCTGGTAGAATCCGCCCATGATCACGGCCAGCGACCGCGGCACGCAGTTCGCCGAGGCCTTGCACGGCGCGCAGGGCGAGATCGCCTGGTTCGACTCCTGGGACGACATCTGGGACTTCGCCGCCTCCCTGTCTGACGACACACCGGTCGTCTCTCCGGCGGCCCATCAATTCCTCCAGCGCGGCGACCTACCCGATGCCGACGACCCGCTCCGCTCAATCGCCGATCGCCCCGTCGGAGTCACCGTCGCCGCCCTGGGCATCGCCGAGACCGGTTCACTGCTGCTGATCGAGCGCGCTCCAATAGACCGCGCCGTCTCGCTGCTGACCCGGCACCTGGTGATCGCGGTCGGCCAGGACGATCTCCTTGACGAACTCGCCGACGGCTTCCGTTGGCTCGCCCAGCAGCCGCGCGCCGCCGCCTATGCGACGTTTGTCACCGGACCGTCGCGCACCGCCGATATCGAGCGCTCGCTCACCATCGGCGTACAGGGCCCGAGCCGACTGACGGCGGCGGTGCTGACATGATCGCCGACTTTAGAGAACGCTACGAGCGCGCGGTCAACGATCCAGACTTGCAGCCCCGCTTGCTCGCCTTCCAGCGCTCCTGGCGCGAGAGCCGCGACGCACAGGTCTCCCGCCTGGAGCAGCGAACCGAGCGCTCGTTCGACGACCTCCGCCATGACTTCGCCGCCGTCAAGGACGGCACGCTCGAGCGCATCGACGATTACATCGCCGAGTTCCGCGCCAACGCCGAGGCGGCCGGCGCAATCGTCGTCGAGCTGACCACCGCCGACGAGGCGGTCGAGTACATCGCCGGCGTCTGCGCAGCGCGCGGGATCGACCTCGTAGTCAAAAGCAAATCGATGGTCTCGGAAGAGATTGAACTGAACCACGAACTCGCCCAAGGGGGCATCACCGCAATCGAGACCGACCTCGGCGAGTGGCTGCTGCAACTGGCCGAGCAGCGTCCGTCGCACCTGGTCATGCCCGCGATCCATCAGAAGCGCCAGTACGTAGCCGAAATCCTCGGCCAAGAGTTGGGCCGCGACTTTGACCCCGACGACATTCCCGCCATGGTCGCCAGTGCCCGTCAGGGGCTGCGGCGCCACTATCTCGCCGCCGGCGCGGGTCTGACCGGTGCCAACGCGCTCGTCGCCGAGACGGGCAGCATCATGGTCGTGACCAACGAGGGCAACATGCGGCTTGCCACGTCGCTGCCCGATGTCCACTTCGTCACCGCCGGGATCGAGAAGCTGATCCCGACCTGGTCCGACGCCGAGCGCCAGCTCCAGCTCCTGCCCCGTTCGGCCACCGCCCAGACCCTGAGCACATACACGACCTGCATCACCGGCGCCCAACCAGGCAAGGAGATGCACATCATCCTGCTCGACAACGGCCGCCGCAGCATGCGGGATGACGACACCATCGCATCCGCTCTGCGCTGCATCCGCTGCGGCGCCTGCGCCAATGTCTGCCCCTCCTACCAAGTGGTCGGCGGACACACCTTCGGGCACATCTACACCGGCGCAATCGGCCTCGTGAACACGACCTTCCACCACGGCATCGAGGACGCCGCCGGTCCGCAGGGGCTGTGTGTCTCCTGCGGCGCCTGCGAAACCGTCTGCCCGGTCGCCATTCCGCTGCCCAATCAGAT
This sequence comes from Dehalococcoidia bacterium, assembly GCA_022825855.1. Taxonomy (GTDB): domain Bacteria; phylum Chloroflexota; class Dehalococcoidia; order Bin125; family Bin125; genus Bin125. The sequence continues at coordinate 325,413 of JAJDWB010000009.1, forward strand.
TCTCAGCATCCGCCGCCGAGCGACGGAGTCGGGGCACGTGCCGCACTGGGAGCGCTGGCTGCTCCGTGCCTGGGCCACACCGACGCTCTTTCGAACCGCGATCAAGCTCGGAGCGGTCGCCTCATCAATCGCGCGGGCAACTAACTTGCTGCGGCGCGACCACTTCCGTCTGCCGCTGCCGACACGCCTGCGCTGGCGCTCGATTCCGGCCATCCCCAGCCGCAGCGGCAGCCAACTGATCCGCTCACGCCAGCCGCAACCGGCAGTCGCCGCGTCGCCCGCGACTGGCAGTGAGATTGATCTCTTCACCCAGTGCCTCGCCGAGCATCTGCTGCCTTCGGCGGTCGACTCGGCCGCGCGTCTGATTGAGGCCGGCGGCGCGACGGTCCACCTGCCGCCTGAGCAGCATTGCTGCGGATTGCCCGCATTCGACGCCGGCGACTGGGACGCCGCCCGGCGCATGGCTCGGGCGACCATTGACGCACTCGGCCGCAGCGACCGCCGCATCGTCACGCCGGCGACAAGCTGCGTCATCTCCATGAAGGAACACTGGCCCCAACTCTTCCGCGACGACCCGCAATCGCGTCGCCGCGCCAATGACGTGGCGGAACGTGTCTATGATCTGGCCGACTGGCTCGACGGTCCCGGCAGGCTGCCCGATGGCTGCCTGAACACGTCCGACCAGCACGCGTGGGCTGCGCACCGATTCTGCCAGTCTTCAAACCGCGACGATCCGGGCGCGCGCATCGACCTGCTCGTCGAGCGCCTGACCGGCGAAACGCCACTGCCGCTGAAGGAGGCCGAAGTCTGCTGCGGCTTCGGCGGCCTCACCTCGATCGCCGCGCCCGAAGTCGGCAAGGGCATCCTCGATCGCAAGCTCGACTGCGTCGCCGCCAGCGGTTGCGAAACACTGATCACCAACAATCCCGGCTGCGCCCTACACCTCCGAGCCGGCGCCGCCGCCCAGGGTGCCTCGCACGAGACCCTGCACTATGCCGACTTCCTCGCCGCCCGCCTGCCCTGGAGTTCGTAAGGTCAGCCATGCCCACCGTGATCGATGTCCACGTCCATCTCTGCCGCAACGCGCAGCAGGAAGCGATCGTGTTTCCTCGCCCCGGCCTGCCGCTCGACTGGCGTTGGGCCAACGGCGACGCCTGCGGCGAGTACATGACCCGCAACGACGTCGAAGCCATCGTCGGACTCAACTACATGGTCGTGCCCCAGATGTTCGAACAACAACGCGCCCGCAGGCCTGAGGCCTCGGACGAAGAGATCCACGGGATGCTGCGCCAACGCGTGCGTGATTTCAACACCTGGACCCTGGAGCGGCAGGCCGAGGACCCGCGCATCCGAACGTTCCTCTGCTGTGACATTGGCACCTGGGGCGACACCGATCTGCTGATGGAAGAGCTGGAGCGCGGCGTCGCGATGGGCGCGCGTGGGGTCAAGATGCACCCGGGTCTGGGCCGCTACTTCCCGGCCGACGAGCGGATGATGCCGCTTTACGCGCGGCTGGAAGAGATGGGACTGCCGATCCTCAGCGACACCGGCGCGCTGCGCGGCGGTCCTGGCGACGACATCTTTGGGATGCCCGACCACTTCATCCCCGTCTTCGAGCGCTTTCCCCGACTGCAGTTCATCATGGCGCACATGCCCGGCGCGTACTGGGACCAGCGGATTCGCATCGCCGACCGGTTTCCGCAGGTCATCTTCGACACCGCCGGCGGCTTCAACGACGGCCGGTTCACCTGCCGCGACGATCGCCGAGCCTGCGCTCTCGAAGACGCCTCGCGGCTGATCCGCCGCCTGGGAGTCGAACGCGTCCTCTTCGGCTCCGACGCGCCCGGAGCCGACCAGCAACCCCAGATCCTGCAACTGCTCCGAAGCGGACTCTCGGATAGCGAGCTGGATCTCGTCCTCGTCGACAACGCCCGCCCGGTTCTGGGACTGAGCTGACTGGAACCGTCCCCGATCGAGTCAACGCAGGCAAGGCAGCCGCGGCCCCTGTATCAGCGGCCAGGCGAATTGGCGATCAGCCGGATGGCTAACATGGAGTGGTGGTAACGGCACATGATTCGACGTCAACCGCTCCCCCGTGTCTCCGAGGCCGTCCGACTGGACAGTTATCCCCATCCCTACCCCAGCGGCTGGTATCGGCTCGCGTCTAGCGATTCCCTTCGCCGCGGCGAGATTCGCTACATCGAGTGCCTGGGCGGACAGTTTGTCCTCTGGCGCGAGGAGGACGGAGACGCCGTCCACGTGATGGACGCCCATTGCCCGCATCTCGGCGCCAATCTCGCCCTCGGCCGCGTGCGAGCGGACTGCATCGAATGTCCCTTTCACCTCTGGCGATTCACCGGAACCGGTCGGGTGGCGCACATCCCCTACAGCGACCGCCTGCCGCAGCGAACGGCCGCCAGGTCGTATCCGGTGCGGGACATGCACGGGCAGATTTTCCTGTATCACGCCAGCGACGACACGACTCACAACGACCCGGCGCAGCCGCCCTACGAACTGCCCGAGATTCCTGATCTGGACGAGGGCAGGCTGGTGTACCGCGGGCAGCATGATGCGGGACGGGTGGGGATGCACATCATCGAGTTCGTCGAGAACGCGGCGGACACCGCCCACTTCCAACCGCTGCACGGACAGTTCAGGATTCCCTGGACTCAGATTCCGGTTCCCGGAGTCCAGCTCATCCATTCGCCCAGGTGGATGACGGACGAGGAACGGCCATGGGCGACGCACCTTGTCGACGAGGCGGGGCTGAACGTGCTGGGACGCCAAGTCCAACGGACACTGGCGTCGGCGCGGGTGTCGTTCTGGGGACCGGGCGGCGTGATGACCTTCCGCATCCGTCTCCCCGATTTCGGCGAAGTCTTGCTGTTTCAGACTCATCTCCCGGTCGGACCGCTGGAGCAGCAAGTGGACTTCCGCTGGTATGCCGACCGACAGATGCCCAAGCTGTTGGTCGGTTACGTCGTCGGCGGCTGGTTCTCGCAGTGGCGAGAGGATCTCGACATCTGGGGCACCAAGATCTACCGAAACCGGCCGCTGCTCTCCCGTGACGACGGTCCAATCCACGCGATGCGCCGCTGGTATCGACAGTTCCTGCCCGACGAGCGGTCGGAGGACACCCAGTCGCGCATGAACTCTGTGCAAGAGCCTGCTGAACAGCAAGAGACGAAGTCTCAGGTCGGCGCGACCACTCTCGGAGACAACGCGGACCGATCTTAGCCACTCGGATGCCGGAAGTGATAAGGCGTTCTACACGGCGAAGAGCGTCACGTTGTCTCCAGGTCTGATGCAACCACTGGTGGGCCGAGGGTGAGATCAACCGTTATCCTCCGACTCCGTTCTCCCCGTCCTGTTGCTCCATACTGACTGATGTTGGATCCTCAACACCCTCCTTGTTCGGTATCAACTCACCACGCGGGCGCGAATGGTTGGCCCAGTGACCAGTCGGCTCCTCGCCTCGGCAGATGATCGAGTTTTCGTTCCAGCCGTTGTAGGCGCGAACATCCTTGGACAGATAGCGCATGGCCAGGCCGCAGCGGCGGCGGTCTGACTCGTTTGGGTCTGAGCCGTGCAGCACCCAATCGCTGTGCAACGAGATCTGGCCGGCCTTGAGCTCGAGCGCGACCGGCGGGTCACCGTGCTGCTCGGGGTCTTCGACGGTCTGATTGAGCACGTTGTGCTCGTCGGCGGCGCTGTCGCGGAACTCGACCTGCGCCTTGAGGTGCGAGCCGGGAATCACCTGCATCGCGCCGTTGCCCAGATCTGAGTCGTCGATCGCCAGCCAGGCGGAGACCACCTTGCTCGGCGTGATCGGCCAATAGGAGGCGTCCTGGTGCCAGCTGACGCGCATGCCGTCGCCCGGCAGCTTGGCGAAGAAGTGGCTGTGACGGAGGATCACGGTCTCGCCGAGCATGTCTTCCATCACGTCGATGATCCGGCTGTCAGTGACGATGTCCCAGACGCCCTGGCAGTGCTTGTGCCAGTTGGTCAGCTCATAGCTGTTCCAGCCGGCGTCGAGCGCCTTGGGCAGCAGATCATCGAAGTAGCTGCGGATCGACTCAATCTCCGATTGCGAGAAGATGTCAATCGGAAAGACGTAGCCCTTGCCGTTGTACTGCTCGATCTGCTGAGTTGTCAGGTTCGTCGGCTCGTCGACTCCCAGAGGGAAGAAGCGCAGATCGCGTTCTAGCTCCGGATATGCGTCGGTGCGTTGTGTCATCGTTCAGAGCCCTCAATCACAGGTTTGGCGGCGTCACGACCGCAATGTACTCAATGCCGTCGGATTGAACCGGGAGACGTTATGAGGTCAGATGCTCCTTGAGGAAGTGAATCTGTGCCTGGAGATAAGCGTTGTCTCCGTCGCTGAGTGCTAGCAGGTGCCAGCCTTTCTCGACGGTGATCAGTTCGGCGTTCGGGATCTCGCGGGCGGAGTTCTCGGCGTCCGTAGATAGGCCGGCCGTGATGGTGTCGCTCTCAGCAAGCGCCCAACCGGTCGCTCGCGTACGGTCAGGCTAGCCATCCTGGAGGCACCTCGGGGCCGATTCGGGAATGGTCAGAATCGGGGGCGCGAATCGTCTGACTGGGCGAGCGAACGCTGAGGTCGGATTCGGGCCACGGGAGCGGGATTGCTCGTCCAGCCGTGCGCTAGTGCTCCGTTGCCGTTGGCTCCGTTCGACGCCGCAGGGTGAGGTTGACCGAGGGCGCCTTCCGGCACCTCCGGCAGGTCTTCCTCACCCGTGCGCAGCCGCTTCTCTTTCAGCGTCAAGACGGCGAAGAACGCGATCACGCCGACACCTGCCGACAGCCAGAAGTTGCTTGTGATCGCGACTGCGAGCGCCTCCGGCAAGGCCTCGAGGATTTGCAGGAACCCTGCCTCCCCGATCTCGGCCAGCAAGCCGCTGCTCGCCTCTTCGCTCAGGAGCTGGGTCGGATCCGCGTGCTCGGCGAGGTCGGCGGGCAATCGAGTCGCGAGTTCGCTGGTCAGCCGGCCGGTAACCAGCGCGCCGACCAGCGTCACTCCGATGATTGCGCCCATCTCCTCGAAGAACTGCGTCGCTCCCGAGACCGTGCCCAGCATGCTCTGCGGCAGTGCGTTCTGCGCCGCCGTCAACAGGGCCGGATAGAGAGTTCCGAGACCGACGCCGAACAGGACCAGCCGCCAGACCACGTCCACGGCGCCGCTGTCAGTGCTGAGCTGTGTCATCAGCCAACCGCTGATCACGATGATCACCGTCGCCACAATCGACATTGACTTGTAGCGGCCGGTCCGCGAGACCACCTGTCCGCCGATCGCTGCGGCAATCACCAGCGAGACGATCTCGGTGCTCAGCAGCAGACCCGACTCGGTCGGCGAGTAGCCCAACACTCCCTGCATGAAGTAGGCGAGGAAGAACGACACGCCGAACAGGCCGCCGCCGATCACGGCCATGACCAGCGCGGCGACGCGGAAGGTGTTGTCGCGGAATAGCGCGCCGGGCAGGATCGGTTCCTTCGCTGCACGCTCGGCCCCGGCAAAGGCCACGACCCCGATCGCCGAGACCGCAAACAGGGCAAGGGTCTTGATGTCGAGCCAGGCGGTGCCGGTCGAGACCAGACCCAGCGCCAGCATCGCCGGCATCAATGCCAACAGCATCGCGCCGATGCCCAGCCAGTCGATCACGACCTTTCGCGGCGGCGGCCTGAGCCAGGGCATGATGATCGCGATCGAGGCAAAGGCCAGAGCCGCCAGCGGCAGGATCGACCAGAACACCCAGCGCCAATTCAGCGCGTCGACGATCAGTCCTCCCAGCAGCGGTCCGACCAGCCCGCCGACGCCGAAGACCGCGGCGAAGATGCCCATGTACTTGGCCCGCTCCGAGGGCGGAAACAGGTCGCCGGAGATTGCAAACGTGTTGCCCATCAAGATGCCGCCGCCAATGCCCTGCAGCGCGCGGAACCCGATCAGCATCTCCATCGACGTGGCGAAGCCCGCCAACGCCGTGGCTCCGGCGAAGACCACGAGCCCGATCAGGAGAAACGGCTTGCGGCCGTAGACATCGGACATCCGACCGGCAATCGCCACTGCCGGAACGGAGGTCGCCATGAAGGCCGATTCCATGAAGGCGATCAGGTCGATCCGGCCGAGGTCGGCCGCCAGCACCGGTGTCGCCGTGGCGACGATCGAGTGCTGCACCGCCGAGAGGAACATCGCCACGACGGCGCTGCCCAGAATCAGCATCTTGGTCCGATGCGGCAGGGCGAATCCGACAGTCGCGGCGGTCGGCGTCGAAGGTGCGGCGTGGCTCATCGGGAGTCCATCGGCAGGGTCCGGGCGGGACCCGAAGCAGACCCGACGATACCATTACTCTTCGTGAATCCGAAGCAAAATCGCTGCAGATCGCGGCGTCCTAGACTCGCGGCATGAGCAACCAACCCGACCGCAGCGCCCTGCGCAATCTCCAGGACAAGACCGCCATCGTGGGCGTCGGCACCACCGAGTTCGGCGCCATCTACCGCGACCTCGATCCGGAGCGCTCTGCTTACGAGCTGGGTCTGATCGCCTTCCGCGAGGCGCTCAAGGATGCCGGACTCAAGCGCACCGAGGTCGACGGAGTGATCGTTTCCCGACTGCCCCACTACGGGCGCATGTGCGAGATGATTGGGCTTCGCCATCCGCGATTCGCCAACGTCCTGCCCGGCGAGGGCCGCCAGTCGGGCATCGCCCTGCAATACGCCGCCCTGGCCGTGGCCAACGGCATGGCCGATGTCGTTGCCTGCATCTACGGCAACAACGGACGCTCTGCCGGAGCGAAGTACGGCGGCGAGAGCCGCGGGATATCGACACAGGCGATGTTCGAGGCGCCGTACGGCATGACCTCACCCGGCGCGGTCACCTCGATGATGTTCCGACGCCACCAGTTCCGCTACGGCACGACGACCGAACCGCTGGCGCACTTGGCGATTTCGAACCGAGCCAACGCGGCGCTCAATCCCAATGCCGTCATGCAGCGGCCGCTCACGATGGACGACTATCACGGCGCTCGATTCATCGCCGAGCCGCTCTGTCTGCTGGACTACTGCCTGATCAACGACGGCGGCGTCTGCTTCATCGTCACCTCGGCCGAGCGCGCCCGTGACCTCAAGCATCCGCCGGTCCTGCTCCATGCCACGTCGCAGGCCTCGGACATCACGCCGGTCTACGTCGCCGACGACTTCTGGCACGAGCCGATGTCGCAGATCGCTGACGACCTGTTCAGCTACTCGGATGTCCAGCGCGACGACCTGGCGTTCGCGCAGCTCTACGACAACTTCACGCCAACGATGCTGTTCACGCTGGAAGGCATGGGTTTCTGCGAACCAGGTGAGGGCGGTGACTGGATCACGCCCGAGCGGATCGGGCTGCACGGCGAGTTACCGCTCAACACGGGCGGCGGACACACGAGCGAGTCCTACATGCAGGGCTGGGCGCTACACGTTGAGGCTGTCCGTCAACTCCGTCAGAAGTGCGGCGAGCGCCAGGTTGACGACGCGCAGTACGGCCTCTACGCCTGCGCCGCCCCGCTGGCCACCGGGCACATCTTGAAGCGAGACGATCGATGACCACGGAATCCCAGACCCCGCAGCTCAGTTACGAGAAGCCGCTGCCGCCGGTGCTCGAACTGACCAAGCCCTTCTGGGACGGATGCCGCGAGAGTGTGCTGCAATTCCAGTTCTGCAACATCTGCGATCTGCCCTGGTTCCCGCCGGCCGAGGCCTGCCCCCGCTGCCTGCAGGACGACTGGGAGTGGCGGCCCATCTCCGGTCACGGCACGGTCTGGTCGTGGATTCGCATGTGGCAGAAGTACTTCCCCGGCTGGTCGCCCGACGAGTACCCCTACACCGTCGCGCTGATCAAGCTCGAAGAGGGCCCCTACATGTATTCCACCCTCGTCGAGATCGAAGACAAGGACGTCAGTTGCGACCTGTCCGTCGAGGTCGATTTCCGCAAAGTCAACGACGAAATCACCCTGCCGGTGTTTCGGCCCATGAGCACGTAGCTACGAACGTGCAGCCAACTCCGCGAGTACTTCATCTTGATGCTGGCCGAGGCCCGGCGCCGGACGCATCGTCATCGATACCGGTGTGCCTTCGAAGTCCCAGGGCGGCGCGATCTGTTGCATGACCGTGCCGTCGCCTTGTTCGACATCAATAACCGCGCCGACTGCTTCAACTTGCGGATCCTGGCAGAGCCGCTCGTAGTCGTGCATGGGGAAGGCCCAGCCTCCGTGGTGCTCGACAATCTCAATCACCCGCTCGGCATCGTGATTGGCGAATCCGCGCTCCCATAACGGCTTCAGTTCGGCCGCGTAGCGTCCCGCCCCGCCTGCGCCGTCGGTGCGAAGTTTGTCGTAGTCGGGATGATCTCGTGCCCATTCCATACCCAGTTCGTCGATCATGGAATCGAAGAACTCACCCCGAATTCGGGCCAGGGAGAAGTAGATCGGCAAATCGCGGCACTGGTAGCCGTGATCGGGCGGCTTGACGTAGCTGTCGAGGTGGAATCCCCACCATTCGTCCGGATTCGACAACGCAACCCAGAGCGTGGAGCGCATCGCGATGAGACTGCCGAACAACGACACTTCTACCCGCTGTCCGCCGGTTGGATTGGCGGGATCGCTGTCGTCCCGCGCGTACAGCGCCGCGCAGATCGCCTGGATCGCGTTGTTCGCCGCGAACACCGAGCCGATATCGCTGCCGTGACGCACCGGCGGTTCGCCGATGCTGCCCAGCGACGACGTCGCTTCGCTCGCCATTTGTGTCCCGATCTCCGATGCCGGCCGGTCGGCCCACGGACCCTTCGGTCCAAACCCCGAGATTGCGCAGTAGATCAGACCGGGCGAATGCAGCGCTTCCCAGCGCAGCTCGGCAGGCAGGCCAAACTTGTCGACCACGGCGACATCCGTCTGCGCGAGCAGACGCCGTGCGGTCTCCACGTCTTCGCCCGACCTCCAGTCCAGCACGATTCCGCGTTTGTTGCGGTTCATCTCCCGGAACAACGGTGAGTCGTCGCCGTCATCGCCGCCGATCGACGGCGCCCAGCCGCGCGATCGATCACCGTGAGGCGGCTCTATCTTGACGACGTCAGCGCCGGCGTCGGCCAGCGATCTGGTCGTGTGCGGACCCGCCACGCCTTCGGCGATCTCGACGACCCGGTAACCGGCCAGCGGTCCCGGCACCCTAGTCGCCAATCACCGGCGTCGGCTCGTCGACCACTGACCTTCGTGCAGCGAGCTCGTCCAGGATTTCTCCCGTGTGCTCGCCCGGCAGACACGCGCCGAACCAGCGCGAGGGGGTGCGGGACAACTCCCACGGCGCGCCGCCCGTCCAGACCGGACCCCAGCCGGAGGTCTCCACTTCGCGCAGGTACTGGTTCTCAATCGACTGAGCGTGGTGCTGCAGCGTCTCAAACGGGATGGGGTAGCCGCAGGGAATGCCGGCCGCGCTCAGACGCAGCATCCAATAGTGTCTGGGACGCTGCAGGAATCCGGCCTGCAGCAGCGCAGCCAGTTCCTTGCGACGATTCACACGTTCGCGGTTCGTCCGCCAGCGCGGATCAGCCGCCAGATCGTTGATCCCCTCCGCTTCAGCTTCCGACTTGCGCATCACCGCCGCAAACCGCTGCCACTCGTCCTCGCTGCTCACCGACACGCCGATCCAGTCGCCCCACTGACACTGAAACGCCTGATCCGGCGCCGCCGCGTATGCCGCCGATCCCTGCGGCTGGTGCAGGTCGCCAGTGCTCAGATACTCCGAAATCCGCCCGCTCTGCAGCGCCATGCTTGCGCGCAGCATGCCCACGTGAATCCGCTGACCCTTGCCGGTCCGCTTGCGCGCCAGCAGTCCCATCAGCACGGCTTGTGCCGCCACGTTTCCGGTGGTGGCGTCGATCTGAGCCATGTGCCGGTAAACCTCGGGCCGGCCGCCCTCGGCGCCGCTGACCGACCAGAAACCGGTGAAGTACTGGGCCTGCACGTCGGCGCCGGGCTTGTCGCGCATTGGACCGACTTCTCCCCAACCGGTGATCGCCGTGTAGATGATGTCGGGATTGACCGCCTTGACCTGTTCGTAGCCGACGCCCATCCGCTCTGCGGCTCCGGGGCGCATATTGATCAGGAACACGTCACAGGTCTGCAGTAGCTCGTACGCGGTCTGTCGGTCGGCGGCAGACTTGAGGTCGAGGAACAGGCCGCGCTTGTTCTGATTCCAGGTCATGTAGCCGATCGACGTCCCGTCGATCGTCGGCGGCACGCCCGCGCCCAGGGTGCGGGGATCGATTGACGGTTGTTCGATGTGGATCACGTCCGCGCCCAGCGCCCCGAGTTGAGTCGAGGCCCAGGGCCCCACCATCCACAGGGTCAGATCAAAGACACGCACACCTTCAAGCGGTCCCGGCATGACAGACTCCCCGTCAGTACATTCAACGCCGCCATGATAGGTCTGGCAGCCCAGTGCCGTCGGGAGGCCGCTTTCGCCCGACCTCAGCCGCCGGAGAGCTTCATCCGCCTCCGCGCTGGGCCTTGAGCATGAAGCGTTCCAGGAGCGACTCCAACTCGTCCTCCGACGCCGCAGTGAAGGTGAAGTAGTGCTCCTCAATGCGGGTCGGCAGTCTCGGATGCATCGTGCGACTCTCCGTCCTCCAGGCCACGGTCCAGCCCTCGCCCGACATTACTGCATCGGGCCGCACCACGCCGTCGGGATCCGTCGCGCCCGGCCGGGCCGGCTCACTCTCCCTTGCGCCGAGTTGTTCGAGGTACTGACGCAGCAGCCAGATCGGCACGCCCCGTAGTGTGAGCTCCCTGACTGCGCGGGCCACTCAACGCTCCTGTGGATGTTGGTGTCAACTGCGTTACTTTAGGGCGAATCTCCTGTATGGTTGCGCGATACGAGTGAATCCGTCGGCGGGGCGGAAGCTCGAAGAGGAGGACACGATGAGCGAGCGTTCCTACTGGCAACGCATGAGCCGCAAGCGGATGAGCCGCCGCGGCATTCTTCGGGCGTCGGCCCGTGCCGGCGTTGGCGCGGCCGGACTTGCTTTGGTCGGCTGTGGAGACGATGACGACGACCAGGCCGTGACTCAGGTCCAGCAGCAACAGCAGCAGGCCCAGCAAGACGCCCAGCAGCAGGCGATGCAGCAGCAACAGCAGCAGGCCATGCAGCAGCAACAGGCCGAGCAGCAAGCGCAGCAGCAGGCCGCCCAACAGCAGGCCCAGGAACAGACCGCGCAGGAGCAGGCCGAGCAACAGGCCGCTCAACAGCAGGCGATGGTCTCGGAGAAGAAGTACGGCGGCTACTTCGTTGAGCAGTCGGCCAACGTGTACGAGACGTACGACGCCCAGCGAACGGTCGCTTCGCCGGTGCTGCAGGTGCTGGCACGGGTGCAGTCCAAGATCCTGCGGTTCTCGAACCCGGACACCGGCGAACTCGTCGGCGACCTGGCCGAAGCCTGGGAGACCCCCGACGCGACGACCATCGTCCTGCATCTGCGTGACGGCGTGAACTGGCACAGCGATGGACCGGGCGCCAACCATCCTGCGGCTGCGCCGGGTCGCGCGCTCACGTCGCAAGACATCGTCTGGAACATCGACCGCCAGCGCAACAAGCTGCTGCAAAGCGGCGAAGAGGCCGGCAACTTCGGCCGCTCCGCCTACTGGGGCGGCGTCGACTCGCTCGACCAGGGCGACAGCAGCGTCACGCTCAATCTCGTCGAACCCGACGCGACGTTCATTCAAGGCTTCGCGAACGAGTTCAACCTGATCAACCAGCCCGAGCTTGTCGGCGGCACCGAGGACCAGTACACCGAAGTCGACGCCTCCAAGGTGATTGGCACTGGCCCGAACATCCTCACCCGCTGGGACCCGGGCGAGGGAATCTCGGCGGTCAAGAACCCCGACTTCTGGGGCCTGCCCAACCGCCCGTTGCTCGACGGCTGGGTCTGGGTGCAGACCTTCCAGGACCCGAACGCGTACCGGATCGCCTTCGAGCAGAAGCAGGTCGACTCGATGACCGACCCGGATCCGAACACCATCTTCGCGATCCACGACGACCGTATCGACGAGACCTTCCTCACCTTCCAGGGCGTCGCCAACACGGTGGCGATCTTCACGCCCTCGAACAAGGCGCCCTGGAACGACCTGCGCCTGACGCGAGCCATCGACCTGGCAATCAACCGGCGGCAGTTGATTCAGCAGCTGCACAACGGTCTGGGCAAGGTCTCCGGTCCGGTGACCTGGATGCAGGAGGCCTGGGCCATCCCACAGGAAGACCTCGAGACCTACCCCGGCTACCGGATCGACAAGGAGGCCGACATCGAAGAGGCCCGAGCGCTCTGGGACGCCGCCGGCGGACCCGACCTGGGCCAGATCGATTGGGTCACCTCCGAGCTCTGGGCTTCTCGCGCCGCATGGTCGGCGACGCCTGGCATCATCGCCGAGATGTTCAACCAGGCCTTCAACACCGACCAGTTCAACGGCATCACCAAGCCGTACCTGGAGATCATCCCGTCCTGGATCGCCAAGGACTTCGACCCGTTCTTCAGTTGGATTCCGAACATCGAGATCCCCGACGCGCGGGCCGACATGATCGGCGCCTTCACCACCGGTGCCGGCTCCAACTACTGGGATGTCTCCGACCCGTACATCGACGAGACCCTGATCGCAGCCAAGCAGGAGCTTGACTACGAGACCGCCTACCAGATGGTGCGCGAGGTCCAGGACTACGTGATGGAGCGCGGGCAGTTCGGCCGCTCGATCTGTTACAACTACATCTACCCGTACATCGGGTACAACTACAACAAGATCGAGAAGAAGTCGGAGGAGGAAGGCTGGAACTTCCTCGCCGTCAGCCTGCAAGCTTACGAGCACTGGCTTGACCTGGATGACCCGTCTGCCGCCGATCGCCAGGCGCCAGCGCCGGTTCCGCTCTGATCCAGCTAGCCTGCGCCCGGTGAGTGTCGAATGCGCTCACCGGGCGCAGCTGCTTCATCGCAGCGTCCGGCACAGGCTCCCAAGCAGTAGCGTGAAGCAGGCGCCTCCATGCAGGCCTACATCATCCGTAGAATCATCGGCGCCGTCTTCGTCGTGTTCCTCGTCGGCACGTTCTCGTTCTTTGCTATCCGTGTGCTTCCCGGAGACTTCGCCACCGCCTCGCTCGGCCTCGACGCCGGCAGCGCGTCGGCCGAGAACATTGCGCAACGCAAGGCCGACCTCGGCCTCGACTTGCCGATCGGCGAACAGTACGCGAACTGGCTCTGGGACACCGTCCGGCTCGACCTGGGCACGTCGTTCCTGACTCAGAACTCCGTCTGGTACGAAATTGGCCGCTCGCTGCCCTACTCGATCGAGCTTGGCGTGCTGATCATGATTGTGGGCTTCACGGTCGCCATACCGGTGGGGCTGATCTCGGCGATCTTCCAGGACAAGGCGCTTGACTACAGCCTGCGCGGTCTGGCGATCCTTGCGCTTGCCGCGCCGGTCTTCTGGACGGCGGCGATTGCATCGCTGGTCGTCCTGCAGTGGGACCTGTTCTTGATTGACGTGATTGGTCAGCCGCACCTGTGGGAGAGTCCCGGGAAGGCGATCACCTGGTATCTGATCCCGATGTTCGCCGGCGGATTTGCCGGAACGGCGACGACGATGCGGCTGCTGCGCTCGCAGATGCTTGAAGTGCTGCGCCAGGATTATGTCCGCACGGCCCGCTCCAAGGGACTGACCGAAACGGCCGTGATTCTGCGGCACGCGCTGCGCAACGCGCTGCTGCCGGTGCTGACCGTGATGGGCGTCACGATCGCCACGATCATCGGCTCGCAGGTCATCCTCGAGAACATGTTCAACATCCCCGGAATCGGCAACAAGGTCCTCACCTCGCTCTTCGCCCGCGACAATCCTGTCTTCCAGTCGGTCGTGTTGATCATCGCCGTCTTCACCGTGCTCACCAACCTCGTGGTCGACATCCTCTATGGCGTGATCGACCCGCGCATTCGGCTCTCGTAGAAGGGGACGAAGATGAGCCAGATCGCCGATCCCACCGTCGTCCCGTTGCGCGACCCGACGATTCTTGAGCGGCTTGGCAACGCGACCGTCAGCCTCGGCCGCTTCCTGCGTGGCAAGCCTCTGGGAGGTTCCGGCCTGATTGTGGTCGTGATCTTCATCCTCGTCGCCCTGCTCGCGCCCGTGATCCAGCGGCATGACCCCGATGAGATCTTTGAAGGAGCGAACCCCGACTACAAGGCCAATCCGACCGTGATCGAGCTGGCCCGCAACCCCGATGTTGGCTCGCCAGTGATCGTCAACCAGTTCGTCGAGCCTTCGGGTGGGCACTGGTTCGGGACCGACAAGTTCGGACGCGACATCTGGTCACAGGTGGTGCACGGCGCTCGGCTGAGCCTGATCGTCGGCCTCGGCGCTTCGGTGATCGCCGTCGTCGGCGGGCTGATCATCGGCATGATCTCGGCCTACTACGCCGGGCTCGTGGACCTGCTCATCCAGCGGCTCGTCGACATGCTGCAGGCGATTCCGTTCCTCGTACTCGTGCTCGTCTTTACGCAGATCACGGAGCGTTCCGTCTTCAACGTGGTCTTATGGCTCGGAGTCGCGGGCTTGGCGATCACGACCCGGCTGATTCGCTCGGCCGTGCTCGGAGTGCGCGAGAGCGAGTTCGTGCTCGCGGCCCGCGTGGTCGGGGCCAGCGACCTGCGGATCATGATCCGCCACGTGCTGCCCAATGTCGTCGCCGTGCTGATCATTGCCTTCAGCATCGGGATCGGCGCATACATCCTGGCCGAGGCTTCGATCTCCTTCCTCGGGGCGGGCCCGCAGGGCATCCCCAGTTGGGGGCAGATGGTCCAGGCCGGGCGGGGATCGCTCGACCTGCACCCCTGGCAGACCGTGTTTGCCGGCGGCGCGATCATGATGCTCGTGCTCGGCTTCAACCTGCTTGGCGACGCGTTGCGCGACGTGCTCGATCCGCGTCTGCGCGGGGCCTGACTCCTTCGGCGATCGCTTCGGCCAATCGCCGGAAGATCAGCATGTGGACGGGCCAGAGCGCGTACCAGTAGATCAGACCCCACGATCCGGCGGGATGGAAGTGCGCCTGCAACCGCGCCGCCGATCCCTCGCCGTCCGGTTCCACCGACAGTTCCAGGACCGCCGATCCGGGCAGCTTCATTTCCGCGACCAGCGTGAGGCTTCGGTTCGGCTCGACGGCGGCGACGCGCCAGAAATCGAGCGGGTCGTCGACCCGCAGTTCGGTGGGATGACGGCGTCCGCGGCGCATGCCGACACCGCCCAGCAGCCGGTCAACCGCCCCGCGCAGCCGCCAGAGCCAAGTCGCGTAGTACCAGCCGCGCTCGCCGCCGATCGCTGAGATGTCAGCCCAGACCGCGTCAGCGGATCGGGACGCGGTGACCTCGACCCGTACCGACTTGTCGAACCAGGACACGTCATGCCGCTGGCGGCGGTAGCGGAAGCCGCCCTCGGTCCAGCGAATCGACAGTGCGTGCGACTGCTCTTCCGCCAGCGCCTGAGCGACCGCCTGCGCGTAGCTGAGGCGGCGTGTGGGGATCAGCGCACGCAGTTCGTCCGGACGCTCGGAGACCAGATCGTGCTTGAGGCCGTCGATCAACGGCCGGGCAATACTGGCCGGCACGGCCGTGACCAGATCGAGCCAGTAGGAGGAGAGCCGCGGACTCAACACCGGCAAGGGCACGATGCGCACCGGCCGGCCGACGACAGCGCCGAACTGACGCAGCAGCTCGCCGTAACTCAGCGTCTCGGGACCGACGGCGTCGTAGATGTGCGAGCGTCCGTCCTCTTCGAGGTTCAGCAATCCAATCAGGTAATCCATCAACTCGTCGAGCGCGATTGGCTGGCTGCGCGAGCGGACCCAGCGCGGCGCGAGCATGATCGGCAGGTGGTAGACCAGGTCGCGAATCACTTCGAAGGCGGCCGAGCCGGGTCCGACCACGATGCCGGCTCGGAGCTCGGTCACGGGCGTCGGACCGTCGCGCAAGATATCGCCCGTCTCCATCCGCGAGGCCAGGTGCGGCGAGGCTCCGTGCGAAGGCTGCAGTCCGCCCAGGAAGATGATGCGCCGCACGCCGGCCTCGGCTGCGGCATCGCGGAAGTTGGCTGCCGCGCGCCGGTCCAGCTCCGAGAAATCGCCGCCCGACGCCATCGAGTGGACCAGGTAGTAGGCGACTTCGATGCCGTCGAGCGCCTGCCGGAGCGAGTCGGGCTCGAGCGCGTCGGCGCGGACGCACTCGACAGAGTCCCAGTTTCGCGCGCGCAGCGCATCAATCCGGCGAGCCGCCGCGCGGACTTCGAGACCCTGCGACGCCAGGCGCGGAGCCAGGTGTCCGCCGACATAGCCGCTTGCGCCGAGGATGAGGATGCGTCCCATGCCTCAACGGTACGCCGCCCGGCCGGATAGTCCGACTGGGCAGCGCGAGACTGCGCCCGCCAGTGTCAGCGCGGCGACATCGACTCCAGCACGCGGTACTCGGTGAAGTTGTCGGGCAGGCCCTCTGCCTCTGCAACCGCTCGCATCGCGTCGAGGGCGTCGTTCCAGCCCTGGGTCCAGCCTGCGCGGAAGCGCTCGGCGTAGGCGCTGTCCTCGCCCTCGCCGCGAGTGACGATGCGCTCGCCCAGGCGCTCGACTTCGCCGAACGGCAGACCGTCGGCGTAGCCCTGCGTCTCGACGGCGGCGAATGCCTGGTCGTAGGCCGCCTGCTCGGCCCGTCGCTGGTCGTCGGAGGTTTGCAGGTTGAACGGATCCAGCGTCGCGCCGATGATCGCCGCCATGAGCACGCCCAAGACCGTGGCGACCATGGTGTGCCGACCGATCGGGTCGTGGCCGCGTCGCCACCAGGAGCGCTCCTGCTCCTCGGTGCCCCAGGTTTTCAAGGAGGTTCGCCGCTCGCTCATCGGCGCAGCGCTTCCCACTCCTGGAAGACGGATTCGACCTCCAGCTTGTTGCGCTTGGCATCGTTCAACGCGCGGCCAATCGCGTCGTTCCAGGCGAAGTCGTAGGAGCGGCGGAACCCGTCCTCCGGGTCGCCCGCGGCGAGCAGTTCGGACAGCGCCAACTGGGCCCGACCGGCGCCGTCCAGACGGCCCCGCTCAAAGGCCGCCTCGTAGCCGTCGATCCTGCCCTCACGCTGACCGCGAATCTCGGCCTTGGCGATCTCCTCGGGCGTGACCTGGTCGAGCACCGAGATCAGCCAGCCGATTGCCGCGGTGACCGCCATCGCTGCGAGAAATGCAATCAGGACTTGTCGCGGCAGGTCGTAGCGAAGCAGGCGCATTGAGTGAGCGTACACGCGGGTCAGCGCCGCGGAATCCCGGCGAGCAGCTCAAGCTCGCGCCGTCGTTCATCTTCGGGGGCCGATGCTCGTGTGGCATCGGCCAGCTCGTCCAGAGCCGAGTTCCAGCCGGTCATCCAGCCCTCCCGGAGTCCGCGCACCCAGGGCGCGTCGCGGTCGGCGTGTTCCAGGCCGAGCAGTACCAGGGTGCGACTGCGGCCTTCCTCGATGCCGCGCTGCTTGCCCTCCTCGTAGGCGACGTCGTACTCCTCATCGAACGCGGCCAACTCGACTTCCGGCAGATCAAACTCGGTTGTCACATTGAGCGGATCGAAGACGACGCCGACCACGGCGACCAGCGCAATCGCGACGGCGAATGCCAGGATCGAGTGCATCCCGGTGAAGTCGGCGCCGCGCTGCCACCAGGCGCCTGCGGCGGGATCGTAGCTGCGGTAGTTGCTGAGCGGGCGGCGACCGGATCGTCTGCTCATCTTCGCAACGACTCCCAGTAGGTGTGCCGCCGCAACTGGATGGTCGGCGCGCTGGCCGCCTCGTCGATGGCGACCTCGATCGCCTCATTCCACGCCTGTTCGAAGGCTAACTCGCGACCCTCTGCAAACGTTCCGGATGCGGCGACGATCTCCACGTCGTTGCGCGCCGCGAGAAATCCCTCCTCGCGGCCGTCCCGCAGGCCATCGGCGAGACCGTGGGTGCGGCCCTCGGCTTGACCGGTCTCCGTCGTCTGCTCGACCACCGACGGCGGAGAGCGCCAGAAAAACGTGATGATCAGGCCACAGGCAATTGCGACGGCCAAGCCAAGCAGGAACGCCTTGACGCTCTGTCGGGGAATGTCGTACTGCCAGAGGGAGCGGAGGGTGGCCACGCCTGCGAGTCTCGCATGACTCGATCTGACGGGCCAGAGGACGCTCCGGTGGGGCGGGGTCAGGTGTCCGGCGGAACTTTTTTCTGTCGGGAGCTTTTTGGCCTGATCTCCAGTGTTTTACTGGGAATCGTGAGATTCGGGGGATCAATTTGGGCTAGTTTCGCGTGTGTTCTGCCAGGTTGAGGCACAATTTGGGAAGATTCGCACAGGCGCACGGTATTGGCGAGGCGGAGCCGGGAAGCGGGCGGGATGGGGGTGGTCGGAGGACGGATCGACATGATGAGCGGCACCTCTCGTCGTTAGAGCTTGTGACGAACAAGCGTACTGTTGCGAGAGGTACTCGTCAATATGTTCGATGAGCGGCGTTGGCCGATGACCGGCACTCAATCGAGCACGACGCCGGGAGAGGCGCCGCCGGCGACTGGGGGGAAGATGTCCAGTTCGCTGTCCGGCGTGACGCGGCTCTGGAGACCCTCGATGTGGCGGATGTCGCGGCCGTCGACCATGATCGCGACGAAGCGGCGCACGGCGCCGTCTTCGTCGAAGAGCTGCTTCTGCAGGCCCTCGTGCTCAGCGCTCAGGCGCGCGAGGACTGCCTCGATCGTGTCGGGAGGATCGGGCATCTCGACGCTGCGGCCGCCAACGATAGGCCGCAGCGTCGCGTAGAAGCGGATTTGCATGGCTTCTGCGGGCCCTCATCCTCGCCCTCTCCCGGAAGGAGAGGGGACTGGAACGCTACGCGATGATCTCGAGTTCGCGCAGCTTGGCCTCGCCGACGACGCCGTCGTCCCAGCCGCGGGCGTCGTAGTACTGCTCCTTCATCTGGTCGAGTTCGCAGATGTGGCCTTCTGCCGGGCCGGTCGCCGGTTCGTTGAGGAAGCGGTCGGGCAGTGAGTCGTCGGAGCCGTCGAAGCCGGCCAGGTTGTTGAAGTAGCGCTCGAGGTTGTAGATGCGCTCGCCGGCGACCATCACGTCTTCCTCGGACATGGGCAGGCCGACGACCGTCTCGTAGAGCGCGGCGTACTCGGGCGCGCCGACCGCGAAGGCGGAGAACTTGCAGAGGTCGAGCGAGTCGGAGAAGGCGTGCAGGTCCTGGAAGATCTTGAGCAGCGGGCCCTTGCCGTCCCACTCCAGCGGATCGGTCTTGACCGGGATGCCGAGCAGCTCGGAGGCCGGCGTGTAGCCGCGCAGGTGGCAGGCGCCCCGGTTCGAGGTGGCGTAGCCCAGGCCCTCGCCCTTGATCCCGCGCGGGTCGTAGGCCGGGACCGCCTGGCCCTTGACCGTCATCGAGATCTCCGGGTGTCCCCAGGCCGCGGCGGCCTTGGCCGTGCCCTGGCCCAGGGTCTGTCCGATGCCGGACGAGCCCATCGCCATCTCTTCGGTCACGCGGACCATGCCGGCGCCGTCGCCCCAGTCGAGCGGGGTGTCGACGTAGCCGCGCTCGGAGGCCTCCATGTACATCGAGATCACGTTGCCGATCTCGATGGCGTCCATGCCGTAGTCGTTGCACTGGTCGATGACCTTGGCGATCACGCCCGGGTCGTCGTTGCCGCAGTTGGCGCCCAGCGACCAGGCCGGCTCGTACTCGAAGGACTCCATCTTCAGGCCGGCGTGCGGACCCTCGGTGATTTCGACTTCCTTCTTGCAGGCGACCGGGCAGGCGTGACAGGTCGGCTCTTCGACCAGCAGACCGCCGTGCCGCACCCGCTCGCCCGACACGGCCTCGGCAGCGTCGGCGTCGGTCTGGGTCATCTGGGAGTTCTTGGTGCCGAGCGCGCCGACGGCGTTGACGGCGTTCATCAACACGTTGGTGCCGTAGGCCGAGAGTGCGCCTGAACCCTCCTTGAGCTCGCTGGCCAGGTTGCCGCGCTCGGAGGGAGCGGACGGCGCGGTGACGGGCGACTCCATGATCAGCTTGAGGTGCTGTCCCTGAGCCTCGCGGAATTTCTCGCGCGCCTCGCCCTGCTCGGGCCGCCAGCGGCCGTCGCGCGTGCCGCGCACGACCACGCACTTGAGGTTCTTCATGCCGGCGACGGCGCCGGTGCCGCCGCGTCCGGCGGCGCGATCGTCCTCGTTGAGGAACGAGGCGAAGAGCACGCCGTTCTCGCCGGCCTGACCGATCGACATGACCGAAACGTCGGAGCGGTTGCCCTTGTCGGAGCCGAAGTGGGCGACGGTGTCGTGGATGCCCTTGCCCCAGATCTCCGAGGCGTCCCTGATCGCGACTTCGCCGCCCTCGACTTCGAGGTAGACCGGCGAGTCCGCCTTACCGGTAATCAGTACGGCGTCGAAGCCGGCCCAGCGCAACCGAGCCGCCGACCAGCCGCCCATGTGAGAGTCGGTGACGGTGCCGGTCAGGGGCGACTTGGTCACGAAGGCCAGGCGGCCCGACATGGTCACCTCGGTACCGGTCAGCGGACCGTTGACCAGGGCAAGCATGTTGTCGTCCGACATCGGATCGACTTCGGGACCGTTGTCGAGCAGGTACTTGACGCCCAACCCTCGAGCGCCGATGTACTTGCGGGCGTCGTCCTCGTTGATGCCCTCGTAGGAAACCGTGCGGTCGCTCAGATTGACTCGCGCCACGCGATTCGCAAAGCCGCCAAGTGCCATGATTGGGTCCCTTCACCATCGCTCTGGTTTGCGCCGTCAAAGATAGCGGATTGTCAGCGCTGTCCATCGCCAACGGTCGGTAGAATGACCACAACGAGGAACGGGTGATGGTCACACAGATGACGACCCTGACACTGCCGCACACACCTGATCTGTTGCGGGCGGAGTTCGAGTTCGAGCGCTCGACAAACAAAGCCGTTCGATCCGCCAATCACGAGTTCATCAACGAACAGTTCCCTGAACACTGGACCGTCGTGTACGAGGGTGGTCAGTTCGCGGCGTTTGACGATCCTCAGCAGTTTCTGGCGTTCCTCAGGAGCTTGAGCCCATTCGTCTGCGATAGCGCTTCCGCCATGCCTCCCTGGAATCCGTACGCCAGCGAGTCGAGGGTCAGCGATCTGACGGACGCGGAGTTAGCGGAACTGGGCGACAATCATGCCTTCTGGAAGGAGCACGTCGACCAGTTGGTGGACGACTACCCACACGACTGGATCGTCGTGTACGGCGGAGGCAAGGTTGCGACTGTGACCGACCAACGCGAACTCTGGGTGTTGCAGCACAGCTTCGACCCGATCACGTGGAAGGTCAGCGTTCGATCGTCCCCGCGCAAGCCGCGCTCTCGCTGGTTGTCGCATGGTCCTCACCGCGCTGGCGGCCAATGAACCGAGTTGTCAACGGCTGGCTTCAGTCTGAGGACCGGCTGGTTGGACACCGGCTGCTTAACGATCTGGCGCCGTTCGTTTCAGGCCGGATCATCGCCGGCGACGACCAACTCGACGTGGATTTTCTCATCGACTCCGGCTCGGACACGACCACTCTAATGCCAGATGACGCGTACAAGTTGCTAGGCGACCGATATCTAGCCCTACCGTTCTCGTATGACTCCTCAGCGATTGACATCTCCGGCGTCGGAGGCAGCTATCGGGCGTTGCCTCTTGAAGTCACGCTGAGAATGCGGGACGAACACGACGACCCGCTATCAATCAGCCAGACGGTCTGGATCGCAGAGCCGGATCCGGGCGAACCGTCACTGACTGGCAACTGGACATTGCCCTCTATCTTCGGCCGCGACGCGATCCGACCCGGCGACTTCCGGCTTAGCTACATCGACTACACCGTCAGCCTGATCCGGCCCGACGACGGGTAAGGCTGCTACGGACGCATGCCGTACCTGACGCGGACTCCGAGCTGACTTGGCAACTGGGTTTCGTATGCGATCTTGAGCCACTCGGCGAGCATCGGTCTCGTGTCGCGCGGGTCGATGATCTCCTCGACCGCGAAGGCCTCGGCGGCCGAGAAGGGGTCGCGCAGCGCGATCAAGCGCTCCTCGATTGCCTGACGGTGCGCCGCCGGATCGGCCGCCGCCTCGATCTCGCGTCGGTAGGCGGCAGCGACTCCGCCTTCGATCGGCAGCGAGCCCCACTCGCCCGACGGCCAGGCGATGCGGAAGCAGAAGCGGCTGAAATCCTGGTGCGCGCCGCCCGCGACGCCGTAGAGCCGCCGCACGACGACGGTCGCCCAGGGCACTTGCGAGTCGTTGATCGCGGCGGCCGCCTTGACGCCGGCGCGGAGCGTGCCGGCCGACTCTCCCGGTCGGCCGATCAGGAATCCGGGCTGGTCGGCGAGATTGACGATCGGCAGGTGGAAGACGTCGCAGAGGTCGACGAACTTCTCGAACTTGCGCGCCTCTTTCGCGCCCATCGCGCCGCCGTAGTGCATCGGATCGTTGGCCAGCAGGCCGATCGGCATACCGCCGATCCTGGCAAAGCCGGTCACCTGGGCGCGACCGTAGTAGCGGCCGATCTCGAAGAAGGAGTCCCGATCGACGATCAGATCGATCATCCGGCGCACGTTGTAGCCGCGGTTGCGATGCCTGGGGACGATCGAGGCCAGTCGATCTTCCCGCCGCTCCGGCGGGTCGCTGCACTCGGTCACGGGCGGCAACTGGTGCACGTTGGTCGGGAGAAATGAGAGAAACCGGCGAATCTGGCGCATCGCGTCCGCTTCGTCCTCGGCGTCGTTGTCGACGACGCCGCTGCTGCGGGCGTGGACCTTGTAGCCGCCGAGCTCTTCTTTGGTCAGCTTCTCGCCCATCGATCGCTCGACCAGCGGCGGCCCGCCGGCGAAGACCTGCGACGAACCGCGGACCATGATGGAGAAGTGGGAGGCGGGCACCTCGGCCGCCGGCAGTCCGGCGACCGAGCCCAGAGCCGCCGAGACCACCGGCGATTGGGACATCAGCTTGCCCCAGCGCTCGGGCCAGAACAGCTCGGGCAGGTAGGTCCGGCCCATCTCGGCCGTGGCGCGGATGTCGCCGCCGAATCCGTCGATCAGACGGATCATCGGGATCTGCATCTCGATTGCCAGCGACTCGATGTGTCCGCTCTTGTCGCCGCCGCTGTGAATCCGGATCTTGCCGCCGTTGCCGGACTCGGCCTCGGAGCCGCTGCGCGGCCGCGAGGTGAAATCGCCGCCCGACACCGCCACCGGACGGCCGTCGATCTGTCCGGTGCCGATCACAGTGGCGGCCGGATGGAAGCCCACCAGTTGGCCGTCGTCGTCGTAGTAGCCGGCTCCGGCCAGGATGCCGCGCTCGCGGAAGGAGCGCTGATCGAGCAGCAGGTCGATCCGTTCGCGGACCGTCAGGTTGCCGCGATCATGCTGCTGCCTGACGCGATCGGGACCGCCCATCTGCCTGGCGAGTTCCTGGCGGTGCGCTATCTGTTCGATCTCAGGCTGCCAGACCGGCTGCTTCGAGTCGGAGGTTGGTGGGGACTGTTCCGTCATGATCTACTCCCAGCGCTCTCCTGAGTATCGCGCAGGCCGACGCGCGGTCGGATCGGCGCTATCTTCAACTCAACACTCGCCGCAGTGCCCAGCGACATCGAGGTACGTCATGCCTACGTCTGCCATCACGATTGAGCCCCTGACCCCGACGATCGGCGCCACCGTTCACGGCGTCGACCTGACCGAGCCGCTCGACGAAGAAACGTTCCGGTTCATCTACGACGCCTGGATGGAGCACCTGGTGCTCTTCTTCCACGACCAGCCGATGACGCCCGACCAGCACCTCGACTTCGGCCGCCGCTTCGGCGATCTGCACATTCATCCGGCTGCGCCGTACGTCCACGGCAACCCCGAGTTGATGCGGATCTACACCGACAAGGACTCGTTCCGAAACAACGGCGAACGCTGGCATTCCGACGTCTCGGCCGACGAAGAGCCGCCGATGGCCTCAATCCTGCACATCCACCAGATCCCGACCAAGGGCGGCGACACTTGCTGGTCCAATATGTATGCAGCCTGGGACGGTCTCTCGCCGCAGATGCAGGCGCTGCTGGAGCCGCTGACGGCGCTGCACGCTTCGGATTACTCCGGTCAGTACGGCGACCACAAGCCGCAACGGGAATCGCCGCGCGCGGTTCACCCGATTGCGCGCACACATCCGGTCACCGGGCGCAAGGCGCTGTTCGTCAACTCGAGCTTCACCAGGCGAATCGTCGAGCTACCGGTCGAGGAGAGCGACGCGATCCTGGCCTTCCTCTACGAGCATGTGAAGAATGTCAACTTCCAGTGCCGGTTCCAGTGGGGCGCCAACTCCGTCGCACTGTGGGACAACCGCTGCACCCAGCACATGGCGATCTGGGACTACTACCCTGAATCGCGCAGCGGTATCCGCGTCACGATCAAGGGCGACAAGCCGTTCTAGCCGGACGCGAGACCTCGCGACAGCGGTGACCGGGCGGACAAGATTGAGGTGCTGTTGGCATGTTCGACATCGCACTGATTGACACGCCATACGGGTTCACGCTGGATCTGGCGATCGTGATCGCCGCCGCCTGCTGGGTGCTCTCGCTCGTGACCAAGGACTACTCCCTGATGGACCGCATGTGGTCGATCGGGCCGGCCATCTTCGTGGTGATCGTGGCCGCCGACCTCAACTTCGACTCCACTCGAGTGAATCTGATGATGGCGCTGGTCCTGGCCTGGGCGATTCGCCTTACGCTCAACCTGACCGTGAAGGGCGGCTTCCCGCTCGGCAACGTGGACTACCGCTGGACCTACCTCCGGGAGAAGTACGGCGAATTGAAATTCCAGGGGATCAATCTGACGTTCACGGCGTTCGGTCAGATGGCCATCGTCTGGATGTTCACGGCCCCTATCCATCAAGCCTGGCAGCACCCCGACCAGTCGCTGGGCTGGCTCGACTACCTGGCGGCCGTCCTGTTCCTGCTCTTCCTGGCGATCGAGGTCGTAGCCGATATCCAGATGCTGCGATTCCAGAACAACAAGAAGCGCCTGATCAGCGAAGGAGCAGAAGTCAATCCGCCCTTCATCACCACGGGCCTGTTCCGATTCAGCCGGCATCCTAGCCATGCCTGCGAAGTCGGCATGTGGATCGTCTTCTACCTGTTCGCCATCTCGGCGGCTGACCAGTTCTGGCACTGGACCGGAATCGGCTGCGTGGTCCTGTTCTTGATGTTCCAGGGCTCAACCCGCTTCGGAGAGACCATCTCGCTGGAGCGATACCCCTCCTACGCCAGGTACCAGCAGGCGGTGCCGATGTACCTGCCGTATCCGTTCCGCCGCCGTCGCGGCGAAGCGAGTGACGTCTAGCCGATCGCCAACGCCGCCAGATCCCTCGCTGTGTCCCGCGAGACGTCGGGGCAGGTCATGGGGAAGACCTCGGTTCCGTGGATCGTGCCCATCACCTGCCGGCAGCGGGCGGGTACGCCCGACTCCAGCAGCAGGCGGTAGAACGCGATCCCTTCATCGCGCAGCGGATCGCACTCGTTGACCGAGATCACGGTCGTCGGCAGACCGATCACGTCCTCCGCCGATGCGAACAGCGGCCAGGCGAGCGGGTCCTCGGCCTCGAACGCGTCGATGCCGTAGCCCATCGCGCCTGTGTTGTTGTGCAAGTCGAGCAGGATGCCGTTGTTCTCGATCGTCGAGGGCAGATCGTCGCGCGGCCAACTCCCGGCGATGTAGGGGCAGAGCGCGTAGAGGCCCTGCACCAGGCCGATGTCTCCCTCGCGCAGCAGCTTCATCCCAGTCGCCAGGGTCAGGTTTCCGCCGCCGCTCTCGCCCGCGATGATGATCCGCGAGCCGTCGATGCCCAGCCCCTCGGCCTGCTCCGACACCCAGCGCAAGCCCGAGGCGCAGTCATTCAGTCCGGCCGGGTACGGCGCCACCTCGGGCGCCGACGACGGCGTCACCGCGTTGCGGAAATCGACCATCGCCACGGCCACGCCGTGTTGCGCGATGATCCGGCCCCAGGCCTGGTAGTTGCCGTCGTAACACGACATCGACGCCATGCCGCCGCCGTGGATGTAGTAGACGGCGGGCAGTGGACCGTCGGACTCGGGTGAGATGAGCTGGACGTTGATCGTGTTGCCGTCCGGCGAGGAGACGAACGTCTCTGTGGTGATCGTCAGCCCGTCCGAGGGCGCGATCTCTTCCGTATCGCTCATCGCCAGGAACGCGGCGAGGCCCTCGCGCATCGCGACCGCTTCCTCCGAGTTGGCCTGCGCCAGGATTTCCTCGCGGCTCGAGGCATCCGGTTGGCCGGGGATCTCCAGCTCGCCGAACATGGCCTTGATCCGCGGGTCGATCCGAGGGTCTTCCGAGAGCTTGCTCATGATTGCCGCCTTCCGCGGGTGTTCTCCGTCCGCATCAAGCTACTACCCAGCGAGTAGCCTGAGCGCCGACATACCGCAACAGGAGCACGGGAGCGCAGCGCATGAGCAACATCGCGATCTGGGTCAAGGTCAAAGTCAAGCCGGAGGGTCTGGAGAAGTTCTTGCACGCGATCGAGGTCGACGCACTCGGCTCCGAGCGGGACGAGCCGGGCTGCCTGCGCTTCAACGTGCTGCAGGACGCGGGGGACGAGCTGACCTACTACTTCTACGAGGCCTACGAGGACGAGGCCGCCCTCGCCGCCCACCGCGACGCGCCACACTACGCCGTCTGGTCCGCCGCCCGGGACACGCTCGACGGCGACATCGAGATCACCCGAACCGCCACCGTCTTCCCGTCCGACCCCGGCTACTGGTCGAAGGACTGATCCTCCGGTGTTTTGAGCTGGAGCGGGAGTCCGGCGGCGATGAACGTGACCTCGTCCGCCTGTGACGCGACGAGCTGGTTGACACGGCCGAGTTCGTCGGAGAAATCGCGGCCCAATCGGTTCGACGGCACGACCCCCAGCCCGACCTCGTTACTGACCAAAATCCACGAAGCGTCCTGCTCGCGAAAGCAATCGAGCAGCCGCCGCGCCTCGTCCAGGACGCGGTGGTCGCTCTCGGCCAGCATCAGGTTGGTCACCCACAGCGTCAGGCAGTCGAGCAGCAAGATGTCGTATCGGTTGGCAATCGGCGTGAGCTCGCCGACGATATCCAGCGGGGTCTCCAGCGTGTCCCAGTCCGGCGGCCGATCCTCGCGATGCTTGCTAATCCGCTCCGACATGTCCTCGTCCAGCGCCTCCGCCGTCGCTACAAACAGCACCCGGCCGTCGGGCGCGCGCTCGCCGGCCAGCCGCTGCGCATACGTGCTCTTGCCCGCTCTGCGTCCGCCCAGGATCAGCGTCAGTCGCTTGCTCACGGCTCAGTCCTCCCCGGTGGCGTCCAGGTCGCGCAGGTGACTCGTGTCGTTCCAGAGCTCCAGGACGCCGCCGTCGGCATAGCTGCGCACCAGCGACAACGCGGCCGTGTCCAGCCGCACCCGCCAGAAGTGTTCGACCGGTAAGTCGAGCAGGCAGACGAGCAACGCGCGCAGGCTGCCGCCGTGCCCGACAACCAGCAGCGAGTCGCCGGGCGCGTGGCGCTGCGTCGTCGCTTCACAGAATCGGCGCACGCGCTCCAACACGTCGTAGGTGTTCTCCCCGCCTGGCCCGGCAAAGTCCTCGTGAAGTCCGTCAAGTCGGCGCGACAACCGATCGGCGTCGCGCGCTTCGACCTCGGCAACGGTCAGCCCCTCCCACTCGCCGTAGGAGAACTCGCGCAGCTCCGGCGCCTGCGTGATCGGCGGTTCCGACTCGCCGATCAGCAAGCGGGCGCTCACCACTGTGCGCGAGAGGTCGCTGGCGTAGACCGCGGAGAACCGCGTCCCGCGCAGCCGCTCGGCGAGCGCACCGATCTGACGCCGCCCGCGCGCGTTGAGCGGGACATCGCGCTGGCCCTGGATGCGTCGGGCTCGGTTCCAGTCGGTCTCGCCGTGCCGGACCAGGTACCAGTTCACGGGCTCGACTTGCTGGACCGATTGGCGTGAGGCGTCGTTACTCATGACTCCATGCCTACCAGAAGGGAGCGTCGAAGAGGTCGGGCAGGGCAGGGGCGAGCGCTACACCCAGGATCAGCGCCAACACTTCGCCCAGCTCATTGACCGTGCCATAGCCGTCGCCGGTCATGCCGCCCAGCTTGCCCGCAATCCAGCATCCCAGGCCCAGCGCCGCGACCGAACCCGCCGCCAGCAGGACGAGTCCGCCGGGACCCAGGAACAGCGCCGACGCCAGAGCGGTCGTGACCAGCCCCATCGCGAGATGCCACCAGCGGCCGTCCCGCTGCAACGACGAACCCACGCCCTGCGCTCGCGCGTACGGGAACGCGGCCATCGTCAATAGCATGCCGAACCGCGACAGGCAGGGGAAGACGAGCAGCAATCCGATCCGCGCCTCCTCGGGGGTGCCCGCGAGCAGGCTCCACTTGGTCGCAATCAGCGCCGCGCCGCCGATCACGGCGAACGCGCCCACGTGCGTGTCGCGCAGGATGCGCAGCCGGTCCTCCGCCGTGTACGCCCCGAAGAGGCCGTCGCAGCAGTCGAGAAATCCTTCGGTGTGCAGTGCCCGAGTCAGGATCAGCAGGGCCGAGAGCAGCAGCGCGCCGACCACGATCTGAGGCAATCCCACCCGCGCCGCGGCGTCGAGTCCAACCAGCGCCGCGCCCAGAGCGAGTCCGACCAGCGGAAACCAGGCCCGCGCCGTACTGGTCGGCGTCTCTCCGGCCGAGGACACCGGCAGGATCGTGAGGAATCCGAACGCGTGGCGCAGGCCGTCCACTAGTCCGGTCCGCTCGACGGCTCGCGCTCCGCGTCCGAGACGCCCGCCTCGTCGAATGTCGCCATCTCGCGCAGGCAGGCCGCCGCCGACTCGATCAGACCCACGGCCAGCGCCGCGCCCGTCCCCTCGCCCAGCCGCATGTCGAGGTCGAGCAGCGGTTCAAGTCCCAGATGTGCGAGCGCCGCGCGATGTCCGCGCTCAGCCGACAGGTGCGCGGCGACGCAGTAGTCGACGACGCCGGGATGCAGGCATTCGGCGATCAGTCCCGCCGCCGTCGAGATGAAGCCGTCCAGCAGCACCACTCGGCGGCTCAGCGCGCCGCCCAGGATCACGCCGGCGAGCACGCCGATCTCGAAGCCGCCCAGCCTGCTCAGGATGTCCAGACCGTCCCGCCGGTCGGGCTGGTTCGCACGCAGCGCCCGCTCGACCACGTCGATCTTGCTTGCGAGCTGCGCATCGCTGCGGCCGGTGCCGCGACCCGTGGTCTGCTCCGCCGGCGCGCCGCTCACGGCCGATGTGATCGCGGCCGCCGAGGTCGTGTTGCCGATGCCCATATCGCCGGTGCCGATGATGTCCGCGCCGGCGGCCGCGGCTTCCTGCGCGAGTTCGATCCCGGCGAGCACGCATTGCTCGGCCTGCTCCCGCGTCATGGCCGGTCCGGCGGCGATGTTCCCCGTTCCCGCTGCGATACCCAGTCGACGCAGTTGGGGATGCGGCGCGAGGGTCGACGCCACGCCGGCATCGACGATGACGAGTTCCACCCCGGCTTGCCGCGCCATGGCATTGATGGCCGCCCCGCCGGCGAGGAAGTTCTGCACCATCTGGGCGGTAACCGCCTGCGGATAGTCGGTGACGCCCTCGGCCACGACACCGTGATCGCCTGCGGCGACGATGATCGCCGCGCCGTGAATTGCTGGCCGCTCGCTGCCCAGGATGCCGGCGAGCTGCAACGACAACGCTTCCAGCCGGCCGAGGCTGCCCGGCGGCTTGGTCAGGCGCGCCTGACGCTGGCGGGCGGCCTCGATCGCCGAGCGGTCGGGCGGTGCGATCCTTGAGATGAGTTGTTCAAGCTGTTCGAGCGACACGGTCAGAACTCGATGCCCGGTTGAGCCTTGATTCCCTGGTCGGCAAACGGATGCTTGATCAGCTTCATCTCCGTGACCAGGTCGGCGTAGTCGATCAACTCCTGCGGGGCGTAGCGGCCGGTGATGATCACGTGCATCGTCTCGGGACGTTGCTTCAGCGTTTCGATCACGTCGCTCACCGGCACCCACTCGTAGTGCATCGCATAGGTGAACTCGTCCAGCACGATGACGTCTTCCTCGCCCTCGAGGATCGCCTCCTTGCAGCGCTCCCACTGGGCGACCGCGAGCGCGGTGGTCTCGTCCATGTCCCTGGACAGCCAGGTGAAGCCGTCGCCCAGCGACTCGATCGGCAGGCCGATCCGCTCGGCTGCGCGATGCTCGCCGAATCTGGCGGTCGAGTGCTTGATGAACTGGAACATGCGCAGCTTGAAGTCGCGGCCCCAGGCGCGGAAGAGCAGGCCCAGGGCGGCTGTCGTCTTTCCCTTGCCCTCGCCCGTATTGACGATCACCAGCCCTCTGCGCACGCGCGGACCTCTCGGCGCGGGCTGCTTTGGCGGCTGACCCGCGTCTCTAGCCGATGGCACTGGCTGCCTCGCTCTCTTCGCGGCGCGCGATCCCGTATTGCGCGGCGGACGCGGTCCGGCCGACCCTGCCGCGCGCGCCGGGTTCATCGTCCACGGCGGCGATCGGGCTAATCATCAGCGCGTCCGTCGAGGGGTCGCGATGGACTGCCGACCTGACGCCGAACGCCTCCTCGATCGTCTCCGGCGTCAGGACCTCGGCGGCGAGACCCTCGGCCAGCACCCGACCCTCGGCCAGCACGACGAGCCGATCGCAGAATCTGGACGCCAGATTGAGGTCGTGGATCGCCGCCACCGCGGTCAGGCCGTCGTCCACGAGCTGCCGCACCAGCGTCAGGATCTTGAGCTGATGCAGGATATCCAGATTGGAGGTCGGCTCGTCCAGCAGCAGAATCCGAGGTTCCTGGGCCAGCGCCCGGGCGAGGAAGACTCGCTGGCGTTCGCCCCCGGAGAGCGTGTCCAGCGTGCGCTCGGCGAACGCCTCGGTCTCGGTCAGTCGCATTGCCTCGCCTGCGATCCGGTCGTCGTGTTCGCCCTCGACCTGCAGCCGGCCCATGTGCGGGTAGCGTCCCATCAGGACCAACTCGAACGTCGTGAAGCCTTGCGTGTAAGGCGCAATCTGCGGGACCAGGGCCAGGGTCGAGGCGATCCGCTTCGCCCCAAGCGAGCGCAGATCCTCGCCCTCGAGACTGACCGCGCCCTGCTGGAACTTGAGCACGCTGGAGATGGCGCGCAGCAAGGTCGATTTGCCCGCGCCGTTGGGACCGATTAGTCCGATGAACTGTCCGCGGTCGGCATGCAGGTCGACGCGGTCCAGCAGACGCTTCGCATCGACGCTGAACGTGACCGACCTCGCGTCGAGCGCGGACGCCGCCATCCCGTTCTGCCCACTCATGAGCCGCCCTCCCCCTCGTTGCCCGCCGGTCACAGCGAGTAGACCTGTCGCTTGTTCCTGATCAGCAGGAAGATGAAGAACGGCGCGCCGACGAATGCGGTCAGGACGCCCAGGCGGAACTCCGCCGGCGCGATGATCGTGCGCGCCACCGTGTCGACGACCAGGACGAACACGGCTCCGCCCAGCGCGCTCAAGGGAATCAGGACGCGGTTGTCCGGCCCCAGCAGCAGCCGCATGATGTGCGGGATGACCAGCCCGACGAACGCGATCGTACCGCTCACCGCCACGGCTGCGCCGGTCGCCAGCGCGGCCGTGGCCAGCAGCAGCACCCGCGTCCGGCCGACGCGCACGCCCATCGATCGCGCCTCGTCGTCGCCCAGCATCAGCAGGTTGAGATCGCGAGACATGAGCAGCAGCACGCAGACGCTGCCCAGGATCAGCGGCGAGGCGATCTGGGCGTGCTCCCAGGAGCGCGAGTCGAGCCCGCCGGCGAGCCAGAACAGCACCTCGCGCAGCGCCTCGTTGTCGGGCAGGAAGAGGATGATCGCCGAGACGACCGCGCCGAGGAAGGCGTTGATCGCGACGCCGGCGAGCAGCAGCGTCGCCATGGAGAAGCGGCCGCCTACGGCCGCGATCGCGTAGACGAGGAAGGCGGCGGCGATCGCGCCGACGAAGGCGAACACGGGCAGGGCGAGCAGGAACAGCGCCGCCGCTCCGGTTGAGATCGCTACGACCGCGCCCAGCGCGCCCCCGGCTGAGACGCCGATGATGCCCGGATCGGCCATCGGATTGCGGAACAGCCCTTGCATCGTCGCGCCGGCCACGCCGAGCGCGATCCCGACCGATGCTCCCACGACCAACCGCGGCAGACGGATCTGCTCGATCACGAGCTGCTCGGTGCGGCCGAACTCGGGCACGTTGATCCCGAAGGGCGAGATCAGGATCCAGGCGACGTGTGTGACCGGAATCTCGACCGGACCGAGGCTGAGCGAGATCAGGCCGACGATGATGACGAGAGCGAGCAGCGCCGCCGTGCCCAGGCTCAGCCGCGCGCCGACGCCCATCCGCCGATAGCCGCGCAAGCTCGGCCGCGACCACCGGCGTCCAGGGGAGACTCGCGCGACGGCCAAGGAGCGACCTCTCTGATGCGGAGAGTTGTCACCTCATCGTCCAGGCAGGTCTCCTGGCTCGCGGGCGGGATGCCGGGCCGCCGGCTCTCCCCTGGCTCGTTCGAGCCCCGCTCACAGTGGCGCTACCGCGGCGGACTTTCACCGCCTTCCCTATTCTCCCGGGACGGGCACCTGGACGATTGCTGCTGGCGCGAAGGCTAACACAGCGCTAGCGGCCGGCCAGCGCGCGCAGCGCGAACAGGGCGTTGGACGGCCGCTCCGCGATCCGGCGCATCAGGTAGGGATACCAGCGCTCGCCGTAGGGAATGCTCATCCGCAATCGCTCCCCGCGCTCGCGCATTTCGAGGCCCAACTGGGGTCTGACGCCGTAGAGCATCTGGAACTCCCAGTAGCCGATCGCGGTCGATTCGTCGGCCAGACGCCGGGCCGCCCGATGCAGGACCGGATCGTGCGTGGCCACGCCGACATCGGCGCCGCCCTGCCAGAGCTGCTCCAACAGCCCGATGTAGGCCCGCCGGATCGGACCCGCGCCGCTGTGCGCGATCCGGCCCGACTCGCTGTAGGCGCCCTTGGTCAGACGGACCCGCGCGATGCCCTCGTCGATCAACGCCTGCGCATCGTCCGGGGTGCGGCGCAGATAGCTCTGCAGCGCGACACCGGTCAGCTCCGACGTCGCCGCCGCAGACCGAAACAGCCGCAGCGTCGCATCGACGGTCTCCGAGCCTTCCATGTCCAGCTCGACCCGCACGCCGTGTCCGTCGGCGCTCTCGACGATCGTGAGCAAGCCGCGCTCGGCCGTCTCGTAGGAGATGCCGAGGCCCAGCAAGGTCGGTTTGACGCCCATCCGCGCATCCAGGGGCGAGGCCTCGCCGATGGCGGCCGCGAGCGCGCAGTACTCGGCGACCGCCTGCTCGGCGTCGGCCGGATCGGTCACGGCTTCTCCCAGAAACGAGAACTTGGCGTTCGCGCCGAGCAGCCCGTCGGCGGGCTGCGAGAGCCGCCGGGCGACCGCCAGGGCGTCGCCCCTCGAGTCGCCGGCGACGAAGCGCCGCACAAGCAGCCGCTCGATCCCCGCCGCGCGGGCAGCCCGCTCGGCCCAATCCTGTTTCGACAGCCAGATCAGCCCCGGCCGAAGCATGGCTCGCTCCCGTCCTACTCGTCGCCCGAGGATTCGCTGCCGCCGGGATCTTCAGCCGCGTAGCGGTCCTGGATTTCCGGCGGGATCAGCGCGTCGGTCACTCGGCGCATCTGCTCGGCGTTGGCGATCTGCGGTTCGATCAGCAGCGACATGCCGTTGAAGAACGTGATCGGGTCGAGCCGCAGGCGCTCGATCAACAGCGCGCCCATGACGCCCAGGTAGGACTGGACCAGCGGGTGGTCGTAGATCGCGAACAGGATCTTGCCTTCCTGGACCCACTTGGCGAATCCCAGGTTGAAGCCGAACGTCGCCAGCGGCACCTCGGGATCGGGCCACTGGGCGAAGAGGATGTCGAGGCCGACCGAGTCGGAGAGCGCCATCACGGCGGCGATGTCACCCTCGCCGGTGCGTTTGAGCAGCGCCTCCTCCGGGTCGTCGCCTTCGTAGCTCCAGACCTCGACGTCGCCGTTGGCGTAGGTGGCGGAGAGGCCGTCGCAGCGCTCGTGCAAGCCGACGTTGTTCGCTTCATGGACGACGCACAGAATCGTACCGTCGATGCCCTGGAGGTTGAACTCCTCGCCCGCCAACTCGCCAGCTCGCCGGTCGTCCAGACCGATGTGGAAACTGGCGCCCACGTCGCCCGCGGCTTCGACGCCGGAGTTGAAGGTCATGACCGGGATGCCGGCCGCGGCGGCTTCGGCGATGGCCGGAGCCAGCTCGTCGGGCGAGACCAGGGTCGTGGCGATCGAGACCGCGCCGTCCGCGACGCAGCGCCGGATCGCGGCGCTCATGTCCGTGACATCGGCGAAGGACTCCGCCCGCAGGTTGATGCCCAGCGCGGCGGCGGCGACGAGCGCCGTGTCGCCGGCGAGACCCCAGAACAGGTCCTCTCCGCCGTGGCTGATCGCGCAGAACAGATCCTCCTCACCCGGCAGCAGCGGGTTGAGCATCTCGAACCAGTAGTGCACCCAGGTCCAGCCCAGCTCGGGATTGTTGAGCAGGATGTGGTCGCGGGCGAACACGGCTGTCTCCAGCACATGGTTTGAGGTCGCCATGATCTGCGAAATCTCGCCCGCGAGCAGCCGCCGCTCGACCTCGTCCGCCATCGCCAGGTAGTCGCCCGACTCAAGCACGTCGACGCCGGTGGGGAAGGTCTCGCCGATCCCGTCGCAGATCGCGCGCAGCGCCGCCTCGGCGGGATCCACCAGGCAAAGGACCGGAGGAAGCGACTCGGGGTCGTCGTCGGCGTGGAACGCCGCCACGAAGTAGCCGCCCATGCGACGCCCGGTATCGACCAGTTCGGCCTGATATGCAATCTCGATCTGTTCGGCCCGCGTCACCACGTCAACCGGGAGCGGCGAGCTGTACCGCACCTCCCCCGCTGCGGCGTCGGGCGCCAGGAAGCGCCGGGTTGGCCGTTCAATCTCGCCCCAGTCCCCGCCGCCGCTGCGTTGTTGGACGCCGATCTCGATGCGCCCGTCGTCGAGCCGCTCGACGGCAACGCGGACCTCTGCATCCCCGCCGCCCTGAGCCGACCAGACCACGCCCAGCGCGGCGGCCCCAATCAGCACTCCCAGTCCGATCAGCAATATGGCACGCATTTCCAACCTCCTGCGATGTCGGCCGCCTATGCCATCGTCGGCAATCTACGCATGATATGCGCGAGCTCATCAAATGCCGCCTCATCGATGTCGCTTCGAGTCCTGCGCCGCTCTGCCGTCACAGCGATGCCGGGCGCGGTGTGAACCTGGAGGCAAAAGATCGGGTTTTCAGGTTTCAGGGGAATTTTTTTCTGCGGGCCGGTTGGGGCCCGATTTCCCGTAAAACACTGGGAATTGTGCGTGTAGGCTTTCAGGTTTTTTCAGGTTTTTTCAGGTTTCTTCAGGCACGTTCAGGTCGATCCTGTTCGGGTTTGTTCGAATCCGTTCGACTTTCGAGGCATCTGGGTTGCCGACTGTCGTTGGTGTCAGGCGGGTCATGCGGGGGCGTCCTTTCGTTGAAGTGTGAGCCAGGTAGCGTCATCATATGCGGACATCAGTTCGGTGGCAAAGCGTTCAGTGATCCAGGTTGCGGCGCCGATCTGCCTGGCCTAGCCTGCGCGGGCGAACCTGCGAGGCTGCGCATGCCGTCTCAGTATCCGATTGACCCGAGCCGTACCGATCTCGCCCGCGAGTTCATGGACAACCCCATGGGTCCGCACAGCGCCGCGCTGCAGCGCATCGTCACGCGCATGCGCGACTCCGAAGCGGAGGGCCGCTACGTCCTCGTCACCCGCATCCCCTACGAGGAGTGGGGTCTGGCCCAGCTCTCCGGGCGGCGCGGCGTCGATCTCACCCTGCTCGAAGACCAGGTCTTCACTTCAATCGAGGAAGCCGAGCGCGCCGTCTTCAGGATGCGCTGGGAGCAGATCACCGGCGCTCCGCTCGCGCTCGACTGAGCCTGCCCACTGACCAAGCGCCGAGGGAGCGATCCATGCTCGACAAGAAGATCGCCGGCTACAGCGACCAGATCAGTGTTGCCCCGGGCGAACGCATCCGCTTCATGGTCAGTTGCGAGCCGGGCGTCGACCGCTACCGGGCCGACATCGTCCGGCTGATCTCCGGCGACCGGCAGCCGGGCGGTCCCGGCTACCGCGACGAGCTGCTGCCGACCTCCGTCAGCGGCGAGTATCCCGGACGCACCCAGGAGACGTACTGCGGCTCCTACGCCGTCGTGCCCCACGGACCCGCCTTCGACCGTCTCGGCGACCTCGGGCTGCAGGCCACCATCTTCCCGACCTTGCCGAATCTGCGGCGCGCCTGCCTGATCTCCAAGATGGACATCGCCGCCGGGCGCGGCTTCGCGCTCTGGACCGATCCCGCCGACGGCCTCGTGCTGCAACTCGGCGACGGCGCCGGAGGCATCCGCGAGTTCGCCCTGGGCCAACCGCTCGTCGCCCGCGAGTGGTACCTGGTCAGCGCCACCTACGACGCCGCCGGCGGCGAGATCCGCCTGAGCCAGCAACTGCTCGACTCCTACGCTCGCGACACGTCGAGCGGCGAGGCAAGTCACCGCGTCGAGGGAACCGCCGCGGTGAGCTGCGACGCGCCGCTGCTGATCGCGGCGGCCAGCCGCGAAGAGGCGCGCGGCAAACCGGTGGGCGAGATGATCTTCAACGGTCGCATCGAGCGGCCGGTGGTCGCCTCGCGCGTGCTCGAGCGCAACGAGATCGAAGCTCTGCGCAGCGACGCCCTGCCGCGCGCCCTGCGTCCCGACATCTGCGCCGCCTGGGACTTCGCCCGCGCGATCGAGACCGACGAGATCGTCGACATCTCCCCCAACCGCGCCCACGGCGAGCTGATCAACCTGCCGATCCGCGCCGTGCGCGGCTCAACCTGGACCGGCGACGAGCTGGACTTCAACCACGCGCCGGATCAGTACGCCGCCATCCACTTCCTCGACGACTCGCTCTACGACTGCGAGTGGGAGCCGGACTTCGAGTTCGAGGTCCCCGCCGACACGCCCAGCGGGCTCTACGCCGCACGCCTCACCTCGGGCGATCAGGAGGACCACATCACCTTCGTCGTGCGTCCGCCGCGGAACCGGTCGACGGCGTCGTTGGCGCTGCTGATCCCGACGGCCAGCTACATGGCCTACGGCAACGCTCGAGGCGCAATGGAGACCGGGAACGAACTGCTCTCCAACCATCTCACCGTGATCTCTCCCGAGATGCGCTATCTCAATCGCCACACCGAGTACGGCAACTCGATGTACGACAATCACAACGACGGCACCGGCGTCTGCTACTCCTCACGCCTGCGCCCGCTGATCAACATCCGTCCGACCCATCCCTGGCTCTGGCAGCTCAGCGCCGACATGCACCTGGTCGAGTGGCTCGACGCGCAGGAGATCCCTTTCGACGTAATCACCGACGAAGACATGCACCAGGACGGCGTGGCGCTGCTCGAGCGCTATTCGTGCGTCATGACGGGCAGTCATCCCGAGTACTACTCGACGCAGATGTGGGACGCGATCCACGCATTCACCCAGCGCGGCGGACGGTTGATGTACATGGGCGGCAACGGCTTCTACTGGCGAGTCGCCTACCGCGACGACAAGCCCGGCGCGATGGAGATGCGGCGGACCGAGGACGGCTCCCGCTCCTGGGCCAGCGAGCCGGGCGAGTACTTCATGGCCTTCACCGGCGAGTACGGCGGGCTCTGGTGGCGCGCCGGACGCACGCCGCAGTCGCTGGTCGGCAACGGCTTCATCGCCCAGGGCTTCGACCACTGCTCCTACTTCCGCCGCACCGACGAGAGCCGCGATCCGCGCGCCGCCTTCATCTTCGAGGGCGTCGAGGACGAGATCATCGGCGACTTCGGCCTGATCGGCGGCGGCGCGGCCGGTCTGGAGCTGGACTCGGCCAGCCGCGGCTACGGGACGCCGCCCCACGCGCTGACGGTCGCGACGTCCGAGCAGCACACCGACGCCTACATCCGCGTGAACGAGGACATCGGTCACATGCTGCTCTCGATCGGCGGCCTGGACGATCCGCAGGTGCACGCCGACATGGTCTTCTTCGAGACGCCGCGCGGCGGCGCCGTCTTTTCGACCGGCTCGATCGCCTGGGTCTCCTCGCTGTTCCACAACGATCACGACAACAACGTGTCGCGGATCACCCGTAACGTGCTCGACCGCTTCCTCGACCCCGCCGAGTTCGATTAGCGGCTGCGCACGAATCGGCTACATTCGACACACGGACCGCGTCGGCGCACCGAGACCAGGGAGGCACTTATGAAGACGTTGATCATGGAAATCGTCACGCTGCTGGTCTTCTGGCCGCTGCGCATCGTTTCGCGGCTGTTCGGCAAGCGCGCCAACGCGCGCGTGCGTCAGTGGCAGGACCACACCTGGACCTGGTGGCTGGGCGCCGCCGCCGTGGGCTACATGGCCAGCGACCACTACGCCGGCGGCGACCACGGACACAGCGTCGGCGGCTTCGAGGGCGGACACTTCGACGGCGGCCACGACGTGGGCGGCGGGTTCGACGGAGGTGGATTCGGCGGCGACATCGGCGGGTTCTAGGCGTCTGCCCGACCGTATCCCTGCGAGCGCGAACCGGATGTCAGTCGGCGCGCGCCGTGACGATGGTCGCGATGTTGGCCAGCAGCCAGGCGGAGGCGGCGCACAACTGCAGCCAGTCGCCGCCGGACTCGAGTCCGTAGGCCAGCATGCTGCTGATCCAGCAGACGCTGGCGACCGTCTGTCCGAGCCAGCCGATGCTGCGCGCCTTGGCCAGTCGGCCGCGTCCGGCGCCGGAAACGACGAACCGTTGCTCGATTCGCGTCAGCACGCGCACTCCTGGCCGCAGCAGGAGAGGTCGTCGAGATACATGCCCCACTTGCGATACTCTTCGAGCTCTTCCGCGGGCAGGCCGAGTGAGGTCGCGATCGCCTTGGCGACCACGGCGAATCGTTGTCGATACTTGAAGATGAAGCAGAAGACATGATTGTTGTGGCGAACCGCCGGACCGCAGAGGAAGATGCCCGGCACGATCGTTGACTCGTCGTCTTCGCTGAGCAGCAGGGAGCCGTCTTCGCGTTGCTCGAACAGGTCGGCGACCAGCTTGTGGCTGCCCTCGAACCCGGCTGCCAGCAGCGGCGGCGTGGAGGTCTGATAGCGCTGCCCGTCCTGAGCCGTGACTTCATAGGTCGTGCCCGAGCAGGTGACGGACTCGATCGCCGTGTTGGGAAACAGCTCGACCTGCGTGGCGAACTGACGCTCATGCATGCGTTCGAGCGTGAACGGCGAGAGCGCGATGCTCGGATCGGAACTCTCGCTCTCCCAGGGACAGTTGATGTCGAACAGCCGCACTCGCTTGTCGCAATACGCGAGGTGATAGGCGGCGTCGATCCCGCTTTCGTAGCCGCCGACGATGATGATGTCGTCGCCGTCCAGCTCCTCGTAGCTGGCGACGGTCGCCGTGTGGCGGCAGAGCTCGCTGCCGGTGAATCCGCCGAGGCGCGGGTACTGGAACTCGCCCGCGGCCCAGATCACGTGCTTGGCGCGCAAGGTCTCGCCGGCCGTCTCGACGCAGAAGCCGTCGTCGGCCTGTGCGACCTGGAGCACGTCGGTGTGCTCCTCGACCGGCACGTCGAAGAAGTGGGCGACGGCGCGCAGATACTTGGCGTAGTCCTGGCCCGTGGGATGTTCGACTTCAAGGCTGTACGCGGGAGAGGTGCCCATCGCGATCGAGTTGATGTCGAGCATGCCTATCGAGTTGGTCGTGTAGGAGGGCGTGATGAAGCGAGTCTCGGCCGGCCATGAGGCAAACGACGAGGCGACCGTGTGGCGCTCGAGCACGACGAAGTTCTCGACGCCGGCGTGACTGAGCGTGACCGACACACCAACGCCGGCGGCGCCGCCCCCAACGACGATGACGTCGTAGACGTGCTCACTGTTCCTGGGGCTCATGGGACATACGATCTAGGCGGACTGTATGCTTCCAGCGGCCCGTCCGCGAGGCCTGCAGGCTCGCCCGAATCTGCTCGGCGTCCTGTGCGCGCAATCTGACCGTGATCGGCCTCCTGCCCGGTCCTGACGGGAACATAGCACGGGTCGGGCCGGCGCGATGTCGGCTGTGTCACAACTCCTCAGCCCAGGCCGCGGCGACCCGCCCTCCCCGACTGCTCAGGGAGCGCAGGTCGGCCCGTTCTTGTTCGCGACCCCAGCCAACCACGCCTGGAACGCCGCATCCGACGGCGCGCACAGACCCGACTCCTGGAAGTGGAGGTACTCCAGCGCGCTCCCCGTCAGACCCTGCGGCAGCTCCCCGGACAGGCCCGCGTTGTGATGCAACGCCAACCGGGTCAGACCGCTCAACCCGCCCAGACTCTCAGGCAGCGAACCGCTCAACTGGTTCCGCGCCAGCCCAATGATGCTCAAGCTCGACAGTCGCCCCAGCTCCGACGGGATCGACCCGCTCAACTGGTTTCGGTTCATCGCCAACCGAGTCAGGTTGGACAGATTCCCCAGCTCAACCGGCAGACTCCCGCTCAACTGGTTCCGGTCCAGCGACAACACCTCAAGCGCATCCAACTGACCCAGCGCCGCCGGCAGCGACCCACTTAGGTTGTTGATCCGCAACTCCAGCCGAATCACTTCGCCCTCTGCGTTCGTCGTTACGCCGTGCCACCGACCGAGCGGCTGTTCGCTCAGCCAGTTCGCATTGTTCGTCCAACCCGCGCCGCCGGTCGACTCGTAGAAGGCCACCAGCATGTCGCGATCCGTCAACTCCAGGGGCTCCGGCTCCTCGGTCTCACCTTGCTGCTGCTGCGCAGGCTGCGCCTCGGGTTCGGGCTCCGTTTCGGGCTGCTGCTGCGCCGCCTGGGCCTGCAACTCGTCGTCGTCCGCAATCGACACCGTCATCACGCCCGGCAGCGGCGCGTTCTCGTAGCCCGACCCCGCCGCCGCCAGCACGCTGTGCGTGATCCAGGCCGTCCCGTCCGACGTATCGTCGTCCTCGTCCGCGCCGACCGTCACCGTCTGCGCCGACCAGTTCGCCGACGTAAACGTCAGCACGCCCGGCTGCACCGACACGCCGTTCGTCGCGAACACGTGCACCTGCACATCCGCCAGCGGCCGCACCGACAGTGACACCGTGTACGTCGCCGACGCGCCCTCGGTCACGCTCAGGCTGCTCTCGCTGACGATCACCGACGCCGGCGTCTCGGGCGTCGTCTCCGCTTCCGTCTCGGTCTCCGTCGACTCCGTCTCCTCCGGCCGCTGATTGTTGGCCGTCTCGAACGTGTCCTCAGGCTCGTCCGGCGCGATCACCTGCAAGACGATGTAGTCGGCCTCGCCGTAGTAATGCGTGTGCAGATCGTCGGGGAACCGGATCCACAGACCCCGACCGTTCAGATCCACGTTCCGCGCCCGCAACGTCACCACCGCCCGCGAGCCCGAGACCCGCTCGATCCCCGCCACCGAGACGCTCCGGTCCACGATGAACGGGTAGCAGTTGTCGTAGTACTTCGCCTCCGAGCAGTCATTCAGCCAACCCAACTGCGACCGGTAGTAGCGGCCCTCAACCAACCGCTCCCACTCGACGCCCGTCAGGTCCACCGTCAGACGCGCCCGGTTCAGGTTGTCCTCCGTCAACTCCGACGGCTCCGTCCGCACCAGCCGCGCGCTGAACGCCGGCGTCGTCGCCGACGCCCACGCCGACGCCTGACCGTCCGGCGCACGCTCCTTGGTCGCCACCACCCGCGCCCGGTACTCCGTGCCCGGCTGCAGCCCCCCGATCGTGTAGCTCGTCGGCCAGGGCCAGTTCTTGTGGAAGGACGACGCATACGCCGCCGGACTCCACTCGATCCGGTAGCCCGTCGCGCCCGCAACCGGATCCCAGGTCACCCGCATCCACAGCGGACCCGGCACGACCCGCACGTTCTGCACCCGGCCCGGCGGCGGCTCGACCTCCGCACGCACACTCGTCACCGCCGTCACCGTCTCGATGCTCGTGTGCGCCCCGCGGATGTCCACCCGCAACAGCCGATCCGTATCGAAATCCGTGTCGTCCGACGCCAGCGTCACCACCAACCGCTCGTCCGACACCCGCCGCACGTCCGCAATCGTCACGCCCGGCACGCCCGTCGCCGTCCAAGACGCCCGATCCAGCCGCGGCGCCCACGGATCGTAGACCCCCGGCAGCAGGTCCACCGTCAGCGTCGCCCCGTCCAGGTTCCGCTCGCCCAGCGGCGACGGATCCGTCGCCGACACGATCGCGTGGTCCGGCAGCGTCCGCGCCGTCGACGTCCTCGAGGGCGCGCCGAAGCCCTTGGCCCGGCTCGTCGCCAGCACTCGCACGTCGTACGACGTATCGCCCAGCAGATCGCCGATCTCGGCCTGCGTCGTCGACCCGCTGCCGATCACGATCACGTCGCCCGAGGCGTAGCTCGAGGCGCTGCTCAGCTTCCACTGCACCCGGTAGACGTCCGCGCGCCGCGCCGCGTTCCACGACACCGTCACCCGGCTCGTACCGCCGTTGGCCCGCACGCCGCTCACCGTCGCCGTGCGCTGGTAACCGAACTCTTCCCACGTCTTCCGGCCGTCGTTGTTGAAATCGACTTTCAGCACCGGATACTGCATCGACGACCCGAAGTCCCACACGCTGGTACCCCAGGCCGCATAGATGCCCGACGCCGAGGTCGGAGCCTGCAACTGCGCCGTCGACCGGCCCGAGACGTTGGTCAAGGTGCCGGTGCTCCCGCTACGACGCACCGCAACCCTGTCCAGGTCGGCGTCCGACGTGTCAGTGTCCCGAGTGTTGTCGGTGTCGTAGAAGCTGTTCTCCACTCGACCGGCGTTCGCGGAAAGCCAACCAACCAATCCGGCAGTCCGGGACGGACGAAGGGTGTTCTCGACGATCACGCTGGAATAGCTGGTCCTCACGCTGCCGCTGCCGTCAATCACACCCGCCAGCCCGGCGACGTGGGTTCCGTCTATCTGCCCCCCGGGAATCAGGCCGATAACGGCGGCGGGGTTGGTCCGCACCCGACCCGCGGCGTAGCTGTCACGGACGCTGCCGGAGCCGTCGAGAACGCCCACGAGCCCGCCTATTCGAACGCCGCCCGTCACAGTCACGTCCGCGTAGCTCTGGCTCACGGTCCCCAGGGTGTTCCCCACCAGGCCGCCGACAGAAGCGCCCCCTGTCACGGAGCCGGTGACGTAGCTGCGGGTGACGGATGCCCCCGAAGCGAGGGCGCCCACGAGCGCGCCAACTCGTTCCCGGCCTCTGACATTCGC
The DNA here is from genome assembly GCA_022825855.1 of Dehalococcoidia bacterium. Classification (GTDB taxonomy): domain Bacteria; phylum Chloroflexota; class Dehalococcoidia; order Bin125; family Bin125; genus Bin125. Next base: position 368,906 of record JAJDWB010000009.1, read on the forward strand.
GTTCACCAGGCCCACGTTGCGAAACAGGCCGGGCGAAATCATGCTGGCAAACAGAGCCGAATTGTCGGACCTGTTGATGAACAGGTTGGAGATAGTGTGACCATTGCCGTCAAAGGTGTAGCCGGGGCTGTTGCCGATCGGATCCCATCCCGCGCCGTCGTTCCAGTACGCGGCGTCCGCACCCGTGATCGTCCCGTCGCCGTTCTCGTCGAAATCGAGATCGGCCATCAGCTCGTAGCCGCTGCAGGTCGTCCCCGAGGGACAGACCGAGCCGCCCGAGGTCAGCGGGAAGGCCGCGGCGTAGGCGTCGCTGTGCTGGGGGAAGAAACTGGTGTTGCCTCTGCCCTCAGGGTCCCAGCGAATCGCATTGAGCTGCGCCAGCGTGTAGATCTCGATCAACCCGTCCCCGTCCGAGTCGTAGTGCGACCGCGCCTCCGACGCCGTCACCGCCACCGCGTTCGTCGTCAACTGCGACCCCGCCGCCGTCGCCGATCCATCCAGCACCACCTGCAGGTCAACGTTCGTCGTGATGTTCCCGCTGTAGCTCAGCGTCAGCACCGCCCGCGTCGTATGCACGCGGTTGACCGACGCCACCGACAGCCCGCTCACACCCGCAGGCAACAGGCTGAAATGGCCCGACCCCAGGCTCGTGACGAACGTCGTCCCCACGATGTCCACCGTCAGTTGCGCCCCGTTCAGATCCCGCTCGTGCAGCGACGACGGACTGTCGATCCTCGCCGAGATCGCGGCGGTCCGCGCGACGGTGGCAGCCCATGTGCCGTCGGGTGCCAGACGCTTGGTCGCCGCCACCTGCACCTCGTAGTTGGTGCTTGGTGCGAGGTTGCGGATCACCGCCGTCGTCGTGTCGCCGCCCGTAATCACTAGCTCGCGGCTCGAGTCATAGTTCTGCATGCCCGACTTCCACTGCACCTTGTACCCGTCGGCGTCGGCCACCTCGATCCACTCGACGGTTACCGTCCCCGGACCGCCGTCCGCTCTGGTAATCGTCGGTGTGCCCGGCGCCGTCTCCGCCGTCACCGGAATGGCGCTCGTTGCGAGCTGCCCGGTACCGGTGTGCCCAAAGGTGCTGACGGTGATTGTGATGCTCGTATCAGCGGAGAAGTCGCCCGTGAACCTGAGGGTCAGCAGCGCTCGTGTATCGCTCTGCCGTTCGACGTTAGATACGGAAGTACCCGCCGGTCCCGGATTCACGCCGAAGTGGCCTGCCGTCAGGTTCTGAACGAACTGCGTCCCGCCCAGGTCCACCGTCAACCGCGCACCGTCCAACTCGCCCTCTGTCAACGACGCCGGACTGCTGATCGTCGCCGATATGTTCTCGGTCGTCGCCGCAGCGGGTGGGTTGGTGAAGAAGCCGTTGCGCTCGGCGTTCTCCGCACGCAAGCGGAACTCATAGTCCGAGTTGGGCATCAGGTCAGTGACCTCGGCGGTCAACGTACTGCCATCCGGCGTGTTGCCGGACTGCCAGCCGGCGCCCGGATCCTGGCCGTCGATGTCGACGCGCCACTGGTAGAGGTACCTCGTCAGCGCCCCGCCGCCGGTGGTCGTCGAAGCATCCCAGATCAACGTCACACTCGAGGCAGCGACGTTCGACACCATGAAGTTCATCGGCGTCGCCGGCCGGCCGAGCACCATGGCTACGTCGCTCCACGCGCCCTTGCTGGTTCCCGCGACCGCGCGCACCCGGAAGCGGTACTGGCTTTGCTCACCGTTGGTCACCGACGTGGCGTCGGGATCGCTAATCGTGTCGACCGCGTTGGGCCAGTCAGACTCGGAGCTGGTGCGGGTCTGCCACTCGTAACCGGTCAACCCGCCCGACGGCTTGTTCCAACTCCAGGTGACGCTGCCGCGGCCCGCCTTGGTGACGCCGCCGACCTTGTTTGGACTCGTGTACGCGGTCGTGGCAAGCTCGGCACTGCACTGAGTGCTCTGGTGCAAGCAGGCAAACACGCGAATGTCATACTCGACACCAGTCTGAAGGTTGAAGTACGTGGCGCTCGTACCAGAGGCGGCAATTGCAGTTGTCTCGCCCCAGTTGGAGTCGACTGTCCGCTTTCGCTGATATCGGTACCAGTTGAGGTTGGTCGTATCTGCTGGCGGGCTCCAGCTAAAGGTGATGGCCGACGTGGTCGTCGCGGTGATCGTCAGATTCGTCGGCGGATCAGGCGCGCTCCCATGGCTGGCCTGCACGTCCAGCGTCGAGTACGCGAACAGCGCCAGCGCCAGGACGCCAAGCAGCGCCGCCGCCC